>CAWGGA010000001.1:0-268438 GCA_963822015.1 uncultured Acidobacteriaceae bacterium
GTACGGTCACGCCTTCCATCATCTCCGGAGTCAGGTCCTCTTCCACGTTCTGGCGGTTTTCGGCCGGCAGGATGATCTGTTCCACTCCGGCCCTGCGCGCCGCCAGGAACTTCTCCTTGATGCCGCCCACCGGCAGCACGTTGCCGCTGAGCGTGATCTCGCCGGTCATCGCCGTCAGCGGGCGCACCGGCGTATCCGTCAGCAGCGATGCCAGCACCGTAGCCATGGTCACTCCGGCCGACGGCCCATCCTTGGGAATGGCTCCTGCGGGCACGTGAATGTGCAGGTCCATCCCCTTGGTAAAGTCCTCGGCCAGCCCGAGCCGCGCGGCGTTCGAGCGCACCCAGGTCAGCGCGGCCTGCATCGATTCCTGCATCACCTCGCCAATCTGGCCGGTCATCGTAAAGCCGCCTTTGCCCTTCATCTTGTTGGCCTCGATAAAGAGGATGTCGCCGCCGGCCGGCGTCCACGCCAGGCCCACGGCCACGCCGGGCCGCTTCACCCGTTCCGCCACCTCGGTTTCCACGCGCACCTGGATGCCGCCGAGGAACTCCTTCAGCGTCTCGCGCGTCACCACGAGCTTTTCCGTGTGCCCTTCCACCACGCGCCGCGCCTGCTTCCTGCAAACTGTCCCGATCGTCTGCTCCAGCTTGCGCACGCCCGCCTCGCGCGTGTAGTGGCGAATCGTAAAGCGCACCGCGTCCTCGGGAAACTCGATCTGCTCCGCCGTAATCCCGTTTTCCTTGATCTGGCGCGGGATCAGATAACGATTGGCGATGTGCACCTTTTCCTCTTCGCTGTAACCCTGGAGGGGAATGATCTCCATGCGGTCGATCAGCGGCGGAGGCACGGTATCCAGCATGTTCGCCGTGCAGATGAACAGGACCTTCGACAGATCAAACGGCACGTCGAGGTAGTTGTCGCGGAACGTATTGTTTTGTTCCGGGTCCAGCGTTTCCAAGCAGCGCCGACGCCGGATCGCCGCGGAAGTCCCGTCCCAGCTTGTCCACTTCATCGAGCATAATCACCGGGTCGTTGGTTTCCGCCCGGCGAATGCTTTGGATGATCTGTCCGGGCAGCGCCCCGATGTACGTCCTCCGATGCCCTCGAATCTCCGCCTCGTCGTGCATGCCGCCCAGCGAGATGCGCTGGAACTTGCGGCCCAGCGCGCGCGCAATCGAGCGGCCCAGGCTAGGTTTTGCCCACCCCAGGCGGCCCCACAAAGCACAAAATCGGCCCCTTCATGTCCGGCTTCAATTCGCGCACGCTCAGGTAGTCGAGGATTCTGTCCTTCACCTTCCTTAGTTCGTAGTGGTCTTCGTCCAGAATCTGCTTGGCCACGTTGATATCGATCTTCGAGCCTGAGCTCTTGGCCCACGGCAAAACCGCCAGCCACTCGATGTAGTTCCGCGTCAGCCCGTAATCGGCGGCCATCGGCGACATGCGCTGCAGGCGCGCCAGCTCCTTCAGCGCTTCCTTTTTCACGTCTTCAGGCATTCCCGCGCCTTCGATCTTCTGGCGCAGCTCATCGATGTCGCGCTGGCCCTCGTCCTGCTCGCCCAGCTCCTTCTGGATGGCTTTCAGTTGTTCGCGCAGGTAGTAGTCGCGCTGCGACTGCTGCACCTGGTCCTGCACCTCGGTCTGGATCTTGGCGCGCAACTGCTGCACCTCGATCTCCTTGGCCAGCAGCTTGTTCAATTGCTCCAGCCTGTCCACGACGCTCGGCGTTTCCAGCAACTGCTGCTTCTCGTCCGTGGTCAGGAAGGGCAGTGAAGACGCCACAAAGTCCACCAGCCGGTCCGGCTCCTCGATATTCGCCGCTATCGTCCGCAATTCGTCTGAGAGCGTAGGCGACTCAGAGACAATCTGCTGGAACTGCCCGATCACGTTGCGCACCAGGGCTTCAAAGGTCGGGGAAGTTGCCGGTGACACATCTTCCAAAGTTTCGATCTCGGCGATCATGAACGGATCCGACTGGGCGAAGTTCACCAGCCGCACCCTGCTCACACCTTCTGTGAACACAAATCGGCTCTGGTTAGGCATGCGCACAACCTTGTGCACTGTTGCCAGCGTTCCTATCAGTGTGCAGGTCAGCCGGCTTGGGCGCGTCCAGGCGCGGGTCCAGTTGCGCCGCCACCACAATCTGGCGTTCTTCTCCCAGCGACTCGATCAATTGGATGGAGCTCTCCCGGCCCACCGTAAGCGGCAACACTGCATGAGGAAACAGAACCGTGTCGCGTACCGGCAGCACAGGAATCCTCCGCGCTCCCGGCGCGTTCCGCTGAGAGCCATCGTTCGGGGGTGAGATTGACTGGTTCGGCATTGAGCGTCCTCGTATCAACTTTCCTTAATTAGATTGTTGAGATGGGTAAAAGTTGCAGGTTGCTCCCTTTCGGCCATCTCCTTTGGTCACCGGCGCCTTCTGCTACGCCGCTCCCCAGGTTCCTGCCACTTCCCATTTGGGTTCCCGAATGGTTTGATCGATCGCCCTACCCACTCGCTCCCACTCCGTCCCTCCTGCCTACGCCCACTGGAAATGCATGTCAGCACCCACCCATAGACACCTCCGTTGCTGGATTCTCTAAGTGTTACCCCCGAGGCCCGAACGGGACACCGCCGTCCGTGGGGTCTATCGGCCGAAACCATCAGAAATATGAGGCCGTGAGACACGCGCTTCAAAAGGGGTTCCGTCGGAAACGTTTCTGATTTTAAAGCAGTTGCGCCGCCTCCATCCCGCAACATGAGGCCGGAATCGCCCGCTTTATTGGCCTTGCGCCTTCAAGCCGGGTTCGATGTCGTCTTGTTGATCCCGCTTGATCGCCGATTCGATGTGCTCCCAAAGCTCGTCCGGGGGTTCCACGCTGGGAAATAACTGGCGGGCCGCTTCGGCTATGGTCTCCAGGTCGGCCAGCAGTGCGCGGCAAAGCTCGCAGCTTTCGACGTGTGGGTGCGCCGCGACGTCATCCCCGGAGGCGACCAGTTCGGGCAGATGGGCCTGGAATTCGGCGCAGCTCAACTTGCTGGGATCGCCGGTCATGACCGCTCCTTTTGGCGGGTTTGGGCGTGCAAAGCATCGCGTAGCTTCAGCCGCGCCTTGTGCAATTGCGACTTGCTGTTGCCGATTGAGCAGTCCAGCATCGAAGCAATCTCATTATGCTCAAAACCCTCCACATCGTGAAGGATAAAGATAAGCCGGTAGCCTGCCGGAAGGTCGGCCACCGCGCGTTCCAGCGCCAGCCGGTCAATCGCCCCGGTCAGCATGAGGTCGGGTGCGCCAAAGCTCCGGCTAGGGCCCTCGTCCGGCGTCGGATCCATGGCTTCGTCGAGCGAGATCAGCGAAAGACCCTTCTTCCGCAGTTGCATCAGCACCACATTAATCGCCAGCCGATGCAGCCAGGTAGTGAAAGCCGAGTCGCCCCGAAAGGTGGCGATCTTGCGATGCAGTTGCAGAAATGCTTCCTGCGTCAGATCCTCGGCCTCTGCAACATTGCCCACCATGCGCAGACAAAGCGAATAGATGCGCCGCTTGTGCAGGGAATAAAGCTGGGCAAAGGCCTGATGATCGCCGGCTTGAGCGCGAGCCAGGGTTTCGGTCTCTGGGGGATGAAGCGAACCACTGGACGCGGAGTTCGTGGCTTGACCCGCTGGCGCTGCGGGCGGCGAACCCGTGCCGCGAGTCGATCGAGTGCGGTTGGGCGCTTGCGCGGGGAATGGAGAATTGGGCATGCGCTCCCTTCGGGATTGTCCTCAAAAAAAACGGCCCTGATTAGCGAGCACAAAAAAAGGAGACTGACCCTCCCGAATCCGCGCCCTTTTACTCCGCCATCCCCGCGCCAAATCTTCCCGGCCGGGGTGCGAAGTTCGTTGTGATTACCTGCGCACCCACGACAACCGGAGTCGCGAGTCTGGGCCTCTATTTTAGAGGTATTCGTCTTTGGCGCGGAGCCAGCACCTGCCCTGACGGGAACTATACGGAGCGAGCCCCTCTGGTTTTGCCGTAGCTTCCTTCCTCGTTAGTATAAAAGGAAGCGGCTAGAGCGTGTTATTAACTTTCCCGCGGGTGGCGCTGGGAGCCAATTTTGCTCAGTTCGAGGAGCGAGGAGTGAAGCATACCGGGTGTCTGCGAGCGACGAGCGACAAAGAAATGAGCAAAATTGGCCCCAGCCCTTCGGGTTGCGGGTGCGAAAGTTAATAGCAGGCTCTAGGGTTGGCTGAGCTTGAATAAATGACACGGAAGCCGTCGCCTTTCGAGAGCGCGTGTTGAGCCGCTCCCGCTTTGTACTGGGATGCGGTTCCACCGGACTTCTTAGGATATGGTCTTGCGGAAAAAGCCGGCAGCAAGTTGCGGCGCTAACTGGGGCAGCGAATCCGGGCGGCGACCGATCTCGGTCGACGCCGTGCTCCCCTTGGGCGTTTGTCGCCGGGTCCTCACGAATCTGTCCTTCTCGTTCTCAACAGACCGGATCTGTCTAACGGGATGCAGGGCGCATCTCCGGGCGCTCTTCGCGTGGGTTCTTTTCTGTGCAGCAGGTGTTCCTTTTGCTGGCTGGTGCCAGGGGCCGCCCGCGGCTCCCACGGCCGGCGCGGGTGCCTCCACTGCGGCCAGTCAGCAGCAATCCCCAGGTGCGAATCGGGCGAGCGCCCCCGTTCAGGCGTGGGAGGGGTTGCCGGTGCGGCGCATAACCTTCGAGGGCGTTCCCGCTGATCGCCTCGCGCCGCTTCCCGGCCATCTCGCCCAGGCGGAAGGAGAGCCCCTCACCGTCGACAACCTTAGAAGCAGCCTGCGCCAGCTCTACGCTACCGGCCTCTATGACACCGTGGAAGTCGAGGGATTGCGTGAAGCAGACGGCGTGGCGTTGATTTTCCTCGGGACCCCGCGCACATTCATCGGCGTCGTGAGCGTGGACGGAGCAACCGGTGCGACCATGAACACGCAACTCCGGAGTGCCTCCCAGCTCGAGGCCGGCACACGGCTCACTCAGGCCAAGATGCTGCGGGCTGTCCAGCAGATGCGCGCCACGCTCGAAGAGAATGGCTATTACGAATCGGCGATCACCCAGACTGTGACGCCTCATCCTGCGCAGCAGCTTGCCGATATCGCTTTTCGCGTCGTCTCGGGAGTAAGAGCGCGCGTGGGGAAGATCACGGTCACTGGCGACTCCGGGATGAGCCTGCAGACATTCCGCCGCCATGCCGGTCTGCGTGCCGGCGCTCACGTCGATCGCGATACCGTCAATCGCGCGCTGGACGGCGTGCTTCGCGAGTATCAGAAGCAGGACCGGCTTGAGGCCGACGTTAAACTCGAATCCGCGCAATACGCCGCCGCCGCCAAGTCGATGAACTATCGCTTTTCCGCTAGTCGCGGCCCGCGCGTCAATGTTGAGGTTGAAGGCGCCAGAATCGACTCGGATCGCATCAAGCGGCTCGTGCCTATCTTTGAAGAAGGCAGCGTCGACGAGGACCTGCTCAACGAAGGCAACCGCCGCTTGCGCGACTACTTTCAGCGTCAGGGATACTTCGACGCCACAGTCGATCCACGAGCTGCAATCGCCGGATAGCGACCAGGTCAACATCCTCTATACCGTGCGGCTCGGCCCGCGCCGCCGCGTCGATAAAGTCGCCATCACCGGAAATCACTTCTTCGACACTGCAACGCTCATGAACCTGCTGAGCGTTCATGCTGCCGACATTCTCGACCGCCAGGGCGTTTACAGTCAGGGTTTGGTGTCGACCGACGTAAGCGCACTCGAGGCCGCCTATCAAAACAACGGCTTCGCCCAGGTGAAGGTGACGCCTGAAATCAGCACTCCGGAGACGGTTGCCGCCGAAAACCCACCCGGCGCTGGAGAAACAGAGCGGCAGATTGCCATCGAGCGAACCGCCCCGCTCGACGTGACCTACCACATCGCCGAAGGCTCGCAGCTCCGTGTCGGTACGCTGCAAATTGCGGGCAACGACCATATACCCACGGCCACGCTCACGGCGCTGATGAATACCACGCCGGGCCAAATGCTTTCGCCCCGTAACCTGGCCGGAGACCACGACGCGTTGGTGACCGCGTATTACAGCCGCGGCTTTAATCAGGCAACGGTCACAGTGACGCAACAACCTGAGCCTTCCGATTCGAACAAGGTCGATGTGGCCTTCCATATCGATGAGGGCCAGCAGTTCTTTGTCCGCAACGTGTCGTTGACGGGCCTCGAATTCACGCGTCCTCAAACTGTGGCCCGGGCAATCACGATTCATGCCGGCGATCCGCTCAATCAAACCGCGCTCTCTGACACCCAGCGCAACTTCTACGCCTTCTCTCTCTTCAACGAAGTGAATGCCGCGGTCGAGAATCCCAACGGCGACGCGCCCCAAAAAACGGTTCTGCTGCAGGCGGTCGAGGCGCGGCGCTGGGCGCTTACGTACGGCTTCGGCTTTGAGGCCCAAACCGGCCAGCCTCAAAACAATTGCGCCGGCGCCACTGCCGGAGGCGTTCCTTGCAGTCCCAATGGGAAGACCGGCGTTAGTCCCCGTGTGCTTGCTGACATCACACGCAACGATCTCTTCGGCCGCGAGCAATCGGTTTCGCTCACGGGCACGTATGGTTTGCTAGAGCAGAGCATCGGGTTTCAATACCAGATTCCGCATTTTGAAGGCGACCCGAACTTCGGCTTCACTTTTTCCGGAGGCTACGCCAACAGCGAAGATGTTTCCACCTATGTGGCGTCCCGTCTCGAGGGCGCGTTTCGATTCACTCAGAGCTTCAACCATCCCGAAGCAGTTCTTTCCAGGGCCAATACTTTCATCTACGAACTCGATTTTCGAAGAGTCAAGGTGGCTGCCAGCAGCTTGCAGGTTTATCCTCAGGAGATCTCCGAATTGTCGACAGCGGCGCGTGTTGGGGGGCCGGCATTCACATGGATTCGCGACACACGCGACGTGCCCATGGATGCCCGCCGCGGCACTTACACAAGCTTCCAGGAGTTTCTCTCCGACCGGCTCTTTGGTGCACAAGCGGAGTTCAACCGCATCGACACCTCGAACTCGAGCTACTACGCTTTTGACAAGGGCCGATTCGTGTTGGCGCGCAACACGCGTTACGCCCAGATTCGCGCCTTCGCCAATGGATCAAGCCCTCTGATTCCTCTTCCCGAGCGCCTCTATGCCGGCGGCGCGGTCTCGCTGCGCGGATTCTCTCAGAACGCCGCTGGCCCACGCGATCCCGAAACCGGTTACCAGATCGGCGGCGCGGGAGCACTCCTCAACAACACAGAACTGCGCCTGCCCGCGCCCACGCTGCCCTGGTTGGGCAACACGGTCAGCTTTGTGATCTTTCACGATATGGGGAATGTCTTTACCAAGGCCGGAGATGCCTGGGCCAGCGCCCTTCGCGTCCGCCAGCCGGACAGCGATGCCTGCAGAACTCTGGCTACGGTTGGCCAACCCTCCACCTACCTGCCGAATGGCCCATCGACCTCAACTGGCAAGCAAGGACTGTGCAGCTTCAACGACTTTTCTCATGCTCTCGGTGTGGGTCTGCGCTACCATACGCCGGTTGGGCCCATCCGCTTCGACGTAAGCTATAACCTGAATCCGCCCATTTACCCCGTAAACATCAACTATGGGATCCCCACGCCGGCCGTCAATCCCTCGGGGGTTCCGGGCTACGAATCGGCGCCCTATGTGGGCCAGGCGCCGCACATCAACTTCTTCTTCAGCCTGGGGCAGGCCTTCTGATGAGCCAACGCATTCCAATCCGGACTACGATTGCGTGCGGCCCCGCCTGGTGGTGGGTTCTGTCAGCGTGTCTGGCCGCAGCAGCGGTCCCGTGCCAGTCCCAAACAGACCAGTCCGTGGCACAAACACAATCGCCTTCCGCACAAACACCTCCGTCCGCGTCTCCCGTCGTGCTTGACCGCGTGGTAGCGGTGGTCAACAAGCAGGCAATCCTCGCCAGCGATCTCGACGAAGAAATTCGGCTGTCGATTCTGGATCCAAACAGCGCCGGCGGCGGCGCTCTCACGCCGCAACGGGCTCTGGACCAATTGATCAGCCGCACGCTCATCGAGCAGCAAATTCGGCAGGAAGACATGCAGGCCATCGAGCCCTCGCAACAGGAGGTAAATGACCGGATCGAGCAGATCCGCAGGCAACTGCCCGCCTGCGTCCATGAGAATTGCGCCTCCGACGCCGGCTGGAAAGCGTTCCTTTCCGCGCACGGGCTGACGCAGGAGCGCGTCGAATCGTATATCCGCTATCGGCTTGAGATATTGAGCTTCATCGAACAGCGATTCCGCCAGGGCATCCAGATCACCCAACAGCAGATCGAGACCTACTACCACGACACCCTGCTTCCGCAGTACGCGCCGGGCGAAGCTGTTCCGCCGCTGGACGAGGTGGCTTCGCGCATTCAGGAGATTCTGCTCGAGCAGCAGGTGAACGCCCTGTTCGGCACTTGGCTCGACAATCTACGTGACCAGGGCGATGTGGAGGTGCTCGATCCCGCGCTCGAGCCATCGGAAACAAGGACCGCTTCCGGGGGTGCAGATCCATGACCGATCGCGGCCCTACATCTGGCTCTCCGGAACCGTCCACTCCGCCCGAATCTCCTTCGCGCGGTCCACGCTCTCGTCTGCGCCGATTCTTCCTCCGCCATCTTCCGCTCACGATGGCTGCCGTGGCTTTGCTGCTCGCCGTAACTGCGGTGTGCATTTACTTCGTCGCCAGTTCTGCCTCGTTCGAGAATATGGTCCGCAAGCGCCTCATCGCTCAGGTGGAAACCTTGACGGGCGGCCGCACTCAGATCGCGTCTTTTCATTGGCGCCTGCTCCATCTCGAAGCAGAGGCGGACGGCGTCGTAATTCATGGCACCGAGGATCCCGGCGAGGCGCCTTACGCACAAATCGACCGCTTGCGCGTGCAGTTGAGCGTGCTGGGCTTTTTCAGTCCCCATATTCTGCTGCGCGGCCTGGAGATCGTCCGGCCCCAACTGCACCTTATCGTCTACCGCGATGGATCGACCAATCAGCCGCGCCCGCGCCGGCCCGCGAAACGCGGCAAGTCCGCCATCGACACGCTCTTCGATCTCAAGGCAGGCCATGTTGCCGTCGAGCAGGGAACGCTCGATTACGACAGCCGCGCTGCCGCTTTCGACTATCAGAACCGGTATCTGCCGCTGGACTTCAAAGCCGATGACGCATCGCTGGCGATGAGCTATGTGCATGCGTCATGGGGCGCGCCGGAGAGTTATCGAATCGTAGCCGCGGTCACTGACCTGTCGCTGGCCCGCGGTGTGCCGCGAACCACGAACCTGCCTGTGCATGGAACCCTGCAAATCGCGCTCGATCTCCAGCGCAATCGCCTTTCGGTGCGCAGCTTGCGGCTCACGGCCCGTAGTCGCGGAGTCCCGGACCGCACGCTCGACGTGAGTGGAGTTCTGAATGACTTCACTCATCCTCGCTGGCAGGCCAAAGCGGCGGGCGATCTGGATATGCGGCTCCTCGATCCGATCACGGGCTATCCGGACGCGCCCGAAGGGATCGCTCATCTCGATCTCGCCGCCAGCGGCCTTGCCGGTGCATTTCATCTCGATGGCAGCGTGCATGTTGAGGGCGGTTCTTACATCGGCGCGGACATTCTGGCCACGGGCGTCAATCTGGACGCGCACGTCGATGCCGATCCCAGCCAGTTGCTGATCACGCAAATCGTCGCGCGTCTGCGCCAGGGCGGCCAAATCGAAGGCTCTGTCGCGTTGCGGCCCTGGCTACCCCACGCCAGGATTAGGCCCGCGCAAATCACAGCTCCCGGCCCCGAGGAGACGCGGTCCGGCCGGAATGTGCTCGTCCGCGCCGCGCCCGTTTCTATCCCGGTCAACGGCAAAGTTACCGCCGAATTCAAGGATGTTGCACTGGACGCGATTCTCGACATCGTATGCGCGCCGGAGTACCGTCGCTTGGGCTTCGACGCCCGCGTGAATGGTCCGGCAGTGGCCACTTGGTCCAATGGCGATCGGCGCAGCGTCTCGGTCACCACAACTCTTGCCTTGAGCCCGTCGCCGAACACACCTCCCGGCGAAGCACCCGCAAACGGCGTCATCGACGCTACGTATACGCAGCGCAACGGCGGAGTTAACTTGCGCAAGCTGGTGCTGCACCTGCCCGCAAGCGATCTCGAAGCGCAGGGCACACTCGGTGCTCACCCGGTCACCAGCGCGACGGCGCTCACCGTCGATTTTCATTCCCACAATTTGTCTGAGTTCGACACTCTGCTGCGGCGCCTGGGGTTGAAGCGCAATGGCAAGACCGGATCCGCGGCTCTGCCTGTCTCCCTCGCCGGGCAAGTCGATTTTCACGGAGCGTGGACCGGCTCATTGGTGAGACCGGATCTCGCGGGTACGTTGAAGGCCACGGAATTGGCCATCGAGTTGCCGGCGGATGGCGCATCTGGCCAGCCGCGATTCGCGCACGTGGATTCAGTTGCAGTCCAAGGCAGCTATTCGCCGGCCCGAATCGCCATCGAGCGCGCGCAGCTTATACGCGGCAACTCCAGAATTGCGCTTACTGGTACGCTCGACGCCGCGCCCGGACCCGCGCCCTTTCCGGCAAACCACCATCGCGGCGCCGGCGGGCCTCAACCGGAGTACAACGGTAACTCCGTTCTGCACGCGAGCGTCGACGCAACGAGCATCGACGTCACGGACGTGCAGCCATTTCTTGCCATGAGCGGCCACAGCCTGCCCGTCACCGGCGCTTTCAATGCGCGGTTCGAGGCCAGATGGCGCGCTCCGCGATCCGTCGGCCTCCGGCTCGGTTGAGATGGATCGCGCCACTATCTATGGAGAACCCATTACGCGACTCGGGATCGAGGGCGCTTTGGCCAATCGCAAATTGGCGCTTTCGTCTGCCCGGCTTAGAGCTGCGGGCGGCGACGTCTCCGCGTCGGGAAGTTACGACTTCAACGACGGGACATTTAACCTCGTTGCCCAGGGTGCAGGGATCGATATTGCCCGCATCGGCTGGATTGGCCGCAGGAATATCGACGCGGCCGGCAAGCTGCTCGTTTCGGTCACCGGGTCCGGCTCGCTCGACGATCCGCGCCTCAAGGCCCAGGCGACCGTCGATTCGCTTGTGTTGGGCGGGCAGCGATTCGGCGCATTCAAGGTCTCTGCGCAAACCACCGGCCGTACCCTCAACTACGATGTAACCACGCAGTTGCAGGGAGCCGATCTCCACCTGCAAGGTCACACCACGTTGAGCAGCCCCTATGCAACGCAGGCCCATCTCGACTTCTCCCGCTTCAACATTGGCGGACTTCTCAATATGGCGCACGTTCAAGCCTTCAGCGCCGGCTCCGCTCTCGCCGGCACAATCACCGTCTCAGGCCCGCTCGCCAATCTCAGGCAGCTTCAGGGCGAAGCCCGCCTTCAGCAGTTGGCGGTTACTGTCGCCGGCGTTCATCTCCAAAGCGAGGGCGACGCGCATGCCACGCTCTCCGATGGCGACATTCATCTCGATCCCCTGCATGTTACCGGCGAAGATACCGATCTGCGCGCGCAGGGGAGCCTCTCGCTCGAAGGCGCTCAGCAACTGGATCTAGCCGCCAACGGCTCCATCAATCTCAAGCTGGCTGAATCGCTCGATTCCGACCTGACCGCGAGCGGTGTCACCACCTTCCAGGTTGAAGCGCATGGGCCCCTCAAACATCCCAACCTCCAGGGCCGCATCGATTTCCAGAATGGCTCGCTTTCCCTCGAAGACCTGCCCAACGGACTCAGCCAGCTTCACGGCACGCTCGCGTTTAATCAGAACCGCCTCGAGGTAAAGTCTCTCACCGCCATGACCGGCGGCGGGCAACTCAGTGTCGGCGGTTACCTCGCGTATCAGCACGGCATCTTCGCCGACCTCACGGTCACGGGAAAAGAGGTTCACATCCGTTACCCCGTCGGAGTGAGCTCGCTGGCCGACGCCAAACTGCAATTGCAGGGCCCGCAAAACAATCTCCTGCTCAGCGGTAACGTGCTCATCACTCGTTTTTCCACCAGCCCCGACCTGGACTTGACATCCCTGGCCGCGGAAGCCGGTTCCTCTGTGCAAACGGTGGCGCCGCCCAATGCTCCGTCAAACCACGTGCGCCTCGACGTGCACATCGTCTCCTCGCCGCAGCTGAACTTTCAAAACGCATTTGCCAAGCTCGCCGGCAACGTTGACCTGCACCTGCGCGGCACTCTGGCTTCGCCTTCGCTCCTGGGCAGCGTCTCCATCACCGAGGGCAGCGCTCTCATCGCCGGCACTCGTTACGATCTCGAGCGCGGCGACATTACCTTTACCAACCCGGTCCGCATCGAGCCCATCATCGATCTCAGCGCCACGGCGCACGTTGAGGACTACGACATCTCCCTCGGGTTGCATGGATCGCCGCAAAGGCTGGCTGTCACCTACCGCAGCGACCCCCCGCTGCCCGAGGCCGACGTCGTCTCGCTGCTGGCGCTCGGCCACACCGCCAGCCAGCAGCGCCTCTCTACCCAGCAGCAGCAACAGGCCATCACCAACCCCTCCACCGACGCGCTCCTCGGCGGCGCTCTCAACGCCACGGTCAGCAGCCGGGTGCAAAAGCTCTTCGGCGCCGGCTCGGTGAAAATCGACCCGAACTACCTTGGCGCATTCGGCAACTCCACCTCCCGCATAACCGTCCAGGAGCAACTGGGCCGCACCGTCACCCTCACCTACGCTACTGACGTGAACACCACCGGCCAGCAGCTACTCCAGGCGGAGGTGGCCATCAACCGGTATGTCTCGCTGGTGGTGGCCCGCGACGAGTCCGGCGTCTTTTCCATCGTTATCAAGGCCACCCGCCGCTACCGGTGACGGGAATCACGATCCCACGATACGCCCGGAAATCTACCCTTCCCGTTCGCAAATCCTCGCAACCTCTCTTAGGTTTCATGCATCTATGGGTGCGCGTACGGCAGGTAAGCCGGCAATCGAAGCAAGCTGCCTATGGCGCTGGCCGTAACGATCTTTCAAGCAATGCGGAGGGTACAGATATGACACGAATAATCAGTTACCGCAAATTCCCGATTTTGGCTGCGGCGCTGGTTGGGGCGATTTTTGCCATTCCCCGGCAATCGCAGGCGGCCGCGAGCCCGCAGGATGCGACCGCGGCTTTGCATGCAAAGTTGAATAAATCGCAGTTCAAGAACGTTCAGGTCAGCGTGGACCCGAACGGAATTGCGACGTTGTCCGGAACGGTCAGTCTTTACGAATACAAGGCGGATGCAATCAGGACGGCGCAAAAAGTCAAGGGCGTCGCGGCGGTCCGCAACGAAATTCAGGTTGCTGGCCAAAATGTGTCCGACAGCCAATTGCAGAAGACTCTCTCGGAAAAGTTGACCTATGAGAGCTCTGGATACGGCAATGTCTTCGACGCCATCACGCTGAACGTGCGGAATGGGGTCGTCACCCTGGGTGGCCATGCCCATGACTACCCCAACCGGGACTCCGCGCTTGGCGCGGTGGCCACCACGCCCGGCGTGAAGGATGTGATCGACAATATCGAAGTCGATCCCGTCTCGCCAATGGACTGGCAGATCCGGATCGCGGAGGCGCGCGCCATTTATGGCTTTCCGTCACTGAATCAGTACGCCATCGATCCCGCCAAGCCGATCCGCATCTCTGTGCAGAATGGCAACGTTGAGCTCTACGGCGTGGTGAATTCGCAGGCCGACAAAGAGGCTGCGGGGATCCGGGCCAATACCGTTTCCGGCGTCTTCAGCGTCAAAAACGACCTCCAAGTTGCCGGCCAGCCGTCTGAGAATCATCCGTAATGCTCAACCCTCCTCGCTGTTCATCCGGCCCCGGCTGCTGATTCGCGGCCGGGGCCGACTTTCCTCATTTCTTTCTCGCTCCTTGAACTGAGAAAATTGGCCCCAGCGCCACCCGCGGGAAAGTGAATAACAGGCTCTAGACCAGTGTTTGATGAATCCTTTTCTGCGAAACCTTGTAAAAGGGCATGGCTTCAGCCAGGCCGAAAAAATCGCAAAATGGCCTGGCCTTTAGGCCCCGAGGGATGTTTTTGTGGTGCGTTCAGCATCCGGATCGATTCGTTAGACACTGCCTGGTGTCCTGTCCCAGAAGCTCGCATAAGAAATGAATTGTCATCCTGAGCGAATTTTGGCGCGGTTTGCGCCAAAATGAGTCGAAGGATCTGCGGTTGTTCTTCGCTCATTGTGTCACCTAATTCTGGGACGCCGCTCTAGCCCCAAACTGTTTATGCTGTAGTGTGCCTTTTTGCCCCGCGCAGCCGGAGGGCATAGCATTTTCGGAATTGCAGTAAACCGAAGCTATGCACTTAAGTGGCTTTTTCCTCAAGAAAAAGCCACCTTGTACAGCCATTAAAAAGACTACGCGTATTCCGAAAGTGCTCTGGAATCCCTGCACCCGCAAAGGAATATCGATGGAACCGGAATTGCCGCCCGCAACCGAAGAACCTCCTCCGGCCACGAGAGGCCACACAACAAGCGCGGCACGCGAGATGGACGGATTCCATACGGCAGAACGCACCCGCCGCGACTTGGACTGGGGCTTCATCGGGCCGCATGGTTTGCGCGCCGGCTGGTCGGTCCTGCTCTTCGCCGCGATGTATTACCTCTTCCGGGAGGTGATCGGGACCCTCTTTTTTGCGGCTGGCCTCATTCACGACATACCCGTCAATTCCGCCGCCCCTCGTTTTGCTTCAAGAGTTAGTTCCATTTTTTGCGCTCATTGGGGCTGCCTCGGTCATGGCCCTCATTGAGGACCGGCGCGCCGCCAGCTACAACCTGACCGGGGCACGGCGAGTGCCGCATTTTCTCTCCGGACTCGCTGCCGGCTTCACGTCGCTTTCGTTGCTCGTCGGAGCCCTTGCGCTCGGTGGCTGGTTCCACTTCTGCGCGCCGGCGCTGCCCGGGGCGCAGGCAATCCGCAACGGCATTCTCTGGGCTTGTGCTTTTCTCGTCGTGGCTTCGGTCGAAGAAGGTCTCTTTCGTTGTTATTCGCTCTTCACCCTCGCGCGAGGCATCAGCTTCTGGTGGGCGCTTGCCGCCCAGTTCGCAATCTGCCTCTACCTTGCGCTCAGCGGCGGCGGCAACGGCGCATGGGGCGTCTATGCCGCAGCCGCGCTGGGATTTTTTCCCTGCCTCGCACTCCACCAAAAGTCTGCTGCACGCAGTGCCGCATTCTGGCAGGCCGCCTGGGTCACTTCCTCGCTCTTCGGCCTTTATCACACATCCAACAGAGGCGAAAACTGGATCGGCGTCCTGGCCGCCGCGTCCATCGGCTTCGTTTTTTGTGTCAGCGTGCGTATCACCGGGTCGGCCTGGTGGGCCATCGGCTGTCACGCGGCATGGGACTGGGCAGAGACCTTCTTCTATGGCACTGCCGACAGTGGAATGTACGGGCAGGGCCACTTCCTCTCGGCGAGCACCGCTGGCAATCCGCTATGGAGCGGCGGCGCCGATGGCCCGGAGGGCAGCCTGTTGGTTTTGGCCGTTATTCCGCTGCTGCTCTTGTTGTTGCTCGCCCTCTACCGCCGCAACGTCGCCGCGCCGGTGCCGCTGCAAGCAGACTGAGATAAGACGATGCGCCTGACGCCGCATCGCGTGCGCTGTCGTCCGAGCCCTCAGCGTATTCTGATTCTGCCTCATGCCCGACTCGCCTCCATCCAGTAAATCCCAATCGCAGCCGGAGGTTTCTCAACCGCGCCGCAGGAGCCGCTGGCCGCGCATTCTTCCTTGGTTCTCCGGCGCTCTGCCGGCGCTGCTTCTGCTCGCTGCGGGTGCGGGTCTGCTGTGGCTTCGCTCGGTGACGCTGGCCGCGCTGCCGCAACTGGATGGCAGCGTCTACCTCGCTGGCTTATCCGCACCCGTCATCGTCCTGCGTGACGCTCACGGCGTGCCGCATATTGACGCCGCCACGCAGGACGATCTGTTTGTCGCCCAAGGCTACGTAACTTCCCAGGACCGCCTTTGGCAGATGGACAGCTTGCGCCGCAACGCCAACGGCGAACTGGCCGAGATTCTCGGTCCCGCGCTCGTCGACCACGACAAAACACAACGCGTCCTCCAGATCAGCCTCACCGCCCAGCGCATCTACGACCATCTGCCGCCGGCCGAGCGCGTGCCCCTCGACGACTACGCCCGCGGCGTCAATCTTTACATCGCGCAGTGCGAGAGATCGAATACGCTTCCCGTCGAATTCCGCCTGCTGATGATTCGCCCGCATCCCTGGCGCGGAGTCGATTCCATCAGCGTCGGGCTTTCCATGGCGCAGACTCTCGATACGCATATCGAAACCAAGCTCTCGCGCGCCCGCGTTGCCGCGCGTCTCAGCAACCCGAAACTCGAAGCCGATCTTTACCCCGTCGGTTCCTGGCGCGATCGTCAGCCCACCGGCATCCGTGTCGACCTGACGCAGCCGCAGCCGTTGCCTCCGCCCACAAAGAAAGGGGACGACGAGGATGACGAGGACGAAAACACTGAGGCCCGCATCCTGACCGGCGCCCCAACGGCCACAGCCGCAGATTCGCCCACGCTGATGGCTCAACTCGGCGTTCCCGATTGCGGCGGCTGCGCGCCAGGCTCGAACAACTGGGTCGTGGCAGGCAGCCATACCGCCAGTGGCAAGCCGCTCCTCTCGAACGATATGCACCTGACTCTCGCAGTCCCTGACACTTGGTATATGGCCGACCTCCGCGCGCCCGGCTTCCACTCTGCCGGCGTCACCCTGCCCGGTCTGCCGCTCGTCGTCGCCGGCCACAACGAGCATGTCGCCTGGGGATTCACCTCTCTTTATGGCGACGTGCAGGACCTCTACACCGAAAAACTCGACGGCAAGGGCAACTACGAAGGCAACGACGCGCAATGGCATCCGCTCGCCGTCGATCGCGAGGTCATCCATGTTCGCGGCGGAAAGGACATCGTCCTCAATGTTCAATCCACCGCGCACGGGCCATTGCTCAACCCGCTTCTCCCCGCAAGCGATCCGCCCATGGCCCTCAAATGGACCCTCTACGATCCAACGCTGAACACGCTCCCACTCTACGAATTGAACACCGCATCAAATTGGACAGAGTTCTCCGCCGCGCTCGCCCAATGGTCCTGGCCCACGCAGAATCTTGTCTACGCCGACGATCAGGGTCACATCGCCTACCACGCCATCGGCCGCATTCCACTTCGTCCGGCAGGGCTTGTCGATGTACCGATTCACGACTCCGCACACGAGTGGCAGGGCTACATCCCCTTCGACCAGATGCCCAGCGCCTTCGATCCTCCCTCTGGCTTTCTAGCCACAGCTAACTCCCGCGTCACTACTGACAAGTCGCCGTACCCGATCACCGACGATTGGGGAGATCCCTACCGCGTCGAGCGCATTTACAAATCTCTTGACGGCCGCGACCAGCTCGCTTCCGCGGACATGCTGGCCGTGCAGACCGACATTTATAGCGAAGTCGATCAGGAGATGGGCCATCGTTTTGCCTACGCCATCGACCACACTCCCGGCCCGCAAGGCAACGGAGATCCCCGCATGCGCCAGGCCGCCGACCTCATGCGCAGCTGGGACGGCCGCCTCACTACCGATTCCGCGGCTGCTTCCCTCGTCACCCAAACCCGCGCCGCGCTCTGGCCCATGATTCTCGAGCCCAAACTCGGTAAACTCGCCGGCGACTACCACTGGGGCGAAAAGAACTTCGCTGAGGAAGAGATCGTGATGAATGCCAAGCCGGAGTGGCTTCCCAAGGAGTACACGGACTGGAACGCTCTGCTGACCGCGGCCGTGCGCAAAGCGTATGCACGACGGCCGGGCCCCCGCCGATGTGGCACAGTGGACCTACGGAAGCTGGCACGTTGTAGACATTGAGCACCCGCTGGCGAGTTTTCTTCCCCTCATTGGCCGTGTCGCCGGAACCGGTCCGCAGCCACAAAGCGGCGACGGAACCACCGTCAAGCAGGTCGGCCGCGACTTCGGCCCTTCGCAGCGCTTCACCATGGACTGGAGCAACATCGACGGCTCGACCGAAAACATCGTCCTTGGCGAGAGCGGCAACCCGCTCAGTCCCTACTTCCGCGACCAGTGGAAAGACTGGTACAACGGAACCACCTTTCCGTTGCCCTTCACGCCAGCGGCAGTCGCAGCCCAAACCCGCCACACGTTGCGCCTGCTGCCATGAGCGAGAAAGAAAAACAGAACCGCGACCCGGAATCGCGACCACTTCACCCCAAGGGTTGTCATCCTGAACGAAGTCCTGCGCGGCCGGGGTCCGCAAGGACAGGTCTTGGTCCTTGGGGTGGAGGAGCAGGACGAGTCGAAGGATCTGCGGTTGCCTTTTCTCCCGCCGGCACGCGCACGAGCCGCTTTGCCGGCCGGGTGCCCCAGGTCTCGATTTTGAGACCTGGGAACCTCCGCGGTCCCGCGCTCATCCTTCTCGCCGCCTTTGTCGCCGTCGTCCCGCAACTCGTTCGCGGCAACTCCTGCGGCCACGACTTCGACGTTCACCTGGTCTCCTGGCTCGATTGCCTCAATGGCTGGCGTCACGGCATTCTCTACCCGCACTGGGCGCCCAGCCCCAACTACGGCGCGGGCGAGCCGCGCTTCGTCTTCTATCCTCCGCTCACCTGGATGCTGGGCGCGGCGCTGGGCGCAACTCTCTCCTGGCATCTCGCGCCCATCGTGCTTACGTTTCTTATCCTCGCCGCAACCGGGCTGGCCACGCGTGTTCTCGCCCTTGAAGCGCTCGACGACGCTCCCGCCACGCTGGCCGGTTGCGCAGCCATCTTTTCCGGCTTCGCCCTCTTCACCGGCTATGAGCGCGCCGCATTCCCCGAATTCGCCGGCGGCTTCTGGCTCCCGCTCATGGTTCTTTTCGCCATGCGCGAACGCCATCCCTCCGCATCGCTCGTTCGCCGCGCATTCGACGGTTCCACCGCGCCGCTTGCCGTCGCGCTCGCCGGTGCCTGGCTCTCGAATCTTCCGCTCGGCGTAATGGCCGGCTACCTCTTAGCTGGAGTTGCCATCCTTTGGGCTCTCGTAAACAAATCCTGGGCGCCCATCCTGCGTGCCGCGCTTGCATCTGTGCTGGGCTTGGGCCTCGCTGCCATTTACTGGCTCCCCGCCGCCCTCGAACGCCATTGGGTCGCAATCCGCCAGGCGACCCAGGACCCCGGCTATAACTTCGAGAACAATTGGGCGTTCGCGCGCCACTCCAACCCCTTGCTCGCATTGCACGACGTCATCCTGCGCCAGGTTTCCTGGATCGCCGTCTCCATGATCGCCGTCGCTCTCGCCGCCGTCATCATCAGCTATTTCCGCAACTCCCTTCCAAAACCAAGAAAAAAGTGGATTCCGTTAGCCGCGATTCCCATCGTAGTTTTGTTTCTCCTCTTTCCCATTTCGCGGCCGCTCTGGCGTCTTCTCCCTGAGATGCCTTTTCTGCAATATCCCTGGCGCTGGCTTGAGGCCGTTGAGGCGCCCATGGCCATCTTTTTCGTCGCCGCCATCTGGCCCTCCAGCCGCAAAGGCCGCAACGCCGTCGCCACCATCTGCGCCGCGCTTTTTCTTGCCGCCACGGTCTACGCCGGGACCACCTTCTTCCAGGTCTGCTATCCGGAAGACACCGTCGCCTCCACGCTCACCGATTACCACACAGGAGCCGGTTTTGAAGGCATGTACGAATACGCGCCGCCCGGCGCGGATATCATCCAGATCGCCGCTGGACTTCCCAATGCCTGCCTGGTGAGCGATCCCTCCGCCGCCCTCGGCAAGCCCGACCCCGACGACCCGGACGCGAATCCAATCTGGAGCTCCGGATCAGGGCAGTTGTCAGGCTACGTTCGCGGTAGCCGGCGGCATGCGTACGAATCCCGAACATCGGCGGATCGATGTCACAATTCCTCACTCCGGCTATCTTGTGCTGCGTCTCCTTCGTTTTCCCGGGTGGACCTTGCGCCTCAACGGCCAGCTTCTCACCGCCTTGCCGCAGCGCGATGACGGTCTGATCGCCGTGCCCGTCCCGCAAGGCCGGGTCAACCTGGCCATCGACTGGACCACCACTCCCGGCGTCATCGCCGGGCGCTGGCTCAGCGGCGTCAGCGTTTTGCTCGTCGCATTTCTTGCGATTTGTGAACTCCGCCGGTCCGGTTCTCGTCTAACATGATTGCAATGCCCGCAGACGTGAAATCGCTGATCCAGGAAGGCGCGGACCTCACCGATCAGGCTCTGGAGTCGCTGATCCCATCTGCGGACACAGTCCCCGTTTCGATCCACGGCGCCATGCGACACTCTGTCTTTGCTGGCGGCAAGCGGCTAAGGCCGGTGCTCGCACAGCAGGCCGGCGTCGCCATCGCGGGCCGTCTGCCGAAAGGAATCGAGCGTCTCGGCGCGGCCATTGAGATGCTCCACACCTACTCGCTCATCCACGACGATCTGCCTGCTCTCGACAACGACGACCTGCGCCGCGGCAAACCAACCTGTCACAAGGCATTCGGCGAAGCCATCGCCATTCTCGCCGGCGACGCGCTCCAGACCCGCGCCTTCGAGGTGCTTTCCGGCCTCGAGTGCCCGGCCGCCGCCACCGTCGAAATCATTGGCCTCATCGCCAACGCGGTCGGCACAGTCGATGGCATGATCGGTGGCCAGGTCCTCGACCTCGAAAGCGAGCACCTCAAGCCCACGCCAGAGCTCGTTGAGGCCATCCACCGCGCCAAGACGGGCGCACTGATTCGCGTCAGCGTAGTCGCGGGCGGCGTCTACGCCGGCGCTACTCCGGATGACGTGGCACGCCTCGATCGCTTCGGCCGCAAAGCCGGTCTCGCTTTTCAGATTGCCGACGACGTGCTCGATGTGACCGCCGACTCGGCCACGCTGGGCAAAACGGCCGGTAAAGACGAAGCCACTGAAAAAGCTACCTGGCCCGCCGTTTACGGCATCGAGCAGAGTCGTCGCGACGCGGCGCAACTGGTCGAAGAGGCCTTCGTCGCTCTGGCGCCCTACGGCAGCCGCGCCGATGGCCTCAAGGCCGTCGCGCGTTACCTGGTCGAGCGGAAAAACTGAGCCGTCGCGCCCAATCTTCCTCAGGCTGATTCGGTTGGCATCGGTGGAGCAGGCAGTCGGCAGGTCCGAAGGGCTATTGGGCCAGCGCTTTCCGCAGCTTCTGGCTTTGCGCCGAGAGATCTTCTACCGCAGTCTGCGCTTTGCTGAGCAGCCCCTGGAGTTCTTCAAGGAAACCCGGAAGCCGGTCCCACACTTCTCGAATCGCGTCCTGCTGATCGATCATGGCAAGTACTGTGCCGGAGGCTGCCGTCACCAGGCCCGCACGCCGGTTGCCGGTCAGCAAGAGGGCGCCGCTGGCGGCAAGCGTTCCTGCCGCGGCAATCCGAATCCAGTTCGTGGAGTCTGCGCCTTGGCCAGGTATCGCACCTTCCGTTTCGTCTGTTCCTTTGGATAGCGGCACAACCACCATGACTCCTCCTCACGTTCGCGGCCCATCCAGCTCGGGAACTCAATTGCCATTCGAGTATCGCTGAAAATCAGCGGCAAGGCGACATTTCGGCCGAGCTGTTATTCATTTTCCTGCGGGTGGAGTGGGAGCCAATTTTTCACAGTTCCAGAAGCGAGGAGCGACGCAACTGGGTGTCTGCGAGCGACGCGCTAACCAGAAATCGAGGAATTAATTGGCCCCAGCCCTTCGGGTATCGCTGCGCAAATCAGCGGCAAGGCGATATTTCGTTGTCGGCCTCGACCTTGGGCCACCAAAGCCTTCGGCCTCACGAACTCGATCTCCACCTGAGCGGAACGAAGACCGTCCGTGGGGGCCCCGATTCTGACCCGATTTGCGCTCGCAAGGCACCTGCGCAAGTTAATAACAGACTCAAACTTCGCCCGCAAAAAGTACCACACCAGGGCGCTTGTCCTTCAATCCAGGTCGATCTCACGCAAAGGCTTGCCCTCAGGCGCGTCCTTCGCCTTGCGCATCGCTTCAGCGAACTTCTTTTCCAGCAGGTCGGCCTTATTCTTCTCGGCGTCCACGCTCTGGCGGAAGATCGACTCCGTACGCTCGCCGTGCTCGCGCATCGCCTGTGCCGCCGTCTCCAGGTCTTCGAACATCCGCTTGCGCGGTGCCGAGGTGTGGCTCACCACCAGCCCGGTCTCGCCGTCGATCTTGAGCATGGCCCCGCAATCCGGGCATGCCACTTCGAACGTTTTGTCTTTGTTCTTCGCCATTCCACCTAGCATTCTATGCGCTGGATCCAGATTCTGACTTGGGGATTTTCAGGCTGCGGGAAAAACTCCGCGGCGCACATGTTTTCGAACAGGGCAGGGCTTCAGCCCTTGGCGGGAGGCCTGGCCTATCCCACCTGTCAAGCCCCCTGCCGGCCCAAATCCGCTCTATCGCCCTCATTCCAAGCCAGATATTTTGTCAGCCAACTTTGCAGTTAATTTTGCCTTTTTGGCGCACAATCAATTCAGAAGCGCTAATCGACCAGTCGTGTCATCTCGGCTGATCACCGGCCACGAACTCACGACTCACCGATCCACGGTTCACGGTTTTCCTTGTCCGTAACTCGTTTGCTTTCACATTTCTGCAAATAAGTCGTTTGTTATTGCATTTTTGCGGCGCAAAGACTCCGCCAACTCAATGAAACCAAACACTTATTTTCAGAAAGCATGGGAGGGGGAGGGTCGATTCTGAGGTACGGACCGGGGGCATGGCTGACAGATTGAACCGGGGAGATACCTGACACTGCGAAGGCGCTCTCTGACTGGGCGCAGAAAACTGCCCAGCGCAAAACAATGCGACCAGCAAGGACAGGCGGGACAGCACTCTGCTTCAGATCCGCATCGGCATCAGCACGTAGCGGTACTTGTACTCGGCGTCAGGATCCTCGGGGCGCATCTGGCCGGCGGATTGGGAGTCTTTGAACTCGAGCCGCACCTCGCCCGCGTTGTCGAGCGCTTTGAGGAAGTCGAGAATGTAGCCGGAGTTGAAGCCCACCGTGATGGCCTCGGACGCGTACGGGGTGTCGATGGTGTCTTCGCTCTCGCCGGACTCGGTGGAGTTGGCGCTGACCTTCAGCTCGTTGTCTTCGAGGCGCATGCGGATGGCGCCGGAGCGCTCGTCGGCGAACTGAGCTACGCGCTGGATGGCTGCGGAGAGCTCACTGGAGCGCACCACGGCGAACTTGGTGTTGTCGCGTGGCATGACGGCCTCAAAGTTAGGAAACTGGCCGGTGAGCTTGCGGCTCGAAAGGGTCCGATGGCCGATGCGGAAAAAAAGCGTGTGCTCGTCGTCGGCGAAATCGATCTTCTCTGCCTCCGATGCCGAGAGCAGCAGTTGGAGCTCCTGCAGCGCTTTGCGCGGAATGAGGACGCGCTTTTCGCCGCTGATACCTTCCAGCGTTTCACCCATTTTCTCAACGAAGGCGAGACGATGCCCGTCTGTGGCGACCATGGCGAGTGACTCGGCTTTGAGTATGAGCAAAGCTCCATTCAGTGTGTAGCGCGACTCCTCATTGGAGATGGCAAAGATGGTGCGGGCTATCAGCGTTCGCAGCGATGCAAGTGGAATGCTGGTGGCGGCGATCGTGGGAAACTCAGGAACCTGGGGGTAGTTAGCGCGCGCCATACCGACCATCTTGGTGTTGGAGCGGCCGCTGCGAATCTGCACCCAGTGGTTTTCGAGTAGCTTGATGGAGATGTCGCCCTCGGGCAGAAGCTTGATGTAGTCGTAAAGTTTGCGCGCCGGTATGGTGCAGGCGCCGGCTTTCTTAACCTTGACGGCAGTGCTGGTGCGGATAGCCTGATCCAAATCGGTTGCCGTAATGTTCAACCGCTCTTCGTCTACCTCGATGAGAAAATTGGACAAAATCGGGATAGTGGTCTTGCGCTCCACTACGCTCTGTGTCGCCGTGAGTTCCTTCACCAGATCCTGGCGGCTTACGGTAATCTCCATCGCTGCCCCCTGAGCGGCCGGCTTCTCGACTTCCGTTTCCACGGTTGGCATGAACCCTCTCTGCTCGCGAAGCCACAATCCTATGCCCCACTGTATAACAGCTTGCAGGTCACTGGAAACGGCTGCTTTCTTCACCCCGATTGTAGCGATCTCTTGACATATGTGCGCGTGGAAAAAGTGGCTAAATCTCTGGATTCTTGAAAGAAAGCAGCGTGAAGCGCCCCTGATTTACGACTTTGGTCTGTAGCCGTGTTATGGGTACGCGTTCGTGGCTCAGAAAGCTGAGGGGATAGAGGGATAGAAAAGATAATAAAAACCAGTAGTACCCGTCGTTGTGCTCGGAAATGTGGGAATTCAAGCAAAGTGGCTTTGGGGGCTCGGCTTGGGTGGTGGGAGAGTTTTCTAAATTCAGGTTGTGTAATTCAGCATAATTGGAAAACGCGGCATGATGCCGCCACTTCCGGTTTGTTTTCCCACAACTCGCACAGACGCCAACGAATTTGCTGTGGAAGGAGTTGTAGTTGTGTGAATGCTGCTCCGAAGAGCAAGGGGTAGCAGTGAGATACAGGGAGCGAGTCTTGCACATTTGCCGGATTTTGCGGAATGCCGACCGGATAGCTCGGGAACGCATCGCTCAGTCAGCTTCTATACTTATCCTTTCCATGTCCTACGCAGCGGCCATCGATCAACTGAATGCCATGGCGCCAGAGCTTTACGTAAGCGCCGGGCGGCCAAAGCGCAGGTTTTCACTGGATGAAGTCCGGATACTGCTTGAGGCGTTAGGCAATCCGCAGGGGAAGTTTCCCGCGGTGCTGATTGCAGGGACCAATGGGAAAGGCTCAACAGCTGCAACGCTGGCGAGCATCCTGAATGCAGCAGGGCTATGCACCGGGCTTTATACTTCGCCGCACCTGGAAAGACCAAACGAACGCATCCGGCTTGGGCGCAAAGAGATTGCAGACGCGGATTTCGCCCGCCTGTATTTCAGGGTGCACGATGTAGCGCAGGAGCTTGTGCTGGCGGGGCGTCTGGCGCAAGTGCCAAGCTACTTTGAGATTCTGACCGCGCTCGCGTTTCTCTATTTTGCTGAGAACTCGCTGGATATAGCGGTGCTCGAGGTGGGCATGGGCGGACGACTGGATGCGACCAACGTCGTTGAACCAATGCTGGCGATCATTACCGACATCTCACTGGACCACATGGAATGGCTGGGATCGACCATCTCGGCGATCACGCGAGAAAAAGCCGGGATTTTGCGGCGCGGCGGAACAATGATTACACTGCCGCAGCATCCTGAGGCGAACCAGGTGCTAGGCGAGGTCGCAATGGAATTGGGTGTACGCGGCGTTAGCGCAGTTCCTTATTTGCCGGCGGCCGTGACCAGCGGCTCCTATCAAGTGGAAGCTTTGGGGAGCACGATCAAAGTGGATTCGCCGCTGGGCGGCGCGCATCAGCAGAGGAACGTGGCCTTGGCCATCGCGGCTGCCGTCGAGCTGACCGAGTGGCAAGGACTCCCGGTGACGCCAGCCGCGATCGAAGAAGGGATTCGCCGTACGTACTGGCCGGGGCGTCTGGAACGAAAAACAAAGAACGGCGTGGAATGGATACTGGATGTTGCGCACAACCCGGCGGGCATGTGGGCGCTGCGCGCAGGCATCCGCGGAATCCTTGAGGTGCACAGACCGCGTGTGCTGGTTTTCAGTTGCCTGCGCGACAAACCAGTGGCGGAGATGACGCAAATTTTGTTTCCGCTCTTCGATCAGGTGATCGTTGCGCCTATTCACGCGGCGCGCGCCGCGGCACTCGACGATCTGCGGGCTGCGGCCCAGGCGACAGGAACACACGTGCTGGCGGGGGAGTCGGTAGGCGAGGCTTTGCATATGGCGCAGGAATGCGCAGCCGGCGGCGTGGCGGTTGTCGCAGGATCGGTGTATCTTGTTGGCGAGGCGCGCAGCTTGTTATCGGCGGAGATGAGCGAGTCGTCATGAGTCCGCGGCCCAATCCGCTTCCGCGCATCTATCGCTGGCAGTCGAATGTGCTGCAGTCGCCGCTGCTTCTGGTGTTGACGGCGGTTTGCGCAACGACAGCGCTTTTGGTCAGCATGGTGGACAAACACGGTCGCGCGCAACATCGCATTGCGAGGTTTTGGGCGCGCAGCGCGGTACGCATAGCGCTGTCGAAGCTGCGCATCGAGGGCGCGGAGCACTTCCACAAATGCCCGGTCGCGGTTTACGCCTCAAACCACACCTCCTACATGGATACGCCCGTCATCTTCGCCTCGCTGCCCTTTCAATTCCGCATTCTGGCGAAGAAGGATCTCTGGCAGTGGCCGCTGATCGGCTGGTATCTCGGGCGCTCCGGCCAAATGCCCATCGACATTGAAAATCCTCATGCCACGCTTTCGAGCCTGGGCGGGGCGGTAAAGGCGTTGCGCTCAGGTATGCCGCTCTTTGTGTTTCCAGAGGGCGGAAGGACGATGGACGGAGAACTGCGGCCGTTCCTTTCCGGCGCCGCCTACCTGGCGATCCGCGCGCAGGTGCCGCTGGTGCCCATCGCGCTGAGCGGTGTGTACGATCTGCTGCCGATTCACACCCATCACTTCTATCCCGGCCGGCTCACGCTGCGTGTGGGCGAGCCCATTGAGACCAAGGGAATGACCGTGCGCCAAAATGGACAGCTGACTGAGCGCCTGCGGGAGGCGATTGCGGAGATGTTGGGAAAATCAGCGCGCGGCCTGGCGGCAGAGTCCACGCCGGTAGCTTTAGCCAACGATTAATTCCCGTTCCGACGTCATTTGTGATGCGCGCGTGGGATGCGAAGTGAAGCAGGCGCTGCCGGCTTGCGCGGGTCTTACACTTGTTTCATGCCAGTCCGCATCGCCATTCCCGAGCCGACAAGCAGCGATCCGGAGTACAACGGACGCGCGCTGCCACAGTATGTTGAAGCATTGAAAGCTGCTGGAGCTGAGCCAGTTGTGGTGCCGCTGAACGAACCGCAAGAGCGAGTAGCGAAGCTGCTGGCCAGCGTGCAGGGCGTTCTGCTGCCGGGTAGCCGCTTCGACGTGGATCCGCAACGCTATGGTGAAGTGCGAGCGCCGGAATGCGGCGACGACGACCCCGCGCGAACGGCAGCCGACGAGCTCATGCTGCAGGATGCGTTCAACCTTCGCAAGCCAATTCTCGCCATCTGCCATGGCGCGCAAACCCTAAATGTGTGGCGCGGTGGCGCCCTGATTCAGGATCTGAAGACAGCAGTGAATCACCGGCCGGGCCGCGAGGTGGTTGAGGCGCATCCGGTGCGCATTGCGCGGGGATCGCGATTGACAGCAATAATTGCGGGAGGGGGCGAAGCGGAGCTGCATGTGAACTCCAGCCATCATCAGGCGATTCGCACACCTGGCGACAATCTGCGCGTGGCGGCTGTCTCCCCCGGAGACGGAGTGATCGAGGCGGTGGAACTGGCGGCGCCGGATCATTTCGTCGTCGCAGTGCAATGGCATCCCGAGCGAACATATGCGCAAAGCGGGTTCTCGCGGGGGATTTTTTCTGCGTTTGTAGGGGCGGCTTCTGCGTGGCAGGCGCCGCAAACGGATGCGCCCTAGGGCAGGGGGTGAGCGATGAACGCGGATGGCGTGGGATTGCGGCTCAACACGCTCTTGGCGAACGTCGGCATGGGGCCACTGGACGAAAAGACGGCGGGTCGTTTCGAGGATTATGTTTCGCTATTTGTTCGCTGGAATGAGCGACTGAACTTAAGCTCAGTCCGTGACAAAGATGACATTATATCGCGGCATTTCATTGAATCGATTGTCGGTTGCGCGTGCGTTGCCACCAGGGATCGCGACCTTGCTGGATTTTGGTTCCGGTGCTGGGTTGCCGGGAATCCCCATTGCGCTTTGCCGGTCGGAGATCGCAGTGACGCTGGCTGAGTCGCAGGGCAAGAAGTCGGCGTTCCTGCATGAGGCTGTTCGGGTGCTCGGAATCAGGGCCAAAATCCACGCAGGGCGGGCCGAAGCTCTCAACGAACTCTTCGATTGCGTGGTTCTAAGGGCGGTCGATAAAATGCCGAAGGCTGTTGCGGACGGCGGTCCGATTGGTTGCGCCAAGGGATGGCTGGCGCTGATGACGACCGAAGTGAGGTTACCGGAGCTTAAGGATGCCACCTGGGTCGGGTTCGACTGGGCAGAGCCGATTCGCATGCCGTTCAGTAAGTCGCGGTTGCTCGCATTGGGCCAACGAACTGGATTTTGAACCTAACTCACAGCCCGATCCTCGCGGTGGTCATCTTCTCAAACTTACAGACGTAAGTAGGGGCCGGTTGCAGTCGAGTTGTACCGTGCTGTCGCGATTTTCTCCGAGCCGGTTCCTGGAGGGGGCTTGTTCCACGTGGAACAACTTGTGGTGCTGGATCAAGGATGAGGACCAAGGATGACGAAGTTCCACGTGGAACATTCAGCCTTCACAGATCACAAATCTAACGCGGTTTCAAAATTGGGCTCGTGCCATAGCCCAACCAATAAATTCTCTGTGACCCAGTAGTTTTCCACCGCGGAGCCCTTTGTGCCGGCTTCATTGCACTTTCTGCGGAGCTTGGCGATAACTTATTCTCTATCAAGCTGTTGCTCACAAAATTGGCTAGACTCCCCAATGCGGTTTCCACAGCCATGCCCTTTTTCCCACAGTGCAAGCGCTAATACATGATCGCCCTGCCCTATTACTCTGTAATGCCATGGGCAAAGTTGTCGCACTCGTGAACCAGAAGGGCGGAGTTGGCAAAACGACTACTGCCATCAATCTGGCCGCTTGCCTGGCGCTCGAAGGGCTAAAGGTGCTGCTGGTCGATTGCGACCCCCAGGCCAACGCATCATCTGGCTTAGGTCTTCAGCGAGACGACAGCCGACACTCCGTTTACGACGTGCTGATGGGGGATAGCTTGGCTGAGCAAGTCATTCTTCCCACAGAGGTCGATAATCTTTGGCTGCTGCCTGGCTCCAAAAACCTGACCGGCGCAAATATAGAGCTGGCAGGAGCGGAGGATCGAGCGCTTCGTCTTCGCAACGCGCTTGAGCCAGTGAAAGCCAACTACGATCTCATTTTTCTGGATTGTCCCCCGGCCCTCGATCTGCTGACCCTCAATGTTCTCTCGGCTGCGGAAACCCTTATCGTGCCAATGCAGGCCGAATACTTTGCCCTGGAGGGGATCTCGGAACTGATCTCAAACCTCGAGCGGGTGCGCTCGGCTTACAACCCCAACCTCGCCATTGAGGGTGTGCTTTTGACGATGTACGACGACCGCACCAACCTCGCTCAGCAAGTTACGCAGACCCTCCGCGAATACTTTCGCGAGAACCTTTATCAAACGGTGATTCCCCGCAATGTTCGCCTGGCGGAGGCACCAAGCCATGGCAAGCCGGTGGCGCTGTACGATTCCCGGTCGCGCGGCACCGAAGCGTATTTCGAGCTCACATGGGAGTTTCTAGCCCGCAATCAGATCGAGAGCCCACGCGCTGCTGAACGCAAGGCCATGGCCGGTGATCATTCACGGGCAAAGGGTCCATTCTGGCCCTATTCCTGACCGCGCACCGGCTATCTGATGGTGCTCTCAAGGAGCTATGCTTTCATTCCATTAACGTTGAGGATTATGGACTATGACTACTGCCGCTACCGATCAAAAACGCCGCGCGCTTGGCAAGGGTCTCGACTCTCTGCTTCCGCGCGTGCAGGCCGCGCCTACGCCTGAAATTGAGGGTGGAAGGCCACGCGAGATTCCCCTCGACCAGATTGAGCCGAACCCATTCCAGACGCGCTCGCAGGTAAACCAGGATCAGCTAGCAGAGTTGGCCGCCTCCATCGCCGCCAACGGGGTGGTACAGCCGGTACTCGTTCGACCACTCGCAGGCGGGCGTTTCCAACTGATCGCCGGAGAACGGCGCTGGCGCGCCTCGCAGATGGCCGGAAAAACCACTGTTCCCGCCATCCTGCGCCAAGTCTCCGACGAGCAGTCGATGGAGATCACCATCGTCGAGAATCTGCAGCGCACCGACCTGAACGCGATGGAGCAGGCTCGCGCATTCGAGCGGCTTTCGCGCGAGTTCCACATGACCCAGGAGCAGATGGCGCAGCGCACCGGAAAAGACCGGGCAACCGTAGCCAACTTCTTACGTTTGTTAAAGTTACCATCATCCGTGCAAGCTCGCGTGGAGTCAGGAGAGCTCACTTTCGGCCATGCGCGCGCGTTGCTTGCTCTTGAGCATGCCGAGGAGATCGAAAAGGCGGTGCAGCGGATCGTTGATAATTCGCTTTCTGTTCGCCAAACGGAGAGCTATGTACAGGGAATGATTGTTCCTACGCGCAAAGGAAAAAAAGGGTCTAAGCCGGCACCACAGGTTGATCCCAACGTCCGTGACGCGCAGGAGCAGTTGCAGCGTGCCCTGGGCCTCAAGGTCACTATTGAGGATCGCAATGGCCGCGGCAAAGTCATCATCGAATATGGTCGCCTGGAAGACTTCGACGCGCTCATGGAGCGGCTTGCGGGCGAGTGACGAGGGGATGGACCGGAAGCCCGGAGAAGCGCCGCGGTGCGGTAGCGCGGACCACCACGAGAGCGCAAAGTCTGATAATCTGATTCGGTGGTCACGGTTTCAATCAGCGTCACCGAGGCATCGCGCAATTTTTCGGACTGCGTCAGCCGTGCGCGCTATCGGGGGACAAGCTTCCTCCTGCTTAAAGGCGGCAGGCCCGTGGCGCGCATGCTTCCGGCAGAGGCTCAGCCCAAAAGGGGACGCGAACTGGCTGTGGTGTTCGAGGAGGTAGTCAAGGGCTCTCATCTTGGAGAAGAGGAGGCCACATCCTGGCTTCATGATCTGGAACAGGCGCGGGGTTCGCTGCAGCCGCAGGTGAGGCCGTGGCGTTTCTAATCGATGCCGATGTGATCATTCAAACTGAACGCAAGGCGTTCGACCTTGGCGCGTGGCTTCGCTCGCGGCCCGAAGAGGAGATCAAGCTTGCGGCGATAACGGTCGCCGAGCTCTTGCGCAGCGTGGACCGCGCAACTGGAGTTCGCCGAGGCAGGCGGCAAGAGTTCCTGAAACGGGTTCTGACCGTGTTTGAGGTTGTTCCGTACGCTGAGAAGACGGCCGTTGAGCACGCGCGCCTGTGGGCCGACGTAGAGCGCGCGGGCCAAAGAATGAGCCCGCACGACCTGATGCTGGCGGCCACGGCACGCGAGTGCGGCGCAGCGATCGTTACCTTCAATACGCAGCGATTTGCGGCGGTTCCGGGGTTGACAGTGGTTAAACCGTAGCCTGGCAAGCGTTCTGAGAGGATCGCCCGCTCTGCGCATCGGGCCACAAACGCGTGATTCCGCGGTTGCTTTGCGTCTCGGGGAGATTTATCCTTCTGATTCTGATCGTTTCTTCTTTGAGGCTCCTCTGCAAGGCGGGGGAGCCAGTATTTTTTTGCGGAATCGGCTTCCTGAGCACATTTGCGGAGACAGGAATATGGCCCTCCAATCCCTCACATCGACAAACAACGCACCCCATAGCGTGCAACCCATCCCCGTGGTTCTGAACGGGCGCACACTCGAAGCCAACCGGCGCATTCCGCTCAATCTGGACTGGGTGGAGGGCGTGCGCGTGAATACCAGCGCGGTGGAACGCCGGGCGGCAACGCATTGCACGCGGCGCACGGTAAAAAAGGAGACGCAGGCGGCCTGGCTGCTGCGCGCCATCGCGTGCATGGACCTGACCACGCTGAGCGGCGACGACTCGGCCGACCGCGTGCGGCGGCTCTGCGCCAAAGCGCGCAATCCGCTGCAGCGGCATATTGTGGAGGGGCTCGGGATCGAGGATCTGCATCTGACCGTCGGCGCGGTCTGCGTCTATCACGCATTTGTGGAAACGGCGGTAAAGGCGCTTGAAGGCTCGGGCATTCCGGTGGCCGCGGTATCGGCCGGCTTTCCGGCGGGGCTCTCGCCGTTGGCCGAGCGCGTCGACGAAATTCATCGCAGCGTGGAAGCTGGCGCTTCGGAGATCGACATTGTCATCACACGCGCGCACGTCTTCAATGGCGAGTGGCAGGCTCTTTACGACGAGGTTGCGGCATTCAGAGAAGCTGCGGGGCCGGCGCACTTAAAGGCCATACTGGGAACGGGCGACCTGATGACGCTGCGCAACGTGGCGCGCGCAAGCTGGGTAGCGATGATGGCCGGCGCGGACTTTATCAAGACGTCAACAGGTAAGGAAAGCGTGAACGCCACGCTGCCGGTGTCGCTGGTGATGGTGCGCTGCATCCGCGACTACGCCGAGCGCACGGGCATGGCAGTGGGCTTCAAACCGGCCGGCGGCATTCGCACGGCGCGGCAGGCGACGGACTGGCTGGCGATGATGAAGGATGAGCTGGGCCGCCCATGGCTCGAACCGTCACTCTTTCGGTTCGGCGCCAGCGGAATGTTAGCCGACATCGAACGCCAACTGGAGCATCATCTAACTGGGCGCTATTCGGCGACGTACCGGCATCCCATCGCGTAGGGTCTCGGAAGGAGACGCTGTGAGCATAGCGGAAAAGTTCTACACCATGGAGTACGGCGCCGCGCCGGAAGATCCCAAGGAAGCGGTGCAGTGGCTGGAGCGGCACCATCGCCGGTTTGAGGAATTCATTGGCGGCGCGTGGGTTGAGCCGGCGAGCGGCGAGTACATGACCACCAGCGATCCCTCTACCGGCGACACGATCGCCGAAGTGGCCAAGGGCAACGCCGACGATGTGGAAGCCGCAGTGGCGGCTGCGCGCAAGGCTTTTCCCGCGTGGCAGGCACTGAGCGGTCACGAGCGCGCGCGATATCTCTATGCGCTGGCGCGGCAGGTGCAGAAACACTCGCGGCGGCTGGCGGTGCTCGAGACGATGGACAACGGCAAGCCGATCCGCGAAAGCCGCGACATCGATATTCCTCTCGTCGCGCGGCACTTTTATCACCATGCGGGCTGGGCGCAGTTGCTGGAGCAGGAGTTTCCCAACTACACGGCCTGCGGCGTCGTGGGCCAGGTGATTCCGTGGAACTTTCCGCTGATGATGTTTGCGTGGAAGGTGGCTCCAGCGCTGGCTGCCGGCAACACCGTGGTCATCAAGCCGGCAAAATATACGCCGCTCACCGCGCTGGCCTTCGCTGAGTTGGCCATGGAAGTCGGCCTGCCTCCGGGCGTGCTCAACGTGCTCACATGCGATGCAAAGACCGGCCAGGTGCTTATCGAACATCCCGGCATCGACAAGGTCGCGTTTACCGGTTCGACGGAGGTTGGCCGGATCATCCGCAAAGCGACGGCAAATTCGACGAAGAAATTGTCGTTCGAGCTAGGCGGCAAATCGCCATTTGTAGTGTTCGACGATGCCGATCTCGATTCGGCAGTCGAGGGATTGGTGGACGCCATCTGGTTCAACCAGGGCCAGGTGTGCTGCGCGGGCTCGCGGCTGCTGGTGCAGGAGCGCGTGGCCGAGACGCTGTACGCAAAGGTCCGCGCGCGCATGGAAACGCTGCGCGTCGGGCCTCCGCTCGACAAGGCTGTCGATATTGGAGCGATCGTTTCGCCGGTGCAGCTTGAATCGATCCGGAAGATGGTGGATGCGGGCGTGGCCGAAGGCGCGAAGTGCTGGCAGCCAAGCAATCCGCTGCCGGAAAAGGGTAGCTTCTACCCGCCCACGCTGCTGACCGACGTGCATCCCGCGGCGACCGTTGTCCAGGAGGAGATTTTCGGTCCGGTTCTCGTCGCCATGACATTCCGCACGCCCGCCGAAGCTGCGGAGCTCGCCAACAACACGGTCTATGGACTGGCCGCGAGCGTCTGGAGCGAGAACATCAATGTGGCGCTCGACCTGGCCTCACAGGTGAAGGCTGGAGTGGTGTGGGTCAATTGCACCAACCAGTTCGACGCTGCCTGCGGATTCGGCGGCTATCGCGAATCGGGTTACGGGCGCGAAGGCGGACGAGAAGGGATGCTTGAGTATCTGACGCCGAAGTGGCTGCACACGCTGCCGGCGGCGTCCGCGTCCCCTGTCAAGATTGCGGCCCCAGACGATGAAGAGGGCTTCGAACCAGCCGGCCCTGCCATCGACCGGACAGTGAAGCAGTACATCGGCGGCAAGCAGGCGCGGCCCGACTCGGGCTATTCGTTCCCGGTTTACGGGCGCGAGGGCGAATTGCTGGGCGAGGCGCCGCTGGGCAACCGCAAAGACATTCGCAACGCGGTGGAGGCGGCGCGCAATGCATCGGGCTGGGCCCGGAATTCGGCGCACAACCGCGCGCAGGTTCTCTACTACATGGCCGAGAATATGATCCAGCGCCGCGACGAGATCGCGCATCGGCTGGCCTGCGCCGTCGGCGAGGAACAGGCGGCCGTCGAAGCCGATCTCTCCATCCAGCGCATCTTCAGTTATGCCGCGTGGGCCGACAAGTACGAAGGCGTCGTGCATCATCCGCCGGGACGCAATATCACGATTGCCATGCCGGAGGCCGTGGGCGCAATCGGCATTCTTGCGCCGAGCGAAGCGCCGCTGCTGGGGCTGCTCTCGCTGGTGCTGCCGGCGATGGCTGTAGGAAACACCGTCGTTGCCGTGCCCTCGGAGCGCTATCCGCTTGTCATCGGCGACGTGTATCAGCTTCTGGATACGAGCGACGTGCCTGGCGGCGTGGTCAATCTTGTTGCCGGCCGTCCCGCAGAGCTGGCCAAGACCCTGGCGGAGCACGACGGCATCGAGGCCATCTGGTGCTTCCGCAGCAACGAGGAAGCCGACATAGTGCGCGCGGCGTCCGTGGGCAACATGAAGCAGGTGTGGACCAATGACGGCCACGAGTACGACTGGTTCAATCCCGCGCAGGCTGAAGGCCGCTGGTTCCTGCAGCACGCCACGCAAGTGAAGAACATCTGGGTGCCGTACGGGGAATAATTCGCGTGTAGCCGCTGGTCAGATCCCTTTCCGATGCAGATGGTAAGAATGCGTCGGGGTTAGGTATTTATGCGGGATTTCGTGAATGCGCATCCTTATTTTCATATTGCGAATCCTAACGACTGCGCCAACGTCGGACTGGCTCCTACTCATCGGTTACGCATCCGAAGCTGGCGCTCTGGACTGCACGGATGTACTTAGCCAATGTGCCGCGCGTCGCTTTGTATGGGGGCATCTGCCAGTTCTTCTTCCGCCGGGCCAGTTCGTCGTCAGAAAGACCAACAGAGATTTGGTTGTGGGTTGCGTCGATCGATATCTGGTCCCCATCCCTGACGAAGGCAATAGGGCCACCCACCTGTGCTTCCGGCGTCACGTGACAGACAATAAAGCCGTGTGAGCCACCGGAGAAACGTCCGTCAGTGATGAGAGCAACATCCTTCCCGAGTCCCGCTCCAACGATGGCAGAGGTTGGCGTGAGCATCTCCGGCATGCCGGGACCGCCTTTGGGCCCCTCGTAGCGAATGACGACAACATCGCCTTTCCGGATTCTTCCCTCTTCGAGAGCCTTCAGCATGAGTTCTTCGGAATCAAACACCCGGGCAGGGCCTGAGAAGCGCAGGCCCTCTTTCCCGGTGATCTTGGCGACTGCGCCTTCGGGAGCCAGATTGCCTCGGAGAATCTGAAGATGGCTGGTCTGCTTGAGGGGATTCGAGAGCGGCCTCACGATCTGTTGGCCCGCTGTAAGGCCGGGTAAACCGGCCAAGTTCTCACGCATTGTTTTGCCCGTGACGGTGAGGCAATCGCCATGAAGCAGACCGGCTTCCAGAAGCAGCTTACAGACGGCGGGAAGGCCGCCGACGGTATGCAAATCTTCCATGACATACTGACCGCTTGGCTTGAAATCGGCGAGGAGCGGAGTGCGATTGCTAATCGCCTGGAAATCGTCGATGGTGAGCGGCACATCGACAGATCGCGCCATGGCGATCAAATGCAGGACCGCATTCGTAGAACCACCGAGTGCACATACGAGGGTCATCGCATTCTCGAATGCTTCCCGTGTCATGATGTCCCGGGGCTTGATGTCCCGCTCGAGCAGAACGCGAATTGCCGCTCCGGCGCGGAAACATTCGTCCAGCTTTCCGGGATCTTCAGCGGGTGTCGATGAGCTATATGGGAGCGTCATCCCCAATGCTTCAATGGCGGACGCCATCGTGTTGGCCGTGTACATGCCACCGCAAGCGCCAGCACCTGGGCATGCGTGACGGACGATTGCCTGGCGCTGATCTTCGCTGATGGAACTGGCAATGAACTGACCGTAGCTCTGAAACGCCGAAACAATATCCAGCTTGTCCCCGTCGTAATGACCCGCGCGGATTGTTCCTCCGTAGATCATGAGGCTTGGGCGATTCAAGCGTCCCATCGCCATCACGCAGCCCGGCATGTTTTTATCGCAGCCCGGGATTGAAATGTTCGCGTCGTACCACTGTGCGGCCATGACGGTTTCGATTGAGTCCGCAATGAGATCCCGCGACTGAAGCGAGAAGCTCATACCGTCGGTACCCATCGAGATTCCGTCACTCACGCCGATGGTGTTAAAGCGCAATCCCACCAGGCCCGCTGATTGGACACCTTGCTTGACCCGCTCACTGAGAGAAAGCAGGTGCATATTGCACGGATTGCCCTCGAACCAGACACTCGCGATTCCGACTTGCGGCTTCTGCATGTCGGGCTCCTCGAATCCTGTGGCATACAGCATGGCTTGGGATGCACCTTGGGACTTCTCTTGCGTGATATGGGAGCTGTACTTGTTCAGCGTCTTATTCGCGAGCGTGGTCACAGCGTTCTGTTCCTTTCCTGAGCGAGCCGGGTTTTGTGGGTGGAATTAGCGGCTAGCATTGCAATTCAATGGTACAGTCCCGCGCTCCCTCCCAGAGAAGTCTCCTCTCCAGTTCGGCGAGCGAGTGAAGGTTTCGCGCAATGGTGAGGAAGGGATCACAAACATCTTCGTCTTCCTTCGACATGAACAGCTGGTTGCGATCGATAGAACCTTCCGTCCGCGAGAACGCTTTGCAGCCGCAAGTCGTAAACTGCTTTCAGCCGTGCTCCGATCTTTGGTTTGAGTCTCCTCAACACAGAATGTCGGGCTTCCCCGAGGGGACGTAGACTCCGAAAGCATCTGGCATTCCCTAGCGCTGGTGCATGAATGGCTTTGTAACAAGGGCACGGCTTTAGCCGGGCCGCAAAAGGCGCATAAACGCTGGGGCTTTAGCACCTGAGGCGACGCTTTTCATTGCCTCAGACTTATGAACCAGCTGGCCACACAGGCAGCGGCACAACGAGCGGCTTGCCGAAGGAAAAGAGCAATGCGGCCGCCGGAATCGTCAACTTTATGCGCAATGTCGGCGGAAGCGTCGGCACGTCCATGGTGTCGACGATGCTCGCGCGCAGGTCGCAGTTTCACCAGTCTGTGCTCGCAGAGCACACGCGCTCAATGCAGTTCTCTGACGCGACCGATGCACTCGTGCGCCATCTCAACTACGGTGGCATGGGACAAATCGACTCTCACGCGAATGCGATCGGTCGGCTTGCTCACATGGTTCAAGCGCAGGCTGCGGTCTTATCGTATATAGATATTTACTGGGTGATCGCAGTTTGGCACGGCGCTGATGTTCTTCTTGTCATTTTTCCTCAAGCGCAATACGCCCGGTGCTGGAGGCGACATTGTTGTCCATTGAGCTCCACAGTCGGGCTATGTGCGAACAGCCAGGCCCACTCCGGAGAAAACGCGAACAAATCAAGACGCTTAGTTGCTGGCTAAGCACCGATCAGAGAGTAGATATCTAAAGACGGGCCAAGGTCTTGCACTCCGGCTTTTACCGTTATATATCATTGATAATAAATTAGGGTGCAGGTATTCCCGGCTGACGTTGTGATAGATGCCGACGATACCGCGTTTTACTAGAGCGTGGCTGCTCTCCACGGTGTTCGTGTGAATGTCGCCGATAGCGTACTGACGGGCGCTGTGGTTAATCCGATGGTGGCCGCCCTCGAATGGTAAATCGACATTCCAGTAGCCCTTGTAATCATCAGTCATGACTTTGAGCGCGGGGGTCAATCACTCTTTGCATCTCGCGTCTGAGCGTTTTGCCGGTGACGTTGGGAATGATTCTTCGCCGAATTTGCGCAGCCCCGCTCTACAGCCGCAAATACCGGCGTTTTGTTAGTGCCACGGCCACGCGAGACTCGCGCCTTTATATCGGGGCTTGCCACCGACGTACATTTCGTCGCACTCAATCACGCCTGAGAGTGGCGGGGCAGTTGGAATGTCTGGAGCCATCGCAAATCGAATCCTATTCATCAAAAACAACGCCGATTTATAGCTGATCTGGCAGTGCCGCTTGATCTCCAGACCCAAGGCTGGCGCGGCTGCCATTTCGCCACTACCGCATTTTGGTGGACCTGAGGGGAATCGAACCCCTACGCTGTGAGGTGGGTAGCCCGTAGCGTATCCGATCAGGCCCAAACGGGTTAAGAGGCGACTTCGGTCGCCTCTTGGCTTTTCTGCCTCTTTCTCCTCCATAGCTTTGCGTTGCCGCGCTTGCCTGACCATTCAACAAACCCTTTCTCTTCTAATGCTGTTAACGCCTTAACAGCTATCTGCGGCTCTTTTGCAATGCACCTGATGATTACAGGGCGCAAGGCATCTGGCGTGGAAAAGCATGGATTGTGCGAAACTTTGCACAGCCCATGCCAGATTTTGCCGAACAGGTCGGTATCCGTATCCAGACCCTACGCGCCGCCAAGGGTATTTCTCAAACCGAACTAGCGCGTCGGATGAATCTCACACGCCCGTACCTTTCTCGGATTGAGCGAGGAAGATTCAATATGAGGCTAGATACAATGGAAGAGATTTACACTTATTTCCCGATGCAGAAGGTGGAGAAGATCAGATTCAGAATGTCGTCGGGAGTGGTCTGGCCGGTGAGAGAGTCGAGGGCCCACAGGGCGCGATAGAGGTCGAGCAGGATCATCTCGTGGGGAATGGCGGCGGCGTTGGCCTTCGCAGCGTCGGCCAGCGCGGCGAGCGCCGTAGTGATGGCCCGATGCTGGCGAAGATTGGTCAACATGCCGGGTTCGGCTGCGGCTCCGCCGGTAGCAAGCGCCAGAATGCGCTCGCGCAGGGCAACGATGCCTTCTCCGGTGAGCGCGGAGGTCGAAAGCGCGGGGATGCCGGCTACCTGAGACGCGAGCGATAGCTTGATTTCAGATTGAATCTCCGAAGAGATTTCCTCAGGGGCTAAAGGCGCCACGGAAAAAGACGCAGATTTGGGCGAGATTTCCGGAAGGCACCCCTCAGGGCCTAAAGGCCCCGCTGATTCTGTTTCGTTTACGGCACGGCTTAAGCCGTGCCCTTTCAAGGGACTGAATACCCGCGCGGCGTGGTCGACGAGATCGCTTTTGTTGATGACCGCGATCGCCGGGCGGCCCTCGACAGCAGCGAGCAAGCGGCGGTCTTCATCGCTGCGTGGTTGCGTCGCGTCGAGCACGACGAGCACCAGCGCCGCATCGGCCAGCGCTTCATGACTGCGGCGGATGCCGAGCCGCTCCGCCTCCTCAAGCAGATCATGCGCGCCCTCGCGGAAGCCGGCAGTATCGACCAGCTCGATAGGAATGCCGCCGAGCGAGATGCGCTCGGTGACCAGATCGCGCGTGGTGCCGGGCGATGCGGTGACGATGGCGCGATCGCGCTCGACGAGACGGTTGAAGAGCGAGCTTTTACCCACGTTGGGGTGGCCCACAATGGCCAGCGTCAATCCGTCGTGGACGATGCGGCCACGAGCGAAGGAGGCTTCGAGAGCGGCGAGTGGCGGCGTCAATTCGCCGATGCGGCGCGCAATTTCGGTTTGCGGCGTCACGTCGATGTCATCCTCGGCAAAGTCGATACCGGCTTCGAGCAGGGCGATCAACTCCACGAGCGATTGCTTTGTTGGCGCCACGCGGCCGCTGAGCGCCCCGCCCATCTGGCTGGCGGCCTGCCGCGCCTGCGTGAGAGTTTGCGCATCGATCAGGTCGCGGACGGCTTCAGCCTGCGTCAGGTCGAGGCGGCCGGCCAGAAAAGCGCGCTGCGTGAACTCGCCTGGCTCGGCCAGGCGCGCGCCGAGATCGAGCGCACGGCGCAACAGAAGCTCCAGCACCACAGGGGACCCGTGTGCGGCAATCTCTACCAGATCTTCCGCGGTGTAGGAATTCGGCGAGGCAAACAGGGTGACAAGCGCCTCATCGAGACGCGGGGATTGAGCATTTGGCGCTTCGGCAATCTCCGCGTCGAGCACGTCGGCCAATCGCACGCGAGCGTGTTCGAGCGGCTGATGCGGCCTCACGAGTTGCGCTGCTATCGACGCAGCCCGCGGACCGCTGAGGCGCACGATCCCGATGCCGCCACGTCCCGGCGGCGTGGAGATGGCGGCGATGGTATCGGTTACGGTGTCGGGCGCAGTCATTGGTTGCACTCAGTGTAGTTTCTTAGGGTCAAAGCTCCCATGCCAGCAAGGAGATTGGGCTTAAGAATGTCGATGGGAAGCGCTGCACGATCGCGACCGCGCGTCAATCAACCATTGAATATATATTTGTTCGTGGCGATAGCGCTCAAATCTGGTCTAATCTCTAGACAGGAACGTCTCTTCCTGCCTCCTCCGTCGTCCCGCTCCGGTAACACCGTGGTTGAGGTGAAAGCGATGAAAGCTGCGAGATTGGCCGCGCTCAAGTTCTTTGCGCTCCTGTTTCTATTGCCCGGTTTGGCTGGCCTGATCGTCTCCGCCATGATCTCCACGCACTACCTTGACACCATGCCCAGGCTGCCGGTGCCGGAGGAGAATCGCGTTGTCCCGCGCGGAATTCACGGCACCACCGTGTATCAAACGCCGGCCGAGGACCGCGATCTCAATCTGATCGAATACTCTTCGGTCGGAGTGTTCCTGGTGGGCCTCGCGCTGGGCGTGGTGTATCTGGAGCAATGGGGCAGCCTTCAATCGCAGGCAGGCGAAGAAGAGTCCGATCTGGCCGAAAATCCGCGATGAAAACCCGCTTTAATCGACCGGCGCGGTCCTCGATTCGCGATCCTCTACAATAAGCCGATGCCGGAACTGCCTGAGGTGGAGACGATCGCACGCGGCGTGGATAAGCGTGTGCGCGGCGACCGCATCACCGAGGTTTGGTTCGCTCGTCACCCTCAACCATTCAAAACGCCGCATGCGCGCCAGCAGAAGGGGCTCACAGGGCGCAGCATTCTCAGTGTTCATCGAACCGGCAAACACATTGTCTTCGAGCTGGGTGAGCCCGGAGTCAGATCCCAGGCAACCGGTAACGAAACTGCGCGAAGCGAAAGAGGCTCGGCAGCTGCCCGAGGCGCAATGGATCGTGCATCTTGGCATGACGGGACGGCTGCTTGTCACTTCGCCCGAGATCCCCGTTGCTCCGCATACCCACGCGCGGCTCGGCCTGGCGAGTGGCCGAGAGCTGCGCTTTGTCGATCCGCGGCGCTTCGGCCGGCTGGAATTCCGCGATCTGCAGCGTAGCGCAGGGTTCGGCGCACCGGGCGAGGAGCCGCTCACCATCGGGGCACGCGAGTTCGCCGATCTCTTTCGAGGCCGGCGGTTATGCATCAAGGCAGCGCTGCTGAACCAAACGCTGCTGGCTGGCGTGGGTAACATCTACGCCGACGAGAGCCTGTTTCATGCGGGAATCCGGCCGCGCCGGAGGGCCAACCGCGTGACCCGCGTCGAGCTTGAGCGGCTACGGCTGGCGTTGCGCCAGATCCTGACCCATGCCATACGGCTTGGCGGCTCTTCGGTTTCGGATTACGTTGATGCCAATGGCGAGCGCGGATTCTTCCAGACTCGAGCACTGCGTTTACCAGCGGACCGGCGAGCCCTGCCGACGCTGCCAGACACCGATTCGCCGGATTCTGGTGGCGGGACGAGGGACACACTACTGTCCCAAGTGCCAGCGATGATCGCCCCAAATCGAAGATACAGTTCGTCTCTACGTTTTTTTGAAGAATTTTCACCGCTTAGTTTCCAGAATGCAGACAACCGCCGTGAATAAATCTCTTAAATCATTGAAATAAAACAATGTTGTGAACGGAACGAGGATTGCTAGGTAATAGGCGCCAGTGATGTAAGACCGCTGGGGGAATACCCAGCGAGCCTGAACAACACCGGGTACCCGGCACGAGCAACCGCCAACGAGCGGCCCTCAAAAGGGAGAAGCCGGCCGGGGAGCCTGCAATAGGAGCGGAGGAGACAGCCTCTGCTCTCTAATTCGCTGGGAGGCCAGTGGCCAGCGCAGGAGGCCCGGAGACGCCACTCTCGGTAGAGTGGCGTTTCGTGCGTCAGGGCCCATTTTGGTTGCGAGCGGCTTACGTCAAGTGGACGTGCCTTGGTTTTCCCGGTTGAGTTACCAAAGGCGTTCCCTCCTAAAACCCCCACTTGCCAGAGGGTGGGCTTGCCTGTAGTATCAGATTTGCCTATCAAGCGGCTGATGCGGGCCACCCGGGTATTGGGGAGAGCAAGCTCGCCGCGGAGCAAGCACAACATCGTGCGGCAGTTTGATTGTGGTCAGGCTGTGCGCGGCGAAAGCTCACATAGGGAAGGGCATCATCTGAGAAAAGCAGGGCCGCGCCGGGTCGAGTCCGGTGGTCGGATGGGGTTGATGAGCAACTCCAGCGCATGACGTGGCAATCGCATTCTCAAAGAGGCTCAAGGGTTGGAACCGTAGCGGCTGAGACGCGCCCGCTGATACGAAAAGGGTTCGCGCGGTGTTTCCTCATGTGGAAACAGACAGTCGCGCCAGTTTTAGGGAGTGGCGCAGTTTCCTGACGAAGATCCGCTGTTCTTTCCTGCAGAGTCCTGAAAGCACATGTGCAGGATTGTGGAGCTGCCCAGCCAGGATCAAAAGGCGCAATTCAATGCGCCAGAGAGCGAAGCACCAGGAAGTACGCACATCATGACAACAGAACTGACGCAGCCCCAGCCAGAGCAGGGGCCACCTCCTGACAACGGTCAGGTGCAGTCGCACGGGCATCGCCGCCGCCGCCGCCGCCGCAAGAACAAGTCGAACCAACAGGCGCCTATGCAGGCGCATCCGTCGCAGGGTCAGCCGCAAATGCAGGCGCCGCCTTCACCGCAGGCCGCGCCGCCCAAGCCGGCCCATCCGCATCAGAGCCGTAAGAAGAAAAAGTTTTTCCAAAAGCAATCGGCTCCTCCCATGCAGCCCGGCAACAGCATCTCCGGGCCGCCGCAAGGCAAACGCAGGGGAAAGCAGAGAGGTCCGCGCACATTTGTCGGTCCCATGGACCACAGCTATCGCGTGGTGAACGGCAATGTAGCCGATGGGCCGCCTTCCACAATTCCCGTCGCGAGCAATGGTCACAGCAGCGGATACTATCCTGACGTCTATTCGGCTCAACCCGCAGCTCCCATCCGCGAAGACGCTCCCACGCGCATCTTCTGCTTCATCGAGGATCTTTTCTTCCTGGCCAAGATTCAGGAGACGGCGCGCAAACTGGGCGTGAAGGTAGAGTTTGTGAAGGGCGAGAACAAGGACGTGGTGACGCGAATCCTGGATTCCCCTGACAACGAAAAGCCGGCGCTTTTGGTCTTCGACCTGAACAACCTGAACGCCAAGCCGATGGCCCTGATTCCCAAGTTCAAGGGCAAATTCAAGAAAGCCGTCTCGATCATCGGGTTCCTCAATCACCTGCAGGGCGACCTGAAGATGAAGGCTATCGAGGCGGGATGCGACACCGTAATGCCGCGCTCGGCCTTCTCGCAGAGCCTGCCTATCCTCCTCCGCCGCTACGGCGTAGAAGAGGAAGAGGAATACTCGCCGCAGCCGTTGTAAGGTGCGTTTCTGTTATGCTCGCGAGGGGTAATCTTTACCCCGATTTTTCGGCAGCCTTATGGTGAGGCCGCCTGAATAATTTAAGAAAGAGGGCCGGAACCTGGTGCCCGACGGCGAGTAATTTACTTCATCAGCACTCCATCCGTTGTTCTCTGGAGCACCAAGGAACGCCTATGCCATCGAATGTCATGAATCCTCCAATTCAGCCATTGGATTTTAGCCGTCTGCGGGTGTTTCCGCTTGCGCAACGGAAAAGTCTCACCCGGGCGGATGATATTTTGATTGATCCCGACACCGACCCGAAGCCCCTGCAACCCGATCTTGTTCCAATGGTGGAAGATTGTGCGGCCAGAATTCATGCCGCACGTCAGCGGGAAGCAAGCGTCATGTTGATTTACGGCGCGCATCTTCTTCGCAACGGGGCGGCGCTGCTTTTGGATCGAATGATGGAGGCGGGGTGGCTGACACATCTGGCCACCAATGGAGCCGGTACGATTCATGATTGGGAATACGCCTGGTTCGGAGCCAGTACCGAAAGCGTGGAGATGAATGTTGCCAGCGGCACTTTTGGCGCTTGGCATGAAACCGCCACAAACATTCACCTTGCCATGATGGTTGGCGCGCTGGACGGACTGGGTTACGGACGCTCGCTGGGCCGCCTTATTTGCGAAGATGGCGTGGATGTTCCGGCGCCCGCGGATCTGGAAGCTCTCATACGCGATCAGCCCAATCATTTTCTCACCGCGCCCCGCGCGGATTTACTTCGCGCCATCAGCGAAGGACATATTCCAACCGGCCGAGTCCAGATCAATCACCGCTGGAAGCACGCATCAATCGCGGCTTCCGCATGGAAGCACGGCGTGCCACTGACAGTTCATCCAGGAATTGGATACGACATAATTACGAACCATCCGATTTTTAACGGAGCGGTTGTGGGGCGCGGCGCGGAGTGGGATTGCAAGCTTTTTGGAGGTTCGGTAGCTCGCCTCGACAATGGGGTCGCGCTTTCAGTCGGCTCCGCAATAATGGGACCGCAGGTTTTCGAAAAAAGCTTGAGTTGCGTCAACAATCTTCGCCTGCAATCCGGGGATCCTACCGTCAATGGCCATTCGATTTACGTCGTGGACCTGCAAGATGGCGGCGGATGGGATTGGGCACAAGGCGAGCCTCCGAAAACCAACCCCGCATACTACCTGCGATTTTGCAAAAGCTATTCCCGTATGGGCGGAAGAATGAGTTATCTTCAGTGCGACAATGTTACCTTTATTCATAATCTGTACAAGCAGCTTTTGAAAACGCATTAATTTACTGAAACATGTTCCAGTGCTGCGAATTGCGCCGCACGCTAGTTCATAACAGGCTCCAGGTGAAGTCCGCTACGGCCAGCGCAATCCGGGGAACCGAACAGGCCACGGCGAGTCTGCAATCGGCTTCTTATCCCGGCGGCCAGGTCATCTGCCGGCCGCCCAGCAAATGCAGATGCAGATGGTTCACGGTCTGGCCGCCGTCATCGCCTGTGTTCACCACGATGCGATAGCCCTTGGCGAGGCCCTTCTCACGGGCAATCTCCCGAGCCACCCACAGCAAGTGCCCGAGCAGGGCGCGTTTATCCTCACCCGCCTCCTCGAGCGAGCCAATGTGCTCGCGCGGAATAACCAGAACATGCACGGGAGCCTTGGGGCCGATGTCGTCAAAGGCGTATATGAGATCGTCCTGATAGACGGCGGTGGACGGGATTTCACCAGCGACGATCCTGCAGAAGAGGCAACTCATATCGTGACCAGTGTACACGCAACCTTGGCAATCCAATGCACCCGATCCGATTTCGCGCAGGGCGCGATCGATGCCGTGGAGACGCGACCCGATTCGCATGGAGCGCTGCAAAACGCCGGCTAGGGTGACGTTTCAGTTTTTCGCTTACCATTGTCTTATGGAAGCGCCAGCGTCCTTCCCCCTCCGCATCGTTCACACCGTCTGTTCGCGATGGAGCGAAGCGACGCGGAGCTGAAGCCAAGACTTTCATCACCTCTCGTTGCAGTGTCGGGAATGTCCCCGGTCCATACCACTGACTTGGATACCCCCCCTCATGCTTTCTGAAAATAAGTGTCGTGGTTTCATTGGGTTGGCGGGTGTATTTCGCTCCAAAAATGCGATAACAAACGACTTATTTGCAGAAATGTGAAAGCAAAGGAGTTACGGGTATAGAAACCGTGGTTCGTGATTCGTGGTTCGTGGCGATGAATGCCTGGGTGAATGCTTATGGAATGAGTATGCGCGAAAGCGGGGAAATAAACTGCAAAGTTGGCAAAATTTTTAAGGCAGTGTTTTCAGTGGATTGCGGAGAGTGGGCCGAGGAACGGGGTTGACAAAAAACAGGGAGCAAGTGAGCGAGGGGCCTGGGTGAGCGGAGCTGGGATGGGGACTCCTGGCAGCGCAAGGGGAGAGTTCCTAACAGCCTCTAGCGTGGTGAATCCGAAGTTCGTAGCATAAATCGAAGACCCCAACCGCAGATCCTTCGACTCGTCCGCCCCTTCGGTGCGGACTTGCTCAGGGTGACAGCGCATTTTTGATGCGAACTTTAGGGACGGGATTAGGCAGTGTCTGACGAATCGATCCGGGTGCTGAACGCACTACAAAAACATCCCTCAGGGCCTAAAGGCCGGGCCATTTTGCGATTTTCTCGGCCTGGCTGAAGCCATGCCCTTTTACAAGGCTTCTCAGAAAAGGATTCATCAGACACTGCCTAGCGTTTGCGGGCGCGTTCGCGCTGCAGTTCCCGGTAAAGCTCGCTCTTTGAGCGGCCCAATTCCCGGGCGAGGAGCTTGAGCGCTTCCTTCTCGTCGACTTTCTTTTCGTTCATCATGCGCGCCACGCGGTCGGCGATCTTTTCGTGCGCGGTTGCCGCGGCGGGCGCTCGGCCGGAAGAGTCAGCCTGCGTGGGCGCTTCGACGAGCAAAGTGATTTCACCACGGATGCGATCGCGGGCGGCGAGCTCGCGGCGCACTTCGGCCACGGTTCCACGAAGAAATTCTTCGTGAATTTTGGTCAACTCGCGGGCGACCACTGCGTGGAGCGTCGCTCCCCAGATTTGTTCAATGTCGGACAGCGTTTCGAGAACGCGGTGCGGCGCCTCGTAAAAAATCAGAGTCCGCGCTCGCTCGCGCGATTCCGCAGCGAGTCTTTCGAGACGCGTGCGGCGCGCGCCGGCCTTCTCCGGAAGGAAGCCGAGGAATTCGAACTCGCCGGCATCGAGACCCGAAGCGACCAGTGCGCTGATGGCGGCGTTAGCGCCGGGAATGGGAAAGACGGGTACGCCGGCGGCGATGGCCTCGCGAACCAGCCAGGAGCCGGGATCGCTGACGCCCGGCGTACCGGCGTCGGAGACCAGAGCGATGGCCTTTCCGGCCTTTATGTTTTGGATCAGTTCCGTGGCACGGGTGTGCTCGTTGTGCTCGTGGCAACTGACGGTTTTTTTCTCGATTTGAAAATGATTGAGAAGTTTTTGGGTTTGGCGCGTGTCTTCGCAGGCGATGCGGTCAACGCGGCGCAGGACGTCGAGAGCGCGCAGCGTGATATCGCCAAGGTTGCCGATGGGGGTGGCAACGAGATAGAGGCCGGGAGCGAGCGGATCAGCCTTGGCGGCGAGAGGTTCCATGCTGTCGTAAGTTTACTTCGTGCTTTCCCACCCTTGACGCGAGGAACGCGTCAAGGATGGGGCACCTGCGCGTGTCTACCTTTTGTTATGAGCGTGGCTTTTTCTCCACTCTGCGTACTGGTGCAAATCTTCTTCTGATCCGCGACGCCAAGGCCCTATGCCATGGAACCTGCTTGATCTCGAACTCCCGTCCGACGCTGTCCCAAGCGTAATAGCTCTAGAATGCTCGTGTCCTCCTTTGCCGAATCGACGTGGGCGCTCACCGAGTGTCCTTCGGTGATTTCGGACGGCAGAGGCGGATTGGTGTCGTTCAGCCAAAAGACATCGTGACTGTCGAGCAGCCTCGCAGCAAAGCCATGGATCGTGACGGGTCTCTTCCCGCGATTCGTTGCGGTAATGAGCGTCAATTTCATATTCTCGTATCTGGGATTTCCGATCGCCGTCATGTTTCGACGAATTTTCACAATCACGTCGGCTCGGTCGCGTCGGTGAGCAATCACCTGAATCGTTGAGTTAACTGTCGAGAGAATTGCTCCATATAGGGCTAGGACGAGGCCGACAATCGCCACGTAATCGGTCGTGCTCATTGTCCCCGGCATATTTGGCTCTTGTGGATAAGTCTATCTTGGCGAGTTGCCCGCCTTTCCGGCTTTCTCATTGCTCATTCCCAAAACCTAACGGTGTCCCAACCTTGCGATTTCTTTTTGACGCAAGGGTAGGATTGGTTGCGCTCACTTTGCCAACGTCGCGTTCGCTTCCCGTCTCCGCGCCGTCCACTCCGACTCGATCTCTACAGCACCCTCGACCCCGGTGGCGTAGTGCCGGAAGCTGCTCCATGCCCAATCTTCCGGCTTAGCAACCAGCCCGCGCGCCACGGGATTGCGGTGCATATACCGCAGCTTTTCCACCCGCTTGCGCTCGCTCCAGACGTTGAAGTCATAGTAGCGGGCCTGCCAGAAGGGCTTCTGCCGCGATTGCTTGGAGACCGAGGTTTTGAGCATCTGGATGGCGCGAGAAAGCGTCGCGCGTTTTGGTTCAGACACGAGCAGATGGACATGTTCCGGCATGACGACGTAACCAATCACATGGAAGACATATCGTTCGCGTGAGTGCTCAAGGGCATGCTCGAATAGATCACGAGAGGCCGTACCGGCGAGGTATGGACGGCGGTCGTGACAACTGAACGTAAGGAAATGAAATTCACCCGTCAGTTGGTAGCGCTTGAGTTTTGAAGGCCTCAATGAGGGGAGTGTAATCCCACCCTAGCGGGAAAAACAAATGCCCCGCGAGGGTGGGGCACCCGGTCTATGGGCTGGTTAAGAGTGGGCCGTCGGCCTGCTCGTCGGCCATTGGAGTTATCAGTTCTCTGCTTCCTGGCGTTCGATGCGGCGCTGCTCGGCGAGCAGCGACATGGAGCTCATAAGGTTCTGCACGCTCACGATTCCCACCACACGGCCGCTCTCGGCGATGGGAATCAGCGACAGGCCGTGGCCTGCGGTGAGGCGGCGAATTGTGGTGCCCAGTGTGTCCTCAGGCCGCGCCACCTGGAAGGCACGGGACATAACCGACTGCACGTAGCCGTTGCCTTCGCTGCGCAACGTGTCGAGGATACGCTGGCGGGAAACAATACCCACCAACTGCGGGCCGCGCACGACGGGAAAATCCTCCTGAAGCGAGTGCACGCAGCGATAGAGAGCGTCGGCCAGCGTGTCAGAGGGCGAAAGCGTGGCAAAGTCCGTGAGCATGACCTCACGCATGCGCACGGTATCCACAACCGACTGGAAAAATACGCCCTGATCCTCGACCTGCGCACCGATCATGATGAAGAAACCGGCGAAGATGAGCCAGGGTTCCTGCGCCAGCATGCCGCCGAGCATGGCAGCCAGGGCAAGCACCTGTCCCAGGCCGGCAGCGGCGCGGCCCGCGCGGGCAAGACCATGCGTGCGGGCAATGCTTGAGCGAATCAGGCGTCCGCAATCAAGGGGATACGCAGGGAATAAGTGCAGCAGGCCCAGCGATGCCTGCATCCAGAAAAGGCTGCGCAGCAAATGGGCGGAAGTGATGAAGGGGTGACTGAAGAGCTGCACTTGGGGGCTGGCGCCGAGGATGATGCCAGCGGCAGCGAGCGCGGCGCTCAGGTTTGCCAGAGGACCGGCGAGAGCCAGGATGAATTGTCCGGGGCTGCGGTTGGCGATCTCCTGGCTTTCAGGGTTGGCATAGGCAAACAAACCGCCGATGGGAAGTAGCAGAATGGCGCGGAGGCGCAGACCCAACCACGCCGCCACCACCAGGCGGGCGGTCTCGCGCACGGCGACCGCAGCGACCAGGAGAAAGAAGAGAGCCAGCCCACGCGGCCAGCCGTCGGCGCCGCCGATGGCAAACAGCACAAAGATGAGCAGCGGGAAGAAGATGTGGACGCGCATCTCCACACCCAGCCAGCGGCCCAGCGGGATTGACCAGCCACGCATACACCGATTGTAGTGGGTAGGCCAGGAAAGTCAGGAGAGGAAGAAGGTGAAAGGGTGAAGAAGTGAAAGAGTGACGGAAGGAATGGGTGCCGGTCCGATATGCTGGTTGGCGATGCGCATCATCGCCGGATCGTTCCGCTCGCGTACGCTCCTGGCCCCACCGGGGCTCGGCACCCGGCCCACCAGCGATCGCCTGCGTGAGACGCTCTTCAACGTGCTCGCGCCGTACATAGAAGGTGCGGCTTTTCTGGATCTGTACGCCGGTTCGGGTGGGGTGGGTCTTGAGGCGGCGAGCCGCGGCGCTGCGCGGGTCACGTTTGTGGAGCGCGCACCGGCAGCTCTGAAAGTGCTGCGCGACAACCTGGCGCGGCTGGGGATCGAAAGCGGTGTGCACGTTTATGCGGGAAGCGTTGGCGCGTTCCTCCGATCCGCAGCAAAGTCCAGCCCAAAACCAGAACCCCAGGAAATGGTCTTTCTCGATCCTCCTTACAACGAGGCGAGAGAGTACGAGGCCGCGCTTGGACTGCTGGGCGGAGAGGCTCAAGGAATTCTGGCGCCTGGGGCGATCGTTGTGGCAGAGCACCGGCGCAAGCAGAAGATAAACGAACAGTACGGCAGCCTGAAACGAACCCGCCTGCTCGAGCAGGGCGACACCGCAATCAGCTTCTATACCGATTTCTCCAATCTGGTCCGCTAGCAGAAAACGATTCCTGTGAGCAGGCAGCCTAAAACGCCGTAGACCGCGGTTTTTCTTGCACCTTCACCTGTGAGCGCCGTCACTTTCAACAGCATTGACAGCGGGGGAAAGTAGGTGGAAAATCGCGGCGGAGAGATTTGCGCCGCCAGATGCGGTCTTCGGAGGAAACGTGAAAAACACGGTAAAGTTACAGGTCCTTGGAGCTTTGGTGTTTTTGGTTACGGGGTCATGGATCGCGGGCTGCAAGCCGGCGCCGGATTTGACTCAGGCGCAGGCATTGACGATGATCCAAGCCCGGTACGACCAAACCCCTGCCGTGCCAGCAAGCATTCTGGTGAATATTACAGGCATGGTTCAGGGGATGACGGCCAAGTACTGGCTCGTGACCAGGAGGTATCCCAACGGGTATTGGGTCGATTTCACACTGACGCCCGAGGGCAAGAAAGTTCTCAAACTGGCAAGCGGCGGCGATGTGATCCAGTGGCGTCCTGACAACCCGAGCGATCCGCAGTTCTCCGTGATCGTGATGCCTTTGGTTGCGAATCAACTGAAAGCCAGCGACGTGGGCCAGATTCAGCCGGTGGGAGACAGCAGAATTGTTTCATTCACCGAAAACGTGGACCTGGAGGGAGTGCCGGCTGCTCTGCAGAATATCGCCCACAATCGAGGCAACTCACTCAGTTCCTCTCGCCATGCTACATTTGTCCTGACCAATGGAGCCTGGACTCTGCAATCGATTGAATAGGCCGGCTTATTGGGGCGATGAGTTACGCGGGACAGAGGGTGTCTCGCCGCCCATCATTCCAGCCACGTTTACGCTGCTTGCGGTAAAGACTCCACCCTTCGTGGCGCCTTCTACGCGAATGGTGTCGCCAATTTGAATGTCAGCCAAAGTCACGGGCTCACGGCGCTTGCGGAAGGTCGTGTTCTCATCGGCGACCACAGTGTGAGGGGCATTGTCGAGCACGCCAACGAGCGTGATCTTTGTGCCGTCGATGGCGGTGACCTTTCCCTGCAGCCAGGTCTTGCCGAAGTTGGCCTCCATCGCGCGCATCTGCTCGACGACCGCGGGATCGAGCAGCACAATCCGCATGGCGGATGCCGATTTAGCCGTGGCGTCAATGTCGCCCATGACGCCGATGGAATCGCCAACCTTGATATCGGAGGCACTAATCTGCTGCGGACCACCACCGCCGCCGTTGCCGCGTCCCATTCCGCCCCATTGGCCCTGGCTGGCTCCCTCACCTTCGCCCTGTCCGTCGCCGCCACGGTGCATTCCGGCCACCTGCTTGATGATGCGCGTGTCAGCAGTGAAGTGGACGGTGTAGACCTCGCCGGCGCCGGTCTTGATGGTGTAGTGATCTGCGGCCACCCCAGTGACGGCGCCCATGAGGCCGCGGCCCATCATGCCCATTCCGCCGCCAAATCCCCCGCGGCCGCCGCGCTGGCCATAGCTGCCGCCCGAACCCGGGCCTGCGTTCTGTCCCGCAGGCGGAACGGAGCCGGAATCCTGAGATCGGGCCACCGCAATGAAGGCAACAGCGAGAAAAATCGCTGGTAGAAGGCGCACTTTCATGAGTTCTCCCTGGCGGCTGCAGCGATTCTCCAATGTGGATGAATCGGAACCTCAATCCTCAAGTGGCGTTCTTTTTTAGAATGCGCCACGGGGCAAGGCTCGCAAGACTCCACAGGCAATGGAGAACGACCGCGAAAAGCCAACCTACCAGATAGACGCAAAAGATGTAGCGGGAGACGACGAGTTGGCCAAATGCGCGGCAGCGCGTGACTTACTGGCTGCGCTGTTCAGCGAGGAGTTTCTGAAATCCGGGGTCGTTGCTCAGCGCGGCAAAATCGTGGTCCGAAGCCAGCTTTCTTGAGTCTGCAAAGCCTTCGTCGAGCGAATTTCGCAGATACTCAAGAGCGCAGCCAGCCTGTCCGGAGCGAACGCAGGCCAACGCCATGTAATAATTCATCGCGCCGCGCTCGTGAGCCGGAGCTGGGTTATCGACCATGGGATTGTCGCCGCCCACGAAGATCTTAGGATCGAGAGCCAGCGCCCGCTGATACGCATTCCAGCCAAGACCGTACTTGTGCTCGGCGATCAGATCGGTTCCGAGATTCTTGTATGCCAGGGCGAATTGAGGATCTAACTTCAGCGCCTTCTGATACGTGCGAACCGCCAGCTCGTATTCCTGGCTGGACTCGTAGAGAGTAGCAAGGTTGTTCAGGACATTGGGATCGTCCGAGTTGAGTTTCAAGGATTCTTTGTAACAGTGAGCAGCCTGTTGCGAGTTGAGCATGAGCTGGTAAGCCATGCCCATTTTGTTCCACACCTGGGCGGTCATCCGCGGAGAAGTCCTGTAGGCGGCAATCGCTTCCTCATAACGATGGTGCGCCGCGAACGAGTCGCCGACTTCAATTGGGGTGAACTGCGCGGGTTGACTTGTCTCTGGCGGAGTTTGCGGCGACTCCGGGGCAGAGCTTGCGCCCGAGCCCCAGCGGGGAAACCGGTCGACACCAAAACGCTGCCCGCCAGAACCAGCAGGCAAACCGATCCATTGAGCCTCAACATCTTACCTCCCGGAATGCAAATCGAAGGGGCGATTTGCAATTCCAACCGTTCGATGCCGTGCAGCTCTTTGTACCGATTACAGCATTAAATGGACGCCAAGCATAGAGAAATCTCGTTACCAAAAGGAAAAACTTGCAGGCGAGCCCGCAAATAGGTTGCAACAGGCGTTATTGGGAACGCTGTTCGGCAATCAGTTGCTGGAAGGCCGGGTTACCGCGCAGGCTGGCGAACTCGATGTCAATCAAGACTTTTTTGCGCGTGGTGAAACCCTCATCCAGCGCCAGGCGGAGGTATTGGAGGGCACAATCGGGATACCCGGCGCGGGCGCAACCCGCCGCCATGTAGTAGTTCATGGCGCCCCGCTCTTGCAGGTCGGATGGGTTTTCGACCTTAGGACTGGAGTGATCTTCAAAAATCTGCGGATCGATTGCCAGGGCCTCCTGGTAGGCCTCCCAGCCCTTGTTGTACTTATGCTCCGCCAGCAGGTCAGTGCCGAGATTCTTTAAGATGAGCGCGGATTGCGGTCCGAATTTAAGCGCCTTGCGGTACATGCGATCCGCTTGCCCATATTCCTTAAGCGACGCGTAGACCGTGGCCAAATTATTCAGAAAATCAGGGTTGTGGGGGTCGAGCTTGAGCGATTCCTTGTAGCACCGCATGGCGTCGCCTGAGTTAAACATCATCTGGTAGTCAATGCCCATCTTGTTCCAGAGCGTGGCCGTCTTCTCTCGCGCTTTAGAGTAGGCCGCAATGGCCGCCTGATAGCGCTGGCGGGCGGTGAGCGAGTCGCCGATTTCTTCGGGAGTCGGCGGTGTGCGGACAGCGGATGCGGTATGGGTGGTTTTGGGGGGCTCGTCTGGAGCCGGGGCTTTTGACTGGGCAGGCAAAGGCCGAGCTAACCCCAGACAGACTGCGAACACTAGGGTGTATCCACATATACGGGTAGTCAGCGTTGCGAGCGAAAATTGGGCCAGACAAGGCGGAGGCCGAAGGCTTTGGTGGCTCCAAGGTCGAGGCCGACAACGCAGCCTGGCCCAATTTTTGCCGCAACCCGAAGGGACGGGGCCATTTTTCCCCATTTCTTTGTCGCTCGTCGCTAGCAGACACCCGGTATGCGTCGCTCCTCGCTCCTTGACATGAGAAAAAATGGCACCCGTCGCTGGCCACTCGTATACGTGGATACACCCTTGCGCGCGCAAAACCCAGCGGTTGGCGCGGAAGCTATCCATGATCGATCCCTCCTCTCGACGGAGCCAGAGGGCGACACACCGGTCAAATCGTCCGCTCAGATTAAAGCACCATTGCAAAGCAATTACCAGCCTGGACGGACAGGTGCGGGTGTCTCGAACCGCACAAGTTTCTCGTTGAGGCGAGGGGCCGCTAGGCGTTCGCGCCGCTAGCGCGAAAAAAAGCAGCCGCGCCCCCCAGCGAGCCGTCTAAAGGCAGTCAATTTCACCGGGAGGGGCTACACTCACCAATGACGGGGGGGCGCACCTTGAGCACAACCACCTATATCGATGCGGGTCCGGATCGGCGATTATTAACCGACTCATTGAGGCGCGGCATGGCACCCTCGCGCTGTGCGAGCCGCTCACGCCGGAAGACATGATGGTGCAGTCATGCCCTGAGGCCTCGCCGGCCAAATGGCATTTGGCCCACACCACATGGTTCTTCGAGTCGTTCGTGCTGCGGGAGTTCCTGCCCGGCTACCGGGTGTTTCACAAAGACTTCTCGTGGCTCTTCAATAGTTATTACGAGAGTTTTTCGGCGTTTCCTGAGAAGCGCTTGCGATCGTCGTTTTCGCGGCCGGGACTGGCGGAGATTCTGCGCTACCGGGAGCATGTGGATGCCGCCATGGAGCGGCTGTTCGAGCGAGAGCCGGAGATAGAAGCGCTGCGGCGGCTTGAGTTGGGCGCGAATCACGAGGAGCAGCACCAGGAACTGCTGCTGACCGACATTCTGCACGCGTTTTTCACCAATCCGCTGCGGCCGAAGTACAGGGATCAGGCGATCAGGGGTCAGGGATCGCCCACCGAAGAACCCGGAGAGCCGAGGGAGCAAGGAAACGAGCAAACGGGCAGAGCAGCGAACCCAGTGCTGGAGTTTCGGCAATTTGAGGGCGGGTTGCGCGAGGCGGGGCACGCGGGCGAGGGGTTTTGCTTCGACAACGAACTGCCGCGGCATCGCGTATGGCTTGAGCCGTATGCATTAGCAAACAGGCTGGTTACGTGCGGAGACTACGCTGAGTTTATGGCTGACGGCGGCTACGGCAAGCCGGAGCTGTGGCTTTCGGCAGGCTGGGATGCAGTAAAGGCCAACGGATGGCGCGCTCCGCTCTACTGGACCGAGAAGGACGGCGCGTGGAGCGTGTTTACGCTGCGCGGCGAGTTGCCGCTTGACAGCTTAAGGGATGTCCCGGTGAGCCAGGTAAGCTATTACGAAGCAGATGCTTACGCGCGCTGGGCCGGACGAAGGCTGCCTACGGAATTCGAGTGGGAGGCAGCGACCGAAGGCCAGCCGGTGGAAGGCAATCTGCTGGATTCCGGGAATATGTTGCCTGTCCCGGCCACGGACCTCGTCCAAAACAAGAACGGTGCGAAGCACCAAAACCAAGACGGCACGAAATGCTATGGGGATTGTTGGGTGTGGACGAGCAGCGCATACCTGGGCTATCCCGGCTTTCGCCCACTGGATGGTGCGCTGGGCGAGTACAACGGCAAATTCATGAGCGGGCAAATGGTCCTGCGCGGCGGATCATGCGTCACCCCGGCCCGGCACATCCGCGCAACATACCGCAACTTCTTCTCCCCCGAAACCCGATGGCAATTTTCCGGAATCCGGCTGGCGTCGTAAGCTCGCTGGCCGCATCCAACTGATAGTCAATGAGCGCAGCAGCTTCCCCTGCCTTAGCCCTACAAATCGATGATCGCGTCGCCGAGGCGGTTCGCCGGGGCCTCACTTCGCGTCGCAAGCGGCTGCCCGCCTGGCTGTTTTACGACCACGCCGGCTCCGCCCTCTTTGAGGCCATCACCGAACTGCCCGAGTACTATCTGACTCGCACTGAGCGCAGCATCTTTGCGGCGAACGCCGGAGAGATGATGGCGCATGCGGCCCTGAGCACGCGACTGCGCATCGCGGAGCTGGGGGCGGGCTCGGCCGAAAAGACGCGGCTGCTGCTGAAGGCCGCGGTCGAGTGCCAGAGAACCGTTCTGTACGAGCCGATCGACGTCTCGGCGAGTGCGCTCGAAGGCGCCAGGATGCGAATCGAGCGCGAGGTTCCGGGCGTCAAAGTTGCGCCGCGCGTAATGGACTACACCGACGGCGATGGGCACAGGTTCCATCTGGGTGACACGGACGGCGAGCGGCGGCTGGTGCTCTACATCGGATCGAGCATCGGCAACTTTGAGCCGCACGAGGCCGCGCGGCTGTTGCGCCGGGTGCGCGCCGGGCTCGAGCCAGGCGACGGCCTTCTGCTCGGCGTCGATATGGTTAAGGATGAAGCCACTTTGCTGGCTGCCTACAACGACGCGGCGGGCGTGACCGCGGCCTTCAACAAGAATGTGCTGGTGCGGTTGAATCGCGAATTGGATGCAGACTTCGACCTGGGTGCATTCGCGCACTGCGCGCTGTGGAATCGAGCCGAGTCACGCATCGAGATGCATTTGGCGAGCCGAATCGCCCAGCAGGTGAGCGCCGGCGCGCTGGGTTTGACCGTCGAGTTCGCTGCCGGCGAGACGATCCACACGGAAAACAGCTACAAGTACCGGCCGGGCCAGGCGGAAGCGCTGCTGGCCGAGGCCGGATTTCGCGCGGAGGCGACGTGGACGGATGCGCGGGGGTGGTTCGCGGTGTGTTTGGGGCGGGCGGAGAGACAGGGAACAGGGACTAGGGATTAGAAGGCAAGGCACCGTCCCTACGGGACTCCGATTTCTACACGGGATTGCTTTCCCCACGCTGAAGCGCGGGGCTAACGAACACTGCGCCTACGGCGCGATGGGTTACGCGCAGGCTTGACTAGGTTGTGGCCGTCGACACCATGGATTGAGTGAAAAGCCAGAAGACGGGAACACCTTGGGCACCGGAGTGGTCCGTAGCGTGAGCCGGGCGCCTATGGCGAAGGAATCCGCACAAGCAGAATGTCGTGCTTTGGGATCTCGAGCGGCATGTTGTCGGTGAGCGTGATTTCTTTGCCGGTCCACAGGTCCTTGGCCTTTAGCGCGCCGTGCAGGCCGAGCTTGGTAAGGCTCAGGTGGAATGGATGCGTGGAGTAGCGGTCGCTGCCGGCATTGATTACGGCGACAGCCATGGCTCCGCTGGAGAGATGCCGCGTCCACACGTCAACCTCGCCGTCAGAGTAAGCGCGCGTGGATTCCCGCCCCAGGCGGTCCTGGTCGATGGCGATCACCTCGCGATTGGTGAGGATGGCCTTGACCTCGGGAGTCATGTTGGGCAGGTCATTGCCGGCGATCAGCGGCGCGGCCAGCATGGCCCACATGGAGAAGTGGGTACGATCCTCCGCCAGCGTGAGCGTCCCATTGCCCACCTCGAGCATGTCAGGATCGTTCCAGTGGCCGGGGCCTGCGTATTTGGCCAGTCCGGCCTGCTCGTTGAGGAGGGTATACATGCTGTTCCAGTTGGGCTGAATGTCGTCGGTGGTGCGCCACAGGTTGGCGCCGACTTTCGGGCCCCATTCCCACACCGCGTCCCATCCGTACTGGCAAAGCGAATAGACAATGGGCCGGCCGGTGGCTTTGAGCGCTTTGTCCATCTTGCCGTAGGCCGCGATCATCATGCGCATCTGTTCGGCATTGTCGTTCGGCGCCTGCTTCTCCATTACGGCCGGGATAAAGCTGCAGAGGTCGTATTTCAGGTAGTCGATGCCCCACGAGGCATAGAGCTGCGCATCCTGTGCTTCGTGGCCGAGCGAACCCTCATATCCCGCGCAGGTCTTTGGTCCCGGCGACGAATAGATGCCGAGCTTGAGCCCCTTCGAATGTACGTAGTCAGCCAGCGCCTTCATGTCCGGGAACTTCGAGTTCGAGTGCAGCACGCCGTTCGAGTCGCGTTCACCCTCCCATGTGTCGTCGATGTTCACGTAGACGTAACCAGCGTCTTTCATGCCCGTGGCAACGAGCTGATCGGCCGCGTTTCGAATGTCCTTGTCGGTCACGCGGCCGGCGAAAAAGTTCCAACTGTTCCAGCCCATCGGCGGGGTTTGAGCAATCGGCCGCGTCGCACGGGGCGTTTGGGCGGCGGAGACTGACGAAAGAAGAAGAACGAGAAAGAAGATGGGACGGCGCATGTCAGAAATCTCCTGAAAGCCTTTTCGATGGAAATACTATGTTTCGGTTCCGGTGCTCGGCAATGGCGCCGGCTCTGCGGGCTCAGCGGCGCGATGGCGCGTGAGCAGGAAGTAAACCAGCGGCGTGATGACGAGCGATAGGACCATGGAAATCGTGAGACCGCCAATGACGGCGATGGCCAGCGGCTGCAGCATCTGCGATCCGGCGCCGAGCGCAAAGGCCAGCGGCAACATGCCGCAGACCGCGGCGAGGCGGTCATCACGATGGGCCGCAGGCGGCGCTGCGCGGCGTGCAGCATGGCGTCGTGGGCGGACGACGCCTTCGGCGCGGATAGCTTCTCGTCGGCATCGAGCAGCAGGATGCCGTTCTTGGCCACGATGCCGATGACCATGATGAGGCCCATGAACGAGGCCACGTTGAATGTGGTGCCGGTGATCGAGCAGGGCCAGGATCACGCCGGAGATGGACAGCACCGACGAGGTGAGAATGGCGATGGGCGCGGGGAAGTTGCGGAACTCGGCCAGCAGCACGCCGAAGACCAGCGCCAGCGCCAGCAGCAGCACCTGCAGCAGATCGTGGAAGGATTTCTGCTGCTGCTGCGTAGGTGCCGCCGTACTCGACGCGCACCGATGGCGGCAGATGCAGAGCCGTCGACCGTCTGCTGCACCTTCTGTCATCACGCCGTGCCCAGGTCCGAGCCTTCAAGGTCGGCCGTGACCACGATCAGCCGCTGCAGGTTTTCGCGCTCGAATCTCGTTCTGCGGCGGAAGCTGCTGCGACGTCGGCCAGCGAGCCGAGCGTCGCCGTGTGGCCGAGGCGCTGTTGAAGACGGTGTTCTCGATGGCGTCGAGCGAGGTGCGGTGCTCGTCGCCCAGCCGCACGCGAATCGTGTAGGCGCGGCCGTTGGCGATCAGCGGGTCGTTGGTGGTGATGCCATCGAGGATCGAGGTCGCGTCTTCAGAGACTTCGGCTGGGCGTGAAGCCCAGACGCGAAGCGACGGTGGGATCGACCTGGAAGTTGGTGGCCGGGCCGCTGATGGTGTTTTCGATGCCGTTCTCGACATCGACCACGCCGGGAATCTTGCCGATGGCGTCGCCACGCGCGGGCCCAGCTGCGTCGAGCAGCTGCGTCATCGTCAGAGAAGATCTTGACCTGGATCGGCTCGGGCGCGTTCGAGAGATCGTTGATGTTGTCCTGCAGAACCTGCGTCAGCTCGATGTCGAGCTCGGGCTCGGTGGCCTTGATGCTGGCTGCGCACCTCGTCCATCACGTCCCAGACGGAGCGGCTGCGCTTCGCCTTGAGCTTGACGGTGAAGTCGCCGGTGTTGGCCTCGGTGACCGCGGCGAGGCCCAGTTGCAGCCGGTGCGGCGCGAGGTGTTTTCGACCTCGGGCATCGAGTGCAGGATGCGCTCGACATGCTCGAGCACGCGATTGGTCTCAGCCAGCGAGCTGCCGGCGGGCATGATGTAGTCGAGAATGAAGCCGCCTTCGTCCATCTCCGGCAGCAGGTCGGAGCCGAGCAGCCTGGTAGCCGGCCCAGGTGCCGACGACGAGCAGCAGGCAGATGCCGCCGACCCACAGCGGCTTGGCGAGCGCCCAGTCGAGAACCTGGCGATGGACGCTCGAGCACGCGCGTGAGCATGCGGCCGGCGCGGCGTGATCGTCGGCTCGCACGTTTCGCGTCTGTCGCGCAGCAGCACGTAGCTCAGGCCCGGCGTCCAGGTGAGCGCCAGCGCCAGCGAGGTAAGCAGCGCCGCGGCCATGGTGATGGCCAGCGCGCGGAAGAAGATGCCGGTGACGCCGCTCACCGAAACCAGCGGCAGAAAGACGACGACCGGCGTGATGCGTCGAGCCGATGCAGCGGGACGGTGATCTCGCTGAGCGCCTTGCGCACCGCTTCAGCGCGATGCTCGCCGGTGTCGCGATGCATCACGATGTTTTCGACCACCACGATGGCGTCGTCGATCACCAGACCGATGGCCGCGGCCAGGCCGCCGAGCGTCATCAGGTTGAAGCTTTCGCCGATCACCCAGAGCACGCACGATCGTGATGGCGATGGTGACCGGAATCACCAGGCCGGCAATGAGCGACGAGGTCCAGTCGCGCAGGAAAAGAAACAGGATCACGCAGGCCAGCACCAGGCCGATGAAGATGGCGTCGCGCACGCTGGAGATGGAGTCGCGCACCAGTTGCGACTGATCGTAGAAGAGCTCGAGCTTCACGCCCGGCGGCAGCTTCTTGCTGCAGTTCGGCAATCTCGCGCGGCCACCGCGTCGGCCACCGCCACGGTGTTCGCTGAGGGCTGGCGCGCGATGTTGAGCAGCACCGCGTTTTTGCCGTTGGCCGTGACGGTGGTGTAGACCGGCATGGTGACGGCTCCACCGTGGCCACGTCGGCCACACGCACCGGCGCGCCGGCGGGCGTGGTCTTCACCACCAGCTGGCGAAGCCCGTCGAGCATCGTGCACCTGCGCGCCCACCAGGCCGAGGATCAGCTGGTGATTGGCTTCGTAGAGGCCGGGCGAGTCGACGATGTTCGATGCCTTGATCGCGTTGACCAGGTCGGTGATGGTGACGCCGGTGGCCTGCAGCAGCGCCAGGTTGGGCGACCACGTGAAACTCCGGCACCTGGCCGCCCTGCACCAGTCACGGTGCTCACGCCGATCACGCGATTCAGCGGCGGCTTCAGGTCGTAGGTGGCAATCTCCCAGAGCTGCGTCTGCGGAACAGTGTCGGAGGTAAGGCTGTAGCCGAGGATCGGGAAGCTGGCGAAGGTGAGCCGGTTGGTGGTGATGTGCGCCGTGGGCGGCAGCGTCTGCTGCACCTCGGCCGAGCGCCGCATCGACCAGTTGCAGCGACTGGCACCATGTCGACGTTCCAGTCGAAGAACAGGCTCACCTCAGCCGAGCCGCGGCTGGTGGTGGAGCGCACGGTGTCGAGGCCGGGAACGGAGTTGACCGCGTCCTCGATCGGCTGCGTGATGGTGACTTCCATCTGCTCGACCGGCATCACGCCGTTGTCGACGCCGATGACGACGCGCGGGAAAATTGGTCTCGGGAAAGACCGAGATGGGCACCTGGAAGGCGAGATAGATGCCCGCCACGCGTGAGCATCGCGGCGAAGAAGAAGATGGTGCGCGTGGAGCGCGCCAGCCAGAAGGGCTTTTCGCTGCCGCCGGCGGATTCGGCGTCGGCATCAGTCCTTGTCGCCTCCGCCGGCTCAGCCTGCTCGTCATCGTCGGCCTGGACCCATCTTCACCTTGGTGCCTTCGTCGAGGCCGTAGGCGCCGCCGGTGATCACCATGTCGGCGGGCGTCGAGGCCGCTCGTGACCTGCACGTCGTTGCCGTCGTCGATGCCCAGCGTGACGGGCTTGCGATGCGCCGCGCCGTCGCTGCCGACCACCATGACGGATTTCGTGCCGTCGTCGCGCCGTCAGGATCGCGGAGTCGGGAACCTTCAATGCCTGCGCCACGGTGCTGGCCGGTGATGGACACTTTTACCGGCGTGCCCACCTTGAGCTTGCCGGCCTTGTTGTCGATCTTCAGCCAGACTTCGACGGTGGTGCTGCCGGGGTCGAGCGCGGGGCTGATCATGCGAAACTTTCGCCGGAACCGGATCGGCGATGCCCGGCACGCGCACCGATGCCGCGTCGCCGACCTTCATCTGCTGCGGCGAGGCTCTGCGCGATGTGCGTCTTGGCCAGCAGCGCTGACGTATCCATCACCGTGATCAGCGGCGCTCCGGCGGCGGCGGTTTCGCCGGCGAACAGCGGCCGGTCGGTGACGACGCCGTCGATGGGGCTGCGAATCTCGGAGTAGTTCACCTGCGCCTCGGCGCCCTTGTACTTGCCTTCGGCCGAAGTCAGCTGGCCCTGCGCGGCCTTGAGCGCGGCTTCGTGGCTCACGTTTTCGCACTGACTCCAGATGCTTTGCCGCCGCATCGTAGGCCGCCTGCGCCTGCACCAGCGCGGCCTGCGCGGTGTCCAGATCGCGGCCCGGAATGGCGCCCTCGGCGAAGAGCTGCTTGCGGCTGTTCACGATGCTCTGGTTCAGATCGAGATTGGCCTTGGCCTGGGCAAGATCCGACTCGGCCTTCAGCGTGTCTTCCGGCACCTGCGCCTTGGTGGCCGTGTCATACGCGGCCTGCGCCGCCTCGTAGCGATCCCTTGTTGTCCATCGCCGCGCCGTCAAGGTCGTCGTTCTCGAGCGTGACCAGCAACTCGCCGGCCTTCACCCTCTGCCCGCGCTGCACGTAGAACTTCTTCACCGGCGCGCTGATCTTGGGCGCAATGGCGGCCTGCGCGAGCGGCGCGAGAATGGCGTCGGCGGTGATCTGCTCGGAGATCGGCCCCTGCTCAGGATGCTCGGCCTGCACGGTGACCTGGGCTGCCGGCGCCGTCTTCTTTCTTGCAGCCCGGCAAAAAGCCAGCGGCAAGCGGCAGCGCCGCAAACCGATAGCACCGCGATCGGCGTGTCCGCGCTGATCGTTTGCTCGTGCTCGATCATCGTTCGTGCTATTCCGATCCATCGTTCTCGCTTCATAGCCTACTTCACATCGTTCCCGTGATCGTTTGCAAGTGCGGCGCGCGCCGTCTCATAGCGCACGCGCCCATCTTCGCGCGCATTTTCCGCGCTCACATAGGCATTTTCCGCGTCCACCACTTCGAGCACCGTGGCTTCGCCGCCCGGTAGCGCAGCTTGGTGAGGCGCAGGCTTTCGGCGGCCGTGGCCACGCTCTGGTCGAGCGAGGCGAGTTGATCGCGCGCCGCCTGGGCTTCGGAATACGCTTCATCGAGTTGCGCAATCAGCTGCCGCTGCGTGTTGCTCAACGCCACTTGCGCGGCATCGCGGCGAATCTCGCTCTGCTTCACCTTGTGCTCGCTCGCCAGCCAGTCCCAGACGGGAAGGTTCACGGTAACGCTGGTGGAGTAGCCGAGGTTGCGCGCCTGAGTTCCGTCGGGGTTCAGCGGGCCATTGACGGCAAATTGATTGGCGTCGATCCCGTAGGTCACGTTCAACCGACGTTGGGCAGCAGTGCGCCCCACGCCGCCTGCACATCGGCGTTGCTCGCATCCAGCGCGGCGAGCGCGCTCTTCAGCTCGGGATTGTTCTTCGCCGCAGCCTGCTCCACATCCTCCTGCGAGGCAGCGGCGGCGCGGCTTCCGGCGCGCTCAGCGTGTACGCCGTGCGCGGATCGGGAAACAGCAGCACGCCCAGCTCCAGCCGCGCTTTTTCCGCGGCCACCTGCGCATCCTCCAGATCGCGGTCCCGCTGCTGCTCTTCAATTGCGCCTTCACCACGTCGGCGTGCGCCGCCTCGCGCGCCTGCTCGCGCTCGGTGGTGAGCTTGGTAAAGTCGGCCGCCTCCTGACGCGCCTGTTCGGCGACTGCCAGCTTGTGGTCCGCCGCGAGCGAACTGTAGAAGAGCCCGGTAACCGCCGCCACCAGGCCGCGCCGCGCAATCTCCTGCTCGGCCTGCGCCATCGCCGCCGCCGCGTCGGCACGCCGCACGGCCGCCGCCCCGCCAGGCTGAGCGTTTCGTCCACGATACCCTGCGCCATGTACTCCCACGGCCTCGAGTCGTTGGCGACGAATTTGGGCAACGGCGCCGAAGGCTCGCCTGCATCGCCCTCGCTGTAAATCCCATTGGGTTGCGTGTAGATGTCCTGGCTGTAAAGGCGCGCATTGGGCAACAGGCCGGCTCGGCGCGATCGACTTGTCCAGCCCTGCGCTCCGGCTGGCGGCCGCTGCCGCGGCATACGCCAGGCTCGCTCGCCTCGCGCGCGACGAATCGCCTCGTCGAGCGTGATCACAACAGGCTTGGCGCCGGAAGCTATCAGCAGTGGCCGCTGATTGCTTCAGCGCCTGTGCCAGTGAGCCGCGAGCCGCGCCAGCGGCAGCGGCAAGATCGCCTGTACGCCGGCCAGCAAGACAGCGCTGCGCCGCGCGACGCGCGCGGATTCGAGCCCAGTGATTCACACTCAGAAGCATACAAGCTGCAGCGAAATTCTACTTGAATCGTGAAATTCGAGCTGAATGCCCATGACGCCACGAGGATCTCCACCGAGGAAGGTCCAGCCGCGTGGCGTCGGGCGATCCCGGCGAATGCTCCGGCGGTAAAACGGATTTCGACGAATCCGCTCCCAGCCTTCGCGCCCGCTCTGCGATACTTGTTTGTTATGCCAATTGACGACCTGCAGCAGGCTGCACAAAAAATAGCCGGATTCCTGAACACCCTGAACAAGCTGGGCGGCCTGCGCCTCAAGTACCGCATCACAGCAGGCGATGGTGCGCGCGATCCGCAAGGCATCGAGGCGCGCCAGATCTATGTTGAACTGGCCGGCCCCGATGTGCCTCTCGTCATACAACACAACGGTGAGCTGCTCAGGGCCCTGGAAACCCTGGCCGCACAGATGCTGCGGCTGGACCACCACGAGCACGACCTGGTGAGCTTTGACGCCGCCAATTTCAAGGCCCTCCGCGCCGAGGAGCTGCGCCTGGCCGCTGAAACGGCCGCGGAGAAAGTGCGCCAAACGGGCCTTCCCTACAGCTTTCCGCCCATGAACAGCCGCGAGCGCCGCCTGCTGCATCTGTCCTGCCGGTCGCTCACGGGCATTGAGACCGCCAGCGTGGGCGAAGGCCCCAACCGCTTTCTCGTGGTCTATCCCGAAGGCAAGACCAACCTGCCGGTCACGCCGCAGTTCAAGCCCAGAGGGTTTGGGCGGCAGGTAAAGCAGGGAACAAGGGATCGAGGGACCAAGGGAACAAGTGGGTCGTGCCAAGCGGGGCGAGGGCTGATTTCCGCCGGGCGCCGGCTGACGCGCTATGCCACAATACCGATCTATGAGAAAAGCATTTGCCGCAATCTCTGCTGGCGGCATGCGCCGTCCTGCTTCCGGCGCAAAAGCGCTTGGTATTGATCGATCAGGACGGCTCCGGTCCCGGCGGATCGGACCAGATGGCGATGCTGGTGTTGCTGCAGTCGCCCGACGTGCAGGTGCTCGGCATCACCATGGTGACCGGCGATGCCTGGCGCGACGAAGAGACACTGCACACCCTGCGCATGTTGGAGCTGACCGGGCACACCGGTGTTCCCGTGGCCCGCGGCGCGGTTTTTCCGCTGGTCCGCACCGAGCAAGAGACCCAGCTCGACGAGACGCGCTACGGGAAAGTGACGTGGCTGGGAGCGTGGGGCGGGTTCCGGCAACGATGACCGGAGCCGCGAAGTTCGAGCCGCACGGGCCGTACGAGATTCCAGCGATGCCGGAGGGACAGCCGAGCATCAAAGCGATTGACGAAGATGCTCCGCACTTTCTGATCCGTGAGGTGCGCGCGCATCCGCACCAGGTGACCATCTATGCTGCTGGGCCGCTCACCAACATCGCGCTTGCGGTCTCGATCGATCCCGAGTTCGCGGCGCTGACCAAAGGCATCGTGATTATGGGCGGCAGCATCAATCCACAGACCGGGCCGCAGACCGGCGATCTCGAGTTCGCCACGATTAACCGCAGACCCACGCCACGAATTCAACTTCTGGTTCGATCCCGAGGCCGCACACATCGTCCTGCGCGCCGATTGGCCGCGCATCGACGTGACGACCGACGATGTTTCCGTCAAAGCGCCGTTTACGCAGGCGATGCTCGATGCCATCTCGAAATCGCAAGCGCCAGCCGCGCGCTACATCGCCGCATGGAGCCAGCAGCGCTTTTATATGTGGGATGAGCTCGAAGCCTGCGCGTGGCTCGATCCCTCGATCATTACCAAAGAAGTTGATGTGTACATGGACGTGGACCTGAGCCATGGACCCAGCTACGGTGACACGCTTACCTGGCCGGAAGCACTGAAGCCCGCGACCGGCGTGCGTCTCGTTCACGCGCAGCTCGACCTGGATTTGCCGCGCTTCCAGAAGATGTTTGTGGAGCTGATGACGCGCACGCCGTAGCGGATCGGGAGAGCTGGCGCTAGTCGGAAGTTCCTTCGTCGCTCTGATCGCGGTGCTCGTACTTTCCGACGGCATCATTCAGCCGCTGGGGATTGACGGAGACCTGCACTACGTCCATCTCATGCCGTCGAGATCAAGAATTAAAAGCTTCATGTGTCTGCCCTCGGGATGCGCGAAGATCAGCGTCTGCTCGTTGCCGTGGCGGCTGGTCTCGCGGATCATCCGCTCCCATCCCTGGCCCAGTTTCTCCTCGACCATGCGGTTCAGCTCGTCGCTATCCACGGGCGCGGAGAAGTCCTCGAACTCGGCAAGGCGCACGCTCCCAACCCCACCATGTGTACATGCACTGGTAACGAAGCTCGCCAGCCCCATGAACGGAATGCGCGTGGCGTGCACGTGATACTGGTGCTTCGATCGAACTCACCACGCCGTTAAAGCCGCCTTCGCCGCCGGCCGCTAGCGCCACCCGCGGAACCACAACGATGCAGGCACAAGCGCCGCGCAGCCAAGAGGAACGAAAAATGCCGGCTCATTGCCGGTTCATTGGCCGTCGCCTTTTCTGGTTTTCTCTTCGTGCTTCGTACTCTTGTCCACGTCGCCCAACGCGCCCAATCCGCTCAACCCCTTCAATTCTCCGAGCTGGTCCATGTGGATGGGCCCCAGAATCAGAACGATGCTGATCTCCTTCGGCTCAACATCGAGTATGAATAAGCCGTCTGATTGGCCATTCACCAATTTGACCATTACGTCGCTCGATTCGCCGGTCTTAGTGTCCCGGTCTCGCACAAGCGGCGACCACTCGCCAGTCTCGAAGTACTTGCGCAATTGCTCGATCTGCCCGGCGGAGAATTGCCCTTCCTTGTCAAATTCATAATCGCGAACGTAGATGCCGTCGAGACCGTCGATCAACTGCTTTGCCGCGGCCTGGTCCTTGTCCTTGCCGTCCATGAACCTGGCGGCGAAGTCGAGCATGTTCTTGCCCAGCGTTACCTCGCTCACGTTGGAGGCGCGAGCGGCAAGCTCCTTTTCCACCGGCGTCGGCAACGGCCACGGCGAGGTTTGGGCCAGTGCCGACGAAATGAGCGCCGCGGCTGCAATTGCAATGATTCCGATTCGATTCTTCACGGGAGATGTCCTTTCCTACTGCCTGTTGTTGTCCTGGTGCTCAAGTTGCGCGTTCATCTGCTCAAGCGCGTGATTGGTGATGCGCAGCGCAGTGAACACCTGTTGCTTGGCTTCTTCGCCTTTGCGGCGCTCGACGGCGTAGTGCCCAATGGCCACACCACCCGCCACGGCCGCGACCACAAAAGACGCTGCGAGACGCTCGAACCAAACCATGCGCATGCGTTGCCGGCTGCGTTGCTGCCAGCGGTGCTCCAAAATCCCGCGCTTCAGGCTGAGGGGCGCGGGCCGGCGCTCCATCGCTTCGTGCAGCTCGCGCTCAAAGTTGTCCATCGGTTCAAAAACCACGCACATACTCCTTCAAGTGGGCCGCCGCTTTAGTCCGCAGCAGCTTCAGTCCGCGCTGCAGGTTGCTCTTGACGGTAACCAGCGGCGCGCCGAGCGTTGCCGCAATCTCCTCCGGCGTCAGACCCTCCTGATAGCGGAGGATCAGCACCGAACGCTGCGCCTCAGGCAGCGTGGCCAGCAACCCATCAATCTGCGCGGCCAGCGGCGAGCCGCGCTCCTCAGTTTGTGCGCCGTGGTTCTCGTCCATCTCGACCCACAAGTCGATGCCACGCACGCGCCGGCGGCGCAGGGCATCGGCGGAACGGCTCATGGCGACGCGCCGCAGCCAGAAGCACGCATGATCGGGCGAGGCGATCTTCGCGAGATGACGGTCGAGCTCCATAAAAACGTCCTGCGCGATCTCCTCGGCCAGGCCGCGGTCGCCGGTCATGCGCAGCGCGAGCGAAAAGACCATGGACTGGTGCTCGTCGACGAGTCGTTCGAAGTCAGGCTGCCAGCTTGCGGTCATAAAACCTGCTGCTACCTTCTAATCCGCAGAAATGCGCGGGATGGGATGCAGAAAGTTACGAAATTGGTGGAGAAAAGTTCAGGGATATAGGTTGAGCCGGAAAAAGAGTGTCCGGTGGATCGGCGGGAGATTGGTCATAGGGTAAGGGCCAGGAAGTCCTCACGACATCCGGTCTGGAGACCGGCGCTACATTAAAACAAGTCCGGGATGCTGTTGAACGCAATCCGCGTAGGCGCGGCCTTATAGGCGGCGAGCATGGCAGCCGGGGCGAGCGTGCTCATGCCGTACTTGTCGTTGATCTGGTCCATGGTCACTAGCAGCCGCGTTCGGCTCTGCTCTTCTTCAAGGCCGTCGAAGAGCGCCAGCGTGTGCAGGCGATCAGGGACGAGGTTGTTGAATTGCACGCCGATGAAGTATGGGTGCTCGTATTGCTCGCCGGAGGGCCGCGAGCTCCACAGAACGGCGCAATGCCGCGATCAGCGTCTGATTGTCCTGGCACTCGCTCAACTTGATTTCGCTGCGCCAGCCGCGCGCGGGCACGCCGAAGCGGGAGACAGGCATGTTCACGCTGCGCGGCACGGCGAAGCCGATGGCGAGACCAATGTTGCTGGCCCACAGCCCCGCCGCGCGCAACCGCATCGCAGCCTTGTGCAGCAGTTTGTGCGCCACGGCCCAGGCTTTCTCCGCAGTGCGCATCTCGGGCGCCAGCACGTGCGAGTGGCTGATCGATTTCTGGTGCTCAGTTTCTCCCATCTCGAAGTCTTCGCCGCGCAGCCAGTAAAAGAGCCTCTCGCCCCACACCGAGCCCCAAATTTCGCCGGCCTGCTCGCGATCGAGCTTAAGCAGATCGTCCATGGTGTGGATGCCTTTTTCGTTCAGATGCTTCTCCGTGCGCGCGCCGATGCCGGGTAGATCGCGCAGCGTGAGCTGGTGCAACGCCTCGGGCAGAATATCCAGCGGCAACGCCACCAGGCCGTCGGGCTTTTCCATGTCGCTGGCGACCTTAGCGAGATAGCGGTTGGTGGCCAGGCCAACGGAACTGCGCAGCGTTTCGCCGACGCGGTCGCGGATCGTTTTTTTCACACGAAGGCCGAGATCGATTGCGTTCAGAAGCGGCTGCTCGCGGCCCATCAGCCGGCATGCCATCTCGTCGATGGAGCAGACCGCAGTCACCGGAACGCAACTCTCCACGGCTTCGACAACGCGATGATGGTACTCGGTGTAGATTTCGTGGCGGCCCTCCACAAGAACAATCTCCGGACACATGCGCTTCGCGTCGGCGGCAATGGTGCCGGTGCGGACTCCGAAAGCCTTGGCCTCATAACTGGCGGCAATGCAAACCGTGGTGTCGGCCATCATGGGCACCACGCCGACCGGCCGGCCACGCAGCTCTGGCCGGACCTCTTGCTCGACGGAAGCGAAGTAGGAGTTCAGGTCGACAAAAAGCCAGTTGAGCACGGGGCCCCGATCCGAATCGACGTCTGAAGCCGGAGCCGGATCCTCGCGGACGCCGCTCGACGGAACGCTAAGGTTCGCAAGCTCCTCGGGCCACTCTTCGGGAATGGGGATTGGCGCCGGATTGGGGAGGGCAGCCATCACATTTACTCTTGCCTTATTATTTTCGCTTTTTGTTCTCTATCTTGCAACTGGATTCTCTCCCCAAGCCGGCGATATTTACACCAAAAGAGTTAGAAGATGACCCAAACGGGTGGATTTTCGGCTAATAATTAAGGTGGGTAGCATCCGCGTATACCTAAGTTCCCCCCGGGAGCGCCGGATAGTCCCAGGAACGGTGACCGAAGATGCAAACCCTGGCACACTGGATCGCGGTGAATGGAAGCGTCCTTGCCGTACTGGTTACGGTGGGCGTAGCCGTGTTGCTTGTCTCTTGCCTGCAGTGCACCCACTGCCCAAAGCGAGAAAAGGACGAACTTTTCAAGCGCAACGAAGTCTAAGAACGCCTAGGTTATATCGACATATAGGAACAGGTGTCGTTGCGTGGCGAAAATCGGGCTCAGACGAGGCGGAGGACGACGGCTGTGGCGGGCCCACCGCCTAGGACGACAACGAAGTATGGCCCGATTTGCGCCGCAACCCGCAGGGACGGGGCCGATTTTCCCGATTTTATTGTCGCTCGTCGTTAGCAGACACCCGGTATGCGTCTCTCCTCGCTCCTAAAACTCGAAAAAATCGGCTCCCGTCGCCGCCTGCTTCTATATGTCGATACAACCTAGTTCCCGCTCGCTGCCGGAGGGTCCGGCTTCAGGTAGGTCTCAAACTGCGCCAAAATCCGCTTGTGCAGATTTGTCTCTACCGCTGGCCCCAAGAGGCCATGCGCCTCGCGCGGGTAGAGCTGGAGATCGTACGGAATTTCAGCCTCATTCAGCCTCTCGACAAACTGCAGGGTATTTTCCAAATGCACGTTTTCGTCGCTGGTGCCTTGCACCAGCAGCAGCCGTCCCTTGAGATTGCCGGCCAAGTTCACTACGGAAAAGTCCTGGTAGCCATCCGGGTTGTCTATGGGCAGGCCCAGATAGCGCTCGGTGTAAATCGAATCGTAATCGCGCCAGTCGGTGACCGGAGCTACGGCGACGCCGGCGCGGAAACGGTCAGAGTGGGTCATCGCATAAAGCGTGAACGTGCCGCCCCAGCTCCAGCCCCACCAGCCCAGGCGTTTGGGATCGAGTTGCGGAAACTTTTTGAGCATCGCATCGATCACGGTCAGCTGATCCTCAAGCTGAACGGCGCCGAAGTTGCGATACGCCGCCTGCGCAAAGGCGCGCCCGCGGCTGCCCATGCCGCGATTGTCGGCGTGGAGCACGGCAAACCCGTGCTGCGCCAGGAGTTCGTCGAAGAGCAGGTTGGCGCTCCAACGATTCACGACAATCTGGTCGTCAGGCCCTCCGTAGGGGTTCACGATCAACGGCGTGCCGGCCGGATTCGCCGCGCCCGGCGGCAGAAGCAGTGTGGCATAGAGCGTGGTTCCATCGTGGGCCTTCACCTCGACCGGCAACGGTGATTGCAGATGCCAGGAGTTGAGCGCGTGCGTCTGCCAAAACACGCGGCACTTCGCTGCCGTCTCGCCGGATGCCCAGCAAAGGCGCATCTCCGGCGGCTGCATCAGCGCTGAGAATATGTCGGTGAAGGCCTCTCCATCGGGGTTGAATGCGGCCAGATGAAACCCGGCCCCGGCGCTCAACCGCCGGCTTCGCCCGTCGAAACCCACCTCCCAAATCTGCTGTTCCAGCGGATTGCCTTCGTTTGAGTCGTAATCCACCACTTTTCGCGCAGTGCTTACGCACAACACATCGCCGGCTTCGAAGCTGCCTTTGGTCAACTGACGCACCAGCTTCGCATCCGATTCGAGCGGCTTCTGCTGGTCATAGCTGTAGAGATAGATCTGGTTGTGCCCATCGCTCCAGTTCGTGAGTACGATGAATCCATTGCCCACGACCACGTCGTAGTCTTCGTCATCGAGAAACTTGGGATCGGCGATATCGAGCATTTGCCGCAAATCGCCATAATCGGCGTCGGCAAAGAACAGCGCGCGGTGCTTCTGATCCCGGCTCAGGGTCTCGATCCACAAGGTCTTGCGGTCGACCCAACCAAAGCGCGGCACGTAATCGTCACCGGCGCGAATCGGGATCCTGATCCACATCGTTTTTCCGCCATGCGCCGCCACAACGCCCAGGTGCACATTGGGATTCGCGTCGCCCGGCTGCGGATAGCGCTGCCAACCCACCGTGGCGTGGTTGGGAATCCAGTCAGTGATTGGGTATCTCGGCACCTGTGATTCGTCCATCCGCAGATAGGCAATCCTTTTCGAGTCCGGCGACCAAAAGTAATTGCTTCGTACATCGAGTTCTTCCTCGTACACCCAATCCACTTCGCCATTGAGTATCTGCTCACCATTGGCGCTGGAAGAATCCGGCGCCGGAGCCAGGGGCAAGGCGGGAGACTCCGGCATCGCGAAGCGGGATCACTGTCAACCCATGGTCGCGGATAAACGAGACACTGGAGCCATCGGGAGAGAACTTGGGATCGTCGCCAAGAAGAAGACCCGAGAAGCCGATTTGAATGCCGGCGCCGTTACGCAGATCGTACAGCCACAGCCGGCCATTTGAGTCGAAGAGTATGTGCGCCGAGTCGGGCGCCCACACGTAGCTGGGAATGCCGTAACGCTGGCGATCTTCGAGGTTCGTCTCAGAACTCGTGCTCCCATCCAGTGCTGCCATCTTGGCTGCATCCACCAGCACATGCGTCTTGCCGGTAGCGGCATCCACTTCCATCAGTTGACCGCCATCCAGATAAGTCAGGTGTTTTCCGTCCGGTGACCAGGTAAGTTGCTCCGGCGGCTCGCCGATGAGCGATCCGTGGGCGTAAATCGCGTCGACAGTGAGGGGCTTTTCGGGTGTCGCGCGGCCAATGAGAAGGGGCTTGCGCGAAGGCGCCGCGGCCGAAACGGCAACGGCCAAGGCGAAAGCAACTGGAGAAAGGTGTAGGATGGCTCGCGTCAAAAGGCGATTCCTCCTGGGTTGGAGTTCGGGAGGGGAGCCCAAATTAAGTATCGAATGGAGCGATGAAGACAGGAGCGGGCTTCCACGAAAAGTGTAAATCACGCGCTGCGGCTTATTGCGCCGCGAAGTTGGACAGTGTATGTTGCGCTGTATGCACTGGACAACCGCTGAAGAACGCCGCGCACTTGGCCAGGCGCGGCGCAAGCAGGTGGGCCGCCACCAGCACGGCGAACTGCACCTGAAGGCACGGGCGGCCACGGCTTTGGAGCTCGTGGCGCGATCGATGCGCGGCCGCGTGCCCGCGCTGATTCAGCTCAAGTACGAGATGATGGCGGAATCGCCCTTCGCATTCCTTCGCGGCGCGGCGCCGGTGATGGCCGCGGACCTAGCGCAGCTTCCATCGACAGGAATCGTGAGCCAGCTGTGCGGAGACGCTCATGTGCGCAACCTGGGCGCATTCGCCGCACCCGACGGCCGACTGGTCTTCGATATCAACGACTTCGACGAGACCATTCGCGGCCCTTTCGAATGGGATTTGAAGCGCATGGCGGCCTCACTGGTGCTGGCCGGCCGCGCCGCCGGGCACAAAGACAGCTCAGCGCGCAAAGCCGCGGCGGCCTGCGTCGAGCGCTACGCCGGGCAGATGCGCGCGTTTGCCCGCATGGCGCAACTTGAAGTGAACCGGTTTCAGGTGCACCGCATCGACCTGGCCAAACCGGTGCACGACGCGCTCTCAAAAGCGGAACGGGCCACGCCGCAACGCACGTTCGAGCAGTTCACCACGCCGGTTTCGTCCCGGCCAGGCACGCGACGCCGCTTCAAGGAATCGAAGCCGATGCTCACTCGCATTACAGGCGCACGCGCCGCGGCAGTGCTGGCCTCGCTTGGGCCGTATCGAGAGATGCTTGAGCCCCAGCGGCAACACTTGCTCGACTTCTACCGGCCTGTGGATGTGGCCTTCAAAGTTGTAGGTACCGGCTCAGTGGGCCTGCGCGACTACTGCGTCTACATGGAAGGCAACGGCCCTGGCGATCCGCTTTTTCTGCAGATCAAGGAAGAGGTGGCGTCGGCCTATGCGCCGTATTTGCCCGACGCGCGGCCGGCGGCGCACAACGGCCGGCGCACAGCCGAGGGGCAGAAGTACATGCAGATCCAGACCGATCCGTTTCTTGGCTGGACGCACATCGGCAATCGCCAGTATCTGGTGCGCCAGTTGAATGACCACAAGGGATCGATCGCGATCGAGGATCTGGCCGGCGCAAGTTTGAAGGCCTACGCCGAGGTCTGCGGCGAACTGCTGGCGCGTGGGCACGCACGCTCGGGCGACCCGCAAACAATCGCCGGTTACATCGGCACTGGCGATGCATTTGCCGAAGCGATCGCGGAATTTGGTATCGTCTACGCCGGTCAAACGGAAAAAGACTGGGAGGAGTTGCGCCGATCGGGCAGGGGAAAGAAGAAATCGTAGGGCTGGCGAAGGTCGCAACTAGCGGCGAAAGATGTCGTAGCCGCGCAGATGCGCGACGAGCGTGAATTCGGGCATCAGTAAATTCATGGTTGCCGCGCGATTGGGCGTGGGATCCTCTTTGGTCTGCAGGTCGGTCTTCACAATCAGCCAGCGGATATTGCGCGACTGCACCAGCGAGGCGATCTCAGCGGGTGAATACGGATCGATCGTCGGGTCAAAGAACGGCACCGGAAAATGCGGCACGCGGCCAGTGGCAAAGTAGAAAGGCTCCTCGCCGGGAATCAGGACGATTCCATCATCGAAGGGTATATTAGCCTGGGCGTAGCGCAGCAGTTCGTCAAGTTCCGGTAAGTAAGGGCCCGGCGTAGACAGCCCGGCAAGTTCCGGAAACACGGAATGCGCGGGAGGGCCGTCAGGCAGGTTTGCGTAGGAGAGCCGCTCTTCGCTGGCCGTGTAGAACCCTCCGCACGATGAGCAGCGTGACGGAGATGAGCGCAGCCAGCGCGGGCACGAACCACCGCGGTGCGGCCCAGCGCGACAAAAAACCATCCAGAAACACGAGCAGCTCGACCTGCAGCAAAATCAGCAACGGCCAGATGGCGTACGTCGATCCCCAAAGCTGCTGCGACAGCAACGTGCCGTGAATGGCGGCAAGCAGGATGAGCGGGAACAATGCGCGAAGACGCGGCTCATGCCGCAAACTGAACAAATTTGCGATCGTCAGCGCGACTGCAAGCAATAGCAGCAAGGGCCACAGCGCCAGCAGGCTGTCGCCGCGCTCGTCGGCATCGTCATAAATAACCAAAGAAGCGAGCGTAAAGAGAAACGGCGCGGCGAGCAGTGCAAAGGCGACGATTCGCGCCCAATGATTTTTCCCTGGAGCGGTGCGCAATATAATCAGCGCGGCCACGACGCACGGCGCCTTCCATAGAAGCGCTGGATCGCGATAGACACCGAGCATGAGACTCCATCCCGGAAGGCGGCGCTGTCCCGCGTATGCAATGGTCCAGTGCAGGTAGTTGCCGAGGCCCGCGGCCCAATGCAGCGCGAGCACGCCTGCCCCGAGCGCGGCGCCCGCGCCGGCCAGAACGGAGAGCAGCGTAAGCGAATCGGGCGGCGCAGCCAGGGCCTGCCCGCGCCGGAGCCACTTCAGCGCGAGCACCAGCAGGACCGCGCAGAACGCCGCAGCGAGAAACGGCAGCCCCATATTCTGTTTGAAAAACAGAGGGACAACGAGCACCGCGCCCGTGGCAAATCCAAGAACCACATCCGTTCTTTCATCGAGTTTCTGCAACAGCCAAAGCGCGACCAAAATCCAGAACGCGCAGTCGCAGTCGTACTCAGGAGTGGGCAGAATGCAGTAGATGCCCAATACGGCGAGCGGCGCGGCGAAGAGCAGCGCCACGGCCCACGCGTCCGTGACGCGGCCGCGCAGCGATGCCAGCGCGATCCTCCACGCAAGTACCGTCGCCAGCCCGCCCGTCACCGCGGCGTAGATCACATGATGGAAAAAGACGCGGCCAGTCAGGCGCATGATCGCCGCCTGGAGGAGAAACGTGAGCGGCGCATGCGCGAGAGGAAAATCGCGGTATGGCATCTGGCCCTCGAGCAATGCGCGTTGCGGTGTTGAGTATGTAGCTGAGGTCGAACAGGACTGCAACGTGCGCGTTCTGCCAAAGCACCACGCCTGCCGTAGCCGCGAAGAGCCCTAGCCCGGCAGCCCAATCGCGCGCGCGCCACTCCGTCGGCGTCGGGCAAAGGGAACGCTGCAATGGCGGCGGCATTTGCATGGCAATCGGCAAACCGTGGAATGAAATTCAGAGTAGCAGATACACGGCGCCGAAGAACCCGGTCCGGGCGCCTATGCGCCTCGCTATAGAGCAAAACCAGAGTAAGCGTGGCCTTTTCTGATTTCGTCCAAGGTCGTCGCTACCTGTTGGTCGCGCCGACTTGGCGGGAGTGCTTTTGGCATACAGCCACTCTGGTTTTGCTATAAAACGCCCGGAACGCTCAATAAATGTTCTGGTTGCACGTCTCTATGTGCGAGCGTATACTCCCGTGGTCCCCCAAAATCCCCCAAGGAGTGCATCATGGGAAAAATCAATGTGGGCCGTCTGATTCTCGGCGGCATCGTTGCCGGTATTGTTGGAGATCTCCTGGATTTTCCGGTGGATGGCGTGTGGCTTGCCAAGTCCTGGAATGATGGGATGCAAGCCCTCGGGCATAGCCCGGACTCGCGGACCAAGCCAGATTGTCTGGTTCAACCTGCTTGGACTCGTCATTGGGCTTGTCGCGATCTGGATTTACGCCGGGATCCGGCCGCGCTTCGGCCCGGGCGTGAAAACGGCAATCTACGCCGGAGTAGCGGTATGGATTCTTGGCTTCCTGGTGCCGAACGCCGCTTTCATGTGCGTACAGGGCCTTTTCTCGCATCACCTTGCGTTCTACACAACGCTCGGGTCACTCGTAGAGTGTGTTGTCGGGACGATTGCGGGAGCTGCTCTGTACAAGGAAGAGTAGAAACCGCCCTCCGAAGAGGAATAAGAGAACAGACTGTGCGGGCGCGGAGGAACGCGCCGCACGGCTTGGGCGGAGCTATGTGCGCCGAGCAGTCGAACGGCCGGATGCGCATCCTCCATCCTCCGCCGTCCGGCACTTACCAATCGCGGCGGTAGTAGCACGGGTAGATCGGCGCCGAACAGATCGACATAAGCAGCGCCACGAACCAGCCAACGATGGTCCAGCCGAGAAACACGTTCAACAGCAGGATCGGTGTGGAGTTGTGCGTGTGCCGAACCACCGCAATGATTGCGGGGAGGAAATACAGGCCAATGCCAAACAGCAAGAAGTGCATGCGAAACTCCTGCCTCGTCCCCGAGAGTTACGTAAAGTTCACGCCTGCGGTTCCAGCGGCCTACGCTCAACTTTATGGCCGGCTCTTGCAGCGGTTTTTTCCTTGAGCGGGCCCCTCTACAATCGAGGACGTATGCCGACCGCCGTCCGCTCGCACGCCAAGATCAACCTGGGGCTTTTCCTAGGCCCCCCGAGGCCAGACGGATTCCACGCCCTCGCTACCGTGTATCAAACGCTGGAAATGCATGATGTGGTTACTGTTACGGCGAAAATTGCCGACGCGACAGCTTTGCGGATCAGCTCCAGCAGCCCCCTGGTACCGACTGACAGCCGCAACACCGTCTGGAAGATTTTTTCCTTGGTTTTGGAGGAACTTGGTGCGAGAGCGGAGGTTGAAGTCCATATTGATAAACGACTTCCAGTGCAGGGAGGGCTGGGCGCCGGTTCCGGGAATGCGGTTGCGGCTCTGGTCGGCCTCGAAAAGGAGCTGAATATCCCGCAGCTGCGGGACTTGTTCACGCGCCGCCTGGAGCTTGCTGCCCAGGTAGGCTCCGATGTGCCGCTCTTTCTCATTGGCGGAACAGTTCTGGGAGTGGATCGCGGGCAGGAGGTCTATCCGCTGAACGACATCGAGCCGGTATGGTGCGTGGTCGCCGTGCCTGAGATGGGCATTTCTACGGCGCAGGCCTTTCGCGACTGGGACGCCCTATGCGTGGCGGAAGGTTTGACCGCCGAGGCAGGTACCGATAGACTAGAGAAGTTGAGCCGTGCCTACTCGAGCGCCTTTCGGGGAGAGATTCCCGAGGGCGAGCTTGGAATCGGCTCCTCCGGTGTCTTCTCCCAGGGAGAAGACCTGGCCGGACCTGAGAAGTCCGCGCTTGTCCGCACCGGGATCATGAGCTGGATTGAGAACGACTTCGAGCGCGTCCTCTTTCCCCAGCATCCATCCCTTGCAGAAATCAAGCGTCTTCTTGCGGCTCCGGGCAGAGTGGAGGCAGCCGGCAATTCCCGTTCGCTTTTGGCCTCTCTTTCGGGGTCCGGTTCGGCGCTCTTCGGGTTGTATATGACACGCGGAGATGCGGAAGCGGCCGTGGGCCGGATCGGGACCGAGGTCCAGGGGCTGGGAGTGCGGTGCACGATCACGCGCACCCTGCCGCGGGCCGCGTATTGGGAGGGGATGTTCGAGAAACGCAGCGAATAGCTGTTTTTTTCACACGTTGACAGTCGACCGTTGGGCAAGCGAGACTCACCCTCGGCTGACCGTCGTGGTGGGCGATCGTTCAATGGTAGGACAATGCCCTTTGGAGGCATTTATCCAGGTTCGAATCCTGGTCGCCCAGCCAGAGTTTGGGCAAGAGAAACACGGAAAGCAGCCATAGCCAACCAGCATGGAGGTGCTCGCAAGATGGAAGCGGGAACGGCGACGGTGACATTGGAAGACAAGAAGCCGGGCGAACCAAGCCCGCAGAAGGACGCACCCAAGGGTGGGTCAACGGAGAGCGGAAAAGCCAGGGATGCCAGGCCGGCTCCCGCGCCGGAGCGCAAGAGATCCGGTCGGCTCAGCGAGGACAAGCGCTTCAAGCTCTTCAGCGGCACAGCGAATCCCAAGCTGGCTGAAGCCATCGGCAAGCACATCGGCGTGCCGGTGGGCGAGGCCAAGCTGCAGCGCTTTGCCGACGGCGAGGTCTACTTCCAACTGCTCGAGAACGTGCGCGGCGTGGATGTTTTTGTGGTGCAGCCCACCTGCTATCCGGTGGACCAGCATTTGATGGAGCTTTTAGTGATGATCGATGCGCTCAAGCGGGCTTCAGCGGCACGGATCACGGTGGTGGTGCCCTACTACGGGTACGCACGCCAGGACCGCAAGGACCGCCCGCGCGTGGCCATCAGCGCCAAGCTCATTGCCGATTTGCTCACCACCGCGGGCGCCAATCGCGCGCTGTTTGTTGACCTCCATGCCGCACAGATTCAGGGGTTCTTCAATATTCCCGTGGACCATCTCTTTGCCAGCCCGGTGCTGGTGAGCTATTTCAAAGAGCTCAAGCTGCCCAACCTTACGGTGGTTTCGCCGGATGCCGGCGGCGTGGAGCGGGCGCGATTCTTTGCGCAGAGAATGGTTGCGCCACTTGCCATCGTGGACAAGCGCCGCACCGATTTGAATGTAGCCGAGGTAATGCACGTCGTGGGCGATGTGAACGGCAAGACCTGCCTGATTATCGATGACATCATCGACACCGCCGGCACATTGGTGAAAACCGTCGATGCGCTGTATGCCTCCGGTGCGGCGTCGGTGTACGCGTGCGCCAGCCACGCCGTGCTCTCGGGCCCGGCCATTGATCGGATTGCCAGCTCGCGGCTGGAGCAGTTGGTAGTTACTGACAGCATTCCGCTGCGCGAAGCGGCGCAGAAGTTAACTCAGCCGGCAAACCAACCGGCACAGAAGTTGCCCAAGTTGAAGGTGCTCACTATCGCCGGTCTTCTGGGCGCGGCCATCGAGAGCATTCACATGGAGACGAGCGTAAGCACGCTGTTTAACTGAAGTGCAGTTCATGGTTTTTAGTTCGCAGTTCGTAGTTTTGGCGCCTGCCAAACAGGCCAAATCGAAGGAACCGAGGACTGTGAACTAAGAACTACGAACTAAGAACTGCCGGCCAACGGCCGGCCACAACAAAGGGAGCGGAGCAACACTCCGTGCCCGATCTTAAGAAGAAACGAGAAATACGCAAAATGTCAGAAGTAGTCGTAGCCAGGCCCCGCGAGGGCAAATTCAATAAGAACGCTGCACGCCGCGTGCGCGTCGCAGGCAGGATTCCGGCCGTGTTGTATGGTCACGGTCATGAGCCGGTAGCGGTCGAAGTGGATCCGAAGCAGATTTCGCGCATTCTCTTCTCTGAGAGCGGCCACAACACGATCTTCGATGTCGAAGTCGCCGGCCAGCCGCCAGCCAAGGCCATGATCGTGGACTGGCAGCGCGAGCCGATCAAGGACAAGCTAATCCATATCGACCTGAAGCGGATTGCGCTGGACAAGATGCTGCGCGTGAAGGTGCGCGTCAAGTTGCTGGGCATTCCGATTGGCGTCAAGACGGAGGGCGGCATTCTGGACCAGGTAATGCGCGAGGTTGAGGTCGAATGTCTTCCCGCGGATATTCCCGGTCACATCGATGTGGATGTGAGCGGGCTGGAGATGCACCAGGTGTTGCGGGTGAGCGGCCTGCCCCACTCCGACAAGATCAAGTACCTGACCCCGGAAGGTGCAACCGTGGCGCACGTCGTAACCATCCGCGAGGAAGTGGTTGCAACGCCGGAGACGGCGGAAGCTGCCGCGGCAGCGCCAGGCGCGGCTGTTGCGCCGGGTGAGGCGGCACCTGCCGAGCCTGAAGTGATTAAGAAGGGCAAGACCGAGGCCGAGACGCCTGCGAAGAAGTAGACCTTGGCAGACGCGAACGAATTCGGTCGCCCCAGCGAGCAAAAGCCGCTCGCCGGGGGCTCCGGCCAAGTAAGGCGGAGCGGCCCTTTTCTGATTGTGGGGCTTGGCAATCCCGGCCTCGAGTATCTGTGGACCCCGCATAACGCGGGATTCATGGCCATTGACCGCATCGCTCTTGAGGAGGGCGTTGTAGTCCAGAACCGGCGCTGCCGGGCCACTACGGCGACCTGCCGAATCGCGGGGCGACAAGTGGTTCTGGCCAAGCCGGAGACGTTTATGAATCTAAGCGGTGCAGCCGTGGCCGCTTTGATTGAGGAGTTTGAAGCGGACCCGGTCCAGGATCTGCTCGTGATTTACGACGAGCTGGACCTGGTGCTGGGAACCTTCAAGATCAGGGAGCGCGGTTCGCCGGCTGGGCACAACGGAGCCCGCAGCGTAACCGCGGCTCTGGGCACGGAAGAGTGGCTGCGCCTGCGTATTGGCGTCGCGCCTGATTTACCTGCGGAAGCGATCGCAGCCGGAGGCGGGGGGCGGCCGGGCAGGGATTATCTGCTCTCGCCGATGCGCAAGGCGGATCTGACGGTGCTGGACGAGGTGCTGGACCGGGTGGCGATGGCGACGCGGCGCATCCTCGAGCTGGGACCGACGGCCGCGATGAACGAGTTCAACCGCCGGACGATCGAAATGATGCGGCGGAGGAGTGATGAGAGGCAGGGAACAGGCCGTAGAGGACAGGGAATAGCGAACTGTAAGCTAGCGGACCGCGCCTAAGAATTGTGAACTGCGAACTGTCAGCTGGAGCGAAGCGCTGCCCGGCGGAAAAGGAATGCTGATGCCGCGTGTGTATGAAGTGATGTTCATTGTCCGCCCCGATGTGGAGGACGAGGAAGTTGACAAGCTGATTGCGGGTTTTTCCTCTACGGTCACGGCCGGTGGGGGCGTGGTGAAGAACGCGGACAAGTCTATGGCCGGCGCAAGCTGGCCTATCAGGTGCGCAAGTTCAACGAGGGCAACTACGTGTTGTTGACCATTGAGGCCAACGGCGCCGTGGTTCTGGAGCTTGAGCGGCGCCTGCGCGTTACCGAGCCGGTGATCAAGTTCATTACGGTGCGCATGGACGAAGAGGAGAAGCGCCTGGCCAAGGTGAAGGCTCTGCGCGGCACGCGCCGCAAGGCTAGCAGCGAAGCCGCGGCTCCGGCACCGCCGGCAGAAAGCACACCGGCGGAGCCGGCTGAGCCCGTCCAGGCCAGCGCGTAAGAGCAGGGAACAAGCCACCCCAGCGGGCAGAAATCGCCCGCCGGGGCCCCGGCAGGGAACGAGAGAACAGGGGAACGAGGGAACGAGAAAACACGAGAGCAGCAATCTTGCCGCGTTGGTTTTTCTCCTCCTCACCGTTGTCCCTCATAACATCTTCCGGCTGTGCCGGAATAAAGAGAGCAAAGAGGAAACAAGATGGCTGAAGAGACTCAAGCAAAAGCGCCCGCTGCCGCGGACGCAACTCCACAAAGCGCGACAGGCGCGAGCACAGGGCCGGGTCGTGGCCCGCGCGGACCCCGTGGAGCAGGTGGACCCGGTGGCCGCGGCAAGTTTTTCCGCCGCAAGAAGGTGTGCAAGTTCTGCACCGAAAAGATCGACGCGATTCCATACCGCGACGTAAGGCTGTTGCAAGGGTTTGTGGCCGAGCGTGGCAAGATTGTTCCGCGGCGGCTGACCGGCGTTTGCACCACGCACCAGCGCCGGCTGACGCGCGCCATCAAGCAGGCGCGGAACATCGCGCTTCTGCCCTTTGCCACGCGCCACTAGGGCAACGGTTAAACCACAAGGCTGTCATCCTGAGCGAAGGCCGCCGCGGCGGCCGGAGTCGAAGGGCCTGCGGTTGAGGACGCGCGTTGAGAGAGATAGAGAAGGGGCGAACCCCTGCAAATACTGGAGAGTTTCTCATGGAAGTGATTTTGAAGGAAGATGTAGCCGATCTGGGCTTTCGCGGAGAAGTGGTGAAAGTGGCCGACGGTTATGCACGCAACTATCTGCTGCCGCGCAAGCTGGCCATGCAGGCCACCGCGGCCAACAAGGCGGTCATCGAACAGATGAAGGCCGCCGCGGCGCGCCGCTCCGCGACAGAGAAGGCGCAGGCCGAGGATCTGCTCACCCAACTCGAGCCGCTCGTGCTCAGCTTCACGCGCAAGGCGGGCGAAGCAGGCCATCTCTTCGGGTCGGTCACGTCGTCTGATATCGCCGCGGAGCTGGCCGCGCAGGGCCACGAGGTCGACCGCCGCAAGATCCAGCTGGGCGATCCGCTGAAGAGCGTGGGCGACTTCAAGGTGGCCATCCGGCTGCACCGCGAAGTGACTGCCCGCGTCACGGTGAAGGTTGCGGCCGAAGTGACCGAGGAAGAGAAGGAAAAGCCGCGGGGAGGCTGCTGCCTGCCGCGACGGAAGAAGCTGCCGAGCCGGCCGCGGAAGAAGCGGCGGCCGAGTAACACGGAATTGGGGCACCCCATCCTTCGCACAGCCTCATCGCGCGAAGGGTGGGAAAGCGCGAACCCGGCTCACCCGCTTCGACGCCGGTCGTCGCAGCCGCGATGCACGGATAGAGTTAAATTCCGTCTTTTCCCGGGCCGAGCGGATTGAACAAACAAATTGCTACGACGGAAACAGCGAGCCGGAGACCGCGCGAATTGGAGTGAGGCGGTTGCGGCGGCGCACCGGCGACTGCGTGGGTGAGCCGAGCAAACCGGCAATCTCGCGCAATTCAGCGCGAGCGTGGCCAATGACCGCTGCAACCGCGTCAAGGCGCGTGTTTCGATCGGCCGCGAGCGGCAATGCCGTCTGCTTATCGTCCTGCTTGGCGGGGCGGCGCTGTCACCTGCCCTAGAACCGTGCGCGCACCCGACAGGGTGTAGCCCTCGGCGTGGACCAGGCGCTTAATCTCCAGAGCCATTTCCACGTCGCGGCGGCGATACAGCCGTTGCCCGGTTCCGCTCTTGTTCGGCTTCAGTTGCGGAAACTGCGACTCCCAGAATCGCAGAACGTAGGTCTCCACGCCGCAGAGCTCGGCGACATCTCCAATCTTGAAGTAGAGGCGGTCCGGGATGGGGGGCGGCGAGTAAGCGCGCTTCCGGTTGAGTTGCATAGCCATAGAATTCGGCGAGAGACACCGCACCACGCGGAGAGAAGCCCTCGCTCTAGACGCAGTATAGGGCACGTTTTTCACTCTTTGTGAAGCAAAATCGGGCCATGTACCTAACTTTGCAGAGGAAAACAAGGCGAAGTGAAAAAGAAGGGAAAAAGGGAACGAGCTGCGAGACGCGCGGCGATTTACTGCTTCTTGAGCACAACCACGCCCTTTTCGTCGAATAGGATTGCGCTCTCGAGCTTGCGGAAATCGGCCGCCTTATCCGCGGGAATCTCCACCTGCCGCAAGACATATTCGCGCTCGTAGTGCAGCACGCTGCCATTGGCCGTGGTTGAGGCGCGATAGCTGGCAAAGCCCGTGTCCACGTCCACCGGATCGGGTGTCTCATCCACCACGTATCCGGGCGGCAGCGTGATATCGAAACTGTCGCGCCAATCGCCCGGCTGCCGGCCCGGACGCTCAATCTCGATGGGATACTTGCGCACCTTGTTCTCCATCACCCCCGGTACCGGCTGTGCATCGCTGCCCACCACCCGCGCGCGCAGCAGCAGCAGCGAACCGGCCGCGTGCGCGTAATTCGGGTCGCCCACGTGCATTTCCAGCGTCACGGGCTGGTCAAGCGCGCCCGTCTGATGAAATTCGTACCCCTTGAAGTTGAGACCGGGTAGATCGGTGCTCAGGCCTTGCTCCAGCCCGTCGTGAATCTCCTTGGCGTCACTTTCCTTCAAAAAGCCGCGCTCACGCGCCGCACCCACGCCGGCAAACACATCGGTGATGTCGCCAGTCAGCGTGCCATCGGCAGGCCAGGACAAAGGAGCCTTTGCGGCTCATGCTAGCCGATTGCGGCGGAAGTACCGGCATCTGCAGCACCTGGCTGTCGGCTCCATCGGCGAGGTTCCCGTAAGCCCCCTGCAGTTCGCCACGAATCAGGCCCACCGGCGTTTCCTCATCGGTGGGGTCGAAGATGAGAAGCGTTTTGCCGTTCGCGGCCTTCACCAGCGCCAGTAAACGCGGATCGTGTCTCTCCATCGGGCATCTCGATGGCGGTGATCATATGGTTGCCGATCAGTGACGGGGCCGAAGGATCGATGACGCCGCGCAAATCGGCCACAGCCACGATCAGGTAGTAGGCGCGGATGCCGATGGCCTGGAGCATCGAGATCAGCAGCGTGGTCTTGTCTTTGCAGTCGCCGTAGCGATTGCGGTAGATGTCGCTCGCATAATGCGCCTGCCACCCCCCAATTCCTTTCAAGATGATGAAGTAGCGAATGTTGTTTTGGATGTAGCTCGTGATGCGGCTGAGCTTGGTGTAGAGATCGGGCGCGCCGGCAACCAGCTCCTGCGCCTCGGCGGTAATCTCCGGCGTGGGATCTGGCCGATGTTCTTCGAGCTGATCTTCCCACAGGCCGAGGGCGCGCCACTGGTTGTCTGCGCCTTTAACGGCTTCGTCTCCCCACATCACCGTCATGCGCGCGGCCAGTGCCATCCCACGGTGGAGTGGCATGAATATCCTCAAGATCCAGCGCCGGAACGTTCTTGATCTCCCAGCGCAGGTGGTTATCCGCTGTTTCAGTCGGGTTCGACTGCGGTGTAGTGGCTCCAGGAATCCGCAAAGCGCCCGCCGGGGGGCAGCGCCAGCTCCAGTGCTTCATCCACAGTCGGGATGGACGCCTGAATCTGCCAATCCTCTGAACTCATATAGGGCCGCAGGTGCACTTCGGTTTCGCAGGTCACCACGGAGCCGGGATCGCTGCCGGGAGGCTTCAGGAGCCGGAAGCGCTCCGTGTCCTGCATGTCCGCATCGCCGAAAGCTCCAACGTCAGTGAAGTCCGTATCCATCGCCTGCAGTTGCCGGCCGTCGGCGGTGATAGTCCAGGAGTGGAAGTAGTCCAGCTTTTCGTCCGTGTCGTACTCGGCTTCGCAATGGGAATATTCCCGCCCCTGCGGCTTGAGAATGCGCACCGCATAGCGCTCGCGCTCGAGGGCATGATTCTGCTCATCGACCGTGATGAGATATTCGTCGGACAATATCACGGCGGAAGCATCGCCTACGTTTGCCGGGGTGGGTGTTTTGGCTGCATCAACAGCCCAATCGGGCGCAGGCTGATGCTTCTCCTTGGCCGAGGCAACTCCGGATCCAAGAAGAACCACGCAGCAGCCTGCAATGAAGAAAGAACAAAGGCGGCCCGCGCACTCACGCATCAGTTTCCCTTTCCCGCCGGAACGACTCCTACGACCCCCGCCGGAGCCGATGCGGCGGCCGGAGCGACGTGCAGAACCAGTTGTTCCTGATTGGCGGCAGCCATCTTCTGGTAAAACCCGCGCAGATCCTGGTACTCACCCGCCTTGAGGAGAGTGAACGCAACCGATAGGGTGTCACCGATGACGATCTGGCCGGGCTGGGTGAGGCTCTTGGCAACGAAGGCCGCGTGGCCGGGCCAGCCGATGTTTGCATCCTGCGGTGCGCCCTCCACGGTCATTCCGTCAGGCAGGTGATAGGTAATCTGATCCGTCACACGGTCGCCGTAGTGCATGTCTACCGGTTCCAGGCGTTTTTCCTCATTGACGAAGGGCACATGACCGCGAGTTTCAAAGAAGAAGCTGGGCAGTATGAGACGCTTGGCAATGGCCGTGCCAAGCGCCCCCTTGAGATCGACCACTGCCAGCAGATTCGAGTAGGGATCGCTCATACCCAGGAAGTGGTCGACGTGCGCTTCAACGCCGTCGGGGACGATCCGCTCCAATTCCTCGCGGTCGAATTCTTTTTTCAATTCCGCGTCATCTTCTTCGAGGGCCCGCTGCCGCCAGTGCAGCGCCTTCTGGCCACTCATAATGATGTTGAAGCGTCCCGTGACTCCGCCCTGGCCGTCGACATACACATCGCCCAGGCGCAGTCGTGACATTGTCCGCGTATTGTTGCACCGGCGTGGAAACGAAGGCCACGCCCTGCGGGCTCTGACCGATACCCGCGGCACCGGAGTGCTTCCAACTCACCGTCTGGAAGGGGCACATTTTCTCGCCGGGATCGAGAACGATCTGTTTGCCCCCAGTGCTCAGGGTGACCAACGTCGAGTCAAGCTGGTCGAGGTCCATAAAGCTCGGATCGAAGATGGCCCGGTCGCGGTCGACGACCCGATCGGCGTATGCGGTTAGCCCTGCGGCGCGCAACATGGCCAGGTAGAGCATGGCGATGTCATCGCTCGACCCGCTCTTCTGCGTCCATGTGTCTTCGGCGCGCTTGGCCACTTTGATCTTCAGCTCCTTCAGCTCTGACGTGGTCTTCCGGCGCGAGAAGTCGGTGTTGTCGAGCGCCTGCACCGCGTCGTACAGCTTTTTTGCCTTGTCGAAGTCGCTGTCATTTGGCGTAATCAAGCCGTCGACAGCAGCCTTGATGGGCTTCGACGGCTCGGCAAACTTGTCTACGTCTTTCGACCAGAGCTTGACTTCGTTAGCCCAGAACGCGCCGGCATCATGGGCGTAGCTGTAGTAGAAATCCACCTTGTAAAGCACGCTCTGGATGGGTGGCATCCACTCCTCCTCGGGAGTGGGGGGAATGTTGGTCACGTCCACGCTGTAACTGCCGTTCAAGCTGGTCTGGATGGTAACGCCCGGTGGCAAGCGATCGAACCACACGAGGCTATCCACCCTACGGCCACGATTATCGGTCAGTTCCATGCTGGTTTCGGTGCCGGGAGTGCCATTCGGCATAAAAGCCTTCATGGGGGTGAATTGGAAATGCGCCTTGTGAATAAAATAGGACCGCTGGATCTCCCAGGATGGCGACGAGTACAGGTCATCGTCGTAAGTCACCGTATAGTAGTACTCCAGAATGCTGCCCACCTCGACGCTGGGCAGGGTAAACACCTTCTTTTGGATCTGCTGGTCGCCGGTCTTTGCCACCATCAGGTCCTCCGCTTTGATGGTGAGCGGAATTACGGTTCCGTCGGGATGGATCGTGCGGCCCTTGATATCGGTGACTTTGAAAGTCCCTTTCAGGTAAGGTAGCTCCACTGTCGCCAGTTCCTTGCCCTTTTCAGTGAGCACCTTGATCCGCTCATACACGCTTTCGTAATGTATCGGATCGTTGGCGACCTCTTTGATATCGAGATACACGGCGTCCGCACCCGGAGCCATGGGATCGGAGGTCATTTTGAGCTCGTCGGCGGTGGGCTGCTGGAACTGCGCGCAAAGAGCCATCGGCGACGCGACGGCGAAGAGAAAAGCCGCACCGCGAAGAAGATAACGAATAGGATTTCGCATGAGACTGAACCCAGGTAATTGAAGTGCGATCATTCTAGCGCGGAATTGCCATTTACTCCATGCGTCCGCACGACTCAAAAAGCGCGCTCACCAGCGCCAGGGGCAGGCCCATCACGTTGAAGTAGCAGCCTTCGATGCGGGGCATGATTCTGCTGATCGACGGTGATGAGATATTCGTCGGACAATATCACGGCGGAAGCATCGCCTATGTTTGCGGGGGTGGGTGTTTTGGCTGCTTCAACAGCCCAGTGCGGCGCAGGCCGCTGCTTCTCCTTGGCCGAGGCAACTCCGGATCCAAGAAGAACCACGCAACAGCCTGCAACGAAGAAAGAACCAAGCGGCCCGCGTCCGCAAGCATCAGTTTCCTTTTCCCGCGGGAACGACGCCTACGACCCCAGCCGGAGCCGGCGCGGCGGCCGGAGCTACGTGCAGAACCAGTTGTTCCTGATTAGCGGCAGCCACCTTTTGGTAGAACCCGCGCAGATCCTGGTACTCATCCGCCTTAAGGAACGTGAATGCAGACGACAGTGCGTGATCGATGGTAATTTGGCCCGGTTGCGCCACGCTCTTGGCAACCAGAATCGCGTGCCCCGGCCAGCCGATATTTGCATCCGGTGGCGCGCCTTCCACGGTAACGCCGTTGGGCAGGTCATAGGTGATCTCGTCGACCACGCGTTCGCCGTAGTGCATGTCTACCGGCGCCAGCCGCTTCTCCTCGTTGACGAACGGCACCTTGGCCCGGGTCTCAAAGAAGAAGCCGGGCAACAGCAGCCGTTTGGCCGTCACCGTGCCGAGTGTCCCCTTGAGGTTGACCACAGCCATCAGGCTTGCATATGGATCGGTCAGAGAAAGGAAGTGGTCGACATGCGCTTCAACGCCTTCGGGCACGATCTGCTCCAACTCGCCGTCGAACGCTTTTTTCAATTCGACGTCATCGTTGCGCAAGGCTTCCTGGCGCCAGCGTAATGCCTGTTGCCCCGTCATCACAATATTGATGCGTCCTGTAACTCCGCCTTGCGCGTCGATGTCTACACTTCCCACGCGCATTGTCACATTGTCAGAGTATTGCTGCGCCGGCGTGGAGACAAAGGCCACGCCCTGCGGACTCTCGCCAACGCCTGCGGCATCGGAGTGCTGCCAGCTCAGCGTCTGGAAAGGACACATTTTCTCGCCAGGATCGAGAAGTATCTGTTTGCCCCCGGTGCTCAGGGTGACCAACGTCGAGTCAAGCTGGTCGAAGTTCATATAGCCCGGATCGAAGTTGGCCCAGCTGCGGTCAACGACCCGATCGGCGTACGCGGTTAGTCCCGCGGCGCGCAACATGGCGAGGTAGAGCATGGCAATGTCCTCGCTGGACCCGCTCTTCTGCATCCAGGTGTCTTCGGCGCGCTTGGCCACTTTAATCTTCAGTTCCGTCAGCTCAGACGTGGTTTTCTGGCGCGAGAAGTCGGTGTTGTCGAGCGTCTGCACCGCGTCGTACAGCTTCTTTGCCTTGTCGAGGTCGCTGTCATTTGTCGTAATCAAGCCGTCGACTGCAGCCTTCATTGCCTTCGACGGCTCGGCAAAATTGTCTACGTCTTTCGCCCAGAGCTTGGCTTCGCTCATCCAGAACGTGTCGGGGTCATGGGCGTTGCTGTAGTAGAAGCGCACCTTGTAAAGCATGCTCTCGATTGGTGGCATCGACTCCTCGTCGGGAATGGGGGGGATGTTGGTCACGTCCACGCTGTAACTACCGTCCACGCTGGTCTTAACGGTGACGCCCGGCGGCAGGCGGTTCCACCACACCAGGCTATTCAACGCGTGCCCGTGGCTATCGATCGCTTCCATGCTGGTAACGGTGCCGGGAGTGCCATTCGGCATAAACGCCTTCATGGGGGTGAATTGGAAATGCGCCTTGTGGACAAAATAGTTCTGCTGGACCTCCCAGGATGGCGATGACAATCGATCGTCGTTGTAGTGAATCTCGTATTTGTACTCCAGAATGCTGCCCACCTCGACGCTGGGCAGGGTAAACACCTTCTTTTGGATCTGCTGGTCGCCGGTCTTTGCCACCATCAGGTCTTCCGCCTTGATAGTGAGCGGAATTACGGTTCCGTCGGGATGGATGGTGCGGCCCTGGATTTCGGTGATTGTGTCGGACCCCTTCAGGTAAGGCAGCTCCACCGTCGCCAGTTCCTTGCCCTTTTCGGTGAGCACCTTGATCCGCTCATACACGCTCCAGAAATGTATCGGATCGTTGGCGACCTCTTCGATATCGAGATACACAGCGTCCGCTCCCGGAGCCATGGGATCGGAGGTCATTTTGAGCTCGTCGGCGGTGGGCTGCTGGAACTGCGCGCAAAGAACCATCGGCGACACGACGGCGAAGAGAAAAGCTGCGCCGCAAAGAAGATAACGAACAGGATTTCGCATGAGGCTGAACCCGGGCAATTGAAGTGCGATCATTCTAGCGCGGAACTGCCATTTACTCCAGGCGCCCGCACGACTCCAAAAGCGCGCTCACCAGCGCCAGGGGCAGGCCCATCACGTTGAAGTAGCAGCCTTCGATGCGGGGAATCCAGGTCGCGGCGCGGCCCTGGATGGCATAGGCGCCTGCCTTGTCGTTGGGCTCGCCGCCGGCCACATAATCGGCAATCTCGGCTTCTGACAGCGTGAGAAAGCGAACCGCAGTCACTTCCGCGGCCACCTCGGCGCCCTTGGCGGTTACCAGGGCCACGCCGGTGATGACGCGGTGGGTGCGGCCCGAGAGCAGACGCAACATGCGCCGGGCATCGGCCGCGTCCTCCGGCTTGCCCAGAATCGTATTGTCCAGCGTGACCGTAGTGTCGGCGCCCAGCACGGCCAGGGAGGATTTGCCATCCAGGCGGATTGCTTCAGAGCCGCCGTTTGTGGTCAGTTGACAAAACACCGCTTCGGCCTTTTCTCGTGCCAGCCGAGTGACGTAGACCACCGGATCCTCGCCCGGCAAAGGATCTTCGGGGATGTGCGCGGGATGTACCCGGAACCGATAGCCCGCCTGCGCCAGCAAATCGCGGCGTCGCGGCGAGGCGGAAGCGAGAACCAGCATGATGGAATTATGGCAGGCTCCCACGCCGTCCGGCCCAATTAGACTGGTAGGGGACTTGCGCACGAGAGAAGATCAGACAGGGGCAGGGCTTCGATGCACTTCAATTTCGATTTTTCGGCGAGAGAGATTCTGTGGACGCTCACCTTTGCGGCGCTGCTGGTGCTGCTCGTGGTGCTGATGGGACGCGACAGGGTTCGGCGCTTTCCGTGGTTCACCGCAAGCATCGCGCTGATGGGCCTGCTGATGCTGGCAACCCAGGTGCTGCTCGACAAGATGTCACGCATCACGGGGACCGTGACTTTTCTGACGATGTCTGACCTGGATGTTGTGATCACCCTGCTGGTCCTGGTGGAACTGGCGCGGCACGCCTTTCGAGGCCTGGGTAAGATAGGCTGGACGACCGGCACGCTCGCGATGCTGGCCGTGGCCGCGACGCCGGTGGCGCTGTGGGGACCGTGGCCGGCATGGAAGACGCTCAGCGCCACGTCTGAGCTTGCGACGATCCGGTTGATGGACCTGACCGTGGACAAGGGCACCCTATTCACCGGCGTGCTGTCGATCGAGCTGGGCCTGCTGGTGACCCTGTTTGGCAGGCGCTTCGGCGCCGGATGGCGCAGCCATACGCAGCGGATCGTCATCGGACTCTCTACGGCTTCGCTCGCGCAAACCATTCTGCGCGGCGCTATGGAGGCCATCGGGAAGCACACCCAAATTCACTCGCAGGCGGAGTACAACCGCGTCATGGATCTGCGCGACAAGCTGATCCACGGCAACAATGTGATCTTCCTGTGCGTCATGATTTGGTGGATCGCCAGCCTCTGGGTCGACGAGCCGGGGACAGCGGCTGCCGGCGAAGTTCCTGCCCAAGCCGCGCCTGTCTCCGGCGCCGCGGCGCCATCCGAGACCTAGCACGCAGACGCCGGGTGAAAAACGAGATCCGAGATTCGCGAACGGGAAGTTGATCGCGCTTTCTCTTTCCCTGTCTCTCAGAGGTGGCAGCTCGCCAGCCCGCGTTTTTCAAGATACCGCTGGTGGTAGTCCTCGGCGCGCCAGAAAGTCTGCGCCGGTTCCACTTTGGTCACGATCCGCCCGGGCTTGTAGCTGCCCTCGGCGGTCAGTTGCTCGATTTTGGCGCGCGCCTGCGCCTCCTGCTCCGGCGAGTGGAAGAAAATGACTGACCGGTACTGCGTGCCCCAGTCCGGCCCCTGCCGGTTGAGCGTGGTGGGATCGTGGAGCGAGAAGAACACGTCGAGCAACTGCCCGTAGGTCACCCTTTCGGGGTCGAAGTCGAGCTCGACCACTTCCGCGTGGCCGGTCTTGTCGGTGCAGACGTCCTTGTAGGTGGGCCGGTCAAAGGGGCCCCCTTCATAGCCCACGGCCGTAGCCGTCACGCCAGGGATGGCCGCAAGCGCGGCCTCAACGCCCCAGAAACAACCCGCCCCGAATGTGGCTTTTTCTGTGCTCATAACCGTTCAGATGCTCCAAAGCAGCTTTCGGCTTCTAGCTCCATTGTGCTTGCGTCTAGGTTGTATCGCCATATAGGGGTATGCGGCCCCAGCCCTGCGGGTTGCGGCGAAAGCCCGCTCATACTTCGTTGTCGTCCTAGACGGTGGGCCCGCCACAGCCGTCGTCCTCCGCCTCGTCTGAGCGGGCTTTCGCGACGCAACGCCACATATCCCTATATGTCGACACAACCTAATGCTCGTTTCGTCAATTTAGCCGACCAACGCCGGTTCATCGATGCATTGCGTAAAAAACAAAGGCCCAGTCCTGGCAAGAAAAGGCTAACAGGCAACAGCCAAAAGGTAACAGCTGCCTCAAGCCAGCGGCGCCAAATGCTTGGTGTTCTGGTAGGTGTGCACGACGCGATGAACGACGGTAAGTGTGGAGAGCACGGCCAGCACCCACAGCACCGGGGCCATCACGCCCCAATGATTGAACAACGCGCCCAGCAGGATGAGCACAATTCGCTCCGGCCGCTCCATGAAGCCTACCTTGCACTGGTCGATGAGAGACTCGGCGCGGGCGCGAGTGTAGCTCACCATCAGCGAGGTGACCATGACAAATGCCACCAGCACCACATAGCGGAAACGATTGATGCGGCCATAGTAGACCAGCAATCCGAAGAACAGCACCACGTCGGAGTAGCGGTCGATCACCGAGTCGAAAAATGAGCCGAAGACCGTCACCTTATTGATGCGGCGCGCCACGCGTCCATCCACCATGTCGAAGATGCCGGCGCCAAAGATGACAAGGCCAGCGAAGAAGAACATCTTGTCGCCATTCGCTGCGTTGGCATGGCCGAAGAAAAACGCGGCGACGATGTTGATGACCAGGCCGAGAAAGGTGAGGACGTTGGGAGAGATGCGCGTGAGCGCCAACCCATACACGATGCGATCGAGAAGCCAGCCACATCCACGGCCAAAGGCGCTTGTCCAGGTCATTCCCGATTTTCCTTGCTACTTTGTAGCGCCGGCGGCTTCGTCTTGGCCCTGGCCGGCTTCGTCGTGAATCGTCGTCAGTTTGAGGATTTCAAGTTGGCGCTTGCCGTTAGGAGTCACGATGGTGGCCACGTCACCCACCTTCTTGCCCACTATTCCGTGGCCAATGGGCGAGGTGGTCGAAATCAGCCCCTTCGAAACGTCGGCTTCCTCGCTCGTCACCAGACGGTAGACGATCTCCTCGTCCTTGGTCGAGTCATAAACCACCACCGTCGAACCGAACCCGGCTTTATCCCGGGGAATGTTCGCCAGGTTGACCAGCGAAAGCTCCCCCATGCGTTTCTTCAACTGGCCCAGGCGAGCATTCACAAACTCCTGTCGCTGCTTGGCCATGTGATACTCGGCATTCTCCGACAGATCGCCCAGGGCTCTGGCCTTCTTGATCTCGGCAGGCAGCTCGTGGGCAAGCTCGTACTCGAGCTGCTTGATCTCGTCCTGAAGCTGTTTTTTAATGTGCTCGGGCATCCGTGGTCCGATAGCGGGGAGGGGACTGCTCCAGCCGCACAAATTCGGCGTTCCTTAACTCTTCATTATAAGGCAGGGGCTGGAAGCCGCCATTCTCACGTGGTGACTTAGCTTGAAGCCGTTTTGAAGGGGCACGACTTCAGTCGTGCCGTAAAAGGCGCAAAATGAACGCGGGCTTTACGGCGGTTCTCCAATTCCCGTAAAGTTTTTAAGCGGAGTGCCAAGTGACGTTTTCTTAAGGAAAACGCCACTCAAGGGCTGCGGTTCCTGTCTATACTAATTTGAGAACCGCTATGACCCCTGAGAGATGGGTTCGCGCAAACTGCACCACGGTGCTATGTGCCGTGTATTTAGTTAGTTGCTCGCCAACGCCACGCCGTTTCAAACTGAGACACTACCGTTTCTCGTCCAGAAATGACTGCAGAATCAACGTCGCTGCCACCTGGTCCACCACCTTGCGGTGATTCTGCCGCGCGTGACCGGCCTCATACAGGATATGGTGCGCCTCGCGCGTGGTCAGGCGCTCGTCCCACAGGTGAATGGGCAATCCGCTTCGCTCTCCCAGTTCGGCGGCAAAGGCCTGGATTTTAGTCGCCTGAAGGCTCATTGCCGCCCGAGAGATGCAGCGGGTTACCGACCACGATTCCGGCCACGCCAAACCGCCGCGCCAGCCGCGCCAGGGAACGCAGGTCATCTCGCCGACTCTTGCGCCGCTCCAGGGTGAGCACCGGCTGCGCCGTCAGGCCCAGTTCGTCTGACACTGCTACCCCGATGCGGCGGCTGCCGATATCGAGCCCGAGATAGCGCGGACGCGCGCCAGATTCCGCCATGCCGACCCTTACATTCAGCTTACGGCTTTGAGTCGCCTCCGGCATCCCCAGCCTCTAATCCCGGTACAATCTAAGGGTAAGGGAATCCACCGCGGGATTGTTCAGTTCCTTATTTTTCAGGGAAGGGTCCACAACGGCAGGATGGCTCGGCGCAATCGGAGAAGCGGCAAAAAAAAGAGGTCCGGCGCGGCTGCTATCTTGCTGGCGATGGTGTTAGTTATGGCGCTCGCGGCAGGGGTTGCGGCGTGGCTGGTGCTAACTCCCTACGGGCCTGAGACGGAGACATTCGTCAATGTGGCGCCGGGTTCCTCCGCCATGCGCATTAGGCGTCAACTGGAAGCGGCCGGTGTAGTGCGGAGCCGCGTCGCCTTCGACATGGTGCGCTGGTACCGGCACGGAACGCTGCGGGCCGGTACGTATCTCTTCGACCATCCGGCGCCCGTGACCGAGGTTTACGGAAGAATCGCCCGCGGCGACGTCTTCACCAAGGCTTTGACGGTTCCTGAGGGAGCGAACATCTTCGATATTGCCGCGCGCATCGAAAAGGCAGGTTTGGGAACCCAAGAAGGCTTTCTGGCCGCGGTAGCCAGCCAGACGGATCTGATCGCGGATTTGGATCCCGGCGCCAAAAGCCTTGAAGGCTACCTGTTTCCCGACACCTACCGCTTTTCGCCAAATGTCACGGCAGTCCAAATGGTTGCCGCCATGGTTAAGCGATTCCGCACGGTGGCCACGCAGTTGGGGCTGAAGGAGAACGTGCATCAGGTAGTGACCATTGCGTCGCTGGTGGAGCGCGAAACGGCCGTGGATGCCGAGCGCCCGCTCGTCGCCAGCGTTTTCCAAAACCGGCTCGCCCAAAAAATCCCGCTGCGCACAGATCCCTCGGTCATCTACGGGCTCGAGCTCACCGGCCAATGGCGGGGCACGATCTACCAGAGCGATCTCACGCGCAATACACCCTACAATACGTATTTACATGCTGGACTGCCGCTAGGACCCGTGTGCAATCCCGGTATTCCGTCCTTGCGGGCGGCTATGGATCCTCCCAAGACCAACTATCTCTACTTTGTCGCCGCAGGAACCGACGCCCAGGGATATTCCCTCTTCGCTACCACGCTCGATGAGCACAACCGCAACGTGGCCAACTACCGGAAAGCACAGAAGAAGGCAGGTGAACGATGAGAGTCTTTCGTCGTCTCGCCTGTCCCGCAGCCATGGCGCTTCCGCTTCTGCTTGCGGGGTGCTCTTACTTTTTGCCCACAACGCGACATCTCCCCGTTCCCAAGGCGCCGGCTCTTGTGCAAACCGTGACACCTGAGGAGCTGGTGAAGCAACTGAATGATCGCTGGGACGCGCTCAATACGCTTACGGCCATCGTTGAAATTTATGCCACAGAGCTCAACACCAACGCAGGCCTGGAAAAAGACTTACCCTCCTGCCGTGGGTATATTGAGATGCGCAAACCTAAGATGCTGCGCGTATTGGGAAAGTATTTCGGCGTCACCATCTTCGACCTGGCCAGCGACGGAAATCACTTCACGCTCTTAATTCCGAGCAAAAACACCGCCATCGAAGGCTCGAACACCGTCACGAGAAGTCCGACAACGCGCTTGAGAATCTGCGTCCCAATTTCTTCCTTGACGCCATCGCGGTGCGCGGCCTCAGTCCCGACAACGAATACATGGTCACCAACGATACCGAGACGGTTGAAGACGCGGCGAAGAAGCACCTGTACACGATGCCGGAGTACGTTCTCAACATCATGCAGCCGAAGACGGGAGCCGAGAAGCTGCCGTTGCGCGTCATCACCTTCCATCGCGACGATCTTCTCCCTTCTGACCAGACGATCTACGATAGCCAGGGAACGCCGGAAACGTTGATTGACTACAGCAACTACACCGACTACAGCGCGGGCAGGTACCCGTCGAAGGTGACCATCAGGCGGCCGAAGGAGGGAATCCAGATTGTGCTCGAAGTGGTGCGCGTGGAGAAGAACGTCGACATTCCCTTGAGCCAATTCGATGTGAAGATTCCCGAGGGCATCAAAGATCAAGAACCTGAAATAGCGCAGGGCCGCACTCTGACGTGCGCGCCCGGCTGCGTATCCTGTTACCGGCCGGCTCAGGCCGCCTCGGAGAAAAGCGCATGAAAGCGAGCGCGTTCGAATTTCGTTTTCGCATGATCATTCAGGTCGTCATCGTCTTTTTGGGTTTTTGGGCGCCGTGGATCGGAATGCTCGATATGGGGCGGCGAATCGCCACGCTGGAATGGCTTGCGCTTGAGTCGAGCCGGATGGGAATTGCGAGCTTCGCCGTTGCCACGCCCGTGGTGATTGTGATTGGCTCGTTGGTTGCCCTCAAGGGCGCGGTGCTGCGCGTGTGGGGCGCGGCCTACCTGGGATACGGAGTCGTCCACCACGTCGAGATGCAGGGAGCCGCGGTAATGGCCTCCGGGCCGTACCGCTTTATGCGCAATCCCCTCTACGTTGGCGGCTGGTGCATGATGGCTGCTATCTCGCTCCTCATGCCTCCCTCGGGCGCGCTGTTCACCATGGTCCTAGTGACGGTATTTTATTTGCGGCTGATCCTTGGTGAGGAAGCATTCCTGACCGCGCAGCTCGGCAACCCGTATCGCGAGTACCTGCAAGCCGTACCGCGTTTCATCCCGCGCCTGCGCTCGCGCCTGCCGCACTCCGCGGCGCAGCCGCACTGGCTCATCGCCCTGCTCACTGAAGTGAACCCCATCGGCGTCTTCGTCGCGCTGGCGTTTTTTTCGTGGACCTACAACAACCTTCTCATGATCAAAGCGGTGCTCATCAGCTTCGGGATCTCGCTCATTGTGCGCGCGCTCATGCCCCGCGAAAAGGCCAAGGCCGGCGCGGCCTGATCACGCCATGATCGCTCAGTATTGAAGATATTTTGAAAGGGCACAACTTCAGTCGTGCCTTAAACGCCGCAAAATCGACGTCGGGCTTTAGCCTCTGAGGGATCGTTTTTCAAGCTGAGCATCCACCGATCATGCCTTCTGCTTGCCGAGTCGTCCCAGGTGCGTATATCCAAAGCCATCGGCATACTTCAGTCCGAAACCCAGCGCGCGGTCGACACCGATGTGATTCACCCAGATGAGCGCAAACGGCAGCGCTCCGCGCACACCCAGCACCAGCGCGAAGAAAGCCAACGCCACCGGCGCCACGTACGAGTGAATGGCGTTGTACACGCGAGCGCCGCGGCAGGGCCGGGCAAGATAGCCGAGCATGGAAAGATCCGGCACAAGCCAAAGGGCGGCAAAAAGCCACCAGCTCGCGCCCGTTCGAGCATAGAGCGCGGTCGTGACGGCCGCCACAGCCAGCCCCTCAAGACGCAGAAGGAAGACAATCGACGAGCCGCGTGCTGGCGGAGCTGCAATGGGTTCAGAGACTACCGAAGCCGTATTCATGGCTCATTGGATGAGCCAGCGGCCGGTAGAGTGCGGAAACTTTGCGCGCACGGCTCGCGGCGCAAATGAAAAAGGGAGAAGCACTCGGCTTCTCCCCTTCTCCTGCGCATCTGTGGGAGGGACTACTTTTTCGGCGGCGCGATCACGTCCTTGGCGGCTTTGGCCACGCGGAACTTCACCACGGTCTTGGCCTTGATCTTAATGGCCTCGCCGGTCTGGGGGTTGCGGCCCATGCGGGCCTTGCGCTCGGCCTTTACCAACCGGCCAATGCCGGGGATCACGAAGACGCCGCTCTTTTTGGTCTCCTTGATGGCGGTCTCCGCCAGCAGGTCCAGGAAGGCCCCTACCTGCTTGTTGGTCAGTTCGAGCTTCTCGGCCAAATGCCGGGTCAGTGCGGTCTTGGTCAATCCAGTTGCCATCGTTTTTTCTCCTTGTGGGCGAGCCCCTTCGGGCTGCCTGTATTGAGGGGCTTCTGCCGCGGAAAATACTCACCGCATGGAGGGAGTGGGATCAAGGCGCTATGCGCTACAGCGGCTCCATAACTGCGATACCCCGAAGTCATTGTTGCTGAGCGGCATTTTCCTTAAGAAAATGCCGTCTTGCTCGACGCCAAGAGGGCACGTGAATTGTGGAACCGTTCAAAACCCCTGTATTCATGCGGCTACGAAGAACCCTGCCGATGGTTACAATGCGGCTTTGGAGTGAGCAAAGTCAATGGGAAAATGCCTGTTTTCCACAGGTTTCTTCGGTATTTGTAGGAAAAACGCCTGATTTTGCCTGTTTTTTGGTCAGTCCGGTCTCTGAAACCCGCAATTGGAGCGGATTTGGCGCTTTGCAGAGTGTTGGCAGGAGCGGCGCGAAAACGCGTTATCGCAGCCCGAAAAGCACGGTTCGCTTGGGCGCGAGCGCCGCCTCGATGGGCGTGTTGAGCGCATCGACGACCGGCGCGGCCACTTTGAAGTAGCGGATCACTACGTCGGCGAAGTCCTTTTTGAGCGCGGTTTTCGCGGGCAGCTCCGCGGCCAATCCCCACTGGCGGCAGCGGATCAGATCCATCCCCGGATGCTCGGCGGGAAATCCCTTGGGCGGGCGAGTGAGTGCGTTGCCTTCAAACTCGTCATACAGCTTGCGCACGCGCGGGCCGCTTGAGCAGCTTTCTGAATTCCCCGTGATGATCGAGCAGCCAGTGGCGGATCGCGGCAAGCTGTTCCTTCTCCGGCATGTAAGAACCGGCGGCGATAATCACTTCCTTTGCGCTCACGTGGAAGTAGTAGCCCGCGCCGGAGGTCTTTGCAAGCCCCTGGTGCGACCACCACGCCGCCACATGCGTTTTGTAGGGGCGCTTGTCGATCGAGAAGCGCGTGTCGCGATAAATCCGGAACAGGGATTTTTCCGCAGGGCGCACGTGGTTGGGCGCAAAGTCCATCATCGCGTCGGTAATCTTGCGCACGATAGCGAGCATCGGCTCCTTCAGCTCAGCCTCGAATTGTTCCTTGCGCGGCTGAAACCACGCGCGATCATTGTGGCGGGCCAGGTTGCGCAGGAAGGTGAGCGCTGCGGGGCGAAAGTAGGGAGGAACCGAATCAGTTGCGGTTTTTGCTGGGCGAGGCATCTCGGAACCAGTCTACCGGATCACCTTTAGCGCGCTTCGGAACAGACCGTCGAAATCCGCGGCCAGCGCCTTGTCTTTCGCAATCGCCTGCTCGATGGCCTTCTCGGCTGCTGCGCGCTGATAGCCGAGGTTCGTCAGCGCGGAGAGCACGTCGTCGACAGCCGGGCCCTGTACGGACGGCGGCGCGGGCGCCACGGCAAAGTCATCGAGCTTGTCTTTGAGCTCGACCACGAGGCGCTCGGCCAGCTTCTTGCCCACGCCGGGAATGCGCGTGAGTTGCGCGTGATCCTGGCCGCGAATGGCCTGCACCGTGCGCTCGACTGAAAGGCCGCTGAGAATCTTGATGGCCAGCTTCGGCCCTACGCCGCCCACGGTGATCAGCCGCTCGAAGAGCCGCTTTTCTTCGCGGTCCATAAACCCGAACAGCGCAATCTGGTCGTCGCTCACCTGAGTATGAATGTGCAGCGCGGTCTCAGCGCCCACCGCAGGCAGCGCCGTGAAGGTGGGCACGGAGATAGCGACGTCGTAGCCGACGCCCCCGGCCTCAACAATGGCCTGGCCGGGCTGTTTGTATAGGAGCTTGCCGCGCAGGTGAGCGATCATTGATGTGGCAAACTAACTCGCAATCCTGTCGAGGTAAGTGAGTGCTCTTTCGACGCTACCGGCAACTTTCAATGCAGATCTTCGCGCGAGCCCATGAAGATCCACCAGGAGGCTGGCTAATTGTTTTTCCTCCGGAGTGTCGTATCCATAGGCCGGATCTTTTTCAACGGAAACACTCAGCACGTCTTTATTGGGATTGCGGGGTTGCCCACTTATCGTATTGCCGAGAATACTGCCCAAAGACGCATCAAATTCAACAAGTGAGAAACTCAAATCGCCGTTCATCGCACAGGAGACCGTTGCCCGGAGATTGCCTTCGAGGACCGTGGTGAACTGCGTTGGGACAAAAACCAAATTTTCGACGTCGTCAGCTTCCCAAGATAGCCTTCCATCCAGCGTTCTCTGAATGAGCTTTTGGGCCAGCGTGACCGCTTCAGAAACTTCGATTGAAGAGTTCATCTTTCCGCTCCCTCTGTCCGGCTTTGTACCGATCCTGAAATGCCACAAAGCGATTCGTGTATCTGATGACAGCGTGCGAGCAACTTCGCCATCTTCTGAGAAACCTCAGGGAAACCTTCAGAAGCGAGCAAGGTACTCACTTTTCGTAAATTCTCCACACAAAGCTCAGTCGAAAATCCTTCTGGCAAGTAGGCTGCTCGATGACCGCCGGCAATAATCAGCAAGTGAGACAGATGATTGGCTGCCTCAATGGCCCTTTCCGTCTGCCTTCCCTGTACCGCCGCCAAGAGTTCCCTGGCATCTAACGCTAGTCGCGAGAATTCGTACTCCGTTTCTCTTGCTCGAACTGCCTGTGTCGCTTCTTCGGCTGCTTTCTTCGCCCCTTTTGCCTGCATCCAAGCCAGCAAACTGAAAACGACTCCTATGATGCTTGCAATTGTTCCAGTTATGGTTAGCAACCAGTTCCAGGCGCTTGCCGTCATGCGGTCTTCTTTCGCGCGGTGCCGTTGAACGTATTTTACCCTTGATTTCTCTATTTAGTAAGGTAGGTGCCTTCTGTGCGATGCCTATTTCCTATCCCAAAATCCCCATCCGCTTCGCCACGCGCTCCATCGTTTCCAGCGCGCGGTCGAGCTGTGGGCGGGTGTGTTCGCTGGTGAGGATGGCGCGGATGCGCGCCCTTGCCTTCGGGCACGGTGGGGAATGCGATGCCGGTCGCCATTACGCCCTCCTCAAACAGCGCGCGGCTGAAGTCCATGGCGGCACGGCCCTCGCCGACGATGATCGGCGTGATCGGCGTTTCGGTGGCCGGCGTGTTGACGCCGCCGATGTTGAACCCGGCGCGCTTGAGCTCGCCCTGGAAGTAGCGCGTATTCGACCACAGGCGCAGAATCCGCTCCGGTTCCTTCTCCAGGATGTCGAAGGCCGCAATGCACGTGGCCGCGCACCGAAGGCGGATGTGAAGTGGAGAACAGAAACGGCCGCGCGCGATGGTAGAGGTAGTCGATCAGGTCCTTTGATCCGCAAACATACCCGCCCAACGCGCCGATGGCCTTTGACAGCGTGCCCACCTGGACGTCCACCTTGCCGTGCATGCCAAAATGATCGACAGACCCGCGGCCGTTGCGCCCCAGCACTCCCGAGGCATGCGCATCGTCGACCATCATGATGGCGCCGTATTTCTCCGCCAACGCGGCCAGCTTATCCACCGGCGCCGATGTCGCCGTCCATCGAGAACACGCCATCGGTAATTACGAGCTTTTTCCCCGGCTCTTTCTCGAGTTGCTGCAGAAGCTCCTCGCAGTGGGCCACATCCTTGTGCCGGAAAACCTTGATCGTCGCCCGCGACAGCCGCGCGCCATCGATGATGCTGGCGTGGTTCAGCTCGTCGGAGAGGATAAAGTCCTCTTTGCCCAGGATGGCGCTCACGGCGCCGGCATTGGCCGCAAATCCGCTCTGGAATACCACGCAGGCCTCGACATTCTTGAAACGCGCAATTTTTTCCTCGAGCTCCATGTGGATGCGCATGGTTCCCGCGATGGTGCGCACCGCGCCCGAACCCACTCCAAATGCCCGCGTGGCGGCGATGGCTGCCTCTATCAGCTTGGGGTGGTTGGCAAGGCCGAGATAGTTGTTGCTGGCCAGGTTGATGACCTCGTGCCCGTCGTAGTGGCAAACCGGTGCTTGCTGGTCGTCGAGGACGCGGAGCTTGAAGTACGTGCCCTTGGCGCGCAGGTCTTCGAGCACGGCGGAGAGATGGGCAAGTTGTGGGCGCTGAGTCATGTGGATGCACCTGGCGTGATAGATGCGGGCCCTACGCAAGAGCATAGCGCGGTAGCCGAATGGCCTTTCGGCGGGCGCTGCGTCAAAGAGAGGACGGAACGGTGGCCGTGGTGCGCCCCTGCCGGATACAATAAGGGTCTACGCAGAGGTAAAAGGCGAGTCGCCGCTGGGCGAATGTGCAGTCATTCTGGAGAGTTGGAGCAGGTGCACGTGAGAGGGTTGAACTGCCGCAGCTTGCGGCTACAGCGATTCCAAAATTGCCGCATCCCGAAGCAGCAACAGTTAAGCGGGTTTTTCCTTGAGAAGAGCCGACTTTATGCTATTGCAGGAAGCGGCTATAAGTGTCGTGGATCCGCTCTAAAATGGGCTGCGGGATTGGGTTTGGCGCTGATGATGGCCACGCTACCCCTGGCCGCCGCTGCGCAAAGAATTGCGACATATACCACGATGAATGTGGAAACCAGCGATCAGGGCGGGCACACGCAGGCTACCGCCTCGGTCGCAGTCACCGCCGCGGACGGCCAGCCCGCCACGGGCATAGTCCTCATCAATGACGGAGACCGCGAACTGGCCGAAGCGGCTTTGAACAGCCAGGGCCAGGCGACGGCGGTCGTCTCGCTCTCAGGCGGCGATCATGCTTTGAGCGCCGTTTATGCCGGCGATGCGTCGCACTTGAGCTCGGCTTCCGTCACCAACGGCGTTTCTGCCCAAGCCAGCTCCACTCCTGACTTCACCCTCTCGCTTACTCCCGTGCCGCCCTCAACGCTGCCTCTTACGGTCACTGCCGGCGGGTCAGGCACCATTGCCGTCACCGTAGTTCCTGAGGACAACACGGCTCTCACGTCCCCCATGTTTGTCACGCTCTCGTGTTCCGGCCTTCCCAGCGAGGCATCGTGCACCTTCACCCCGGAATCCGTCGAGATCCTGCCCACGACGCCAGCCAGTTGTCCTTCGGGGTCGCCTGTATCGGCCTGCCCGCCGGTCAGCTCTATGCTGCTTGAAACGCAGGAGCATGTCACCACCCAGGTGGTGCGGCCCGCACGTCCCGATGGCGGAAGCAGCCCTGTGGCCTGGGCGATTCTGCTGCCCGGCATGTTGGGGCTGGGAGGAGTCGCGTGGCGCGTGCGGCGCCGGCGCTGGTTGCGGCGTCTGGTGCTGGTGGTATTCATGGGCATAGTCACCCTGTTCGGAACCACGGCGTGCAAACCGCTCTACAAGTACTACCAACTCGGTCCTCAGCATCCTCCGGCGACGCCGTCAGGCACGTACACCGTGACTGTCACCGCACAGTCGACCAACGGTGTCACGGCAATCACCAACAGCACAACCATGGTGCTCACCGTTACCGGCGGGTCTTAAACTGCCTGCATGACGCAGCGGCATCCCCTTCCCGCCGGAGTGTATGCGCTGGTGGAGCAGACGCCAGCCACAGTGCTGCTGGAAGGCGGCAAGCCAACACACAGCGAAACCAGTGAGCAGCCGTGGACGCGGCTGTTCGTGGCTCCCGGGCAGGTGTGCTCAGCGTATACCGCAGAGGAAATCCCCGCGCTCTTTGACGCCATTGAGAGTGCAGTGGCCGCAGGCCGGTGCGCGGTGGGATTTTTCAGCTACGAGTGCGGGAGTTGCTTTGAGCCGAAGGCGGGAATTCACATGGCCGTCGATTGCGAGATGCCGGCCAATCCCCTGGCCTGGTTCGGAATCTACGACCGAAGCTATGTCTTCGACCACAATACCGGAGCGTTTGCCGGCGGCGAACCGCCAGAGCTTGAAGCTTTTAAGGGGCGCGGCTTTGAGTCTACCCGAGTTTGCCGAAGGGCGCCGTAAACAGCACAGAATCAGCCAGGCCTTTGGACCTGGAAGGACACATTTCGGGACATTTCTCCAAAGCTGAGCCGTATCCCGCAGCCTGTTTCGCTCCGGGCGCAATCGTCGGCGCAGAGTTTTCCCTCACCGAAGCCGAATACTCCCATCGCATCGCCGCGATTCACGAGTGGATTCGCGCCGGCGACGTCTATCAGCTCAACTTTACCGCGCCCATGCGATTCACGGCTCCTGCGGGCGCCGCAGCACTTTACGCACTCCTGCGCTCCCGGCAGCCGGTCGACTACGGTGCATTTCTGCACTGGCAGCCGGGCCGGCGGATCCTCTCGTTTTCGCCGGAGCTGTTCTTCCGCGTCGACGAGCGAGGTGCGAACACGGCGCATCGTTACGCGACCGATGAAGGGCACTGCGCCCCGCGGGCGCACCACGCGCGAGGATCGCGAGATTTCCGATTGGCTGCGCAACGACCCAAAGAACCGCGCCGAAAACGTGATGATCGTCGACCTGGTGCGCAACGACCTGGGACGCGTGGCGCGTACGGGGACTGTACGCGTAGAGAAGCTTTTCGCCGTCGAGCGTTACCCCACGCTCTGGCAGATGACCTCGACCGTCAGCGCCGAGTTGCGGCCCGGGGTTGGTTTTCACGACCATTTCCGCGCGCTTTTTCCATGCGGCTCAGTCACCGGCGCGCCCAAGGTGCGGGCCATGCAACTCATCGCCGGGCTCGAAGACGCGCCGCGCGGCGTGTATACGGGAGCCATCGGCTTTTTCTCGCCGCGGCAGACGGTCTTCAGCGTGGCCATTCGCACGCTTGAGCTGGATGGTGACCGCGGCACCATGGGCGCCGGCAGCGGCATCGTCATCGACTCCGACCCGGCGGCGGAGTTCCGAGAGTGTTTGCTCAAAACGGAGTTCCTGACGCGCGGCGCGGACCGTTTTCCCGCTTGCTTCTCGCTCATTGAGACCATGCTTTGGGACGGCGCTTATCCGTTGCTCGAATTGCACCTCGACCGGCTTGCGGATTCAGCGGAGTACTTTGATTTTAGGTGCGAGCGGGCCGCGGTGAAGGTGGCCGCTCGAAACGTATGCAAGGGCATTCGCGGATCAGCGAGTGCGGAAGGTTCGGCTGCTCCTCGATCGCGAAGGCGGTTTCGAGATTACCGATGAAGTTTTGGCGGCGGACGGCGGAGAGCAGCACGCAGGCCGCGTGCGCATCGCGGCGGAACGTACCGACCCAGCGGACCGGATGCTCTACCACAAGACCACGCATCGCCCGCTCTACGCGCAGGCGTTCGAGAAGGCCGCACGCGAGGGATGCGACGATGTGTTCTTTCTGAATCAACGCGGCGAAGTGACGGAAGGCGCGATCAGCAATGTTTTTGTCGAGAAGAACGGCCGCATGTTCACGCCGCCCATCGAGTGCGGGCTGTTGTCTGGCGTCTATCGCCGACACCTGCTCGCAACCCGGCCCGACGTGGAGGAACGCATTCTGCACGAGGAAGATTTACGAAAGGCCGATGCAATCTATCTGACCAACGCGGTGCGGGGATTGAGGAGAGTGGAAATCGAGTGGTGAGGGTGGGTTCGTTGTGAATTGAGAATGGTGGGTTGGGGTTTGTGGTATCGCAGGTCAGGCGCCGGCGATCATGGTGATGATCGCTCGAAGCATCACAACACACTTTGCTTGCCGTTTCATGATTTTCTTGTTCCCTTGGTCCCTGTTTTTCTGATCCCTGACAGCTGCCCCCTGTCTTTCATTTCGGCCGCGTGACAACCTTGATCGCCTCGCCCGATTGCAGCAATTCCATTGCCTTCTTGAACTCGCTCAGCTTCAGCGGTGCGTGATCACCGGCTCGAGGTTGAGCTTGCCCGTGGCAAGCAGCGCCTCCATCTGAAACCATGTTTCAAACATCTTGCGGCCGTTGATGCCCTGCACCGTGGCGCCCTTGAAGATAATGTCGCGGGCAAAGTCGAGCTCGAAGGGCCGCGCAGCCTTAATCCATGTAACGCTTGCCGCTTTCTCAAACGCGGCTTTCCGCCGCTGCCGGCTCGGCCTGCGGCGCGCGCATCTGCTCAATCTCGCCGATCAGTTCAGTCACCTGCTCCCGCTTGCGCTCGCTCAGATCGAGGAAGCGAATCCCCACGGTCTTGTGATCGTGAATGACCTGGATCACGCCGCCCAGCCGAAACGGCAGCCCTTCGAGCCGGAACTCCGTCTCCACCCGCGTGTAGATACCCACCGGAAAGCGTTCCTCGGTGCGAATGCGGCATCCGCTCAGGCTCAAGTCCAGAATCCGGCCCCGCAGTGTCGACCCAATCTTGACCAAAAGAATGGTCGCGTGAGTGTCCACATTATGGCGGATTTGGGAGCGCCGTTCGCGGGACGAGAGGGTTTTCACGAACTGCGCGCCGGCCTCCGCGAAGACATCTGCTTCGTCTGGGTGTGCCGCTCCCGCCGGTTTCATACCTGCCACGGCATCCGGCGCGATACTCCGGTCTGCCGCCTGCTGTGCGGCGTAACGGCCAGCCGGTTGCTGCGCCTGTTGTTCCGCTAACAGTAGATTCACTGCCTCGGCTCGCACCTCGGCGTTCTTCTCCATGCCGCAAATTACATTCGCCAGCTCCACCGCGCGCCGCGGGATCATGTTTACGAAGTGGATTCCGACAAGGCTCCGGCCATCGTTCCATTGCACAACGCCACAAAACCGGAACGACATTCCATTCACCCGGAAGAAGACTTCCGCAGGCAGCCGGGCGCGCGCGGAAACTCGCTCTGCTGCGCGCAGGCGGCAACCTTCCTGGCTCAACTCGATAAGGCGAACCGGCATTGGCTCGCCATAGCCAACGAAAAGGACTGCGGAATCTTCATCGACCGAATAGCGCGGATCAGAACGGCGCTCCGCCTGACCGCTCGCGAACCCATACCGCTCCATTACGAACCTCTCCCGATTACTCCACTCGTCCATTGCCTGCTCCGCACGGGGGCATGTTCGGCCCCTGCGTTCAGGGGAGATCAGTGCCCGCCTGCCACCTCCCAGGGCTAACGGGCTCGTCTTCCTCAGCCTCGCGGCCCATCAGGCGATCGTAGCGATACACGTCGCTTGTGGTCCCCAGCGACTCGTTGTACAGGCTGATGGCGCCGATGAGCTGTTTCAGCTCTTCACTGAACACATGAATCGCCTGCAATTGGCTAGCCGTCGCGGGAAACTCGTATTGGGAAGTTTTAATGAATTTCTGGTAGCCCCGGTCGACCAGCCGCGCTACTTCGCCCTTCACCACGATTCCCGGATGCACCCCATAAGCTACAGCCGCGCCTTCCGGATCCTCGGCGCGGCGCGCGGGCACCAGAACAACCCCGGCTCCCTGCTTGCTCACCAGCACCCCTCCCGCGACCCTGGCATACGGCGCCACATCGAAGGAGTGCGACCGCAGCATCTCCAAGGCCTGGTCGAAGCCGGGATGGCGGGATTTTCGTTTTATCAGGGCATTCATGTCTGGAAGAATAGTGGAGGCAGGCAACGCCGCCCGTACATCCAATCTCGCATACTCGCGCCTCGGCTGCAATTTCTCATGATCGCAAACACGGAACAAACCGGCGCCGCTTCCTTTCCACGCATTAGGGAGAACGCATGAGCCTTCTGCGCCTGCCGCTCGCGGTTTATCGCGATCTTCACTCCCACGGCGAGGAAGCCTTTCAGGATAAGGGCTGTGGCGTGCTTCTGGGCCATCCCGTCCACCTCGGTTCCCATTGGTCCCTATCTCATGGTAAACAGGAAACTTCTTTACACACTGCGGATCACGGCTGCATAATCTCAAGACCTTGGAGAGCCTGCGCTCCCATCTTCCCCCTCCCTCATCGCAGCGATTCCCCGAGCAAATCCAGGAGGATTCCAAGACATGAAAATCATCAGTCCTGTTCTGTTTGGGCTGTCTCTCGCGGCTGCTGGCAGCGTATTCACTGCGGCACAAGAAATGCACACTCCCCCAAAGGTGCTCGAGATCGGCCGGGAGTTTATCAAACCGGGGAAAGCCGGCGCCATTCACGACAAATCGGAGAGCCATTTTGTTGCTGCCATGGCTGCTGCCAAGTCGCCCACCCATTACATCGCCCTGAATTCAATGTCAGGGAAGTCGCGCGCTCTGTACCTCGTCGGCTACGACACCTTTGCCGCGATGGAGGCTGACGATAAGGCCACCGAGAAGAACGCTACACTGTCGGACGCTCTGGAAAAAGCCAGCGAAGCAGACGGCGAGCTGCTGGACGGAGTCGACGAGTTTGTATTTACCTTTGACCCGGACATGAGCTACCGGCCCGAGGCCGATATTGTGCACACCCACTCCATGGAAATTTCGTCATTCCACATCAAGCCAGGTCATATGAAGGAGTTCCATGAACTCACCGCTCTGGTGATCGATGCGAACAAGAAGGCCGGAACGAGTGCGCATTGGGCGGCCTATGAAATCGCATACGGCGGCGACGACGAGGTCGTAGCATTCAGCCCGGACAAGTCGCTGGCCGAAATCGACACCGGCTTTGCGGAAGACAAGACATTCCACGATGCTCTAGGCGCCGACGGTTTGGCCAAGTTGCGCGAACTCGAGGCCGACTCCATCCAGGATTCGGACTCGGAGCTGTTCGCGGTGAATCCGCGGCAGAGCTACGTGCCTGAAGACTGGGTCAAGGCCGATCCCGGCTTCTGGAAGCCTGCGCCAGCGGCAGCCGCAAAACCCGCCGCAGCCAGGAAACCGGCGCAGTAACTCTACGCAACCGCTCAACCCGACATCTCACCCGGGCGGCTCCGCAATCCGCGCAGCCGCTCGGGTGCCTTTTGCCATGCCGCGCTGACTCGATACACTGAGTTGCAACGGGGATCCAGCGCCATGGACTCCACCACTTTCCCGATCGTGTTGCCCGGCCTCACCGAGGCCGATCTCTCGCGCTACGCGCGTCACCTCGTCCTGCCTGAGGTGGGCGTGGAGGGCCAGCAGAAATTAAAGGCCGCACGGATTCTCTGTGTCGGCGCGGGAGGGCTGGGCTCGCCGCTCATGCTCTATCTGGCCGCGGCCGGAACCCCACCGTGACCCGGCTCATCGACTACGATCGGTTCTGCGGCGTCGCGCCCGAAACCGCCCAGGAGAAGACCTTGAAGAACGGCATTCCGCAAATCAGCGTCACTGAACTCAAGCGGCGCCTCGACGCAGGCGAAGATCTCTTCATCCTCGATGTTCGCGAGCCCTACGAGTACCAGATCGCTAACATCGGCGGCAAGCTAATCCCGATGAACGACGTGCCACAGCGCCTGGCCGAGATCGATCGCAGCCGCGAGATCGTTGTGCAGTGCCGGTCAGGCGGCCGCAGCCAGCGCGTTGCCGAGTTCCTCGCTGGTCAGGGTTACGCGAACGTGAAGAACCTCGCGGGAGGCATTCTGGCTTGGGCCGACCAGATCGATCCCAGGATACCCAAGTACTGAAATTACAATTCGTTCTCCCGATTTCTCTCCATCGCATGACGAAGAAAACAACCCTCGGTTCTCCCACCCTTGCCGGTGCGCATGTGCGTCTTGAGCCGCTGGCCATCGGCCATCTCGACGGCCTCGCCGCCGCATCCGCCGGCGATGCAAAGCTCTATCAATGGAGCGCCGTGCCCATCGGCCGAGACGCTGTTCTGCGCTATATCGAGACTGCTCTCGCCTGGCGCGAGGCCGGCACTGCGCTTGCCTTTGCCACCATCCGCCTCGCCGACAATGCCGTCATCGGCTCCACGCGCTTTTTTGACATCGAACACTGGGTCTGGCCCGCCGGCCATCCACGCCACGACCGCAAACTTCCCGATGTGTGCGAAATAGGCCACACCTGGCTCACGCAGGCGGCCATCCGAACCGGGGCCAACACTGAGGCCAAGCTCCTCATGCTCACGCATGCCTTTGAGGTTTGGGGGCTGCTGCGCGTCTGTCTGCACACCGATGCCCGCAACAAGCGCTCGCAGGCCGCCATGGAACGCATCGGAGCTAAATTCGAAGGAGTCCTTCGCGCGCACCGCATGGGGGTGGATTTCACGGCTCGCGATTCGTACCGCTACTCAATCCTGGCATCGGAGTGGCCTGAGGCCAGGCGCCGCCTCTTGGAGCGCCTGTGCCCCGCTTGACCGCTCGGCTCACGACACCTCGACCGTCTTCCCGTTCTCTTCCATCTTGCCGAAGATCATCTTGCCGCTTGCGGTCTGCAGCACGCTGGTCACGGAGATGCCGACAGACCGGCCGATCAGCTTCCGCGCGTGGTCCACGACCACCATGGTGCCGTCGTCCAGGTAGCCCACTCCCTGGTTGTACTCCTTGCCTTCCTTCAGGATCAGCACGCTCATGCGTTCGCCGGGCAGCACCACGGGCTTCAGAGCGTTGGCCAGGTCGTTGATGTTCAGCACTTCCACGTGGTGCAGGTGAGCCACTTTGTTCAGGTTGAAGTCGTTGGTCACCACCTTGGCCTCCCACTTCTTGGCCAGCTCCAGCAGCTTCAGGTCCACTTCGCGGATCGACGGAAAATCGTCCGGCACAATCTGCACCTGAACCTTGTCGCTGGACTGCATGCGCTGCAACATGTCCAGGCCGCGGCGTCCACGCTGGCGCTTCGAGCCGTCGGTCGAGTCGGCTACGATCTGCAGCTCGCGCAGTACAAACTCCGGCACCACCAGCGTGCCATCGATAAAGCCGGCTTCGGCGATGTCTGCGATGCGGCCGTCGATAATCACGCTTGTGTCCAGCACCTTGGCGCTGCGGCGCAACGGCTTGTCGCTCGAAAATACCGTGCCCAGCGCGGCGGGATTCAGCAGGTCGCCCTTGTTGGCGCCCACCAGCAGGCCCACGTAGGTCATCAGCAGCAGCACGAAAATTTGCAGCACAGCCGAGTTCGTGCCGGAAAGAGGCGCCGAACGCAGTACCAGGCAGAACAGCGCCGCACCAAAGATGCCCAGCACACTGCCGGCTACGGCGCCAATTAACCTTCGCAGCGTGAGCGCTCTTACACGCAGTTCAAAGACGATGACCGCGCCCGCCGCGGCCGCACCCACGATTGCGCCCTCCCAGCCCGTCTGAAGACCGAAGGGGCGGAAGAAGTAACAAACCGCGGCAAGCAATAAGACAAAAAGAAGACGCAAAAGAACCAGGTCCATACCAACCAACTTTCACCGGCAGCAGAAACCTGCCGCCAGCCTGGGGCATCGATGGCGAGTATGCGCAAAGCCGCCCAAAATCGTCAAGTGGGGAAGGGAAAACCACGCGTCCGGAGCCAGGGACCAAGGCCAGTGGCCAGAGCTTCGGAAGGCGGCCATAGCAAACGTGAGGCGCGAACCGAGACCCGGAGCGCAGAAGCGCGCTCGGCACTTTCCTGCCCCCTACCCCTTGATCCCCGCGCCTCTCACGAGGCCGCGGCCAGGACATCCTCCTGCGGTATCCGCTGCGCACCCTTGCGCGGGCCGCGCTTGCGAGCGCTCATCACCTTCACGCGCTCCAGCAGTTCGAACGAGGAACAGTTCTTCCGCGCCATTACCGCATCGGCCACATGGATCTCTCCGGACCCAGAGGGTGCCCCGGCCTGCGCGTCGCCCAGCAGGATCATGGGCACACGGGAACTCATGCGCTTCAACCGCTCGGCAAGCTGCACGCCGCTCATCTGGGGCATATTGGTGTCGGCCAGAACCAGGTCAACCTGCGGCGCAGTGGCGAAGATGGCGATCGCCTCCTGTCCGTTTGAAGCCGCCAGAACACGATAGCCATTCGTTTCCAGGGTGAACTTGAGTACCGAAAGCTCTTGTTCGTTGTCGTCTACGCAGAGAATCACTTTCTTTGGGCGCATGGTATGGGGGCTACTCCTAAATTCAATCTCAAGGGCTGGTTCCAAGGCAAAGGCTCCCCGCCCCAAAGGGCGGGTTTAATTGTCAAAATGCTTGGCCCGGTATTCACGAGGAAGACTGGCCCACGTTGTTTGGATCTTTGCGTCCAGCCTTACTGGCGTGCACCGCCGCAACCCAGCAGGGCACGGCTGCTCACACAACTGGCATCCGACGCCAGATCCTCCGCGGCTTGATCTTGCTTCGCGGTCCGGTGCGTTTTGCTTTGCACTCGTCGAACAACTAACGAGGAAGCGCGTACAGGAATTGTCTGCAACGAATCGAAAGCGTACGAGCAATGGCAGTCCGTGAAAAGAGGGAACATGAAGCGAACACGGAGCTGAAAATCCGCGTGTAACAAGTGGAAAACGGCTAGCATCAACGCACGCTTTCACTTGCGAAGATGAATTTCTGTTGAAAGCATGTGCATCACGGCAGGAAAAGCTGTCCTTTTGCCACAAGAACGGTGCTGCCCGCAACACGCACATCCCGCACCCTCGCCAATTCCCCTTTTCGCAGAAAGAAACAGATCGCTCGGCCGCCCGATCTCCACGCTCTGGCGCAAGTGCGCGCGCTTGCCTGCATCCGCTCCGTTGTCATACCGCAGGCATTCATCACCACCACCAGCGGGTTGCCGGCTAGAGCCTGTTATTAACTTTATCCCTTTCTTTGCAAAGGGATAGGTATTTCGCCGTGGCCGGCTGACGATGGTTTGATGGGGAATCGGGATCGGCGCAGCTATCCGACAGATGTGACCGACGAGGAATGGTTCTTTGTGGCGCCGTATCTGGCGCTTTGCCGCGAGGATGCACAGCAACGTGAGTATCCGTTGCGGTCGGTGTTCAACGCGCTCCGCTACATTGTCAAGACCGGCTGCCACTGGCGCATGCTGCCGAATGATCTGCCGTCCTGGCCAGTGGTTTATCAGCAGATGCGCCGCTGGATGGAGGCACGTTGTTTCGAGACGATGGTTGAGGATCTGCGCACTTTGTTGCGTGAGTACGCAGGCCGGAAGGGGCAACCGACGGCAGTGATTCTCGACAGCCGCACACTGCAATCGACGCCGGAGTCGGGTGCGCGGGCCGGCTACGACGGGGCTAAGCGGCGCAAAGGCTCGAAGGTGCATGCCGCGGTAGATACGCTGGGCCACCTGCTGGCATTGCATGTCACAGCAGCCGACCAGCAAGATCGCGCGCAAGTCGAAACACTGGCTGCGGCCGTGCAGGAGATTACCGGCCAGAACGTGGAGTTAGCTTACGTCGACCAAGGCTACACAGGTGAAAACGCTGCCGAGGCTGCGGAAAAACACGGCGTTCAGCTGGAAGTCGTTAAACACACCGAAGCCAAGCGAGGCTTCGTCCTCCTGCCGCGCCGTTGGGTCGTCGAGCGCAGCTTTGCATGGGCCGCACGATTTAGAAGGCTGGCAAGAGATTATGAACGACTGGCCTCAACGCTGGCTGCACTGCACTATCTCGCATTTGCCTGCCTTATGCTCGCAAACCTGGTAAAGACATTCGCGCAAAGTTAATAACAGGCTCTAGTGTCCTGTCCCAGAAGTTCGCATAAGAACTGAATTGTCATCCTGAGCGAATTTTGGCGCGTATTGCGCCAAAATGAGTCGAAGGATCTGCGGTTGTTCTTCGCTCATTTGTGTCACGTAATTCTGGGACACCACACTAGCGCCGGACCCCATCCTGCTAAAGCTTCTCGTAAAAATCGCACACCGAGCACGAAATATAAACACCGCCCGGCACACCCCGCTCGCGGTCCTTTACGCGCTTGACGATGCGCGTGGGTTTGCTGCATTTAGGACAGTCTGTCGACTTCGTCGTGTCCATCACTTTCTTGCGGTCGCCGGTTTTTGCAATCTTGGCCATTATTTAGGTGTTTCTCCTTTTGTCGGTGTCTCTGCTCGCGCGTATATCCATTTGCGCGCGGTCTCCGGTAATTTCACAGCGCTGTGCGTGCCGGTCAGTGTGCTCGGGTGGCTCTTTCCTCACGAATGAACCACGTTGTACCCGTTCGCGGCGTTTTAAGAACGATGAATTTGCCGTAACGGCGCAGCCCCTACTCACTCCCAAAACCGGACTGATCGCAGTGTCCGGTTCGCGCGGAAAAAAGTACGACTCACTGCATTCAGTTTATATGAGGCGGTATAGAGCCTGTTATTAACTTTCGCACCGGTGGCGTTGCAAGCGAAAATCAGGCCAGACGAGGCGGAGGCCGAAGGCTTTGGTGGCTCCAAGGTCTAGGCCGACAACAAAGTATGGCCGGATTTGCGCCGCAACCCTCTGGGCTGGGGCCAACTTTCCTCATTTCTTTGTCGCTCGTCACTCGCAGACACCCGGTATGCTTCGCCCCTCGCTTCTCGAACTGAGAAAAATTGGCTCCCAGCGCCATCCGTGGGAAAGTTAATAACAGGCTCTAGCGGCGTGTGGGTAAACACACCCACGACAAAATAGTCGAGCTTCAACCAAAGATCGCGGAGCTCCGACATGCTGCCAGTCTACGAATTACCATCGCGGCGCGCTCCTGTGGAAACGTTTGTCGCAGTCACACGGCTCTTGGTTCATGGGTTTGGGGGTGAGCGATTTGCACCGGAAACTTGGGAATTGCGGCAGTCGCGGCAGCGCTGGACGGACGAGCGGCTCAGCCTGGAAAGAAACTGAAACCTGCACTCCGGATCTACAGCTCGATCAGCGGACGCGGCAGGCGAGTTCTGGCGTGATCGAGGAAGAGTCTCATGCGCAGCGCCTCGGAGCGTTCCACGGCCACAAGACGCATTTGCCGGCGAATGTGATCGATGTCGTCCAGACGGTTCAACTGCGCTTCATCGTGATCGGCGTCCCGTTCCAGCCGCACAACGCGTTCTTCGATCATTTGACGGAACCGCGGACTGATCTCGAAGCCTTCCTGGGCGGCGCATTGAATGGCCATGAACTTTGCACCTCGGAGCGGGAATGCCTGAGGCCGAAATTCTATGGGAGCGGCCTCAAGTTTTTTCTTTCGCTGCCGATACTATCGAAGCGCCGTTCTCTGCGCCAGATTACGGTGTTGCGCAACTTCGGTAACCTGCTGTACAAAAACGCTACAGTCCGCGGTGAATTGCCTGCTACGAACCGTGAACCACGAACTGTCTTACCGGTCCGCCACAATGCCCAACTGGATTTCGGTTCCGCTCTCAAGCTCAACGTTCTTCCTGCTCGCGGAAAAAACGCCCGAGGCGGAGCCGCTTCCCGCCAGCATCACGCCTGGAATGCCGGTCGCATGCGGCACTGCGCGTGCCGCGGCAACATCATGAGCGCCCGCATCCACATTCAGGTCACTGTGTCCCGCGGTCTCCACCGCTGCGTTCGCCGTCGATCCAAGGCCGGCGCCGGCCTGCTCGCTCACCGAACTGGCCGCATCGCCCGTTCTGTCCAGCGTGTCGCCTGCCACGCCGCCAACTCCGCTCACCGCTCCGCCGGCTCCGCCTAGTAATCCACCGCCTGCTCGGCCGCTGCCCATCGCCGGCCCGGCGCCCATCCTTCCGTTACCTCCCATGCTCCCGCCCATGGGCTGGCCCATCATCGCATCGTCATTCATTGCGTCCGCGTCCAAGGCGCTCGCGCTCGGGTTCACCCCACGGATCAACGTGTGAACGGCAATGCTCTGCCCGTTTTTCAACTCCGCGCGGTCGAATGCGATGCCCATCTGCGCCGCGCCATGTTCCTTGCTATAAGCCTGCACCGCGGTTACATGGCCCACGAGCCGAGAACCCTTGGGAATCACAGTTCCATCGGAAGTTTGCACCTTCTGCGTGGTTTTCAGCACCACGCGATCGCCCACTCTAGCCGTCTTCGAGTCCAGTTTGCCATCAAGTTCGCCCGTCACCGAGCTCATCTCCCACGCGTGCGATGCCGCTTGGTCGCCGAATCCGCCCGTCGCCGCAGTGTAGGTGGTTTTGGCGGAATCATTTGCTGAGCCGCTTCCACTCACCTGTTGTGCCAGCAGGGGAATGCTCGTGATGGTGGCGATCACCATTGCGACGAAGGCTAAGGCTTTCATCCCGGTATCCTCCATTGGTTCTGTATAGTCCTGCGTTATCGCCCCACCGGCCGCGTGCTCACGGCCCGGAGTTCCCTGTCTCCAGGGACACTCCTTGGGATGCAAAATTCGATGCAAACGGCTTGCCAACGAAGCCGAAGGCCGCACTATTGTAACGGGCCGCTCCCTGCGCACCGCGCAGGCCCAACATGGAAGGATGCTTAACTGCGAAGTTGGAGGGATTCGCCTGGCTACGCTGCATAACGCTGGTCACACAGGCACGGAAAAACTCCGGCAGAAATGTGTATTTTCTTCTCTGCCGGGGCGGCCGGCAGAAGATTCACCGAACTGATCGAACCTGCCGCTGTTAGAGCGAGCCGATCTGCTCTAGCCGCCCGGCGGCGGTGCATAGTAGCCCTTGCGCACCTGCACCTTGAGCGCCTGGCCACCGTCGCCGTGGCACTCCACGCCGATGCGCCGGAAAGTCCCATCCTGCTTGGTATTGCTGGGGGTATAGCTGGCCACGTACTCGGTGCGCAATTCGTCTTCGATCTGCTGGAACGCGGCCTCAAGCTTGTTTCCGTTGTTGCCCACGTCGATCAGCCGGCCGCCCGTCTCGTCGGAAATCCGCTTCGCGGGCGAATAGCCGTAGTAGCCCTCGCCCTGGCTCCAGTACATGGCCCGGTCGGCGATCAGAATTACGTAGATGATCACGTTATTTCTTTCCGCCGCGGCAATGGCCTCGCCGATCTTGGTGCGGCTGCCTTCATCCTCACCGTCGGTCAAAATGATCAACGCTTTGCGGCCGCTCACCTGGCTTAGCTTTTCCGTCGCCGCCAGCTCGATTGCGTCGTAAAGCAGCGTCCCCTTGGGGTCGCCAACGGTCGGCACCGGCCCTTGGCCCAGGCCCGGGATACCTGCCGCCCCGTTGCCACCGGCGGTGTTGATCTGAGCCTTGTCCATGGCGTGCGCCAGCAGGTGCGGGCTGTTGGTAAAGTCCTGCAGCAGGTCTACATTCACGTCGAACGAAACCAGGAACGCCTCGTCCTCTTTGCGCAGAACGTGCTCCAGAAATTGGGCGCCTGCCTCCTGTTCCAGCGGCAGCACGCGTTGCTGGCTTCCCGAAGTGTCCAGCAGAATGCCCAGAGTGAGCGGCTGGTCGGTTTCGGCCACAAAGCTCTTGAGTGTCTGCGGCACTTTGTCCTCGGTCACCTGGCACTCATCGCGGGTGAGATGCGGAACCAGGTTGCCGTTCTTATCCTTCGCGGTAAAGAACAGGTCCACCAGGTTAACAGTCTGTTTGAAGGTGGCCACCGGCGTTTGATCCGGCGGAGGGGCCGGAGCGTTGCTCACCGGGGACTCGTCGGGCGATGGCGCAAGCTGTGCCCATGCCGCCGGAAACACCGGCAGAGCAACCAAAATCGCGGCAATTCCCACTTCGTCCGCATCTGCACTTGGCGCATCTTGCCTCGTTAGACGAAAACCCAGCTTCTAAGAGAGCATACAGCGTCTCGTGACGCTGCGGCAGGCAACCAGCGCAGCGCCGGTGCGTCTGATACTCTGTGAGGTGTGAACAGGCCGGCAGCCGTGGAATGGTGTGCCAGCGTGCGCTGAGCAGTTTCGGGAGGGACAAAATCGCAGTGAACGGGTGGAGGGCCATTGCGTCTGCAGGGGTTATGAGCGCAGGGCTCTTCATTTCTTCGGCAGGTCTGGCTCAACAGCAGCCTGCCCTTCCCAACGCCCCCGCTCCGCAACCACCTCCGTCCCTTCCTGGCATTGAAGGACCGATCACGCCGGGAATTGGCGCCTCGGAAGCTCCCTCCAATTCGAACTCATCGCCCAACACCGGCCAGCAGGCCGCGCCAGCGCAGCCTCCGGCGCCTTCCGGTCAGGAGCCCGCTAGCGAGCAGCAGATTCCGCCTCAGGCTACCCCTCCCGAAGAAGGCAGCACCGCATTAGCCCAGTTCGTCGTGCAGGTCAACTTCGTCCAGGTTCCGGTTACAGTCAAGGACGCCAAAGGAAATCTGGTGTCCGGGCTTACCTGGCGCGACTTTACCGTATACGAGAACAACACCCGCGAGCCGTTGCGTGTGTTCAGCGTGGATCCTCAGCCGCTTTCCATCGCCTTTGTCATCGATCAAACTGTGCCCTCAAACGTCATGGACGAGGTCAACCGGTCCATGGGCGCCATACAGGGCGCGCTGGCGCCTTATGATGAAGCCGCGGTATTCACCTACTCCAACGGCGCCAAGGAGTGGACGGGCTTTACCGGCGCACAGGGCGCACGCCTGCCTGCTGTGCTCGCTCTGGCGAAGGCTACCGGCAGCGACCCCATGGTACCCGATAACGGCGGCGACCCGTTCGCCGCCTGCGCTATCTCGGTCAACGGCAATTGCCCCGATCCCAACCTGCAGCCGGGAAAATCGGCTCAGAACTCCACGTTCATCACCATCCCCAAGGAAATCCATACCTTGAACGACGCCATCCTGGCCGCTGCCAAGGAGCTTTCCACCCGTCCCAAAGATCGTCGGCGCATTATCTTCGTCATCTCCGACGGCAAGGAGTACGGCAGCAAAGCCACCTGGAAAGAAGTGGTGCGCTATCTGCAAACCAACAAGGTCGCCGTCTACGCCACGCTGGTGGGCGACTCGGCCCGCTTCGGCGAAGAATGGCTTGACCGCTTCCACCTGCCTTTCACCATGTACGACAATGTCCTCTACAAGTACACCGCCGCTACGGGCGGCGATTATTATGCCGAAGGCGGCGTAAACGGGATCGAGAGAAGCTATGCCAGGATCGCCGAAGAGGCCCGCGACCAGTACACGCTGGGCTACCTGAGCCACGAGTCGATCTACGATGGCAAGTACCGTAACATCGATGTGCGCGTCGACCGGCCCAACGTCACGGTCATCGCCAAGCTCGGCTACTATCCTTCCGCACAGGATTACAGGTAAGCGCGGCGCTTTCTTCACCCTCAAAGAACACGAAAGCCTGTGCTGATGGCACAGGCTTTTTTGCTGCGTGTTGCAATGCACCCGCGCGCGAACGGGACAGGGCGCACCTGAGGCTGAAATTCCCGCGTGGCTCGCGCGATCAGCCCTGCTTCGGCTCCGCCGGCGCGTTCGACGCCGGTGGGGGAGCGGTGTTCTGCTGCTGCGTTGGCGGCGCCGGTGGCAGCGGATCGGTGACACCGCGGATTCCCTCGCGGAATCCCTTCAACCCCTCGCCCAATCCTTTACCCAGCTCCGGCAGCCGCTTGGCCCCGAACAGCAAAAACGCAACGATAGCCAGCACGATGATGTGCCAAGGCTGTAGTAGATCGCCCATCGATATTCCTCCGCGCGCACCAACACCATCCGCGCGCTTCTTCAAATCCCTATTGTCGCACAAATTCGCAGCCGGATGCTTGGCAATGGGCGGTTGGGTCGTGGGCCAGTTTGAATGAAAAAGCCCTTGCGGGCTAAGGCCCGTAATAAGTTTCGAGTAGAGCACGGGCTGGGGCCCGCACACCTAAACTGGAGCGCCGAGTCAGTTTTGCGGCGCTGCGGAGGCGCGTGGGCTCGGCGTGGGGCCGCGATGGTCGATGATGCGATCATCGGGCGGGGCCTGGAACCACTTTGCTTCGGGAGCGGTCTGCGTCAAGTCGCTGAGCCAGAGGGTCTGGTCGCCGTCGCGCGGATCGTGGCGCTTGACCTGCACGTTGACGCCCAGCGCGGGCGAGTACCAATAATCCACGGTGCGCAGGATAGTGCTGGTATTGCCGATGCTCCCGCTGTAAAAGGTGAAGGTCTCGCGCGTATGCACCACGTCGAGACCGGCGAAGGTATCGGTGCCGAGATTTTCGCGGGTGAGATATGTGGTTCCGTCGGGCTGGAGTCCGGCGGGAAGCTCCCGGTCCGGGGGAACGTAAAGGGGAAATAGGTTGCAGATCTTGGCATCAAGCCTGCACTGATACGTCGTGTGCTCGACTGGATCGTCGTATTCCGTGGCGTAGGCGATGGACTGCTTGTTCTCGGGATTGGGCACGGGCACGAATGTGCGCCGCTCCTGAAAGACGCGGCCGTCGTTGTCGCGGTCCACAACGCGCGCGTTCTCGGTCGTCACGGTCGAGCCATCGGGAAGGGTGCGCACCCAGGTGGTGTGCACAATGGCCGAGAAAGGCGCATTCGCCTGGGGCGGAAAATATAGCGGTGCGATGCGACCTAATGCGCGGAAGTCGGGGGCGTGCGCCGGGGCTGGGCCTGGCCGGCCAGCGCCGCGGCAGATCCGAAAAAGAAGCATGTACACAGCAGGCGGGCAGAGAACTGCATAGCCGTGAACCCCTTGCATCAGGGAAGAGCTAGTGGCCCTGCAATCATTCTGCCACACCTCTGCGGCGCGGGCAACGAGCCAGTAAAGGAGCGGACCCGAATAAACAAACCCCAGGAGCTTAGGCGCGGCTCCTTCAAGCTGACCCACCACCGGCGGTTGTGGCAGACTGGAAATCAGTCGTGGAGGTCTCCCAATGAAAACCTTCAGGCTGTTTGCCTTGGCGGGGATGCTGGCGTTGGCTGCCGGCGCGGCTAGCGCGGCCGGGCCGCGACATCTATCCCGATCCCTCGCAAGCCAGGGCGGACCTGGCCGCTGCACTGAAGACCGCCTCCGCCACCCATCGGCGCGTTCTTCTCGATTTTGGCGGCAACTGGTGCGGGGACTGCCAGGTGCTGGATATCTACTATGCACGACGCACACGAACAGGCCGATCATCGACGCCAATTTTGTGTTGGTGCCACATCAATATCGGCCATGAAAGACGCCAACCTCGACATCGCTAGAAGATACGGCGATCCGCTCAAGAAGGGCGTGCCTGCGCTGGCGGTCCTCAGCGGGCATGGCAGGCTACTTTACAGCCAGAGAGAACAGCAGTTCGAGCGCCATGCGCAGCATGGAGTCCTCGGCCCTGACCGATTCCTGGTGCAATGGCGACCCTGAGCATCCCGGGCTGCTCGGCGGTCGTGGTGAATTGTTAGCAGATCCTGGCTCGCGCTTTCGCGCCGAGCGATATTTCTTGTCGAACTACCAAGGAGACCTGATGCACTCGGCTAGTGATCAAGCAGGGGATCAAGCCGCGCAAACGCACCTGCCATAACCACGCTCTCAAGCCGCGAAGTCTACCGCAACCGCTGGATGCGCGTGCGCGAGGACGAGATACTGCGCTCGAATGGCGAAAAGGGCATCTACGGAGTGGTGGAAAAGCCCGACGGAGCCGTGATTCTGCCCATTGACGGCGATCGCATCTGGCTGGTGGAGCAGTTCCGCTACACCGTTCAGGAGCGCGCGCTCGAGTTGCCCCAGGGTACGTGGGAACGCGAAATTGAAGATCCCGAGGAGCTGGCGCGCGGCGAGCTGATGGAAGAAGCCGGCCTCAACGCCGCGCGCATGACGCAGCTTGGCACAATGTGGATTGCATACGGCTTCACTAAGCAGCGGGAACATGTGTTTCTGGCTACGGGCCTCACACCCACACCGAAGAAACCCGACGCTGAGGAGCACGACCTCGTCGCCCATTGCGTTCCCATTGCCGATTTTGAGCGCATGATGCTCGACGGGACGATCCGGGACGAATGCACCTTGCTGCCTGGGGGCTATATCTGCTTTGGAAGGCGCGGCAGGGGCGAGCCACGCGACCTTAGGACCGGCCATTCGGCGTCCGTCCCGCGCGTGACTCGCGTCACAAGCCAATACGCGCAATTCCTGAATAATCAGGGCTGAACGACGAGCGCAGGCGATTTCCGCGCGCCCGCGTTCCGGTCTTCTGTGGCCATCTGCGATGCGGACTCTTTCCTGGGCCATCACTCCCGCGATGCGCGTACGGTCAACCGGAGGACGAGTCAAGCCATGTTCAGGATCGTGGAAGCCCGCACTGCCGGCCACAACATCCGGCAGTTTACTGTCGAGGCGCCGCGCATCGCGCGCAAGCAGCGGCCCGGCCAGTTCGTCATCCTACGCCTCCACGACATGGGCGAACGCATCCCGCTCACCATCAAGAGCGCCGATCCGGCGGCTGGCACCATCACCATCGTTGTGCAGGCTGTGGGCAAGACCACCTCGCTGCTCAGCTGCCTTGAGACAGGCGACTCGATCCTCGATGTCGTCGGTCCCCTCGGCTGTCCCTCTGAGATCAAAAACTATGGAACAGCCGCGATCCTGGCCGGCAGCGTGGGCACGGCCATGGCGCTGCCTACTGCGCTGGCGCTCAAGGACGCCGGCAATCATGTCGTGTTTATCGAAGGCGCACGCAGCAAAGAGATGGTGGTCTTTGAAGACGAGGTCCGCGCCGCCAGTCATGAGGCGTACATTCTCACCGACGATGGCAGCTACGGCGAACAGGGACTGGTGACAAAAAAACTCAATGACCTGCTCGCCGGGGGGCGCAAGCTGGATTTCGTACTCGCCGTAGGCCCCGTGCCCATGATGCGCGCCGTGGCTCAGATGACCTCGCCCCTCGGCATCAAGACCATGGTCAGCCTGAACTCCATCATGGTCGACGGCACGGGCATGTGCGGCGGCTGCCGTGTGCTCGTCGGCAACCAAAGCAAGTTTGCCTGCGTCGATGGGCCGGAGTTTGACGCGTCGCTGGTGAACTTCGATGTCCTTATGCAGCGCAACGCCATGTATCGCAGCCAGGAATGCCAGTCGCTGAAGAATTTTGAGCGGAATAAGCAAGAGGAGCTTGCCGCGCTGCGCACATCGCTGGCCACAAAGGAGAAAGAGTCCGCACCGTTGCACGCACGGCTTGCTACGCAAGGGGATAAGCACTATGCCTGACGCCAATCCGCTTTCCCTTAAAGAGCGCATGCAAGTTCCGCGCGTGCACATGCCAGAACTCGACCCGGAAGCGCGCGCGCACAGCTTCGAGGAAGTCAATCGCGGACTCGCCGCCTCCGGCGCCGTGACTGAGGCCACGCGCTGCATCGCGTGCGCCAAACCCGGATGCCAGGTCGATTGTCCCGTCGGCGTCAAGATCAAGGAAATTGTGGCGCTCATTTACGCGGGCGAGTTTCTGGCCGCGGCCGCGAAGATGCGCGAAGATAACGCGCTGCCCGCCATCACCGGCCGCGTGTGCCCGCAAGAAAGCCAGTGTGAGGGGGGATGCGTGCTGGGCAAAAAAGGCCACCCCGTCGCCATCGGCAATTTGGAGCGGTTTATCGCCGACTTCGAGCGCGAGAGCGGCCAGCTTGGATTGCCGCCGATCGCCGCGTCCACAGGCAAAAGCGTCGCCATCGTGGGCAGCGGCCCGGCCGGGCTTTCCGCCGCGGGAGATCTTATCCAGAAAGGCCACCGTGTGCGCGTTTTTGAGGCACTGCATGAGCTGGGCGGCGTGCTCGTCTACGGCATTCCGGAGTTTCGTCTTCCCAAGGCGATCGTCAAGGAAGAGGTGGACAACCTGCGCCGCATGGGCGTGGAGTTTGAAACGAATGTCGTCGTGGGCAAGAGCGTGACGCTCGACGAGCTGATGCGCGTTGAGGGCTATGACGCGGTATTCGTGGCTACCGGAGCCGGCCTGCCGGTTTTTCTCGGTGTACCCGGCGAGCATCTGAACGGCGTCTACTCGGCCAACGAGTTCCTCACCCGCACCAACCTGATGCGCGCTTACAGGTTCCCCGAGTTCGACCAGCCGATCTATGAATGTCGCGATCGCAACGTGATTGTTGTGGGCGGTGGCAACACGGCCATGGACGCGGTGCGCACGGCGCGTCGCCTGGGCGCAAAGACGGCTACGCTGGTCTATCGGCGGTCCGAAGCCGAGATGCCGGCCCGCGCCGAAGAAGTAAAACACGCGCGCGAAGAGGGCATCGAGTTCCGCATGTTGACCAATCCCGTCGAGTTCCTCGGCGACGCGAACGGCTGGCTCACCGGCGCGCGCTGCGTGCGCATGGAGCTGGGCGAGCCCGACGCCGATGGACGCCGCCGTCCCGTCCCCATCCCCGGCTCGGAGTTCGTTTTGCCTGCCAACGTCGCCATCATCGGCGTCGGCACCACCGCCAATCCTCTCATCCAGAGCACTACGCCCGACCTCGCCGACGAACAAGCGCAACTACATCGTCGCCGATCCCGAGACCATGCGCACATCCAAGCGCGGCGTCTTTGCCGGCGGCGACATCGTTACCGGCGGAGCAACGGTGATTCTCGCCATGGGCGCCGGACGCAAAGCGGCGCCGTGCGATCGACGAGTACCTGTGCTCGGACCATGGGACTGAAGCCGCTGGATCGTGCTCCAAATAAAATTGGGCGGCAAAGCTCGCGCTCCGCCGCCGCCCTGTCCCTGGGTTGTCTTGAAGGTATTGCAGTCTTACGAAACTTTGTTCATGCAGCGCAGAAGGCAGGTTCTTCGGCCCCCAAATTTTCTTGTTCCCTTGTCCCCTCGGTCCTGATTATTGCAGCAGCTTGGTCACTTCCTGCTGCACCTGGTTGGCCTGGGCAAGCGCCGCAATGCCCGTCTGGCTCAGAATCTCGTACTTCGACATGTTGGAAGTTGCCGAAGCGTAATCGGTCGCCTGCACCGCGTTCTGCGCCGAAACCACGTTCTCTTGCTGCGTGCTCATCACCTGGCTGATCGAACTGAGCGTGTTGATCTGCGCTCCTATATAGCCGTCCTGCGCGGCCACCAGGGTGATGGCGTTATTCAGCACCGATTCCGCATTCTGCGCGTTACCCTGTGTGGTCAGGTCGGTGTCCGCCAAGTCGGCCGACTCATCACCGCCTGAAGCCGTCACATATTGGATAGTTTCGGTCGCCGCAGTGGACTGCGTCGTGTAAATCGGGGTACCGGCGCCCTCTCCCGTGTCAGCCAAGGCAGCAGCGCCGGCCGAGATCGCCACGTTCGGGTTGGTGTCGGTCAACAGGATGCCGGTGTCGTCTCCAGCCTCTGTTCCTGTTGAGATGCCCGCCGCGCCGGACGTGGTGAAGCTGGCCGTCACGCCCGGGATGCCGAGTTCGTTGATCTCGGTGATCAAATCCCCTACTGTCGCCGCGGGCGTAGTAGCCGTCGAGGTATCGATGGTGCTGGTGGTGCCGTCGGGGTTTGTAATGGTGAACAATATGCCGCCGGTGATCGAGTCAGCCTCCGTGGCAGCTGTCTCCACGGTAATCGGGGGCCCGGCATTATCTGTGGATAGGTCCAGAAAATATCCGGCATTGCTTTGCTGCACAGTGCCGCCCGCATCCCCCACGTCGGCCGAGCTCAGCTTGGCAAAGAAGAGGTTGTCGATCGATGAACCGGCAGACGAAGAATCGCCCGTATAAATCGATACACCCGCCTGCGAGCCGGTAAACACCTGGTTCTGGTTATAAGTGGTCGTCGATCCAATGTTGTTAACTTCCGAAAGAACCGATTGATACTCCTGGTTGGCCGCCGACTCCTGCGCGCTATTCAGCGTGCCGTTCGAGGCTTCGGTAGCCAGCGTGATGGCGCGATTCAGCAGGCTCGTCACCTGCGACAAGGCACCATCGGCCACCTGCAGCAAGCCCACGCCTTCCGTGGCGTTGGTCTCTGACTGCGTGAGCGCCGCCGAGTTCGCCGCCAGGCCGTTCACCAGTGAAAGACCGGCCGCGTCGTCCGCTCCGGAGTTGATGCGTGATCCCGACGACAACTGCTGCAGCACCGTTTGCAGGCTCGCATTCGTGTTGTTCAGGTTGTTCTCTGCGTAGATTGCCGAGAGATTGTTCAAAACACCGAGGGCCATGGGAATCAACTCCTTCTCGGATGCCTCTTCAACGACCCATCATGCGGCGCCTTGATTTGCTCTGGCTTCCGCCTCTTCCGGATGAGTCTCTTTGCATCCACCCCCTTCATCGGTCCCGGTCAAAATAACTTTAGTCATATTTTCTAAGTTTCTTTGGCCTTCCTTTGCCCCGCTCCAATTCAGTGTGTCGCGCCGCCGGTCAAACGCTGTCCAACGCGCATCAATCGCTGCCCCGATGCGGTGCACCGATTGCCTCGCTTTGAGGCAGAGTGTCTGCCGCGCAACGCGCGGAAACTGCGATATTTCCGGAGACTCTTAAGACTTTTCGGCCGCATAGCCCAAATTGACTCGCTTTCGAGGCAGAGTGTTCGCAGGCCTGCTCGCGAAAGCTGCGGTCCTTTGCTGGGTTCTCCTCGGCTTCCGCGCGCCGGCCCAAAGTACAGAAAGCCCCCGGCACGCGCCGGAGCGCCTGCTCGAACAGACTCCACCGTGATTGCGTCTATGTTGCTTTCCGCTTTGGCTTAGACCCCGACAACCCGTAGTACGCCACGTAGAGATAGGCGATGATGGGAATAATCAATGCGTGCTGGATTCCGGCCTTGTCAGCCAGAGCCCCGAACAGCGGCGGAATCACCGCGCCGCCCACGTTGCCGATGGTCAGCACTCCCGACCCCTTGCTCGTCAACGGTCCCAGTTCGGCCACGCCCAGCGCAAAAATCGTCGGGTACATGATGGAGTTGGTCAGCCCGCACAGCACCAGCGCCCACACGGCGAACAACCCATGCGATTGCATCGACGCCAGCAGCAGCGCCGTGCCGCCCAGGCCGAGAATCACCAGCAGCGTTTGCGCCTTGATCCACTTCATAATCCCGCTGCCCACCAGGCGCCCGGCCATCATGCCCACGTAAAAGAGAACCAGCATATTCCCGGCTGTCTCCACGTTCGACATGCCCTGCGCCAGACTGAACTGGATGGTGATGGACGCCAGGGCAATCTCCAGCCCCACATAGACAAAGATGCCCACCATGCCCAGAACCGTATGCGTATAGGTCCAGATGTTACGCTCCAGAACCGGGCCACCGCCCGCGGCGGGCCGGAACTCGCGCGTCATGGTTACGGCCGGCAGGTGCAGCATCATCACGGCGAAGCCCAGCAGCAGCAGTGCGGCGGCGATGGCAATGTAGGGCCCTTGCAGCATGTGCGCGGTCGCGGCGGAGTTGGCGGTCTTGCCGGGATTGGTGAGAATGAAGTGGGCCGCAACCCATGGCGCCGCGAACGATCCGAATGAATTAACAGCCTGCGCCAGCGTAAGCCGCGCAGGAGCGCTGTGCTCCGGCCCCAGGATCGACACATAGGGATTGGCCGAAGTCTGCAGCCCGCAGACGCCCGATGCAAGCACGAAGATGGCAAAAAGCGTCAGCGGAAAGCTGACCAGATTAGCCGCCGGCAGAAACAGCAGCGCGCCCACCACCATCACGAACAGCGAAATCACCATCGTGCGCTTGTAGCCCACCTTCTCAATTACCTTGGCGCTGGGAACCGAGAAAACCAGGTACGCGAAGAACCACGCCGTTGTAGCCAGCTCCGCCGGACCGTGCGAAAGACTGAAGACAGCCTCGAGCTTGGCCACCAGTGTGTTGTTGAGGCTGGTGAGAAAGCCGAAGATGCCGAACAGAATGGCGACCGTAATAAACGGCCCGGTGTAGTTGGGCGCGCCGGATGCGGTCGCGGGCGTGCTTCGCGTTGCTGTCAAAGGTCTTTCTCCTCCGGGTGCAAAAAAAACAGCTTGAATGTTATCGCCATCACTCTACGTACCGTGACCGCCTGAGTCCAGTGGAAAATGAAAATGTTTACATGCGTTGCCCACCCGAGGCCCTTGCCCAAAAACCTGCTGCATGCAATGCCATTTACACTGGGAGTGCATGGTTCCCACCCTCACCTGGACTCCCGAGGGCGTCCGCTTTATCGACCAGACCAAGCTCCCGCTCGAGGAGAGCTACGTTGTCGCCACAACCTACGAACAGGTGGCCGATGTCATCGTCACCATGGTGGTGCGCGGCGCGCCGGCCATCGGCGTTTCGGCAGCCTACGGCGTCGCCCTGGGCGCCAAAAACGGCAAAGCCGCAACGGTCGCCGAGTTCGCGCCGGAGTTCGAGCGCATCTGCGCGCGCCTGGCTGCGACCCGCCCCACTGCCGTGAATCTCTTCTGGGCTATCGACCGTATGAAGGCGCTTTTTGCCAGGCTTCTGGCCTCCGGTGCAACGCTTGCTCAAATCAAAGAGATGCTGCTGGCCGAAGCGCACGCCATGTACAACGAAGACATTGCCGCCTGCAAAGCGATGGGCGCGTTCGGCGCGGATCTGCTGCCGCAGGAGGGCGGCGTGCTGACGCACTGCAACGCCGGCGCTCTGGCTACCTGCGGCTACGGCACCGCTCTCGGCGTCATCCGCGCGGCGGTCGAGCAGGGCAAGCGCATCCACGTTTATGCCGACGAGACGCGGCCGTTCCTTCAGGGCGCGCGGCTAACGGCATGGGAGCTGATGGCCGACGATATTCCCACCACCGTTATTTGCGACAACATGGCCGCCAGCCTCATGCGGCAGGGCAAGATTCAAGCCGTGGTTGTGGGCGCCGACCGAATCGCCGCCAACGGCGACACGGCCAACAAAATCGGCACCTACAATGTGGCGATCCTGGCGCGCGAGCACGGCATTCCGTTCTACGTGGCCGCGCCGTGGTCCACCATCGATCTTGCCACAGCGACCGGCGATGCGATTCCCATTGAGGAGCGCCCGGCAAAGGAAGTCACGCACCACGGCGGCAAGCAGCTCACGCCGAACGGCGTAGGCATCTGCAATCCCGCCTTCGACATCACCCCGGCCAAATACATCGCCGCCATCGTCACCGAGCGCGGCGCCTTGCGCGCGCCTTACGCGGAATCGCTCAAAGAGATGGTGCTGGTGAGCTGATTTAGACATCTAAACCATTGGTATTAAAGCAGTAAAATCTTCCTTACCGTAACTGTCTTGACAAAAAATGCTAATTTAGCTAAGCTAACTTAGCAGTATAAGACTATGCCCTCTGCCACAATCTTCGAAGCGAAAACAAACCTATCCAAGCTCGTCCAGCGCGCGCTCCAAGGGGAGGACGTCCAGATCACAACCGGCCGCGAGCGCAAGCCGATTGTGCGTCTCGTGCCCGTGGATCCCGTTTCGGTTAGTGGCCGCCTCGGATTTCTCGAGGGGATGGGCGATGTCGGCCCAGAGTTCCTCGATCCGCTGCCCGAGGACGAGCTTCGCCTTTGGAATGGCGAAGGCGAATGAAAATCCTGCTCGACACGCACGCTCTTCTGTGGGCCGCATTTCGCAAGGACTTGCTCTCGCCCCGCGCACGGAAGCTCATTCAATCTTCCACAAACGAAATTCTGGTCTCCGCTGCATCGGCTTGGGAGATCGCAACCAAATATCGCCTCGGCAAGCTGCCTCATGCACAGGTGCTTGTCGAGGACTTCATTGCCAAGGTGACGTCGGCCGGTTACATTCTGCTCTCGATCTCTGCCGAGCACGCTTTGCGCGCCGGCCGTCTGCCCGCCGATCACAAAGACCCCTTTGACCGCATGCTCGCGGCGCAAGCTATCCACGAAGATCTTCCCTTAGTCAGCAACGATCAACAGCTTGACGTCTTCGGCGTACGGCGAGAGTGGTAGGTGCGGCGCCAGGCCTTGCAACTCCTACGCCGGCGTGCGCGCTTCGCTCGATGTGCCGCCCGCCGCGGGAATGTAGCACTTCTGCGTGTAGTCCATCACCATGCGGTCGGCGTTAAAGCGCCATCCCAGCGTGCGGATGGTCCGCTTCATGCGCTTGATCCATCCTCGCGGCAGGCCGTCGCGGTCGCGCTGGTAGTAGAGCGGAATCACTTCGTCCAACAGCACGCGGTAAAGCGCCTCGCCGTCGCGGCTGTCGTGTACATCCATGTTGGAGTGCGTTCTGCCGGTTCCGATAGCGAAGCCGTTGAGCCCGTCGTAGGCTTCGGCCCACCAGCCATCCAGGATGGAAAGATTCAGGCCGCCGTTCAGCACCACCTTCATCCCGCTGGTCCCCGATGCTTCCAGCGGCCGGCGCGGATTGTTGAGCCACACATCGACGCCCTGGACAAGATACCGGCCCACGTTGATGTCGTAGTCCTCAATGAAGATGAATTTGTCAGCGAAGTCGGGATTGCGCATCATCTGCGCAATCTGTTGCAGCACCCTCTTGCCCGGCTCATCGTGCGGGTGCGCCTTACCGGCAAATACAAACTGCACGGGACGCTTGGCGTCGTTCACCATCGCAGCCAGTCTTTCCATATCCTTCAGCAGCAGATTGGCGCGCTTGTAAGTCGCAAACCGCCGTGCGAAGCCAATGGTCAAAGCATCGGGCGAGAGCGTCTTGTCCAGTTGCTTCAGGGTTTCCGCCGGTTCTCCGCGGCGCTCGGCCTGCTCGCGCGCGCGGCGGCGGGCGAAGGCAAAGAGTTGCCCTTTCAGGCTGAGGTGCGTCTCCCACAGCTCGCCGTCGTCCACGGTCTCAATGGCCGACCAGGTGTGCGCCGCCCCGCTTTGCCTTTGCCAGCCCACGCCGAGATGCCGGTCGTAAAGGCGGCGCATCTGCGGCGCCAGCCACGACGGCACATGCACGCCGTTGGTCACATGGCCGATGGGCACCGCGTCCTCGGGCCCGTCGGGATACAGCCCGCGCCACATGGCCCGCGAAACCTCTCCGTGCAGCGAGCTCACCGCGTTCACGCGCCGCGCCAGCTTCAGGCCCAGCACCGTCATGCAGAACGGTTCCTGGCTGTCGGTAGGATGCTCGCGTCCAAAGCCCATCAGGTTTTCGTGCGAGATGCCAAGTTGGTCGCGAAGCGGCCCAAGGTGCTCCTCAATCAGCTCGGGGCTGAAGCGATCATGCCCCGCGGGAACGGGCGTGTGCGTGGTGAAGATCACCTCGCGGGGAATCTGTCGAGCGGCGGAGTAGAAATCCAGGCCATCCTCTTCCATGCGGTTGCGAATCGCCTCGAAGACGGCGAATCCGCTGTGCCCCTCGTTCAGATGCAGAACGCCCGGCGTGATGCCCATAGCCTTGAGCGCGCGAAATCCGCCCACGCCCAGCAGCAGTTCCTGCCGGATGCGCGTGCGCGCGTCGCCGCCGTAGAGGCGCGAGGTCGTCTCCAGATCCTCAGGCGCATTGCCGGCCACATTTGAGTCGAGCAGTAGAAGATCGCAGCGGCCCACCTTCACCCGCCAAACTTTGGCCCGGATCGAACTGCCGCGCGTGGCAATCTCCACTACCACCGGCTCGCCGCTCACGCCGATCGCCTGCTGCATGGGCAGTTGAGCGATGTCGGTTTCGAGATACTCCTCGCGCTGCCATCCGCCTTCGTCCAGCCGCTGCAAAAAGTAGCCCTGCCCGTAAAAGAGCCCGACGCCAATCAGCGGAATGTCTAGGTCCGATGCGCTCTTGATGTGGTCGCCGGCCAGCACGCCGAGGCCGCCGGAGTAAATGGGCAGAGATTCGTGCAGGCCGAACTCAGCGGAAAAGTAAGCCACGGGCCGCGGCCGCAGCACGCCCGCATGGCTCGCGCCCCAGGTGCGGTCGTCGTGCAGATACTCCTGCTGCCGCCGGTATGCGTAGTTGATGCGGCTATGCAGCACCAGCTCCGTGGCCCGCCGGTCGATCTCGCCCAGCGGGATCTCGTTCAGCAGCGCGATCGGATTCTGGTTCAGTTCCCGCCAGCGCACGGGATTCAGATCGCGAAACAGGCTCACGCAATCCTGGTCCCAGCTCCACCACACGTTGCGCGCCAGCTCCCACAGCTTTTCCTGTGCCGGGGCAATAAAGCGGTCGAGGGTTCGCGCCTCGCTCACCACGGGCGCCACCTGGCTCGCCGCCTCCACCAGCATGTGAATTTCCTGCTCGCGAAAAACCCGCGGCTCTTTGGTTTGCACCACCAGAACGCCCTGCAATACGCCACGGTCGATGAGCGGCACGCCGAGGAAAGAGTGATATTCGTCTTCGCCCGATTCCTTGAAGTACTTGTAGCGCGGATGCTTGCGCGCGTCGGGCACGGCCACCGGGACAAGTTGTTCAGCGACCAGGCCGGAGAGTCCCTCATTCAGAGGCATGCGCAGCGTTCCAATACACCGTGGATGCAAGCCAAGCGTCGCGGCCAGCACCAGGTTCGCCCGATCCGGCTCCAGCAGGTAGGCCGAGCACACGTCGCTCCGGAACCGCGTAGCGATCAGAGCCACCACGTTCATCAGCGTATCGGCGGGCTTGCCGCCCTCGGCCGCCAGGTTGGCGATCTCCTCAAGCGTCAGAACCAGATTGGCGTCAGTGGATTCGCTGGCCGGGGTCATCAGATACGTTTACCTCTCGCATGAGATAGAGAACTTGGGTCCCCGTGGCGCCCGCGCTCTAAAAAAGGTAAGACCGCATCGGGCAAGGTCACGCGATGGCAAACCCTGGCAACATAATTGTTCTTGTTTGGTTGCAGGAAGACTCCCGCCACTCGCGCGTGCGGGATAGATTCGACAATACCATAGAGCAGCAGGCGTGCTCCCCACCGGTCCTATCGCTGGCACGCGTCTGACTACTCGCGGCTAAGAAGCCGGAGGCGAGCGATCCTCGGGCCTCAGTTCCAAAATGCAAAGGCCAGAAACATAAGGATCGCGACCCTGCGCCAGAAATATCCCCGGCAGCCTGCATGCAGTGGTCGAATCGCCGCGCTACAGTGAGATTCCACTGGGGTCGCGATGGCACTGGACGCTCAGCTCGCCTCTGATGGCGAGACCATCGAATTACAGCAGCAAGTGGCGCGTCTGCAGGCACTGCTTGAGGCCTCGCGTCAGGTGCGCTCCACCATTCGCGAAGAAGAAGTGCTTGAGTCGGTGCTGCGCATCGTTTTGCGCGAGCTGGAGATGGCCGGAGCGGCCCTTCCCGGAACTGGCCTCGCCTACGGTCACATGCCTGCGGCGCTATGTGACAGCCATCTTTCTCCGCCTGCATCCTGAGGCGGGCGAGATCGAGGTAGTCAACGCGGGCCAAACCGTCTGCGCCTTCGGCCTGTCGCCGGACTTCAATAAAGTCTTCACAATGGTGGGAATCACGAAGTACGCGCGCCTGTTTCCCAGCCAGGCCGAAGCACTGGCCGCACTCTAGAAAATCTCTATTGTCAACAATTTAGCTCTCTTGCCGGCGCTTAATTTCCGCCCCTACTGCGGCCCCTTGTCACCCCTGGAAAAGAGCGGGAAGTGGAACGGCGATTCGTTGGACTGCTCCTTCTTTTGTTTCGCACTCGCTTCCTGGCGCAATACAGTTCGCTGCGAGTTGATGCATATCCAGCCGCTGTGCACTCGCTCGTAGACGTGCGTGAAGATGCCTTTTTCGTCCACCGGCGCATTGCCGACCTTGTGGTGCAACATATAGGTGCCATTGGCCACGGCGATATCGCCCAGCATGCGCACCGTCACCACCCTCTGCGTAAGGTTCGTGCACCCGCTCGTAGACGTGCGTGAAGATTCCTTTTTCGTCCACCGGCGCATTGCCGACCTTGTGGTGCAGCGTATAGGTGCCATTGGCCACCGCGATATCGCCCAGCATGCGCACCGTCACCACCTTCTGCGTAAGTAGAGTGTCTTGTCTTCGCTGCTCAGCACCTGTGACACCTGCTGGTTGAGCGTGGTCACATCCCCGCTGGCTGAAACATCTATAAACAAAGGAGATAACACCAGTTCAAGACCGTACTGGTCGCGCTGGTTCACGGCGTCGGACCACTTGTCTTCAATTTTCTGGAAGAGCGCGACCTCGGGGCTGACGGTTTCCGTCACGCCGGCCAGGTCCGTAGCCGGGGTTGCGCCTGTCGCCGGATCGGAAGAGGGATTCTGTGCGGCTGCCGTCGAGCACAAAAGCAAAACAGCAGAAAAGGAGAAAAAAAGCCGATTCATATGCAACCTGAACCCCATTTTGTATAGCGGAGCCCTTACAAACATCATATCCCGTTGGACTCAGCAAGCGGGGCCTACGGAAGCGAAAAAACGAGCGGCCGGAACCGGCCCTTCTACAGTAGGCCTTGCAACCGGCCGGGATGGTGAATCGTAACGTTGGAGTCTTGGATCGAGATCCAGCCGTCTTTCCGGAATTGGCCCAGCGAGCGGGTGACGGTTTCGCGAGTGGTGCAGGTCATTGAGGCCATCTCTTCGTGGGTCAGCAACAGCGGAAAACAGTACTCTCCCGCCTCGGTGTGTTCGCCGATCTGATGCGCCAATTCCAGCAGCAGCCGCGCCAGCCGCGCCGCCACGGTTTCGGCCAGTGCGATGCGGCACGCATCCTGCAGAGCAAATCGGTACTCCTGGCAAATGCACTGCACCGCGCGCAGTTGGGCCTCTTTATGGTTGCGCAAAAAGCTGAGGAACCGCTCGCGCTCCACCGGCCGCAGTTGAGCGGGCGTCAATGACTCCGCTGACACCTCGTAAACACCATGCGACAGCACCGCGTAAAGCCCCAGCATCGATCCGGGGCCGGCCACGCGGACAATCATATGCCGATCCTCAGTCCGCCCGGCAGTCAGCTTGAGGTAGCCGCTGCAGATGAGGTAAAGGCAGCGTGCATCTTCGCCTTCAGTGAAGAGCGAAGCCTGCGCGGGCAGCGAAATCGTGCTTGTCGCGAGTTCCAGATCGGCCAATACAGCACTTCCCAGCGAACAGAACCATCCCGGCCGGCGATTGGCACAGGCCGCGCAGCCCAGGGGCGACGACCGCCCCGGGTGCTTCAATCGCGTCTGCTCCTCCATCGAAATCTGCATGTTCGCCATCGTCTTGTCCCGTTCCATTTGCGACGTGGCCCACCGCCTCCGCCATTTCCGGAGCCAGTGCCCAGGCTCGGTGGAGGTTGCAATGCCCTGCTTTTTTCTGCCAGCACGGGTATTTACTCAGAGTTTGCTTGAGTTTTGGGGCTTTGGATGTGACGGGTCTCACATTCATAGCATGATGCTGGCCATTGTGATCGACCGGGTGTGTCCTCCCGGACATTAAGCCTGCAAGCCAATGTAGCGTAGAGGGTTCGACCTCAAGTCGAGGCGCTTAACCTCATGTGATAGACATCACGGCACTAAGTCATGACAAAACCGTAATCTTTCGTGCATGTGGTGATGCTTCGCACTGGTTGGCCTCTTCAAAACGTTCAATCGGTGCTTGCGCTCACATGGAGCATCAACTACATTCAGCCCAAAATGGCGGCTGAGGTTGGTTGCAGTGCCAGCAAGTTCTTTGAAGGCGGTATTTTGCATGCATACAGATGGGCCGGTATCGCGATTGCTAATCGGTGCGGCTCCCGGGAAACGGTCGGGACTGCAAGTATTTCTCATGTTTCTGGTGGGCGCCAGTTTGATGTGCGCAACGGCGCTGGCCGCTCCGCCTGCGGGAGCTAAGAGCCAGGCCGCGCCAGCTGCGTCGGCCGCTCCGGCCGCGCAAGCCACCTTCGTGGGCGCTGACACTTGCGCCACCTGTCACGCGGACGTGGCCAAGAGTTTCGCTACCAATCCTCATACCAAAATGGCGCTGATGCCGGGCAATGCGAACGGCGTCACCTGCGAAAACTGCCACGGGCCGGGCAGCGACCACGTAGCCGGCGGCGGCGATGTGACCAAAATCTTTGATCCCGCCAAGGCTTCGGCCAAAGACGTGAACGCCAAGTGCCTGAGCTGTCATGCTGGGGCGCACCCCGACTTCCTGCGCTCGCCGCACGCGAAGGCGGGCCTGAGCTGCATCAGTTGCCACGACATTCACGACAGCAAGGAAGAGGCGCTACTGAAGGCGCCGCAGCCGACGCTCTGCTTCCAGTGCCACACCGACGTCAAGCCGGCGTTTGGTATGCCGTTCCATCACCCGGTCAACGAGGGCATTGTCAAGTGCAGCGATTGCCACGACGTACACGGCACCTTCGGGAACAACAACCTGCGGTCGACGGCCGATCAGAACATGATCTGCACTAAGTGCCACACCGACGTGCGCGGTCCCTGGGTCTACGAGCACGCCCCGGTGAAGGCGGAAGGCTGCCTGGGGTGCCACTCGCCGCATGGTTCACAGAACGCCCGGATGCTGAATATGCCGAGCGTCAACATGCTCTGCAACCAGTGCCATAGCCGGGTAGCGAACGCGACGATTCACGGGATGGGCGCCGGGTCGGACGAGTTGGAGCCTTGCACGACCTGCCACACCTACATTCATGGTTCGAACATCAACGCGGCGTTTCTCCGATAGGAGCGATGGAACGTGCCGCGCCGTCACGGCGTGCCGGACGGCGCGGCCCCGGCCCAGCAGCAGGTTCGCGCGCGGTTTTTAAGGATTCGGTATGAGCAATGTCTTCCAAGTGAGGCTTCATATGAAGAACACAAGCTGGCAATTTCGGCTTCTTAATCAGCAGCCCTCTTTCGCAATGTTCCTGGGTATGATCGTGGCTCTTTTCCTGGCGGTGACATGCATCGCCGCAGCCCAGAGCCCGACGGCGGACAATCCGCTGCCGACGCCCGAGTCGCAAATGTCGGTCCCTGCAGGGTATTCGTTCCACGAGAGCATCGACATGGGCGGACATATGGTTGGGCTTTCCGGCAGCGGGGCCATGTATGACACGATGGTGAACCAGCATTCGGGACCGCGCGTCTTGGGCGAGACCTTCGAGCTGCATGCTCTGCCCAGCAATAAGACACACCTTTGTGGACGACCTTTCAGCTTTTAGCAGCGGCTTCGGTGGCGATCCCGACAACTTCGCCAAGCTGGACTTCTCCAAGGGCAAGATTTACGAGTTCAGCGGGATGTTCCGCCGCGATCGCCAGTACTTTGACTACGACCTGCTGGGCAATCCGAATATTCCTTCCGGGGAATCGATTGCCGAGTCTCCGACGGGCTCATACACGTGGCCGCAAGTCGATCAGTCGCCGTTCCTGTACAACACGGTGCGCCGCATGACGGACACTCACCTGACGCTTCTGCCGCTCTCCAGGGTGACATTTCATGCCGGGTACTCGCAGAACATCTTTCAGGGGCCGAGCCTGACCCCGAGCGGCTATCAGGTCGCGGGCTCTTACTCCATTCTGCTCGAGGAGATGCAGCGCAACAGCACTGACGACTTCACCGGCGGCGTAGATTGGAAGCCGGTGAAGGGCACCAAGCTAACTTTTGATGAGGAGATTGACCACTACAAGGGAGACTCCTACTTCACTATGGATCCCACATACTTCACCGTGCAGGAGGCGGACGGAACGAGGGTGGCGTTGCTGATCAACTACGATGCCTTGACGCCCTACACCACCAGCTCCTGCAACGCCAACAGCATAGGCGCCACTCCTATGCTCTCGACGCCGAACACTCCTGGAGGTTTACCGGTCATCAATCCAGCCTGCGCTGTTCTCGCCAGCTATCAGCGCACGGCGCCGACCCGCATTCTCTATCCGACCGAGATCTTCCGGCTGCAGAGCTACGAGCATCAAAAATGTATCGATGAACGGCGACGTCCGCTACACCAGCGCGAACATGAGCCTGCCGAACTACTACGACAGTTTCAGCGGTTTGAGCAAGACAAGTCGCGCGGCCATCTATACGGCCAGTGCAAGCGCGAAGCGTGAGGTGATGGCCGCGACTACGGCATCGTGTGGCAGGCCGCGAAGACGGTCGCCTTTGAAGATCAGTTTACATTCTCAAACGTCCAGCAGCCTGGAACGCCGACGATGACGAGCCTGACCACCGTGGCGACGCCTGCGACGCGCCAACAATGAAACCATCAACAACACTGCTCTGACTACGACTGTGGTGAACACTTCCACTACTCCGGCTACTGGAACCTTTGAGGGTAGCGGTCCGGATCGGATCGCCTCGCCCGCCTACTTCGGCCAGAGGTCAGTGAACAACAACTTCACGCTGACCTGGGACGCCACGCCGCGCACCAGCTTCTCCCTCACCTGTCGCTATCGGGACGCACGAGATCGCCGAGAACCAGGGCATTCACCGCACAGACGATCTGCCATTCAGCCATGAATGCGACGGGGAACGGACGACGGTGCACGATCAATGAAACCGGCGGGATCTTCAACGCCGCCTTGCGTCCCACTGAGAACTGGGACATAAATGGCAGTGTCGAGATGCATTTATAACGACAACGCCTTTACCCCGATGGGACCCCGCGCAAACCAGGCAGTACCGGGTGCATACGATGTTCAGGCCAAAATCCTGGGCGATGGTCTCGGGCGTCTTCAACGACCTGGAGCACCACAACAACACCGACAACAACCAGGCCGCCGTCGCGTTAACCACAGCGGCTGGCAAACGTTGACCTAACTCGGTCCGCTGGATCACGTGGATCATCGCCGGTATTGGGCTTGGGCGCCGAGCTGTTCCCGAACGATCGCTATGGGATCGACTTCAACTACTCCTACAGCGACGTGTACATGGCGGACAACATCTGCTATCCAGGGCGCGGCGAGCGCCTGCCGGGTTGCACCGTTGCGCCTGCCGCCGCAATCCAGAGCGGTACGCGTTTGCGGCGACGGTCGCGAGCACCGCGCACGGAGCGAATACCACCTTTTCGGGCCTGCCATGGATTTCATGCACGCTCCCACGCAGTCCGGGTCGGTGGCCTTCATGTATCGCCGGTCAAGACGGTCAAATCCAACATCGGCTACCGCATCAACTCGGTCAACGGCAGCCGCTTCTTCACCGATGCCGCGCGATGTGGATGGTTCGCTGGTGTCCGCCTATCAGACTCCATTCATGAATTTCTCATGGAAGTCGCGTCCGGGATTGATCTGGAAGGCTGAGTACAACTTCTTTGGTTACGGCGAGGGTGGACCGTCCGGCGCGCAGTACTGCAACGTACCAACCCCGACCCTTGCGGTAGGCACCGTCACCGCGCTGGTTGTCCATGCAGTTCAGTGCGAATACCGCGGTGTCAGACGGGACTTACCAATTTGCCTGCCGGTTAGACCGCGCCCCGGAACTTTCACGCCAACATCGTGATTTTGGGATGCATTAGCAGTTCTGACACGACTTGGCCGTTCCGGGGCCAAGAAGACGGTGCGAATCGAGCACGAAGACTTTATTCAGCACCACTTCATCTTTCGAGAGGGGGCCGGATTCCGAAGATAGCTCATGCGTTCCGGAGCAAGGGTGAACGAAAACCTCCTGGAAAAAGCCGCACGCGACAGCGATTGCCACGCGCAGACTGGCCGGGAAAGTCATTCGAGGAGTACATGCGATGAGCAAGAAGATTCGATTTGCATGTGGCGCTGGCAGCAGTTGTTCTGATGGCTGGCGCGGTGGGCTTCGCCCAGACCTCTGGGGAAGCGATCTACAAGGCAAAGTGCCAAAGCTGTCACGGAGCCGAGGGAACGCCGAATCCGGGGATCGCGAAGATGATGGGCGTCAAGCCCGTCACCGATCCGTCGGTCAAGTCGCTGAGCGAGCAACAGATGATTGCCGACACGAGCAATGGCAAAGGAAAGATGCCGGCATTCAAAGGCAAGCTCACCGATGCCCAGATCAAGGACTCCGTGGCGTACTTCCGTTCCCTCGCCAAGTAAGAGCTGCGGCTGCTGAAGCAGGAGCAGATGCAAGACAATACTGGCGCGGTCGCCGCTTTTTGAACCCCGATCGCGGCGGTTTTCGCAGAGTGGGGCTGTTACCATTTCGATTGCGGCTTTAAGGGTCGAAATTTACCTGGCCGAAACCGCTGGCCGGTAGTGTGAAAGTCAACCTTAACCATTCGGCAAGCGCTCTCGATCGTGTGTGTGGTTCAACAATAAATCACAAGGAGTTTTGCAATGATGAGCTTTCGTTCCCAAATCACGCTGGCTGCAACCGTGCTTCTGGCGGGCGCAATGTGTTTTGCCGAAGATGGCGCGGCGATCTACAAGTCGAAGTGCGCCATGTGTCATGGGCCTGCCGGTACCCCCAGTGCAGGAATGGCCAAGATGATGGGCATTAAGCCTGTCTCTGACCCCTCCATGAAAGGCCTGACGGAGGGGCAGATTGAGTCCGCGGTTAAGAACGGCAAGGGAAAGATGCATCCCGTCGCGGGCCTGACCGATCCGCAGGTGAAGGCCGTAGCCGCGTATTTCAAGACCCTAAAGTAGGCATTACAATCGGCGCAGCAGATTAAAGGCAGGTCGGCTATCCCCTCTTGGCGGTCTGCTTACCGACGGAGGCTGAGGAAGCGTGTCGTTGTTTCAGAAATTTCGTGAGGAATGGCTCCGTCCGGCGTTGTTTTTCGGCAACAACCCCATCAGCCTGGCCGGCGGCGCCATCACCACTGGCTCCGGCGTCACCATGATCAGTTACTGGCTGGCTCGAACTTTCCGGCCATCTCAGTGACAACCCCTATCTGGGCATCATCTTCTTCCTTCTTCTGCCAGCGCTGTTCCTGCTGGGCCTGGCGCTAATTCCCGTCGGCATATTCGTGCGCCGCAGGAAACTGCAACAAGCCGGCCGGATTCCCGCCGCAATTTCCCAGGATCGATCTCAACGACCGCATCTTCCGCCACGGCATCGACATTGTTCTCGTGGCCACGATCGTCAACTTCCTTGTGGTGGCCACGGCCAGCTATCACGGCGCGGAGTACATGGATTCGCCGCAGTTCTGTGGCCGCTCCTGCCACGTGATGCAGCCTGAGTACACCGCCTACCAGATCGGCCCGCACTCGCACGTGGCCTGCGTCGAGTGTCACATCGGCACCGGCGCCGAGGCATACTTCAGTGCCAAGGTGAACGGCACAAAACAGCTTCTTGAAGTTACCTTCCACCCGCTCGCGCCGCTGGCGCCCAAAATCATTCCCAACTATCCCACGCCGATCCCCTCGCCCGTCACCAGCCTGCGCCCCGCGCGCTACACCTGCGAAGCCTGCCACACGCCTACGCGTTTCGACGGCGACAAGCTGCTAGTCAAGTCGAACTTTGCCGACGACGAGGAAAACACCGAGACGCAAACGGTGCTCATCCTACACCTGGGGGGCGAAGATTCGTTCTCGCACCGCACCGGCATCCACGGCGTCCACCTGGGCCACATCGAATACATCGCCACCGATCCCACGCGCACCACGATTCCCTGGGTGGAGCGGCAGAATCCCGACGGCTCATTGACGGTCTACAGCTCGCTGCCGCCGGGCAGCGCTCCACCCAATGGCGAGCGCCGCGTGATGGATTGCATCGACTGCCACAATCGCGCGGCGCATCCCTTTGTCACGTCCGAAGAAGCGATCGACCGCGCCATGGCCGATGGCGTCATCAGCCCGTCGCTGCCCTGGATTCACAAGGAGGGGCTGGCGCTGCTGAACGGCTCGTATTCCAGCCAGGCCCAGGCGCGCGTCCAGATTCCTCAGCAACTCGAAGCCTTCTATCGCGAGCAGAACCCCGATGTGCTGGCTCAAAAGGCTGCACTGGTGCAGGCCGCGGGAAAGACCCTTGTCACTCTCTATTGCCAGAATGTTTTTCCCTTTATGAAGGTGACCTGGGGAACGCATCCCAACCACATCGGCCACATGGATTATCCCGGCTGTTTTCGCTGCCACGACGGCAACCACGCGGCCAAGGACGGTAGCTACCATACCGCAGGACTGCTCGGTGTGCCACAATCTGCTGGCTGTCGAAGAAGCCAAGCCCAAAGTGCTCTCCGATCTCGGTATCCAGTTGCCGTGACGCTGGGATTTGTCTCGCACTATCCGGCAGCGCTTCCTCCCCAGGTTTGTTGCTGTTCGTGGCCACTCTCCAAGTCACGGCCACCGCGTATGCCGACAACGCCGTCCCCAGCCAAACCGTGTACTTCGACCGTGAACTTGCAGGCGCCCTGAGCAGCCCAGCAAGCGCTCCAGCGTGTTACGCTGGCATTTCGCGTTCAGAGAACGTATCGGCAGTTTCCTGGGAGCACAACTTTTCATGAGTTCCAGCCATCCTTTTCACTTCAATCTTGTTGCCGCAGCCCATGCCGCCATGATCGAGCACGGGTTCCAGCCCGATTTTCCCGCCGGAACCGATACCGAGCTGGCCGAGATCCAGTCGCAGCCCGCCGCTCCCGCCGCGGATGGCCTTGCCGACCTTCGCGGCCTGCTCTGGTCCTCCATCGATAACGACACCTCAAAAGATTTGGATCAGATCGAGTGGGCCGAGCAGTTGCCCGACGGCCGCATTCGCGTGCTGGTGGGCGTGGCCGACGTCGACGCGCGAGTCCAGCAAGGCTGCGTCATCGACAAGCACGCTCAGTTCGAAACCACCTCGGTCTACACCGGCGTCGCCGTCTTTCCCATGTTGCCCACCGAGCTCTCTGAAGGCATCACCTCGCTGAACGAGAATCAAGACCGCGTGGCCGTGGTCATCGAGTTCGCTGTCGACTCCGATGGCTCCGCTTCAGACGGCAAGGCCTACCGCGCTCTGGTACGCAATCGCGCGCAACTGGCATACCCCAGCGTGGGCGCATGGCTCGAAGCAAAAGGCGCGGCGCCGGCCAAGGTGGCTGCCTCCGCCGACCTTGCAGCGCAGCTCAAGTTGCAGGACACCGCCGCGCAGCGCATGGAGGGTGGCCGCTTCCAGCACGGCGCGCTGGATCTTGAAACCATTGAGACGCGCCCCGTCACGCTCGCCGATCAGGTCGTCGACATCGCGCGCCTCGAGAAAAACCGCGCCACATCGCTGATCGAAGAGTTCATGGTGGCGGCCAACGGCGTCATCGCGCGCACCTTCGAGCAGGCGGGTGTCGCCTCTATCCGCCGCATCGTGCGCACGCCCAAGCGCTGGGACCGCATCGTTGAATTAGCCAAGGAAAGAAAGGGAGTCATCCTCCCCGCCCAGCCTGACTCAAAGGCCCTCAACGACTTTCTGCTCGATCAGAAGCAAAAGGATCCCGATCACTTTCCCGATCTCTCACTCATCGTGGTCAAGCTCATGGGGCCCGGCGAATACGTGCTGGTGAAACCCAACCAGCCTTCGCCCGGCCACTTTGGCCTCGCCGTGCAGGACTACACCCACTCCACTGCGCCCAATCGCCGCTTCCCCGACGTGGTGACGCAGCGGCTGCTCAAGGCACAGCTCTCCCACTCTGCGCCGCCTTATTCTGAAGATGCGCTCAATTCCATCGCGCAACGATGCACCCAGATGGAGGACGCCGCGCGCAAGGTCGAGCGCGAGATGCAGAAACGCATCGCGGCTGTCGTCCTTCACCCCCACATCGGCCAAAGCTACCCGGCCATCGTCACCGGCGTGAACAACTACGGCACCTTCGTGCGCACGCTCGATCCCCACGTCGAAGGCAAGGTGGTCCGCGGCGGCAAGGGGCTCGATGTCGGTGACAGAGTCACGGTCAAGCTCGTCTCCACCGATCCCCAGCGAGGATTCATCGACTTCGAGGCATAATCCGTCGATCCTTCAGAAATCCCCGCTAAGGTCCGCGAATCGACAGCCTTCGGAGCGTTTCCACGCGTTCCAGGGTACCGGGAAGTGGACAATTCTGTGTCCAGCGGGCACTTGGATGCGTCTAAATGGGAGAAACCGTCGATAATCGAAAAGGCGATCTGCTGCCTTTGAATCGGCGCTTCGGCAGACGAGATAGATAAGAGCGGCGTTCTCCGAACCGATTTGCCTCTTAGGCAGTTCGCGCCGGCCGATGCCGGCTCTCAATACAGGTGAGTGAATGCAATCAGGTTTCGCCGGAGCCGCTGCGCGACTAATTTTTGGGGTGGCCTTTTTGGGTGGTTCGTGCAGTTTGCTCGCTCAGGAAGCGGGTCCAGCTCCGCTTGCAGCAGCCGCTGCTCAGTCTTCCGCACTTCCTGACGCTCCTGTTCCTCAAATCGAGCTGGCCGTCGCAGTCGATCCCCAATCCGAGCCAAGCGCAGAGCACGCAGCAGCCCGCCTCGGGCTCCAACCCCGCACCCGCCGCATCGGGCAGCGGCTCGAACAACGGCGCCGCACAGGGCAGTTCCAGTTCGCAGTCCTCTTCAGCGCAGCCAGAGCCCCAGGAAACCCAGCACCAGAAAGCCGCCGAACAGATCAAGGAGCAGGAGAAACAACGCATGGCGGGCATCGTGCCCTCATTCAACGTCACCTACCACAGCGATGCCGCTTCTATGACCGCGGGCCAAAAGATCGGCCTCGCCTTCCGTTCCGCCATCGATCCCTACACCTTTGGCATCGCATTCATCGTGGCCGGAATCGACGAGACGCAGGGCGCAAGACACGGAGATTTGGCTGGGGTCCGGAAGGTTACTTCAAACGCTCCGGCGCCGCTTATCTCGATGCCTTCGACGGCGCCATGATCGGCAACGGTTTCCTGCCTGCTGTTACTGCACCAGGATCCGCGCTACTTCCGACTCGGCCACGGCAGCTTTCCACCACCGTCTTTTTTACGCCATCGCCACCAGCTACATCTGCAAGCACGACAACACCGGCAAGTGGGAGCCCAACTACTCCAACGTCGGCGGCAACATCATTGCCGGCGCCATCTCCAATCTCTATTACCCGTCGCAGGACTCCGGCTGGGGCCAAACCATCGCCAATGGCATGATCGTCACCACCGAAGGCACCTTCGGCGGCGTGCTCCAGGAGTTCTGGCCAGACATCTCACGCAAGCTCTTCCACAAGGATCCGACAAACGGCCTCGACGCCCAGGCCCGCGCGAAAGACGCTGCCGAGAAAGCGGAGAAGCAAAAGCAGAAGCAAGAGCAGAATTACGGCGGTTCTCCAATTCCCGTAAAGTTTTAAGCGGAGTGCCAAGTGGCGTTTTCTTAAGGAAAACGCCACTCAAGGGTTGCGGTTTCGCTCTACGCCAATTGGAGAACCGCTATATGTTCCCGAATCGCCACAGCAAGTCCTTATTGCCATGGTCAATTTCTGATGAAGGCGGACGTTTCCAGCGGCGATGTTTCCTCGCAAGAGGTTCGACCATCCCTTCCGGCCCTGGGAACAGTCCAAACAACAATGGGCCCCAACTTTCCCCACCCCCAGGAGAGTTTCATGCTTCCCATCCTCATCCTTCGGAAAGCCCTAAACCGGCGTCTTTCGTCACTCATTCTATTTTCCGGAACATTGGTCTCCAGCATGTGCGCTTGCATCAGCCTGCCAGCCCAGCAGGCCGAAATTGACAACACTCCCACCACCCTTCTCGCAGCTTCCACCGCCGCCTCCACGCAAGATGCGGAGCCACAGGCGCCTGCTGCTCCCGCCCAATCCACCCCCGGCACAACCGCGCCCGACCCCAACAGCCCGAATTCCCAGAGCCCAGCTTCTGAGAACTCAAATGGCGATCAATCTCAGCAGCAGACCAAGCGCATCCTCGACGTCATCCCCAACTTCCGATCTGTAAGCACCCAACAAAAACTGCCACCCCAGTCGGTCAAGGAGAAGTTCGTCACTTGCACCCAGGACTCATTCGACTACTCGTCCATCTTCGTCCCCGCCGTTCTCGCCGTTTACGACCTCGAGATCAGCGCCACGCCCGAGTTCCATTCGGGACCAGACGGCTACGCCCGCTACCTCTGGCACTCGGCAGTCGACCAGACCAGCGAGAACTACATGGTCGAGTTCGTCTTCCCATCTATCACCCATGAAGACACGCGCTACTACACCATGGGCAGCGGTGGATTCATCAAGCGCACCGGCTACGCCTTGAGCCGCGCCATCGTCACCCGCACCGACTCAGGAAACAACACCTTCAATTTCAGCGAAGTTGCCGGTGCAGGCGCGGCCGCCGGCATCTCCAACCTTTACTACCCCTCCGCCTCACGCAGCCTTTCCAACACCGGCACGCAATGGGGCCTCGATATTGCCATTGACGCCGCTTCCTTCTGGTTCAGGGAGTTCTGGCCCGACATCAATCACCGCCTCTTTCATTCGAGCAGCGCCGCCAACTCCGTAAACCAAGTAGATTCGTTGAACCTCATCCGCATGCTTTCTTCTGTGCGTAGCCTTTCCGCACCATGCGCATTGCCTGCAACTCCCCTGCGGTATCATTTCTGCATCTCGAAATCGCGGGCGAATTTCAAGCCCTGTGCTCCGCTCCCGTCCGGGAGCTAAGAAAGGCTTTGTATGGATAATTCCGCTATGCTCGTTCTCGTTCTCATCGTTGCCGCAATCGTGGGCATCTTTGTACTCGTCACAGTGCTCAAAACCATGTACACGGTGCGCACCTACTCGGCCGGCGTGGTGGAGCGCTTCGGCAAATTCAACCGCGTCGCGCGCCCCGGCCTGCAATTTCTGCTGCCCTACTGCGAAACCGTGCGCCTTATCGATTTGCAGGTGCGCCAGGCGGTGGTCAACGTGGAAACCAAAACCAAGGACAACGTCTTCGTCACCATTCCTGTCTCGGTGCAATACCAGGTGGTCGAGGCGAAGGTATTTGACGCCTACTACAAGCTGAGCGATCCGCAGCGCCAGATCGAGAGCTACGTCTTCAACTCGATCCTCGGCCACGTGCCCACGCTCACCCTCGACGAGGCCTTCGAGCAGATGCAGCAGATCTCCGCTGCCGTCAAGAAGGATCTCGACGAAGTAATGGACACCTTCGGCTACAACATTCTGCGCGCGCTGGTCACCGACATCGTTCCCGACGCCAAGGTGAAGGCGGCTATGAACGACATCAACGCCGCGCAGCGCGAGCAGATCGCGGCCCAGGCTCGCGGCGAAGCCGAAAAGATCCTCAAGGTGAAGCAGGCTGAGGCGGAAGCGGAGTCGAAGGCGCTGCAGGGAGAAGGCACGGCTCGCCAGCGCCAGGCCATCATCAAGGGCTTGCAGGCATCGGTGGAGGAGTTCAAGAGCGCGGTCGAAGGCTCGACAGCAAAGGACATTATGGCGATGGTCCTGATGACCCAGTACTTCGACACCATGCGCGAAGTGGGCGTCACGGGCAAGTCGAGCACCATCTTCCTGCCCAGCTCGCCCGGCACCGTCAACGACCTGATGACTCAAATCCTCGCCGGCTTCCAGGCCACCAAGCCGTCCTGATCCGCGCTCGCAGCACAGACTTGGGGGTACCCCCCCTCATGCTTTCTGGAAATAAGTGTCGTGGTTTCATTGGGTTGGCGGGTGTATTTCGCTCTAAAAATGCGACAACAAACGACTTATTTGCAGAAATGTGAAAGCAAAGGAGTTACAGGCAAAGAAACCGTGGTCCGTGATTCGTGTCCCGTGATCCGTGGTTCGTGATCGGTGATCGGTGGCCGGGCGCGGTGAATGCTTATGAATTGAGTATGCGCCGAAGAGGGGAAATTACCTGCAAGACGTGGTAAAGAAATTTTTGCGGGCGCGGCAGGAGCGCAGGTTGATGGAAAAAAGTGAGTTAGCCGCGCAGAGCGAGGGGTAATTGGCGCCTGCGCCGGCTGGAGCGTGCTTGACTTCCGGTTTTCGAGGTCGCTAGAGGAACTGGGAGATAAAACAAGAGAGCGACGGCTAGCGGTGCTGCACAATATCGAACAAAGAAGCTATCGATTGCCGGTAATTAAGGTTGCTCGGGAAGGTTCCTGATCTTTAGTGTCTTTCGTCCGGCGGTGCGTTGGGAGGCGTGACGTTAATTACCTTGATTGGAATGCTATTCGAACGCCACATGATGGAAGTGGGCAAGAGCATATAGGCAGCGCAGCCACCGTAGGGCGCGCAGACGAGGCGAACCTCGCGCAGCACGCGCGCTTTTGAGTCAGCGGGAAAGGTGGCTGGAAATCTCTGGTTTTCGAGTATTGAGGACATCCGTCCAAAGCCGGGGTCGCCGCCGAGAAAATAGGCCTTAACCGGTTTGCCTGTTTCGTAGGCGACGATATACAAACCTTCACCAGTGAGCTTGCTCGTTTTTGTGAAGCCGCGGATCTCATTCCCCTTGTCGAGTTCTGCGCGCAGGCTGCCGGTGTACTGGCCATGATTGAGCGGGGTCGCCGTGAGCTCTTTGCCGGTGATCTTCTTGTAGGTTTCGCTGATCTGCTGCTGAAGTTTTTCACCGGAATCCTGGTTCATGCCATGTACGATTTCGACGCCGGAGATATAAGCCAACTCGAGGACATGCGCGGCTTCAACATGTTCGCCTTTGGCTTCGAGCAAACGGCCCAGGAGGTATCCGCTTGTCTGGTCCTGGCTCAGTTGCCAGGCGGCGCGCAGATATTCTTCGGCGTCATCAAGAGCATTTTCCTCAAGCGCCGTCCAGCCCTGCATGTACCAGGCATAGGCAAGGAGCTGAGTCCAATATAGGGAATGTATGTCATCGGGCGGAATTTCAAGACTCCTTGCCTCAACGTCCGACACGACTGCATCGGCCAAGTCGTCAGCCTTGTCAAGCTGTACCTTGGTCGGCGGAGTTTCCGCAGTAAGGATGGCAAGAGCTTCGTGCAAAGGGGACAGGATACTAGCAGCATTCTCGAACGGCATACCGGCGGCTTGATTGAAACCGCCAGGATTATTCGATGTTGCGGAGCCGCTAATAATCGGATCTGTGCGAACCTCTTCGTCGTAGATGGCGCGGCGGAATGTCAGATATTTTTCCCATTGATCGAGAGGAACCTTGTCTTTCTTGACGAGCAGGCGGCGATCGGCGGTGAAGGTTCCGTCTTTGAAGGCATATTTGGCGTGATACTCGGCCCAGTCTGTGATGATGTCAAAGGATAAGGCAGGAAGGACGACCCAGCCAGAGGGAAACTGGATGGTGGCAGAGTACTCCAGGAGCCCCGGGGAGCCGAGGTCGATATCGTCGGCGGGCTTGATCTGCTTGACGCCCGGCGCTAGTTCGTTCCCGACGTACGGAATAGGCGGTGAGAGGCGATGCGAGTCCCATTCGCTGAACTTTTCACGCGTGTAGTCGAAGGAAAACTCAAGGGGCTGGCTGGTTTGCTCGATCGGAGAGACCTGGGGGTTCTTGACCTCCCCTGCGAATCCGACGGAGTTTAAAACATTTTGCAGGAACTGCTGCCACTGGGACTCCGGAACCGAACGGAAGGCTGCACGCATGATTAACTCTGCGTCGCCACGATACGTTTCTGTGATGTGTCCGGTGAAAGAGTCTTGGTCGGAAAGCGTACCCTTCGTTTCAAAATGAGAGAACTGCTGGAACGGCAGGTCGGCGGGCGTGCGCTCAAGATAAGCAGCTTTGCCCACAGGGATTGCCAGGGCCTGCTTGTCGCGCAAGGTCGCGAAGAGGACGCCGACGGGCGCCACTTCCTCGGTCGAATCCATCCAGATTAGCTTGCCGCCGAGGGGAACGAGCGTGATGACGTGATCAAACTGCGCGGGCGAGGGCGTGGCAGGATCGAGATAGCGGCTAGCATGAGACCAGAACCGGCCAAGCCTCGATACCAGCGGCCTTGAGCAGCGCTGCGAGGAGCGTGTGCTTGTCTTTGCAGTCGCCGTACTCGTTGGAGAGGACATCGTCGGCAGCGTGGGGTTGATAGCGGCCGATGCCGAAGTCGAGGCCCACGTAGTGGATGTGCAGGGCGACATCATTGAAGATGGCATGGAGCTTGTCTTCGTCGTTGGTCAGGCCTTTTGTGAGGGCATCGGCGCGGGCCTGGATTGCAGGAGTGATTGCGAGGGAGTCCTTTTGGAGCGAGTTATACCATGCGCCCACCTGTTCCCAACTGGAGAAAGTGGTTACCTGAACCGAAGGCTTCCAGTTTTTAGTGGACTTGGGCGGCGCATCAGGATCGGGCCGGGCGAGGTTTGAGCTGGCCCAATGGTAGAGTTTGCGGCCTCCCGCTGTGGTGATGGATGGCTGTATGTCGGCGCTGGCAACAGTGAGGGGTTTATCGGCGGGAAGGTCAATGTCGAGCTGTTCGTCGAGAATGATGAGATTCTTTTCGAACGAGTACTCCAACCAGAAGTGTCCTGGAACGTCTGACTTGAGTGTGCGCAGCGTGTATTGGTACTCGAGCGTGTCGCCCACCGCCAAGCCTCGGACGGCGACATGTTTCTCGTGAATATCGGAGTACATGGGGGCTTCACGGGTCACGTCTGCCGGCATGTCCTGGATGTTGTAGTCAGGGGTCACAACGATGGAGCCGTCGGGCTTGATAACGCGGACATAGGCGACATCGACCTGTTGGTTTGAAGCCGTATAGGTGAAGGTAAGTACGGCCATATCTTTGACACCGGCATCGGCAAGAATGCGGATGCGGGCGGTTGTCTCGCGAGTCCCGGTGCCGTCGCTCTCTTCGTGGACTCGAGTGTAGAGCTTGTCGAAGACGAGGGCTTCCTTGGATACGTCGGGCGGCTTCTCGGCCGATGCGGGAGCGGAGGCCGCAGCTTGGTTCTGAGAGGACGCAGTGACTGCTGTTTGCGCGGTTTTGGTCTTGTCTTGCGCCGGCGCTGAAGCGGTAATCGAAGCCATCAAGCAACAGGTTGTGGCCCATACCATCAGGCACCGACAACCAAACGCACGAGGAAATTGCTGAAGCGAAGAAACTATAGGCCCATGCATGGAAGGATTTTCCCGGTACTTGGAAAGATAGCAGAGATTCGGTTACAGCCGAGCACAGAAAATGCCACAGATCGCGTGAGGAGGGTTACCGGGTGTTGCGCGTCACAGTAACCTATTGCGCGGCCTAGAGTTCCGTTGACTGGTTTGCGACGAGGGATTTGGCTTTGGCGATGAAGTCGGCGAGAGACATTGAGGCTTGCTCCTGCTTGCCGCGGGTGCGCACATTCACCTGTCCGGAGGATTCTTCCTTGTCGCCGAAGACGAGGATGTAGGGCGTCTTTTGGAGAGCGAAGTCGCGAATCTTGGCGTTCATCTTTTCGTTGCGGGCGTCGGTTTCGACCCTGAAGCCGGCGGCTTTCAGCTCGGCTTCGAGTTTCCCGGCGTAGGCCGTGTGCCGCTCGCTGATGGGAACGAGGCCGATCTGTACGGGCGCGAGCCAGAGCGGAAAGGCTCCGGCGTAATGCTCGATGAGCACGCCGAAAAATCGTTCCACGGAGCCGAACAGCGCGCGGTGCACCATGACGGGTTGATGGCGCTCGCCGTCTTCGCCAACGTACTCGAGCTCAAAGCGCGCGGGAAGGTTGAAGTCAAATTGGACCGTTGATAACTGCCAGAGACGGCCCAGCACGTCGACGAGCTTGACGTCGATCTTGGGTCCGTAGAAAGCGGCTTCGCCGGGGATGGTTTTGTAGGCGATGCCTTTCGACTTGAGCACGTTGTCGAGCGAGCGGATGGCGAGGTCCCAGTTTTCGTTCGAGCCTGCGTAGTGGGCGCGGTCGTTCGGATCCCACGTTGAGAGCTCGACCTTGAACTCAGAGAAGCCAAAGGTTTTGAGAACGGCTTCGGCAAAGTCGATGCAGGCCGCGACTTCGCTTTCGATCTGCGAGGGCATGCAGAAGATGTGGGCGTCGTCCTGCGTAAAACCGCGGACGCGCAGCAGGCCGTGCATGGTGCCTGAGCGCTCGTAGCGGTAGACGTTGCCCAGCTCGGCGTAGCGCGCGGGCAGATCGCGATAGCTCTTGGGCGAGTTCTTGTAGATGAGGATGTGGAAGGGGCAGTTCATGGGCTTGAGGCGATAGAGCGCATCGTCAAGCTCCATGGGCGTGTACATGTTGGCGGCGTAGAAGCCTTCGTGGCCGGAGGTTTGCCAGAGATTCACACGCGCAACGTGAGGCGTGTAGACGAGCTGGTAGCCGCGGCGGAGACACTCGTCGCGCATCCAGTCTTCCATGACCTTGCGGATGATGGCGCCTTTGGGATGCCAGAAGATGAGGCCGGCGCCGGCCAGCTCCTGAATGCTGAAGAGGTCTAATTGTTTGCCTAAGACGCGATGATCGCGGCGCGCGGCTTCTTCAAGGCGGGCGAAGTGCTCATCGAGATCTTTCTTGGAGAAGAACGCCGTGCCGTAGATGCGCTGCAGCTGGGGATTCTTTTCGTCGCCGAGCCAGTAAGCGCCGGCAAGGCTGGTGACCTTGAAGGCCTTGACGCGTCCAGTGGAAGGAACGTGCGGGCCGCGGCAGAAGTCGACGAACTTGCCGTTGCGGTAAAAGCTGACCTGGTCGCCGGGCTGCGTGAACCGGGTGACGAAGTGCGCCTTCATGAAGTCGCCGTCGCGTTGGAAGTCTTCCAGGCTTTTATCTCTTGGAGCAAATTCGTGGATGAATGGTTCGTTGCGCGCGACGACCTCGGCCATTTTGGCTTCGATGGCGGCAAGGTCTTCCGGCGTGAAGGGTTTCTCGCGGTAGAAGTCGTAGAAGAAGCCGGAATCGGTTGCGGGGCCATGGCCGAGCTTGGTCTCAGGAAAGAGCTCGAGGACGGCCGTGGCAAGAACGTGCGCGGCGGAATGGCGAACCACCTTGAGGGCGTCTGGATCGTTTTCCTTGATGAGCTCGAGGCGCGCGTCGGACGTGAGCGGCGCGGAGAGATCGACGAGGCGGGGCGCGGCGGAATCTTCGAGGGCGTACATCGAAGATTCGGACTGAGCACCATCGGGCGACTGACCTTGCGATGGGCTGCCGTCAGCGGAGTTTTGGCCTGCGCCCGCGGAGAGAGGCGTAATGCGTGCGACTACGCTGGCCGCGGCGAGGCGAGGCGAGATGGAGTTTGCGATTTCGAGAGGCGTTGTGCCGGAGGGCACTTCGCGAATGGCCCCGTCGGGCAGGTGTACGGCGATCGTTTTCGTGCTCATGGGTGTGATGGAATCCGTGAGGGCCGCAGAAAGAAAAATGCGGCCAACCTTTGAGGATAGAGGCTTGAAGGGCGCGAAGTCGAGCCGAGCAGGCCGGGTGCGGGGGAAAGCTCGGAACAAAATCCCACAAACCGGGTATTACCGAGTGGCGACAAAGTCAGCCTTTGCGGCCTTGATGGGGCATGTTCATGGTTGATTTGCATTCGATATCGTGACCGGCGGGATGGAAGAACCCATCCGGTACGGACGAGGAGCTATGGAGCAGGTATTTTGCAAGGGCACGAACGGCAACGCAGAACTGCATTGCGGCGTTTGCGGCCAGGGATTTGTCCTTTTCTGGGAACGGCAGTCGCGTACGGAGCGGGCTGCGATTCTCGGCGAGATTCAAGAGACGCTGCGGGAGCAGCACCGCGGTTGTCCGGGAGCACAAGCGCATCCGCAGGGCGGGTTTCTGGCACCGGAGTGGGGTAGCCCGAGCGAGTCTACCGATGAGGCAGACCGGGGCGTACCAGCTCGATGAATCTTTAGGCCAGCTCCCGAATCATCACTTCCAGAGAAACTGGCGAGCAGAAGCTAACCCGTGCGTAGAAGGCAGCCTTGCCTACGAGTTGCGATCGCCAGCAATCCCGCGGGTGGGCGGAATCAGCGTCACCGCAGGCTCAAACCTTGCCGTTGGTGTGATTTTTGGCCCAATCTTCGACCAAAAAACGCAAAAGGACTGATTAGCGCCCGATTTGACTCAGGAGCTTCCCAGCCCTCTTACAATCTCTTGCTCGATTCTGCCGGAATCCGGCCGATCCGGTTAGAGAGGCTGTACGTCGGCAGCCTGCCACCCCTTGGGGCCTTTTACGACGTTAAACTGCACGGCTTGACCTTCCTGCAAGCTCTTGAAACCGCTTGAGTTGATTGCAGAGTAGTGCACGAACACATCTTCGCCGTTCTGGCGCGAAATGAAGCCGAAGCCCTTCGCGTCGTTGAACCACTTCACAGTACCTTGTTCCATCTTGTTCGTATTTCCTGTTTTGAATTGCGCTGGATGAATCGGAGCGACCACTGGCAGAATCTTGCTTGGTTCTGGCGTTTAGGAATTCAATCTTCTTTAGACCTTGTGCCATGCCGCCGCCCCCGATGGCCGGTCGACGATGTGCCTTTGGCTAAAGAAAACAAAGTCCCCAAAACGCTTTGGGCGAGTACTGCTCACGCCCGGTTCGAGCCTAACGCTGACCTAATTCTATCATGACCGTCAAAATAATCTGCGGGAATTGTGTCTCTCATCCCACTCCGTGGTTTCAGTTTTGATAAGCTACTGATCAATTTGCAGTTAGCAGCGATTCGCGACCTGTGATAAGGTGGGAGGTCGCTATGCTGCACGATCGCGTACCCGAACTACTGGCTCGCGCCACCGAGGCGCTGGAAGCAGAGTTCGGGGCTCTGCCAAGCTTTGAGCCGGAGCTGAGTTCCGGCAGCGATGAGATGGCCGGGGTGCTGGAAGAGACGGCGCACCGGCTGGGCGATAACTATCCTTATTTCCATCCTTTATATGCCGGGCAGATGCTGAAACCGCCGCACCCTGTGGCGCGGGCAGCGTACGCACTGGCCATGAAGATCAATCCCAACAACCACGCGCTGGACGGCGGGCGGGCGAGCTCGGCGATGGAGGTGGAAGCGGTAAAGGAGATCGCCGGGATGTTCGGGTGGAGGGAGTTCCTGGGCCATCTGACCTCGAGCGGGACATTTGCCAACCTGGAGGCGCTGTGGATGGCGGGGCAACTCGCGCCGGGACGGCGGATTGTGGGCTCGGAGCAGGCGCACTACACACACGAGCGGATCGGGGGCGTGCTGAAGCTGGAGTATGCGAGCGTCGCGGCCGACGAGCGGGGGCGGATGCGGCTGGACGCGCTGGAAGACGAGCTGCGCAAGGGAGACGTGGGCACGGTGGTTGCGACGCTGGGCACGACAGCGATGGGCGCGGTGGATCCGCTGGACGAGATTCTGAAGCTAAGGGAGCGGTACGAGTTCCGCGTGCATGCGGATGCGGCTTACGGTGGGTACTTCAGGCTGATTGCGGGCGCGCTGGACGAGCCGGCGCGGAAGGCCTACGCGGCGCTGGAACGGGCGGACTCGATCGTGATCGATCCGCACAAGCACGGGCTGCAGCCGTATGGCTGCGGATGCGTGTTGTTCCGGGATCCGGCGGTGGGGCGGTTTTACAAGCACGATTCGCCGTATACGTACTTCACTTCGAAAGAACTTGCACCTTGGCGAGATCAGCCTGGAGTGCTCGCGCGCGGGAGCGGCGGCGGTGGCGCTGTGGGCGACGCAACGGTTGCTGCCGCTTGTGCCGGGCGGCGAGTTTGCACGGGGGTTGGAGCAGGGGCGGAGGGCGGCGCTGGAGCTGGACCGGCGGCTGCGCGCGGATGGGCGGTTTGAGGCACTGACCGGAGGCGCGCCGGAGCTGGATATTGTGGTGTGGGCACTGGCACTGCATGCAGCAGACTTTTGGAAGGCATCTGAGCAGGCGCGGAAAGTGTTCGACGCGTGCGCCCGGCGGGGACTGCATCTGGCGCTCGTACAATTGCCGGGATCGTGGTTTGGCGAGGCCGGGCGCGCGAAGAACGAGCCTGAGTGTTGTGACGTGCCTGCGTAGCGTCCTGATGAAGCCGGAGCACGAGGCGTGGATGGGAGAGATTTTTGAGCGGTTGAGCGCGGCGTGCGCGGATGTTTTGAAAGATTGAAAAATGATCCGAAAGGGTCAAGGGTTGAGCTTAGAATGAAAACGTTGTCAAGGCAGCGGAGTTAGCGGGACTAGCGTAATTAGCGGGTTTGAGGATATGCACGATCCAAAAACATTCCGCTCGATGCACCGGGAGCGCTTTCAGGCCGAGCCGGCAATTTTTGTTGGGCCAGGGCGCGTGAACCTGATCGGAGAGCATACCGATTATGCCGAAGGTTTTGTGATGCCGGCGGCCATCAACTTTGCCACTCTGGCGGGGATCTCGCCGCGCACGGATGGCAAGGTCGCGATCTACTCAGAGAATTACGGCGAGGAAGCGACATATGACTTGGCAGCGCTACCGGCCAAGGGGAAGAAGCACTGGAGCGACTACCCGATGGGGGTGGTTTCGGTGCTGGCCGGGGAGGGCCACAATATTCCCGGATTCAACCTGAGCATATGGAGCGATGTGCCTTTGGCGTCGGGGCTGTCGAGCTCGGCGGCGCTGGAGGTGTCGACGGCGCTGGCGGTGCTGTCGCTGATTGGGGCGAGCTATCCGGGACCGGTGCTAGCGCGGTTGTGCCAGCGGGCGGAGAACGAGTTTGTGGGCGCGAACTGCGGGATCATGGACCAGTTCATCAGCGTGAATGGCAAGGAGAATCACGCGCTGCTGCTGGATTGCCGCGATTTGAGCTTCAAGCTGGCGCCGATTCCCGACCATGTGGCGCTGGTGATTGCCAACACCATGGTGAAGCACTCGGTGGCGGGGGGCGATTATCCGACTCGGCGGCGCGAGTCGGAAGCGGCGTGCGCGGTGATTGCGAGCCACAGGCCGGGCGTCAAGTTTTTGCGCGATGCGACGCTCGAGGACCTGGAGAAATGGGGCCACGAGATGGACGCCGAAGAGCCTGATGCGGGCCAGGCACGTGATCAGCGAAAATCTGCGCACGGTGGCGGCGTGCAAGGCACTACTGAAGGGCGACATGAAGGAGCTGGGACGGCTGATGGCCGAGGCGCACCGGAGCTATAGCCAGGATTTTGAAGGAAGTTGCGTAGAGGCTGACGCCATGGTGGCTCTGGCGCAAGACTTGCCGGGGCTGATCGGCGCACGGCTGACGGGCGGAGGGTTTGGCGGCTGCACCGTCAACCTGGTGGAGCAGAGCGAAGCGGCGCGGTTCGCCGAGGCGCTGGGCAGTCGATACGCGGCGAAGACGGGGATCGAACCACAGATTCATATTTGCCGTGCATCGGGAGGGGCGCACCGGCTGGAGTAGCGCGGCAGAGTGCATTCGAACAATTCTGGAAATGCCCTCCCTATTTGGGACGCAGCCTGCAAGGGACTGCCACAAAAGAACCATTTTCGCAACCGGCTAGAGACATTGCCGGGTGCGAGTTCCTTGCTAAACTTGTTGGGTATTTGCCCCGATGGAGTAGACGGCAGTTGCACCCTGACTGATTCGATTTGCTTTGGGGCGAACGCGATGTGCCGGCAGGTTCGCCGGGAAAAATATATGGAATCAACAGCCTCTAAATCGTCCCTGCACGAGACAATTCCAAACGCTGGACAGGTGGCTTACTTCTCGATGGAGATCGCGATCCAGCCGCAGATGCCGACCTACTCTGGCGGACTGGGCGTGCTGGCCGGAGACACGTTGCGCTCGGCGGCCGATCTGGGCATTCCGCTTGCGGCGTTTACGCTGGTGCACCGCAAGGGGTACTTCCAGCAGCATTTGAGCGCGGCCGGGGTGCAGAGCGAAGACGTGCAGCCGTGGAATCCGGCGGATTTTTGCACGGAAGAAGCGGCGCGGGTGACGGTCGCGGTGGAAGACCGCACGGTGACGGTGCGGGCATGGCGGTACGACCTGACGGGCCAGTTCGGGCACGTGGTGCCGATTTTTCTTTTGGACACAGACCTCGACGAGAATTCCGGTTGGGACCGCGGCCTGACGGATCACCTCTACGGCGGGGATACGAACTATCGCCTGCAGCAGGAGATTGTGCTGGGGATGGGCGGCGTGCGCATGGCGCATGCGCTGGGCCTGCACGTGAATGTCTACCACATGAACGAGGGGCACGCGGCACTGCTGACGCTGGCGCTCCTGGAAAGCCAACTGGGCGGAGGTCCGCAGAACGGAGCGACGGAAGCGGACGTCGAGGCGGTGCGGCGGAAGTGCGTGTTTACTACGCACACGCCGGTTGCGGCGGGGCACGACAGATTCTCGACAGAGCAGGCGATCCGGATTCTGGGCGGCGACAGGACGGCGCGCCTGGAAAAGCTGGGCTGCTTCCGCGACGGGCTGCTGAACATGACGCTGCTGGCGCTGAGGTTTTCGCGTTACGCAAACGGCGTGGCGATGCAGCATGGGAAGGTGTCGCGGGCAATGTTTCCGGAGTTTTCGATCGACTCGATCACCAACGGAGTACACGCGCCGACGTGGATCTCCGAGCCGGTGCAGCGGGTGTTGGACCAGCACATTCCCGCGTGGCGCCGGGACAACCTGTACCTACGCAACACGATTGATATCCCTGAGGCGGAGATCCTGGCGGCGCACGCACGGGCCAAGGAAGAGCTGCTGGCCGAGGTGGGGTCGCGAACCGGGCTGGTGCTCAGCCCCAAGGTGCTGACACTGGGATTCGCGCGGCGGGCGGCGACGTATAAGCGCGCTACGCTGATGTTTACCGATCCCGAGCGGCTGAAGGAGATCGCCGCCAAGGCGGGAGGGCTGCAGATTCTGTATGCCGGCAAGGCGCATCCGCAGGACGAGCCGGGAAAGGCGCTGATCCAGCAGGTGGTGGCGGAAGCGGGCAAGCTCTCGAATAACGATCTGCGGATTGTGTACCTGGAGAACTACGCTTGGGACTTGGGCGCGCGGCTGACGGCGGGCGTGGATGTGTGGGTGAATACGCCGCGGCGGCCGTATGAGGCGTCGGGCACGAGCGGGATGAAGGCGGCGATGAACGGCGTGCCCAGCCTGTCGATTCTTGACGGGTGGTGGATTGAAGGGTGCATCGAAGGCGTGACGGGGTGGGCCATTGAGGACGGCGCCAACGATGCCGAAGAGGCGCACTCGCTCTATACAAAGCTAGAGACAGCGGTGGTCCCGATCTACCGCGACGCGCCGGAGAAGTGGGCGCGGCTGATGCGGACGACGCTGGCCTTCAACGGTTCGTACTTCAATACGAATCGCATGGTGAAGCAATACGTGCGCAATGCGTATTACCCTGAGCGGATGGTGGAGACCGCGAAGGTGGAAGAAGCGGAGTACGCGTAGGAACAGCTATTATTGATTCCTGCAAAAGAAATATCCTTGCACCGTCCCTACGGGACTCCTGGGCTGACGTATGGAATTCGTTTTCCCCACGCTGAAGCGCGGGGCTAATAAACGCTGCGCCTCCGGCGCGCTCGACAGGACATTCCTTATACAGCCATCGATAGCCGTAACTTTCACGATCAGGCCGTCCACGGTACACGATCTGCTGCTCTCTACAATTTGCGGCGAAGGAACTCGAAGATTCCGTAGCCGATGAGCGCGCTAACGAGCGCAATCAGCAAATTTGTCGGCGTAACGATGTCGTGCAGAGCGAAGGCGAATGTCTTGCCCTGGCCGTTGACGCCTGTGAACTCGCCCATGAGCAGATTTGAGTAAAAGAGGAAGACGATAAAGCCAACCTCGACCAGTACTCGCCAGATCGGTTTTATGCGGGGAGGCGGGGTGAGCGGCGTCATGGAGCGATGATAAAGGCGAAGCCTCGTGAGCCCAAGGGTTTTCGGAGCGGAGCGCGATTGGTGGAGCTTGCGCAGCGCGCTTCACCAAAGCCACGCGGCCTATAATCTCCCTGTTGTGATTCCTTTATTCCTTGACCGATGGCGCGCAACGCAGCGGCTTGCCGCCGGCGCGGTAATCACTGCATTTTGCCTCCTGTTATCTGCAATTTGCGCACATGGGCAGACGAGCGCAGAAGGGCCGGACGGTGAATCGGGCAACGCAGCGGGCGGCGCGCGCGTGTTGCTGGTGCTGCCCTTCGACAATCGCACGGGCCAGCCGAGCCTCGAATGGATTCGCGAGGCGGCGGCAGAGATTCTGAGCTCGCGATTTGCCTCGGCGGGTTTCCAGCCGACGAGCCGCGCCGACCGAATGTACGCGCTGGATCATCTGGGGTTACCGCAGGGCTTTCAGCCCTCGCGGGCGAGCTCAATCAAGCTGGCGCAGACGCTGGACGCCGATTCGATTGTGGTGGGCAGCTATACGACCGACGGGAGCGGAATTGTGGCCGAGGCTGAACTGGTAGACGTGCCTAATTTGCGCATGCTGCCGGAGGTAAGCGCGCGCGGCGAGATGAAGGATATGATCGCCGTGTTCAGCGAGCTGGCGTGGAAGCTGACGAAGCAGCTCGATCCCCGGTTCAATGTGGCCGAGGAGACGTTTGCGGCGGCGGGAAAAGATATGCGGCTGGACGCGTTCGAGCAGTACATCCGCGGGATCACGGAGCCAGACCAGGCGGAGCGGCTGCGGCACTTGCAGAACGCGGTAAAACTGAGTCCGGGATTCGGGCCGGCGTGGATGGCGCTGGGGCGCGAGGAGTACAACGGACAGCAATATCAGGAGGCGGCCGAAGCCTTCGCCAAGGTGGATCGCAACGGGCCGAAGGCTCCACCCCAGCAAGCCAAAGACCGGCTTGCCGGGCGGGCTCCAACCCCAGCAAGCTAAAGACCCGCTTGACGGGCTTGGAGGCGGGCTTCTACCGTGGGCTGTCGCTGATGTTCTCAGGCGACTACGCGCACGCGGAACAGGCGTTTGCGGATGTGGCGCGGGTTCTGCCGCTGGCCGAAGTAGTGAATAACGAAGGCGTGGCGGTGAGCCGGCAGGGCAAGGACGGGACATCGCTGTTTATCCAGGCAGCAGCTGCCGATCCGAATACTGCCGACTATCATTTCAACCTGGCGGTGAGCCTGAAACAGCACGGGAATTTGCCCGGGGCGCTGAACGAACTGGCGCAATGCCTGAAACTGCGGCCGAACGACAGCGAAGCGCAATCGCTGGAGGAGGCGTGGAAGGGGACGGGAGCCACAGGCGGAAGCGGCGGGGATCCGGATGCGAGCACAGACCCGCTGGAGCGGATTGTACGCACCTTCGATGAAACGGCGTTCCGGCAGGCGGCGGCGATGCTGGACGAGATGAATGACGAGCGGCTGGCGGCACTGACGCCGGACAAACGGGCGAGCGCGCTTTGCACACAGGCGAAGGGATTTCTGGACCGTGGGCTGCTGCTGGAGGCGGAGAGGCTGTATCAGGACGCCGCGACCGCCGATGACAAGAGCGCGCAGGCGCACGCAGGGCTGGCGGAGGTGCGCGAACGCAGCGGAGATGCAGATGCGGCGCGAAAGGAAGCTCAGTTGGCGCTAGGACTGGGGCCCTCGGCCGATGCGTACTTAGTACTGGCGCAATTGGACTTAGCCGCGGGCTCGCTGGTTGAGGCCAACACCGAAGCGGGAGATGCGCTGAAGCTGGAACCGGCGAACCGGGAGGCGCAGGATCTGGTGCGGCAGATCGAGGCGAGGACGGGGAAGAGATAGCGGCGTCAGCGGAGTTCCAGAGTTGGCCGCGGAAGGGGGCGAGCCATGAGACGAAATATTGGGGTGCGCCGGATGAGCGTTACGGCAACGCTGGCAGGACTCTGGATCGCTCTCGCGGCCGGCATGAGCGCTCCTGCGTTCGCCGAGCAGCCGGTAGTGGACAAACTGGTTCTGGATGACACGATTCAGCCAGTGAGCGCGGATGAGCTGAGCCGGGCAATTGCGGGCGCCGAGTCAGACGGGGCGCAGGCGCTGCTGATTCAAATGGACACCCCCGGCGGACTGGTGGATTCCATGCGCGCCATGGTCGCCGGCATCCTCGGCTCGCGCGTTCCCGTAATCGTATATGTCTCTCCTTCCGGCGCCCGCGCGGGCTCAGCGGGCTTCTTCATTCTGGAGTCGGCAGACGTAGCGGCGATGGCTCCGGGAACGGAGGCCGGTGCGGCTCATGTGGTCTTCGAAATGGGCAAGCCCGACGCCACGGAGGAAGAAAAGGTGGAGAATGACGCCGAAGCGTTTCTACGCTCGTACGTGACGCGGCGCAACCGCAACACCGACGCCGCGGTGGCGGCAGTAAAATCGTCGCACTCGTATACGGCCGAGGAGGCGCTGGACCAGCACCTTATCGATTTGGTCGCCAACAACGACACAGAGCTGCTGAACGCGCTCGAGGGCCGCGAGATTACGCGCATGGATGGGTCGAAGATGACCCTGAATCTGGCAGGGGCGAGAATTCGATTGCTGCGTACTTCGCTGCGCGACGAGTTGCTGGGGTGGCTGGTCGACCCCAACATTGCGCTGCTGTTTCTGGTAGGCGGGGCGCTGCTGATTTATCTCGAGTTCAATGCGCCGGGCACGATTGTTCCCGGAACACTGGGCACGCTGATGGTGCTTTTGGGCATATTCGGCTTGAATCTGCTTCCGATTCGCTTTACAGCCGTTCTGCTGCTGGTGGCGGCGATGGTTCTGCTGCTGCTGGAGGCCAAGTTTGGCGGGCATGGCGCGCTGGCGATCGCGGGGATTTTGTGCCTGACCTTCGGCATGCTAACGCTGGTGGCAGCGCCGGTGCCGCAGATGGCGATCAGCCCGCTGGTGGCGATCAGCGTGAGCGCGGCGTTTGGAGCGATCACGGTGTTCCTGGTGCGGCTGGCGGTGCGCGCGCGGAAGCGGAAGGCACGCATTGGAGCGGACGCGATGGTGGGGAGCACGGCTACGGCGATGGAAGCGCTGGCTCCGCAGGGCCACGTGCTGGTGGAAGGGGAAATCTGGCGAGCCGTGGCGAAGGCTCCCGTGGCCGCGGGAACGGCGCTGCGCGTTACGGGGCACGAACAGATGCTTCTTGAGGTTGAGCCGGTGACGACGGGCGGCAAAGAACGCCCGGAATAAGATCGCAGGAGTAGAATTCCTGCTGAGAAACGAAAGGAAATTCCATGTCTATCGGTGATCTGTCGATTCCGACGCTAGTGATTATCGCGATCGTCGTTCTCTACCTGCTCAACTCCATCAAGATTCTGCGCGAATACGAGCGCGGAGTCATTTTCCGTCTGGGGCGCATTCTGGGAACGCCCAAGGGGCCCGGCATCATTCTCGTCTTCCGGCCGATCGACCAGATGGTGCGCATCTCGCTTCGGCAGGACGTGCTGGAGGTTCCCCCGCAAGACATCATCACCCGCGACAACGTCACGCTGAAGGTGAATGCGGTGGTGACGCTGTACGTGGTGAATCCCAACGACGCTGCCATCAAGGTAGTCAACTACATTTACCAGACCTCGCAGTTCGCGCAGACCACGCTGCGCTCAGTGCTGGGCGAGGTGGAGCTGGACGAGCTTCTGAGCCATCGCGACAAGCTCAATTTGCGCATCCAAAGCATTATTGACCAGCGCACCGAGCCGTTCGGGGTCAAGGTGGTCTCGGTGGAAGTGAAGCAGGTGGATCTGCCCGAGCAGATGTTGCGAGCCATCGCCAAGCAGGCCGAGGCGGAGCGCGAGAAACGCTCGAAGATCATTCACGCAGAGGGCGAGTTCGCCGCCGCGCAAAAACTGGTGGATGCGGCCGCGCTGATGGCCACGCAGCCCATGACTCTGCAGTTGCGCTATTTGCAGACGTTGGCGGACATCGGAGTGGAGAAGAACACAACGATTGTTTTCCCGCTGCCGCTCGAAATGATGACGCTGTTGAACAAATTGTCGGGTGCAGTGAAGACGGATGCAGGGCAGAAGTAAAGGGAAGAGCTTGCAGCCAGTCGCTTGCAGCTCGTGGCTACCGGCTTTTCATCGTGGATGGTTTGAGGACCAACGGGGCAGGCAACAGCGCCTCAATTCCAATGGTTGACGGTTTATAGGCGGTTCATGCGGGGATATTTCGACGACAAGGAAGCGGAGCACGAGGAGACAAAGGAGCGCGGGCGCGATGCCGAGCTGACGCTGGGAGCGGGCACTCTGCTGGGCATTTTCTTTGGCCTGGTGTTGTTGTGCGGGCTTTGTTTCGGGCTTGGATACTCGTTGGGGCATCGAGTACCGATGCCGGCGGCAGCTACGCAGCCTGCTTCGCAGATTCCCGCTCCCGACGAGGAGCCGTTGCAGGCCAGCGGCACGATTCCCAAACCCTCAGCGGATGCGCAGGCGCCCGCGCCGCAGGCTGCGCCGGGAAGCGACGGCACGACGGCCGCAGATAGCAATGCGGGCCCGGTAGCACAGGCGGGCGCGGGAACGAACGGGCAGCCGGGAGCTCCAGCAAGCACACAGGCAACCGCGCCAGCCGCCGCGGGACCTGCGCAGCCGCAAGCGCAGGTGCGGTCAGCCTTTCCGGCAGCGGCAAACAGTTCCCAGTTTCCGCAGGCAGCTACGACGCCGAATGTTCATGCAGCGCTGCCCGGGGCGGTTCAACTGATGGTGCAGGTTGCCGCGGTGTCGCATGAAGAGGATGCCGATGTGCTGGTGAATGCTCTGCGCAAGCGCGGTTATGCCGCGACCGAGACGCGAGAGTCCGGAGATGGATTGATCCATGTTCGCATTGGGCCGTTCACGAGCCGCGAGGAAGCGACGCGCATGTGCACGAGGCTGCTGGACGATGGATATAACGCGATGATTCAGCCATAGTGCGAGGTCAGCTCCGCATCCATTCGGGAAGGGCCGAGGAGATGGCAGCGCGGACGGCTTCGGATAGATCGTCGCGCGTAGGGTAATCGGCGGGGTCAAGGGGCGGGTGAAAGACGATGTGCGCCGTTCCGGGGTGGATGCGGCTGCTGCCCCAGGGAAGGATCTTCTCAGTTCCGTAAATCGAAACGGGAACGCAGGGCGCGCCGGATTGCCTGGCGAGATAGAACGGGCCTTTCTTGAAGGGCAACATGCGGCCATCCGGCGAGCGTGCGCCCTCAACAAATGTGGTGATGTGCAAACCGGAGGCGAGGACGCGGCAGGCTTCCTCGACGGCGAGCTGCGCTTCAGCGGCTTCGCCGGTGCGGTCAACGGGAATGAATCCTCCGAGCTTGAAGGCGTAGCCGAGGATGGGAAGCCTCATGAGCGAGCGTTTGAGGAAGACTGAAGTGCGGCCGGGGAGATTGGGGATGAGGGCGGGCGCGATCGAGGTTGGAGACGTGGTTGGCCATGAAGATGCAGGCGCGGCCGGCGGGAATTTTTTCCTGGCCCTGGATTTGAATGCGAATGCCGGCGACTCGGATGGCGAGGCGGGCGATGAAGCAGCCGACAGCGTAGAGCGGGCCTACGTTTCCTGAGAGAAGCGTGAACGGGAAGAGAACGATCGCCGAAGGCACGGCGAGCAGAACAATCACAACGAAGACGAGGAACGAGACGATCATGAGGGTAGGGTGAGTGAAAGTGAGATGGTTCATGTCAGGTCAGAGCGTACTCTGCATCTTGCCTCGCAGCACGGCGTTACAGGTGCTTGCATCCACTCCGGAAGGCCGGATGCGATGGCTGCGCGGACGGCGCGCATGAGTTCGTCGCGCGTGGCGAAGGCTGCGGGATCGAGGGCCGGGTGGAAGATGACGTGCGCGATGCCGGGATGGATGCGCAGGCTACCTTTTCGCAGGATGGTCTCAGTACCGTAGACGGAGACCGGGATGCACAGCGCGCCGGAGGACATGGCGAGATAGAACGGACCTTTCTTGAACGGCAACATGCGGCCGTCCGGCGAGCGGGTGCCTTCAACAAACGTGGTGATATGGACGCCCTTGGCGAGAACGCGCTGGGCCTCGGCCACGCTGCGCTGCGCATCGGCGGGATTGCCGGTGCGGTCGACGGCGATGAATTCGCCCTGGCGAAAGCCGGTGCCGAGGATGGGCAGATTCATGAGCGAGCGCTTCATGAAGGCGGAGGTGCGGCCGGGAATGATGGAGATGAGCGCGGGCGGGTCGAGATTAGAGACGTGGTTGGACATGAAGATGCAGGCGCGGTCGCGGGGAATGCGTTCGAGTCCATCAACGCGAATGCGCACCCCGGCGAGGCGGCAGCTCGACGACAGTATGAAGCGCGTGGCTTTGTAGAGGGGAAGCACGTTGCCCGTCATCCAGCACCAGGGAATGAAAAGGAGGGCCGAGGGAATGCCCAGGACGATCATGTTGGTGATGAAGATGAGCGACCAGACCATGCATGCCTCGTGCGCTTATGCGTTTGTTGCGGCGGGATGAAGCTCGCGCAGGCGCGCGGGAAGTTTGTCATAGATGCCATCGAAGCCGCCATTGGAGAGGATGGCGACCAGATCACCGGAAGCAAGCCGCGGCGCGATGGCAGCGACGATCGCATCGGCATCGGGGTACAGCTCAGCGGGCGTGCCTTCGGTGTTGAGGGTTCGAACAACGTCTTCAGGGTGCAGGCGCTCGGGCTCGGGAATATTCTGCTGCTGATAGACGGCGGCGAGGATAGCGCGATCGGCGAGGCGAAGGCTGGCGACGAGGTCGGCCGTGAGCACCTTGCGGCGGAGGGTGTTGGAGCGCGGCTCGAGCACAGCCCAAATGCGCGCGCCGGGGTAGATCGAACGGAGCGCACGCAGGGTCTCGCGGATGGCTGTGGGATGGTGGGCGAAGTCTTCGACGATGGTAATACCAGCGATTTGGGCTCGTACTTCGAGGCGGCGCTTGACGCTCTGGAATGTTGCGAGAGCCTCGGAGATGGATTCCGGGCTGATACCCTGCCCGGCGGCGAGGGCGGCAGCGGCCGTGGCGTTGAGGGCGTTGTGCTCACCAGCGAGCTGCATTTGGAACTCGGCCCATGCGGCGCCAGAGCGAAGGACTTCCCAGCGCATGCGGCCGTCAACGTAGCGAAGATTGCGGATACGCCAGTCGGCGCCATCGGTGAGGCCGTAGCGCTCGACACGGCAGAATGCGCGAGCCACACATTCCGTCACGTTCGGGCTGCCGTCGTAAGCCACGACGAAGCCGCGGCGCGGGACGAGATTGACCAGGCGCTTGAAGGCGGTCTTCACGGCGTCGAGATCGGCGTAGATGTCGGCGTGGTCGAACTCGACATGAGTGAGGATGAGCGCGGCAGGAAAATAGTGGAGAAACTTGGGGCCTTTATCGAAGAAGGCCGTGTCGTACTCGTCGCCCTCAACGATGAACACGCGTGTGGGACGCAACTGAAAGCTGGCGCCAAAGTTCTCGGCGACGCCTCCGATGAGGAACGAGGGATCGAGCGCGGGATTTTTGCGCGCGGCCAACTGGTAGATCCACGCCAACATGCTGGTGGTGGTGGTCTTGCCATGGGTTCCGGCGACGACAAGGGATTCGCGGCCCTTGAGGAACTCCTCGCTCAGGAGCGCGGCCATGGAGGTGAAGGGAATGCGGTCGTCGAGGACGCGCTCGATCTCGGGGTTGCCGCGAGAGAGCGCGTTGCCGATGACAACGAGGTCAGGCACGGGCGTTAGATTCGATTCGGCGTAGGGCTCCATGACGGGGATGCCGAGCGAACGAAGCAGATCGCTCATGGGCGGATAGGCGGCCTTGTCGGAGCCGGTAACGCGATGACCGCGCAACTGTAAGAGACCGGCGAGCGAGGCCATGGCGGTGCCGCAGATGCCGATGAGATGGATGTGGCGCGGCGATGCGGTCACTTCTTCACCGCCGGCTCGAGGAGATGGAGTTGGGCCGTGTCGCCGACCGCCAATTCAGCCTCAACGCCCAAGGTAAGCGTAACGTTCTGGCGCGAGACGTGCCCGCTGCGCAGGCCAATGGCGATGGGTCCCTCGAACCCGGAGAGGGCGCTCAAGATCGCGTTGTCGAGCAGCTCCGGCGCGACGCCGGGCGAGACGCTATCGAGCATCTCGCCGAAGACGATGCCACAGACGCCTTCGAGCTTTCTTGCGTTGCGCAGTTGCCAGAGCATGCGGTCGATCTGGTACGGCTTGACGCCGGTGTCTTCAAGAAATAGCAGAGTACCTTCGGTGCATGGCTCCCAGGGCGTGCCGAGCAGCGAGACGAGAATGCTGAGGCACCCGCCGTAGAGAGCGCCACGCACCGTGGATGAACCCTTAGCGGGCTTTAGCGTGCGCAGGCCCTCGTCGGCGGCAACGCTGTAGGGCTCTCCGGCTAGTGCGGCACGAAAGCTCTCGAGATGCACTCCGTCGGGGAGGTGGAAATCGGCGGCGAGCATGGGGCCGTGAAAGGCAGGCAGGCCCAGCACGTCGAGGAGGCGGAGTTGGATGCCGGTGAGGTCGCTGTAGGCGAAGAACGGCTTGGGGTGGGCGGCGAGCTTTTCGAAGTCGAGGCCTTCGAGCAGGTAGTTTGAACCGTATCCGCCGCGCAGGCACATGACGGCGCTGGTGTCAGGATCGGCGAAGGCGCCATGCAGATCGGCGAGGCGCTGCTCTGGAGTGCCGGCAAAGTAGAGCGGATCGCGCAGGAGAGCGTTGGGACTCAACTTGGGAGCAAAGCCCAGCTCGCGCAGCGAAGCAAGGCCGCGCTCCACGCGATCAGGCTGCGCAAAAGAAGCAGAGGCGACGATGCCGATTGCGGCACCAGGCGCGACGGGCTTTAGCTGCAACCTGGCGCGCCATGTCACCACGCCTCTCCGCGAGCAATGAGCGACGCTGATCCCGTAAGCTGCAATTCCGTGCCAGGTCCATCCCAGGCAACGGTCTGCGCGCCGCCGGGCGCGACGACCTTGAGCGGCGAGGTGCAGCCCTTGAGCGCAAGCGCCGCTGTGGCCGCGGCCGAAGTACCGGTGCCCGAAGAAGCGGTTGGCCCCACGCCGCGCTCGTAGATGCGAATTTCGATTTGGCTGGGGCTGACGATACGAACAAATTCGACGTTGGTCTGTTGGGGGAAATCGGGATGGATGCAGACTTCGGCGCCGATATCCTGCCAGGATTTTCCAGCGACCGTGAATTCGGGGTTGTCGACTTCGACGATAAAGTGCGGATTGCCGATGGAGACTGCCACGCTCTTGATCTTCACGCCTCCAGCGAGCTCGACGGCGCGCGGGGCAATGCGAGGCACACCCATACCGGTGGTGACTTCGACGGTGAAGTCCTCACCGTTGCGGACGCTGTCAATGCGGCAGACGCGCAGGCCGGCGTCGGTGGTGATCTGGAACTCGTCGCCGGCCTTGGAACCGAGAGATTGAGCCATCCACGCGGCCACACAGCGCGTACCGTTGCCGCTGATCTCGGCGATGGAGCCGTCGGCGTTGTGGAGGCGGATGCGGCCCGAACGGGGACCTGGCGATTCCGGTTGAATCTGGTCAGGTTGAATCCAGGCAAAGAACTCGACGCCATCGGCGCCGATGCCGGTGTGGCGATTGCAGAGCCGCCGCGTGAGAGCCGGGCGATCATGGTCTGCCGCGGCTTCTTCAGTGACGATCAAAAAATCGTTGCCGCACGCGTGGGCCTTGGTGAAGGAGATCAATCTTCCTCTTGGTGCGATGGCTTCGAGGTGATGTAACCCTGGAACCGCTATAGCCCGATGCTACCACTGGCGATGGCGAGTTGTTGAGCCGGGACCGAGAGAGTTGCCGAGCGCCGCAATGGTCAGCGCTCAGAACGAAGCGGGAGCGCGATTGAGCCATTTTGTGGAGACGTAAATGGTCGCCGATGGCTGGCCGTTGGCGGTGAAGCGGCCCATCAAAGTGAGATCGGCGAGATGCGCTTTGACGGCCTTGTCCACCTGGTCGCCGTCAAAGGCAAGGATGATGGCGGCGTTTGTAGCGGGTGCGGCTAATGCGGCGCGATAGATGCCCAGGTCGCTCTCGTTGATGGTCTGGCGGAGAGGAATGCCGGTGAAAGCAACGATCTCAGGATAGGTTGAGGTGTTCATAAGAATTGAAGCGCGCGGATCGAGTACGAGCAAAGATTCGAGGGCCGGCGGAATGGATTCGTCGTAGGGACAGCCGAGCCTCAGCATTCTTTGTGCCTTCGACGTAGACGATGGGACCGGCGCGCAGGAGCAGAAAGGCGTTGAGGCCCGCGAGAGCAAAGAGAAACGCAAAAGAGAGCTTGGGAAGAATGGGCCCGAGGCGAGGGAGATTGATGCGGCGTAGTGCATCCGCGGCCAATTGCGCCGCGAAGCCGATACCGAGGGCGAGCGCGGGCAGCAGTTCGAGGCCATAACGCGTGTTGTACCCGGTGTAAGGCCACCATGCAGGGAAGAAGATGGGCACAGACCCGTACGCAACGGACCAGGTGTAGAAAGGAACGGGCAGCCAGAGCAGGAGCGTAAAAGCGAGGGCGCGGCGGCTGGCAGATTTCCCGGTGAGACAGGCGGCGAGGGCGCCGAGCACGGCGAGGACGAGGACCAGATTGCCCCAGAAACTGCGCCACGCGGGCGCAACAACGGAGTCGAGCAACGAGACTTTAAGGTAGTAGAGCAGGGCGACCCAAGGGCTGTGCCACCCGGGATGGGGCAGATGACCCGGCGCGGCGGTGCGGAGTTCAATGGCCTTGGCGGAGAAAGGCCCGCGCGCGAAGTAGAGCCAGTCGCCGAAGGAAACGGAGTTGTAAACGAACCAGAGGAGCGGCGCGGCGATGACGGCGAGGCTGGCCAGCCAGAAGGCCGGCGCACTAAGACGGCCGCGCTCGCCCGCCGCGGCGCGCTTGAGCAGAGTGAGTCCAATAGCGGTCCATGCGAGAAGGGCGATAATCCAGCCGTCGTAGCGGGTAAAGATGGCGGCGACGAGAGCGGCGGCGATCGAGGCCTGCAGGCTGGCAGTTTGCGTAAAGGGGATGTTGGTGCGAGGAGCGGGCGGGGCGAGCGGATTCCGGAGCCATGCGCCGCGGATAGGGCCGGGCACTTCAAAGATGCGCAAAGGGAGACGAGCAAAGGCAGCGAGGCGACGGCGGGATCGGGGGCGCACGAAGGGACCAGAGTGCAGATGGTAACTGGCAGCTTCAGTTTCGTTGTCGAGAGCGATGCGCCACTCGACGAGCCAGACCACAATCCAGATGACCTCACACAGAAAGAGCGGCTCCGTCATAGCCGTAGTTTGGAGGTAAAGGAGATTGGGGTTGAGGGCGAAGAAGAGCAGCGCCAGCGAGGCCGCGGCGGGGTTGAGCCAGTGACGAGCGAGACGGTAAATGCCGGCGCAGGAGGCGATGTAAGCGAGCGACGACGGAATGACGCCGGCAAGACCGGTGGCCCACCAATAGTAGTTCTGCGTGAAGGGTATGAGCAGGACGTGCGGGAGCGGAAGCCACACGGAGCCGAGTTGCGAGAAGCGCGGCGTGCGGGAATCGAAGACGCGGCGCGCGATGTGGAGATGGGCGATCGCGTCGCCATAGTTGAGGATTGCTCCGTGACGCCAGCTCCAGATGACGGCAGCCATGGAGGCAGCCATGCAAAGGGCCAAAACCGCCCAACTTTCGACATTCGAGATGCTTCTCTCAGTCAAGGTGCGTGAGCTCGCGAAAGACGTTGAAGCGTGCGTCAATCTCAGGACGCGAAAGCTGCTGCAGGCGCTCGGTTCCGAAAGATTCACATGCGAATGACCCCATGACGCCGCCGTAAAACATGGCGCGGCGATAGGCGGCGGGAGTGAGTTTTTCCTGGGAAGCGAGATAACCGAAAAAACCGCCAGCGAAACTGTCGCCGGCGCCAGTGGGATCGATGACTTCTTCGAGCGGCAATGCCGGCGCCCTAAACTCCGTTTCTTTACCCTTTGGAGTAGATTCGTGGAACATAGTCGCCCCGTACTCGCCGTGCTTGACGACGAGCGTGCGGGGGCCGAGAGCCATGACGGCGCGCGCGGCCTGCACGAGGTTGTTGTTGCCGGCGATCATGCGGGCTTCAGTGTCGTTGATGAGGAGAATGTCGAGGCCCTTGAGAACTTCGAGCAGCGCGGGGCGATGATCTTTGATCCAGTAATTCATGGTATCGCCGGCGACGAGCTTGACACCAGGCATGGATTCGCTGACGCGGCGCTGGAGGATGGGATCGATGTTGGCGAGGAAGAGAAACTCGGAGTCCCGGTAGGAGTCGGGGATTTTCGGCTCGAAGGAGGCGAAGACGTTCAGCTCGGTGTTACGGGTTTTGGCTTCGTTGAAATTTTCGAGGTAAGAGCCTTCCCAGAAGAAGCTTTTGCCCGCAGCGCGTTCGATGCCGCGGGTGTCGATGTTGCGGGCGGCGAAGACAGCTTCCTGCTCAGGGCCGAAGTCTTCGCCGACGACGGCGATGACGCGGACATCGGTAAAGAAGCTGGCGGCGAGTGAAAAGTAAGTGGCAGCGCCCGCGAGCTTGCGTTCATAGCGGCCTGCTGGGGTTTCAACGGAATCGTAAGCAACGCTGCCGACGACGGTGATGGACATTTTTTCTTCGTTCTCCAGATCCGGTTGAATGAGCGAGCGTGCAAGTCAGCGAGTTAGCAAGGCAGCGGTTTCTACCAGCCGAGGTATTTGCCGAAGAGCAGCTTGAGGCGTTCCTTGGCGGCGGCGGGGATGGCGTCGGGTTGCGTGAGCACGGCGAACTTTGCGGCCGATGCGCAGGCGCACGCCCGTTCGCGCGGCATGGCGGCGACGGCGGCCTTGACGACTTTGCAGGCATTCTCGGCGTTCTGGTTGAGGACGGCGACGATCTGTTCGACCGTGACGGCATCGTGGCCCTCGCGCCAGCAGTCGTAATCGGTGACCATGGCGACGGTGGCATAGCAGATCTCGGCTTCGCGAGCGAGCTTGGCCTCCTGCAGGTTGGTCATGCCGATGACGTCCGCGCCCCAACTGCGGTAGAGGTTCGACTCGGCGCGGGTGGAGAACTGCGGGCCCTCCATGCAGACGTAGGTGCCGCCGAGCTTGCCGACGACGCCGACCTTTGCGCAGGCATCGGCGGCGGCTTTGGCAACGGTGGCGCAGACGGGATCGCCGAAGGCTACGTGGCCCACGATGCCGTCGCCGAAGAACGTAGAGATGCGATGAAAGGTACGGTCGATGAATTGGTCGGGCATGAGAAAGTCAGTGGGCTTGTGCTCTTCCTTGAGCGAGCCGACGGCGGAGACAGAGACGATGCGCTCGACGCCGAGCTGCTTGAACGCGTAAATGTTGGCGCGGAAGTTCAGCTCGGAAGGCAGGATGCGATGGCCGCGGCCGTGGCGCGCGAGAAAGGCGACTCTGCGGCCCTCGAGCTCGCCGAGGACGAAAGCTTCGGAGGGCGAGCCGAAGGGCGTGTCGATGCGCTCTTCGTGGACGTTGGTGAAGCCGGGCATGGAGTAGAGTCCGCTGCCGCCGATGATGCCGATTTCTACTTGAGACAATTTCAACTCCTTGTTTCCTTCAGCTATTAGCTATTAGCTTTTAGCCTCTCCGTGCTGAAACAGTTGCCAGCAGTTTGTTCAGTAGAAATCAGCTAAGGGCTAACGGCTAAAGGCTCTTTATCTCTGATCGATCAGGCGGATCGACTCCATGAACACGTCTCCGTCGATCATCAAGCTGTGCGCGCTGATTTTATCCATCGTATCCTGCGCGGTGTGGTGGTAGCTGTTGTTGGGCCCGTAGTCGAGATCGATGATATCGATCGAAGGCACGCCGCGCTCGACAAAGGGCAGATGATCGTCCTCGATGTCCATTTGCTGCTGAAAAAAGTAGCGCTGATAGCCGAACTTCCTGGCCGCCTCGGCCACCAGTGAGACCAGCCACGCCGTGGAGTGGGTGTCACGCTGAATGTCGAGGTCCTTGTCGCCGATCATGTCGGCGAGGAGGAAGGCTTTGATCTGGTTGAGGGCGCCGTCGCGGCCCCATTTGGCGGCGAGATGGCGGCTGCCGTAGGTGGAGTCGGAGGCCGACCACTGCTGGATGGCCTCTTCGCCGTCAAAAAAGACGAGCCAGACGGAGTAGCCCGAGAGCTTTTTGGCGGGCGAGGCAGCAGTTTCTTGATGCAGGCGATCGCCAATGGCCATCAGCAGGCCGGTGGTGGAGGCGCCGTCGTTGGCCCCGACGTAATTGATATTGCGCAGCGGGTAGTTGGTTTCATAGTGCGAGCCGAGAACGATGATGCCAGGCTTGTTGCCGGGGAAACGCACGATGAAGTTGCACATGGGCACCGGACCGATGGGGGTGTCGGCGGTGAAGGTGTCTTCTTCAAGCTGATCGTGTTCGCGAAGGAAATGGCCGCGGAGAAATTCTTCGGCCTTCACGTGGCCGGGGCCGGTAGGCCAGCGAGGGCCGATAGCGGCGAACTCGCGCGCGTACTCGTAAGCTTTGGCGCCGTCGAAGTGGGACTGGGCGGAGGAACGGAAGGGCGTAAGGAGGACCGTACAAACGGTCAGGAATGTTATTAGATCACCCCAAAAACAACCGCAGATCCTTCGACTCCCTGTGCGTCGCCGTCCCGGCTCGCTCCGGTCGCTCAGGATGACAGGTTTTTGATGGACTCTCGATGGAGAGGCGGAAAAACTCATCCCGCCGCCTCCTTCTTCTTTCTGCGCGAGGGGTGAACCCACCAGGCAACGCCGATGCCGACGACGTAGAGGGCCAGTAACGGCGTTGCGTAGATGCACATGCTCGCGGGGTCCGGAAGAGGGCAAATGACGCCCGCCACAAGGAAGGTCGCCAGGATAGCGTAGCGGAAGTTCTTCCAGAGAAACTTCGGGCTGACGATGCCGAAAAGGGCCAGGAAAAAGATGAGGATGGGCAGCTCGAAGCTGATTCCCAAGCCGAGGATGATCGACAGGAAAAAGCCGGTGTAATCCTCGATGCTGATCATGGGCGTGAAGTTGTGGCCGAAACCTACGATGAGGATCTGGATGGCCGCGGGCAAAACGAAAAAGTAGCCGAAGCTTGCGCCGGTGAGGAAGAGGCCAACGGTGGCGGCCATAAACGGCACGACGAAGCGCTTCTCTTTTTGATAGAGGCCCGGGGCAATGAAAAGCCAGACCTGATAAAGGATGAGGGGCGAGACCAGAATCGCGCCCGCCGTCATCGCGGCCTGCAGGTCCAGGTTAAGAGCATCCATGGGATGCGTAAACATTAGCGTTTTATGGATACGGACCAGCGGGGCTTGAAACAGCCCGACGATGCGATCGCGGAAGATCCAGGCGACGACGAATCCGGCGGCTAGATAGATGGCGGAGTGGACGATACGCTTGCGGAGCTCCTCGAGGTGCTCCATGAGGCTCATGCCGGGGAGCTCCGCGCGCTCGGTGAAGGCATTGCGCGCTTTTTCGATGGCTTCCTGCGGATCAACCATGGTGGGCAGCCGGCTCCGATCTTTCAACTTCAGGCTCCGACCTTACTGCTTCAGAGATGACGCTTTCCGGGACTTTTCCGGGAGGCTCGGCTGCAACCGTCTCGCCGGTGGAGGGCGGCTGGATGCGCGGGGAGGCTTCTTCAGTGGGCGAGGTGGGCTGGGAGGAGACTGGGGCAGGCTCTTCGGGAGACGCGGCCTCGGCGAATCCCCGAGAGACTGGGTCGCGTGGGTGGCGGCTGGGAGGGGTGCTGGGAGCGGTTGTGCTTGATTCGAGCGCGCTCACGGGTGACTCAGCGGTGGGCGAGACAACTTCTTCCAATTGCGGTTGCGGCGAGCCAGCAGCGAGGGCGCGCTGGCGCTCTTCTTCCTTTTTGCGGCGATCGGCCTCTTCGGCGTTGCGCAACTCCTCTTCCATCTGGAATTTGAAGTCGTTGGATGCCTTGCGGAACTCATACATAAGCTTGCCGAGCTGACGGCCTATCATGGGCAGGCGGCGAGGGCCGAAAACCACGAGCGCGAGCACCATGAGGAGCATGGTGTCCCACATGCCCAGTGTGGCAAGCGCGATTGGCGGAGGAGAGACCATGAAGGACCATGATACCTGCGGTTACCGGGCACTCACAATTGCGGCGCGCTGCACGGAGTGAGAAACCGCGAGAGCGCCGGGCGCAGCAGCCGGATTGGCTTTTGGGTGTGGGCCTGGGCAGCGACGGTGAAGAGCGCACCGGGACGCGCCAAGCTTGAGGCGATTCTGCCGCGAGGCGATGTGGGATTCCGGCGAAGGGATTCAACTTCGGGATTTGTGGTGAGTTCTTAAGGCCGCTTCGGCAATCAGAGAATCTGATTCAGAGAAATGCTGCATTTTTGGTGCAGATGCCCGGCCATTCGAGCAATTCGCGGAATCGGGTTCGAGCTGATCCAGCTTTCGATTTAGAATGAAAGACAGTTGGGAAGGCGATCGAGGACGGGCATTTATCGTCCGGCCTTGCGACGCACCCTATAGGTAGGGGCTGCAACAACCCCGTGGGTGGTTTTTTCACGGTCCTCAAAAAATCCGGTTCGATTGGAACGCTCGTCGAGGAGTGGGAAATACCAGGGCCGGAAAAAAGCGGACAGGAAGAAGCGCATCCACTGCAGCTCGTTAGCTTTCAACATCCCCGTCCGAGATCGGACTGAAGGCGGAGTATTGTGACCCTGATTCTTGACGACACTAGAACGCCTGCGGCGCAGGCGGGCGAAATATGCACACTTGAAAGTTATCTGGCGCTTCCCGACCACTCGATGGATGACCGGATCGCCAAGGCGCGTGCGCGGCTGGGTGCAACGGCGGTGATTCTGGGCCACCACTACCAGCGCGACGAAGTGATCCGGTTTGCGGACTTTACCGGGGACAGCCTGAAGCTCTCAAAGAAAGCCGCGGCGACCGACGCCAAGTACATTATTTTCTGCGGCGTACACTTTATGGCCGAGAGCGCGGACATTCTGGCGCGGGAGGGCCAGCAGGTGATTCTGCCGGACCTAAACGCGGGCTGTTCGATGGCCGATATGGCTGAGATATCGCAAGTCGAGGACTGCTGGGACGTGCTCACGCACCTTCAACTTTCGGACGAGATTGTCCCAATTACCTATATCAACTCGACGGCGGCGATCAAAGCGTTCTGCGGCGAGCATGGAGGGCTGGTTTGCACTTCGTCGAGCGCGCGGGCGGCGCTGGAGTGGGGATTTGCGCGCGGGAAGCGCGTTCTTTTTCTTCCTGACCAGCATCTGGGGCGCAACACAGCGCATGCCATGGGGATTCCGCTGGAAGAGATGGCGGTGTGGGACCCCTGGGCGATTCAGGGCGGGCAATCGCGCGAGCGGCTTGCGGCAAGCCGCATGTTGTTGTGGAAGGGCCATTGCGCCGTGCATCAGCGCTTTTTGCCGGGCCATGTGGACCAGGTGCGGGCCAAGTATCCGAGCATCCGGGTGATCGTACATCCCGAATGCCGCTACGAAGTGTGCCAGAAAGCCGACGCGATGGGTTCGACCGAGCAATTGATTGCGATGGTGGAGCGAGCGCCCGAGGGATCGATGTTTGCGATCGGAACGGAGATCCACCTGGTGAACCGTCTGGCGCGGCGCTTTGCCGCGGAGGGCAAGAAGATCATCACGCTGGATGACACCGGCTGCCTGTGCACGACCATGTACCGCATCAGCCCGCAACACCTGGCGTGGGCGCTCGAGAACCTGGCCGAGGAGCGCGTGGTGAACCGCGTCGAGGTTCGGGACGACGTGAAGCATTGGGCGAGAATAGCGCTGGACCGGATGATTGGTGAAGCGGTTTCTAGTCTTTAGCTCAAGATTTCAGCGCCAATGATTGTCTATCCGGGCCGGGCGCTCCTCGCATACAATGTGCGCAGGATTCCGGCTTCCCCCTCAAGTCCTGAAACGGCGCCTTGCGCGGCCCGATGACGATGCGTTTCAACCGACTGCGAACCGTCGCGCTGATTCTGTTGCTGCTGGCGATCTGCTGTAGCCGGCGCGCGGCTGCGTATTCCCTGCTCACGCATGAGCAGTTGATCGACCTGACGTGGAACGACTCGATCGTTCCCCTGCTGAAGAGTCAATACCCCAACCTCACGGCGGCCGATCTGGACCGAGCGCGCGCGTACGCGTACGGCGGATGCGTGATTCAGGACATGGGGTATTATCCCTTCGGCGACGAGTTCTTCTCCGATCTGACCCACTATGTGCGCACCGGAGACTTTGTTCTCGCGCTCTTTCGCAATGCGCACGACGCCAATGAGCTGGCGTTTGCCGTGGGCGCGCTGTCACACTATATTGGCGATTCGTTCGGACACTCCCAGGCCACCAACCGCGCCGTGGCGCTCCAGTTCCCCAATCTTGAGGCGCGCTACGGGGCGAGCGTGAACTACGCCGAGGGCAGGCACGAGCATGTACAAGTTGAGTTCGCATTCGATATCGACCAGATCGCGCAGCACCGTCTGGCTCCGCTGGGCTATTTGCGTCATATCGGGATCAAGGTTCCCGTGCACCAGCTTGCGCTCGCATTCTATGAGACATACGGGCTGACTGAAGACTTCGGTGTGGGCGCGGCGCACAAATTCAACGTGCGCGAATACCGATTCGCAACCCGCACCTTGATTCCCCGCGTGGCGTATGCGGTAACGCTTCTGCATCGCAAACATGAGCCGGCGGAGCCGGATACGCCGGACGCCAAGGAGATCGAGAATGAAGCGGCCGAGGCTGCCACACTTTACGATTGGGCCGCGTATCGAAAACATGCGGGCTTTGAGACGCATCTTATTGCCGCAGTGCTTTGGGTGATGCCAAAAATTGGCCCGTTGGCGATGGTAGCCGTGAAAGGCCCCAGCGAAGCCGCAGAGGCCGATTACATGCATAGCCTGGTTTCGGCCACAACCGTGATGCGCGATCGGCTGGCTCTTTTTACGCCAGTCGAAGCGCGGAAGGCTCTGCCGGCAAGCGAAATGAGTTCGACGGCCACGCTGGGTCCCCTGGACCCGAAGCACCCGCTGCCCAACCGCGACCTGGATACGGGGCAGGTGGTAAAGCCCGGCGGCTATCCGCTTACGGACCAGACTTATGCGGACCTTCTTCACCTACTGGTAGACAATCCGAATGAGCCAATTCCTCCGGGCATCAAGAGCGACATTGAGGCGTATTACTCCGATCCCAACGCGCCGATCACGACGAAGCAGCATCGCCGCGCGTGGGCCGAAGTGCAGACAGACTTGAAGACGCTGGCCACGATGCCCACCAGCGCCGCACCCGCTCCCTACCCCACATATGGGGAGTTGAAGCGACCAACAAAATAGAAGGAAATGCTCTTCGACTTTCCCCTGTTGCGAAGCAGCGCGCATTTTCGCGCGACAGAGAAAAATGGAAACAGGCGCCGGCGGGCGGGTATTCTGCGCAGCGACGCGCTACCTGCCGTCTTCGACGGTGGTTCTACGGCGGATTAGGAAATACTGTGTCCGCAAGCGACCGAGCAAGGTCACCGCTCCCTGATGGTCGCGTTGACTTTGGGGTAGTACTCTCGGATACGCCATTTCCTAATCCGCTCTGGATGCCGAGACGGTTGAGGCAGGGCGCGCCGCTGCAGTGGCCGGCGGGCGCAGCGGAAGCGACTGGCCCGGCGGCGCCTGGTGCGTAGTGACGATTATGGCCTCGGCCGGATTGCTGCCTAAGGACCGATAGGAGTGCGGCGTGCTCGCATCGAAGTAAACGGCATCGCCCGGGCCGAGCTTCGCCTCCTGGTCTCCGTGCCGCAGCGCCAGCTCACCCGCGAGCACGTACAGAAACTCGAATCCCGTGTGCATATGTGACCTGGGCTCAACATTCTGGGGCAAAGGCACGAATTCGGCCAGGTATGGATCCATGTGCCGGTCGGGCACCATGTAACCGAGGCTCTCGAAGGTGTAAGTGGGCGGCTCGACGCCGGTTTGCGGCATACGCACGCGGTCCTTCTTGCGATGCACGCGGAAGATGGGCGAGGGCTCGGTCTCAAAGAAATACGAAAGGTCTTTGGAGAAGACCATGGCGATGCGCGCCAAGTTGCGGAGAGTGGGCACCACGCGGCCTGTCTCCAACTGCGAGAGAAAGCTGGCTGATAGGCCTGTATGCCTGCCGAGATCCACAAGGCCCATCGACTTCTTCAGACGCAAGCGGCGGATGCGTTCGCCCAGATGCTTCTCGATGATGAACCGCTCGGCGGTGTCGGCATCCGCCAGGGTTTCATGCATCTCTTCGCCGCTCGTCTCAAGCTGTTCGGTCATCGCCTCTCCCTATGAAAGTAGGATGCACTTTGAGCGCATTTGTTGTACAGATCAAAACTTATTCCCGTACCACGAAAGCGCAGCGGCGGAATGGAGGAGCAAAGCGGTTTGGCTCGTTGCGCGCTATTCTGGAGAGTCCGAGCCGCAAGAGCCTGAAAAGGAAGCACGATGCCTGAAGAAACCGCCGCAGCTACCACTGAAACATCCAAATCGAACCCTCCGGTAGCCACGATCGCCGAGATCGGTAAGCACGAAGGCCAATCTGTCACCCTCCGCGGGTGGCTCTACAACCTGCGCGAGAGCGGGAAGCTGCTGTTCCCAATCTTTCGTGACGGCACAGGGCTAATTCAGGGGGTTGCGCATGTAAAGAGCGTGACTCCGGAGGTATTTGAGGCCCTGAAAGGTCTCACGCAGGAGTCCAGCGTGATCGTGACCGGCAAAGTGCGTGCGGACAAGCGCGCGCCGGGAGGGTATGAACTGGATGTTGAGAACGTGCAGGTGGTGCAGCGGATACCGGAGTCGGACCCGTATCCGATCACACTGAAGGAGCACGGCGTCGATTTTCTGCAGGAGCGGCGGCACTTGTGGGTGCGCTCGCCACGGCAGTCGGCGATTCTGCGGATTCGCGCGGAGATTATGAGGGCGGCGGCAGAGTACTTCGACAGCAACGGATTTATCAGGACCGATCCGCCGATTCTGACGCCGGCGGCGTGCGAAGGCACGTCGACACTTTTTCCGGTGGACTACTTCGGCGATCCAGCGTACCTGACGCAGAGCGGCCAGCTCTACGCGGAGGCGACGGCACTGGCGCTGGGCAAGGTGTACAGCTTTGGGCCGACGTTCCGCGCGGAGAAGTCGAAGACGCGGCGGCACCTGACGGAGTTCTGGATGGTGGAACCGGAGGTCGCCTACATGGACCTGGACGGGCTGATGGAGCTGGCGGAAAACTACATCTCGCACATCGTGCAGAGCGTCGTGAAGAACCGCGCGGCGGAGCTGAAGACGATCGGGCGGGATGCGGCGAAGCTCGAGGCGATAAAGGCCCCGTTCCCGCGGCTGCGCTACGACGAAGCGGCGGAGATGCTGAACCAGGCCTACAAGGATGGGAAGCTGGAGGCGCCCTTCGAGTACGGGAACGACTTCGGCTCTCCCGACGAGACGTGGCTTAGCTCGCAGTACGACCGGCCGGTGATGGTGCATCGCTATCCCGCGGATGTGAAGGCGTTTTACATGGAGCCCGACGCGAAGGATCCCAAGTATGCGCTGTGCGTAGACGTGCTGGCGCCGGAGGGATACGGCGAGATCATCGGCGGGTCGCAGCGCGTGTCGAGCTACGAGCTGCTGAGCGCGCGGATCGACCAGCACAAGCTGCCGCGCGAAGCGTTCGAGTGGTATCTCGACTTGCGGCGTTACGGCAGCGTGCCACACGTCGGCTTCGGCATGGGCATAGAGCGTTTGGTGGCATGGGTTTGCGCGCTGGACCACGTGCGGGAGACGATTCCGTTTCCGCGGATGCTGCACAGGATGTATCCGTAGAGCAGTTCGCAATTCTTAGTTCGCAGTTCACAGTCAGCGGCGGCAGGGTGAGGAAATATCTGTTGCAACAACAATTTAGGCGAGGCGCGAATCTTCGCGGCCGGTGGGGAATCAAATTGAGCGAGAAAGATTGATTCCGGACGGATACGTGAGGAGATGCGAAGTGGCAACGGCGACGGTTTTGACGGCAAATGAAGCAGATGAAATGAAAAAGGCACCGCGAAGTTGGAAGGGGTGTTGCCCGCGATCCACGAGCGATGGAGCGCACGGTCCTTTGATGGGCGCGAGGTGAGCGCGGCAACGCTGAGGAAGGTGTTTGAGGCGGCGCGGTGGGCGGCCTCGTCGAACAACGAGCAGCCGTGGCGGTTTATCGTTGGGCGGCGCGGCGATGCGACGTGGAAGAAGATCTACGAAACGCTGGCGGAGACAAACCGGAAGTGGGCGCACCGGGCTCCGGTGCTCATGGTGGGCGCGGCGGCGACGCGATTCAGCAAGAACGGAGCGGAGAACCGGTTCGCGCTCTACGACCTGGGAGCGGCGAGTTCCTACCTGACGCTGCAGGCCGCGACGCTCGGGCTGACGACGCACCAAATGGGAGGGTTCGACCAGGAGGCAGCGCGGAAGGCGCTGGGGATTCCGGCGGAGTACGCGCTGGGAGCGGTGATCGCGCTGGGGTACCGGGGCGAGCCGGTGGCGCTGGGCGACGAGACGCTGATAGAACGCGAGACTACGGCGCGTGCAAGGAAACCATTGGACGAGATCGTATTTCAGCGACTGGGGAGAGCCGGCGGAACTGTAAGGGCAGAGGCAGCGGGCTGGTGGCTCGTGGACCGTGGTTCGTGAACTTGACCGTGAACCGTGGACTGTCGTGCGCGATAGAGTGGACCGTGGAGGGAGCTATTTTTGAGCGCGCCACGGAGACCGAAGGCGAATCGGAAACGGGCCGAGGGCGCGCGCGGCCGAAGCGGCCAGCAACAGCCAGAAAATCAGGAAGAATCACAAAGCCGGAAAGCGCACGGCGGCTGAGCTGGAAGGTGCGCGGCGTCGTTGCGGCACGGTCGTCGTGGTGCTGGGGCTGACGGCGTGGGCGGCGATTGCGCGAGCGCTGGCGCCGGCGGAAAACACGGCACAGGATCAATTTGACGTGTTAATGGTGTTGGGCGAGCCGGCCGATGCGGACGGGAATCCGACGCCGGCGGAACTCGCGCTGGTGACCGAGGCGGTGCACGAGTACGAGCGGGGCGCGGCGCCGCGGATGATCCTCTCCGGCGGAGCGGCGCATAACCAGTTTGTTGAGGCGCAGGTGATGGCGCGAGTGGCCGAGGCGCAGGGGATTCCGGCGGCCGAAATTCTGGAGGAACCGCAGGCGCGGAACACGATCGAGAATACATGCGATTCGCTGCGTATCATGCGGAGCCACGGATGGGCGTCGGCGGAGGTGATTTCGAGCGCGAGCCAAAGGCCGCGGGCGGGGCTGATCCTGAGCCGGCTGCCGCTTGAATGGAGGGTGCGCGCGGCTCCGGCGCTGGAGCCGGAGGGAGCGTGGACAAGGGCGGCGTGGGAGGTTCTTGAGATTGCGAAGACGGTGCATTATCTGGTGTGGTCGCGGCAGACGGAACCGTGCGTGCTGTAGTCGAAGGCGCAGACGACTGGCGGGTATGCGAGTCTAACGGAAAATGCTGGTTAGAGCAGTTCCAGAATTCATTTGCCCTTTTCGGAGATGTGCAAGGCGGCCTTTACTTCCAGCCCAGAGAGCAGAGATCGCTTTCCGGGAGCCCCGGATGAGGAAAGTGCCACTTGGCCGAGGTGGTTTCCGGGTACAGCAATCCTGGAACCCCTGTAGGCGCGTTGTCCGCCCTCGGGGGGGTCTTGTAAGCTTGTTGATGATGCATCTCCCAGTCAGGTTATCTGCAATTTTCGCTGCTGTTTTGGTACTGAGTGTGTGTGCGGGGACGCGCATGCAGGCGCAGGACTCGAGCTCGCAAAGTTCACAAGGGCAATCGTCTTCATCGCAGGCGCAAGGGGCACCGACACCGGATTACGGGGTTTACCTGCCCTTGGATCCGCTGGCCAAGGTTCGCTACAACAACCGCTACGACCTGTCGCTGGGGATGGCTTACGACCACATGAAGGCGGGGCCGAATCTGCTGCAGGGGTCGAACCTGGGCGGGCTGGACATGGATGGCTCCTACTGGCTGACGAGGAACTGGGGGATCCAGGCGTCGGGGCGGGCGTACATCGGAACCAGCGGCACGGCGCCGAACGCTCCCAATGACGTGCGAGGCCCGGTGGTGAAGCAGTACTTTTTTGTGGGCGGCGCAGAGTGGCTGGGCCCGCACAACAAGCACGGAGCCATCATTGCTCATGCCATGTTCGGCGGGGTGTATGGGAATTTCCAGAAGGACCTGCTGGGGCTGCCGCCGGAAGAGTTCGCTTTCTATCACAACCAGATTGCGCCGGCGGCGATTATCGGCGGGCACTTCGACCTGAACCGGTCAGAGCATTGGGTCTTTCGCATCACACCCGACGCGGTGATGACCCACTACAACTTCAGCGACGCCCCGCAGTCGTCGCTCTCCTACGGGCAGTATGACGTAAACTTTGCCATCAGCGTGGGGATGGAGTACAAGTTCACATCGATCAAGCGATCGACCGACAAGAAGAAGAACTGGGTTTCGGGCTGGTAGATTGGGGCCGGAATCCGCGGCGCGGCGAATTCAGTTGAGGGGCCAACCGTTCAGCGTAAAAGATCATCGACACAATTGCGCGGCTGCCACGTGCAATGCAATGTATGGTATTCTCCTGCGTTCAGCGGCGGGCGAGAGAGGGTGCCGCCTGAAAATATGCCGTTTCGGATAGCGGCACTCCCCAACAGCGCCGGAAGATGCGGGCTTGCTGCGAATCGAGGTCGGGAGCGATATGGATATGAAAGACACGCTGGGAGTGTTGCTCGCGGGCGGAGCCGGGGAGAGGCTGTTTCCGCTGACGCGAGACCGGGCCAAGCCAGCGGTGCCGTTTGGCGGGCATTACCGGATCATCGATATTACGTTATCGAACTGCATCAACTCAGGCCTGCGGCGGGTGTACATCCTGACGCAGTACAAGGCGCTGAGCCTGAACCGTCATATTCGCGAGGGGTGGACGGGGATTGTGGCGCAGGAGCTGGGGGAGTTCTTTGAGCTGATGCCGCCCATGCAGCGGACGGGCGCGAACTGGTACATGGGGACGGCGGACGCTGTGTACCAGAACATCTACTCGATCGGCAGCGAGCAGCCGCAGCACGTGATCATCCTTTCGGGCGACCACATCTACAAGATGGATTACAGCCGGATGCTCGCCTACCACAAGGAGACTCATGCCGAGGTGACGCTGGCGACTCTGCCCGTTTCGCCCGACGAGGTTTCGCGGTTCGGGGTGGTGGAAGTGGGAGCGACGGGCGAGATCCTGGGTTTCCAGGAGAAGCCGGCGGCGACCAGCTTCCGATCGCCATTCAACCCCGATGCCGTTGACGCTTCGATGGGGATTTATATCTTCAACACGGAAACGCTGCTGAAAGCTCTGATCGCGGATGCCGACAACGCGGAATCGAAGCACGATTTTGGGCACAACATCCTGCCTGACCTGCTGGGCAAAAAGAAGATGATGGCCTACAGCTTTGTGGATGAGAACAAGAAAGAGGCGCTCTACTGGCGGGACGTGGGGACGCTGGACGCCTACTACGAAGCGAACATGGATTTGTGCTCGGTGTCGCCGGTGTTCAATCTGTACGACAAAGACTGGGCGATCCGCACGCGGGTGCGGCAGTATCCGCCGGCGAAGTTTGTGTTTGGCGAGCCGGGGCGGTCCGGCATGGCGGTGAACTCGATCATCACCGTGGGCGTGATCATCTCCGGCGCATCGGTGTACAACTCGGTGCTGTCGCAGGATGTGCGCGTGAATTCCTACTCCGACGTGGACGCGAGCATCATCTTCTCGCACGTGAACATCGGGCGGCACTGCCGCATCCGGCGGGCCATTATCGACCGCGACGTACATATTCCGGAAGGAACGGTCATTGGGTACGATCCCGTGGAAGACAAGCGGCGGTACTTTGTGACGCCGTCAGGGCTGACGATTGTGACGAGGGATGCGTCGCTGTTCGAGAATCCGGTGGATCCGGCGTTTCAGGAGAGATATTGAGACGGCAGCGGGGGAGACCGAGCGGGGTTAGCGGTCCGGCAACTCCTGAATGTAGATGAAGCGGTGAAACGGCGGAATGGGCGCCGTGTATTCGACGGGCGGAAAGTTCGCGGGAACAAGATCGGGATCGGGTTCGTCGACAATAAAGTAGCGGGGCACGACCGCAGGCGTGGATGAAAGGTCGTCAAAACCGGATGGAAGCCACGGCGGCGGAACGTACGGACGGTGAGCGCCCGGCGGCTCTGGCGGGCCGGGATCATTCATGTGGCCGACTGCATCGAGTTGCGTTTCTCCGTCGTATTCAATTCCAGCGGTAATCTCGGTTCTCGGCACGTTGGCCGCGCGCAGCATGTCTGCTGCCTTCACGATCGCGCGGTGCTCGGCGTGCACTCTGTACGTTTTGGCGAAACCAACACAGCCGAGAAGCACAAGGAAGAGGATTGCAATCTTCGGAATGCCGCCGCGGGCTCGATCCTGATAGGTCTTGAGCAGACAGACGATGGCCAAGGGCACCAGGCCGAGCAAGTACCGATCCCAAATGACGAAGGTCGAGTCTGCGGGCAAAAGCAGAAGTACAAAATAGCCCAATGAAAACGGCCCAAGCAGCCAGAAGATATAGCGCCACGATTGCGCTTGAGGCTGCGAGGAAGCTGTCTTGTGCTCATCGAGGTGATGTGCGGATCGTTTGCGGAGAACCGTGAAAAGCAGCGCCGAGCCAAGCAGGGCGACCGCAAAGGCCACGGAGATGGGAATCCTGAAGTACGCAAGAGCGTCGCCAAGCTGGCTCCCCTCCCAGGTTTGCGAGGTTAAGAGCACAAAAACTGAAAAACATGCAAAGAGCCCCCAGAAGATCGCACGCGGAAGACGCAGAACTGCGGGGAAGTTGCAGGCGATCGCCGGCGAGAGGGCCAACAGGAGAAAGCGAGCGGAAGCAAAAAGCCGCCAAAGATGGTCCTTGAGTGCCGGCGTGGTGAGGGAAACGGAGAGGAAAGTCTCGGGCATGGAGTAGGGCTGCGCGCGATACCACTGGAGAAAAAGGAAGATCCATGCGCAGCCGATGACGGTGAAGATTGCCGTGGCCGGCAACACGCCTCGGCGTCTTCGCTGCCACCATCCGACTCCCGGAATCATCAGCAGAATTCCAAGAAACGCCGTTTGTCTTACGGTTCCGCCCGCCAGGTTTGTGAATGCAGCGGCAGCGAGCCACAAGACGGCGGAGCGATCTTGTTTTCGCGCCACTGCTTTTTGACACAGAAAAAGGCAAAGGACCGTGACCAAGAGACTGGGAATATCCGTCATGAAGCCGCTGGCTACCGGCAGAAATATCGGCGAGACAGCGAGGGTCAACGTTCCGAACGATGCATTTCGCTCCGTGAATCCGAAGCGCAGCAGGCTTTGATGAAAGAGAACGACGGTCACGAAGACGATCGGCAAAAAAGAAAGGCGAAGCACGAGATAAGAAAAGCCAAAGGTCCGGATAAAGGGCGCGGCCCAGAGAATCAGCCAGCCTTCGGTCGGAGCCTCCCAGCCGTTGTAAGCAAAGTGACCGGTTTGGGCAAAGATTGCGGCGGTGCGCCCGATGGACCAGTCGTCTGAAAATCCCATTTCTTCGCCGGGGCGGCAGGCCAGGATCATGGCGACAACCAGGAGACCGCAAAGCGCGCCGGAGCGCCACGATGCCCACGGCTCCGCGCCGGAGTTGAGCTGCGGACCGGAGCTTTCAGTTGTGGTTTCCGGGGCGCTCGAAGTCAAATCAGCCGGCATCGGAGTCTCTTGAGTTTACTGCTCCTGGCAAACATTTTCAGGTTCAGCCGGCACTGCCGGATTGCGGCGGATCACAACCTGCGTTTTTGGGGGGGAGTTCCGGGCCCTCGTAGTCGAACTTGCGGAGATTTCTGAGACACTCCGTGAGCGCGCCCATCATGGTTTCGGCCCATCCGCAGGGCTGGAACTTCATGGCCTTCTGATTCAGCTCAATATCGGCGACGGCAAAGAACTTCATGTCGGTGGTTTTGGCGGTGGCGAATTCCTTGACGGTGATGCGCGCTTCCACCTCGCCGGAGCCGTGTTTCTTCTTGATGGAGAAGAAGTGCAGCCTGGCAAGAGCCTCAGAGGGATCCTTCTGGGTAAATTTCCAATCTTCCACGGGTTTGCCTCCAATGCTGCCAAGTTTACGGTGTGAGCCAAAGGCTGCGGAGAATTTCTTGCGGGATGGGAGAATTCTGCGGCGTCGAGCGGGGCAGGCGCGCCAGGGGCTCAGAGCGGAGCACGGAACCAAGGGCTGGCGATTTCCGTATGAACGAACCATGGAGTGCGTGAGTGCATTAAGCTGGAGCGGGACGGGTTGGGGCGCCGCAATGGCACGCTCGGAATCCCGTGACGCGGCGAAGAGATGGCCGCAGGTCCTGGAGCATTCCGCCGGGGCCGAGGCTGTGATGCCGGCGGCACCTGCAGTGCGGCGGACCCCTGGAGAAGAGGATCGGGGACGCACGCATCCAGCAGCGCACGCGGAGGTGAGACCGCTGGAGCAAGAGTGGGCACACATTGTCCGCCGCTGCATGGAAGGCGACTCGGGCGCATGGGCCGAGATGGTCCGGACGCACCAGAAGCGTGTGTACGGTCTGTGCTACCGGTTTACAGGGAATGCGGCCGATGCCGAAGACCTGACCCAGGACGTTTTCCTGAAGATCTATTCGAATTTGGGCAGTTTTGACGCCACTCGTGGCAGTTTGCCGGTCTGGATCACCACTATGACGCGCAACCTGCTGGTGGACAACTTCAGGCGGACGCGCAACCAGAGGGCGACGGGATCGCTGGACGAGGGGTGGGAACAGGGCCAAGAGCTGAAACCAGCGGACCGGGTGGCAGCCGCGGGGCCGAGCCCGCATGAGTTTGCCGCGCGCAGGGAGCTGGCCAACATGGTGCAGGGCGCGCTGGCGAAGGTGAGCGTGGAACTGCGTGAGGCGGTGATTTTGAGAGATCTTCAAGACCTTGATTACAAAGAGATTGCACAAGTGTTGGGCATCCCCGAAGGGACGGTGAAGTCCCGCATCAGCCGAGGCCGGGCGGAACTGGCGCGGCTGCTGGAACGTAACAAGAGGGTCTGCTAGCACTTCTGGGGCAGTGGCGACGGAGGCCGGATTTTTCGAGTTCTAGGAGTAAGGAGCGAATTGTAATGAGTTTTGGAGCGACGAACGACAACGAAATCGCGAAATCCGGCCCCGTCCCTTCGGGTTGTGGCGGAGATCGCGCCATACTTCGTTCTCGCCCTCGACAGTGGGGTCACCACAGCCTTCGGGCTCGGCCTCGTCTGGCGCGATCTTCGCTCGCAACGCCATCCGCTCCAGAAGTGCTAGCAGACCCTCAGGGGAGGTGATATAGCGATGGCAGAGCGCACACATATTCCGGGGTCCCCGGCCTGCGGCGAGTGGGAGACGCTGCTGGCGGACGCTCTGGACGGACTGCTGAGCGCTGAGGACCAGGCGAAGTTCGCGGCGCACAAGGTCGATTGTCCGGCATGCGCGGCGCTGTATGAAGAGGCGCGAAAGGGGCGCGAGTGGCTGGAGTTTCTTTCGCCTGAGCCGGAGCCACCTGAGGGGCTGCTGGCGAAGATACTGGCGCAGACGGGTCCAGGACACGTGACGAGCGTTCCGATGCCGGCTGTGGCCGGATCGGGCGTGGTTCCCGTATTTGTCGCTCCGGCGCGCCACTCCAGCGACTACGACCTGTCACTGGGGGCCCCAGTGTGGCAACAGCCGGGGTTCTTCGCGCGGGCGCGTTACGCGGTGCAGCCGCGGCTGCTGATGACGGCAGCGATGGCGTTCTTTTCGATCGCGCTCACGCTGAATATGACGGGCGTGCGGTTGTCGAGCCTGCGGCTTGCCGATTTGCGGCCAAGGACGATGCGGGCGTATATGGAGCGGCAGTTGAACATGGCCTCAGTTCCGATCGTGCGGTATTACGATCACTTGCGGCTGGTGTACGAAGTCGAATCGAGGGTGAGGGAGCTACGGAGCCAGGGCGAAGCCAACGGACAGCCGGGACAGAATCAACAGCAAGACCAGGGCCAGCCTGCGAATCCGGGCGAGACGAAAAGGAATCCGGGGAAGGGATCCGGGCACGGCGATGGGGGATTCGGCACAGACCCTGAGCAGGCGCCGGAAAATCCGGCAATGGCGCCGGCAGCAGCCGGGGACAATGACTTCGTGGAAACTTCATTTCGCCTGCAAGGCAAGCAAATGCAGTCCGTCAGCTCCGAAAAGCGAGCACGGGAAAGGGGCCGGGTATGGATTGCGTGAATCATAGCGGCGTGAGCGCGGCAGCGTATTGCCAGAATTGCGGCAAGGCTCTTTGTTCAAACTGTGTACGCAAGGCGGCGGGAGGACAGATCTTTTGCGAGCCTTGCTGGGTAGCGTGGACCACTGCGGCGGGGGCGCAACGGCCGTTTGTACCGCCTCCGCCGGGAGCGCCCAGTCCCCGGCTGGCGGCCTTTCTGGGGCTGATTCCCGGTGTGGGCGCGATGTATAACGGCCAATTCATCAAAGGGCTGATTCATATAGGGATCTTTGCGGTGCTGGTGAGCGCGGCCAATGTATACGACGTGTTTGGATTCTTTATCGCCGGGTGGATTTTCTATCAGGTGTTCGAGGCCTACCACACTGCGAAGGCGCGGCGTGACGGCGAGCCATTGCCGGATCCGCTGGGATTGAACGAGATTGGCAACCTGTTCGGCTCGGGAGGCCGGATGCATCCCGGCGCAGGGGCCGAAGCGGCGAAGACGGAGCCAGTGGGCGGGTATGAGGCGCCGGGTCAGGCGGCGAGGCAAGGAGCACAAGAGGCACAGTATCGGGCGCCATATCAGGCACCGTATCAGGGGCCAAGCCAGGCACCGTGGCAGACGCCTTATCAGGGACCGGCTGCGCCGCCACCGGCGGGCTTCAGCGGCCCCGATATTCCAGCGGTTCCTCCCATGCATTGGCGGCGCAGGGAGCCGATTGGGGCGGTGATATTGATTGCCCTTGGACTGCTGTTTCTATTGAGGCAATTCGATTGGTTCTCAGGAAAAATACTTGAGTACGGCTGGCCGGTGGGGCTGATTGCGCTGGGTGTGTGGCTGATTGTGCGCCGACTGCGGGACTCGCACGCGAGTACGCAGGGAAATTCTCAGGGAGGGTCAAGGTGAGCCACTATATTTTGATTCGCCGTTTGCGTGGACCGGCTTTTCTGCTGCTGGTGGGCGTGATTGCGTTGCTGGCGCAGATGGACATTCTGGGCTGGGGCCAGAGCTGGCCGCTGTTCCTGATCCTGGCCGGCGTGCTGATGCTGGCGGAGCGGGCGGCGCTGGCCGCGGGGGGATATCCGTCTTATCCAGGCGCGGCACCTCAAGGCGCGTCGCAGCGCGGGCCGTGGCAGGAAGCCTCGCAGCCAGCCAATCAGCCCACGCCCGGCACGGCGATCGTGCCATCGCCGCATGACTTTGGGAACGATGCGAATGGAGGCCAGCAATGAGCAGCGTACCTCCAAACATGCCGCCGGGCGGAGCGCCGCCCGGGTACGATCCACGAACGCAGTGGCGCGTGTATCGCGAGCAGCAGCGGGCCGCGTGGCGCGCACAACGCGATGCATTGCGGGCGCAGCGGCATGCGTGGAAGGCAAATTACATGGGCGCGTACGGGCCGCGCGTGCCCTCCGTGGTGGGCCCCGTGATTCTGATTTGCGTGGGCGTGATCGCTCTGCTGGTGGTGACCGGACACATCGACGCTGGCGCTTTCTGGTCGTGGTACGGGCACTGGTGGCCGCTGCTGCTGATCGCGGCGGGGCTGGCGCTGCTGGCGGAATGGGCTCTGGACATGCGGCGGGCGGCTCCAGTGCGACGCAGCGGCAGCGCGGTGGGAATTCTTCTCCTGCTTGTGTTCCTGGGTATTTGCGCGGCGGGATGGAACCACGCGCGGCCGTTCTTCAGCGGGTGGAACGGGGATAACGACTTCCTCAACTTCTGGGGCCTGCCGGAACACGAGAGCGACCAGCCGGTGGACACGAGGCAGATTGCGGCAAATGCTTCGATCGAGATCCTGAATCCGCGCGGCGACGTGAGCATAACCGCGGCGAACGGGCCCAGTCTGGTGGTGCAGGCGCATGAAGTGGCCTACGCCGACTCCGATTCCGGGGCAAAAAAGATTTTTGACGATGAAGCCGCGCACGTAACGGTGAACGGAACGGCGGTTGTGGTGCAGTCGAATGGCAACGACCACGGCCGCGTGAACCTGACGGTGACGGTTCCGCTGACGGCGAAGGTGACGGTGAATGCCGGTAAGGGCGATGTGACGGCTTCAGGGCTGGGAGCCGGAGCGGACATAACCGCGGGCCACGGAGACACGCACCTGGACTCGATCACGGGCCCGGTGACGATGCATTTCTCGGGCGACAGGCACGATTTCTCCGCGCATCAAATCAACGGCGAGATCGACGCCAGCGGCGACTGCAACGATGTGACCCTTTCCGAGGTTCAAGGGCGGATATCGTTAAGCGGAGAGATCTTCGGCGAGACGCACATTGAAAGCGCCAGTTCGCAGGTGAACATCCATACGCCGGTGACCGACGTGCAGATTGCGAGTCTTCCCGGCGACATGACACTGGATTCAGATGACCTGCACGTGAGCGACGCCAAGGGGCTGGTGCACGTGGTGACGCGCTCAAAAGACATCGATCTGAACGAGATTTATGGCGATACCTATGTGGAAGACAGTAACGGAACAGTGAGCGTGGAGCCGGCTGGAGCCTATGGCGTGGAGGCGAAGAACGATAAGGGAGACGTGGAGCTGACCCTGCCACCCAATGCTTCGGCCACGGTGGATGGGCACACGCATAACGGCGACATCGTGACGGACTTCGGGCTGACGGTGAACGGCGACGTGGACAAGACGGTAAGCGGGCGGATTGGACCGGGCGCGGCGCGCATCGTGCTGAGCACGAGCAACGGCGATCTTGACATCAAAAAGGGATCGGCGTTCGCGGCGGCGCCGGCAGCGGATACTCCGGCAACGGCGAAGGTTCCGCACCTGAAAAGCTCGAAACCGCTGCCACAACAGCCGGTAACACAGTAGGCAGGCCACAGAACGCAAAGAAGTTGAGCGGGCGCTGGAGGGTGATTTATCCAGCGCCTGTTTTGTTTTTGAGCGCGTTCAGATGTATGCTCCTCAGCGAGGGGGTCGATCCTCGAGGAGGTCAATCGGGTCATGGGGCATGCACCGGTGAAGGTGATCACCGTGGAGCGGGAGTATGGTTCGCACGGAGGGGAGTTTGCGCACGATCTGGCCAGGCACCTGGGCTGGCGGCTGATGGACACGGAGCTGGTGACAGGCGCGGCGCGCATGGCAGGCGTGGACCCCAAGCTGGCGGCCAAGTTCGACGATCGGCTGGACCCGTGGTACTACCGATACGGGAAGATGTTCTGGCAGGATCCGGTGTACGCGCCGGCGACGACGGAAGATGAGAAGATTTTCGATTCAACGCGCATGCTGGAGTTGATCAAGCAGGAGATTCTGGACGCGGCAAAGCAGGGAAACTGCGTGCTGGTGGGCCGGGGATCGGCCTGCGCGCTGGCGGGAAAGCCGGGCTGCTTTCATATTTTTGTGTACGCGACGGCGAGCGCCAAGAAGGATTGGTTCACGCACGCATTTCCTGAGCGGGCGCAACATGCAGAGCAGGACCTGGTAGCGTTCGACCGGCGACGCGCAGCGGTGATCCGCAAGTTCTACCAGCAGGAGTGGTGCTCGCGCAGACTTTACCATATGCTGCTGAACTCGAGCATTGGTACCCAGGCAATGGTTGACGCGGTGCAGTGCGCGGCAGGGCTGTGCGCGGCGACGCCGGAGACGATGGCGGGGTAAGGACAGGGGACAGGGAATAGAAAAGAGATTTTGGAACAACTAAAGTTGTGCCCACAACACTTTGGGCTTTCCTGAAGAGCTTCTTTCCACAAACTTTCAGACAGCGATTCGCGGGACCCGGGCGGAGATGCGCGTGAAAACTTCCCAGGGGATCGTCCCGGAAGCATCGGCATGGTCGAAGGCGGTAATGGTTTCCTCGCCTTGGGTACCGAGGATGACCACCTCATCGCCGGCCGCGACGCCGGGGATCTCCGTGACATCGAGGACAGCTTGATCCATGCTGACGCGACCCACAAGAGGCGCGCGCTGGCCGCGCACCAAAAGATGAAAGCGATTGCCGAGGGCGCGGTCGAGGCCGTCGCCGTATCCGGCAGGGACGAGCGCGAGACGCATACGCTCAGTGGCGACAAAGGTCGCGTTGTAGCCGACGGTGGCACCGGCAGGAATAGAGCGCACGCCGGCGACCGAGGCCTTCCAGGCGAGCACGGGCTGGAGCGCGGTGCGGGCAGAGGCGAGCGAGGATAGTTCCTGCGATTCAAAGGGCGGATTGAAGCGCGGGACGAGGCCGTAGAGCGCAAGGCCGGGACGAAGCATCGCCTTCATGCCGTGATTGGCGGCCAGATCGGCGATGGCACGGGCCTGGCCGGCCAGCAGCGTGGCGGAGGCGCCGACGTTGAGCCACTCGGCGAAAAGTCCGGCCGAGGAGATGCGGCCCAAGGCTTCATCGAGGCGCACGAGCTGCTCCGCGCTGAACTGGCCGCCGGTCTCGTCGGCAGCGAAGAGATGCGTCATGACGCCCTCGATGCGGAGAGGCGAGCCGGGACCGAAGTGGGGAAAGATGCGTGCGAGGTCGCCGGGACTGACGCCCTGGCGGCTCATGCCGGTGTCGATTTCAAGATGGATGGGAAGCGAGCCCGGCTGCACGCCCGCGGAGCGCGCGGCTGCGAGTAGCTCGTCGAGTTGCCAGGGTTCCCACGCGACCGGAGTGAGGCCAAAGTCGATGGCAGCGCGAGCCTGGCCGGGAAAGACGCCGCCGATGACGAGTACATGTGCTTGAGGGCAGAGAGCGCGGGTGACGATGCCTTCTTCCACGCTGGTGACGCCGAGCCATCGAGCGCCGGCGTGCACGGCCGCGGGGGCGCAGAGAGCGAGTGAGTGACCGTAAGCGTTGGCTTTGACAATGGCCAGCAGCTCGGCGTGCGGAGCGGCGAGGGCGGCGAGAAAGCGCAGATTTTCCTCGAGAGCGCGGGTGCGAATTTCAACCCAGCAGGGGCGCGTTGGCATGGGGGGCTGCAAGGATCAGTGTATCGCGGGTCAATCGGCGCAGCATTCCTCCGCAAGCAGCGCGAAGGCGACGACAGTTTCGCCGCGCGATCCAATCTGGTCGAGAAGTGCGGCCTCGAGCGAGTGCGGGACGGGCATTTCACAAGCGGCAACCTGCTCAAGCGTGGCGCCGATAAAGCAGAGCTCGCAGTGGCCCAGACTTTCTGCGCCGCCTTCGCCGACGGCGCGGATGGGCGGGCCGAAGACGCGGCAGGTCATGGGACGCCAGCGATAGACGTCGCAGCGGCCGGTGGAGGGATCGAGCGCGGGACATGGGGAGTCATCGGCGAATTCCTCGAAACGGGCGCGATCGGAGTCTGAGGCGCCAAGCAGGCCGGTTTCGGCGTCGCCGGGAAAACCGCTGACGTATTCGGCGAGCCAGACGCGAGCACGGCGTTCAATTTCGGCGGCGAGGGCGGGTTCGGTGGCGCGCAGAGTGGACATTCCGGAGCGGAGGCGCCCGGCGTCGAGCGCGTTGATGGCGAAGGCTCCGTGGCAGCATTGGGTGCATCCGACGCGGCAGGCGAGAAAATCTCCAGCGCGGCGGGCTGCCTCGGCAAGCGATGCATCAACAATCTGAACTAGCTCGGCATCGAGCGTTGGGGCGGGCATGTGAGCAAGGATAGCGGATGGGGCATCGCAGCGGGTTGGCGTATACGAGGCGGGTTTAGGGTGGTGGTATCCGACCCTAAACGCAAAAAGCGCGTTTAGGATGGGGCGCCCGGCCGAGGATACTCACTTGTGAATGGATTGGCCGAGATGCGTACATCCACAATCCCCGGTCCCCAAAGGCGAGGGACCGGGGGCACCCTCAGTGTGCCGTGGAAACATCATCGGGACCGGGGGCACCTGTAATCTTTCAAGACAAATAGCGCGTGCGATATAGTCATGGCGTAGTCAGGGATTTCCCCGTTTGAAATGGAGGTCTGAGATGGCTGCGCAATGCACGCACGTGGCGAGTATTGTGAAAGGGATTAAGCCGCGCACGAAGGGTTGCGAGGAGTGCCTGAAGTTGGGCGATACATGGGTGCATCTGCGCATGTGCCTGGAGTGCGGGCACGTGGGCTGCTGCGACTCGTCGAAGAACCGGCACGCTCGGGCCCACTTTCATGAGACAACGCATCCGCTGATCCAATCGGCCGAGCGCGGCGAGGATTGGCGGTGGTGCTATGTGGATGAGGTGTACCTCTAGTCCGCGGCTAACTCCACTTCGATCCCCTTCGAGTCCGCGTTCAACTTGACAATTTTGAAGCTGCGGATTTGGCCTTCGGCGAGCGGTTCGGGCACGGCTGACGGCGCGGATGAGCTGCCCTTCCAGCGGGCTTTCAACATCGAGGAAAGCTGCGAGAGGTCAGGGGCAGCGGAGTTAGCGGGGCTGGCAGAGTTAGCGGAGCTAGCGGAGTTCACGGAGCGAGCGTGGCAGGTGGCTCTTATGCCTTCGCCGAGTTCGACGATGACGAAGGGCGACAGCTCAACGACGCGGCCGGAGACGGTATCGCCGACGTTATGCTCGGCGATGTACTCGTCGATGCTGGTGGGGACGAGCTGCTTCATGGAGAGCTTGATCTGGCGCTTTTCAGAGTCGATGGCGAGAATGACGGCTTTGACGCGCTGGCCCTCGCGCAATACGTCGCGAGGATGGTTGATGCGGCGGTCGGCGACGATCTCGCTGACGTGCACAAGGCCGTCGATTCCTTCGGCGATTTGAACGAAGGCGCCAAAGTTCATGATTTTGGTGATGGGGCCTTCGACCTGGGAGCCGACAGGGAATTTGCGCTCGACGTCGAGCCACGGATCGGCGAGAGTTTGCTTGAGGCCGAGAGAGATGCGGCCTTGCTCAGTGCCCGCGGGCGGCTTGACGGAGAGAACCACGGCGTCGACGCGGTCGCCCTGCTTGAGCAGGTCAGAAGGATGGCGGATCTTTTTGGCCCAGGACATCTCTGAGATATGTATGAGGCCTTCGAGGCCGGGTTCGAGCTCGACAAATGCGCCGAAGTCAGTGAGGCGCGTGACTTCGCCGGCGATGCGCTGGCCGGGCACGAAGCGATCGGCCGCGGTCTCCCACGGCTCGGGCTGAAGCTGCTTGAGACCGAGGGAGATTTTGTTGGTTTCGGGGTCGATTTTGAGGATGCGCAGCGTGAGTTCCTGGCCGACAGAGAGCACGTCTTCGGGCTTGGCGACGCGGGCGCGGGAGATATCGCTGATGTGGAGAAGGCCGTCGAGGCCGGGTTCGAGCTCGACAAATGCGCCGTAAGGCATGAGGGTGCGGACTGTGCCGGTGACGGTGTCGCCGACTTCAAGCGCAGCACGGCGGCCGGCGAGCGCGCCGCGGGCCTGCTCTTCGAGAACGACGCGGCGGTCGACGACGACATCTTCGTCGGTGACATCGAGTTTGGTGATGCGGCAGGTGATTTCGGAGCCGACGAGAGCTTCGAGCTCGGCGGCGTCGCGGGTTCCGCTGCGGCTGGCGGGCATGAACGCGCGGACGCCAACATCAACGCTGAGGCCGCCCTTGATGACGGCGGTGACGGTTCCAGCGACGGCAATCTTTTCAGCGAAGGCGCGCTCGAGGGCGGACCAATCGCGGGGCTGCGCGACGCGGAAACGCGAGAGCTGGTAGTAACCTTCTTCATTGCGGCCAGTGATGGAGACGGGGAATATGTCGCCCGGTTTGACGGATTCGGCGTTGTTCTCAAAGGCTGAGCGGGGCAGAACGCCTTCCGTCTTGTAGCCGATGTCGAGAATGACCCGATCGGCCGTGAGCGAGACGACTCCGCCTTGAAGTTGCCTGGTTGCGGCGCGATGCGAGTGCGAACGCTCGAAAGCGGCGAGTTCGTCGGCGAAGGAGGATTGGCTGTCGGATGGACCGTTCAGGTCCTGGTTTTGGACGAGTGCTGGGGGTTCCGGAGCGACAGATTGGCCGTCCGGGCGCTGGTTTTCGTCGGATGTGGTGGGAGTTGATTCGGATGGTGGGTGAATTTCGTCGGTCATAACCGTCACGGAATCATTGTTTCATGAGTCAGCGAGGCACCGGGAGCGCGCGCCGTTGTACCCTGAAAGGAGACGATGAAGCCCGCTTCCTCACGGCCGCGGCGAGGCCTGGAGGCCTTTGCCTCCCGAGACTTCAGACGATACCAGCTGGCGCGCGTGGCGGTGATCCTGGGCGCTGAAGCGCAATCGGTCGCGGTGGCGTGGCAGGTTTATTCGATTACGCACCGCGCGATCGATCTGGGCTATACGGGGCTGGCGCTGTTTTTGCCGGGGCTGATTTTTCTCCTTCCCGCGGGCCACGTGGCCGACCGCTTCGACCGGCGGAACGTGATCCTGGTGTGCTATTCGCTGCAAATCCTATGCTCCGGCGCGCTGGTGATGCTGGCGCGCAACAATACACAAAATATTCTGGCGATTTACTCAGTGCTGTTCGTGGTTGGGACGGGACGTGCGTTTTCGGGGCCGGCGAGCTCGGCGCTGATTCCGCACCTTGTGCCGGAGATTCACTTCGTCAACGCGGTGACGTGGGGCGGGGCTATCTTTCAAACGGCGAACATTACCGGGCCGGCGCTGGGCGGGCTGCTGTTCACGCTGCCGCTGACGCACTTTATGCCCCATTCGCGTCTGGAGGGCGCCGGCATCGTGTATTTGTTTACGATCGGGACGCTGGTGTGGTTCCTGGTGCTGGTGGGCACGCTGCAGGTGCGGCCGGGACGGATGGAGCACCGGGATTTTTCGCTGAAGGTGGTGCTGGCCGGGTTCCAGTATGTGCGGCGGGCGCAGATTCTGCTGGGATCGTTTTCCCTTGACCTGTTTGTGGTGCTGCTGGGCGGCGCGGTGGCGCTGATGCCGATCTTCGCGCACGAGATCCTGCACCAGGGGCCGCTGGGGCTGGGCATGCTGCGCGCGGCTCCGGCGGCCGGCGCTGTGACGATGTCACTGATCATGGCGCGGTTTCCGTTGCAGAGGCGCGCGGGGCGCTGGCTATTCATTTGCGTATCGATCTTCGGCGCGGCGACGGTGGTGTTCGGGCTGTCGCACATGGTATGGCTTTCTCTAGTGTCGCTGGCCGTGGCGGGTGCGGCGGACACTATCAGCGTGATCATTCGCGGGTCACTGCTCCAACTGGCCACGCCGCCGGAGATGCGCGGACGGGTGAGCGCGGTAAATTCGCTTTTCATTGGGGCGTCGAACGAGCTAGGCGAGTTCGAGAGCGGCCTGACGGCGCAGTGGTGGGGCGCGGTGAGAGCTACGGTGGTTGGCGGGCTAGGCGCGCTGGCGGTGGCGGGGTTATGGGCCGTGATCTTTCCCGGGTTGCGCAAGGCCGATGAGCTAACGGCCGAGAGCCTGCGCGCGCATGTGCCGGCAGCGCCGGAGATTTTGTCGGGGTTGTGAGCGCGGTTAGTGCTCGCGGCCGCGGGGGCGGGCGGTGCGGTTGCGCTCAAAGAGGATGCGCAGGCCGTCGAGGGTAAGCAGATCGTCGATTTCCTGAATGTAACGCGAGTCGGCGGCGACCATGCGTGCGAGACCGCCGCTGGCGATGATGCGCGGCTTGGCCTGGCCGGGGCCAAGCTCAGCCAAGATGCGCTCGAGGATGCCGTCAACGAGGCCGATGTAGCCAAAGTAGAGGCCGCTCTGAAGGTGGCCGACAGTGTTGGTGCCGATGACTTTGGCGGGGCGCCGGATGTCGACGCGGCTAAGGCGGGCGGCGCGGTTGAAAAGAGCATCGGCGCTCAAGCCGAGGCCGGGCGCGATGGCTCCGCCCAGATACTCGCCGCGCGCGGAGATGACTTCAAACTTGGTGGCGGTGCCGAAATCGACGACGATGCATGGGCCGCCGTACTTCTCGTAGGCTGCAATGCAGTCGGCGATTCGGTCAGCGCCGAGCTCGCTGGGATTGTCGATGAGCAGGGTCATGCCGGTCCTGATGCCCGGCTCGACGAACATAGGCTCAATGTGGAAGTAGTCTTCGCAGACCTGGCGGAGGGTGGAGTCGACCTGCGGCACGACCGAGGCGATGATGATGTCAGTGACCTGGCTGGGCTCCATGCCATGCATCTCGAAGAGGTTGACGAAGAAGACGCCGTATTCGTCGACGGTTTGCGCGCGATGCGTGGTAACGCGCCAGTGCGCGGCGAGTTCAGACTTTTCACTCCCGCGACCAGTATCCGTCACTGGGGACCCCGGCCTCGATCCGTCGAGATTGTAGAGGCCGAGGGTCGTGTTGGTGTTGCCGACATCGAGCGCGAGCAGCATTGTTCTTAGCTATTGCTTTTAGCCGTAGCCTTAGCTCCTTTCGTACCAAGACAGTCGGCATAGTCAAATCTTCAAAGCAGCTTCGGGAATTCAATAGCTAAAAGCTAATGCTAAGAGCTAGCTTTTCTCGCGCAGGCCGCCGGCTTGCACGGTGACAAGCCCGCCTGCAGTTTGCGACCCGCAGGAACCCGTGTTCGTCGAGGCCTGCCGTCACGCCCTGGCACGCCTGCGGGCCATGCACCTGGACTCTGCGCCCGCGCACCCAGGTGGAAGCCTGCTCCACACGAAGCGGAATTCCGTTTGCTGCGTCCTGATTCGCCAATGCGAGGGCCTCTTGCTCCAGCGATTTTAGCAGGGCAACGAGCAGGGTTTGGCGGCTGATGCGGCGCTGCGCTTCCAGATCCAGAGAAGTTGCGGGCGTGGCGAGATCGGAAGGGAAGGTGCGCTGGTGTACGTTAAGGCCGATGCCAACCACCACTGCGTGGGGCGGTCCTTTGGAATGGATCGTTGCCTCGACCAAGATGCCTCCGGCCTTGCGCGGGCCGATGAGAAGATCGTTCGGCCAGCGCAGATCGGCTGTGATGCCGGAGACGGCGCGGATGGCTTCAGCGGCGGCGAGGCCGGCGGCCAGCGGCAGCAGCGGCAGACGCGCAGCGGGAAATTGCGGGCGGAGAAGGACGCTCACATAAAGCCCTTCGCCTGCCGAGGAGATCCAGCCATGATCGCCACGGCCGCGGCCGGCCAACTGTTCATCGGCAAGATAGACGGAGCCGTGCGGTGCGGAGTTGCGTGCGGCGGCAATTGCGTCAGCATTTGTGGAGCCGGTGACACGGGCAAAGTGCAGCTTGCCGGCGAAGAGCGTGGGGACGAGTTCCGCTTCGAGAGCGGTGAGATTGAACATCGCTAGAGCCTGTTATCAACTTTCGCACCGGTGGCATTGCGAGGGGAAATCGGGCCAGACGAGGCGAAGGCCGAAGGCTTTGGTGGCTCCAAGGTCGAGGCCGACAACGAAGTATGGCCGGATTTGCGCCGCAACCCGAAGGGCTGGGGCCAATTTTCCTCATTTCTTTGTCGCTCGTCGCTCGCAGACACCCGGTGATGCTTCACTCCCCGCTTCTCGAACTCAAGAAAAATTGGCTCCCAGCGCCACCCGCGGAAAAGTTAATAACAGGCTCTAGCCCGGCTCCGCGGCGATGGACATGGAGATATTGGCGGCGGGAGCCGAGTGCGTGAGCGCACCCACGCTGATGAAGTCGACGCCCGTTTCGGCATAGGCGCGAATGTTGTCGAGCACGATGCCGCCCGAAGCTTCGGTGGGAATCCAGCGGCCGGTTTCCCGCTTAATGCGCTCGACGGAGTGGCGGACCTCGGCGGGCGACATGTTGTCGAGAAGGATGGCTTCGGCGCCGTGAGCGAGAGCTTCGTCGAGCTCCTGCGTCGTGCGGACTTCGACCTGTATACGCTGGCCCGGCTTGCGCTGGGCGAGAGCACGGGCCAGGACCGCCGCGATTCCGCCGCCAAGCGAGATGTGATTGTTTTTGACGAGAATGCCCGAGGCGAGATCGATGCGATGATTCGTGCCACCGCCGCAAAGCACAGCGTACTTTTCGAGAGCCCTCATGCCGGGGACGGTCTTGCGCGTGTCGAGGACGCGGGCGCGCGTTCCCTGGATGACATCGGCATAGCGGCGCGTGAGGGTAGCGATGCCGCTGAGGTGCTGCAGAAGGTTGAGGATAACGCGCTCGCAACTGAGCAGCACGCGCGCATTGTGGCGGATGACGGCGAGTACCTGGCCGGCATGAACGCGGACGCCATCGAAGATTTCAGGATGGCTGACGACCTCGAAGCGGGTTTGCGCAAAGGGGCTCGGGTCAACACTCGCAACCAGGCGGGCGTAAACCTCAAAGAAGCGCGGAATGGCGCCAAGGCCGGCGACGACTAACTCTTCGCGCGCGATGATGGAGCCGTCGGCGCGGAGGCCGGGATCGATTGCGAGGCGGGTGGTCGCGTCCCGGGCTGCCTGATCCTCTACCAGGGCCTGTTCCAACAATGCGTCGATGCGGTGGCTCTTCCAATCCATATTTTCAGTCTTGCCTTTCAGGACTAGCTCTGCGGCAGCGCGGCCAAAGCGGCGCGGGCTTTTTCAAGCAGAAGGCGGGTTTCGGATTCCTGCTTTTTGAGGCCTTCGACCACCTGCGGTGGGGCTTTCTTAGAAAGGCTTCGTTGCCCAGTTGGCGCTCGGCTGCTGCCAAGCCTTTTTCATACCTGGCGATATCTTTTGTCAAGCGTTCTCGTTCGGCGGGGACGTCGAGGGTGCGCTGGTAGATCACAGCGACGTCGAAGGCGGGTGTCGAACGCTTCGAAAGGCCGTCGGCGATCTGGCCGATGAAACGCACTTCGCTACGCGGGCAAACCTCTCGATGATGTCGCGATTCTCTTCGGCAATTGTCCTCACGAGGCTCGTCGATGCGAAGCTCGATGGGCACGACGGCTTTTTCTTCGACGCCAATTTCTTTTCGGCGGGCGCGAACTTCGGTGATCAGAATTTGGAGCGGGGCCATTTCAGCTCTCGACCAGAGCTCAGTCAAGGACGGGTCCTCGGAGCGCGGATACGGCGTTAGCGCGATGGATTTGGCCGGACGGCTTCCCCTCGTGGACTGCGTGCCACAACTCCTCGGTAAGGAAGGGCATGAACAGGCGAGAGCAGCCGCAGAGAGCTTCGAAGACCTGACCAGCGCGTGAGCGCGGCTCAATTTGCTGGACTTGTGGGCTATTCTGGGAATCGAGGCGTAGCTTAACGATCTCAAGGTACCAGTCGCAGAAGTGCCCCAGAAGAATTGGTAGACGATGTCGCGGCTTCGTCGAAGCGGTAGTTTTCAAGCGCTTCATTCACTTCGGCTGCACGTCGAATGCAATCGGCGACAATCCATCGTGCTTCAAGCGGCGCGTCCTCAGCGACCGGTTGGGCATGGATAGCCGAGCAGACGGTAGAGATCGAACCGGATCGATTCCCTAACTCAGCCCGCTCGGTCCACGTTCATGAAGATGAAGCGGGCGGCGTTCCAGATTTTGTTGGCGAAGGCGCGGTAGCCCTCGGTGCGCGCGACGTTGAATGCGATATCGGTTCCCGGCGAGGCCATGTGAGCCAGCGTGAAGCGCACCGCGTCCGTCCCGTACTGCTTCACGATCTCGATGGGGTCGATGACGTTGCCCTTGGTCTTGGACATTTTTTCGCGGTTGGCGTCGCGAACCAGGGCGTGAATGTAGACCTCGCGGAAGGGAACTGAATCCGCGAGCGGCGCTGGGCTTGCCGTCGGGCATGGGTATATCGCCCGCAAACCAGCAGCCGAGCATGATCATGCGGGCGACCCAGAAAAAGAGGATGTCGAAGCCGGTGACGAGGAGCGAGGTGGGATAGAAGGCGTCGAAGTCGGCACGGGTTTCGGGGGTGATGTTGGGCCAGCCGAAAACGGAGACCGGCAGCAGGCCGGAGGAGAACCCGGTGTCGAGGACGTCGGTTTCCTGGGTGATCTGGGCTGAGCCGCAGTGGGCGCAGGCGGAGGGGTCGCCCTTCGAGTTCGGCTGCGGAACGGTGATCTTGCGGCAGGCGGCGCAGTGCCAGGCGGGGATGCGATGGCCCCACCAGAGCTGACGCGAGATGCACCAGTCGTGGATATTCGTCATCCACTCCAGGTAGATTTTCTCGTAGTTTTCCGGCGTGAAACGGATTGCTTTTTTCCCCTCGGCGCCGGGCTTGACGGCGGCGATGGCCATTTCCGCCATCGATGCTCCGCGGGTCTCCGCTTTCTTATTCACGGCAATGAACCACTGCATGGAGAGGCGCGGCTCAACGACGGTTTTGCAGCGGTCGCAGTGGCCCCGTTGTTGGTGTAATCCTTGACAGCAGCCAGGAGCTCGTGCTCTTCCAGGTCTTGGATGATTTTCTTGCGAGCTGCATAACGGTCGAGGCCGGCGTAAGGGCCGCCTTCAGCGTTGATGTGGGCGCGGTCGTCCATGATATTGATGGAAGGCAGGTGATGGCGCTCGCCGAGCGCGAAGTCGTTGGGATCGTGCGCAGGCGTGACCTTGACGGCGCCGGTGCCGAATTCGCGGCTGACCCAGGGATCGACGACGATGGGAATCTCACGATTCATGAGCGGAAGGCGCAGCTTTTTGCCGTGGAGATGCAGGTAGCGCTCGTCTTCAGGGTGAACGGCGACGGCGGTGTCGCCGAGCATGGTCTCAGGGCGCGTGGTGGCGACCGTCACAAACTCGCCCGTTTCTTTTCCTCCGCTACCGAGAACGGGATATCGTATCTCCCAGAGATGACCTTTTTGCTCGGAGTGAACCACCTCGAGATCGCTGATGGCGGTTTGGCAGCGCGGGCACCAGTTGACGATGTATGCGCCGCGATAGATGAGGCCCTGATGGTAGAGGCGGACGAAGGCTTCCCTGACCGCAACCGAGAGGCGTTCATCCATGGTGAAGTATTCGCGGCTCCAGTCGACCGAGACGCCGAGGCGCTTCATCTGGCTGAGGATTGTGCCGCCATAATGCTCGCGCCACTTCCAGACGCGCTCTATAAATGCTTCGCGGCCCATTTTCTGGCGCGAGGCGCCCTCGGCCGCGACTTGGCGTTCGACCAACATTGCGTGGCGATGCCGGCGTGATCTGTGCCGGGAATCCATAGCACCGGATCGCCGCACATACGGCGCCAGCGGGCCAGGATGTCGCTTTCAGTGTGCTCGAACATATGCCCCATGTGCAGGTTGCCGGTGACGTTGGGCGGGGCAGGAGGATGGAAAAGGCCTGGCCGGCCGGGCGTTGGCTTTGGACTGAGGGGCTGGGAGTCGGCTGGGCGAAGAGTTTCTCGCTCACCCAGTATGCGGCCCAGCGATCTTCAATGGCGGTTGGGTCGTAGGCTTTAGGCAGGTCGTGAGGCATTTTTTCTTCGGCGAGCGCCCGGCGGTTTCGGGAAAAGGCCCGTGCAAAGAGGGGCTTTCAAAAAGCGCGGCGACTACCACTCAGGTTAACAGAGGTAGGGCCGGAATCGAGGGTCTGCGGAGCGCTCTGCGGGGTCATGCACGGGGCTGGCGGTGAACTCGGCAGCGGTGGCGCCGAAGCCCTCGGTGGCGTGTGTAGCGGGGCAAGGGCTTTTCAACCCCCCGACAAGCCTGGAAGCCGGTAAGTGCATCATCGGCAATGCGCTCATTGAGATGCCGAAAGGTATCTGCAAGCCGGCTAAGTTTGACTGGCCGGTTGCCGCGCTTAACTCGTGGCAACAGGGCCGTGAATCTGAAACGAATGCAGGCTTGGTGCGCAGGTGGTTTCGCGGCGCATAGGAGGCGGGCGGGCGAATGGAATTCTATTTTCTGGCGGAGACGCAGACGGAATCGGCCTGCACGGCCTCAGGGTTGGGGAAGTATCGGCGCTGGAAGTAGAGCGCCACGTTGACCAGCACGATCATGACGGGCACTTCAACGAGCGGGCCGATGACCGCGGCAAAGGCGGCTCCGGAGTTGATGCCGAAGACGGAGACCGCGACGGCGATGGCGAGCTCGAAGTTGTTGGAGGCAGCGGTGAAGGAGAGGGTTGTGGTTTTGGAGTAGTCGGCGCCGAGCTTGCGGCCCATGTAGAACGAGACCAGGAACATGACCACGAAGTAGACGAGAAGCGGCACGGCGATCCTGAGGACATCGAGGGGGAGACGAACGATGATAGCTTCCCTTGAGCGAAAACATGACCACAATGGTGAAGAGCAGGGCCACGAGGGTGAGCGGGCTGACACGCGGGACGAAGTTGCGGTCGTACCATGCGCGGCCTTTGGCGCGGACGAGGACGGTGCGAGTGAGGAATCCGGCGAGAAAAGGAATGCCCAGGTAGATAAAGACGCTGGACGCGATTTCGCCGATGGAGACATGGACGACCTGGCCCTGCAGGCCGAGCTTTGCCGGAAGAACGGTGATGAAGACCCACGCGTAGAGCGAATAGAAGAAGACCTGGAAAAGTGAGTTGAAGGCCACCAGGCCGGCCGCGTAATCGGTGTCGCCTTTGGCCAGCTCATTCCATACGATGACCATGGCGATGCAGCGCGCAAGGCCAATCATGATCAGTCCCGCCATATATTCCGGGTATCCGCGCAGGAATACGACAGCCAGAACAAACATCAGGATCGGCCCGATCAGCCAGTTCTGCACCAGGGAGAGGCCGAGCACTTTCTTGTTGCGAAAGACCTCGTGCAGCTCTTCGTACCGGACCTTGGTGAAGGGCGGATACATCATGACGATGAGGCCCACCGCGATGGGAATCGAGGTGGTGCCGATGCTGAAGCGATTGAGGAACGGGACCACGCCGGGGACCAGCCATCCGAGCCCCACGCCGGCCACCATGGCGGCAAAGATCCAGGCGGTGAGATAGCGATCCAAAAACGAGAGCCGGCTGGTGACTTTCAATACGGACCTCGAATGAAGGAATATGCGGTGCGAGCTGAGAGCGCGCGCTTCAGGAGCGGCCGATGCTGTCGATTTCTTTCTGAATGGCGAGTTGCTGCGAGCGTGGCGAACGGTAGCGAGAGGAAGAGGCCGATTCTGCGGTCGAGAATGACGAAGGCATCGCGGAAGGCGCGGGCGATCTCTTCGGGGGTTCCCTGCACTGCCGCGGGATCGGGGATGCCCCAGTGCGCGGTCATGGGCTGGCCGGGCCAGAACGGGCAGGCTTCTTTGGCGGCGTTGTCGCAGACGGTGAAGACGAAGTCCATTTGGGCGCGCCGGGCGCGGCGAACTCGTCCCAGGATTTGCTGCGCAGGCCGGCGGTTGACATGTCCGGCGGAGGCGATCTGTGCGAGCGCCTCGGGGCGCGGCGTTCCGCGAGGGATGGCTGCCCGCGCTGTAGGCGGTAAACGCGCCTTTGCCCTTGTGGTTGAGAATCGCCTCGGCCATGATGGAGCGGGCCGAGTTCCCGGTGCAGAGAAACAGGACGTTGTAGTGGTTCGGCATAGGTGGCTCCTGTCAGATTGCGGCGAGCTGCCGCCGCAGCAGCCGGGCGCGCAGCAGGAGGGTTGAGGCTTGACGGCGCGGATGAAGGCGCTGAGGAACTTGCCTTCGACCGCGGGAGCAATCGCGTCCACATCGACGCCGGCCTCGGTGAGAAACTGGCGGGCGTCCTCGACGTTGTAGATGCGCGTCGGCTCGATGTCGACATCGGCAAAGCCTGCGGCGATAAGTCTGGCGCGATAGTCCTGCTCTTCAAGCGCGCCCGCGATGCAGCCGACCCACAGCATCATGCTTTGGCGCACGGCGTCAGGAACGGCGCCGCGCACCACGACATCGGAGACGGCGAAGCGGCCGCCGGGCTTGAGCACGCGAAACGCTTCGCGCAGGACGCGGTCCTTGTCGGCCGAGAGATTGATGACGCAGTTGGAGATGATGACGTCGACCGAGTTGTCGGGGAGAGGGAATGTTTTCGATTTCGCCTTTGAGAAACTCGACGTTTTCGACTCCGGCCTTGCGCTGGTTTTCGCGAGCCAGCGCCAGCATTTCGTCGGTCATGTCGAGGCCGTAGGCTTTGCCGGTGGGGCCACGCGCCGGGCGGAGAGCAGCACATCGATGCCGCCGCCGGAGCCGAGGTCGAGAACGGTTTCGCCGGGCTTGAGCTCGATGAGCGCGGTAGGATTGCCGCAGCCGAGCGAGGCCAGCACGGCTTTCTCAGGAATCAGGCCCTTTTCGCTGTCGCTGTAGAGATTGGTCGTGATGGGATCGCAGCAGCGAAGGCCGGGATCGCAACAGGCTTGCACGACTGCCTGACTCGGCCACGGCACGGGCCGCGCTGCCATATTTCTGTTTCACTTGCTCTTTCACTTCTGGCGGTGGTGTCCATTGGCCGTCTCCTTATATATGCATAAGCAAATATATTACTGCTGCAACATATCTGTCAAGGCGTATATTATGAAGGCATGGGACGCGCGCCGAAAACCTTCGACCTCGCCCGCCTGTTTGCCGCTCTGGCCGACCGCACGCGGTTGCGCCTGCTGAACCTGATGAACGGACGCGAGGTGTGCGTGTGCTATTTCGTTGAGATTCTGAAGCAGAGCCAGCCGAAGGTATCGCGGCATCTGGCGTACCTGCGCAGGGCGGGAGTTGTGAGGGCGCGGCGCGAAGGAAAATGGATGCACTACAGGATTGAGCGGCCGGTTGATGCGGGGGCGGCCGCGATTCTGGACGCTACTCTCAGTTCCTTTCGTGATAACCGCGATATGCAATCGGATCTGGCGCGGTTAGCCGTAGCATGTTGCAAGCCGCGCAGATTTGTCACCTTGCAGGGAGCGCCGGTGCCGGGCCGATTGGATTCAGCGTTGGCTTGAATCCGTCACGCGGTTGCATCGGGAAGACTTCAGGCCGGTTGCGGCTGGGTTATCGCTCACCCGAAGGTTTCTCGCCGCAACATCTGCCAGCGAGTAGGCTACAGCTTCCAGATCCATGTCACTCCGCAATGCAAAAAGGCCGCACTCTTTCGGGTGCGGCCTTTTTGCTTTCGTTCAAGAGATGAGGTTAGAACGGGTTGATCTTGTCCAGGCCCTTCTTCTTTTTCTTCTTGCTGGAGGACTCGTCGCTCTGGTCGACCTTGGGCTTTTTGTTTTGCCTTGGTGGCGGGGTCGGCTGAGCCGGTATCGCCTGGCTTGATGTCGTTGACCTGGACGGGAGCCTCGGCGGGCCGTCGGGCGCGGGCAGGGCATTGTTGGCCGGTCCAACGGCCTTCACCACCGCGTTGGGATCGGCGGTGGTGGCGGCCTGGCCGGAGCTGTTGGGCGCATTCACGATTTCGACGCCAACGCCCGTGCCTCCGCCGGAGCCTCCATCTGCAGAGGCGCGGTGGAAGGCCGGTCGCTGCGCGGCGGTTCATTGGGTCCGGTGGGTGTAACGCCGCGGCGGGCGCGGGCGGCCTGCCCTTGTTGACGGCCTCCAGGAACATGGTTCGGTTTTCCTTGGAGACGTCGGGCGCCATGGATGCGCTTGGGGTCGTCGAGCGAGGGCTCGCCGACATGCACGGCCTCGACCACGGTGGGACCGCGCTTGATAAGGTCGAAGGTCTTGTCGGTAAAGTGCAGCGGCTGGCGGCTGCGCTCTTCGGCGTCGCTTTCGGCGATGGCGGCTTCAGTCGGCTCGGGAACGGGGCGGTTCATGGCCACCAGGCGGTCGCGGGCATCCTCCACGTGCGGCGCCATGGGGTAGCGCGTAATCACCTTGTCGTAGGCCGCGGCTGCCTTGTCCACATACATCGCGCGCAGACGCTCGCGAATCGCGCCGGGCAGGCCGGGAGCCATCTGAATGTTGTGCGCCTCGCCGGCGTAGGCGTCGCCGATGCCGAGCAGCACCTGGTCGCTCTTGGAGTAAAGCGGAAAGGTATCGGCCACAGTCTCCAGGCGGGCGATAGCGGCCACATAATCTTCGCGGCCCTCGTAGTAGCTGCCGATCTGGAACTCGCGCTCGGCCAGGACCTCCTGCACGTCGCGCAGTCTCTGCTTGGCGCGGGGAACGAGCGTCGAATCCGGGAACATGTTGATCATCTCCCGGTATTCCCTCTCGGCGTGCTGCACGTTGGTGAAGTCGCGGTCGGGCTTCTCCATCTGCTGGTAGTAGATGTCGGCCACCTTCATCTTGGCTTCGGCGGCCTCGGGCGCATTGGGGAAGAAGGTGATGAAGTCTTCGTACTCGGCTTCGGCCTGGGTGAGAGCCGCGGAGCCGCCTTCCTTGAACCAGGTGTCGCCGACCGAAAGCTTGGCCCTCATGCGGTATTCCGACTCCGGATAGGTATTGAGCAGGGTCTGCAGGTCGAGGCGGGCTACGTCGTAGCGGCCCTTCTTCATGGCCACCATGGCCTTGTCGTAGAGTTCCTTGTCGGGCTGCTTGGATTGCACGCCGGCCAGCGGATTGGCGCTGAGATCGTAGGCCTTCTTTGTGCTTCTTTTTGGTCGCGGCATTGGCCGAAGCCCCGCCCAGAAACAACCGCCACAAGCGCGACAGAACGATCTTCAGAGACAACCGGTTCATACCACCTCGTTTTGGAGGACGGCCCGGGGATGGGCCATCCGCTGCTTGCATGCGCTGTTTCAGTGAATTTTACTCTTTCCGCCCGCTGTCTTGCTCGCGGTGATAAAGGTCTTCCGCCTCGCGGGCCGCGGCCAGCAGGGCGCGCGCATCGCGTTCCGGCTGGCCGGCGCCGAAAACGGCATTGCCCGCGACGAGCAACTCCGCACCTGCTTGGACGATGGCCGCGACCGTGTCGTGAGCCACGCCGCCGTCCACCTCGAATCTTAAATTGCAGGCCAAGTTCGTGGCGGATTTCGGCCAGGCGGCGGATCTTGTCGAGGGAAAAGGGGATAAACTCCTGTCCGCCGAAGCCGGGATTCACGCTCATGATGAGCACGTGGTGGACCATGGGGAGGATGTCGATGATGAGGTCGACGCGCGTGGCCGGATTCAGGACGACGCCGGGCTTCATGCCGTGGTGGATGATCAATTGGAGCGAGCGGTGCAGGTGCGGGCAGGCCTCGTAGTGGACGCTGAGCCAGTTGGCGCCCGCATCGGCGAAGGCGGCGATGAAATCGTTGGGGTTATCGATCATCAGGTGGCAGTCGAGCGGCAGGCGTGTGGCTTTGCGCAGGCTCGCGACCACGGGCGGGCCGAGGGTGATGTTGGGGACAAAGTGGCCGTCCATGACGTCGACGTGGATGGCGGTGCCGCCGCCGCGCTCGGCCGCGGCAATCTGGTCGGCCAGATGGGCAAAATCCGCGGAAAGGATGGAGGGCAGCAGCTCGACCATGGATTTGAGATGGAACTCCTTGCGGGGACAGTGTATCAGGCGGTGAGGGGCGGTGGGCGGAGACGAAGCCGCTAAGAAACCATGGCCTTCGGCTTGCTTGCGGCCACGCGGCCGATGCCGCGGAGGATGGCTTTGATGGGCCAGCGGCCTTCGGCGTCGGGGAAAAAGATTTCGCCCGCGCGGCGCGCTTCGGGGCGGTAGTACCAGCGCTTGAGCAGGGCGAGATGGCCCTGGCGGACGGTGGCGGAGGGCGGGCTGCGGGTGCGGAGAGCTCGGCGAGAGCGGCTTCGAGGCGGGATTCGAGAAGGCCGCGAGGGAGTTTGGCCGGGGCGATGCGCGCAGGGGCTAAAGCCCCTTCGGCTTGGCGCTTCCGGCACGACTAAGCTGCTCTTGCCAGACTGTCTGATCCAGTCTGCCCTGACTTCTTCTATTCCTGTTCCCTGTTCCCTCTCCCTGCTCTTCCGGGACGGGCTCGATGGCCAGGGGCTGCGCGAAGAGCGAAGTCGAGCCGGACTGCTCGTTCTGGATTCTCATGCCGAGGGTGGAGAAGGCGGCGGGACCGCGCAGGCGGCCATTGTCAAAGAGAAAGACAGAGACTTCGTCCGCGCGAGCGGAAGCCTGCAGAATGACGGCGCGCAGGCGGCTGAGCGGGCGCACGATCTCGGCGGCGAGGGCGCGCACCGCTTCAACGCGTTGCACCTGCGCGTGGAGCGCGGCGGCGGATTCGAAGTCGAGATTCGCCGAGGCCTGGTCGCGCTCGGCGCGCAGAGGGACGAGGCGGCTTTCGCCGCGGGTGGAAAGGAAACTTTCAACGGCGGCGGATTCTTCCGCATAGCGCTCATCGGTGCAGCCCTTGTAGCAGGGGGCGAGGCACATCTTCATCTCGGAATAGACGCAACCAGGATAGCTCGGGTCGGGGGCGAGATCGAAGGTGCAGCGGCGCAGGAGAAAGAGCTTGAGCATCTCTTCGGCGTAACGCTCGGCGGCTGCGCGCGAGGGGAACGGCCCGTATGCCCAATCGGCTTCGCGCAGGCTGGGACGGTGGGTAACAGTGACGCGCGGATAGGGATTGCCGCCAAGGAAACGCACGAAGGCGGGATGGCGGAGGTGCATGCGGACGATGCACTTCGTGCCGTATACCTTTTGGACGAGTTCAAATTGAATCAGCAGCGATTCGAATTCAGAGCCGGTGAGCTGCCAGGCGATGCGGTGTACCAGGCCGGCCAGATGCAAGCGGCGCGGATGGCGAGGCGAAGGCTGAAGCAGCCGTTCCAGTCGCCCGCGCAGATTGGGCGTGCGGCCGATGTAAGGCTCTGCATGGGAGGCGGCGCCAAAGAGGACAAAGACTGCCGGAGACTGTGGCAGTTGGGCAAGCGCGCTTTGAGGATCGGCCGGGTCGAACGGGAGAGACTTGAGTGCGACAGATTGGGGTTGAAGCGGCACAGGCCGTTGACACCTCAGGGAACGCGCCGCGAGATGGCGCATCCAGAGCGATTGTACGGCGGGCAAAATAACTGTGCGAGCGAAGGCTGGCGGGTTTTCCGGGATGCGGTGAAGCTGGTAAGCTTCGTGCGCGGAGAAAACCGATTTATTGATTCAGGCTGGGTGAGGGTGCTTGTTTTCCAGCCTCATTCGCCGAGGCGGATGAGACCTGGGCACCGCGGCCGGATCGGGCGGCGAAGGAGTGGGCGGCAATGTGGTTTTTGGGAATGGATGTGGGAACGGGCGGAACGCGCGCGGTGATCGTGGATGGCGCGGGGAAACTGGTGGGATCGGCGTCAAGCGATCACGCGCCGTTTCGCGCCGAGCATCCAGGGTGGGCGGAGCAGGATCCCGAGGATTGGTGGCGCGCGGCGCAGGAGGCGATTCACGGAGCGCTGGCGGCGACGACGGAACCCAGGGAGCCGGTGGCGGCCATCGCGCTGACGGGGCAGATGCACGGCGCGGTGATGCTGGATGAGACAGGCCAAGTGCTGCGGCCGGCGCTGATCTGGTGCGACACGCGGACGCAAGCTGAGTGCGACTGGCTGACGGAGAAGATCGGGTACGAGCGGCTGATCGAGCTTACGTGCAATCCGGCGCTGCCCAACTTTACGCTGACCAAGCTGCTGTGGGTGAAGACGCACGAGCCGGAGACATTCAAGAAGATAAAGCACGTGATGTGCCCGAAGGATTACGTGAGGTACCGGCTGACGGGCGAGTTCGCGATCGACGTGCAGGAGGCGAGCGGAACGCTGCTCTTGGACGTGACACATCGGCGGTGGTCGCGCGAGGTGGCCGAGGCGGCAGGGATCGAGATGAGCTGGCTGCCCAAGGTGTACGAGTCGCCGGAGATCTGCGCGCAGATCAGCGAGAAGGCGGCGGGATTGACCGGACTGAAGGCGGGGACGCCGGTAGCTGCGGGCGCGGGCGACCAGGGCGCGGGCGCGGTGGGCATGGGAATCCTGCAGCCGGGCAGCGTGTCGGCAACGATCGGGACGTCGGGCGTGGTATTCGCGGCGACGGCCGAGCCTACGAAGGATCCGAAGGGACGGCTGCACACCTTTTGCCATGCTGTGCCGGGATTGTGGCACGTGATGGGCGTGACGCAGAGCGCGGGCTTGAGCCTGCACTGGCTGCGCGGAACGTTCTTTGCCGGACAGAGCTACGACGCGCTGAGCGACCTGGCCGCGAAGGTTCCCGCGTGTAGCGAGGGCCTGGAGTGGGCACCGTATTTACTGGGCGAAAGGACGCCGCATCTCGATCCAGAGGTGCGGGCGGCGTTTGCGGGCATCGGCGTCGAGCACACCGAAGCGCATTTTGTTCGCGCGGTGCTCGAGGGGGTGGCGTACTCGCTTGAAGATACCTTTGCTCTATTCCGGGAGCTGGGGATTCCGGTGACGGGCATCCGACTTGGCGGGGGCGGCGCGCGCGGTGCGCTGTGGCGGAAGATTCAGGCGGGTATCTACGGGCACGCAGTGGAGGTGCTGGTTGCCGAGGAGGGGGGCGCATTTGGATGCGCGCTGATGGCCGGCGTGGGCGCGGGACACTGGAAGAACCTGGACGAAGCGTGCGGGCAGGCGATCGAGGTGGCGCAGCGGATCGAGCCGGATGCCAAGGATGTGGCGGCGTACAAAGCCGGATATGCGCGGTGGAAGAAGTTGTATCCGGCGCTGCGCGGGCTTAAAAACTAGCGATCAGTGGTTAGTGGTTAAGAAGTCGGCGAAGGTAAAACCGTCGCGGGTGACGATCTCGCCGGTCGTGAGCGGGAGCGGGGCGGAGAACATGGGCCCGGCGTAGACGCAGGTGTGAAACTCGCCGCGCTCTCCGCAAGGGTCGATTCCTGCGGGAAAATCGCGTAGAAGATCGGCGTCGAATTCGCGGCCGGCAAAGGCGGCGGGGAGATGCTTTGTGTCGACACAGGAGAGGCGTGCGCGCAGGCCACCGGCGATCATCTCGCGAGCTAGCGCATCGGTGGGAATCTGCCAAAGAGGGAAGAGCGGCTCAAGGCCGGTGGGCGCGAGTTGGCGCACGCGATAGGCGCGAACGTCTTCAAGGAAGAGATCGCCGAAAGCGACGGCATGGATGCGCTCATTGATGGCGCGCTGACATGCCTCGGCCATGCGCTGCTCGTAGACTTCATTCGCGCACGGCCACGGAAGCGGGACGATCCAGAGTGGGAGCCCGGCAGCGGCGGCTTGCGCTTCAAGAACTGCGCGGCGCACGCCGTGCATGGCGACGCGGTCGAATTCGGAATTGAGCGTGGTGAGCAGGCCGCAAATTTCGATGGAGGGATCGCGGCGCAGGACGTGGAGGGTCCAGGCGCTGTCTTTGCCGCTGCTCCAGGAGAGAAGGACGCGCTTCATAGGTCGATGATAGCGGCGCGCTCCCACCCCGGAGCCTGCTATTCACTTTCGCAGCGCCACCGCGGGAAAATTAATAACAGGCTACAGCCACAAAAACAAGATCGTGGCGAGGGTGGCACTCGTATTCGTGGTGGGTCTACGCCCGGAGGATCGGGGCGCCGATGTTACTGCGAGAAGAGGGCAAGGTCAATGGCGTTGGCCATAGCCTGGTATCCCGCGTCTTTCGGATGCAGGTGATCGCCGGAGTCGTAAGCAGGGTCGAAGCGATTGGGATTCTGCGGGTCGCGGGTAGCTTTGTCGAAGTCGGCGACTGCGTCGAACGTGCCGCTGGTGCGAATCCAGTCATTGACAGCTTCGCGGACCTGCTCGCCCTTATCGCAGTAGTAGTCCGCGCCGCCATAGGGCGTTAGGGTGGCGCCGATGGCCTTGATGCCGTGCTCGTGCGCGTCATCGGCGATCTGCTTGAGACCCATTTCCAACTGCTGGGCAGTGATGTCGTCCCATGGGGCCTGCAAGTGCTGAAGGCGGCCGATGTCGTTGATGCTTTCGAGCACGATGACGTAGCGCACGCCGCTCTGCGCCAGCACATCGCGATCGATGCGCGAGAGCGCGGCGGGGCCCCAGCCCTCATTGAGGACGCGGTTGCCGCCGATGCCTTCGTTCAGGACGGAAACGTTTTTGAGACCAGGATCCAGGTTGAGACGCGCGGCGAGATCGTCGGGCCAGCGGCGATTGCCGTTGGGAGTGGAATACGAGCCGTCAGTAATGGAGTCGCCGAGCGCGACGATAGCGCGGGAGCCGGCGACGGCGGAGACATCGATACCGTCAAGGAAGTACCACGAGGAGACTTTTGCGGCGCCGGGCAGATCCTGCGCCGTGGAGACATCGCCGTTGGCGAGAAAGTTGTCCTGATCGGCGAAGGAGTGGAAGGTCTCCGCGCGCACGACCTGCGACGGCAAATAAAAGCTGACGGCGAGATCGGACAGCGCGGGGACGGCAAGCGCGACGGGATCGGAGAAAAGCTCGGCTCCGGGCGGAATGTTGACAGTGGTCGCTCCGCCGAAGGTGATGGCACGGTCAATGCCGGGCTGAATTGCCGCATTGCCGGCGCTAAGCGCCACGTGCGCATCGCTGATGGTCAGCGGGTCAGTGCCGTAAGCGTTCGTGAAGCGCACGCGAAGCTGCGAGCCCCCGACGGAGACGTGGACGACCTCGCGCAGCGTGACACCGCTGAAGGGGTGAACGTCAAAGGCGTCCTCGGCCAGCATGGGCGACGTGGACCATGTGCCAACCCACTGAGGATGAGGCATGGATTGGGCGCGGGAGAGCGCCCCAAGCGCGAGGACGAGAGCGGCGCAGGCGGCGAAAGAAATGCAGCGTTTCCCCATCGGTTGATTCCTCTCCAGCTTAAGTTGATTTTGGTGCCAGCAATCGGCTATTGCAGCTCCATATCGGCGCTGAGCGGGGTGTTTTCGCTGGAATCGCCGACGCGAATGATGAATTTGCCTGGATCAATGGTCCATTTGTGCGCGGATTCATCCCAATAGCTGAAGGCGCGCGCGTCGAGCGTGAGGGTGACGTGTTGGGTTTCGCCAGGAGCGAGGCTAACTTTCTGGAAGCCCTTCAATTCGCGCTCGGGGCGATCGACATGGGCTGACGGATCGGAGACGTAGAGCTGGGCGACTTCCGCTCCGGCTACGCTGCCCGTGTTGGTGACGTCGAAGCTGATCGGAACCGTTGCGCCGGAGGCGGCGGTTGCGGGCACCTGCATGTTCGAGAAGCGGAAGTTGGTGTAACTCAAGCCGAAGCCGAACGGGAAGAGCGGGTGCTTGCCGGTGGTGGTCCAGTAGCGGTAGCCGACCATGAGCTTGTCGCCGTACTTAACATGTTCGATGGTGTAGTCGATCGGTTGGCCATTGGCGCCGATGGTGTGGAGCGTGGTGTCGGAGCCGGGGACCGGGTAGTACCAGGGATACGAAGCGCTGTCTTTCCAACTGCGATCGAAGGTGACGGGGAGCTTGCCCTCGGGATCGTGCTTGCCGAAGAGGATTTGCGCGACGGCCCTGCCGCCCTCCTGGCCGGGATAGTAGAGGTAAAGCAGCGCGGGGACCTTATCAAGCCAAGGCTCGACATTCATGCCGCCTCCGCCGGTGAGTGTGACGATGGTGCGCGGGTTGGCGGCGGCCATGGCCTCAATGAGCGCGTCCTGGCCCGGCGGGAGGGTGAAGGTTCGATCGTGGCCCTCGCCCTCCAGGGCGGGGTCGAAGCCTGCGGCTACGATCACTACATCGGCGAGAGACGCAAGCTTCCTGGCGTCGGCCGAGACGAGGTCCGGCTCATAGGCGATTCCGAACCCGAAACGTGAGCCTGCAGTGTAGGGCAGGTAATCGGCTTGGAGGCTGAGGGTTTGGCCGGCGGTGAGATTGAGGGAAGTGGAATGGGGCACCTGACCCTCGGCATGGATCTGTTCGAGAATCTGTTTGCCGTCGACGAGGACTTTGTACGCGTCTTCGCCGCTGGCGGCGGCAAGGAGCATATAACTACCGGCTTTGCCGGCTTTGAAGGTGGCGGTGTAACGGATGCTGCGCGGCTGGGGATCAGGAGCCTCCCATTGACCGTATCTCCAGTCAGCTACGTTGTCGCGCGTGCCGGTCTCCGGCTTGCCGGTGAAGTCCCGGCTGGGAAAGGTCTCAACCTGAACGCCGTTCTCCCAACTGGTGTCGCGAAAGATAGCGTTCATATCGGGCAGCCCACGGCTATAGAGGACGTGCACATCGGGACCGAGGAAATTGGCGATGCCGGTGAGGATGCTGACGGTCTCGAAGGCGTGTGCCTCGGCCGAGCCGCCGCCGCCGGGGACTGCGGGCCAGGCGTCAGGGCCGATGATGGCGATGGTCTTGATTTTCGCCGGATCGAGCGGCAGCAGATGGTCCTCGTTTTTGAGCAGCGTGATGCTCTCTAGGGCGCCTTGAAGAGCGACGGCGCGGTCGGCGACCGAGTAGATGGAATCGTCAGGATCGAATTGCGGGCGCTCGGTGAAGCCGTAGCGCAGCTCGGTGCGGAAAAGGCGCAGGATATGGTCGTCGATGGTGGACTCCTTCACCTGTCCACTCTCGACTGCGGGAATAAGATTCTTCGCGTTCATGAATGCGGGGCCGGGCATCTCGAGGTCGAGGCCGTTGTTGACCGCGGCTACGCCATCGTAGGTTGCATCCCAGTCGGACATGAGAATGCCCTTAAAGCCCCAATCGCCTTTGAGCACTTTGAGGTTGAGGAAGGCGTTCTGGGTGGCAGTGGACGCCGTTGACCAGGTTGTAGGAGTTCATGACCGCGTCCGACGTGAGCCTCTGGTGACTGCGGCTTCGAAGCCGGGCAGATAGATTTCGCGCATGGTGCGCTCGTCCACGTCGGTGCTGACGTTGTGGCGGTTAAACTCCTCGTTGTTCAGCGCGTAGTGCTTCACCGTGGCGATGACGCCCTGGGACTGCACGCCCTGAATAAACGGAACGACGAGTGTGGCGTTGAGGTACGGGTCCTCAGAAAGGTACTCGAAGTTGCGGCCGGCGACGGGCGAGCGGGCGATGTTAACGCCAGGGCCGAGGAGGAAGTTGACGCCGCGGGCGCGCGCATCTTTGCCCAGGCTCTCGCCCAGAGTGCGCGCAAAATCCGGATCCCAGGTCGCGGCCAGCGTTACGCCGCCCGCGTACGCCGTCGCGGGCCCCCAGTGGTTCACGCCCACCGACGCATCGGACATTTTGAAGCCAGGCAGCCCGATGACGGGCATGGGATGGGTGAACTCGCCGTCGACGCCGCCGAGCAACTCAATCTTCTGCTCGAGCGTGAGTTTGGCGATCATGGCATGGGCCTGGGCTTCGATGGCGGGCGAGTCGGGCACAGGAGCCTGGGCGGCAGAGGGTAGGCTGCCGAACCAAGCGAGCGAAATACCTGCCAAGACGACAGGGGCAAGCGATGCAAGGGAGTGCTTGGAGAGGATTTTCATAACGCGTCAACGGTAAAGCATCAGGCGACGGGATGTACAGAAGTATGCGCGGCTCATTCCGGCTCAAATGGGAGGTGTTCCGCTATGAATCGATTGGGGCTGTATCACGTCTGATTCAAGCGGAGGGCCGAGTAGACGGCAAGCAGGATAGCGAAAAGGAGGCTTGCTTTCAAGAGCCTGACGGCACTTCGGCGACGGCGGCATCAGGATCGTTCCCTTGCGAAATCAAGAATTTGCGGTTGTGACTCGAATCACAGGTAGGGGTGAATGGGGTCACTGCCGAGCCCTGTTTCGGAAGCGCACACTCAGAAACCAGTGAAATAAAGGGCAGCGGTTGCAGTGGGGGTGTGAATCGTGAGCTTTGACCAAGGCTTGAAGACCATTGTGGTCGCGACGGACCTAGAGGGCCAGGCAGAGGCGTCTCTGGAGTATGCGCGCAAGCTGGCCGTGAGCTACGGGTCACGGATCGTGCTGGCTCATGGACTCGATCCGATGGAATACGCTGCTGTGGATGCGCTGCCGGGCAACGTGGCGGGCCACTTGACCGAGGAAGCGCGCAAGGTGCTGGACAAGTTGGTTGGAGATCTGCTGCGCGAGGGAATTCACAGCCATTCCGAGGTGCGCCAGGGGGCCGTTGCGGAGATGCTGGTGGAAGTGGCGCGGCAGTACGAGGCCGGACTGATCGTGGTTAGCACCAAGGGGATGGAAGGCGCCGGGCCGGTGGTCGTGGGCGCCCTTGCGGAACAACTTGTGCGGCTGGCGCCGTGTCCGGTGCTGGCGGTGGCGGCGGACTGGAATGCGGGCGCGCACCGGCCCACGCCGGGCGGGCCAGTGCTGCTGGCGATGGAGCGGAACGACGCTTCAGCGGCAGCGGCGGCCACGGCGTACTCGCTGGCGGAGACATTCGAGCGGCCGTTGCTGGTGCTGCACGTACGCACCGCGGCTGAGGTTGCGGCCAGCATGGATCCATGCACGGCAAGCTTAGGAGATTTTGGCATCCAGATTCATGGCAAGGCTCAAGTGAGGTGCCTGGTAAAGGACGGCAACCCAGCCGACGCCGTCAAAGAGGCGATTGCCGAAAACCACCCCTGCATTCTTGTAGCCGGGGTGAAACGCATGAGCGGAACGCCGGGACCGCATGGGACGGCGTTTGCTTTACTGTCTGCCTCGCGCGTGCCGGTTCTTTGCGTTCCGCCCACAGTGGCGCGCGCCGGCGTGGAACGGGAGGTTGCACTTCCCGTGGGAACACCGTAGCAGGGCGTACTGGATACAGCGCAGAGCCCTGGTCGCATCAGAGGGAAAATGGGCGGTTGAAAGGAGAACCGCACCGTTTTGTCCGAACAAAATCCAGCACAAAGCCGGATAGTCAGCACTCGATGCAGTTTGGCTCATGGGTTTGCGTGTACAAGACGAATCGACACGCAAATCGAGTGGTTGCCGGCATAGAAAAACGCGCTGGTGAAAAGAGAAAGCAAGAGTCGGGAGCAGGGCGAAGAGATGGCCAGCAACCAACCCGATACACGGTTCGAACGATTGGCTGCGGCGGCAGCGCGCCCGCTGGCGGAGCTGCTGGATTGCCCCCAGGACACCGGGAGTCTGCTGACCGCAGCGACGCGGTGCGTGGAATTCGACACCGGGGAGGCGGTCTTTCGCCAGAATGAGCTTTGCAAGGGGCTATACGTGGTGGTATCGGGCGACTTTGTGCGAAAAGCGGAGCGGTTCGAGATGCGCGTCACTCTGGGATCGGCCCGGCCGGGAGACCTGGTGGAGCTGGCCGCGGCGCTGGGAGACGGGCATCATACTTACACCCTGACAGCAGTCACTCCTGGATCGTTGCTGTTATTGCCGATGGATGCGCTTCGCAGCGCGTTTGAGGGTTATCCACCGCTGCGGATGAGGCTTTTGGAGGAACTGGCGCGCGAGGTGTCGCGAGCGTATATCACCTCCTGCCTGACCCGCGTGGTGCCTGCGCGGCGTCACACGAACGGAGCAGTTCCCGCTTAGAGGTTATTGACTCTGGGCTCGACTGCGTTAATAGCAGGTTCTTAGACAACCAGCCGACGTCAGGAACCCACAATTCGAGCGGGGCACGGGGCGGAAGCGCCCATCGTGCCAGATGGCGATATGCGCTATACTTCTCCTAGCTTTAGGTCAAGCGGGAATGGTATGGCTTCAGTGCACTCCCATCACCCTCCGGAAGATTGCCTGAATTGCGAACACCGGCATCTGCGGATGTTCTGCAACCTCACACCGGAGGCGCTGGCGGATTACGACCAGATCGGCATCATGATGAGTCATGCCCGCGGAGCCAAGCTGTTTTCCGAAGGCGATCCGGCGCGAAACGTTTTTGTGATCTGCTTTGGGCAGGTGAAGGTCTCCTCCACTTCGCGCGACGGCAAGACAATGATCCTGAAGATTGCCGGGCCGGGCGACGTGATGGGGTTGAGCGCGGTGCTGGCCAATGTGCCGCACGAGGTGACCGCCGAGGCCATTGAGCCCTGCCAGGTGAAGACGGTGCGCAAGCAGGAGTTCGTGGAGTTTCTGGGCCGGCACGGCATCGCATCCATGCACGCGGCGCAATCGCTCTCGGGCGAGTACCTGACGGTGTTTCACGATGCCAAGCGGCTGGCGCTTTCAGGCTCCGCGGCGGGACGGCTGGCGCGACTGTTGCTGGATTGGGGACGCGCGTCGGCGAACGGCAAGCCGGAGATTCGCTTCACCATGGCGCTGACACATGAGGAGATCGCCAATATGGCGGGCACCTCTCGCGAGACGGTGACCCGGCTGCTGAACCAGTTCCGGCGCGACCAGTGGATCACCATCAAAGGCACCAGCCTGACCATCGTGAAGCCGGAGCAACTGGAGCGGCTGACGGCGTAGAGGCTCTGGTTCTTGCCTTTGCTCAGATTCTTCCGAGAAAATTCAACGTCCCGACAGCATTTGATAGCTTGAGGACATGCCTGACACAGCTCCCCTGCCCAACGAAACTGCAATCGATCTTGAAGCAATTGCCGCTGAAGTTGTTGCGCTGGCCATGAAGGCGGGCGCGAGCGACGCGGAGGCAGTGGCGCGCGAAGGCGACGAGTTCAGCGTGAACGTGCGCATGGGCGAGGTGGAGACGCTGAAGGAGTCAGGCTCGCGAGCGCTGGGTTTGCGGGTGTTTCTGGGCAAGCGGTCGGGCTCGGCCTCGACCAGCGATTTGACGGCCGATGGAATTCGCCAGCTTGTAGAGGGCGCACTGGCGCTGGCGAAGGTGACAGAAGAGGATCCATTCGCCGGTTTGCCGGAAGCGGGCGAATTTGGCGCGGCGAAAGACGATCTACATCTCTACTACGAGGATGTGTACTCGCTTGATGGAGCTGAGCGCATCGCGTGGGCGCGGCGAGCCGAGGCGGCGGCGATGGCTGCCGACAAGCGCATTACAAACTCGGACGGCGGCAGCTTTGACGTGGCGACGGGGCGCAAGGCACTGGCCAACTCGCGCGGATTTGTCGGCAGTTATCGCACCAGCTATGCGGGCGTCTCAGCGGCGCCGCTGGCGATGGACGCCGACGGGAAGATGCAGCGCGACGGCTGGTGGTCAAGCGCGCGGCGAATGGCGCTCGTCGAATCTCCAGAGGCAGTAGGCCAGGAAGCGGCGCGCCGGACGCTGCGGCGGCTGGGAGCGCGGCGCGTGCCCACGCAGCGAGTTCCGATTGTGTTTGCGCCGGAGACGGCTCGGACGCTGATCGGGTCGATCTTTGAGGCCGCTTCCGGCGACGCCATCTGGCGCGGCGCGTCGTTTCTTGCGGGAAAGCTGGGAGAGACGATTGCAGCGCCGAACCTGACTGTCGTGGACGACAATGCGATGCTGCTGCCCACGGGAGTAGGAGGGTTTGGGAGTTCCCCTTTCGACGACGAAGGACTGCCTTCGTTGCGGACCGTTGTGGTGGAGAGCGGAGTGCTGCGCAATTACTTGCTGAATACTTACACCGCGCGGAAGCTGGGCATGAAGTCCACGCACAATGCAGCGCGGGGATTGGCGGGCGCGCCGGGGATCGGATGCGGCAACCTCTTCCTTGAGCCGGGAACGCTGACTCCCGAGGAAATCATCGGCGACGTTGCGGCGGGGCTTTACGTGACCGGCCTGATGGGATTTGGCACGAATCTGGTGACGGGCGACTATTCGCGCGGAGCAACGGGCTTGTGGATCGAGAACGGCAAACTGACGCATGCCGTGGAAGAGGTGACGATCGCCGGAAACCTGGCCGAGATGCTGCGCAATGTGACGGCCATCGGCAACGATCTCATTTTTCGCGGATCGGTAGCTTCGCCGACGCTGCGGATTGACGGGATGACGATCGCGGGGGCGTGACCGGCGCTAACCCGCCCGCAGCGCAAATTGCACACGAAGGATGGGGCGCCCGCTTGTGGCGACGCACAGGTCTTCAGAGCGAAGCGATTGGACAGGCTATCAGGCGGAATCGCAACGTGAACAGCGTGATCTCTGGAGGACAATTGAACCGGACGGGAACGCCGACGGTGCCGAGGCCGCGATTGACGTAGAGTTGCAGGTTGCCCAAGCGGAACCAACCCTGGATATACTTGCGGCCGAGCCAGGGAAGGTCCATGGGGCCGATGAGCGGCAGGCGAACCTGTCCCCCGTGGGTGTGTCCGGACAGCATGAGGGAGACTGCACGGCCCGCGGGAAGTGCTAGCAGATCATCGGCGTAATCGGGTTCGTGGCACAGAAGGACAACCGGCTCATCAGGAATATTACGTATCGATTGGGGGATGGCGAGGCCGGGGTCCGGAGCGCCCAACAGTGCGTCGTCAAGCCCTGCAAGCCAGAACCGGCCGCCGGCGCGCTCGATGGGCAGGTGCGCGTTGACGAGCACGGTGATGCCATTGGCGGCGAGCGCATCGGTGACGGGTTTTGATCCAACGAGCGTGTCGTGGTTGCCAAGAACGGCATAGCGATGGGGGCATTGGAGCCGGTTGAGCAGATTGGAGCACTGCCAGGCCGAGCCGATGGAAAACCGCTTTGGCATGAGCCCGTTGGTGACAAAATCGCCGGTAAGGAAGACTGCATCAGGATTTATGCGGTTGATCTGGTTGACGGCATCGCTAAGAAAGAACGGCTCAGTGTATTCATCCAGGTGGATGTCGCTGAGCTGGGCAACGCGGAAACCGTCAAATGCGCCTGGAAGCCCGGGTATAAAGACGTCGCTGCGCGTGATTTCAATCCAGTGCCGCTCGATCTCGCCTGAGTAAAGCACTAGACCAGCGCCTGCACACCCGCCGGAGAGCAGGAAGCGACGCCGCGTGATGGGCTGATTGGAAAAAAAGTCCAACAATATCCAATTGTATTGGATGCATTTTACTGAATTCGCGGCGCTGTGGCATCAGGCGGGAACAGAGGCAAAGTATGCCGCGACTTCGCGCCAGTTATTCACGCGGATGAAGCCAGTTGCGGTGAGGTTGTGGGGCGCGGTGTAGAGCAATCCCCGGCCTTCAAAGCGGAGGATGTTTTTGGGCTGGTCGTCGATGAGGTAGTCGGCGCGGAGGATGCTCTTGTTGCCGCAGAAGACGTAATGCGTCGGCGGGATGAAGGGAAAGTGGCGCTGCAGCCAGCGGTACTTGGGGCCGAGGGAGTTGGGCACGGCCATGGCCTGGGTGGCGATGAAGATCTCAAAGCGCGTGGAGAGATCCTTGAGTACCGGCTGCGCATCGGGCATCAAAGGCAGATCTTCAAAGAAATCCTCGGCGTCGAGAAAGGCGCGGAGCTGGGCCTGGCGGTCGAGGGGCGTGACCTCCCAAAGGCCTTTTCCGGCAAGGTCTTCCGGTGTGACGTCCTCGTCGAAGGTCTGGTTGTAGCGGCGGATGTGCTCGGAGAGTGTGTCGGCCATGACTTCGTCCATATCGACACAGATGCGCTGCAAGGGAGTGCTCCTACGGGCGATCTTTCAAGAAAAGGGTAGCAGGGTGCGCTTTGCGCGCTACGCCCCGGCCTGGCCGGATTTGCGCACAGCGCGGCCGAGGCCGGGGATCGCTTCAGGCTGCGGCGCTTTGGGAGCGGGGACCATGGCGGGATCGAAGTAGAGGAGACGGCTGCAACTATCGCAGGTGAGCAGCTCGCCTTCGCGAAGCTGGTTCCAGGTTTGCGGGCGCACGCCCATGCTGCATCCGGGGCACTGCTGATTTTCAGCGCGCGCAATGCCGGTGCCGCGGGCGGTGGCGATGCGGTCAAAGCGTGCCAGCCAGTCGGGCTCGATGGCGGCGCGGACTTGCTCGCGGGCGGCCTCGATAGCGGCAAGCTCAGTGGCAAGTTGCTGCTGGCGGGAGGCAACGCTTGCGCGGACGGCCTCGACCTCGGCGGCGAGCCGTTCCACCTGGGCGCGGGCCTGGGCGAGCGCGGCTTCGTGGGCCTCAGAGCGCTCGAGGCTCGTGTACTCGTCATTTTCCAGGCGTTCGGCTTCGGACGTGGCGAATTTGATCTCGTGCTCGATGGCCGCGGCCTGTTCGGGAGTGGTGACGGAGTCGAGCTGGACGCGGAAGCGGGCGGCCTTCTGGCGATGGGCGTCAATGTCGCGCTCCAGGCGAGTGCGCAGCGATTCTTCGCGGGTAATCGCGGCGGAGGTCTCGGCGGATTGGCGCTCGGCGGCGGCGAGCGCGGCTTCGGCCTGAGCGATCTCGGCGGGCAGCGCGCGGATTTCGCGGTTGAGGCGGGCGCGCTCGAGTTCGAGGGATTGGAGCTTTACGAGGTTTTCAATCAGCACTTGCATCGGTGACAAGAAGTCTAAAGCACACGGGCCAAGGGAACAAGGTAGCGGGACTGCAAGGCACGGGATGACGGGACGAGGGTGGTGCAGCGAGCTTTTTCCGCGAGTCACAGGTGTACTGAACCAATTTGGGCCGCGGATGGAATCAAACGGAGCAGAATTCAGGCTGCGGCGGGAAGCAGGCCTGCGAGAATGGAGTCGAGCGAGGACGGAGCGTGGCAGTGAGGCGAGCGAGAAAACGGCGCAAACTGCGATGGCTGAAATGGGCCGCGGGCCTGGTGGTCATGGTGTTCATTGCGATCGGCGTGGGGATTACTGTCGCGTTGCGCCGGGCGGAGCCGATGCTGCGCGCCGCAATCGTGGAAAAGCTGGAGGAACACTTTCGCGCCCGCGTGGAGCTGGACAGCTTTCATGTTTCGCTGGCGAATGGGCTGTGGGCCGAAGGCAAGGGACTGCGCATCTGGCCGCCGGCGCAGGTAGCTGGGCGTGACGGTTCCGGGACCGAGCGGCGCTGCGACCTCGACGAGGCCATTGATCCAACTGGACGAGTTCCGGTTCCATACACCGCTGCGTTATCGGCCGGGCGAACCGATCCGGATTTCGGTGGTGGAGCTGAAGGGGCTGGATGTGGATGTGCCGCCGAAGCCGCACTTCACGCACGCGACGACGGCCAGCGGCGGCGATGGAACGGAGCCGGGCGGAACGCCGCCCCTGCGCTTTGAGGTGGACAGCATCGAATGCAAGGGGGCGAAGCTGACGCTCGAAAGCAGTAAGCCGGGTAAGCTTCCGCTGGAGTTTGCCATCGCGAACCTCAGGCTGAACCATGTAAACGTGGGCGGGTCGATGCAATTCGAGGCGGAGCTGACCAATCCCAAGCCGGCGGGAACAATCGTCACCTCGGGCAGCATGGGGCCGTGGGTGGTGGAGGATCCGGGCGAAACTCCGTTGGCGGGCGAATACAAGTTTGCGCACGCGGACCTGGGTGTCTTTAAGGGAATTGCCGGAACACTGGACTCGACAGGCAAGTACCAGGGCGTTCTGCGCGACTTGACGGTGGACGGGCAGACGGACACGCCGAACTTCAGGCTGACGCACTTCGGCACAGCGGTACCGCTGCACACGCAGTTCCACGCCAAGGTGGACGGGACCAACGGAGACACATGGCTGGAGCCGGTAAATGCGACGCTGGGCCAGTCGCGGTTTACCGCCGAGGGTGAGATCGTGGGGGTTCGGGCTGGAGTTTTGCCGAATGGAGGCGCGCGGCCCGGCGGGCACGAGATCGATTTGAACGTAAACGTCGCTGAGGGACGGGCTGGAGGATTTTCTGCGCCTGGCGAGCCATACGGGCACGCCGCTGCTGACAGGCGCGCTGACGCTGAAGACAACGCTGGAGATTCCGCCGGGAGCGGAGCCGGTGATGGAGAAGATGCGGCTGAACGGGAGTTTCGTGCTCGAGGATGCCGCGCTCACGAACGCGAAATTTCAGAACGAAATCGGAGAGCTGAGCCTGCGCGGGCAAGGCCGGCCAAAAGATGCGAAGAACGCCGGAGCAGAGGTGCGCTCGGCGATCGAGAGCGACCTCGCAATGGCAAGCGGAGTGATTACGTTTCCCAACCTGAAATACACTGTGCCGGGAGCGGAGATCGACGTGAAAGGCACGTATGGCGTGGACGGCGGCACGCTGAACTTTAGGGGAACGGCCAAGACAGAGGCAACCGTTTCGCAACTGGTGGGCGGCTGGGAGGGAGTGCTGCTGAAGCCAGCCGACCGTCTCTTCAAGAAGAATGGAGCGGGAACAGAGGTTCTAATTCATATCGATGGCACGCAGGAGGATCCGAAGTTTGGGATCGACCTGAACCGGAAAGGACACACGTCGCCGGAGATTCCGGGACAACAACAATAGAGCCGTGGCTCAGTGGTCTCCCACGCTTGCGGGCTGCTGCCGTAACCTGCAAGAATGGGTCGCGCAGGCGAGCAAAGAAACGAGGTGACCGCCAATGAACGCGGCGAGTCGAATGCTGAGAGCAATGGAAAGCTGCGCTGTGGGCATGATGCTTTTGGCCGCAGCGATGGTAGCAGGAGGGCAAACTGTGCCCGCTAAGACCAAGGTTGAAGCGGAAAAAGCGACCCAGGCGAACGAGTTGAACTGGTGGAAGAATGCGGTGATTTACGAGGTGTACCCGCGCAGCTTTCAGGATACGAATGGCGACGGAATCGGTGACCTGAACGGGATCACGAAGCGGCTGGACTATCTGAAGGATCTGGGCGTGGATGCGATCTGGCTGACGCCCGTGTATCCGTCGCCGCAAGTGGACTTCGGCTACGACATCTCGAATTACCGTGACATCGATCCGCAATACGGCACGCTGGCCGACTTTGACCGGCTGGTGGCCGAGGCCGGGAAGCGCCACATCCGCGTGATCATGGACATGGTGATGAACCATACCTCGGATCAGCACGAGTGGTTCATTCAGTCGCGGTCATCGCGAGACAACCCCTACCGCGACTGGTACATGTGGCACGATGGCAAAGGGGAAACGGCGACCAGCAAGGGCGAGCCTCCGAACAACTGGCAGTCGCTCTTTGGCCACTCTGCGTGGCAGTGGGATGAAAAGACGCGGCAGTACTACTATCACAAGTTCTACATCCAGCAGCCGGACTTGAATTGGAACAACCCCAAAGTGCATGAGGCGTTCAAGGAGATCATGGCGTTCTGGCTGAAGCGCGGCGTGGGCGGGTTCCGATTCGACGCGATTACAGCGCTCTTTGAGGACCCGAGCCTGGCCGACGAGGGCGTGGTACTGGACAAGAATGGAAAGCCGGTGATCAATGCATACGGCGACCCGCAACTGGACGGCTCGAAGACCGACAACCAGCCGGGTGTGCACGAAGTGATCCAGGAGATGCGAGCAGAGGCGGACAAGTTTCATACGACGGCGTTTCCGGGGACGCGCGTGCTGATCGGCGAGACCTATCTGCCCAATATCGGCGAGTTGAAGAAGATGTACGGAACGCCGGAGAAGCCGGAGTTTCAACTGCCGATGGATACGCAGGTGGGCATGATTAATAAGCTGGATGTGACGGAGTTCCGGCAGAGGCTGATCGACGCGGAGACGCATCTGTCGGCCAACATTCCGCTGCTGCTCTTCGACAATCACGATAACCCGCGAATCGGTGCGCGCTATGGCGACGGCGTGCACGATACGGACATCGAGCGCGTGATCGCGACGATCTTGCTGGCAAGCCGCGGCGCGGCGCTTGTCTACTATGGCGACGAGATCGGAATGAAGACCACGCCGCCCCGCCGCAAACAGGACGTGAAGGATCCGATCGGGATCACCGGCTGGCCAAAGGAGAAGGGACGCGACGGCGAGCGCACGCCGATGCAATGGGACGGGGGCGTGAACGCAGGGTTCACCAGCGGAACGCCGTGGCTGCCGGTGCCCGGGAGCGCGGCGACGATCAACGTGAAGGCCGAAGAGGGCGATCCCATCTCTATGCTGGCATGGTACAAGGCGCTGATCCGGCTGAAGAAGACCACTCCGGCGCTCGAGAACGGCGCGAATATCATGCTGGACACGGAGAACACCCAGGTGCTGAGCTGGATGCGGCAAGCGCCAGGCGCGCCGCAGGTGGTTGTGAGCACAAACTTTACGGGAGTTCCGCAGATTGTGAATTTAACGATCGGCGGAGCCGGTATTCGACCGAGAAGACTACAGACACTGCTGAAGACGCCGGGCGCGGCAGACCCGGTAGCACTGAATCGAATCGTGTTGGGGCCGTACGGGGTGTATATCGGCGAGGTGCAGTGAAACGGTTGATGAGTTCCTGCATGCGAAGAGCTGAATTCGCCGGCGGCGCGTAGACTTGTGCCAAGGCCACTAATCCCAAAGACTGATGGATCGGCTATGAACCTGGCGCCAAAGCCGAAGGTTGCCGACAAGCGCGATCATCACTGCGATGCGCAGTTCGCCATGCGGCTGTCATTGGTGGTTGGCGTGCTGATGCTCGCCGGGAAAGTGACGGCTTACCTGCTGACAGGGTCCGCGGCGATCTTTTCCGATGCCGCTGAATCCGTGGTGCATGTGGTGGCTGTGACATTCGCGGTATTCAGCCTTTGGCTGAGCACGCGCCCGGCTGTCCCGCGGTTCCAATACGGATACGAGAGGATTACTTTCTTTTCCGCGGGTTTTGAAGGCGCAATGATCGTGCTCGCCGCGGGAAGCATTGTTTATACGACAATCGAAAAGTGGCGCAGCGGCCTGGTCCTCGGAAACCTGGGAGGCGGTGTCATTCTCATCATCGCCGCCGGGGCGCTGAATGCCGTTCTGGGTTGGTACCTGCTGCGCGCCGGGCAGCGGAATCACTCGCTGATTCTGGAGGCGGACGGAAAACATGTGCTGGCCGACAGTTGGACCAGCTTCGGAGTCGTTGCCGGCCTGGGGCTGGTGATGGCGACGGGTTGGAGGCCGTTCGATCCGCTTGTTGCACTCGCCGTGGCGGCTAACATTCTGTGGTCGGGCGGCCGGCTGATGTGGCAATCGATGAAGGGATTGCTCGATTACTCCGATCCCAAGGTCGGCCACCAGATTCGCGCACGGCTCGACACTATCTGCGAGGAGCTTGACCTGGAATACCATGGCGTGCGCTTCAGGACGACAGGCTACCGCCAAATTATTGAAGTGCACCTTTTGTTTCCCGACAGACTGCCGATCGGTGAGGCGCATCGGCTGGCGACGCAGGTGGAGGAGCGACTGGCGCTCGACCTGGAGATGCCGGCCGAGGTGACCACGCATCTGGAATCGCTGGTGGATCACGGAGAGGTGCACCACGTGCAGCACTATACGGGACGGCCTGAATGATGAGATGAATTTCACGGGAAGTTAATTTAGGAGCAATGATCGTCCGGTTCCGCGTGTTGCAGGCGAAAATTCCATGCACTAAAGTCATTGCTCTTTTCTGAACCTGCTCGTCTTTCCGGCGATTCAGCCGTCTAATTCTGTAACAATCTTTTTTCACCGGAGCCATCTTCCTGCCTGAAGCTGCCTGGACTTCGGGAGGGGGTAATCTGACCTCAGACCAAGCAAGGCAACGCCGCGCACCGCGAGGCATGCTCCGTAAAGGCGGGCTTTGCGCCCGATTGGCGATGCTGGCGATGTGTCTCGCGGTTGCGGCTTCTACATGGGCGCAGGGCGGAATACCGCAAAGTTCGCCGGATTCGAATACGGCACCGTCAGCAGGCGGGAGCATTCACGGGCAGGTGACGAGCACGGATGGAGCGGTGTATGAAGGAGCGCGCGTAGATCTCGATCTGAGCGGCGGCACTCCTTTCACGGCAACGCAGAAAACGGACGACAACGGCGCGTTCAGTTTTGTGGGCCTGCCTCCGGGCGAGTTCAAGCTCACCATCTCTTCAAGCGGTTTTTTGACCCAGGAAGTCTCCGGCGTGCTGGAGGCTGGTGAGGCGTTCGATGCCCGCACCATTGTTCTGTCCGTGGCGACCGCAGCGAGCGTGGTGCGGGTGTCGGCAGAGCCGCAGGCAGAGATCGCCGAGGAACAACTCGATCTCGAAGAGAAGCAGAGAGTGCTGGGCATGTTCCCGAACTACTACGTGAGCTACGATCCGAATGCCGTGCCGCTCTCAACGCGGCAAAAATATCAGCTCGCCTGGAGAACATCGATCGATCCCGTAACGTGGGTGATGACAGGCGCGGTTGCAGGCATGGAACAGGCCGCCAACACCTTTTCGGGATACGGGCAGGGCGCGCAGGGATATGGCAAACGTTTTGGCGCGAATTATGCAGATGCCTTTATCGGGACGATGATTGGCGGGGCGATTTTGCCCTCGATATTCAAGCAGGATCCGCGGTACTTCTACAAGGGTACGGGAACGGTGATGTCGCGCGCAATGTACGCGATTGCGAATTCCGTCATCTGCAAAGGCGACAACGGGCATTGGCAGCCGAGTTATTCCGGAATTCTTGGCGGATTGGCGGCCGGCGGAATTTCCAACCTCTATTACCCGGCCAGCGACCGCAGCGGCGTGGAGGTGACTTTTGAGAATACGCTGATCGGCACTGCGGAAGGCGCGGTACAGAACCTGTTGCAAGAGTTCGTGGTGCGCCGATTAACGCCCAAGTTACCGAACTACGGGGCGGGCGCTCCGTAAGCCATTCGCGTCATCCCGCAAGCGACTCGACGAGCCGGTTCATTTTCTCTTCCTGGCGCTCAATCGATTCCACCAGCTTGAATTGGGTGCGGCAGCGGTCGAGATTGTGGCCTTCGCGATGCACTTTGAAGTAGGTGTCGCCGGCGAGATGATCGGCGAGGAAGCGGATTCCAATTTCGAAGGTAATGAGCTTACCCGAGAAAGCGAGCTGCCTGCGTTCCGCAGCCGTCAGGAACGCGCCGGCCGATTCGAGATAGCCGCGTACGAGAGCCTCGAAGAGCGAGAACTGCATAGTGACTTGGGAAAGATCCTGCTCATCTTCAGCGACGAGGCTGGTGGTGGTACGCACCATGTCGCCGAAATCGTAAAGCGCAAGGCCGGGCATGACGGTGTCGAGGTCGACGACACAGATGGCTTCCCCGGAGGCATCGTCGAGCAGAACGTTGTTGAACTTGGTGTCGTTGTGCGTGATGCGTTCAGGGAGATTTGCGTCGATGAGCACGGATGCAATGGACTGGCGCGAGCGGGCAAATTCGATTTCGGGCCGGGCAGAAACGGCGCGGCCTTTTCCGTCCGCGGCGATGGCCTGCTCCAGCGCGGCGAAGCGTTTGGGCGTGTGGTGAAAATCGGGGATGGTCTCATTAAGACGCGGCGCGGGCAGGCTGGCGAGCTGCTGCTGGAAGCGGCCAAAGGCGCGGGCCGCCTGGAACGCCTGCTCGGCGGACGAAACGGTTTCATAGGTGCGCGCGTTGGCAATGAAGCGATAAGCGCGCCAGGTTTCTCCTTCGGCATCCACGTGCCAGTTGCGGCCGTCGCGCGTGGGGACAAGATGAAGCGCGCGGCGGGCGGCGTCGGGCTTGCCGGCTACCTGTACAGCAAGATGCGCGGTAACGCGCTCGATGTTCTGCATCATTGCCGCGGGATTCAAGAAGACGCGGTGATTGATGTGCTGCAGGATGTAGCGCGCGGACGCGCCCGGCGCCTGGCAGGTGACGAGCCAGGTGTCGTTGATGTGGCCGTTACCGTGGGGCGCGATGCCGGAGACTTCGCCGCTAAATTCAAATTGGCTCGCCGCGGCAAGGGCGTGGCGCGGCTCATTCATGACCAGAGTCTTTCAGGATAGAGGCCGCCAGCGATGAGGCGGCGGATGCTTTCAACGACACGCGGGCGGTCCTCGCGATAGGTGACGCCGAACCAGGAATCGCGCGAGCGCAGCACCTTGACCCGCGCCTGGCCGGCGCGAACCAGTTCGCCGACGGTGTTCGGGATGAAGCACTCGGCCTTCAAGTCGGATGCGCTGCCCACAAGGAACTCCTCGAAGCGCTCGCGCAGCTGATCGAAGACTTGCGGCGTAAATCCCCACATATTCATGGAGACTGGCTCGTCGCCGGAGAGCTTTGTCACCTCTCCAGCAGCATCGGTATTGCGGGCGCCGTTGCCGTCGCGCTCGATTTTGGTGAGCTCGATTATGTGCTTGAGGTAGCCGTCGTCAGCGACCTGGCACACGCCGCGCGCCACGGAGCCGAAGTCGGAGAGCGTGTTGCGCAGGACAAAGCCGACCATGGCGTAGTCCGGCGAGCCGGAGGTGAGATGCCCGGCCAGCTCGCGATAACCATGCGCGCCGTAGAAATCGTCGGCATTGATGGCGGCGAAGGGCTCATGGATGACGCCGGCGGCGAGAAGAATGGCCTGCGTGGTACCCCACGGCTTGGTGCGGCCGGCGGGCACGGTGAAGCGCGGCGGGATGTCTTTGAGGGACTGGAATACGTAGTCGACTGCAACGCGCTTTTCAAAACGCGCGCCGACGATCTCGCGGAATTGCTGCTCGATGTCCTTGCGGATGACGAAGACGAGCTTGCCGAAGCCGGCGCGAAGCGCGTCGAAGATGGAGTAATCGATGATGGTTTCGCCGGCGGGACCGACGGGATCGATTTGCTTGAGGCCGCCATAGCGGCTGCCCATGCCTGCAGCGAGGACAAGGAGTGTGGGAGAGGATGCAGAGCTCATCAATCGGGGCCTTATGCAAAAATGCGGACTCAATCGAATGGTATAACAATCCGCTTGCTGGGCACCGGCTCAACCGGTCTGCTAGAGTGGGTTGCCATGAGAAGTCGAGACCTTCGCACGTGGATACAGTCAACTGCAATTCTGGCTATGCTGGGAACTTGCTTTGCAGTGTGCGTTCTGCTCGCGCAGACGCCGTCAGTGCAAAGCCCGCCGGTTGCTCCGGATTGGGCGCAACCAGGTTCGGCAACACATCAACAGGTGGCGCCGCCCGCGGGCTTTCACCGGCCGAGCACGAACTTTCGATACGCCGATCGGAATCTTTGACGGCCAATCGGATGTCGGCAGCGCGCTGGCGCCGGGCAGCGCAAGCTACGATGCCGCGACCGGACAATACACGATTCATTCCGCCGGATACAACATCTGGTACACGCGCGACGAGTTCCGGTTCCTCTGGAAGCGAATGTCGGGCGATGTGTCACTGGCTGCGGACATCAACTTTCCCGATCCGAAGGGCTACGGCGACCGCAAGGCCGTGCTGATGATCCGGCAGAGCCTGGACGATGACGCGAAGGCAGCGATGGTGGCCCTGCACGGGGCCGGGTTGGTGCATCTGGCGTGGCGCCCGGAGAGAGATGCAAGCGTCGAGGATATAGGATTTCGCATGAGCCGGAGCGGAGGGCCGGACGCCGGGGAGCCGTTCAGCAATGGGACCATCGACGCCAAGCGCATCGGGATCGAGAAGCGCGGCGACGAGTTTGCGCTCTGGGTGAGCCTGGACGGCGAGCCGATGCACCAGTTCGGGCCGCCCATCAAGCTGCATATGGATGCGCCGTTTTACGTGGGCATTGGGTTCTGCTCGCACCTGCCAGACGACAGTGGATACTGGGGTGCTGAGCAATGTGGTGCTGGAGAATGCGGCGGGGAGGGTGCGGTAGGGGCAGGCGAAAGGCAGTGCGAAGCTGAAAACCCTGCCTAATTTTACCTATTGGTCGACTCCTCGAACCGGCATGCGAGTAGCCAAAAGACAGCACCAGGCAACTCTGCCTCCTTTGGCCGCCAGGAACGTTGCGGAGTTCAAATGGGGAATCGACACCGCGCCAAAGCGGAAAATCCGGCTTCGGTCATTGGTCGCAATTGCCAATTCGCAGGTACAACGTTTATCGAGACTTGACTGATTGGGCCTCGCCGCCTGGAGCAGCACTTCGCTAACGGAAAAATCGAATCTGATGACCATTGGAACCTCGATGGAAATCATTTGCGGCCCGGCGATAAACGTGCCGAGATCTAGCTCGTGAAGCCGTCGGCACAGAGCAATTACTCTCCCAGCGATGCACGTCCGCATACAGATACGCGGATTAGGATTGGGACTACTTGGTTAGGCGTTGGAGATTCGTTCGACCCGCGAAATCGTCAGGATTAGTTTCGGGGAGACTCCAGAAGAATAAAGATCTCGAAGTTCTGTTTGTTCAGAAGACGGTGGCGTCTTGGGCATTCTACACCGGTCCGCCCAGCAAAAGGCGACGCATGACCGCGACTGCCGATCACAACCTTTCCAAAGCTCGGATTGAAGTCGGCGCAATACCGCGATTACTGCGTATCTCTTAGTGTCATTCCTGCAGGCGTGGACAAGGCGGCACGGTCTAAATGGTGCGTCCGCGCTGGCGACTCGAATGGAGGTTGAATATTGCTGCTGCGGTGGCGTTCGATGTCGCCATACGGGTAATATCGTGCACTGATGCTTCGAGTAGATCATACAGTCTCCTATTAGACTTCAACATCACATACAGGATACAACAAAATAAAATAAAAGTCAATAGAAATTATAAAAGAAGATAAAAACTAAATTATCGTGGCCTCCGGCGGCCGACCAAGATTCCGGTCTTCACCTTGCCGCCACCCTGCCCCGCGTGTTTGACTGGTTGCCGAATGGGTGGGCATAGGTATGGCTTACATTCTGGCGCTGGATCAGGGAACGACGAGTTCGCGGGCGATCCTGTTCGATGCGAGCTGGCGCGATTGCGGCGGTGGCGCAGAAGGAGATTCAGCAGTTTTATCCGCAGGCGGGTTGGGTGGAACACGATCCGACGGAGATCCTGACCAGCCAGATGAGCTGCGCGGCGGAAGCGCTGGCGAAGGCGGGCGCACACCCGCGCGATGTGGCGGCTATCGGCATTACCAACCAGCGCGAGACGGTGATTGTGTGGGAGCGCGCGACGGGCAAGGCGATTCATCCGGCGATCGTTTGGCAGGACCGTCGAACAGCTCCGCTGTGTGAACTTTTGGAGCAGAGCGGTGCTGGGGAAGCGGTTTCGTCGAAGACCGGGCTGGTGCTCGATCCGTATTTTTCGGCGACCAAAGTGAAGTGGATTCTGGATCACGTGGAGGGCGCGCGGGCGCGGGCCGAACGCGGCGAGCTGGCCTTTGGCACCGTGGATAGCTGGCTTGTGTGGCACCTGACCGGCGGGCGCAAGCACGTAACCGATGTGACCAATGCTTCGCGCACGCTGCTCTTCAACGTGGTGAAGGGCGAGTGGGACCAAGAACTACTGAAGCTCTTCGAGATTCCCGCGAGCATGCTGCCGGAAGTCAAGTGGTCGAGCGAGCGCGTGGGCGAGGTGACGACGACGCTGGGAGCTGGGCGGCGTGGCGATTGCGGGGATTGCCGGCGACCAGCAGGCGGCGCTCTTCGGGCAGTTGTGCTGGAGCGCGGGCGAGGCCAAGAACACGTATGGGACTGGCTGCTTTCTGCTCGAGAACATCGGCACGGAGTTTGTGCGGTCGCGGCACCGGCTGATTACGACGGTGGCCGCGAGCGCGCGGAAGCGGCTCGAATACGCGCTCGAAGGCAGCGTGTTTATTGGCGGCGCGGTGGTGCAATGGCTGCGCGACAATTTGAAGCTGATCAACGCGCCGGCGGATGTGGAGGCGCTTGCGGCGAGCGTTCCGGATACGGGCGGCGTGGTGTTTGTGCCGGCGTTTGTCGGGCTGGGCGCTCCGCATTGGGACGCGCACGCTGCCGGAATGCTGATCGGACTCCGGCGCGACACGGGGCCGGGGCAGATTGCGCGGGCGGCGCTGGAAGCGATCGCGTTCCAGGTGGCCGACGTGCTGGAGGCGGTAGCCGCCTCGGCTGCCGAGACCGGCGCCCAATTGACGGCGCTGCGCGTGGACGGCGGCGCAGCGGTGAACGATCTGCTGATGCAGTTCCAGGCCGATGTGCTGGGCGTTCCCGTAGTGCGGCCGCGGGTGACGGAGACGACAGCGCTGGGCGCGGCGTATCTGGCAGGTTTAGCGACGGGGTTCTGGGCCAGCTCCGATGCGTTGCGCGCGGAACGCAAAGGTGACGTGCGCTTTGAGCCGAAGATGGATGCAGCCGAGCGGGCTGAGCGGCGCGCGCGCTGGCAGAAGGCCGTGGAGCGGGCGAAAGCGTGGTGAAGCAGCTCCGGCTTCCGGCTATCAGCGAGCCGGGCGCGATGTTTACTGTCAGAATCGACCCTCCCCCCACATGCTTTCTGAAAATAAGCGCTTTGGTTTCATTGGGTTGACGGGTGCATTTCGCTTCAAAAATGCAACAACAAACGACTTATTTGCAGAGATGTGAAAGCAAAGGAGTTACGGCGCTTTTCGCATCAAATATCCCTCTTTCACAACATTTTGGCGGTTTTCGATCGTCCGGCGACGGGCTGCCGCTGGCGCGGGCCTTTGGGTAAAGAAACATCATGGAACGATTGTGCGCCAGGTGGGCATAATTCCCTGCAAGTTTGAGGATGTTTATAAGCGGCATGGAATGTTTGAGTTAGTGCTGAAATAAGGAGCGAGGGGGCTTGACAGGGCGGGTGGGCTGACGTGCAGAGCGTAGATAAGGGTGGAGGTTAGTCAATGTCCTGGCCCCAGGTTTCGAGCACCTTTTTGAATTCCAGCATGAATTTGCCGCCGTCGGCGCCGTCGATGAGGCGGTGATCGAAGCCGAGGCAGAAATATTGCATGAAGCGGATGGCAATGGTGTCGTTGCCTTCGGCGTCGGTGAGGACGGCCGGCTCCTTGCGCAGGCCGCCGACGGCGAGGATTGCCGACTCGGGCTGATTGATGATGGGCATGCCGTACTCGCCGCCAAAGGCGCCGGCGTTGGTGAGGGTGAAGGTTGATCCGCCAACCTCGTCGGGCAAGAGCTTTTTGGAGCGGGCGCGGAGGGCAAGATCGGCGATGGAGCGGGCAACATCAGCGAAGGTGCGCTGCTCGGCCTGGCGGATGACGGGCACGATGAGGCCCCAGTCGAGCGCGACGGCGATGCCGAGATTGATGTTCTGGTGATAGCGGATGGCCAGGCCTTCGGAGCCGCTCTCAAGCGAGGCGTTGACGATGGGAAAACGGCGCAGCGCGGCAACGGCCGCGGCGGCGATGAAGGGCATGTAGGTGAGCTTGACGCCGTGACGCTGCAACGAAGGCGGCCTTATGCTGCTCGCGCAGGCGCGCGATGCGCGTCATGTCAATTTTGTAAACCGTGTGGACATGCGGGGCGATGCGCACGCTCTCAACCATGCGCTCGGCGATGATGGCCCTCATGCGGGTGAACGGAACGGGATCGGTGGGCAGCGTTGTGGGTGAGGATGCGGTGGGTTCTGCGGTTGGCGTCGTCCCAGGCACCTGCGGTGCGGGCACTTGCAGTGCGGCAGCCTTTTGGACGGGCGATTGCGCCGACGCAGAGCTTGCGGCGCGGAGCACGTCTTCTTTGGTGATGCGGCCTTCGGAGCCAGTTCCGGCGATGCGGCCGAGGTCGAGACCATGCTCTTTGGCGATGCGGCGCGCGAGGGGCGAGGAGCGGATGCGGCCCGTCACCTGCGCCGCCTGCGGTGGGGCAGACTCTTGGACCGGCGACTGCGCGACGACGGCCGTGCGTGGGAGTGCTACGGGACTGTGGCGACGACGATTTCGCCGGTGCGGGAGCTGTGGCCTTTGCGCCAGCTTCGCCGATGATGGCGACGACGGTGTTGACCTCGACGGTGGCGCCTTCAGGAAAGCGAATCTCAGCGAGCACGCCAGCCACGGGCGAGGAGATCTCGGCGTCCACCTTGTCGGTGGAGATTTCGAAGAGCGGCTCGTCTTTTTGGACGGTGTCGCCGATGGCTCTTGAGCCATTTGGTGATCGTGCCCTCGAAGATCGACTCGCCCATCTGGGGCATGAGGAACTTCAGTGGACATGCATCCCTCTTTCGCGGTCCGGTGAGCGCGGCAGTTCCTGCCGGATTATAAATCGCGGGACATGGAATGATGTGTAGATGGCCTTGGGTCTTAGGGTTTAAACATCTAGGAGTTGGTCTCTGAGAAGTCCCCCGAGGTAGGTGGCGAGTTCGCCGACATCATATCTTCCATCCTCCCACGCACGATCCGCTGTTTGGAGCGCAGCATAGTATGGTGCGCGATTATCACGGATGCGTTCGGGGACGATCTTTTTCCCGGGAAGCAGGCGACCAGCCTTCATGCAAATCAAGTAATAGCAGGCCGCCCTTGCCGTCCTGCCATTACCCTCTACGAAAGGGTGGATCCAGTTCAATTTCCAAAGGGCGAAAGCCGCTAGTATCGTTGGATGGTCAAGGATTGTCCAATTTTCGTGAATCAGTGAGAAAAACCGATCCATGTGATCGGGAACAGTCTTGAAATGTGGAGGCGTATGGTTCCCAACCGATATGGGTTCTTCGCGGTATCGCCCTCCGAACTGCGCAATGTTTGAAACTGCAGCATGGTTTAGAGCCCAAAGAGTGTACTTATCAAAGGCCTCTATGCCCTTGCAAAGACCAATCTCGATGCAATTGGAAAGCAGGTCATATTGCCGTAACAAATTGTGCTCTTGGATTTTGGCGAACAGCGCAGGATCATCTTTCTCTCGAACGGACATGCGGTTGTGAACAACTGGCCTTCGAAGAAGGCGCTGTAATCTCCTAGCACTTCAAACTGATCCTCTTTGACGACTCTCTCACGCTCTCTTTGGTAATGTGTTTTGAGCCGAATGGTGCGTTGCCGAATGCAAAACTGATTCTCTGCTCCTGCAGTTCTTCTTCACTGACCGGTCTTTCGCGGGACTCTTCCAAAAGTCGAATTAGTTCTGGATCGGGGGTAGGAATGTTTTCGAATTGTTTGCGATCTGCCATTTGGACCCCCCCCTCGTGTTATGCGAGATAATCATAACGCTTCCGGTTCAGCCGCGCTGGTCTTCAATTTAATATTGCGAACCTCTCTCGCCAACCAAGATTCCAAAGGACTTACGAATTTCTCAATCGTATCGCTGGCGATCGCAGCCGCTATTGTCGGCTTCCGCCGGAAACCGCGCGGCTTACACGGGAATGGGGCGGTTTTTCGCGCGGCGCAGGCGCTGGATGGCGGGAGGGATCTGGAGGGGCGTGTCTTCCGCGGGAAATTCAGAGGCGGGACGATCGGCACCAGGAGAATCGGGTGGGATGGGCGCGGATTCAGCCTGAGCGCGAAGGGCGGCAAGGCTGGCGACGAACTCGACCGGCTGGTTGAAGACCTGACTGAATTGGTGCGCGGCGCGGCGGGCGATGGATTCAAGGGCGGGCAGGCTATTGGGATCGGCCACTTCCCTTTCGAGACTTGTGACCGGACGATTGGTGATGCCGCAGGGATTGATGAGGGTGAAGTCGCGGAGATCGGTGGTGACGTTGAAGGCGAAGCCGTGGGAGGTGACGCCGCGGGCGACGTGGATGCCGATGGCGGCAATTTTGCGGCCTGCCGGCGGCAGACTCTTGGATGAGATTTGTGCGGGTTCGCACGCCTGGCTTCCGCCGGCGATGCCCGACGGAAGCCCGCACCAGACGCCTGTTAATCCGCAGATGCGGCTGGCGTAGACGCTGAATTCGCCGCAAACGCGGATGAGGGCCTCTTCCATTAGGCGGACGAAGTCGACCGGGCCGAGGCGGCCGCCGCTGGGGTTGTGCAGGCTGCGGAGATCGAAGATGGGGTAGCCGATGAGCTGGCCGGGGCCGTGATAGGTGACGTCGCCGCCGCGGTTGATTTCGTGGAGGGTGACGCCGCGCCGGACAAGAAGATCGTCCGACGCGAGGATGTTGGCGCGGTTGGCGTTGCGGCCGAGGGTGAGGACGGGCGGGTGCTCGAGGAGCAGGAGGACGTTGTCGATGCGGCCGGCGGTGCGCAGGGCACGAGTTCCTCCTGAAGGCGGAGCGCTTCGCCGTAGTCGACGCGGCCGAGATAGAGGTACTGGATCATCTCTCCATTCGATTGTAGCGAGGGGTGGGCGCAAGGTGAACCGGGCTAGGGTGGTGTCCTAGGTTGTATCGACATATAGGGGTGTGCGGCGCTGGGGCCGATTTTTTCGGGTTCTAGGAGAGAGGAGCGACGCATACCGGGTGTCTGCTAGCGACGAACAACAACGAAACCGGGAAAATCGGGACCAGCCCTTCGGGTTGCGGCGAAAACCCGCTGATTCTTCGTTGTCGTCCTAGGCGGTGGACCCGCCACAGCCGTCGTCCTCCGCCTCGTCTGAGCAGGTTTTCGCTACGCAACGCCACATATCCCTATATGTCGATACAACCTAGAAGTTCGTGACATAAGTTCCAAAGAGCAACCGCAGATCCTTCGACTCCGTTTGGCCGAAAAACCGGCCAAACTTGGCTGAGGATGACAACGCATTTTTTTGATGCGAACTTTAGGGACAGTACCCTAGCCAGCAGCGCGCTGCTGAGGAGCAGCGGGAAAAACACGGAGCGAGCGCGCCAGGCGGAAAGCAACCAGAGAATGACCAGAAGAACAGCCATAGGAAGAGCCAATGCGGATATCAGCAGGCCGGTGAGCAAGATGTTGACGATGACGGGGCCAAGCACAACCAGGGCCAGCGGCACGAAGCGATTGACGAGCAGCAGAATGGCCGACGCAACCTCAAAGAACGCGACGGCATATAAGTAGCGGGAGGTCATGAGCGTACCGAAGAACTGCCCAGCGAGGCCGGAGGGCATTGGGCCCATGGGGATGAAATTCAGATAGTGGTTCATGCCGAAGACCAGGAAGATGAGGCCGAGCAGGTAGCGGGAGATGGTGGAGGTTAGTTTCATGGAATTCTCCTTGGTTTGAGCCGGATTTGAGAAAAATCCTCACTGGCAGCCGACGGACGGCTCCGCGGGAAGGCCGGGATCCGTTCCGCAGGAGATGGGATGGGCGCGAAAGGCCCCCGGATTCAAATAGTAGGAAGCCCGGGGATCGTGGAGCGCGACGGAATCTGATTTCGGGGTACACTAGAGGCTGGCAGGAGGACCGGGCGGTCGCTGCCGGAAATCCTTGCGCAAGCGAGGGTTGCCGGGAGAGGAAAGTCCGAACTCCGCAGGGCAGTGTGCCGGATAACGTCCGGGACGCGGGCGTCAAGGCCCGTGGACGGCCAGTGCCACAGAAAACATACCGCCACTGCTACCCCTCCTTTGGGAGGGCATGCGGGCATCCCGATGGACTCGTCCAAAGGGCTGCCCCACGCAGTGGTAAGGGTGAAAAGGTGCGGTAAGAGCGCACCGCGCCGGCAGTAATGCCGGTGGCAGGGTAAACCCCACACGGAGCAAGACCAAATAGGGAGGGAAGCGCGGACTCGGAGCAAGGTTCGCGCTCGGTGCCGGCCCGGCGCCGAAAGGCTGCTCCAGCGGGGTCCCCGGCGACAGGTCTTCGTCGCTGGGGTGTCAAGCAATGGCCGAAACCTCCGGGTAGGTCGCTGATGAGCGTCCGCGGCAACGCGGCGCCTAGAGGAATGACCGCATAAACAGAATTCGGCTTACAAGTCCTTTTGCCGAATTAGGACTCCCGACGACAGATTTGCCGTGCGGGGTATCAAACGACAGCCCCGGTTGGGAAAATTCCCGGCCGGGGCTGACCATTTTGGGGAAATAGCACAGCGAATTTGGGAGATGGATAGTAGAGACTTAGCGGGGGTGGAGCGCAGCGGTAGGCGTTCAGGATGAGTTCGCACCCCGCGGAAAAACAGACGGAACGAACGGAGATCTAATTGTAGCGAGAGGCGCCGGGGCTCGTGCATATTCGGAATACGCGGAGATGGGATAAGTGACTGTACAAGGTGGCTTTTTCTTGAGGTAAAAGCCACTGAAGTGTATAGCGTCGGTTCACAGCAACTCCGAAAATGCTATCGGTCGACGCGCGGTCAGGCGGTTTCTCAGCGCGACCTCGACGAACTCCTGGGTCCCCGCAACCTCTGAGAATACTGGATGAATCTTCTCGTATACCCCGACCACGACCCTGTCGACGCAGACGCAATAAACCCGCATATCCCCATCTTTCGGGGCATCGCCGGGCCGCGCTCAACGTTAAATATGCAGCGCGCGCTCTCAAGGAAGTCGTCGTGAATTGGCCGCCCATTCGCGAGCGAACCCTTGCCCTTACACGGGCAGAATCCACGACAGCCTCGACTTCTTTGGGGCTACAGATGTGTTCCCAGACATCCCAACTACCGTTTCTGAATTGTTCGGCAAAGATGACAATTTCCATTGGAATCCACTCTGTTCACGCAAAGACATGGGCCTCGTGTTACCGGAGCGCAGCCTGGGGGTCCTGAAGAGATTTTTCGAGATCCGCTGGTCACTCTTGATTTTCAGGGGCCCATGAGCCTCAATTTGAGCTTCGTCGGCCGGCACTCGAAATATGCTATCGCTTGGCCTACAGGCACGAACTTGACTTGAGGCGATCAATTCGAAACGGACGCCCCGGGAAAATTTCTGGTCCAGTGTTGCACCATATCGAACATCAATGGTACGAAAGGGTTACTCCGTACGAAAGCGTAACTTGCGACCACTGCGAAAGGTCCTGGATTCATGAGCAAAAGCGTGCGGGATCGAGTCTATTGATTCAACCCTTCATCCGCTCCATCGCCTCCACTGCTAACATCAGACCCATGTTGCGAGTGAAGCGGTTGGAGAGGGCGCGCGGCTGCCGGAGGTGGCGCATCCGGGCGAAGACCTGGGGTACGACGTGTTCGCGCTGGAGGGGGTGGGCTGGCGCCCCGCGCAACGGTGAAGGTGCGGACGGGAATTGCCGTGGAGGCGCGCGATCCGCGGACGGGAGCGCCGCTGGGGTTGCTGGTGCGGGACCGGTCGTCGATGGCGGCGCGGGGGATTGCCACCACGGGCGGCGTGATCGACGCCGGCTACCGGGGCGAGATTCTGGTGGTGATGACCAACCTGGGCGATGACGCGGTGGAGCTGAAGGCGGGCGAGAAGATTGCGCAGATGGTTCCGGTGCCGGTGTTGACGGGTCCGGTGGAGGAGGTTGAGAGCTGGAAGACTCGGAGCGGGCGGCAAAGGGATTTGGCAGCTCGGGGCGATGAAGCAGGGAACGAGGGACCAAGGGAACAAGAAGACGGCCGGCAGGATTGAGGGAGCCAGGGGAGACATCCGCAGGCTGAGAACGGAGCGGCCACGCGCCCACGGATTCGGGGGCCGCAGCAGGCCGGAACCGCGCATAGGGCGCGTGCGTATCATAAGGCAGGATCATGCCACTTCGAGAGGCCTTTAAACTCGCGCTGCAGTCGCTGTGGGCCAACAAGCTGCGCACCATTCTGACGCTGATCGGAGTGGTGATGGGCGTGGCTTCGGTGATCATGGTCATCACGCTGGTGAACGGCGCCAACCGCTACGTGGCCACCAAGCTCTCAGGCTATGGCGCCGATGTTTTCACGGTGACGCGGCTGGCGAGCGTGATCTTCGGCGCCCAGGACTACTTCCGCTACCAGAGGCGCAAGATCATTCGCATCGAGGACTACGAGGCGGTGCGCGACAACTGCACGGAGTGCAGCGAGGTGGGCGCGATGCTGGTCAAGTCGACCAACATGTGTGTACCAACGGCCACTCCAGCAACAACACCGACGTGCGCGGTTACACCTGGACGATGCTGGCGCTGAACAACATCGACATTGCGCTTGGGCGCGGGTTTACGCCGGCCGACGAGGAGCACGCCACGCACGACGCGATTGTGGGCTACGACATTGTGGACAACCTGCTGGGCGAGGGCGATCCGATCGGCAAAGAGATTCGCGTGGACGGGATTCCCTACACGATTGTGGGCGTGGGCGAGCGGCAGGGAAAGACGCTGGGCCAGTCGCAGGACAACTGGGTGGCCGTGCCGATCAGCACGTATCAGCAGATGTACGGATACAACGACTCGGTGCGATATTTATGCGCGCGTGGCCGGCGGCGCGCAGGCCATGGAGCAGGCCGAGGACGAGGTGCGGGTGTTGATGCGCACGCGACGCCACGATGCGCCGGGAACGCCCGACGACTTTGAAATCGAGACGAACGACACGTTTCTCGACATCTGGAAGCAGATCAGCTCGCTGTTCGCCAGCGTGGTGCTGGGGCTGGCGTCGATCTCGCTGGTGGTGGGCGGCGTGGTGATCATGAACATCATGCTGGTGAGCGTGACGGAGCGGACGCGCGAGATCGGCGTGCGCAAGGCGCTGGGCGCCAAGCAGCGCGATGTGCTGCTGCAATTCCTGATTGAGAGCGCGACCATGGCGGTGACCGGCGGAGCGATCGGCGTGCTGTGCGGGATCCTGGTGGGCAAACTGATCACGATCGTGATCGGGTTCCCGACGAGCGTGCCGTTGTGGGCGATTTTTCTGGGGCTGTTCCTGGCCGGCTCGGTGGGCATCTTCTTTGGCGTGTATCCGGCGAGCAAGGCAGCGAAGCTGGATCCGGTGGTTGCGCTGCGAGCGGAAATGTGAGGGGCAGCGATGGCCAGCACTGGACAAACCCGCGAATCCGTGAAGATGGCGCTGGATACGCTGCGCACGAACAAGCTGCGCTCGGGGTTGACGATTCTGGGCATCGTCATCGGCGTCTCCACTGTCATCGCGATCTCATCGGTCGTCAACGGGATCAATAACCGGGTCTCGGGTTTTATCGACTCGCTGGGATCGAATGTTTACTGGATCGGGCGCCTGCCGATTATCGGAGTGCGGCCGACGGCGGAGATGCTGGCACGCAAGAAGCTGACAGTTGACGACGCGCTTGCGCTGCGCGCGTTGCCGCACGTAATTACTACGGATGCCGAAGGAGCCTACATCAAGGACTTCCAGGTGGGCGACGTGAGCGCAAGATATAACGGCAAGAAGGTTGCCGGGATGATCATGGCGGGTGATTTCCCCGAGGTGATGGACGTTACCGACCTGACGCTGCTCGAGGGCCGCATGTTTACCGACGCCGAAGATGCGCGCGCCGCGCACGTTGTGGTGCTGGGCCACGACACCTGGCAGGAGCTTGTTCGGCGACGAGCCGGCGGTAGGCAAAGAAATTGCAGTCGAGTCGGGGCTCTACACCGTGATTGGAGTGTTGGACAAGCGGAAACAGCCCTTCGGCAGCGGCAAGAATCCGCGCGACAACATCATTATTTTTCCGTTCAACACCTTTCACAACCTGCACCCGGAGATCACGGACCTGACGCTCATTGTGAAGTACGACAGCCCAAAGAATAAGGACCTGGTGGAAGAGGAGATTCGCGAGCTGCTGCGCATTCGCCGCAAGGTGCGCGTGGAGAAGGATGACGATTTCGAAATCTTCGGGCCCGATTCGCTGAGCCGGCTGTGGGATCAACTGACCGACGGGCTGGTCATCTTCATGATCGCCGTCTCCAGCGTGGGATTGATGGTGGGCGGCGTAGGCGTGATGAACATCATGCTGGTGAGCGTGACGGAGCGGACGCGCGAGATCGGCGTGCGCAAGGCGATTGGCGCAACCAAGCGCACCATCCTTACGCAATTCACCATGGAAGCGGTGACGCTGTGCTCGCTGGGCGGGGTTATCGGAATTTTGCTGGGCGCGATCATCACCTGGATCGTTTATCTTCTGCCCATCGGGTTGCCGGCGACGCTTTCGACGATGTGGGTGCTGATTGGATTCGGCGCTTCGTGCGCCATCGGGTTGCTGTTTGGGATTTATCCGGCGTGGAAGGCGGCGAATCTGGACCCGATTGAGGCGCTGAGGTACGAGTGAGACAGCAGACAGTAAACAGTAGTCAGTAGATCAGCAGATCAGTAGACAGCAGACGGTCCCAGAGAGTCGGAGGGCAATCGCCGGGAATGGGGTTTGCTGCTTACTGATTCCTGTCTATCTGTTCCACTGTAAACTGCTTTTGTGATGCCGCACGCACTGGCGCAGGCCGTGGAGATCGCGACGACGGCGCTGGCCGTGGCCGGGATGGGATACTTTCTGGCGGCGATGGTGGCGGCGCGGGTGTTTCTGCACGAGCGGCGCGCGCAGCGGCGGAGTTCGCGCCCGGCGTGAGCATTCTGAAATCCCTCAAAGGACTCGACCCCGGCATGATGGATGCCTTCCGCAGCCATTGCCGGCAGAGCTATGCGGGCGAGTACGAAATGCTGTTTGGCGTGGCGTCGCTTGACGATCCTGCGGCAGCAGCGGTGAAGCAGTTGCAGGCCGAGTTTCCGGAGCGGGCAATCCGGCTCGTTGAGTGTCCGCAGCGGCTGGGCACGAACGGCAAGGTGAGCACGCTGGCGCAACTCGCGGTAGCATGCGCGATACGATTTTCTGCTGATCAACGATTCCGATATTACTGTGAGCGAGCGCTACCTGGAGCGGGTGATGGGTTGCTTTGCACCGGCTGCCGAGGGTACCGGCAAGGCACAGGTGGGGATGGTGACGGCGCTCTATCGCGGGCGCGCGCATAGTACGCTGGCGTCGCGGCTCGAGGCGTTGGGAATTGCCACGGAGTTTATGCCCGGCGTGCTGCTGTCAAAGATGATTGAGCGCGGGTTGCATTACGGGCTGGGATCGACGCTTGCGGTGCGCCGCGAGGCGCTGGAAAAATCCGGGGGCCTGCTGCCGCTGGTGGATCATCTGGCCGACGACTACGAGCTGGGCGCGCGCGTGGCACAGGCCGGCTATCGCGTGGAGTTGAGCGCCGAGGTGGTGGAGACGGCGTGCCCGCTTATGGATGGAGCGGATTTTTCGATCACCAACTGCGCTGGCTGAGAACGGTGCGCGACGCGCGGCCGTCGGGCTACGCAGGGCTGATCTTTACGCATGGGCTGGGTTGGGCACTGCTGAACGTGTTGGCCAGCGGGTTGAGCCCGGTGAGCCTTTGGCTGCTGGGGTTGAGTTTTTTTCTGCGGCTGGCGCAGGCGATGACGGTTGGCGCGGAGGTGCTGGGCGATCACGAGGTGATGCCGAATTTGTGGCTGCTGCCGTTGCGCGATGCGATGGCGATGGGGCTGTGGGTGGCGGGCTTTGCGGGAGATACAATCGTGTGGCGCGGGGAGCGGTTCGCGCTGAAGAACGGGAAGCTGCGACCCGCAAATTAGCGAGTCAGCAAGTCAGCGAGTCGACGCTTACTGCGATTCCTCAATTCCCGTTCAGCGATGACGGCGCGAGCGGCGTTCCGCTGGCAGCCATCGGTGCGTCGGCCTCCTCGCCGGCGCGGATGGCTTGCGCAATCGAAGCCGAGACACGCGCCAAGCTCGTTGAAGTCCTTGTCCCAGCGCGGACGGTCCTCGGCGGACAACGCGGTGAGCGCGTGGCCGGAGGTGCGCAGAATCTCGTACCAGATGTTCTGCGCCTGCCAGAGATTCAGGTCGAAGGGCAGCTCGACGAGGGTGCGGGCGAGCGCGAGCGCGCGGTCGAGCATCTCAAGAGAGCCCGAGGACATTTGCAGCTCGACCATGGCGCGCTTCATGCGCTGGTCGGCAATGTAGGAGAGCGTGGCGGTGTCGAGGGGAACCTGATCGGCCTTGGCCAATGAGAGATAGGAGCGCAACTGCGCCATGATCGATGGGGTCGCTCTTCGAGCACGCGGCGCAGGCCGGCGTTGATGGCGAAGCCGGCAGCCAGAGTGAGCGCGGGCGGCTTGGGCAGGCCTGCCTGCGAAAGATAGTGGAGCAGGCTGGCGTGGTCCTGGTAGATGGTGGTGAGCGAGTTCTCGATGTCCCAGAGCGTGGAGTTGAGGATGAGTCCGACGATGCGGCGTTGCTCGTCAGTGAAGAGCGAGGTGAGCGAGTAGTCGGCGTGGCCGTAGAAGCGGTCGAGCAGGCGAATCACCTCGGGAAAGTCGGCGCGCTGCACGTGTCCGGCGGCCTCGGCGGAAAAAGCTTCGAATGCGGCGGCGTCGGCGTTCGTTGTAAGCCTTGACGGCGGCGGTGATGTTCTGGTCGCCGAAGTGGAGAACCGCAAAGGAAAAGCTTTGCGCATGGCCGGTGATGGCGCTGGCCACATGGACGCGGCCGAGGGCAAGGCGGCCGCGGCCCGAGGTGTAAATGTCGTAGCGAGATGCGGCGGACGTGGTAGCAGAAGAGGTCGGTCTCATCGGCGAAGGAAGAAAAGACGGAGCTGATGGCGTAGTGGGCGGCGACCTGCTCAAGGTGCAGCTCCATGGTGTCGACGCACTTTTTGTAGATTTGCGCGCCGTCGCCGGCGGCTGGATCGTTGGAGTGGGCCTCGGCCAGGCGCGCGAGAAACGCGGGCTCGAGGGCAGCGGCCTGCTCGCCGAAGACTTGCTGCGCAAGCTGCAGCACGCGCGCGGCGTAGGCGATGATCTGCACGGTCTCGATGCCGGCGATGTCGTCGAAGAACCAGCCGCAACTGGTGTACATGAGCTGGGCGTGGCGCTGCATCTCCATCAGCTCGAGGGCGCGCACGCGCTCGGCTTCAGAGAGCGCGTGCGCCTGATGCGCGGCGAAGAAGCGGTCGGCCGATTCCGCGCTGCGGTCGAGAACGACCTGGATGTAGGCGTCGCGCGCGGCCCAAACGTCTTTGAAGAGGTTGCCGTTCTCCTGCTCGGTGAGCGGAACGAGCGCGTCGCGCAGCTCGTCGAGGGCCTGGCGCAGAGGCGCGCGCCAAGCCTGGTTCCAGCCGGGCTTGCCGCCGTTGCAGCCGCAATCGGAGCGCCAGCGCTCGACGCCGTGCACGCAGCTCCATGAAGTGTTCGTCGACGATCTCGCACTCGAACTCGGGCGGAAACTGCTCAAGGAAGCTGCGCGTAGTTGGTCAGCTTGACGGTTTTGTCCTGCTCGAGCAGGCGCAGCGCGTAGGCCAGCGCCATTTCGCCGTGCTTGTGGTGATGGCCGTAGGATTCGCCGTCGGTGGCGACATGAACCAACTGCGGTTGAGCGCTGTCTTTGAAGCCGGCCTTGAGGCGCGCGACGAAGTTTTCGCCGGAGTTGAGCAGGCCTTCAAAGGCGATGGCGCGCGAGACGGGGCCGTTGTAAAAGAAGACGGCGATGGAGGCGCCGGAGGCGAAGCGCACGAGATAGGGGCGCGTGGTGTCGACCGAGGCATCGGGCGTGGCGGTCCACTCGGCTTCGTCCTTCTTGCCTTCGGGCTTCAGCGGGCGAATGCGCTTGCACTGGTGCGGCGCGAGCACGGTGAATTTGATGCCGTTCGCGGCGAGCGCTTCGAGGGTTGCGGTGTCGGCCGCGGTCTCGGGCAGCCACATGCCCTCCGGCGGCGCGCCGAAGCTGCTTTCGTAGTCGGCGATGCCCCAGCGGATTTGCGTGATGCGGTCGCGCGGGCTGGCCAGCGGCAGAATCATGTGGTTGTAGACCTGCGCCATGGCCGAGCTGTGGCCGCGGTAACGCTCGCGGCTGCGGCGCTCGCCGTCGAGGATCATGCGGTAGGTGCGCGGCGCGTTTTCTTTGAGCCAGCTGAGCAGCGTGGGGCCGAAGTTGAAGCTCATGCGCGCATAGTTGTTGACGATGCGCGTGATCTGGTTTTTTGCGTTGACGACGCGGGCCGCGCCGTTGGGCGCGTAGCACTCGGCGCAGATGCGCTCGTTCCAATCGTGGTAGGGAGCGGCGGAGTCCTGGGTCTCCACCGTCTCCAGCCAGGGATTTTCGCGTGGCGGCTGGTAAAAATGGCCGTGAATGCAAACAAAACGCTTACCAGGAGGCATGAAGGTTCCGATCGTGCGGCGCGCCGGGTAAATTGCCGGCCGCTGACGTTATTTTACGGCTTCGGCGCTGGCCGTTATCGGGCGGAACGGCCCGCCGGAGCGGTATTTTTGGCCAGATCGCAGGCGCGCCACAGGTACCAGCTCGCGACGGAGCGGTAAGGGCGCCCAGCGCTGGCCGCGGCGGAAGATCACGTCGGGCTTGGGCAGATCGGCTGCTTCGAGCGGGCGCGATTTTGGCACGCGCTGGAAGGTGAGCGCGAAGCCTTTGCGCACGCCGTAGTCGGTTACGGGAAGCACATCGGGCCGGCCCAGGCGGAAGATGAGCAGCATCTCGACGGTCCAGGAGCCGATGCCGCGCACTTCGGTGAGGCGCTCGACGATGTCGGCGTCGGACATTTTGAGGATGGCGGCGTGCGAGGGAACGGTGCCGTCGAGAGTGCGGGCGGCAAGATCGCGGAGGGCCTTGATCTTGTTGCCGGAGACGCCGGCGGCGCGGAGCGGCTCGTCGGGCGTGTCGAGCAGAAGCTGCGGCGTGGGGTCGCCGCCGAAGTACTCGCGCACGCGGCGATGGATGGTGGCCGCGGCTTTGCCATGCAACTGCTGGTAGAGGATGGATTCGAGCAGCGACTCGAAGGGCGAGGGCGAGGGATCGAGGCGGAGCGTGAATGGGCCGGCGCGATCGATGAGCGCGGCGAGTTTGGGGTCGCGCGGCGCGCAGATGCGCGAGGCTTCGGCGGGATCGAAGGGAAGTTTGCGGCTGCGGCCGTCGTGAATCATGGAAGGAGTGTATCGCAAGGGCGCTCGTGGCCCGGTGCACTTCTCCAACGACCAGCCCGACTGAGCAAGGGACTCCACGCCTGCCTATTCAACAACGCGTGGGGCACCAACTACATCATGTGGTATGGCGAGGACGCATGCGCCCGGTTTGTGGTGCGGGCCTGAACGAGCACAAACAGGGCAAAGCCGTTCCCGGGCGCAAAAGACAGGAAAGTCAGGGCTGGCGCTTCATTCCGGATCTGGTTGCGAGGAGACTCTTTGTCTCCGCGCGCCAGTGCGCCCTCACACTTGTACCATTGAGGAAAGTGTGAGAACAGGAGGGCAAAACCATGAAGATGAGGCCGGGATCGCAGACCGGATTTTTGCTGTGCGGCAAGGAATGGACTGACGGAGAGGCGCTGGAAGTGCGGTCGCCATGGGACCAGGGCTGGTGGGGCGCGTGACCGTGGCTACGCGGGCCGACGCGCGCCAGGCCGTGAATCACGCCGTCGCGAGCCTGCGCCGGACGCGCGCACTGCCGCGGTGGAAGCGCCGCGAGATTCTGGAAGATGTGGCCGCCGCGCTGATCGAGCAGAAAGAACGATTCGCCCAGCTGATTGTGGCCGAAGCAGGCAAGCCGCTGCGCATGGCGCGGATCGAGGTGGATCGCGCGGTGATGACGTTCAAGACCGCTGCCGAAGAGGCCGCGAGGCTGGGCGGCGAGAGCATTCCGCTGGATCTGACCGAAGGCAACGAGGGGCGCTGGGGGCTGGTGCAGCGGTTTCGCGTAGGGCCGGTACTGGCGATCACGCCATTCAATTTTCCGTTGAATCTTGTGGCGCACAAGGTGGCGCCGGCGATAGCGGCCGGATGCCCTGTGATTTTGAAGCCCGCGCCGCAGACGCCGTTTACCGCGCTGGCGCTGGGCGAAGTGATTCTGAAGGCGGGCTGGCCGGAAGAGGCGCTGGCCGTGCTGACGCTGGACAATGCCGATACCGCGTGGCTGGCGGAGAAAGAGGATCGCATCAAGCTGGTGAGTTTTACCGGCTCGGCCAAGGTGGGCTGGGAGCTGAAAGCGCACTCGGGGCGCAAGCGCGTGCTGCTGGAGCTGGGTGGGAACGCGGCGCTGGTGGTGCACGGCGATTGGAAGGATCTGGAGGATGCGGCGTTGCGCACCGCGCATGCGGCCTTCAACTTCGCGGGCCAGTCGTGCATCAGCGTGCAGCGCGTGTTTGTGGAACGCACGATCTTCCAGAGCTTCCTGTGGAAGGTGGTGGAACACGCCGAGAAGCTGGTGATTGGCGATCCCTTGAAGGAAGAGACGGAAGTGGGACCGCTGATCCGGCAGAGCGAAGCAGAGCGCGTGGAAGCGTGGGTGAAGGAGGCCGTGGCGGGCGGGGCCAAATTGGTGGCGGGCGGCGAGCGCAAGGGGTCTGTGATTACGCCGGCCATTCTGACGGGAACCGCGCCGGGCATGAAGGTTCGCGATGAGGAGATCTTCGGGCCGGTGGTGGCGATTGAGCCATACGACGATTTCGAGGAGGCGCTGGCGCAGGTGAATCACTCGAAGTATGGATTGCAGGCCGGGTTGATGACACGCGACTCGGGCCGTATTCTCACCGCGTATCGCGAGCTGGAAGTGGGAGCGCTGATTGTGGGCGATACGCCGAACTGGCGATTGGATCCCATGCCTTATGGCGGCGTGAAAGACTCCGGCCTGGGCCGCGAAGGCATTCGCTGGGCCATCGAGGAGATGACCGAGCCGCGCATGCTGGCGATGGCGTCACTGGGCTGAGGCGCAAAGGCCGCCGTGGCGTAAGTCTGTTATTAGCTCGGGGCTGTGACGGGCGCGGACGCAACTCGGTTGTGCGGCAGACCAAGCCGAACCTTGGGGGAGGTGGAACGGCCGTGCTGTCCGGCGACTTATCCGATGGGAGCTACAATGCGTGGGATCGCGAGGCGGATCACCCGTCTATTGCAATGAGGGGTTCCCCTGCCCGTCGACTTTATCGCTGTCTCAAGCGGAGAGATACTCAAACAGTTGTCCCTCAGGCTCTAGGATTTTTTCCCGGCCTTGGCTCGTACCGCGGCCCAGCGCCTGCGCTGTGCATCCGCGATCCGCTTGCGCGCCTCGGCACTAAGCCTGCGCTTCTTTCTGGGCTTCGCATTAGCGGACGCTTTCGTTGCGGTGCGTCCGGCTTTGGAGGCTGCGGTTCCAATGGTGGCCAGAAGAGACCGTGCCTGCTTGAGACGGGATATCTCGGAGTCTAGTTGGGCAAGAATGTTTTCAATCGCCATAAATCAAGGATAATGCAAGAAATCTATATTTGGATGCCGAGAGGAGAAGTATTTTTTCGCGACTCAGGAAGGCACTTAGTGGATATCTAAGTGAATTTTTCCACTTTTGTCATGGGCAGAAGACGCCGCGGCGGGAAAGGGCAGACCGATCCCGACGAGTTATTCACAGTGTTTTTGATGCCATACGGAAACAAAGCGTTTACATGCCCAGATACTCGACATGCACATAGGTTCCGAGCCGCACGTTATAGGCAAGATACCAGCCGATATGATCCGGGTCCGCATAGATGATGATGTCGTCGGAATCCCATAGCCAGCCGGTGCAGTACGCGACGGGGGTAACCTATGCTGAGACTGCGACCGGCGCGCGCCGCCAGGCATAAAGCGGGAACTGGTTAGCCAACTCGGCCACTTCGCCGCGAATGTGCGCAAGAGCCGCATCGTCGTTGCGCTGTTCGAGGGCTTTGGCGATCCAGGCGGCAATCCGGCGCATCTCCTGCTCCTTCATGCCACGGGTGGTGAGCGCGGGCGTGCCAACGCGAATGCCCGAGGGCTTGAGAGGCGGATTGGTGTCCCAGGGAATGGAGTTTTTGTTGACGGTGATGCCGGCCTTGCCCAGCGCCAACTCGGCCTCAGAGCCGAGGATGCCTTTCTCGAATACGTCGACGAGCAGGAGGTGGTTATCGGTTCCCCCTGAAACCAACCGAAAGCCCGCCGCACTTAGCGCCTCGGCGAGGGCTTTGGCATTGGAAACGATTTGCGCAGCGTAGGCGCGAAACTCGGGACGCAGCGCCTCAGCGAGCGCGACTGCCTTGGCGGCTACGATGTGCATGAGCGGGCCGCCCTGCTGGCCGGGAAAGACCGCCTTGTCGACAGCCGCAGCCAGATCCTGCGTGCAGATGATGAGGCCGGCGCGAGGGCCGCGCAGAGTTTTGTGCGTGGTGGTGGTGGTGATCTGCGCGTGGGGCACGGGCGAAGGATGCACGCCGCCGGCCACAAGGCCGGCGATGTGCGCCATGTCAAAGATGTAGATCGCGCCAACTTTGTCGGCGATCTGGCGCATGCGGGCGAAGTCCCACAGGCGCGGATAAGCGCTGGCGCCGCCGATGATGACCTTCGGCTTTTCCTGGAGGGCGACGGACTCAAGCTCGTCGTAGTCGATGGTTTCAGTGTCGCGGCGAACGTGATAGAAGGTAGCGCGAAATAACTTGCCGCTGAAGCTGAGGCGATGGCCGTGGGTGAGGTGGCCGCCGTGGGAAAGATCGAGGCCGAGGATGGTATCGCCCGGCGTCAAAACCGCTGCGTAGGCCGAGGCGTTGGCCTGCGAACCGGAGTGCGGCTGCACGTTGATGTGGTCGCCGCCGAAGAGCTGGCGCGCGCGGTCGCGAGCGAGGTTCTCAACGATGTCGGCATACTCGCAGCCGCCGTAGTAGCGGCGCCCGGGATACCCCTCAGCATATTTATTGGTGAAGACCGAGCCCGCGGCCTCCAGCACTGCTTCAGAGACAAAGTTCTCGCTGGCAATCATCTCCAGCCCCTCGTGCTGGCGGAGAGTTTCCTGGTCAAGAGCAGCGGCGACTTCAGGGTCGACCTGGGCAAGAGTGAGGGACATACGGTCGGTCATAAAGGCATTTTACGGCAAAGGGTGTGACGTCGCGTTCCGGATCGCGGGCAGGCGAAATATACGGGGATTTGCAAAAAGCGGGAAAACTCCTGAGATTTGCAAAAAGCGGGAAAACTCCTGAACGCGGAGTTGCAACATAAGCCGTAAAAACGCGGGAAATTTTCGATGCTCGATTTCGTTTGACGTATCAGACTAACGATCGGTTGCAAAAAAGCCAGGGAAAAGCGCAACTCATAACCGCAACCAGGGTCTAGTGGAGACATGGGCCGGCAATCCAAACCCAAAGGCCCGCGGAGGAACCACATGCAACGCCAATTCTTTACGCTTGCCGTGGCCGCCCTGATCGCCTCGGGACCGGCCTTTGCTCAACAGAGCCAACCGCAGACGCAGCCGAACCAGCCGGCGCCGACCGTCAACGACCGCCGGGAGAACCAGCAGGACCGCATCGCGAACGGTGTCGGCTCAGGTCAGCTGACCGCCGGCGAGACCAAGAATCTGGAGTCGCGCGAAGCCAATGTGAATCGCGAGGTCCGCGACGATCGCTCCGCCGACGGCGGCAAGCTGACACAGCAGGAGCGGCAGCAGGTCAACCGGCAGCAGAACAATCTGAGCCACTCAATCTACCAGGACAAGCACAACGCGAACACGGCGCACTATGGCAACAATGAAGTGGGGCAGCGGCGCGAGAACCAGCAGGACCGCATTGCCAACGGGATCCGAAACGGCTCAATGACCGCGGGCGAAGCCGCACGCACCGAGAATCGCGAGCAGGGAATCAACCAGCAGATTCACGCCGATCGCCAGGCCAACGGCGGAAAGTTGACCGGGCAGCAACACCGGCAGATCAATCGCGAGCAGAACGGCGCCAGCCGCCAGATCTATCGCCAGAAACACAACGGAAAATAACGCGCTTCGTCAGGCGACTGGTCTTCTCTCCTAAACAGTCCGCGGAATGCCGCCCGGTATGCTGGACACATGGCCGGCGCGCACATTCCGCGGATTGCGTTTTGGGTTGTCCTTGTGACGGCAACTTTCGCGGGCTCGGGAGGCGCGCAGACGGAAGCTGCGAATGACGCCGTCACGATCGCTCCGGCCGTAGTTGAGGCCGGATCACCGGAGCTGATTCGCGTTCACGCTCCGGCAGGCGCGAGAGTGGATGGCGAGTGGATGGGGAACAAGCTCGAGTTTTTTCACGGGCACGATGGGCAGGCGTGGTATGCGCTTGCGGGAGTCGACGTGGAGGCGGCGAGCGGGCCTTCGATGTTGAACATCACAGCGCATACCGCGGACGGGGCGACGATCGACCTGAGCCGGAACGTCGAGATTCATCCCGCGCATTACCGCACGGAGACGCTGGCTGTAGCGCCGAAGTTTGTTGAGCCGGGAGCTGAGGAGCTTACGCGGATCAAGGCAGAGGTTGAGCTGAAGGACAAGGTGTTTGCGGCAAGCGCGCCGGAGCCGCTGTGGTCAGGCGATTTTCGCGCGCCGGTTCACGCAGCGCCGACCGATAGCTTTGGCACGCGGCGCACGTTCAACGGAGAGCTGGCCAGCGTTCATAAGGGAATGGATTTTCGCGCGCCGATGGGCACGCCGGTGCGCGCAGGCAACAGCGGCATGGTGGTGCTGGCGCGGCCGCTCTACTACGAGGGCAATTGCGTGGCGATCGACCACGGGCTGGGGTTGTTCACCATCTCCATGCACCTGAGCCGCATCGACGTGCACGAGGGCGAGCGCGTGACGAAGGGGCAATTGCTGGGACTGAGCGGCGCGACGGGCCGCGTGACCGGGCCGCATCTGCACTGGGCAGTGCGCTGGCAGAATGCGTATCTTGATCCCGCGAAGCTGCTGAGGATGGATTTGAGCGCGGTGCGTTAGCGCGAGAGAGCTTGCTCTTCGGCTTCCCGCGAGGGATGGCGCGCGGCCTGGAGATTCGCCGATTTTTCTTTCGCGCAGCGCTTTGTAGGCGCGGTAGACGAACCAGCCCAGGTACCAGCCGTCGATGTACTTGAAAGGCGTTTCGCCGGTGGTGTAGTGGCCGCAGGGCAGCACGCGAATCTCGTGATTCAAAGTGGAGCGGCGAGCCGCCTCGACTACCTGCAACGAGTACTCCCTGGGAAAGGTGAGATCGTAGTTGGCGTAAACGAAGAGCGCGCGCTTCTCGGGTCCGCCGGCCTCGGCGCTGACATATTTCCCGTAGTAGCTGACCGGGCTGGCGACGGCCCACAGAGCGCGCAGACGTTCCTGCGTGAGGCCAGCCGCTTCAACTCCCTCGCGGATGTGGCGCGTGCTTTGCCCGGCCCAGACGACGTCGCCCATTGCGGTTGAGGCGTGGTTGAAAGCATTCACGCGCAACCGCGCATCGTGCGCGCTGGCCAGAAACGTATAACAGGAGCCGAGGCTCGTGCCCAGCACGCCGAATTGCTCGTAGCCCTGCGCCTGGAGCCAGTCGAGGCAACAGCGGATATCGACCACCGCCTGGCGGGTGGCAGACAGGGTGCGCCCGATGTTGGCGCTTACGGAGTAATCGGAACGCTCGAGCTCCGCGGGGCGGCGAATATCGTGATAGGGCATGGAGAGGCGCAACGCCGAGACGCCCATGCGGTTGAAGAGCGCACAGAGCGAGTTGTGGCTGAAGCCGTCGGAGTTCCACTGCGGCAGGACGACGATGGCTTGTTTTGGCCGCGCGGGATCTTTGTGCGCCGGAGCCGGAAACCAGCGCGCGTTGACGAGGTCGTTTTCGGGGTATGGCGTGCGCTCAGGCGAGGTAAAGCGCAAATACTGCGCTTTGGGCAACGTGCCTTCAGAAGCCTGCCGTTTAAGTTCCGCATCCTTGGCGAGGGTCTCAGGGCGCACGTTGGTGGGGAAGAGCTGGGGATGGCGTTCTTCCAGACGGAAGTCGGTGGGGCGTTCGTAGCCGAAGAAGACGTCGCTCGAGCGGATGAGAAGCTCGTTGATGCGAACCATCGCAGCTTCAGCGGCCGCAGGGTCGCGCACAACATCGGGATCGGGGACCGCGGCGCCGAAGCCGTGCGTCTCGAGAAAAGGCGCGAGCCACTCGAAGCCCCACTCCAATGGGCGCACGACACGATTTTCATCGCGCGCGTTTAGCCGCGTTTCCCACGCGTACATCCAGCGTGCATACCAGCCCGTCAACATGGATCTAGTTCAATTTTATCAGCGAGAGGGACACGAGAGGCAGGAATACTGGGCCAAGTATGGCGGCTCATCGCCAAGAAACGTGGACTACGAGCCGCTTTCGCGCGCCGCGCGCCGGAGACGGAGATACCCGGCCGCATGCCAGGCGAGACTGAGCAAGAGAATGACGGCGATGATTCCCTGCGAGATGGCGCAGTAGAGGCACCAGACGCCGAGGCCGTATTGCTCGATCATGGAGAGGCGAAAGGCGAAAAGAAACCCGGCGGACGCGACGAGGAATGTTAGAAAGCGCAGGCGCGCGAAACCGAGGCATGCGAGGAGGAGGTAGCCGGCGATGCCGATGGCCGCCACGGGGACGTGGTAGACCACCGCGAAGGAACTGTGATTCACGATGCCGCAGTCCCAGCGCGCATTGATGTCGCACGGCTGAGTACCAGTGACGTAGTGAACATGCAGCGCCAGCGAAGAGACGAGAACACCGGCGAGAGAAAAAAAGGCAATGACATATCGCATAGCGGCAGAGGTTTCCGAATCCTTACGTTCGTTTCGATTTTAGCCGATGGACCAGCCAGATCCACGGGGCTTGTCCCGTCGAGCTAGCGTGGGCGGGCGTGGCGGACGCGGTACGATGAAGCCATGAATCCGCCTGAGATCGCCGATGAGCACGGCAAGAGCGGGCAGGCCTGGGACAGTGCGAAGCGCGTAGCGTTCTTCGGCGGTAGTTTCGATCCGCCGCATTTGGGCCATCTGGCCGTGGCGCGAGCCGCCCGCGCCGCGCTCAATCTGGATACTGTGTTGTTCGCTCCGGTGGGCGCGCAGCCGCTCAAGCCGGAAGGATCGTCGGCGAGTTTTGAGCACCGGCTGGCGATGACGCGGCTGGCCATCGAGGGCGAGCCGGGATTTGCGGTTTCGCTTGCCGATGCGCCGAAATCCACGGGCGATCGCGGCCTTGCGCCAAACTACACCGTCGACACGCTGGAGGGCTTGCGCGCGGCGCTCCCAGCCGGCTGCAAGCTCTATTGTCTCTTGGGCGCGGACACATTTTTCGGACTGCGGCGGTGGTATCGCGCCACGGAGATTCCGTTTGTGGCGGAGTTGATTGTGGCCTCGCGGCCAGGACAGCCACTGGACGGTTTGAAAGCGGCGCTGCCACGGGGGCTAACGCTTGAGCCTGCGCCGGCCTGCGATGAGAGTGAATCCGATGTTGGGGTTCGCGCCTTTCATCTCATGAATGCAGCGGGGAGGCGCGCGCCATTTTATGTGTTGCCGGGGCTGGACGTGGAGATCAGCGCGACAGAGGTTCGCGAGATGATCCGCCGGGGCAGGCCAGAGACGTCGAACGCGGGGCGGGGCGGCGCCACAACGGAACGGGCGCTGCTGCCTGGCGCGGTCGCGGAGTACATTCAGGCGCATGGGCTGTATCGCTGAAAAGCTTGCGGCCCTGCGCGTTCGGTCTGTGACAATTCCCTGTCGAGCGGCTTGCTCCATGCCGAATCCGCAGGCTAGGATGAAGCTGGAGAAACTATCGAAAGCATGAAGATATCGCCAGTGCAGAAGCAGACGCACAGTACACAGGAAACACGAATTTTGGTGCAGGCGGCAGCAGCGGTTTGTGAAGAAAAGAAGGCCCAGGACACGCGGATCCTGGAACTCGATCCTGTCGACTCGGGGCTCTCAGACTTTTTCCTGGTCACTTCGGCCACCAACGATCGGCAGGCCGTCGCCATTGCCGATGAGATCGAGTTAAGGCTCAAACGCAATTTCGGCGTTTATCCGAACTCGGTGGAGGGTCGGCGCAAAGGCGACTGGATCCTGCTGGACTATGTGGACTTTGTGATCCACGTGTTTCTCGCTGAGCGGCGCGCCTTCTACGATATTGAGCGGCTGCGCAAGTCGGCGCGGCCGATGACGCCGGCCGAGTTCGATGCCGAGTTAACGGCCGCGCTCAAGGAAAAAACGCGCGCGGTGCGCAAAAAAGCCGCCGGCAAATCCAAGCCGGCTGCAGTAGCCAAACGGAAGGCGGCAATACCGCGGCCCGCGGCGGCAAAGAGGAAGGCCGTTAAGGCTTCGGCAAGGAAGTCGCCTCAGCGCAAGTCCGCGGCGAGAAAGTCCGCGAAGAGGTGACACCCGGCCGCGCCAGCGGACAAATCAGATACAAAACCGAAGGGGCGTCCGATGTGGCGGACGCCCCTTTGTTGTTGGTCCGGCAAAGCCGGATCTGGTTAGAAGATGATCTTGCCCGTGAATTCGACGATGCGGACCGTGGGATCTCCGCCCAGCACCCGAGCCATAGATGCTGGTGGGCGGCCCTTCGGCGTAAAGCGACTCGCCGAACTGGGCGCTGTCGATATCCGCGGTGGGAAGGCCGAAGCTCGGGTGGTTGAAGAGGTTGGAAGGCCGGCAAAGGCGCTAGAAAGTAACCTTCCCACCCAGGATGACGAATCGATTGCCGGAGCCACTGCCGGGGACGGTTCCGGAGCCATTTTCCTGGTTGCTGGTGAAGTTGCTGGCGCCGATAAAGGCGTTGCCGGTGCCCCGGAACATTTGGTTGAGCACGTTGTAGGCTGCCATCGAAAGTTGCAGGTTGAAGCGTTCGGTGATGGGGAAGGTCTTCACAACAGTCACATCGAGATCACTGTAAGGCTGGCCGCGAAGCAGGCTTCTGCTCCAACCCGGATAGGGATTGTTCACCGAGAGCGCGTAGGCCTGGTTGTTGACAATCCAGTGTGTGGTCGATGGGTCGACGGGCGTTCCCGGGACTGGTAGATAGACATGTGTCGAGTCAAAGCCATCGCTGCCATAAACAACGTACTCCGGCGTTCCCGGGAGCGGCGCTCCTAGGGCCTGGTCGGATTCTGGCCTCCTGTGTAAGCATTCAGGTAAGCGAGCGTATTGATGGGGGCTTTCGGGTTTGAGACGACCAGCCGGCAAGTATCAATGCCGATGACGTCGGCGTTGAACGCTCCATCGCAGAAACTGGTGTCGCCGGTGTTCCCGTCGATGATCGATCGGCTGATACGGAGTGTAGACCTGGCCGCTGCGATAGCGGTAGACGCCGGTTAGCAGGAAGCCGTTTACGGCGCGGCCCAGCAACGAGTCGCCCTTGACGAGTTTGGGCAGGTCATACGTCAATTCGATTCCGAGCAACGTTCGGGAAGGAGTTGCCGCCGAGTCCCCGTTCGCCTGCGCTGGTGTCAAGAGGATTCTGGGAAAAGGCGATGGTGCTGCCTCCGCCGCCCGTGCTGCTGAATCCGTCGGTAGCGTTGTTCGAGGTCCTTGCTGAACGTATAGGACGCTGTCCCGGTCAGGCCGTGAAAGTTTTGCGTGGTCAGGTTCAGCTCCAGAGCGTTGTACTCCGCCCAGCCACCGTTCGCGGTCTCGATGAGATTCCCGTAGTTGCAATTGGGGCGGCCGTAGCCATCGGCCGTGGGATCGGAGCAAAGCGACGAGGCGGAGACGTCGTTCGGGAAGGCCGTGGCCACGGGCAGCAGGAAGGGATTGGCATCGATCGACTGAAAGTCGTCGGTGGTTTTTGAGCCCACGTAACGAACTTCACCCACCATAGCGTCGCCGATTTGATGCTCAATGCCGAGAGTCCAGGTTTGCACATAAGGCGTACGGAAGTTGGATGGGACGAGTATCCTCGATATCCTGGCCCGGATCTCCGCCGGTGGGCAAGGAGGGCAGGTTGAGCGTGCGGAAGTCGCTGTTCAGGATTGAGCCGTTGGAGGGGACGCAGGCATTGGTCCCGCAGAGAAAGGCGCCGAGATTGGTCACCGGCGCTCCATCGCCGACGAGCAGAATGATGTTATAAAACTGAGGGTTCGCGTTGATTGCGTAACCGGCGCTGACGACGAGTTTCTTGTCGAAGTCCGGATTCCAGGCCAGACCGATGCGGGGCTCGAAATTCGTATAGACCTGCGCAACCGTAGGCACCGTACGATCGCTCAGGGGCAACGACGTGTCCCAGAAGGCCGTGCTGGGATTGGACTCGCGGGCAAGGGTTTCATTGTGCAGAGCATTGATGGCTTGGCCGAAGAACTCCCAGCGCATTCCCAGGTGTAGCGTCAGCGTGGGAGTTGCCTTCCAATCGTCCTGGAAGTAGGCGGCGACGTCGGGCTCGGTGTAGGGAACAGTCAGTTGACCGTTCGCTAGATAGGAATAGACTTGACGCGCCCGGCGGGAGCGACGCATCCTGCCCTCCCAGCAGGTTGCCGAGAGTGCCGTAGATCGCGTAGCCGTTATAGTAAAAGATTCCCGTGATCGGGGTGTTCTGGTAATCGAACTCCCCACCAAAGAGAAACGTCTGGCGGCCATGAGTCCAGGTGGCGTTGTCCTGTATCTGGGTCACCTTCACGTGCGGCCCTGCGGGAAGTCGGCGTCTCCTCCGAAGGTTAAGTCGTCGTTTCCACCGTCGAAATTCATCTGTGCCGGGCACGCGCCGAAGTTTGAGAGTGTGCAGTTCGGAAAGGCTCCGCCTTCAAAGGGCGACTTTGCTTCCTGGAAGCCATAGCGCACCTGGTTGACGAAGTTGGCAGTAAAGGTGTGGGTCCAGTCGGCTCCAACGGAGTAGCCAACTGCAGGCACGGTCACCCAATCGCCGGCGGCGATGCCGTTGCCGCCCCCAACACCTCCGGAGAATTGGGGCTGGTAAAAGTAGCGAACAAAAAAGCGATCCTTCTCTGTCGGCTGCCAGTCGACCCGAGCCAGCTCTTCCTGGTCATTGAAGGGGCTGGCGATGGAGCGCGTGACGCCTTGTTCCTCGACCATTGCGGAGTTGCCCGCGCCGTCGGTCACCGGCTCATCGCAAATCCCATTCGAGCAAGTCTCACCCCCAGGCGTTAGATTGGCACTGGCAGGATACAGACCGGCTGGCACCGGGACTGGCTGCGGATTGCCTGCCGCGATGGAGTATGGGCCGAAGTTGATGAGCGCTAATGCGCCGGGATCGCCGGAAAAGGTCGATTTCAGCGTGGCGAGGCCGGCTGCGTCGGGAGTGAGACCGGGCAGAGATTCCGACGGCGACACACCCGTGCGAATCCGATCCCAATAGGTGCTGATAGAAAAAGAAGAGCTTGTCCCTGAAGATCGGCCCGCCGATCGTCGCCCCGGCGCGATTCTCGACGTAGCGGGGAAGAAACGGCGCTGCGCAACCCGTCGTTGGGCTTACGCCGGGCGGGCAATAGCCGAAGAGCGGGTTCTTTTCCTGGTTCGAGAGCGAGCTGAGGAACTGGCCCTGGTAAAGATCGAAGGCGCTGCCGTGGAAGGAGTTGGTTCCGGACTTGGTGATGTAGTTCTCTACCGCGCCGGCATTGCGGCCATACTGGGCGCTGTAATCGTTGGTGATGACCTGGAGTTGCTCGATGGCGTCCTGGTTGCCGAAAAATACCTGCGGGCCGTCGATCGTGTTGTCGTTGTTTGACTGGCCATCGATTTCGAAGTTGTTATAGCGCCCGCTCTGGCCGTTGACGGAATAGTTGTCGCCGTTGGTGTTCGGAGAAGTTGTCGTCGCCAGTGCCGACCACGCCTGGAATCAGCTCGACCACGGTATCGAAGCCGTTGTTGAGGGGCAAGGTTCGTCATGGTCTCTGTGTTAAACGTCGTCGTCACCTGCGAGTCGGTAGTCTCAAGCAGCGCGGCCGCGGAGCCGTTGACCTCAACCTCCTGTGCCTGTGCGGACGCGACCTGGAGCTTTATTTCGTCCAAATTAGTGGAGGCTCCGGAGACAACCTGAACGTTGTTGACTTCCTCGTTGGCAAACCCGCTTGCGGTGATGAGCGCGCGGTAGGTTCCGATGGGAACCAAGAAGAACTTGAACGAGCCATCGGCGGCTGACTTCTCGTCGAGCTTGACGCCAGTGGCAAGATTGGTCAGCTCAACTTGCGCGCCAGGAACGACGGCCCCAGACGGATCGGTAACCGTTCCGGTGACGGTGCCTGTCGTGATGCCCTGGCTGAACGCAGGGGCGGTGATGGCGATCGCGAACAACGTGAGGACCAATAGCGCGAGTTGAAAATGGGAAAGCCGCATCCTACCACCTCCAGAGTGATCGGGACGATCTGTTCTCGAATGGGAAGCCCCAACTACCAGCCCGCTTCTCCCAGTTGCCTGGCGAGCGGTGAATTTAGTGAAGAGCGGAGAGCACCTTACACCGGCAAAGATTTGGGGAAGATCAGATGCTCCCGAGGCGCCGGGCCATTTGTTCAAGCTCCAAGCCGCGCAAATCAGGGACAAAACCTTGGGGCTAGGGCAGCACGCAGGGGGCCATTCTGACGAACCCACTCTCATACTATCTTGTTAATAGAATATAAACGAGTTGTCCATCACCTTTTGGTGTCACCAGAGTGCGTGGCAGGGTCGCGCGGCCGAAGTATCTATGAATTTCCATACACCATTCTACCAATAAACCGAGAATTCAGCACAAGCTCAAGATTCTGGTAGTGATGGGGGTAGTAGCGGGCTGCTCTGGCGCAGATGATTTGAGGTACTATCCTCTCCATGCAGGTTACGCTTGCCCACATTGGTTCCCAGGCGCGATCGAAGGACGTCTATGAGGGGATGGTGCGGGACTATCTCAAGCGTTGTGCTGGGTTTGCGCGATGCGAGGCGGTAATGTTCCGGACCGAGAAGGCGCTGATTGACTGGATTGGCCGCCAAAAGGGGCGAACGGATCCCGTGGTCCTGCTGCTCGATGGCAGCGGGCGCCAAATGAGCTCGGAGGCGCTGGCAGAGTGGCTGGGCACTCGGCGGGATGAAGGAACACAGCATTTGGTGTTTGCTGTCGGTCCGCCGGATGGCTGGTCAGAGGCCGCGCGAGCCGAAGCGAAACGCCGCGGCAGGCTGCTTTCGCTGGGGCCCATGACGCTGGCACACCAACTTGCCCGACTGGTGATCGCGGAGCAGTTCTACCGCGCATGTACAATTCTCACGGGCCATCCGTACCACAGAGGCAGCGGACAGTGAGCAGTTCACAGTTCGTGGTTGGCGAACCACTGACGAAGAGTTTGAAATCATGAGCGAGGAATCAACGTCCCGGCGGGGGCTAATTCTGATCAACACGGGCCCCGGCAAGGGCAAGACCACGGCGGCGCTGGGTACGGCTTTGCGCGCCGTGGGATGCGGCATGAAGGTTCTGGTGTTGCAGTTCATCAAGGGCTCATGGCACTACGGGGAGCTGGACGCCGTGGAGGCTTTCGGCGGGAGCTTTGTGCTGAAGCAGATGGGGCGCGGGTTTGTGAAGATCGGCGGCGCGGAGCCCGATCCCGAGGACGTGCGGCTGGTGCAGGCGGCGTGGGACGAAGCACGCGCGGCCATCGACAGCGGTGAATGGGATCTGGTGGTACTGGACGAGATCAACTACGCCATCAGCTACGGGATGCTGGATGCGGCGGAGGTGGCCGAGGCGCTGAAGAAAAAACCGGAGATGGTGCACGTGATCCTGACCGGGCGCAACGCGCATCCTCTGCTGGTAGAACTGGCCGACACCGTGACGGAGATGCGCGAGGTGAAGCACGCCTATCAGAAGGGCATCCTGGCGCAGCGCGGGATCGAGTACTGAGAGACGAGGAGGCGACCATGCCGGAGACGCGGCACCACCGCTGGGCCGATATTCCGCCTGAGCCGATGAATCCGCTGGTTACGCGCCAGTATGTGGTGGGCACCAACACCATGCTGGCCAGGATTGTGCTGAAAAAGGGCGCGCATGTACCGCTGCACCAGCACTTTCACGAGCAGATCAGCCATGTGGTGGAAGGAGCGCTGAGTTTCCTCGTCGACGGCGAAGAAGTTGCCGTGCGCGCGGGCGACATCCTTTGTATCCCGCCGCATGTGCCGCACGAGGTGACTGCACTGGAAGACTCAGTGGCGCTGGACATCTTCAATCCGCCACGGCAGGACTGGATTGACGGCGACGACGCTTACCTGCGTGGTGCAGCGGCCGCAAAACCCGCGAACAACCGGCCTGTGGATTGAAGGTCATCCGGTTACAATTGGGTTCGGTATGTCGTGGTTTAAGCGCGAGAGTGGCGAGTATCCGGGCGCGCCGGCCGGTCCTGGCGGCGAGAATGGGCCCGAAACGGGCGCGAAGAACGTGCGTACGGAGGGTTTGTGGGTGAAGTGCCCGGGCTGCCGCCAGCCCATTTACCGAGCCGATCTCGTAGCCAACCTGAACGTTTGCCCGAAATGCCAATATCACTTCAAGCTGAGCGCCCGGAATCGCATCGATCTTCTTCTGGAGCCTGGGTACGAGTTGGTTGACACCGGGTTGGTCTCCACCGATCCGCTGAATTTCACCGACGTGAGGCCGTATAAGCAGCGGCTACGCAAGGCGCGCGAACAGACCGGGCTCGACGACGCCATTCTGAACGCAGTGGGGCAGATGGGTCCGCACGACGTGGTACTGAGCGCGATGGAATATGCGTTCATTGGCGGGTCGATGGGAGCGGTGGTGGGTGAGACGATCGCGCGGGCCGTGGACCGCGCGCGGCTGGCACGGAAGCCGCTGATTGTTGTTGCCGCTTCAGGCGGCGCGCGCATGATGGAGGGCGTGGTGAGCCTGATGCAGATGGCCAAGATCTCCACCGCGCTGGCGCAGCTTGACGACGCCCGCGTGCCGTATATTTGCGTGCTCACCGACCCTACCACCGGGGGCGTAACGGCCAGCTTTGCCATGCTGGGCGACCTGAACATCGCCGAGCCCGGCGCGTTGATCGGCTTTGCCGGCCCGCGCGTCATCGAGCAGACCATCCGGCAAAAGCTGCCCGAAGGATTTCAGCGCTCGGAGTTCCTGCTGGAAAAGGGATTTCTCGACGCCGTCGTGCATCGCCGCGATCTGAAAGCGTATTTGATTCGCGCGCTCGAGTTTCTGAAGGCTCCGGCGGCTGCGTAAATATACCGGTCCGTCCGCCCGGCCAGAGGCGCTGCAACGGCCGCTCTTGTCGCTCGCTGCTACTTAGAGTGGGACGCAATGCTGCCGGCAAGCTGAATGTATGATGAGACAGCAAAGGCCCGCATGGCGCGGGCCTTTGTTGTTCTGCGGGGAGGGATAAGGTAACGTCATTACTTCCGCGCCGTCTGCACCGGCTTCTGCCCGCTCGTTGAGGGCGGATTCACCTGCATATTCAGGAAATCGGTCAGGTCTTCGACGTCCTGCCTGGTGCCCACCATCGGCGGCATGAAGTGATGGTACGGCGAGTCCGGCTTGTACTCGTGCAGCATGGTGATAAAACTTTCGATGTTGGCACGGTCGCGGCCGGCCAGCAGCTTCGCCAGCGGCCGGTAGCCGTTCAGTGTATGGCAGGCGCCGCATTCTCCGCGGAAGATCGCTTCGCCGCGCGAGTAGCTTGTATCCGCCCCATTCCACACCCAGTTCGAATGGACCAGATAGCCTTGCTCATCGATTTTGATCGCGTAGGGCACGCGCACGCCGTTCGAGTACATCCAGCGCCCGATGACGTAGGGCTTGCGCAACATCTCGCGCGAGTATTCGCCGGCTCCCGTCGCGATCAGCGCCAGCAGAAGAATCGCCACAGCGTGCGCGGGATTGAAGTCCACGGGATTCCGGTACGCCAGGTAATACGCAACGCCGATAATCGTCGCCGAAGTAATCACGATCAACAGTGCAATCCGAGTGATCATGGAGAAAGTGCCGGAGCCGATGGTGTCGATGCCCAGCATAAGCAGCGCGCGCTGCGAAACCGGAACCATGTAGAGATACCACGCGAAAAGAATTGGCATGGCCACGAACGACGGCACCAGCCACTTCACGCTCCACTTCACCAGGGATGACTTGAGTAGCGGCTTCTTTGCGCCGTCGATGCGGCTGGCGCTGATGAGCGCCCAAATGCCGGCCAGCGATGCGCAAACGCAGGCGCGGAGCAGCAGACTCGGCCAATACGTCGGATTGAAGAACGCGTTCCAGAATTTGCTCGCCTCATGGCCGGTACCTGCAACTGACAGCCATGTGTCGCCCGGCGTGAGCATGAAAGTGAGAATGCCGTTGATGATGATCAGCGTGCAGACCGACGCAACCGCGTAGACCCAGCCCACGACCAGATGCAGTTTAGCGTCGATTCTGTTCCATGTGTAGTAGTAGACGGCCGCCGTCGTGAGCTCGATCATGAAAAAGACCCACTCGATTGCCCAGCCAAAGACGAAATTATGAATCAGTGTGCTCGTCGCTTCAGGGTTCGTCAGCCCGATGGCAAACCAGATGCCCACGCCGGATATTGTTCCGAAGACGCCGGTGATTACGAGGAAGAACTTCGAGTAGCCAACCAGCTCGGCCAG
>CAWGGA010000002.1:0-61202 GCA_963822015.1 uncultured Acidobacteriaceae bacterium
CCGTACCGTGGGGTCCATTGCCGGTTCCGCCTCCGCACGTCTAGACAATCGCGGCGGGGACTGTAGAGTTTCTGCCTCATTCTTTGGCAAAAATGTACCCATTTACTAGGCATGGCCCACCCACTTCGGGTGGGCCTTTTGCGTTATGCGCCGATGAGTCAAACGGCTTAGACTGTGGCCAAGGCGGCTTGCCCACGACTGGCGCAGCTTCACTACCGAGTCGCGCGCAGAGAGGCGGACCCTACGACGATGAGCATCGACAATCTGTTTTGGTTCGCCTGTCTCCTGACACAGACTGTGGTGATTGCGCTGTTATTCTATCGTCGTGTCTGGCATACTTTGCCGGTCTTTTGCGTCTATTGTATCTGGGATATATCGAGCAATATCGCGGTATATGCGGTCGGCCAGCTCAAACCTGCCAGCTATTTTCCTGTTTACTTTGCGCAAACAGGTCTCGATTCGGCCATCATCTTTTGCGTTTTAGTTGAACTCGCATGGTCAGTGCTGCGGCCGCTTCGGTCCTCCCTTTCGCGGCGCAGCTTGATTATCGTAGGTGCCCTGATTTTGGTTGCTGGAGCGGTAATCTGGCCGTTTGCATCCGTACCCAGCCTCGTTCATGTTGGGTCAAAGCAGTTTCTCATTTTCGCGCAGCTGCAGGAGACCGTATCAGTCCTCCGGATCTTAGTTTTCCTGCTGCTGGCCGGAGGTAGCCAATTGCTATCGATCAGTTGGCGCGATCGCGAGTTGCAGGTCGCTACGGGACTCGGCTTTTATTCCATTGTCAGCGTCACCGCCTCTATGCTCCAGGCGCGTCAAACCAGCGCTTTGCAGCTTGAACATCTCAACCAGTTCGTCGTGGCTAGTTACCTCTGCTCCTTGCTTTATTGGCTGGTCAGCTTCGCGCAGAAGGAAGCCGAGCGCCGCGAATTCACGCCACAGATGCAGAGCTTCCTGCTGGCCATGGCCGGCGCCGCGCGTTCCACGCGCGTTTCGCTCGAGGGATCGCGCACAGACAAGGCGCCTAAGCAAGACAAGCGATGACTCGCAGCCGTCATCGACAGGCATGGCTTGCTCTTTAACGATCCCTGGTTCGGAGACAAAAAATGACACTGGACGATGCCATTTTTTTTGCAGGCATCGTGCTCGTGGCGGCCCTTTGGGCGGCTCTAATCATTAAGCGCGTCTTTCGCGTTTTGCCTTGTTTTTTCTCGCTGCTGTGCCTCAACTTTTTCCAGGGACTTTCATGGCAGCTCGTTGAGCGTTATTCACCCGGCTGGAATGTGCAATTCGTCCTTGTCTCGAGCGTGCTGATCTTCCTGCTCTATTTCTGTGTCCTGTTCGAACTTGGAAAGAATATTCTGCGCTGCAACCGGACATCAGCATCGCAGCGGTCGCTGGCGGTTTTCCTGTTTGTGTCCGCTCTCCTATTGGCCTACTTTGTTACCGGACAGACTAGCCTGCCAAACCATTCTTGGCTCTCAAATGTTTACGTTCTTACGATGTGGACCGCTAATATTCTGCAGTTTGCAGGATTTCTCGCTCTGGTTTGGTGGAGCAGTGCGGCTGAGCTCGAATGGCCTGACCGGGAATTTCAGGTTGCGACCGGATTAGGAATTAGCGCCATCACATGGTTTGCAGTCGCTATCCTGCATACCTGGTGGACCGACGGTGCCGCCTATCACAAGGTCGACCAGGCAGGGCAGACGGTCGATTTATTAGTTTATGCGTATTGGCTGCATTATTTTTGGATCGTGGCGAAATTGGAAACCAAATACCAGCCTGCGCACGCGAAAATCCCGGGCAATCGGAGCCGCAAGAGCGGGAACAAAACCGGGATTGACGTGCTGCGGGTCGGTCCGGCTGAAACGGCATATACCGCCGCACCCAATCCTGAAAGAGAATGACCCGCCGTTTGTGAGCATGCAATTTCGCAATCACCGCGCGCCGCAGGTTGACACGCGCCTTCGCGGCGAGTTTTAATTAAACCAGTGGTGAAGGAGTTCACCCTTAACTGCTGTCCTCTCCATACGGCCGGACAGATGATGACTCCTGACAGGGAATCCTGTAGCGGAGTCATGTCGCGGTGCGATCCCTGAAAATACTGTGAGTAGTACCGGCTGGGAGCAGCCGCGGGGTTTCTCCAAGTCCCTCGATCACCCGGTGACGGCCCACCCACAGTGTCGTTTCATCTAAGGAGAATGACGGTGCAGAAGTATCTGCTTATCGCCGTAGGTGGCGCGCTTGGCTCAGCTCTCAGGTACTGGGTTGGATCCTCGGTCTCAGGACGTATGGGCGCCAAGTTCCCGTACGGCACAATGGTCATCAACATTACGGCCTGCTTAATCATCGGGTTCACGCTGACCTACTTTGGCAAGCGCGCGGATTTGAATCCTGCATGGCGGTTCCTCGTGCCGATCGGCTTCATTGGCGCCTATAGCACTTTTTCAACCTATGAGTGGGAGACACTTTCGACGATGCGATCGGGCGCTTTTTTCCTAGCAGCGCTCTATGCGGCCGGAAGTCTCATTCTCGGCCTCGCTGCCACATGGTTTGGCACAGCGCTGGCCGATCTTCTGTAGAGGGACTAAGCGACTAAAGAACGCGAGGGCGTCCGCGCAAAGCGCAAATCGGATGGGGCGAGGCGGAAGGGGGTTGCAAGTTCCCCCCAAAGGTGATTCAATCCTTCGTTGACCGATCGCAAATCGCCGGATGAGACTGAATCAGGTCCGGGTTTTGCGAAGGCCGGAGAACGGGAAGACATGTTGACTACAGGCAAGGCGGTGAAGGTGACGCTCTATCTGAGCGACGGGGCAAAGCACCATGGTGTTCCGGTTTACACCAGCATTCTGGACTTCCTTTTCCATAGCGGAATCGCCGGCGCAACGGTGGTGAAGGGCGTTGCGGGGTTTGGCGCCAAGCATCGTATCCATTCCGCGCACATCCTGGAGATCTCAGACCATCTTCCGATCAAGATCGAGTTCATTGAGACTCGCGAGAAGGTGGATACGATCCTGCCCGAACTGGAGAAGCGCGCCGGCTCCGGCCTTATTGCAGTGCAGGAGATCGGTATTGTCGTTCCCCCTCATCAATAGTTCAATCGGCTATTGGCAAGCGGCATTCGCGCGCCAACCGGCAGAGACGAAAAAGCCGCAACACTTCCAGGCAAAGCCGCGTCTTAATAACTAACCGAATAGGTGTGGCGCGGGAGCGTCCGTGGCCCGCGGTGCACTCTTTCGCGGAAATGCTGAATCGTCAGTGACATGGCGAATTTTGCCGGCGCCCATTTACCAACCGTTCATGGAAGCTGGCGCATACTGAAAGAGAGAGAACCAGTAACTCTTACCCCAAGGGAAACCGATGCTCTCAAGCCGCCGGAACCACGTTTTTGCCGTTTTCTTCTTCATCGCAGGAGCGTTATTCTGCGCACGCGGACGTGCGCAGGCAGCTTTGCTCATGGAAGAGCCGTACGGTTTCTTCGGCACCCTGAATCCAACCGGGCACAACGCCATTTATTTCCAGCGAATCTGCGCCGAGACTCCGGTGAAGCTGCGCCGCTGCAGGCCGGGCGAAATGGGCGTGGTGATCTCGCGCTATGAAGGGATCGACGGATACGACTGGGTAGCCATTCCTCTGATTCCTTACCTCTACTCGGTGGAGAACGCCAGCGAGGTTCCCGCGCACGTGGACCGCGACACAGTCATGCGATTGCGCAGCCGGTATCGCGAGCAGCATCTCGGGAGCCTGGGATCGAAGCTGTCGCAGGGCAATCTTGTGCACGGCGGTTGGACACAGCTGGTAGGAGCGGCATATGAGCGGCGCATTTACGCGTTCCGCTTCCAGACGACGCCGGAACAGGACGATGCGCTGATCGAGCAGATGAACGAGGGGCCGAACCACACGCGCTTCAACCTGCTTTTCAAGAATTGCGCGGACTTTGCGCGGGTGATTTTGAACCGCTACTATCCGCGCAGCTTCCGGCGGAGCATATTTCCCGATGCGGGGATAACAACGCCAAAGCAGATCGCCTACAAGCTGGTGCGTTACGCGCGCAAGCACCCTCAGACGCAATTGACTATCTTCGAGATTCCGCAGATTCCAGGCTACCGGCGTGGGAGCCGCTCGGCCAAGGGCATCGACGAGTCGTTCGTCACGACGGTTTATGCCGTCCCCATCGCGCTGATGAATCCCTATCTGGCTGGCGGCCTGTTTGTGGACTACCTGGTGCGCGGCCGTTACCATCTCATTCCCCGGCATCCCGAAGTTTTGGGGCCGGACAACTTATCCGCGTTGACAGCACCCGCCGCGGCACAGGAGAATCTCGTCAGTGCAGGTGCCCCCAACGACAGCTTTTCGTCGTTGGAGGGGGGTGCCGGGACGCCCACGGACACCCGGGGCCTCCAAGGAGCGAATTCTGCTTCTTGGGGTGGGGATAAGCCCTGGTCCGGGGGGACGAGCGCAGGTTCTCAGGCCCCCAGCGGCGCTCCCGGCGCGGCCGCTGCCACGCAACCGGACGTGGGAGCCAGCTCCGGCCTGAGAGGAATTGAGTCTACAGATGAGTAAGTCCGATCCGCAAAATCTAAAGAACCATGGACGGCTCGATCCGCCGTTTCACTTCGTTCTCTCCTTCGTTCTTCTGGCTAACCTCGTCATCTCCGTCATTTATGTCGTGCGCCATCCCTGCTTCTATTCGGCATGGTTCGTGGTGCTGTCGGCGGCGGCGATTCTCGCGCTGTTCAAGCTGCGCCTTTATCCGCTGAAGGTGCAGGATCGCGTGATCCGCCTGGAAGAGCGGCTGCGTTTGCAGGCGCTGGCCCCGGCGGAGTGGCATTCTCAGATCTATCGGCTGAGCGAGGACCAGTTGATCGGGCTCCGCTTTGCCGCCGATGACGAAGTGGTGGAGCTGGCCAAGCAGGCGCTGGAGCACAACCTGAACCGCAAGCAGATCAAGGAGCGGATCAAGGACTGGCGCGCCGACAACTGGCGAGTGTGAAGAAGGCAGGGAACAGGGTCGAGGGGCCGGGGGGCGGAAAGATGAGGCTCTGCCCGATTCGTGGCTTTGGAAGCCCCCCCTTCCCCTACCCCGTCCTTTTGAGCAAAATCTTTGAAACGCACGGGTTGCGGGAAGTTTCAACCTGCAAGTATCTTTTTTCCATTCACTTAAATCCCAAAATCCTGAAATGGTGCGAGTTACGCGCTCGTCTTGAGGCTTTGCGGCCATTATTTGCCGCGGCACCGATGACGCTGGTGAAAACTGCCGTTGGTATCAAAGCGCCAAGCGCGGTTGTTCCCGTGTTGTATTGATTCAAAATCGGATCATTCATCGTTTCAGTGCGCCGGTTTCGGTCACCCCCGACAGAAGCTTATTTAGCACGATGTATCCAGTGTAGCGATCTGCGAGAAATAATCTCTAAAGTTGGGATCCGGTGGAAGTGGTTTGGGATGAGTGGGATGGGGTGAGGCTGAGGCGGAACGGGGGTTGACATGGAAGCAGTGGACAGTGAGCAGAATTCTTCGCTAAAACAGTGGGTGCGATGCGCGACTCATGAACGTTGCGCCGCGTGAACGCGAGTGTAATATGGTGTTGCCATGAACCTATGAGCAAAGGACAACGAACGTGATTGCCAAGGTCGGCTTCTGCACATGTCTTTTGCTCGGTGCGGCGTTAGCCGCGGTGGGACAGAGCAAGCGAGAAAACCTGAAGAAGTGCGTGTCATCCGACCCGGACACCAGCATCGCCGGATGCACGGCGCTGATCCAGGCAGGCCGGGAATCAACCGCCGCTCTAGTCGGCGCCTATAGCAGGCGCGGCAGCGCCTACATGCAGAAGGGTGATTACGACCACGCCATCCAGGATTACGACGATGCGATCCGCCTGAATCCGAATGACGCCCCCGCATACAACGATCGCGGCAGCGCCTACTTCTACAAGGGTGATTACGACCGCGCGATCCAGGATTTCAACGAAGCGATTCGCCTGAACCCGAATTTCGTAGAGGCCTACTATAACCGCGGCGACGCCTGCCTTTTCCAGTCCAACCTGACTGCGGCTATGGCGGACTTTGAGCACGTGATATCCGCCGAGCCGTCTTCGAGCATGGTCGTTTACGCGGCGCTGATGCTGCACGTGGCCATGAAGCGACAAGGGCGCGACGATGCGCAGCAGCTTGCGCCCGTGGCGCAAGCTGCTGACCTGTCGAAGTGGCCTGGGCCGCTGCTGAAGCTCGATCTGGGACAGATGGGAGCCGATGAGGTAATGGCGGTGCAGCCAATGCCAGCGCCAATATGCAGAAGCGGCAGGTTTGCGAAGCAAACTACTTCACCGGCGAGGACGCGCTATTGCATAATCAACCGACTTCGGCGCTGGCGCGGTTCAGGGCCGCGCGCGACGGCTGCCCCAAGGGCAACATTGGGTACGACGATGCTCTGGCGGAACTGAGGCGGCTAGGCGCGCCCGATGCTCCAGCCAAATAGGGAGAACAAAGCCCCTAGAACCGGCGGATGATGTAGGCGTGTCAGCGCGAGCAGTCCTAAACGCAGGCCACTGCTTGCCTCCGTCGGCGTAGGTATCCATGCACCTAGCTAACGCAATTCAGTGCTGCTATGGGGCGGCTTCGCGAATTGCGGTCGGTTGGCCGGCCACACGGCAGTTACTCATTCGCCAACATTCGTGCACGCCCTCGGCGTTGACGATACTGGGCGCTCCTTCGCGCTGCCGGTGGCAGGATTCGACAGGACCAGTGCCAGAACCCAGGGACGTATAAAACAGGAGTTGGGCACCGAGCAGCCCAAGCGGCGAAGGCCTGCAACAGACCCCGGCAGGGAGGGGTTAAGGTTGCGGGTCCGAATCCTCGGATTCCTTGATGGACTCCGCGTCGAGCTCGTGCTCATGGCGATAGTGGTCGACGGGCATCTTGCCGTCCCACCAGGCCCAGTTCATTGGGTAGACATCGGGATCGAAGAAGACCTGATAGAAGTGCCAGACGAGGATGGCGAGCGTAGCGAGAATCGCCTCGTAGAAGTGGACGGTGGTGACGACGTCGACCCACCAGCGCGCGAACAAGTCGCCGACCCAGACCTTGGCCCAGATCATGATGCCGGTGAGGCCCATGAGTGCCGTGCCCCAGACGAGCGCCCAGTACTCAGCTTTTTCGGCGTAGCTGAAGCGGCCGAATTTTGGCCTTTCGGCGCTCAGGCCGAGGTAGTAGCGCATCGTGGCCCACGCGTCGAATGCGTCCTTGGGGGCGGGCGCGATGTCGCGCAGCAGCCTGCGGCCCTCGCGCGCGACGGCTAAATACAAAACGTGATAGATTCCGGCGCCGATCAAAATTACGCCCGCGATGCGATGGATGATGCCGCGCAGATTTTCGCCCATGCCCATCGTGTGCGCGAACCAGGCGTCGGGGAATTTGAGCGCGAAGCCGGTGATGACAAGAACGATGAAGCTTGAGAGCAGCACCAGATGCTGCCAGCGCTGATTGACGGTCATGCGCGTCATGAAGGGGTTCATCATTCGGCGGCGCGCAACGGTCTTGCTGCGCCAGATGACGGCGTTGTGCAGGAACATGACGCCGATGACGAAGAGGATAAGCGGAATGTAGATCCACCGCACCCAGCGGACGGCGATGGAGTCGATGTCGAGAGAGCTGGGGTCGCGGGAGCCGGATTGGAGATGGACGGGCGTGCGAGTGAATTTTTGCGTGACACCTTTGTGGCACTGGCCGCAGGTGGCATCGAGATTGGCGCGATTGATGGTGGAGCGGGGATCGCTGGAGGGAAGAATGTTGTGCACGCCGTGACAACTGGAGCAGTTGGCGGCGATGACGGAACCGCCTTCGGTGGCCAGGCCGTGATAGCTGTCGAAGTAGCTAGTGACGCGATTGCCGGGGACGCCGAACTCCTGCGAGAGGCGCACGCCCTCGTGGCAACGGGCGCAGATGTCACGGGAAAGATTCTGCCCGGCGACGGGCGAGTTGGGGTTGGAGGGCGCCTTGATGGAGTGGATGCCGTGGCAATCCGTGCAGACCGGGGCGAGCTGGTTGCCGCGCGCGATGGCCTGGCCGTGAATGCTTTGCATGAAGGTGTTCTGGATGTCGCCGTGGCACTGGCCGCAGGTGGCGGGAATGTTCGAGTGGTTGATGGGCGACTTGGGATCGCCCGCGCCCTCAATCTGGTGAACGTCGCCATGGCAGTCTTCGCAGTTGGCGGGAACCCTCCCGCTCTTGTCCACTTTTGCGTGGATGCTGTGCGCATAAGCCTGGCCGGCATCGGCATGGCATTGCGTGCAGGTGATTTTTTGAGGCGGCTTGTCGTGGGCCAGGCTCTTTACATCCTTGTGGCAATCGACACAGTGGAACAAGCGACCGTGGATGGAGTGTTTGAGCTTGTTCTGGCCGACGTAGAGGCTGACGGTCGAGCCGTTTACATCCTCAGTGAGCGTGGGATCGCCGTGACAGGTGAGGCAGTCGGAGTCCTTGAGCTTCTGCGCGGCATGTGCGGTTGAGGCCCAGGCAAAGACAGAGAAGACGAACGTACCGACAAGGAACCTGCGTACAGCGATCACAACTTGAGGAGATGCCTGGACGAAAAATCGTGCCGTGACAGGAGTCACAAGAGCAGCCTGTAGGTCGCAGCCAATAGCCTGTAGCTCGCGTCTCTGGCTACCGGCTATTAGCTGAAATACGCCGTCAGCGTGAGCACCAGCAGCGCAAGGCCGATAAAGATGGCGATGGAGCCGACAACTTTGGAGAAGTTGAGCAGCCAGAGCGGAGGCTCGATGCCGAGCCGGGATTCGGCTTTGCCTTCGGAGAGCATACGCTGGTACTCCTCGGGGCGCTTGTGCTTGAATTCCTCTTCGCTCTCGACGCCGGTGAAGATCACCATGTCCATGGGAAAGCTGTCGGGGCGCAGATGCGTGTTGACGAAGTGAATGGAGAAGATGAAGAGGATGGCGAGCAGGCCTTCCTCACTGTGGATGACGAGCACGGCATTGAGCGCCCAGCCGGGCAGGAAGTGCGCAAAGAAAGGCGCAAACCACATGGCGTAACCGGAGAAGCCGATGACCACCATTCCCCAGAACACGGCCCAGTAATCGAACTTCTCCCAGTAGGCGTAGCGCTCGAATTCCGGTTTGGGGCCGAGACCGAGAAACCAGCGCATGTGGCCGAAGAGGTCTTTAACGTCTTTCCAGTTTGCGACCATGGAGGTCGGACCCCAGAAGATTCCTTTTTCGCGATGCAAAACGCCGCGCTGGAAGACCTCTTTGACGTGAATCAAAAAAGCAACGGTGAGCACAATCGCGCACAACTTGTGGAAGAAGAGAATAGCGCCGAAGCCGCCGACGCCTTCAGCGAATTTGCGCGCCCAGAAGCTCTCACTGAAGCGCATGACCAGGCCCGTGGCGGCGAGGCCGAGGAACGTGGTGAACAGAACCGCGTGCATGTAGCGCTGCTCGCGCGTGAAGCGCACAAAGTAGCGGCCGGGGGCGGCGGGTTCGGCGATTGGGCTCGATTCGGATTTTGCGTTTGCCGGCTCCAACTCAGGCATTCTTTCCTCCATTGGCGGCCCGGCTCTTAATCTGCTGATAGCGCGAGCGAATCAGCCACAAGAGAGTGTGAATCAAAAAGAAGGTGAGCACACTGGCCAGCAGCAGGTTCATGAACAGCCGCACGTAGTAAAGCCCTGGGCTCAGCTTGCGGTCGTGCGCGTTGGCGTGGGGCTGATATTGCACGAAGCTGAGGTTTGCGCCGGCGTGGCAGCGGCCGCAGGTGGTCACCAGGTTGGCCTTGTTGATGGGCGAGCTCGGATCGGATGCGGGCCGGACATCATGCGCGCCGTGGCAGTCCCAGCAGCGGGCCGTCTCAACATAGCCGCCCAGCGATCCCAACTGCGAATGGAAAGTGTCGCGATAGGTAGAGAACTTGTCCTTGTGGCAGTTGCCGCAGATCGGCGTGGACTGCATGCGGAAAGCAGCCTCAGTCGGCTGCAGGATGGCGTGCGCGGTGTGGCAATCGGTGCAGACCGGCGCGTTCAGATTGCCTTTGGCAATGGCATGTCCGTGTACGCCGTTATCGTAGTCCGCCTCGATCTTGGCGTGGCAGGCGCCGCAGGTTTTGGGAACGTTGGATTTGTAGGTTGGGCTCGCGGGATCGGTATGGCTGAGGATGTGGTGCGAGCCATGGCAGCTTTGACAGTTGGCCGCCACCAGCAATCCCTCTTTGCTGAGCGCGAATCCGTGGATGGAGTCCATGTAGAGCGGGTAGACGTTGGGCAGGCCGTGTTGTTTGGCCAGCGCGGCGTTACCGTGGCAGTTGCCGCAGGTCCTGGGGATGTTGAGCGGATAGACATTCGACCGCGGATCGTCCTTGGGGAAGATGTAGTGCGCGACGCCGTGGCAACTGGTGCACGGTTGATCGGACGCCTTGGCGTGCACGCTCGTGGAGACGCTCGACGCCTGATCGGCGTGGCAGGTCTTGCAGTCAACCGGCGCAATCTTGTCCGGATGCGGATAGCTCTTGATGTCCGCATGGCAGTCGTTGCACTTCAGGCTGCCGTGAATGCTCGAGCTGAATTTTTGGCCGTCGACGGCAATGCTGTGCCCGGCGGCGTCGGTCATGCTGGCGTCGCCGTGGCAGGCCAGGCAGTCAGCCTCAGACCCCAGCGACGAAGACCTGTCGCTGGGGGCCCCAGCCTGCGCGCGCAGATTCGATGGGCGCAAGTGCAAGCGTAAGAACGAAGACGCCGGTTAAGATGGTTCCTCTGCGGAAGTTAAAGCGTTCTATTTTCCATGCGGCGCCGTTCATCCTGCCGTCTTCCTCCCCAGGCAAAAGAAAAAGTCCGCGCACTTTTCCTGGACTCACAATTACCGAGCCCGCTGCGGCTTCAGGATGGATCATGCCGCATGGGTTCCATCTATGAGATGACCCGTTTGAAAGATTTCCCGCAGTGACAGGTATCACAACCGCCGCGATGTAGATCACAAAACAGCTTTCAGCCGTCAGCTACGGGCTCCAGCAGGCGGCGGGGACACGGCAAACCTAGAGCCTTGCGGCAAGAAAGTCTGCTTCGGGTGATGCGGGTCACATGCCGACATGTGCCCGGTCAAGGAAAATAAGGGCGCTGTCGAGGAGCGGCTCCATGGGCACAGTTGCGATTCCTGAAACCAAAGCGATGCTCACCCTGCCGGGCGATGCGGTGCGGCAGATTCAATGGCGATTTGCCGACCGGTTTGACCTGCAGATGCTGGTGCAATCGGCCCGCGGCGTGGCGCGGGGAACCGTGGCGCGATTGGTGGCCGCGGGCGAGCGCAACACCCACGAGTGGACCGCAGGCAAGAACGAGATGATGAAGGCTTTCGACCGCGCCGGAATTACGGCGGCATTTATGGAGCCGGAGGAGGGCGGATTTATCATCGGCCCGAAGAACCTGGCGCTGGGTCTGGCTGCTTTTGAGCTGGCGTGGGTGGATGGCGGCGCGGCGACGGCGAGCCTGGCCGGATTTCTGGCGCTCTCGCCGATCCATGAGCGCGGCACGCAGGAACAGGTGACCCGATACAAGACGCTGGCAGCGCCGCCGCAGCCAGGAGAAGACCGCAGGCCCTGGCGCGGAGCCTTCGCGCTGACCGAGCCGATTCCCTACGTGGGCGTGGATACCGGCATGTTGAGCGGCAAGCTCCGCATTGCCGAATGGAAGGAAGGCGCGGAACCCATCCTTCAAGTGGACAAGCGCGGCCGCTTCATCACGGGCATCGCGTTCGCCGACTTTGTAACGGCTGCGGTCAACTCCGATGACGAGCGCATCAAGGGCAGTTGCGTGGTGATTCTGGAATCGACCGACGAGGGGACCTTCGACCGCGGGACGGCGACCAAGAAGCTCGTGCACCAGCTTTCATCGACCGGCGATCCGGTCTTCAACCTAAAGGTTCCGGCCAGCCGAATTGTAGGCGGATACACGGTAAAGGACGGCGTGATTGTGCCCAACTTCAATCACAGCGAAATAATCGACGCGGTTTTCCGGCGCACGCGCGTTCCGGTGGGACTGATGACGGCGGCCAAGCTGCTGTCGGCGGTCGAGCCGGTGATTCGCTACCAGCGCCAGCGTTTTCGCGGCGCCGAGGGCGCAAAGCCCGGTTCGGTGCGCTACGAGCAGGGAATCCAGCAGCGAGAAGACGCGCTGCACCGCCTGGTGGACGTGTGGGCCGCGGGCGAGGCGGCGGCTTCGCTCGGTTTTGCCGCGGCGCGGCTATTCGACGAGCTCGATCCGCTTGAGAAGCAGAAGACGGCGATCCTGAAGGAGCGCGGCATCAACGGCGGGCGCGCGGAGATGAAGGCGCTCAGAGACAGCGAGCTGCGGGCAATCGAATTGATGAAGCTCAAAGGGAACAATGCGCGCCGCGCGGAGCTGGAAGCCGATCCGCTGGTGCAATTTGTGCTGAAAGACGCTGAGGCCAACGTGCTTTGCCCGGCGACGAAGCTATGGAACACCGGCCACGGCGCCAATGTAATGCGCGAAGCGGTCAGCCTGATGGGCGGCTACGGCATTACCGAGGATTGTCCCGGCTTCCTGGCCAACAAGTGGATGGATGCGCAACTGGAAGCGACCTACGAGGGGCCCGAGGCCGTGCAGCGGCGCCAGTTGACGGTGACCATGACCAGCGAAGTTTTCCTGGCGCAGTTCGGTGCGTGGACCGCGGAGATGCGGAAGATTGCGTCGTCGCGGCCCGGAACCGGCGCATGCACACTGGCTTCGGCGATGAACCTGTGGGCGTGGACGATGAATTATCTGCAGCAAGCGACCGATCCCAAAGGCAACAAGCTCTATCACGGGCAGCGCCAGGGCGTGACCTTTGCGCTGGCCGATGCGTTGAGCTGGCTCGTGGCGTCGCGCTGCCAGATTCTCGATGTGCTCGAACTGGAGACGCGCGGAGCCGCCGACGCGGTTGCGGCGGAAGGCCTGGCCGGAACCGTCGAATTCCTGAGCGACCTGTGCCACACGCAAGCCGCGCAGGCGGCGGGCGAGGTTTCGCGCATCTGCGCCGAGCTGGTCTTCGGCTACAACCGGCATCCGGCGTGGGATGAGGAAGAACACCGCAGCTGCTTCCTGGCGAGCGAGCTGGAAGAGCTGGAAGAAACCATGCCCGGCATCATGGCCATGGCCGTCGATGTGCTGGCGGCCGACGGCAGCCATCCGCTCAAGGCTGGACCCTGCGCCGGTTGCGCGGGATCGAGCGAGTTTCTCCGGCTGCAGAGCAAACTCACCACGTGCCTGACCGGCGCGCGGCTGGCCAAGGATCGCGCCGCCGAGACCGTGAGCAAAGTCATGATTCCCGAAGCGCTCGATTACCCCGCGGCGGGGCCTCAATGAGCTCGGCGCCCCAGCGGGTGGAAGCCGACCGCCAGACGATGGACGTTGACATTGTCTGCGCCGGCTTTGGGCCCGCCATGGGCGGATTCCTGACCACGCTTACGCAAGCCTGGAGCCAGAACCCCGCCGACCCGGCGTTCGAGAGCAAGGCAGCGCCGGGCATGCCTCTGCAGGTGCTGTGCTACGAGCGCGCCGACGATCTGGCCGCGGGCGTGAGCGGCGTAGTCACGCGCGCCGAGGGAATTCGCAAGAGCTTTCCTGCGCTCGATCCCGCTGAGATTCCCATGGCTGCCGAGGTGAAGCAGGAGCGCGTCTTCTACCTGCTCGATCCGATTGGCGCCAGCCGCCGCTCCGCGGTCCTGCGTTTTGGAGATTTTTTTCTTGGTATTGGGAAAAAGTCGTGGGTGAAGGACCAAGCGTTCGAGCTGCCGTGGACGCCCGCCTTTCTGCACAAGCACGGCGGTCTCATCTTTTCCATTGGCCAATTCAACCAGTGGGTGGCTTCGCAACTGATGGCCGGCGGGCTGGCGCAGATCTGGCCGGGTACGCCGGTGGATGGCCCGATCTTCGTCGACAATCCCGACCTCGCCAGCAGAGAAGTTGCCGGGCTGCGCCTCGCCGATCAGGGCGTGGACAAGCACGGCGTGCCGGTCGAGGGCTACATGCCCGGCATGGATGTGCGCGCGCGGCTCACCGTCGTGGGCGATGGCCCGGTGGGCGCTGTGGGCCACAAGCTCGACGAACGCTTCGGAATGCCGGCCAGCCATGCGCGGCGCGAGTGGGCGCTGGGCATGAAGTTTGTCATTGAGCTTCCGGAGGACACGACGCTCGAAGCGGGCACGGTGTGGCACACGTTTGGATTTCCCGAGCCGGAGATCTTCGGCTTCCTGTATGTACACCCGGAGCGGCTGGTTTCGGTGGGCATCTTCGTGCCGTCGTGGATGGGCGATCCGGGGCGCACGGTTTATCGCTATCTGCAGCATTACATCCAGCATCCCCTGCTGTGGCGTCACCTGAAGGGCGGCACGCTGCGCTCGTGGGGCGCAAAGTCGCTCGAGGAGTCCGGCAAGCGCGGCGAGCCGTTCCTCACCGGCGACGGGTGGGCGCGCATCGGCGAGGGCTCCGGCTCGACCAACATGCTTACGGGCTCGGGCGTGGACGAAGCGTGGACCACCGGCGCGCAACTGGGCGAGGCGGTGCTGGAGCTGCTGCGCGCGGGCAAGCCGTTTACGCAGGAGAATCTGGCTGCAACCTATGAGACGCGGCGCCGCGCAAGCTGGGTGGAGCGCGGAGCGCGCGAAGCAGAGAACGCGCGCAACGGGTTTCATGGCGGATTTGTCCGCGGGCTTATCGGAATGGCGCTCGCAGGTTTGACCGGCGGCCGGGTGTCGCTTCCGGCGCACATTCCGCCGGCGCCGAAGCAGATTCGCCGGTTCGGAGCGTATGGAAAAGCAGGCCTCAAGCTGAAGGAAGCCGCGGCGCTGGCCGTGGCCGACGGGCGGCCGCTGCACGACGCGCTGATGACGGCGCGCGGATGGCCGGAGATTGCCTTCGACGGCCGGCTGCTCGTCACACACCAGGATGCGCTGCTGATGGGCGGTAAGGTGCAGGCCATGCCGGGCTTCGCCGATCACGTGGTGTTCCTGCACCGGCAACTCTGCATTGCCTGCCAGGAGAAGACCTGCATTGCCATGTGCTCGGGCCAGGCCATCACGCTGGGCGAGGACGACATGCCGGCATTTGAGCGCGAGAAGTGCGTCCACTGCGGCGCGTGCCTGTGGAACTGCGCGCAATCGCCCGACGGCGAGCGGTCGAACATCGAGTTCCAGGCCGGCGCGGGCGGGCTGCACTCGGCAGAGAATTAGCCGTGGCTCGCAGCCAGTAGCCGGTAGATAGGAACGGAACGCCAGTAGCAGAAAGGAAAGGGATGGCCCAGGATTATCGTGAACTGGTTGTGTAACAAAAGGCGTTTGAACTGACCGTCTTGATCTACAAGGTGACGCGAGTGTTTCCAAAAGACGAAATGTATGGATTGATTTCGCAAATGCGAAGGGCGAGCACTTCTGTGGCGAGCAATATTGCGGAGGGGAGGGGCAGAATCAATGGTGGCGAGTTCCGGCAATTTCTGGGCATTGCACGGGGTTCGACATGCGAGCTGCTCACCCAGATCCAAGTCGCAAAGGCGCTTGGCTTCGGCGATGATCACGTCTTGGATGAAGCGGAATCGTTGAGCAACGAAGTTTCGAAGATGCTTCTCGCGTTTATTCAAACACTTACCGCGTCCGCTTGATCGCAACCTGGCGTACCGGCTACAAGCTACCGGCTACCGGCTTTAGCACTCTTGGAGATGCAAATATGCAATGTACTCCACATCGTTGTTTGTGCGGGGATTGTGCCCGATCCGCTGCAGACGCTGGAACCAACCACAGGGCCGACTGGCCCGGGGATCAAGAACGAGATGGTGTTGCCCGCGGTGCTCGACCCATGGGCGGCAAGCGCGCTGTATGAGGCGGCAAACTTGGCCGGCGAAAAATCCGGCGGCGGAGCAAGGTGTGGCTCGTTTCGCTCGGGCCCAAGGCCAAGCTGCAGCAGGTGATGATGACCGTGGCGCAGAAGGTGAGCTTTGAGCTGGTTCCGGTCGACGGCCCCATCGGCGGCTTTCCGGATGCGCACGCGACGGCGGCGGCGCTCGCGGAAACGATCGCCGCGATTCCGGGATTGGACCGCACGAAGCTAATGCTGTTTGGCGGGTGGGAGTCGGCGACGCGGGGCGCGGGAGTCGTGCTGCAGCTTGTGGGCGAGCGGCTGGGCATTGCGGACCAGTTTCAGGGCGTGGATCAGATTGAGGTGCGCGAAGACGGCTCATTCGAGGTGCTGGAGCGCGTGGAAGGCGGCAAGCACCAGGTATCGGTGTGCGCGGGCCCGCCAGCGGTGCTGGGCTGGGCGACGGGCAACCTAGCCGAGCCGCGCAACAATCCGCAGGTGGGCATGGCCAACATGCGCACCATCCTGCCGGCACTGCAAAAGGCGAAGACGACGGCGCTCGACGCGAATGGGCTGCGTTACGTCTCAGTGAGCCTGCCGAAGCAGCAGCGTGTGACGCGCGTCGAAAAGAACATGAGCGCCGACGAAATTGCGCGCGAGATCGTGGAGTGGATGGGAGCGGAGTGATGGAGCGGATTCTGATACTGACCCATGCGGATGAAAGCGGGGCGGCGCTGACGAAGGGATCGCTTGAAGCCGTGACCGCGGGCAAGGATCTGGCCGCGCGGCTGGGCGCGGAGCTCACGATCGGTATCGTCGCCAAACACGCAAGCCACGCCGCTGTCGCAAGGTGGCGGGCGCGGCGCCTCGGGTCCTCGCCGTCCAGGGTGAGGCATTCGCGCAGGCGCGGTTTGCATCGGATGCCGCCGCGTGCACGGAGATCTGCCGCGCGGCGCAGGCCGACGATCGTGCTCGCGCCCGAAAGCTCGAGGTTTGCGCGCGTCATGGCAGCGGTGGCGCATCGCGTGGACGGAGTGATCGACACGCATATCGCTGCGCTCGCCACGCACATTACGGCGCTGGGCGGCGCGGATGCTGTTGAGGCGACGCGGTGGTTCTACCGCCAGCGGATCGAGGCGGTCGTAAGCAGGGAAAAGCGGCCGTGGTTTCTGCTTCTGGATGCCGGGACGCACGCGCCCTTCGCCGGTAAGGGGCCGCACGCTCAGCCGGACGAAATTGCCATCGCCGTCGAGTTGCCGGAGCTGCGGACGCAGGTGACGGGATTTCGCGTTCCGAAGTTCGATCAGCAGACGATACGTCCCGACGCGAAATTGCTCTTTGTCGCCGGAGCGGGCTGGACAAAGAAGCAGCCCGATGGAAATGTGCACGTGGAAGAAGCGGGCGAAATCATTTTGAAGTTTCTCGCGGCATCGGGCGCGTCGCTGGGCAGCTCGAAATCTCTCGTTGACCAGGGCGGCGAAGGGCAGCCCGTGCTGCTTTTTTTGACGCATCTCAACCAGGTGGGGCAGACGGGCTCCACGCCACGGCATCCCAAAGGCCTGGCCACCTGCTGCCACGGCGAAGAGCCGCACGTCGTGGGCTGGCGGTTCATCGGCGAGCGGCGCGCGGTGTCTCTCGATCCCAATTGCGGCTGGACCCGCGGCAAGGCGGATGTGGTTTACGTGGCCGATGCGTTCGCGGTCATGGCGAAGGTGAACGAGCTGCTGGAAAAGGCAGCTTCGAGCTCCTAGCTATACCTACCAACCAAATCTCAACAGGAGCGCGGTCGTGGTTTTTCCGGCCTTGATGCGACAATCGAGTTGAGGAGGGAGCGGCCTTCGCGCGGGTGGTTCTGTTGCCGGAACGGGCGATTCACAGGGCCCTGATTTCATTGTGTTAGGTTTGGAATTTGGAGCAAAAAGTTATGGGACAGATAACGGAATTTATCAAGCATCATTACCGTCATTTCAATGCCGCGGCACTGGTGGATGCGGCCGAGGCCTATAACAAGCTGCTGGCCGAGGGCGGCAAGATGTTTGTGACCATCGCCGGAGCGATGAGCACGGCGGAGCTGGGGCTCTCGCTGGCGGAGATGATCCGGCAGGACAAGATTCACGGGATCTGCTGCACGGGGGCGAATCTCGAAGAAGACGTGTTCAACCTGGTGGCGCACAACTATTACGAGCGCGTGCCCGGCTACCGCGACCTGACTCCGGCCGACGAGACTGCGCTGCTGGCGCGTCACATGAATCGCGTGACGGATACGTGCATTCCCGAGATGGAGGCGATGCGGCGGATTGAGGACGAGGTGCTGAAGGAGTGGGTGCGAGCAGACAAGGCCGGCGAGCGCTGGTTTCCGCATCAGTTTATGTACAAGATTTTGCTTTCGGGCGATCTGGAGAAGAGCTACCAGATCGACGCCAAAGACAGCTGGCTGCTGGCGGCGGCGAAGAAGAATCTGCCGATGTTTGTGCCGGGCTGGGAGGACGCGACACTGGGAAACATGTATGCGGGGCATTGCATCACGGGCGACGTAAAAAAGGTGCACACGGTGCGGACGGGCATTGAGTACATGATGGAGCTGGCCGAGTGGTACACGGAGACAACCAAAAAGACGCCTTTGGGATTCTTCCAGATTGGCGGCGGCATCGCGGGAGATTTTCCGATTTGCGTGGTGCCGATGCTGCACCAGGATTTGCAGCGCGAGCACGTGCCGCTGTGGGCGTACTTCTGCCAGATTTCTGACTCGACGACGAGCTACGGATCGTACTCGGGCGCGGTGCCTAACGAGAAGATTACGTGGGGAAAGCTGGGCGAGAAGACGCCGAAGTTCATTATTGAAAGCGATGCAAGCATTGTGGCGCCGCTGGTGTTTGCCTACATATTGGGCTGGTGAAAAAAGCAGGGATAAGAGAACGGGGATCAGGGAGTAGAAGGCGGGGACTTAAGCGCAGAGGAGCGAGAGATCACAGAACATAAATCAGAGATCGGGACGTGGATGAGGATACGAGCGGTGATGAGCGCTGCGGTGCTGCTTGCGGCAATGCTGGCGGGCGCAGCGAGCGCCAGGGCGCAGGAAGATCGCGGCGCGTGGATCGCGATGAGCACTAATGCGAGGGCGATCACGGGAGGCATGGTGATCGCGGACGGCAAGGTGACGATTGACTACTGGATCTTTCCGCTGGCGATCATCCGCAGGCTCAAGCCGGTCGAGGTGAGTTCGGTGTTCGATGCGGACGTGAACGCTGGGATCAGCGGGACGCTTTACCGGCTGCGTGTGCCGGCGGCCCAGCGCTTCGAGCACAAGAACACCTTGTGCGGCGAGGAAGACGCGCAGTGGATGGCGACTTATGTGACGGGGAAGAAGATGGAAGTGGCGTTCTTCTCGGGCGAAGGCATTCCGGTGTTCACGTTCGACGCGGTGCAAAAGTCGTCGACGCTGTGCGGCACGTTTGGGTATACGAGATAAGGCAGCTACTAGCCGCCAGCTTCTAGCTGCTAGCTCATCGTGCTGAGCTGGCGGCGGTAAGTTGCAGTGATGCCGCCATCTCGGCATTTGCTTGCCGTGCATGGCGCAACGATAAAATGCCTTATGTCTTCGTCCTCCCATCGAGGCAGAAGCGTTTCCGGCTGCGTGGTGTTGATCTTTGTTGGAGCAGCGCTTTGGCCAGCCCGCGCGAATACACCGGCCCCGCTGAACTTACCCTTAGCGCAGATTCTGGCGTTGATGGAACATCACGATCAAATTCAGCGGGAGGGATTGAAGCACTACCGGGCGGTGCGGCAATACCATGTCGAGTACCGAGGACTTGCAAACCTCGAGGCCCGGATGGAGGTGGAGGTCGACTTTGATGCCACTTCAGGAAAGAGATTTCGCATTATGTCTCAGAGTGGCTCGAAGATTCTTAGTGAGAAAGTTCTGAAGAGGGCGATGGGCAGCGAAAAAGAGGCCTCAGAGGACGTTGGGGCGACTGCATTGACGCAGACAAATTACCGGTTCGAGTTGCAGGGGAGTGAGAGCCTGGATGGGCGTCCGGCCTACATTCTGAGTGTTGAGCCGCTGAAAGAAAGCAAGTTTCTGTATCGAGGCAAGGTCTGGGTGGATGCGACGGACTTCGCGGTTGCAAAGATCGAGGCGTCGCCAGCGAAGAATCCCTCGTTCTGGGTTTCGCGGACGCTGATTCGCTATACAAGCGCGAAGACGGGAAACTTCTGGCTGCCGCAACGGAGCGTGAGCGAAAGCAAGATTCGAATTGGAGGCACTGCCGTGCTGAATATCGATTACGGGGCTTACCAGATTAATTGGGATAAGCCGCATTCCGGTGGCGCAGACTGACCGGCGGCAGTGTTCAGGAGCGAACCAGAGTTGGTGCGCCCTGGTGACTTCAGTGCAGGGTCGCCGCTCCCTGGGGTCGCGTCGACTTGAGCGCTGCAGATTCCGGGTACGGTAACTATGGCTTCGCTAAGCCGGTTAGCGCTTTGAGACCACGACGAACGGGCCGTTGATCTCGCGCTCGCCGCCTTCGAATGCAGGTTGAACCAATCCGGGCAAGCCAATCTCCCATTTGGGCCCTTCGAGCTCCGGCATGGGCCGCGCCTGGAACAGCTTCTTGCACTGCCGGGCTGTCCACCGCGCCCATCGCTTCGACTTCTTCCGCCGTGCGCTGTCAGTGGAGATGCCCGTGCCGGCATACATCTGCCGGTAGAGCTTGGAGAGGAAGATGAATCCGAGGCGGGCGCGCAGAGTCGGAGTGCACGCGGACCGTTCCCAGATTGCTCCCCAGGCGTAGAACCTGTCCCACACTTTTTGCGTGCGCTCGCGAATCTCGTCGGAGCTCATGGTGGGATGAGGCGTGAACATCTTGGGGCGAACTTCGGTGGGAATCATCCAGTAGCGCGTGATGGGCACGCCGCCCACCATCATGGGATCGACGGCCTGTTCTTTTTCCCAGCGGCCGAAATCGACGGTGCCGGGAAACGGAGTCATCATGACGAATTGGGCAAAGGTGACGCCGGCCTTGATCGCCATTTCGACCGTGGCGGTGAAGGTGGCGGGCCGGTCGGTGGGCAGGCCGAAGATGAATGAGCCGAGGACGTGAACGCCGTGCTGCTTGAAGGTCTGGAGTTGTTTGGCAAGGGCCTCGCCGGAGTAGTTCCAGTCCTTATAGACGGCCTTGAGTCCTTCCGGAGTGACCGCTTCAACGCCAACGAGGGCGCCCTTGATGTTGGCCTTGCGCATGGCGTCGAGATAGCTGCCGTCTTCGCCCGCCTCCATGGTCATTTGGGTAAAGAACACCATGTCTTTGGGCAGCTTGGCCAGTTCTTCCATCAACAGAAGGCGCTCGTTGCGAATGGCGGTGAGCTCTTCGAGCTTGGCTGTGTTGCCTTGCTCGCGGGCAAGACGCAGATCGGTGAAGGTGACGGGATAGAAGTTGTCGTCGGCCAGGGCGATGAAGCGGAATCCCGAGCCGGCGCAGGGTAATGATTTCGTCGACGACGTTTTGGAACTTTCTCTGCCGGGGCTTCTGACCGTCGGTCCGCCAAACGCTGCAAAAGGAGCAGTGCTTGGGGCAGCCGCGAATGGTTTGCACCGAGGCCCACATATATTTGCGCGGGTCCATCAGGTCCCAGCGCGCGGAGAGGAATTCGCCGCCTTCGATGCGGCCGCCTTCGTAGATTTTTTCGGGCTTGCCGGCGAGACAATCGGTGACAACCTTGCTCCAGGCAAGATCGCCGTCGCCTTTGACGACGGCGTGGGCTTCGCCGCGTTCGAGAGCCTCTTCAGGAAACAGCGTGGCGTGAATTCCGCCATAGACCACCCAGGCGCCGCGGCTGCGAGCCATGCGGCCGACCGCGTATCCGCGCAGGGCATTGCCGGTGTGGACGCTGATGCCAACGATGTCGCCGGGCTGAATCGACTCGGGCACAATTTGTTCGAGCGATTCATCGATGAGAACGGGATCTCCGACGGACAGCGGCGTGGCGGCTGCAAGCACGAATAGCCAACGCGGCGTGATGACCGCGGTACCAAAGGAATTGTCGCTGGGATTGACCAGATGAACGCGCACGCGGACCAACCTTTCGCCGTACAGGTGCGGTTGGCCTCACAGCGATTGCGGGGTTGCCGTAATGCGGGGGCGATGATGGGAAGCGGCATCTTTATGAAAACGATGCCGAACTGAAGTTACAAACCGGCAATATTGCACTGCGATCGAGCGTGCGTCAATGGAATTGGGTGAATTGACCAAAAAGATCCTTGCCAACATTGCCGGCAAGGCAGGATTCTTCCCGGAGAATTAGTTTTCCTGACACGTTTTGCTCATCTTACAGGTTTTGAGAGGGGCTATGTGGTCAATATTGACCACTTTTCACCAGAATGAACAAAACTTGATGGAAAATCAGGGGAATTGAAATGCCGCGGGGGCCCTATCCGACGCGGGAGCACTCTTCGACGGGGATGGGAACCTGCTCGACGATTTCGAGGCCGAAGCCCTCGAGGGCGGGGATGTGCATGGGGGTGTTGGAGAGCAGGCGGATGCGCTGGATGCCGAGGTCGGAGAGGATTTGGCCGCCAAGGCCGATGGCGCGGAGGATGCGTCCGGAGCGGGCCTGGGAGCCTTCGCGGGCGCGCAGCTCCTGATGGAGGACGAGGCGGCCGGCGCCGAGCGGGCTGGCGGCGGGGGTGGTGGAACCTTCGGGATCGAAGGGAGCGGCCGGCGTGTGGTCGATGGAGAATCCACGCGAAGTGTTGTGCAGATAAAGGATGACGCCGCAGCCTTCTTCGGCGATCATCCGCATGGACTGGTCGAGAATTTCGCGGCAATGGCAGTCGGCGGCGAAGACGTCGCCGGGCGTGCAGCGGGTGTGGACGCGAACGAGGACGGGATGCGTGCAGGCAGGGCGGGGACTCGTTCGCTCGGGTTCGCTGGACGGTTGTGCGTTCCCCGGTCCCCAAATGCGAGGGACCGGGGGCACCCCGTGTTTAGGTAAGTCTTCTTCTCTCGGGATTTCGGGAGCGGGTCCGGCGTGGACGGCGGGGCAGTCGGGGCAGAGGTCGCCGCGGATGAGGGCGATGTGGCTTTCGCCGCCGTTGACTTCGCTTTCGTAGGCGATCATGCGGAATTCGCCGTAGCGGGTTTGGATGCGGCTTTCGCCGGCGCGGACGATGTAGCGTTCGTTACGCAGGCGGTAGCGGATGAGTTCGGCAACGGTGAGGATTTTGAGGCCGTGCTCGCGGCAGAAGGGGATGAGATCGGGGATGCGGGCCATCTCGCCGTCGTCGCGCATGATTTCGCAGATGACGCCGGCGGGGGTGAGACCGGCGAGGCGCGCGAGGTCGACGGAGGCTTCAGTTTGCCCGGCGCGGACGAGGACGCCCCCGCGGCGGGCGCGCAGCGGGAAGACGTGGCCGGGACGGGCGAGATCAGAGAAGGTAGTGCCGGGACCGATGGCGGTGCGGATGGTGCGAGCGCGGTCGGCGGCGGAGATACCGGTGGTGACGCCTTCGCGGGCCTCGATGGATTCAGTGAATGCGGTGCCGAAGCGGGAGGAGTTTTGCTGCGTCATGGGGAAGAGGCGCAGGTAGTCGGCGCGCTCCTCGGTGAGCGCGAGGCAGATAAGGCCGCGGCCATAGCGGGCCATGAAGTTGATGGCCTCGGGAGTGACGTGCTCGGCGGCCAGGGTAAGATCGCCCTCGTTCTCACGGTCCTCGTCGTCGACCACAACGACCATGCGGCCGGCGCGGATGTCGGCTAGGGCGCCGGGAACGCCGGTGAAGGGAGGGTCGAGGGTGTGAGGAGGCTGGGGCATGATGCGTCTTTATTTTAGCGTGGGGCCGGTGATTCGATGTGCCGGCGGGGGCGAGGTTGAATGACGAGGCAAACAAAAACGCCGCCCGAAGGCGGCGTTCTTGTGCTAGCTGGCGGAAATGCTACAACGTCGATTCAATCTCAAAGCCCCAGGCCTCAAGAAGCGCCTCAGGAATATATTTGGAATTCTTATTGCGGCGCGCCCACTCGCGAAGGCGGGTGGAGCGGATGTACTGGTCAGGGGGCAGCTTGAACTCCTTGGTGATCTGCTCGAAAGAGGTAACCGTAGGCACAACCGGGCCAATGGGCTCCGGCTTGCCCCAGTTCGGATTTCCACGACGCTTTGCCATTGATTGTCTGTCCTTAGAAAGGAGGATTTTTCTCGTAAGATCCTCGGTCTGGGCTGGGGGTGCGAAGTAACCCGAGGCGCTTTTGTTCTATTTTAAGGATATTTTGTTCAAAAATCAATAGCAAAGCGCCACTTATGGGCCCCTGGAAGGGCGATATTTGCGAGGTGGACTTGCACGGTAACTTGTTTATTTTGAGCGTATTGTTGGATATGGAAAGAATTCCCACAGGAAGCGTGGCGCAAGTTGGGACGGGCGGCGCTGGCAGCGGCATGGGAGGGGGTGGCAGGATACAGTTATGACAACACTCTGGCGGGCAATTGCAGCGGGTTTGGTGCTTTTTGGAGGACTTTCTATGTGCCGTGGCGTGGAGTTGACGGTAAGCCGGGATGCCCTGGAGCGGACCCTGAAGCAGGAGCTTTTCAGCGGGCCGGACGGCCGGTACTACCTGAAGGGCAATCCCAAGAGCGACTGCTTCATCTCGACCGAGGATCCGCACCTGAGTTTTGAGCAGGACCGGATCGTGGTACGGGTGAAGACGCGGGCGCGGCTGGGAGTGGGCGGCGCGTGCCTGGGCGTGACGCTGACGCTGCCGGCGGAGGTGTCGCTGGAGCCGAACGCGGAGGGGGAGACGATTGGGTTTCGCGACGCGCGGCTGGACAAGATTTCGGATCGGAAGGAGATCAACTTTGTGCTGGCGCCGTTTTTGCGCGGACAGGTGCCGAAGAGCATGAAGATCGATGCGGCGGATTTGGTGCGCAAGGCGCTGATTGGGTCGCGTCGTCGGGGTACAAGGTGACCCTGAACCGGCTGAAGATCCAATCGATTCAAATTGCGGGAGATAATCTGGTGGTGGACGCGGACGGCGACCTGAGCGTGGAGTGAGGGGCTGGCACCGCGAGCATATTCACGAGGCTCTCTAAATTGTTTTGCGGCGCTTGGAGAGAATAGCTGGAGCTTTCCGGTGTCAGACCACGCGGGTATAGCGAGAAAAACCTTCTGGAGCGCAATGATAAAATTTCAAGTTTGGAGAAGAAAATGCCCGATGCATCGTGTGATATCGGCCTGATCGGCCTTGCAGTCATGGGACAAAATCTTGTCCTCAACATGAACGACCACGGCTTCAAAGTGGCCGTGTTCAACAGGACCGTTTCGAAGGTGGACGATTTTCTGGCAAACGAGGCCAAGGGGACGCAGGTGGTGGGCGCGCACTCGATTGAGGAACTGACGAGCCTTCTGAAAAGGCCGCGGCGAGTGATGCTGATGGTGAAAGCGGGAGACATCGTGGACCAGATGATCGATCATGTGGCTCCGCATCTTGATGCGGGCGACATCATCATCGATGGCGGTAACTCGCTGTTTACGGATTCGACGCGGCGGACAAAGGCGCTGGCGGATAAGGGGATTCTGTTTATCGGCACCGGCGTCTCCGGCGGCGAAGAGGGCGCACGCCACGGGCCGTCAATCATGCCGGGCGGAAATCCGGCCGCGTGGCCGCATGTGAAGCCGATCTTCCAGGCGATTGCCGCGAAGGTGGAGGATGGAACGCCGTGCTGCGACTGGGTGGGCGAAGAGGGCGCGGGACATTTTGTGAAGATGGTGCACAACGGGATCGAATATGGCGACATGCAGTTGATCTGCGAGGCCTACGATCTGCTGAAGCACGGGCTGGGACTGACGGCCGACGAGCTGCACGACGTGTTTGCCGAGTGGAACAAAGGCGAGCTGGACAGCTATCTGATCGAGATTTCGAGCCAGATTTTCGCCAAGAAGGATGAGGACGGCGCGCCGCTGGTGGACAAGATTCTGGACACGGCAGGACAGAAGGGCACGGGCAAGTGGACGGTGATCAGCTCGCTGGATATGGGACAGCCGGTGACGCTGATCGGAGAGAGCGTGTTCTCGCGGTGCCTGTCGGCGCTGAAAGAGGAGCGCGTGGAGGCTGAGAAGATTTTGCGCGGGCCGAAGACGCAGGCCAAGGTCGGAGACCGCGCGAAGTTTATCGAGGACGTGCGGCGCGCGCTCTACTGCTCGAAGATCGTCAGCTACGCGCAGGGGTATATGCTGCTGCGGGCGGCGGGCAAAGAGTACGGCTGGAACCTGAACATGGGCGGCATTGCGCTGATGTGGCGTGGTGGATGCATTATTCGCAGCAAATTTCTGGGAAATATCAAGGCCGCGTTCAAGAAGAATGCGAAGCTGGACAATCTGCTGCTGGACAAATTCTTCTCGCGCGCGGTGAACAAATACCAGAGCTCGTGGCGCAAGGCGGTGACGCATGCGATCAAACTGGGCGTGCCGACGCCGGCGTTTGCGACCGCTCTGGCGTTTTTCGACGGCTATCGCGCGGGGCGGTTGCCGGCCAACCTGCTGCAGGCGCAGCGCGACTTCTTCGGCGCGCACACCTATGAGCGCGTTGACCAGCCGAGGGGCCAGTTTTTCCACACAAATTGGACGGGACACGGCGGGCGGGTTTCGTCGACAACGTATAGCGTCTAGCCAAGGTAGTCGCAAAGGCCGAGATTGGCTGGAGAATCCTGGAAGAGGCGCAGAAGGGCAGAATTGGCGGCTGCGCGCGATGAGTGCGCGTATATTTCTGGTCTGACCTCAATAACCACCCGGAATCTGTCGATGCGGCTGGCGAGACGGATAGAATGATGGCCATGCTGCTCCATGAGGACCGGTTGTTTCCGGCCGAGGAAAGCGCCCGCAAAGTCGCGCGATCACTTTACTTGAGGGTACGCAATCTTCCCATCATCAGCCCGCATGGACACACGCAGGCCGCGTGGTTTGCCGCAAACGAGCCGTTTCCAGATCCGGCGACGCTTTTTGTGCAACCCGACCACTACGTCTTCCGCATGCTTTACAGCCAGGGCGTTTCGCTGGATGAATTGGAAATCGGGCAGCCAGTAATCAAGGATCCGCGCAGGGTGTGGCGCATTTTTGCCAAGCACTATTCTCTGTTCCGCGGAACGCCCACGCGCATGTGGCTGGATTACGCCTTTCATGAGCTGTTTGGGTTCGAGGAGCGGCTGAGCGAGAGGACTGCCGACCGTTATTTCGACATCATCCAGGAGAAATTGCAGACTGCGGCGTTTCTGCCGCGAGCGCTTTACGAGCAATTCAACATTGAGGTTCTGTCGACAACGGAATCGCCGCTGGATGAGTTGAAGGATCACCAGGCGATTCGAGCCTCGGGCTGGAAGGCGCGGATTGTTCCCTCGTTCCGGCCCGATCCGGTGGTGGATCCGGAATCGAAGGGATTTGCCGGGATGGTGGCAAAGCTGGGCGAACAAAACGGAGAAGACAGCTCGACCTGGAAAGGCTACCTGAACGCGTTGATGAAGGCGCGGGCGCGGTTTAAGGCGCTGGGATGCACATCGACGGACCACGGGCATCCGACTGCGCAAACCGCGGATCTATCGCAGGGTGAGGCGGCGACGCTATTCAGCAAGGTGATCGCGGGCAACGCCAACGCGGGCGAGCAGGAGTTGTTTCGCGCGCAGATGCTAACGGAGATGGCGCGGATGAGCATGGAGGATGGGCTTGTGATGCAGATCCATCCCGGCTCGGTGCGCAACCACAATCGGGACGTTTATGAGCGCTATGGGCGCGACAAGGGCGCCGACATTCCCGGCCCTACCGACTTCGTGCACGCGCTCAGGCCGCTGTTGAACCGTTTTGGCAACGAGCCCAAGCTCACCATCATTCTCTTCATGCTGGATGAGTCAACGATCAGCCGCGAACTGGCGCCGATGGCCGGGCATTATCCGTGTTTGCGTCTTGGCCCGCCATGGTGGTTCCATGACAGTCCCGAGGGGATGATGCGTTTTCGCGAGCAAGCGACGGAGACGGCGGGTTTCTACAACACGGTGGGATTCAACGACGACACGCGGGCGTTTCTTTCGATTCCGGCGCGGCACGACGTAGCGCGGCGTGTGGATTGCGCGTTTCTGGGCAGGTTGGTGGCCGAGCACCGGCTGGACGAAGACGAAGCGCACGAAGTGGCGCACGATTTGACGTACGGCCTGGTCAAGAAGGCGTACCGGCTTTAAAGCACCCTGCGCAATCTTACGTTGAAGCGGCGAAAGCGGAGTTGGCACGATGAGCCTCTATTGTTCCGTTGGAAGTACGGAGACCGATCTTTCAGGGCCGCAGCTGAAAGAGCTGCTGGTGGGAGTCCTGGCCAAGCTTGGCAATCGGTCGAGGGTGCTGGCTGTGCCTCCAGACCAGAGCCGCGAGCACTCGCGGGCCGGCGACCTGACGCGTTACACATGGGAGCACTACGGCGACCGGCTGCAGGCCGTGCTGCCGGCGATCGGGACACACACGCCGATGCGGCCCGGCCAGATTGCGCACATGTTCGGAGATATGCCGCAAGAGTTATTCCGCGTACATAACTGGCGCACGGATGTGGAGACGCTGGGCGAGCTTCCCGCGGAGTTTATCCGCGAACAGTCGGAAGGCAAGCTGAATTACACATGGCCGGCGCAGGTGAACAAGTTGATCTCGCAGGGCGGATTCGATCTGATTCTCTCAATCGGGCAGGTGGTGCCGCATGAAGTGATCGGCATGGCCAACCACTCCAAAAACATCCTGATCGGGACGGGCGGACGCGAGGGCATCAATCGCAGCCACTATCTGGGCGCGGTGTACGGGATGGAGCGGATCATGGGCCGGGCCGAGAACCCGGTGCGTAACGTGTTGAACCGGGCGTGCGAGAAATTCCTGCGGCATTTGCCGATCGTGTATGTGCAAACCGTGGTGGGACGGGGGAAGAATGGCGGGCTGGCGGTGCGCGGCTTGTTCATCGGCGACGATCTAGAGTGCTTCTTGAAGGCCGCGGAGCTGAGCCTGAAGGTGAACTTCGAGATGCTGGATGAGCCGATCGAGAAGGCGGTCGTGTATCTCGACCCGAAGGAGTTCCACAGCATGTGGATCGGCAACAAAGCGGTGTATCGCACACGCATGGCGCTGGCCGACGGAGCCGAGCTGATCATTCTGGCGCCGGGCGTGAAGGAGTTCGGCGAGGACAAGAGGATTGACGCGCTGATTCGCAAGTATGGGTATCGCGGAACGCCGGCGACGCTGAAAGCAGTGAACGAGAGCACCGACCTGGCCGCGGACCTGAGCGCGGCGGCGCACCTGATTCATGCTTCGTCGGAGGGACGATTCACGATCCGATGGTGCCCGGGTGAACTGAGCCGGAAAGAAGTGGAAAGCGTGGGATTCGAATACGGCGATTTGAAGACGATGACCGTGCGCTACGATCCGAAGAAACTGCGGCACGGAATCAACAACGTGAGCGGCGAGAAGATCTTCTTTGTGGCCAATCCGGGGTTGGGATTGTGGGCGCACAAGAGCCGGTTTCAGAGTGCCGCGGCGCTAATCTGGACATGCTGGAACCCAATGAAGCCGTTATCGCCAAGAAGGTGACGAAGAATCTCTATACCCAGCACATCCCGCCGGCATTTTTACCGCGTTTCTCCAGCTCCAGTGAGTTGTCCGGTGCAGTTCAAGGTGGCGTTTTGTTAATGGGAAAAGCTGATTCGCTGGTGGGGCTTCGCCTTATAGTAGCTGGAGAGCCGCTGTGGGCCGCGCAATTCCCCGCAGGCTCCCCCATGGAGATCGAATGAAAGATCAACTGTTCAGCCTTGAAGGCAAAGTCGCGGTTGTGACAGGAGGCGCCTCCGGGATCGGCCGTGCCCTGAGCCTTGGCTTAGCCGATGCGGGCGCCGACGTGATTGCGACCGCACGGCGCGAGCAACAGGTGGACGAAACCGCCAGCGAGATCGAAGCACGCGGACGGCAAACGCTGCGCATGGCGTCGAATGTGTGCGACCGGGAATCGCTGGAAAAGGTTCTTGCCGCCGCGCTGGAGCGCTTCGGCAAGGCCGACATTCTGGTGAACTGCGCGGGCACGACCAAGCGGACGCCGACGCTCGACTTGCCGGAAGCGGAGTGGGAGAACATTCTGGACACGAATCTTACGGGCACGCTGCGCGCCTGCCAGGTGTTTGGCCGCCACATGCTGGAACGAGGGTCCGGGCGCATCATCAACATTGCGTCGCTGAGCAGCTTTGTTGCGCTGAACGAGGTGGCGGCATACGCGGCGAGCAAGGCCGGCGTGGCGTCGCTGACGCGATCACTGGCGGTGGAGTGGTCGAAGAAGGGCGTGACGGTGAACGCGGTGGCGCCGGGCGTCTTCCGCACGAATTTGAACGCGCAACTGCTCGACGGCACGCCGCGCGGGCAGGAGTTTCTGATGCGAACCCCGATGGGACGGTTCGGCAAGACGGAGGAGCTGGTGGGCGCGGTGGTTTATCTGGCTTCAGACAGCGCGTCGTTCGTCACGGGGCAGATTCTGGTGGTGGACGGGGGATTTTTGGCGAGTGGGGTGAATCAGTAATCCCTGATGCGCGATCGCCGGTACGGCGGTTACAACGTGATACCGAGATCGGGGGCGGCAGGCAGAAGCCATCGAGGTATCTATTGAACGCTTAGGCCAAGTTCCCCGAGTCGCACGAAGACCCCCGAGACGACGCGATCGCAGCGAACGGCGAGAAATGGAAACGCGTTCCTGCCGGTTTCTCCGGCGCGCGCGAATAGCCAGCCGCGCATCATCGCATGCCCGCGATGCAGACGAACCTTGACATTCTGTTGGGTGAGTTCAAGCGCTGCCGCAGTGTCCGCGGTGGACATCTCTTCAATGTCGCGCAGCATCACTACGGAGCGGTAGTGGTCAGGCAGACCGAGCACGGCCTCTTCCAGGAGTTGGCCGAGTTCCGTGATGGATGCTTTCTGTTCTGGATCAGGAGACGACTCGACGGCGCTCATAAGACCTTCCTCATTCTGCTCGATGTCGTCCAGTTGCTGACTACGCCGACGCAGCCGGAGGCGCTGTAGCGCCTCGTTGACGGCAATACGCGTGAGCCAGACAGAGAAGGGCGCGAGGCCGGCAAACTGGTAAAGGTGTTGAAAGGCTCGCACATAGGCGTCCTGCATCACGTCTTCGGCTTCGTCATCGTCGCGCAGGATTGCGCGCGCAACGCGATAAAGCCGCTGGTTGTAACGGCGCATGATGATCTCGTACAAGCCGGTGTCTCCGGCTCTCACTCGCTCGACGAGTTCCAAGTCGGACCAGCGCTCAGAAACGGCCGCGTTCAGTGTGTCGATCATCTGCATGGCTCTGTCTATATAGAGTTGGCTCCGCGGAAATGGTTACACGCCGAACCAGATGATCGGATTCGATCGCGAACCGGGCTCCTGGAAAGCGAGTTCGGCGATGATTGTAACCGATCGCCGGCTGGTTGCTCTTTTGAGTAGAGGGCAAAGATGCGGAAATTCGATCGCCTTAACTGCGCATGGTGGGTCTTGAGAATCGGCCTGGGAGTCGGGCCGGTGATTACGGGCATCGACAAGTACTTCAACAAGCTGACCGACTGGGGCATGTATCTGAGTCCATTGGCAACCAAGGTTATACCGGTGAGCACGCCGAACTTTATGCATGTGGTTGGGGTGGTGGAAATCATCGCCGGGCTGATCGTGCTGAGCCGCTGGACGAGAATCGGGAGCTATATCGTGATGCTCTGGCTGCTGGGGATTGCGGTGAACCTGGTGACCACCGGCATGTTCTACGACCTCGCCATGCGAGATGTGGAGATTGCATTGGGGGCTTTTGTGCTGTCGCAACTGACCGCGGTTCGCGAGGAGGCGGCAAAGGGCCGGGGATCCACGAGTACAGCAAACCTGAAGGCCGCCAGTGCGAGGTAAACAACTCAAATGAAACTCAACTGGAGGGCAAAGATGAGAAGATTTCCATTCTTGGTTGTGCTGGCAGGGCTGCTTGCGACGCCCGCGTTCGCACGTGCCGCAACCTACAACAATGTGCCGGTGGTGGATGTGAACTGCTCAAGAAAAGTGGCAGCGGATCCAGACTCGCATACGCGCGACTGCGCACTGAAATGCGCAGCAAGCGGCTTCGGCATTGTAACGAAGGACAAGAAGTTTCTGAAGTTCGATGCCGAGGGGAACGAGAAGATCGTGGCTGAGCTAAAAGCTTCAAGCAAGAAAGATCACCTACGTGTGAACGTGACCGGAGACGTGCAGGGCGATACGATCAAGATCTCTTCGATCACGTTGTTGTAACTTCGGGCCACGAGGGGCGGCGCTGCCGGCGGATCTGAGTCCACCGGCAGCGTGAAGTGCGCCCACACCGACCGGTTGCCGGGGGTCTATTGGGGCTTGAACGAAAGAGGCCAAGCCGACCTTTGGAAATCAGTGCAGCGTGACGTTGCGCCGGCCATCTTGATGATCGCGTCGCCTTGCGCGGCCTCGACCTTCGCATTCTGCCGGTTAGGGTTGCATAACCGATGGACAATCCCTTTTCACCGCTGAAATTGACATTCTGCAGAACGATGTGGGTAACCGGCGCTTCGGGCAGGCCGACTGTGCCGCCACCCTAGCCACGCAGGCGTCAATGGCTTTCTGGATCGCCGCGGTGTACTTGGCGGTTCAGTCGCCCTTGGCGCCGAGGTCGCGTGGATTGCATGTGCGGCCGCGAGAGCCGAGTGGCCCTACCACGTGATTTGCCTGATTCCAACTCACATATCGGGAGCCGAGATTAAGCGGCGGCAGTGTTTACCGGCAGGCGAACGATGAAGCGGGTATCGCCAGGCCGGGATTCGACGTCGATCTTTCCGTCGAATTTCTGCGTCACGATGCGGTGAACGATCTCAAGACCGAGGCCCGTGCCCGACCCTTGCGGCTTGGTGGTGAAGAACGGCTCGAAGATGTGGGGAAGAACCTCAGGCGGGATACCAGCGCCGTGATCGCCGATGCAGACGACGAGCCAGCCGGGCTCGGACCACGTGGCGATCTCGATCCTGGCGCCTTCGGGTGAAGCGTCGGCAGCGTTGTCAATGAGGTTGGTCCAGACCTGGCTGAGCGCTGAGCCGCGGGTGCGAATGGTGGCGGGCGAGGCGGCGAATCGCTTTTCGACTTGAAGCTGCTTGAGGCGCAGCTTGTGCCCGAGGATGGTAAGGGTGCTCTGCAGACTGTCGTGAACGTCGAGTTCCTTGTCGGTCATGCGATCGTCGTAGGCAAATTTTTTGACCGCCATGACCAGGTCGGAGATGCGGGAGATGCTTTCCTCGATGGCGCAGACGAGGGACACGCTGGAGACCAGAGCGCCGAACCAGTTGAGTGCGTCGGAAAATGACTCGGGATCGAAGTGCTCCTGGGCGCAGGCGATTTCCTCGTGATCGATACCCATGGAGACGAGGACGGGGCCGATGGTGAAGGCATTCTCGACTTTCGCGCCGGCGAGCCACTGGCTCATGGCTTCTTCTGCGTCGGCTTGCTCGAGGCTGCTCATGGCGGGCAGATTGCAACCGCGCAGGGCGTGCTCCAAAAGATCTCTCATGCACTGAAGCTGGGCCGGCGTCTTGGGTTTGCCGCTATTGCGCAAGCTGAGCTGCTGCAGGCGGAGCAGATTTTCGCGCAGTTGCGAGGCGGCGCGCTTGGCGGCTGAGCCGGGGTTGTGCAGTTCGTGCATGAGCCCGGCAGCGAGTGTGCCCAGGGAAACGAGCTTTTCGCGATGCAGAGCCTCAACCTGGAAAGCCTGGAACCTCTGCGCCGCGTCGGCCAGGACGACTTTTCGAACTGCAGGGCAACAGGCCAGCAGGGACCAAAAATCCTGCTCGGTGAAGCGGACCAGCACGGAATTCTGCGCTGCGGAGATGCGAAACATGGAGGTAGACCGGCCCATGAGGAACGGCACCTCGCCGAATCCATCGCCGGGGCGGGCGATTCCGCCTAGTGTCCAGGTTCCGTCGGATTCGGGGCGTTCGGCGCGCGTCTCACCTTCGAGCACGAGCCAGTAATAGAGCCACGGCTCACCGGGTTCGACGAACACTGCGCCGGCTGGAGCAGTGACGCGCTCGACGCGATCGACGGAGATGGCGCCAAAAGGCGTTTCGGCGAAAGGGCGAGTGCGAGGGAGGGCCTCAGCGAGGTCCTTGAGAAGGATCGGTTCGACGCGGATGGGTTGTACGTTCTCGCTCATCTTGCTTGTCACGTTTGTGTTGAATCAGGGGCTAAAGCCCCTCGTTCCTTTGTGCCATCTACGGCACGACTAATGTCGTGCCCTTCAAAAACTTTCGTGCCCGTTCAAAACCCGATTGGTGAAACACACTCAAGCCCATTGTTTTTAGAACCCCGCCAAATATTGATGCATGAACTGCACCGCGATGGAGCCCTCGCCCACCGCGGAGGCCACACGCTTGACCGAGCCGCAGCGTACGTCGCCGGCGACAAAGACGCCGGGAACACTGCTCTCGAGCAAAAATGGATCGCGCTTCTCGCGCCAAACCTCAGGCAGCTTGCCGTCTTTGCGCAGGTCCGGTCCGGCCATCAGAAATCCCTTCTCGTCACGCAGAATGCACGACGGCAGCCATGCGGTGACCGGCGCGGCGCCGATGAAAACGAACAGCGAAGAGGCGGGTACCTCGAAGTCGCCCGAGGGGCCGCGCAGCTTGAGCGCGGTGAGATGTTCGTCGCCCTCGGCCTCCAGTACCTGGGTACGCGCCTCCACCACAATATTCGATGTACGAGCGATCTCATCGATTAAGTATTTCGACATGGTGGCGGAAAGTCCTTCGCCGCGTACCAGCATGGTTACTTTTGTGGCATATTTGGCGAAATGCAGGGCGGCCTGACCGGCTGAGTTGGCGCCGCCGACGATATAGACCTCTTCGCCCTTACAGGCCAGAGCCTCGACCAGCGCAGCTCCGTAGTAGATGCCGCGGCCGGTGAGGCGATCCGCGCCGGGAATGTCTAGCTTGCGGTACTGGACACCGGGGGCAAGGAGGACGCAGTGGCTGGAGACTTCGCGGCCGTCGGCAAGCTGGATGAAGCGGTATTGGCCGTCGATGCGCATTCCAGTAGCGCGCTGGGTGACGAACTCCGCGCCGAAGCGCGAGGCCTGGGCAAAGGCGCGACGGCCGAGATCGGCGCCGGTGACGCCGGAAGGGAAGCCAAGATAGTTTTCGATCCGGGAGCTAGAACCGGCCTGGCCGCCGGGAGCTTCCGGCTCAATGACGACCGTGCGCAGGCCTTCGCTGGCGCCGTAGACGGCAGCGGCAAGTCCTGCCGGACCCGCGCCGACGACGACTATGTCATAGAAATCCTGTGCGGCCTGAACGCGCAGACCGACGCGGGAGGCGAGATCCTCGAGGCTGGGATTCACAAGGAACGCGCCGTCGGCGAAGAGAACGACGGGGAGCTTCTGAGGATCGAGTTCATGCTCTTCGAGGAGCTTCAGTGCTTCAGCGCCAACGGACACGTCGAGCCAGCGGTAGGGGACATGGTTGCGCGAGAGGAAATTGCGCACGCGATGATCATCAAGCGACCAGCGGTGGCCGATGACGCGCAAGCCTTCGAAGGCCGGCTGATAACCAGCCTTCCAATCCTCGAGGAGATCGGTGACGACAGGGTATAGCCTCTCTTCGGGCGGGTCCCAGGGCTTGTTCAGGTAGTAGTGGATGCGAGCGGAGTTGATAGCACGGATGGCGGCCTCAGTATCTGCATAGGCGGTGAGAAGGATGCGGCGCGCGTCGGGATAGAGATTGCGCGCCCGCTCCAGCATCTCCACGCCCGTCATGCCGGGCATGCGCTGGTCGCTGACGAGCAGTGCTACGGGCTCGTCGCGCGACTTGAGCTGGGCAAGCGTGTCGAGCGCAGCCTGGCCGTTTGCGGCCCGCATGACGCGGTAGGTTTCACCATATTGGCGGCGCAAGTCCTGGACCACGGCTTCCAGCACGCTTACGTCGTCGTCCACTGCCAGCAGAATGGGTCTCGGCATAAGGAGAGTGTAGTGCCTCAGGCGGTCCCAATTTAGTTAACGGCCGCCGCGGCCCTGTCCAAAGGATTTTTACCCCATTTTGTGTTATTGGCTGTAATCTCAGACATAGGTTAACCAGGGGTATACCGACTTGGACACTTGGCCGGGATCTTGCGGATTGAACCGGCAGGGGCTCAAAATGTAGCAATTGCAGACAATGCCATGACCCACGTCATTGTGCCGATAGGGACGAACGGAGGCGAATGGCAGAAGTTGCGGGTTCATGCGCAGGTCCTGGCGCAGGTTGGGGCGAAAGGCTGAGTTTCTCTTAAGAGGGGCGGGGGCTGACAGAGCACACAATGAACAAGATCATCCTGTCCGATTCGCAGGCGATCTTCCGGGCCGGAACCGCAAAGGTTCTGGCCATGGACGAGGACTTGCGTATCATCGCGCAATGCACCGATCTTGAGCGCATGTACCATGCCATCACCACGTTTCCCAGCTCCATTGTCCTGTTCGCGGCATCATTGCAACCGGACTTCACGCGTCTTGGCATGCTGCTAGAGACCACGAACAGCCGCGGCATCGTGATCGCGGAGAACAACGACAATGCGGCCGCCTATATGCAGCAGGGCTTTCGGGGGGTGGTGTTCCGCAGCGTAACTGGACCGGCGCTGATCGAATGCGTGCGCCGCGTGGCAGCGGGAGACACCTGGCTCCCGACGCAGGCTGTGCCCACGGAAGCGATCGAGGAAGATATGGTTGGCGCGCGGGTGCGTGACCGACTGACGCCCAAAGAGATGCGCATTGTGGCGCTCATCGTACAGGGCTGCAAGAACCGCGAGATCGCCATCCGGCTGAAGACGACCGAACAGGTGATTAAGAACTATCTGCGGTCGATTTACGATAAGACCGGCGTGGGCGATCGCCTAGAGCTGGCGCTGTTCACCATCCATCATCGCGTGCTGGCCAAGGCCGCCGCAGAGGTGGGCAGCAAGCTGGAAGCGGAGAACCAGTCGGCGAACCAGGCCGCTCCCGGCGCCGTGGCCTAAGACGCGCGATCGGCAAACCGAATCCAACGCAAAACTGCAAGAAAGTTTGCCGGGCGTGACTGCGCGCGCGGCAGTGCCGTTGGTTCGTCATGTCGCGCGAATCAGGCTGAAGGCAAGAATCAGCAGAACGATCAGGCTGACGACCGTGTACAAGCGATCGCGCTCCAGCGCGAAGCCCACGATCGCCATGGCGACGCGCGCCACCGGCGTGGCAATCAGGAGCAACAGGCCGAACTGAATCAGTCCTTCGCTTTGCAGGTGAGCCGCCGAGCCAACGATGCCGGGAACGGTGCGGAGATTCTGGCTGCCGGGAGCAAAGGTGCGATAGTCGACGCGGCCGGAGTGATTTTGAACAAGGTAGAGAACGCCGCCTGCAAACACAGTGGCAGCGGCCACAAGAACGCCGGTTTGCAGAAGGCGGCCGATGATGGTTTCCAGGCGGCGATCATCCATGCTGGCTATACCTTTCCCGTGATGCCGTTCACGATCATTTCGACGGCGAGAGCGAGGATCACGACGGAGAAGATGACCCTGAGCGCGCGCGCCGGAGCATGCACGAGAACCTTGGCGCCCAGTAGCGCTCCGGCGAGGACGCCGAGCATGACCGGCATGGCGACACGCGGATCGATGAATCCGCGGCTGAGGTAGATGCCGGCGCTGGCAGCGGCGGTAACACCGATCATGAAGTTGCTGGTGGTGGTAGAGACTTTGAAGGGAATTCGCATGGCGCGGTCCATGGCTATGACTTTTACGGCACCGGAGCCGATGCCGAGCAGGCCGGAGAGCGCACCCGCGCCGAACATGAGTCCAAATCCGCCAGGGACGTTGCGGACGCCGTAGTCCTGCGACTTGCCGTCGATGGGATAGCTGCCGGCGAGGCGCAGGCGGCGCGCGAGCGGGTCGGATTCAATGGTGCGGTCGCCGCCCGGAATCCCTTTGAGGGAATGGTACGCGGATTGAATGAGAACCAAACCGAAGATGATGGCGAGGGCATGCGTGCCGATGTGGCCGGCAAGAATGGCGCCCACAATGGCGCCAACCGTGGTGGCAATTTCAAGGAACATGCCGATGCGAATGTTGGAGAAGCCCTCGCGAACGTAGGCGGCCGCAGCCCCAGAGGATGTGGCGATGACGGAGACCAACGAAGCGCCGATAGCGTACTTCATATTGACGCCGAGCGCGAGAGTGAGCGCGGGAACGACGACGACGCCGCCGCCCAGGCCGGTGAGCGCGCCAAGGAAGCCCGCGAGGAAGGAAAGAATCCAGACCACCGCTGTAAAGTCCAAAGCTGTCATCGGGTTAATCGAGTCTCCATGTGCGATTGAGTGGGCGCAGGCTGCAGATTTCCGCGCCCTATTCGGATATGATCCATGCTACGGCATTTGGGGAAGCGCCGCTCCGTTTGAGGCCGCGCCGGGCCGCGGCTTCGCGCAGGCCCTCAACGTGACGTTCTGCTCAACAACCAATTTCGCCATCTCCTCTCGACTATGCACGGTGAGTCGGCCATTCTGGTGGTAGTCCGTTCGATCTCCTCTCGGAAACTGCGGTTTGCTCACCATCAGCTTCTATGATCCTGATCGAATGGACAGCCTGTTGAAACTTCACAGACGAAGACCAATCTGGACGTTGTGGGTTGACGAGGAAGTGTCCGAGAAATCGCTTCGAAATGGGGAAAATCATGACTTTTTGGTCCCTGCAAAGGCCGTGTCGCACGCTACCGGGTCATTGGCCTGGGAACCAATGCAAAAACGATGGCGGGCAGGGGCAACCGCGTGTATATTGTCAGCGGTCCGGAAAGCAAAATGGAAACCGCGGTCAACACAATTCGAAGAAATAGGAGTAGTGATTATGAATCGAAGAGAACTGTTGGGAATGCTTGCGCTAGTTCCTTTTTCATCGGTGCTAAGGATCACTGCCGAAGACAATCGCCACTGGCATGTCTACGTGATTAATTTGTCTCATCTCGATGTTGGTTTCCATGACGTGCCGTCGGTCATCAAGGAAAGAATCGCCGGTTTTGTGGACGATGCAGTGCGGCTCTGCGACGCCACCAGGGACAACGCGCCCGAAAGCAGGTACATCTTCACGCTCGAAAGTAGTTGGCCCGTCGATTACTACGAGCAGCACCGCACAGCAGATCAGTTTCAAAAACTGATCGATTGCTTCCGTCGTGGTCAGATGGAGTTCGGCGCCATCTATCTTCCTATCCATACCGATCTGTGCGGGCATGAGGAACTGGCCAGGTTAACTTATTACGCCGCCGGCATCCGCCGCCGTTTCAATGTTCCTGTGCGCATGGCCATCATCGACGATGTCGGAGAAAGCTACTGCATGGGTTTGGCGCAGGTTCTGGCGCGTAGCGGGGTGAAGTGGTTTTGCACGGGGCCGGGGGCTAAGGCGGATGTCAAGGGCATTATCAATAAGGCGCCGCGGATCTTTTATTGGGATTCGCCGGACGGGAGCCGGGTGCTTTCGGCCTGGACGCCGGGGATTTGGACTTATGCCCGTTGGAGCGCGGCGGGATTCAAGGGCAATTCCACGCTGCAAGAGTTCGATAATCTCCCGGACTATCCCTACGACATCATGTTTCGCCATGGCGGGAAAGGAGATATCTCCAGTCCCGATCCGAAGATGCTGGAGCTGATCGACAGCTATCGGAAGGAGTGCCCCGAGGCGGACATAAAGCTTTCGACCGCGCAGGAGTTCTTTGCCGCGGTGGAGGAGAAGTACGCTACCGACATTCCAATCTGGCGTGGCGATGTGGCGGACGCATGGGGAGATGGGGTGATTTCGTTGGCGCGCGAAACGGCGTTGCATCGCCGTACCCAGTCGAAGCTGATGGCTGCGGAGATATTGGCGGCGCTAGGCGGTGTCGAGGCGCGAGAGGACATAGCCAACGCCTACCGCAATCTCCATCTCTATTCCGACCACACCTGGGGCCTCGATTTCAACACTGACAACCGGCCCGGCAAGATCACCTATTTTACCCGCATGGTAACCAACGACAAGTCGATCCGCGTTGACGTTCCTCCTGGGGAGACGCTGGGGCCCGGATCGCCGTTGATGAAACCCTATGTAATATCGTGGGACGCTAAGCGCCAGTACGCGATCGATGCCGGACAGATCGCCGATCGCGTGATGGACAGCGCGCTCAGTCAGGTGAGCCCGCGCGTCGCGGTCTCAGGCCTGGTGGTCTGGAATACCATGAGTTGGCCGCGCACCTCGGCGGTTCGTTTTGAGGCGCCGGCTTCCACTCCAACCTTCAAGGCGCTGCGCGAACGGCGCTCGGGCACGGTCATACCCGTGCAGCAGGACGGCTCCTCGTGGGTGTTCATTGCCTCTGATGTTCCGGCATTCGGCTTTTGCGTCTACGAAACGGTCGAAGGCTCGCCGGAGCAGGCGGAGAATTCCAAGTCCAACACCATCGAGAACCGTTATTACTCGGTTTCCGTAGAGCCGGAGACGGCGTTGGTTCGATCGGTGATCGACCTGGAGCGGAAATCGGAGTTGGTCGATCCGGGCGCTTATGGCATGGGCCAATATATTCACGACAACGTGAACGAGTCGTACATCGGTTTTGGCTTCCCGGGCGCAAACTCCGGGTATGCCTACGGAGCGGGAAAGCGGCTTGTACCGGCTGCGGTTGGCGATCCCCTCGTTGAGGCCGGCCCCGTATTCTCCTCCATTATGATGAAGGCGCGGCTGGACGACGGTCCGGCACCGGCAACTATCGATCGGCGCGTGATTCTCTACCGCGACCTGAATCGCATCGACATGAATAACCGCGTTGAGAAACACGCCGCTATGGAGAAGGAGCAAATCTATATTGGGTTTCCTTTTGATGTGGGCTCAGAAGTACGCTTCCGTCTCGAGCTGGCATACATGACCATGGGTTGGCCGCGTGACTCGATGCCAGGCACGTGGCGTGGCTACAATGGCGTGCGAAATTACGTGCGCGCGGATGGCAGGACGAGGGGCGTGACTTGGACTTCGGTCGACGCACCAATCGCTTGCTTTGGCGGGATCAACAGCAACCACTGGGATCCGAAGTGGCACGACAGCTTTGTGCCAACGAATGCGCACATTTACTCGTATGTGATGAGCAATATCTGGAATGTCAACTACCCGCTCTGGCAGGGTGGAGTTACACAGTTCGACTATTCGTTCCTGAGCCACGATTCAACTCTTCCACTTTCCGAGTCGGCGCATTTCGGTTGGGACACCGTCTCGCCGCTGATCGCTCACTGGGTAAGCGACAGTTCCCAAAGGCAGCTTTCGGCGCCCGTTCGCTTTGAAATCGAACCGCAGAACGCGATGATCGCTGTGGTGAAGAGTCCGGAATCCGGCGACGGGGTCGTGTTGCGCGTTTGGGAATGTGGCGGGCAAGCAAACACGCTAGCCCGTATTCAGGTTGCCAGCCGTCGCACCGCGAATGTGCGCCGGCTCAACCTCGTGGAAGAAGACATCGGGCCTGCAATTCTGCGGAACGGAGTGATCGAATTGGAACTCCGTCCGCATGAACTTGCCACTCTACAAATTGAATTCGCGTGAATGGCGCGCCTGGTTGGTCTTATTGGCCGCTCTGAGGCCGGTAACACCTTCGGAATACCTTTAACGTAGCCTTGATCCCAACGTGCTGAAACAACCTTAGAGCTTTTCCCCGACGCTCTTGGCTTGAGTAAACAGGTTCAGGTAATCCGGGCCGCCGGCTTTAGAGTCGGTGCCGCTCATGTTGAAGCCGCCGAAGGGATGCGCGCCCACCATTGCGCCGGTGCACTTGCGGTTGAAGTAGAGATTGCCCACATGGAAGGCACTGCGTGCGGCAGCTTTTTTTGCGGGGTCGCTGGTGTAAAGAGAGCCGGTTAGGCCGTACTCGGTGTTGTTGGCCACGCGCAGGCCCTCGTCGAAGCCGGCGACCTTGATGAGAGCTAACACGGGGCCGAAGATTTCTTCCTGGGCCACTACTGCGTGGGGCGGGATTTCGGAGAAGATTGCCGGTTCAAGGAAGAAGCCGTGATCGGCGGTGTCAAGCGCGTTGCCGCCTGCGACCAGCCGGCCTTCCTTCTTGCCGATTTCGATATAGTTGAGGATCGAGTTGAGCGATGCCTGATTGATGACCGGGCCCAGGCTGTGATTGGCGGCGGGGTCGCCGACAGTGAGCGAACCGACGCGTTCCCGCAGGCGCTCGACAAAGGCATCGTAGATGGGAGCTTCAACGATGGCGCGGGAGCAGGCAGAACACTTTTGGCCGCTGAAGCCGAAGGCCGACGCGACGACGCCTTCGATGGCGGCATCGAAATCGGCATCGGCACAGACGAGGATCGAGTCCTTGCCGCCCATTTCGAGGATGGTGCGCTTGATCCAGATCTGGCCGGCCTGGGTGTGCGCGGCGCGCGCGTGAATGTCGAGGCCGACGGCCCTGGAGCCGGTGAAGGCGATGAAGCGGGTCTTGGGGTGCTCGACGATGGCATTACCGAAGGACGCGCCGGAGCCGGGGCAGAAGTTGACCACGCCATCGGGAAGGCCGGCTTCTTCGAGGACCTCGACAAAACGCGCGGCGATGGTGGGCGCGTCGCTGGATGGCTTGAGGATGACGGTGTTGCCGGCGACGATTGCGGCAGAAGTCATGCCAGCCATGATGGCGAAAGGAAAGTTCCAAGGCGGGATGATGGCGCCGACGCCGAGCGGGATGTAGAGAAGCTCGTCGCGCTCGCCAGGATATTGGATGGGAGGGGTGGCGGAGGCAAGGCGCAGCGCTTCACGAGCGTAGAACTCAAGGAAATCGATGGTCTCGCCCACATCGGCGTCCGCTTCGGCCCAGTTCTTGCCCACTTCGTAAGTGAGCCAGGCCATGAACTCGAATTTGCGCTTGCGGATAATGTCGGCTGCGCCGAGGAGCAGCGAGGCGCGTTCTTCGGCCGAGGTGCGGCTCCAGGATTCAAAAGCACGAAGCGCGGCAGACATGGCGGTTTCAGCGTGCGCTTCGCCGGCTTTCTGGTGTACGCCGACGATTTGGGACGGGCGCGCCGGATTGATGGAGCGAATTTTTTCCGTGGTTTTCAGGCGCTTGCCGCCAACGATCATGCTGTATTCAACTTCGAGATGCGCGGCGACATAATCAAGCGCGCGGCGCATGGAGCGCACGTTCTCAGGATCTTTGAAGTCGGTAAAAGGCTCATTCGAAAACACGCCCTGCGGCGTGCGCGGCTGGATGGAGCGAATAACCCCCGCAATAGCCATAACGGATTCAGTTTAGACCAGTAAGCGCCGGGGAGAAATCAAACGCCCCTAAAGGCGCATGGCGAAGGGCACGGGGTGAGACCTGGTTGCTTTGCGATGGTCATTGGATGGGGCTAAGATAACAGATGCGCCGCAGGTTGCTTCCCCATCGGGTGCGGCGGCGCGGTCCCTGCAAGCTTTGAAGCGCGCCATCCGCAGCCGAACGGCGCCAACATAGTGCGAGCCTGAAGCCGGAGAAGCCGCCATGCCGGAGATGGAAGATCCCAAAACGACCGAAAGCAAAGCCAGTCAGATCACGAGACGCCGATTCATTCTGGGCGTGATTGCCGGGGGCGCCGTGGTGGGCGCGGCCAGCTATAAGATTCTGGCGCCCGGCCGCGTGCGGAGTTTCGGCGGCGAGCGGCTGATCACGCTGAACGTAAACGGAAAGCAGCGCCGCGTGGAAGTGATGAAGCAGGAAACCCTTGCGTGGACGCTGCGCTACAAGCTGGGGCTGACGGGAACCAAGCTGGGCTGCGACCGAGCCGAATGCGGAAGCTGCACGGTGCTGATCGACGATGTGCCGTACTATAGCTGCTCGGTGCTGACGAACACAGTGCGCGGCGCGCAACGTGATGACGATCGAGGGGCTGGAGGGCGCGGACGGCACGCTGCACCCGGTGCAGAAGGCGGTGGTGGACGAGCAGGGATTCCAATGCGCGTTCTGCATGACAGGGTTTGTGATGTCGGCGGTGGGGTACCTCAAGAAGAATCCCAATCCCACGCGCGAGGAGATGGCGCAAGGCCTTTCGGGGAACCTATGCCGGTGCCAGGACTACACGAAGATTCTCGACGCGATGATGCGCGGCGCCGAGTACATGAGGACCGGGGCCTCCACAGACAGGTCTTCGTCTGTGAGGCGGGAGAGGAGGGCCTGAGCAATGGCAGATACTGCACTTGACGATGCGATGAAGGCCGAATCCTTAAAGCCGATTCCGTTTGGCGCGGGGTACAAGCTGATCGGGAAAGATTTCTCGACCAATGACCTGGTGGCGAAGGTGACGGGGCGGGCGAAGTATGCCGAGGACTTTCGCGCGGAGGGGATGCTGTTTTGCCGGCTGGTGCTGAGTCCCATGCCGCACGCGCGGGTGAAGCGCATTGATGCGAGCAAGGCGCTGGCGATGCCCGGTGTGAAGGGGATCCTTACGCCAAGGGAAGTTCCCGGCCACGCGGATTATGTGAACGATAACGGGACGAAGATCAAGGCGGACAAATGGGGCGAGCTGGCGCTGACGGATGAGCCGATGTATCAGGGCGAGCCGATTCTGGCGGTTGCGGCGGTGGATGAGCTAACCTGCGCGGAAGCGATTGAAAAGATCGAGATCGAGATGGAGCCGCTGCCGTTTGCGACCGACCCGCTGGAGAGCCTGCGGCCCGACGGACCCAATGCGCGCCTGGACGGGAATGTGTGGCAAGAGTTGCCGCCGCCGGCTCCGAGGGATCCGCAGCTTACGGTGCTGAAGTGGACGAAGGAAGATTTTGCCGAATACGACCAAGGTCGCCTGCCGATGGGCTTTGCACCGGAGAAGTGGTCGTATGGCGACGTCGAAGCCGGCCTCAAGAATGCGGCGCTGGTGCTGGACGAGACGTTTCTTACGCCGGATGTGAGTCATCAGTGCCTGGAGCCGCGCACCACGATGGCGTACTGGCAGAGTGGAAAGCTGTTCCTGTACACGGGAACACAGAGTACGATGCAGACCGTGCCGGCGATTGCGCGATGGATGCAGATGGATCCGGAGAAGGTGGTATTCATCAGCGAATACACAGGCGGAGGATTCGGCAGCAAGATTACAGGTGCGTTGACGCTGGTGATTCCGGCGCTGCTCTCGAAGAAGCTGAAAGCGCCGGTGATGATGCGCATCAGCCGCGAGGAGGAGCATTTTATCGGGCGGGCGCGGCCGGGCATCCGTGGGCGCGTGAAGATTGGATTTGCGAAGGACGGACGAATTACGGCGCTGGATATGTTCCTGGTGTCGGACGCGGGGTCGTACGGCTCGAGTGGCGATGGCGGCTCGTGCGGGGGAATCACTTCGCTGCTGTACCAGCCGCCCGCGATGCGATGGCGCAACGTAACGGTGGCGACAAACACACCACCGCGCAGCGCGCAGAGCGCACCGGGCGGGATGCAGGCCATCGCGATCATGGAGCCGATTTTGGCGAAGGCGGCGCGGCAGTTGGGTGTAGATCAGGTGGCGCTGCGCCGCGTGAATTGCCCGGAAGGGAAGGCGGAGTATGGACCGCCGAACCATAAGGGCGAGCGCGCGCATGTGACCAGCTGCTATCTGAAGCAGGCGCTTGACTACGGCGCGGAGCAGTTCAAGTGGCAAGAGCGAGTGGCGCGCCAGCCGAAACGGGTGGGGACGAAGGTGCGCGGCGTTGGTGCTGCGCTGAGCTGCTTCCATGGCGGCAGCAGCGGATTCGATGGGCTGATCGTGATTACGCCGGAGGGCCGGGTGCGCATTCATACGGGCATCGGCAACCTGGGGACGGAGGCGCTGATCGACGTGCATCGCGCGGCGGCCGAGGTTCTGGATGTGCCCTGGGAGTCGGTCGATATTGTGTGGGGCGATACCGCTAAGAACCTGCCGTATAGCTGTCACTCGGGCGGGAGCCAGACGGTACACGCCATGACGCGAGCGGCGCATGCAGTGGGTTTGGAGTGCAGGCAGAGGCTGCAGGAGGTGGCTGCGAAGTCACTGGGCGGGCAGCCGGAGGATTATGAAGTTGCCAACCTTCGCGTGACACGCAAAGGCGGCGGCGTGGGGATGAGCTTTGCGGAGGCGGCGCAGCACGCGATTCGACTCGGCGGCGTATACGACGGGCACGAGGCGAATCCCGACGTTAACAAATACACGAAGCAATCGGTGAATGCGATGGCCGGCCAAGGCCTGATCGCCTCGGCGCGCGACACGTATCCTCACGATGGCGATTCGTTTTCGTATCTTTCCTGCTTCGCGGAGGTGGAAGTTGACGTGGAGACTGGGGTGTACAGGATCGTCGACTACCTTGCGTATGCCGATGTGGGCACGGTGATTCATCCGGCAGCGCTGCGCGGGCAGGTTCTGGGGCGGTCGACGCTGGGCATTGCACACGCGATCGGACAGAAGTGGGTGATCGATCCGCAATACGGAGCAACGGTAGCCAAGCGGTTTTATCAGAACAAGCCGCCAACAATTCTGGATGTGCCAGTGGACATGCAGTGGGGCGCGCTGAATATTCCCGATCCGGAGACTCCCGTGGGAGCGCGCGGCTGCGGCGAACCGCCGGTGGGCGGCGGATGCGCAGCGATTTTGAATGCGCTTGCCGACGCGGTGGGCGACAACATCTTCCAGCGCTGCCCGGTGAACGCGGATACGATTCTGACGTCGTACGAAGCGGGGCGTCCGATGCAAGAGCCGCTGGTTGCGCACATCTAAGCGGAGCGGGAAACGGAGAGAGCTATGGCGGTAATTCGAGATGTGATGCCAGCGTTCGACCTGCTTCAGCCGGATACTGCCGCGGATGCGCAGAGGCTCCTGGAGCAGCACGGCGAAGATGCGTGGGTGATGGCTGGCGGCATGGACAGCTTCGACTGGCTGAAAGACCGCATCAAGAAGCCCGTGGTGCTGGTGGACCTGAGCGGAGTGGAGGAGCTGAAGGGGATTCGCACGACCGGCGAAGGTGTGGAGATCGGCGCCATGGCCACGCTGACGGAGATTGCGGAGCATCCGGCGATCCGGAGGGATTATGGCGTTTTGGCGGAGGCCGTGTCGCTGGTGGCCTCGCCGCAAATCCGCAACCAGGGAACGCTGGGCGGAAATGTGTCACAGGACGCGCGGTGCTGGTACTACCGCGATGGATGGCCGTGCTATCGCGCGGGCGGAAACATTTGCTACGCCGATACGCCCGTGGGGCGCAACCGGGAACATGCCATCTTTGGCGCGGACCGCTGCGTGGCCGTGCATCCTTCCGATTCCGCTCCGGCGCTGATTGCGCTGGACGCGAAGTTTGTGATTGAGACGCCGAAGGGCGAGCGGGTGGTGGATGCGGAGGATTATTTTGTCGGGCCGGAAACGGACATCACGCGGCTCAATATACTGCGGCCGGGCGATTTGCTGACGGCGATTCGAATTCCCGGCAAGTGGGCGGGAGCGAGGTTCTATTTCGAGAAGGTGCGTGACCGCAATGTCTGGGACTTTCCACTGATGAATGTGGCGTCGGCGATGAAGGTCGAAGGGAGCACGATCGGCGACATCCGGATTGCCGTGAATGCCGTGGCGCCGCGACCGATGCGGTTGAAGGCGGTGGAAGACGCGGTGCGCGGCAAGCCTGCCAATGCGGGTACAGGGGAGATGGCGGGCAAGATCGCGATCGAAGGTGCGGTGCCGCTACAGTTCAACGGGTACAAGATTCCGCTGATGAGAAACCTGGTGAAGCGTGCAATAGCAGGCGCACAGGAGGCGGCATGAGAATCGTCACGTGGGCGATAAGCCCGTGGGGACAGCCGGTGCCGATCCACATTGCGTGGGGACTGATCTGGGTTGCGGTCATTGCGGGGTTGTTCTTCATGATCGTGCACTCGCTGTACCTGATCGTGGTGAAGCCGCCGAAGCGGTTTGCGGAGCGAGCGGCAGAGACGAATGCAGCAGGGATTTCGGAGCGCGTGCCGAGGCACACGCTAGCGGCGCGGCTGTTTCACTGGATCATGGCGGCGTCAATGTTCACGCTGCTGTTTACGGCGTTTCTGCCCAAGGTGGGGATTCAGTTCAATTGGGTGCTATACCACTGGATCGCAGGCGTGGTGCTGACCATATCGATTCTCTATCACATCGTGCACGCGTCCTTTTTTCTGGACTTCTGGTCGATTTGGCCGGACAAGACGGATTTGCGCGACGCGATAAACAGAGTGCGGCGATTTTTCGGGAAGAATGCTCCGCCACCAAACAAGTTTGCCAAGTATCCGCTCGAGAATAAGCTGTACCACGGCGTAATCATGCTGGCGGGGCTGGCGGTGATGATCACCGGCTTGTTCATGATGAAGCGGGTGCAGACGGGAATCTTCACGCGGAATCCGTACCTCTTCAGCGATATGACATGGGGCCTGATGTACGTGTTGCACGGGCTGGCTGGCGTGGGAATGATTGCGCTGGTGATGATGCATGTATATATGGGAATTCGGCCGGAGAAGCTGCCCATCACGAAGTCGATGATTTTTGGCTGGATGAGCCGCGATTTTTATTTGGAAGAGCACGACACCAGGCGATGGACTGTAAAGACGCCCGGGCCCCGCGCGAAAAAGGGATATGCCGCAAACGATGGCGACTGAAATCGAACGACAGTGCGAGACCATTGAGACGTGCTACGAGTTCACGCTCTCCTATGCCGCGCGAGGGCTGGCCGGCGATGGCGGCGATGCCGGCCGGCAACTACGGGAATATTTGATGCAGGCCGTAGCGGCGATGCGCGGCCTGGAACGAAGCTGCGCGGAGGCGATCAAGCAGGAGGGGCTTTCGCCAGCGGAGAAGTATGAGGCGTTTCTCGCGGTGCTGAAGCGCGACGCGGAGAGCGCGGCGGTGGTGGTGGAGCTGGTGCTGGCGCAATCAGCGATCGGCTCGCAGTTGATCGACAATCTGAATGCGTCGATTCATCTGCGGGCGCTGCTGGCGGATTTGTTTCTGGTGACAGAGATTCTGGACGCGCGGCAGAAGCAAGTCAAGGCTGCGATGACGAACGGGGCAGCCTGAACGCCCGGACAATGCCGATGTATTCGCCACAAATTCTCGATCATTTTGAACACCCGCGCAACGCGGGGGCGGTTGCCGATGCAGATGCGTCGGCGCGGATCGAAAATCCGGCATGCGGCGATGTTCTGGAACTCACGGTGAGGGTTGCGGAAAAGCGGATCGCGGAGATTCGTTTTAGGGCAAAGGGCTGTGTGGCCGCGATGGCGTGCGGTTCGGCGGTAACCGAGATGGTGCGTGGGAGGACCGTTGACGAGGCGCAGACGCTGAGCCGGGAAGAACTGGTGCACGCGGTTGGAGGGCTGCACGTGGCGTCGTCGCATGCAGGGCACTTGGCGATGGATGCGCTGGCGTCGGTGTTGGGACAACTTTCAGAGAAAATCTAACGGGCAGGTGAAGGAGTCCTCGCGGCGAGGGCAGCGTAGTCGCCCGGCGTGTTAAGCCCTGCGCGCGCGAGCGAGTCGGGAACGGCGACGTATTGGATGCGCTGTGCATGGGTGTGCAGAACCTCGCGCGCATTGCTGGTGACGGGCGCGGCAAGGAATGCGCCGATCAGGTTGCGATCCGCAAGGAGCGGGTGGCCGCGCCTGCCGCTGTTTTCCGGAGCTACGGCCCACAGGCCGCGAGAAACCGCGCTCTCAAATGAGGCGCAGAGCAGTTCGAGTGAGGCCGCTCTCAAGGGTGGGCAATCGACGGGCGTGATCATGGCGGCGTCAAATCCGCAGGCGAGGAGTTTGCGCAGGCCGACTTGCAGAGAGCTGAATTGACCGCGCTCGGGGTTTGGATTGCGGGCCAAGAGTGCGCCGTTCGCTTCGACGGCTGGAGCGAGGCGGCCAGCGTTCCTTCCTGCGACGACGATGACCGCGCGGGTGAGCGGCTTGAGCGCGAGGATGGCGGCGGAGAGGAGCGTTTGGGCCGGCAGAGCTGCAGCGCCCGGCGCGAGCGGAGGCCAGGGAAGCAGCGCCTTGTCCGAGCCCATGCGCGAGGACTTGCCGGCCGCGAGAATGAGACCGCAGGGATTGAAGTCGCTGTTCATGGAAGGGCCATTTCAGTGCACGCCATGCGCGGGCCTACTTCTCTGACTGGACAGATAGATGTTCGTCCTGCGCCGAGGCTGCGGCAGGCCCTTTGCCATGGAACCAACTCATGTGGGGCAGGGCGCGCTCCGCGCGGCGGCGAGAGGCGATGAGCTCGGCGACGATGGAGACGGCGATTTCTTCGGGCGTGACGGCGCCGATATCGAGACCGACGGGAGAACGCACGCGATCAAAAAGCTCCGGGTTGAGGCCTTCGCCGGTGAGCTCACGAAAGACGGTAATGGCTTTGCGTTTGGAACCGACCATGCCGATGTAACGCGCCGGCGTTTGCACCGCCCAGCGCAAGACGCGCATGTCGCCGCGGTGTCCGCGGGTGGCGATGACGATGTAAGAGGATTCAGTGGGAGCGAGTTCCTTGAAGGCCTGATCGAAGTCTTTGGCGATGACCTCAAGGGCGTTGGGAAAGCGCTCCGCGTTGGCGTAGGCTTCGCGGTCGTCGGTGACGATGCAGTCGAAGCCGGCGTTGCGCGCGGCCTTAAAAAGCTCGATCGCGACGTGGCCGGCGCCGAAGATGTAGAGCAAGGACATGGGCAGGACCGGCTCGATGAAGATTTCGAGTGTGCCGCCGCAAACGAGGCCGGTGTCGTACTTGGGATCCTGATTCAGGTCGAAGGTTAGGGTGCGAGGCTTTTCGCCGGTGATGACTTCGCGCGCGGCCTGCCAGACTTCCGCTTCGACGCAGCCGCCTCCGATGGTTCCGGCGATGGAGCCGTCGTCGCGAACGAGCATCTTGGCGGATTGAAAGGAAGGGATGGAGCCGCGCGCGCTGACGATGGTGGCCAGGGCGCCACGGCGGCCTGCGCGCTGCAGCTTGACGATCTCCTCGTAGATGTTCATTCCATTTGATTATTGGATTGCGAGGAGCGAAGTCAAACGGGGCAGGGCAGGGGATGGAAGCGAGGAAGTAGAGAGTGAAGAAGTGAAAGAGTGAATGGCTGTGAGTGAAGGAGCGACGGCTTTGTCATGGGGCGCAATGCAAAGGCTATTGCCGAAAGGACGTGATTTCAGCTAACTTCTAAAGACTCACAGCTATTTTATATGGAGGTGGCAAGCCATGCCCCGAGTTGTTCGATGTTCGATTATTCAGGCGTCGAATGCAGTGCCTGCGACTGAACCGCTGGCGGCGCAGAAGAAGGCAATGGTAGAGAAGCACGTGGGGCTGATCCGCCAAGCGGCGATGGCGGGAGCGCAGATCGTGTGCCTGCAGGAGATATTCAACGGGCCGTACTTTTGCGCCGAACAGGAGACGAAGTGGTACGAGATGACGGAGGCAGTTCCTGATGGGCCGACGCTGAGACTGATGCGCGGGCTGGCGAAAGAGCTGCACATGGCAATGATTGTGCCGGTCTACGAGGTGGAGCAGGAGGGGATATTCTACAACACTGCGGCGGTGATTGCGAACGACGGCACGTACCTGGGCAAGTATCGCAAGACGCATATTCCACACGTTGCGCCGGGATTCTGGGAGAAATTTTATTTTCGACCGGGAAACCTGGGGTATCCGGTGTTCGATCTTGGCTTTGCGAAGATCGGCGTCTATATCTGTTATGACCGGCATTTTCCCGAGGGTGCGCGCTGCCTGGGACTGAGTGGCGCAGAGATTGTGTTCAACCCCTCGGCAACGGTGGCGGGGTTGAGCGAGTACCTGTGGAAGCTGGAACAGCCGGCGCACGCCGCCGCGAATGGATACTTTATTGCGGCGATCAATCGCGTGGGGACCGAGGCTCCTTGGAACATAGGCGAGTTTTACGGGACGAGCTATTTCTGCAATCCGCGCGGGAAGATTATTGCCGAGGCTGCGCGCGACAAGGACGAGGTGCTGACCGCCGATTTGAATCTGGACGAGATTGCCGAAGTGCGGCGGACGTGGCAGTTTTATCGTGATCGGCGACCGGATCTGTACGGGCAGCTTGTGGCGGGGTAAGCGCCGCATCGGCGGAGAAAACAACATGGGCACTGCAACATTACCCGACGATCCACAATTGCGCGCGCGGTTCAGCGAGCTGAAGCAGGCGCTGACCCCGCAGGCTGCCGTGATTGAGGCCGACCGCTGCCTGAATTGTTTTGACGCGCCGTGCACGGGGGCGTGCCCCACGCATATCGATGTGCCGGGTTTTATTCAAGCGCATTGCCTCGGGGAATTTGCGCGGTTCGGCGATGCGGATTCTGGATGCGAATATTCTTGGGGCGAGTTGCGCGCGGGTGTGCCCGGTGGATGTGCTGTGCGAGGGCGCTTGCGTGATGCACCGGCAGAATCGCAAGCCCATCCAGATTGCGCTGCTTCAGAGACATGCGATGGATGCGTTCTGGGCGTCGGGCGAGACGACGCCGGCGGTTACGCCGGGAACGCGGAAACTGCGCGTCGCATGTATCGGCGGAGGGCCGGCGTCGCTCGCGTGTGCAGCTCATTTGTGCCGTGAAGGCGCGGAGGCAACAGTGATCGAGCGCCGTGAATTGCCGGGCGGGTTGAACACCTATGGCGTGGCGGAGTATAAATTGCGCTCCGCCGACAGCGTGCGCGAGGTGGAGATGATCCGGCGGCTGGGCGTGGAATTCCGCTGCGGAGTGGATGTGAATTCGGCCGCGGCGCTGGATGCGTTGGAGGATGAGTTTGATTTCATCTTTCTGGGGTTGGGCCTGGGCGCGATGCAGCGGCTGAATATTCCCGGAGAAGACTCAAACGGCGTGATGAACGCGCTGGAGCTGATTGCCGCATACAAGACCGGCCATCTGCGCGAGCTGCATGGGACGGTGGTGGTTGTGGGCGCGGGAAACACGGCGATCGACGCCGCGAACGCAGCGCGCAGGCTGGGCGCAGAATCGGTGTATATGCTCTACCGGCGCGGCGAGAGAGAGATGTCGGCGTTCGAGTTTGAGTATGAGCACGCGAAGCAGGAGGGCGTGCAGTTTTTGTGGCGCAGACTGCCGGTGGCGATCCGCGACGATGCGCACGGCAGGCTGCTTCTGGATACAGTGCAGGTGCGGCAGGCGGATGGAAAGCTTGAGGCGGTTCCGGATTCGCAATCGAGTATTGAGTGCGACCTGGTGGTGCCGGCCATTGGGCAGTCGCCGCTGGCGCAGCTTTTGCAGGAGTTGCGCGGGGTGGAAGTGCGCGATGGGCAGATTGTGGCGGATCGCGCGACCGGGCGGACGGGCAACTCGGTTTATTTTGCCGGCGGGGATTGCGTGAACGGCGGGCGCGAGGTGGTGGATGCGGTGGCCGGGGGCAAGCGCGCGGCAACTGCGATCCTGAAGACTGCGGAGGTGGCCCATGCCTGACATTGGCGTGCGGAATTTTGCGGGGAAAATCAGCTCGCCAAATCCGTTCTGGCTGGCGTCGGCGCCGCCAACCAACACGGGCGAGATGATTATGCGCGCATTCGACGCGGGCTGGGGCGGCGCGGTGTGGAAGACGATCGGCGAGCCGATTACCAATGTGAGCTCGCGGTACTCGGCGACGGACTGGAACGGGCAGCGGATCATGGGTTTCAACAATATCGAGCTCATCAGCGACCGCACCGTGGAGCAAAATCTGCGCGAGATGGCCGAGGTGAAAAAGCGCTATCCGAAGAACGCTGTGATTGCGTCGCTGATGGTGGCGTCGACGCGCGAGGCGTGGCACGAGATTGTGACGCGCACCGAGGATGCGGGCGCAGATGGGCTGGAGCTAAACTTCGGCTGCCCGCACGGGATGAGCGAACGCGGGATGGGCTCGGCGGTGGGGCAGGTGCCGGAGTACGCGGAGATGATTACCGCGTGGGTGAAGGAGAAAGCGCGGACGCCGGTGCTGGTGAAGCTGACGCCAAACATCAGCGATATTCGCATGGTGGCGCGGGCGGCGAAGCGAGGCGGAGCGGACGGGTTGTCGGCGATCAACACGATTAATTCGATTACCGGGATCGATCTGGATACGTTTGTGCCGCGGCCGAACGTGGATGGCAAGAGCTCGCATGGCGGCTATTGCGGGCCGGCGGTGAAGCCGATCGCGCTGAACATGGTGCAGCAGATTCTGGCGGATCCTGAGGCGGCACTGCCGCTTTCGGGGATCGGCGGCATCGGGTCGTGGCGCGATGCGGCGGAGTTCCTGCTGCTAGGATGCGGAACGGTACAGGTGTGCACGGCGGTGATGCACTACGGCTACCGCATCGTGGAGGACATGGCCGAGGGGCTCGAAAACTGGATGCGCGAGAAGGGGTTCAAGACGCTTGAGGATTTCCGCGGGCTGTCGCTCGATCGCGTGACGGAGTGGAAGCACCTGAATTTGAATTACAAGATTGTGGCGCGCATCGACGAGCAGAAGTGCATCGGCTGCGACCTGTGCCACATTGCTTGCTGGGATGGCGCGCACCAGTGCATTCATCTCGACCGCGTGACCGGGCCGGTGGATGGGCATGTGGAGCTGCACCGGACGCCGGCGGCGAAGGAAGCGGAGAGCCGCGCGTCGATTGCGGAGACACCGGTGACGCGCAAGGAGCGCGCGGCAGCGTTCGCGCAGGGGCCATACCCGACGCCGCTCGGAGCGGATTCCGCGCGTGGATGAGACCGAATGCGTGGGGTGCAATTTGTGCTCGCTGGTTTGCCCGGTGGATGGGTGCATCACGATGGTGCGAAGTGGAATGGGGCTGAAGCCGGAGACGTGGGACGAGCGGCGATGGCGCAGGGCAATGAGCGGCGTAAGCGAATTGGATCGTGCAGCCTAGCCAAATCGGTGACACAGGCGCATTCCCGGCGAATGAGGCGAATGAAGTTGTGCTGCTATAGACGCAAATTTGCGCTTTAGGATGGGCATCGTCAGTCACAGTTTGCATTTGCCATGACGTGCTGGCTCGCTGAGCATTTCAAGAATCAGGACGCGATGCGACCTCGATGATCGTGCTGCAACTGAGCTGAAGCGAACATGCGAATCAGATAGTCGAAGGCATCACTTGATTCAAAACGGAACGGTTGTGAATGCCGACGCCAGCGTGAAGGCGGATCTGCTGATCGATGGCGCGGTGATCAAGGAAGTGCGCGCGGGGATTCCGGCAAGCGCGGCGGACAAGGTGGTGGATGCGACGGGGCTGCTGGTGCTGCCGGGCGGGATCGATGCGCATACGCATCTCGATATGCCGTTTGGCGGGTCGAAGTCGGCGGATGATTTTGAGACGGGAACGCGGGCGGCGGCGATCGGCGGGACGACGACGATTGTGGACTTCGCGATCCAGGCGAGCGGCACGAAGATGCGCGACGGCGCTGGACACATGGTGGAAGAAGGCCGAGGGCAAGGCGTGCATCGATTACGGGCTGCACATGATCGTGACGGACCTTGGCGATGCGGGCCTGGAAGACATGGACGACATGGTGCGCGAGGGCGTGGCCAGCTTCAAGCTGTTCATGGCGTATCCCAACGTGCTGATGGTGGACGATGCGACGATCTTCAAGGCGCTGAAGCAGACGGCGAAGAATGGCGCGCTGATCTGCATGCACGCGGAGAACGGGTCGGTGATCGACGTGATCGTGCAGCAGGCGCTGGCCGAGGGAAAGACCGCGCCGATTTATCACGCGTTGACGCGGCCGACAAAGGCCGAGGCTGAAGCGGTGCATCGCGCGATTGCGATGGCGGAGATGGCCGGCGTGCCGATTTACATCGTGCATCTTTCGAGCGAGGACGCGCTGAACCAGGTGCGCGAGGCGCGCGATCGCGGATTGCCGGCGTTTGCCGAGACGTGCCCGCAGTATCTACTGCTCTCGATTGAAGACAACATGGAAGGCAAGGGCTGGGAGGGCGCGAAGTATGTGTTCACGCCGCCGCTGCGCGAGAAGAAGAATCAGCCGAAGCTGTGGGAGGGATTGCAGCAAGGACAATTTGCAGGTGGTGTCGACGGATCATTGCCCGTTCTGCTTTGCGGACCAGAAGGCGCTGGGCAAGGACGACTTCACGAAGATTCCCAACGGCGGGCCGGGGATTGAGAACCGGCTGCAATTGCTGCATCATCACGGCGTGGGGCAAGGGAAATTTCTCGATCAACCGATTTGTGGAGCTGGTGTCGACGGCGCCGGCGCGGATCTTCGGGATGTATCCGAAGAAGGGCGTGCTGGCCGCGGGCAGCGATGCGGACCTGGTGCTGTGGGATCCGACGGAGGATTACACGATCAGCGCCAAGACGCACCACATGCGCGTGGATTACTCGATGTTCGAGGGATTCAAGGTGCGCGGCAATGCGCGCGATGTGTATTCGCGCGGCGAGCTGATTGTGAGCGGCGGCAAGTTTATCGGCAAGCCGGGGCGCGGGAAGTATCTGCGGAGAGAGGCGCGGGGCGGGGCGTGGAAGTGAAAGGCAGCTTTCAGCCGCTAGCTTTTAGCTGTCACTTGTTCGTGCGGTGGGTTGAGGGCTCGTGCTGATCCCCGGCGACGAAAATGCAGACCGCAGATCCTTCGACTTCCTACGCTTTGCTACAGCGGCTTGCCGGTCGCTCAGGATGGCAGCTTCGTCATTATACGAACTTTATCGATTTGAAATTACTGTTTGAACTAGACACTGACACCACGGAGGAGGTCCCGTGAGCACGCGTCGATCCATCCCTATCGAATCGCGACCTGACGCCGACGACGCCGGCGCAGCGCACGTGGGGTTTCTACAACTACACGGCGCTGTGGTTTTCGATGTGCATGGAGATCACGACGTACCGGCTGGCATCGGGGCTGATCGCGAAGGGGATGGATTGGAAGCAGGCGATCGGGACGGTGCTGCTGGGCAACCTGATTGTGCTGGTTCCCATGCTGCTGAATGCGCATGCGGGCGCGAAGTACGGGATTCCGTTTCCGGTGTTTCTGCGCGCGTCGTTTGGCGTGCGCGGCGCGAACCTGGCGGCGCTGCTGCGCGCGGTGGTGGCGTGCGGATGGTTCGGCATTCAATCGTGGATCGGCGGAAGCGCGATTGATGCGATGCTGATCGTGATCTGGCCGGCGCGGCTGGGAATCGCGGCATTCTGTGGGCGTGCTTTCTGGGTTTCTGGCTGCTGAATATGGTGGTGGTGTGGCGCGGCGTGGAATCGATCCGCCGCCTGCAGGCGTTTGGCGCGCCGTTCATGTTCGTGATGGCGGCGGCGCTGCTGATTTGGGTGCGCATAAAGGCGGGCAGCTTTGGCGCAATGCTGTCGACGCCGAGCCAGTTCCACTCGCGGAGCGAATTTCTGAGCGTATTTTTTCCGTCGCTGACGGCGATGGTGGGCTACTGGGCGACGCTGGCCTTGAACATTCCCGACTTCACGCGCTATTCGAAGTCGCAGAGCGCGCAGTCGTGGGGACAGGCATTCGGGCTGCCGGTGGCGATGGTGCTGTACACGTTTCTTGGGATCGCGGTGACGTCGGCGTCGGTGGTTCTGTTTGGCAAACCGATCTGGGATCCGGTGCAACTGATCGGAATGTTTCATCAGCCGTTTGTCGCGTTTCTGGCGATGATTGCGGTGCTGGTGGCGACGTTGAACGTGAACATTGGAGCGAATGTGGTGTCGCCGTCGAACGATTTTTCAAATCTCTATCCGCGGCTGATCAGCTTCAGGACGGGAGGGCTGATTACCGGATTTCTGGGGCTGGCGATGTGCCCGTGGAAGCTGCTGGCCACGCCGGATGCGTATATCTTCGGATGGCTGGTGGGCTACTCAGGGCTGCTGGGGCCGGTGGCGGGGATCATGGTGTGCGATTACTTCTTCATTCGCGGGACGGAGCTGGATGTGAATTCGCTGTATCACCGCGAGGGCGTGTACCACTACACGAAGGGCGTGAATCCGCGGGCGCTGATCGCGCTGGGGCTTGGCGTCGGCGATTGCGCTGATCGGCGTGTTTGTGCCGAGCGCTGCACTTTCTCTACGACTATGCATGGTTCGTGGGGTTCTTTACGGCAGGGATTATTTATGTGGCGATGATGAAGTTGGCGGCGCCGGCGAGCGTCGCGGCGAGCGCTGAAGAAGTGGCGTAGAGGCAGCTATCCGCTCATCGTGTTACGCGATTCGTCACTTCAGGCTTCCACGAGGGCGTCGGCGATGGCCAGGTGCTCGTCGAGCGCGGCGATGCCGAGGTCCAGCTCTTCCTTTGTCACGATGAGCGGCGGAGCAATGATGAAGTGGCTGACCCAGGCTTGGATGGAGACTCCCTGAGCCATCATCTTGGCGGCGATCTGATCGACAACGAGCGGCTTGCCTTCCACCTTGTCGCGCATGGTGTTGAAGAGCTGCTTCGTTTTGCGATTCTTTACGATTTCGACGGCAAAGAAGAGGCCGAGGCCGCGGACATCGCCGACGGAGGGGTGTTTTTCTTTGATTTGGAGCAGTTTTTCGCGAACGTATGGCTCCAACTCCGCTGCGCGCTCGACGAGCTTGAGGCGCTGCATCTCCTCGATGGTGGCGACAGCCGGGCCGAGCGTGAGCGGGTGGGATTCGTAGGTGTGGCCGTGAGCGAAGTAATGGTCCTCGAAGTAGTCGGCAATTTTGGTGGTGGTGGCGCAGAGGCCGAGGGGCACGTAGGCGGAGGTGATGCCCTTGGCAGTGACGAGAATGTCAGGCTTGACGTTCCAATTATCGACAGCGAACCACTTGCCGGTGCGGCCCCAGCCGGACATGACTTCATCCGCGATCAGCAGCACGCCGTGACGGGAGCAGATCTCGCGCAGGCGCGGGAAATATTCGGGCGGCGGAACGAGCACGCCGTTGGTGCCGACGACCGGCTCGACGATGATGGCGGCGACATCGCTTTCGTTGCGGATCATGTGCTCGATGTAATCTGCGCAGGCGATGTTGCAGGCGGGATAGGTGTGCTTGATGGGGCAGTCGTAACAGTTGGTTTCCGGGGCGAAGACGACGCCCGCGCCCTTGCCGGCCGGCTCCATGGCCCAGCGGCGAGGATCGCCGGTGGCCGCGATGGAGCCCATGGTTGAGCCGTGATAGGAACGGTAGCGGGAGATGATTTTGGTTTTGCCGGTGAACATACGCGCGATTTTGAAGGCCGCTTCATTGGCTTCGGTGCCGCTGGTGGCGAAGAAAAACTTATTCAGGCCTTCGGGGAGGACTTCAAGCAGCTTGGCGCTGAGGCGCGCGCGCGAAGAGGTGGCGTAGCCGGGCGCGACGTAGCAAAGCTCGCGCGCCTGCTCGGCGATAGCCTCGACCACGCGGGGATTCTTGTGGCCGAGGTTGACGCACATAAGCTGCGCGCTGAAGTCGAGGTAGCGCTTGCCCGCGCCGTCAGTGAACCAGCAGCCTTCGGCGTCGGCAATGTACAGCGGCTTCCAGGTTTTCTGGAAACGCCAGGTGCCGTAGTTGGTTTGGCGCGTGAGAGCGGAAACCTGCTCCGGGGTGAGCGTTGCGGGAGCGGACGTTTCAATCATGGATGTGGACCTCCCATGTGGATGCAACAAATCCTATCATTAACAGCGGCTCGCCCTGCAGCGCGTACAACTGTATAACCCACTCACACTCGGTCATTTTTTTCGGGATCGCCGGTTGCTAACCAGGTTCCCTTGGCGCGATTCTCAGGCTTTTCACGGGAAGCTTGCTTTGGCGTTACTGCTTCGGCGCCATGATGCCCACAGATAGTGGCGCAAGCCGCGGTCTTACCGGCCGGAGGTGAAGAGATGCGTGTGCTTTGGGTGACGTTCGGATTGCTGGCAGTAATGCAAGGCGCATGCCGCTTACAAGCCGAGTCGCCTATTCCTGCCGGCCAACTGGTGCGCGAAGTGGTTTACAACGAACTCAACGACCACGCGCGGCACGGCTATTGGCGATATTGGGTGGAACGGCGATCGCAGGCTGGGTCGCGCGTTGAGGAGCAGGTGGAGACCGCTGAAGGCCCGTTGGCGCGCCTCGAATTGAGCAACGGGACTTGCGCTCACGCCGCAGGCACAGCAGCAGGAGCAGGATCGGCTGGAAAGGCTGCTGAGTTCTCGCGACGAGCAGGCGCGGCAACTGAAGAAATACGAAGAGGATGAAGATAGGATCGGCAGGATTCTGGAGCTTTTGCCAGCGGCATTCGAATACGCGTACGACGGTGAAGAGAACGGCTGCTACCGGCTGCGCTTTTGGCCCAACCCCGGCGACGAGGAGCACACCATCGAGGCACGAATCTTTCATGCGATGAGCGGAATGTTATGGGTGGATGAGCGATCGAAGCGGCTCAAGCGGCTTGAGGGGCACGTGGACGAGAACGTGGACTTCGGGTTTGGGATTTTAGGGCGGCTCTACAAGGGCGGCTGGTTCCGGCTGGTGCGCGTCCAAGTGAGCGCAACCGACTGGAAGACGGAGTCACTCGAGGTGCACATGAACATCCGCGCGCTGTTGGTGAAGACGTTTGCCCGGGAGACGAGCGAGGTGCGCGGCGGGTTCGCTCCGGTTCCCGCGGGAACTGACCTTGAGCAGGGGCTGGCGCTGCTAGATCAATCCGAGGCGTGGATGGAAGCGCGCAACGGGTGTCAAAAACATGCGGGCCAAGGAAATGCGCTGATGGCTCCGGCGGTCCTGGCGATGCGCAAATAGTGCTCGGTGAGCCGCGCGTGTCCTAAAATCGGGCAGAATTGGCGGGGAGAGATTAAAGATTTTCCCAGCCATGCCGATAGGTCGTGGCAGAAGCCGGGAAGCGACGATGGAAATTGCATCCATTCCAGGAATCCGCGCATTACCCCCGTTGAGAGCAGCGCAGGCGGATATGCGGCTGCAAGCGATCTTCGACATCGACGCTTCGGCAAAGCCAGGCGATGGCGGGGAGCAAAGAAGCAAGAGAAAAGCCGCCGGCGCGGAGGAGAGCGACGAGGGCGAGTTCGCACTCGAAGCACAGATGGAGACCGGTCTGGAGACTCTCGAAGAGGGCCCTGCAAAGCAAGTCGATTACTTCGCTTGAATCGATTCCAATCCTGAAGATGGCTGCATATAGAGCGCAGTACAAGCTCTATTCGCAGCGTTCGAGGGGAACGGCCGGCGTCTCAGGCGGTGACGGTCTCGCGCAACTTTTGCCCTGCATACAGGGGGCCTGACGAGGCAAGAGACTCGGTCTCGGCGAGCCGGAGCAAGCGGTGCAGATAGGCGCGGGAGATGGAGAGGCTGCGCGCCGCCAGGGTCTTGTTCCCGTTGTGCTCGCGAACGGCGGCAACGGCGAGCTTGACCTTGTAGTCGCGGAGCTGACGCTCAAACGAGCCGGATGGCTGGTAATCGGCAATGTCGACAACCGCATCAAAGGCGACCGCATCCTCT
>CAWGGA010000003.1:0-26398 GCA_963822015.1 uncultured Acidobacteriaceae bacterium
AGCGCCTGCGTCTTCGGCGCCGGCGGCGGCGGCGGCGGCGCGGAGATCGTCAGGTTTGTGTTGGCGGAAACCGTGTGTCCCTTGTCGTCGGAAACATTGCAGGTAATCCCCACTGCTCCAGTGGGCGCTCCCGCCGACGAATACTCCGCCGTCGTTCCCGTCCCCGTGATCGTCCCTGCCGTTGCTGAGTAGCTGTACGTCAGCGGCCGATTCTGCGGGCTTACCGCCGTCGAAGCGATCGTCGCCGTGTCACCCGGCTTGATGTGTCGGGGCTGGCCGAGCAGCTGATTGTCGGCGGCTCGAACGCCTTCACCGTAAAGTCCGCCGAGCATTCCGCGGATTGGCCAGGCTTCAAGCCTTCCTTGCCCTTCTTGCCTTCTTTTACGTCAGCCTTCACGGTGTAGCTGCCGGGATCCAGCGAACCGGTGGCGACCGTTGCCGATGTCCCGTTGCCAGTCACTCCGGTTCCGGTCCAGCTATAAACCACATTCGTATTCTTTTTCGTGCTCACCGATCCGGCTGTTGCCGTTACTGTGAGAGGTCGCCCGGGTAAACTGCGGGGGCGCTTGCGTTGCACGCCAGAGTTATCGGCGGCTGCTTCTTGCACCCCATGGGCAAGATGCCCAAAGTCGTAGCAGCCAACATCAGACAAAAGGACTTCAACTTTCGCGAATACATTTCATTCTCCTTCTCAATCATGCTGAACAAACAAGCATATTTCCGTTTGGGGGCCACCGCGATCTCGATCCTGGATCATTTCACCTTTTTTGCCGCCTGTGCCTGGCGCGATCCGGATTCAGGTCCGTTCCCTCCGCATCTCTACTGCGACGCAATCTGGAAAACAATAGCCGTCGACCTCCCTCTTACGCTCGGCTTGTCCGCCTCAACGCGGCTCGCGGCGCGAAAAGCCATCCCCATGCGCCGCACGGCACACTGGGCGTTCTGATGTGGCGCGATTCTTCCCCTGCGGTTCACATCTCCGATTGTTAGCTGATGTTGTGGTAATTCACTCTCGGGCACTTCGCTCACTCAATAAACAACACGGCTGTCCCAAGGTGTAATTGAGCGCGGCGCACTCCTCCCCGAGCCCATCGCACATTGAGACTCCCTGGGCTGAATCCCCCATTAATCATAAAGGATCGAAACGCTTGGCCTGCATTCAGGGTCGTTAGTAGGCTGCCCTGCTCACGATAAATCTGCTGTTTTAGAAGCGAAATAGCGTAGATAAGTTGCTCTGGACGCGGTGAATACCCGCCGGAAACCTCTGCGGGCGATGGTAGTCTTGGCAATTCTCTTCCAGTGAATTCGCCACGCTGGCCAGAAATCCGCCCAATGATCGGGTGAATCTTGCGCGCCACGAACTCCGGGCGGTGACTTGAGGCATGCCCGATTCGGTCTTTGCCACTTCTCTAGGTTAAATAAATTCAGTTGCTTAACCTGCATTCAGGGTCTTCAGCAGGCTGCGCGGCTCGCGCTGTATCTTCTCTTGTAACAGCGAAATCGCGTAGATAAGTTGCTCGGTCGCGGTGGGCACCCTGGTACATACACATCGACCGGCACAACCTGATTCACGCCCTGCAACAGCGCGTAGTTATTGAACACACCGCCCGAGGTGGCGCATGCGCCCATTGAGATAACCCACTTGGGCTCAGGCATCTGGTCATAGAGCCGGCGAAGCACTGGAGCCATCTTTTGCGAAACGCGGCCGGCTAGGATCATCAGGTCGGATTGCCGTGGTGACGGCCGGAAGACCTCGGCGCCGAATCGCGCAATATCGAAGCGCGAGGCGCCCATCGACATCATCTCGATGGCGCAGCAGGCCAGCCCGAAGGTCATGGGCCATAGCGAGTTCTTGCGCACCCAATTCACCGCAAAATCCAGCGAAGTCAGAAGGACGCCCTCCGGCTCTTCGTAGCCGTAGTTGACTTCACTCACCTTGATGCGGTTTTTTGCACTGCTTTCAAGCGCGCCAAACAGATAGTGGTCGCGCTCAACGGAAGCCGTCATAAAGCTAATATACGCCTGCGGGATTTGGCAATGAATCTTCGGCGCGAACGGTTGCCCTGGGCAGAAACTTGCATTATTTCCCGTTCTTTACGAAAATGGTAGGAAAGCTCAATGTGCTATTCGCTATGGTTCTGGCCGGCGGCCGCACGTGTGCGCCCCCGGCCGCACTAATTTGCGCAATACGCTGGCCTTCCATCGCCATGTGTTCAACATTCACGGTTTTTCTCCGCGCCCGGCGCGTAAACGATCGATTCGAAACGGAAGATCTCATGTCCTCTCGTTCTTGCAAGTTATTGTGCTTACCCGCCCTCCTTGCCCTGCCATCCTTGGCCCACGCCGTCGCTCCTAACCTGCATGGCGCGCCCTTGCAGGGCCCCGCTACCCAGGCCCAGATAGCAGCCCTGCAGCAGGCCGTCGACAATGCGCGGTCCGCCGGCGACAACGCCTGGGTGCTGGTGTCCGCGGCTCTGGTGCTGCTGATGACCGGGCCGGGGCTGACGCTCTTCTACGGCGGCCTTGTGCGGCGCAAGAACATTCTCGGCACCATGATGCAGAGCTTCGCCATGATGGGCCTGATCACGGTGCTGTGGGCGATCGCAGGCTATTCACTGGCCTTCGGCCATGGCAATGCTTTCATCGGGGGATTCGATCACCTCTTCCTGCGCGGCGTCTCGCTCTCGCCCAACCCGGACTACGCCCCAACCATTCCCGAGCAGACGTTCATGATCTACCAGCTCATGTTCGCCATCATCACGCCTGCGCTGATTACCGGAGCGTTTGCCGAGCGCGTCAAGTTCAGCTCCATGGCCGTCTTTCTATCCCTGTGGTCTTTGCTGGTTTATTGCCCCATGGCGCACATGATCTGGGGGGCGGGAGGACTGCTGAATGTCAGCACCAGCGGCGTGCGCTGGCCGGTCCTCGACTTCGCGGGAGGCACCGTGGTTCACATTACCAGCGGGGTTTCCGCCCTGGTGACCTGCCTCTACCTGGGCAAACGAATCGGCTACCCCAACACGGACATGCCGCCGCACTCGATGGTGCTGAGCTTTATCGGCGCATTGCCCGTTGTGGGTTGGTTGGTTCGGGTTCAATGCCGGCAGCGCTTTGTCGGCTGGTCCCCTGGCCACCAGTGCCTTCATCAACACCCAGTTTGCCGCGGCGGCCGCGGCCCTCACATGGACTCTGGCTGAGTGGGTTCACAACGGCAAGCCGACTGCGCTCGGCGCGATCTCCGGCGCTGTGGCCGGGCTGGCTACGATTACACAGGCCTCCGGATTCGTGCAACCGATGTCGGCGCTCGGGATCGGCGCCGTCGCCGGGCTGGTTTGCTCCTTCATGGTCCTGAAGATCAAGAAAACCTTCGGCTACGACGATTCGCTCGACGCCTTTGGCGTCCACGGGATGGGCGGCACGGTGGGCGCGGTGCTGACCGGCGTTCTGGCGTCGGGTGCAATCAACGCGGTCTTCGGCAAGGACGCCGCGGGTAACCGCGGCCTACCGGCGCCATCGGTGGAAATTGGCATCAGATTCTCAACCAGGGAGTTGGCGCGGGGATCGGTTGGCTGATTGCTATCGCCGGCACGCTGATCCTGCTTTTCGCGGTCGACAAGGCGATGGGACTGAGACTTTCCACGGCCGATGAAACCTCCGGCCTGGACCTTTCGCAGCATGGCGAGGAAGGGTACGAGTTGAACGCTTGATTTGAAGCCGGCCGCGCCCACGCGGCGCGGGTCAGGCCAAGTCGCATAAGCTGAGGAACGAGGAATCCGCAAATGGTAAAGATTGAAGCTGTGATTCAACCTACGAAGCTGGACGCGGTTAAGGACGCCCTGCTCGAAGCCGGAATTGAAGGGATCACGATTCTCGAAGCCCGTGGTCATGGCCGCCAGAAGGGGCACACCGAGTTTTACCGCGGGCGCGAGTACACCATCGACCTGCTGCCCAAGATCAAGCTCGAAATCGTCGTCACCGAGGCGTTGAAGGAGAAGGTTGTCGCCGCCATTTTAGGCGCTGCCCGCACTGGGCACATCGGCGACGGCAAGATATTCATCAGCCGCGTCGACGAAGCGATCCGCATCCGCAACGACGAGCGCGGAGAAGCTGCTCTTTAGGTAGTATCGACGTATTAGGGATAGCGGCGTTGCGTGAGAAAACGAGGCCAGAAGAGGCGGAGGACGACGGCTGTGACGGTTACTGAGCCTAGGAAGACAACGAAGTATGAGCGGGGTTTAAGAAGCAACAAAGAGGGGCTGGGCCGATTTAAACAGGTTTAGTTGTAGTTAGTAGCTAGCAGAACAAGGTAACACGATAAGCGCCTGCGCCCGGGTAAGCCGGGAGCGTTTTCTTCTTCCCGGAATGAGCATCCCAATCGGCCGCGGCCATTGGGATGTGGCCCCGCGCAAGCGGAGGGGGGTTTCCGCGGAAGTCAGGCGCGTACATTATCGAGAAGGCAGTTTCGAGTCGGCAATTCGCGCTATTAATATAAACCTAGCACAGGAGCGATAAAGATGCCAGGGGCTTATTGTATCCTTATAAAAATCATGCAAGGGTTTAGGTATCATTGCACTCTAACGGGCGGTTGCCTGTCGCGCTCGGTCTTTTCAAAATCCCTATTCCGGTAGCGAATAGGGCCCCGCATAGGCCTGCGTTACCAGTGCATCCCGATTGACTTTAAGCGGAACGGCTGTCGCGATTTCGCCGTATCGCATGGCGCTCGAACGTCCATGCACGATGGGAGTAGAAAAACTATGTGCCGTGGAGCAATGAAGCTGCTCTTCTTTTCTCCGTTGCTGGCGATTCCTGCCGTGGCTCTGGCTCAGCCTGCCGCCTCGGCTACGCAGGCGCAGATTGCCGCGCTGCAGCAGGCCGTGGGAACGCACAGGTGCCAGGAACGCTCAATCGGCTGGAGATAACGCCTGGATGCTCACCTCGGCAGCCCTGGTGCTGCTCATGACCGGCCCCGGCTTGGCGCTCTTCTACGGCGGCCTTGTGCGCCGCAAAAACATCCTCGGCACCATGATGCAGAGCTTCGCCATGATGGGCCTCATCACCATTCTCTGGGCCATCGTGGGCTACTCACTGGCCTTCGGCCACGGCAATGTGTTCGTAGGCGGCTTCGAGCACCTCTTCCTGCGCGGCGTCTCGCTCAGCCCCAATCCCGACTACGCCGCCACCATCCCCGAGCAGACCTACATGATTTACCAGCTCATGTTCGCCATCATCACGCCGGCGCTGATTACCGGCGCGTTTGCCGAGCGCATGAAGTTCAGCGGCATGGCTGTCTTTCTTTCCCTCTGGTCGCTGTTCGTCTACTGCCCCATGGCGCACATGGTCTGGGGTGTCGGCGGCCTGCTGAACGCAACCGGCAACCACATCCCAAGCCTCGATTTCGCCGGCGGAACAGTGGTACATATCACCAGCGGCGTCTCCGCGCTGGTCACCTGCCTCTACCTGGGCAAGCGCATCGGCTATCCGCAAACTGCCATGCCGCCGCACTCGCTGGTGCTCAGCTTCATCGGCGCGTGCCTGCTGTGGGTGGGCTGGTTCGGCTTTAACGCCGGCAGCGCCCTGGCCGCAAGCCCGCTGGCCACGAGCGCATTCGTCAATACTCACTTCGCCACGGCTGCGGCTGCCCTGGGATGGACGATCTTCGAGTGGTTTCACAATGGCAAGCCCACCGCGTTGGGCGCCATCTCTGGTGCGGTGGCCGGACTGGTGGCCATCACGCCGGCTTCGGGTTTTGTGCAGCCCATGTCCGCGCTCGTCATCGGCCTTGCCGCCGGTTTCTTCTGCTCCTTCATGGTCTTCAAATTCAAGTCGCGCTTCGGTTACGACGACTCGCTCGACGCCTTTGGCGTTCACGGTGCGGGAGGAACGCTGGGCGCGGTGCTCACCGGCGTGTTTGCCTCGTGCGTTATCAATCCGATTTACGGAAAGGGCGTTCCTACGGGCGGAATCGACGGGCATTGGAGCCAGGTTCTCAATCAGCTTGCCGGCGTTGGCGTTGCCTGGGGAATTTCCATCGTGGGCACTCTGGTTCTGCTCTTCGTTGTTGATAAGATAGTGGGGCTGCGGGTGGCTCCCGAGCACGAAGCTGCGGGGCTCGATCTTTCGCAGCACGGCGAGGAAGGTTACGATTTCAATACCTGATTCGGATTCGACCCGGCGCTCGCGTTTTACAGGAACAAAAAACTTTCAGCGGGGAGCGGCAAACGTGCCGCCCCGCCTGATACGCTATCGAACGAGGAAACTCTGTTTATGCTGAAGATTGAAGCTGTTCTGCAACCCTCAAAGCTGGATGCCGTGAAGGATGCGCTGCTGGAAGCGGGCATTGAAGGCATGACCATTCTGGAAGCCCGGGGCCACGGCCGCCAGAAGGGGCACACTGAGTTCTATCGCGGCCGCGAATATACCGTGGATCTTCTGCCCAAGGTGAAGATTGAGATGGTGATTCACGACGATCTGAAGGAGAAAGCGATTCAGGCCATTATCGGCGCCGCCCGCACCGGCCGCATTGGCGATGGAAAGATTTTCGTCAGTCGCATCGACGAGGCCATCCGCATCCGCAACGACGAACGCGGCGAAAACGCGCTCTAAGCGGTGCGCCGCGCGCGCCCTTGCGCCGCCCTGTTCTTGTTGCTCGAGCATAGAGTGTTTCAGTGTGTTGTTGCGTTGCGACAGCCATCAGAGGAACCGCACCCATGATTCCCCGATTCCCCCTGGTCCTGGGCGTAATATTTAGCGCCGCATCCTGCCTCGCCGCGCAGGACGCGCGCACGAACAACCCGTCTTCCCACCCCCCCCCCCCCCCGGGCAGTTGCGGCGTCGTCAGCCAGGTTCCGGGCTCGCGCGGCTGCAAGCCGCTCATCTCCGTCGACCACGCGCCCAACTCCGGCGTGATGGGCGATGGCGTCATTGATGGCCGCGGCGGAGAGAAGATGCTTCGGGTCGCAATATTCCTGGTGGGATCTGGCCGCGCAGGCCCGCGCGGGCGGCGCGCAGCAGGTTCCCCGGCTGATCGTTGCCAACGGCTCCAACAACTTCACGCTTTACCGCATCACGATCAGGAACGCTCCCGGCGCAAACGTCGTTTTCAACCACGGCGACGGACTCAATGTCTGGGGCCTCAAAATCGATGTGTCGCGCCCGCTTCCTTCGAACACCCCTGCTATCGACGCTGGCGACGGAGCCAAAACCGTCTCCATTACACGGAGTTCCATCCAGGTCGGCGGCGAGTCCGTTCCCATTCACTGATCGCCCGTCCATGCCAATCAAGCCTCCTGCGCGAAAAGTTCGTGCCTTTTCCGCAGTAGCGCTGGCTGGGCGGCTGGCCCATCTTAGAATGGTGGCGCAGAAGTTTGGCACCTCAGGCGCGAAGGGTTAACGCCCTGACTTTGGGGCAGAAAACAACGGTGGCATGTCAACGATCTTATAGCCGGGAGGGATCTGGAAGAGCGCGGGATCCGGCTCGCCCCGACGCAGGTTCTCAATTCTGGCCATATACTTCTCTCTCAGGCCTGAAATATTTATGGCTCCCGTCAATTTTAGTGCGTCTGAGTTCCAGTATTCGAAAATCCTTTGTAAGCCAGGGTCATCCTCCGCGTTCTGCGTGACCCGTCTGCCCGAGAATGCAACGCCCCCGATGACGCTCGTTCCGGCCTCCTCCGAGGTGGTCTTCCACTTGTGTGCGGGCTCAGTTTCATCCAGAGCGTCAGCGGAAAACAGTTTACTATCAGTCGAAATCGGAAATGCGATCCGATACGCGATCCTCTCACCCTCCAAGAGGATTAAGCCTGAACCGTTCGTAGGGTCCATCACTGTGCTTGAGGTGCTAATGGTGTGACCCGACCCGTCTTGAACTTCAGAGTCTGTCCGAATCCGTCCTGCAGCGTCGCGGTAGGTCTTGCTGTGAATCACAGACTCAACCGAGTATGAACCGTTGGGGAGCTCGTGTGAACGCTCTTCAATCTGGTCGAACGCTATCGGGATCCCGGGGCGTGGAAGCGCAAGCAGCCTTGCGCCCGTTGCGGGCCCGGTATCTCCGTTCTGTACCGACGTCTGGCCTTGTGCCAAAATAACTCCTAGCACGAGCAGAACGGATGCGCTACCCATTCCTGCCCTCCTGCTTCTTCAAAGAAATACATCCTGAGCACCCTCGTCCACCTTGAGGAGCCGAGCCACGTTGGTTCGGGCGGGGCACCCGAAGCGATTATATAGAAAAGGGACACGAAGCTAGTTGCAAACCCCTGGACCGTCCGCCTCAATCCCAATTGCAAATTGAGACCAGCACGAGCCGTCCACGACAAGAGTCTCGCTTTGCATATACTGAGGGCACCCGGGAGAAAATTGAATACCCTGAACGTACGTGCACCTCGGCGTCCCGCTTGAGCAAGCCAAGTTGGCCCAATGGCAATTGTCGTCTATATCCACAATCGGGGGCGGGCCCCAGAACGTCGTCGCGATACCGAATTTTGGGTCGTTTACGATGCTTAGGTTAAAGCCGCAGTTGTAATGAAGTTCGCTGACCCCGTAGGCTTTGCCAGCGCCGGTGTCGTTGTAGTCCGTGAACGCCTGATCCACGCTCACCGAAATCATCGGGCTGGCCCAGGTTCCCTGCAACACTTCCGGAACAACTGTTCCATCCGGCATCGTCACCTCCAGCCACGCGGTGGGCATGACCTGACCCGCGACGCCGTCTAGGTTGTAGGCTACTGCCCAGGCCTCAAGATTTCCGTCCGAGTCAATGTCGACATCCGTGTATCCCCAAAGCGCGGCGTGAGGCTCGGTTTTGAGGCATGTTTCGGTCCAATCTGGAGGAGGCGGGGGTACGGGCTCTATGTAGCAGGTATCGAATTCGTCCGGCTCGCAGTCGCATAGGGACAGAAACGAGCAGCAATCGACCTCATCCCCAGTGTCGGGGTCGATGCATTCGGCCTGTGCGTGGGCGACCTGACAACTCAGGGACGCACCCACCACAAGGAACGCGAAGTATCCAACGACGGCCAGAAATGCCCGGAGCTTCATGAATCCCTCCAGATTACTGCGTGGCTGAACTCCAGGTACTGATCTCCGATTTGGAAACGATTCACTCGATATACTGGCGAATTGCGACACGGCCCACCCTGCTTACGTGCAGGGTGATGTCCTGGGCAGCGATGTTGATCAGTTTTTCTCGGCTTTGTTGAAGGTCGATGAGACCCTGATGGTTACCGCCTCCCTCCGATATCGCATAAGTGACCTTATCGTCGATCGCCTTCTCTTGCACTCTGAAGGTCTCTACGGCCTGCTCAAGGGCTGCAGCGTCCTCAGTGGACAACCCCATGGAATTGAGCTCAATTGACCGAGCGCGTTCTTGTAAATGCGGTGCGTCAGCCGGGTCGATTTCGAGAATCTTGAGAAAGATGTAAAACGCCTGCCTCCGGGGAAACTGATCCGGGTGTTCGCTCCCCTTTATGATCGTGTCGGGGGGCGGTTGCGGGTCTGTTGCGTGCGGGCCAATGGGGCCCCGAGCAGCGCTAAAGCGCAAGCTAGAAGCGCTTCCACATTCCATCTGCGCCTTGAGGACCCTGCGAGGTCGCACAAGTAAAGCATTTGTATCCTCCGTTCAATGAGCGTCCGCCTGTGCTGCCGGGCCTGCTCTTTTGACCGCAGCGCCTGCGATTGCCTCGTCAACACGGCTATCGAATTCCTCTGAGGATAAAGCGCCGACGATCAACTTGCCGACCACGCCCTTGTCGGTGACTGCTCCAACGAGAAATGTGGGCGTGCCTGATATGCCTGCGTGGGCAGACGTTCCCGATGTTTCTTTGATTTCGTCGAGCATCACGCCGCTGGCCATGCAGGATTGAAACTTTGCCGCATCTAAACCTAATTGCGCGACCGACTCATTGAGAAGGTCGGCTGCAACGGCGGTCTTTTGACCCAAAAGGAGATCGCGCATCTCCCAGTAATGATTCTGCTCGCCTGCACAGAGAGCGCCTCGCGCCAGTTTTGAGGCGTCAGGGTGGCTGGGCAGGGGGAAGTCGACGCTGAAGAAGCGCACCTTGCCACTGTCGATATACTTGCTTTTGAATTGCGGAAAGGTCTTGGCCTGGAAATACGCGCAGAACGGGCATTGCAGGTCGGCGAACTCCACAACAGCGGCTGGCGCGTTGAGCCTCCCAAGCGACTCCTTGGGAACAAATGGCAGGGTCAAGGTGCTTTCAAAGGCTGAATTCGTGACGGTGCCGCTTGCCAGATTCGGCAGTACTCGCTCACGTTCGAGAAGGGTTTTTATTTCTGCAAGATCCGCTCGAACGGAGCGAATTTGGTCTTCGAGATTCGCGCACGTGGGCTGCTGCTCCGTGTTTCGAGCGACGCCGGGCGGATCGTCAGCCTTGGCGTCAGTCTGCCCGGCCGCCGCGTGATCGACAAGCAGAGTCAGGGCGATTGCGCCGATCAGCCGCCTGTGAGCCGAGATGAACGGCAACCGCATAGGTCCCCCCGCGAACAATTGGGCCACCAATTCGCCTGTCGGACGGGGAAAAATGGTTCAAAAAGGAAGATCCGTTCAAAGCTGATTTGCCATTGGCTACGCCACAACTCCCCCGTCGGCGCAAGAGTTTTTTCGGGGTGGTCCCCAAAATTCTGTGGAAAAACCAAAAATTCACCCTCCGCCACCCTCTGCCTCACAAATTCCCGAGGAAGAATCAGACGCCCTTGACCTGGGATCGAGGTTCACGCGCGGTGCGGTGCGCCACCATCAAGGGAACTCCGGCGGAAGGCAACCCGGCTTCCCGCGCGGAGAAGTTTGCGCCGTTTCCGCAATGAACTGAGTCCCGGACGTTCTCAGGGAATCGGATTGGTGAAATCCTTAGGCGGCGTCAGCGATGCGCCCGGAATCACCACCGGAGTTACACCCACGTCCTTGCAGGTCATGGGCGGGGGAAACGTATTGACCGTGGCGTCGGGGATCTCCGCATCGGACGCGGCAATGGGAGGCTTGCGGCCGCCAAGGCGCGCGGCATCGAATCCGCCGAGCAGGTCGGTAAGCCGCGGGTTGGCGTCGCGCGGGCCCTCGGGCAGGTACGGCTTCTCATCGGGCAGCGAGGCCATCGGTGGCAGGTCGAAGAGCACGTCGAGAAATTTGGCGAAGGAGACGTGATCGCCCGGATCTGAAACCACGCCGCCGGACTTGGCATAGGGCGAGATGAGGATGAGCGGGACGCGCGGGCCATCGCCGCAGGGCTCTTTGTCCGGACATTGCTCGAATTGTGGCGGGGGCACGTGGTCGTAGAAGCCCTCCGAGTCGTCCCAAAGGATGATGATGGCCGAGTCTTTCCAATAGCGGCTGCGGGCAACGGCATTGACGGCCTTCGCCACCAGCGACTCCGACAGTTGCGAATCGGAATAGCCGGGGTGGTCGTCGTCGCCGAGCACGTTCAATGCGATCGGGTTGGCGGGCTTCCAGCCAAAGGGGTTCTGCATGCCGCCCTTGACGAAGACGACGCTGCGGTCCGGCAGCCGGGCATTCTCAATGTCGCTGAAAAACTCCAGTAGGTCGTGTTCGCCGCTCCACATGGACGGGTTCTGGCGGATGTAGCCGAAGTACTGCGGCGCGTTGTGGTGGGGGATGTAGGCGGGGTGATCGTTGCCTTCGCCGTTGCCGAAGCCTTCCTGGTACCAGGCCCACGGCACGGCCTGGTGGTCGAGCCGCCCCAGTTCTCCGATGTCTTCCTTCACATCGTCGGTGTCTTTCGTGACCTCCCGCGCATCGTCTCCTTTCATGGTCAGCATCAGCGTGGCGTAGGTTTGGTCAAGCTGGTGCGGACTGTCTGCCTGATAAGCAAAGGCGTAGGGGCCGAAGTCGGGCTCCGCGTCGTTCACCACGGGCTCACCGGTGCTGAAGGTGGACTTGAAGGCCTCTTCGGGATGCCGCGCCGCCTGCGTTTGTCCGCTCTGGCCGGCGATCAGGTCGATATTGCCCGGCGTCGAGGGGCCGTACATGGCCTGGAAGATGTGGTCGTAGATCGTGAACCGGTGCGCATACATCCAGAGGAAAGGAATGGTGGTGCAGTCCTCGTGGGCCATGGTCAACATGCCCACCTGGCGCGCCAGCCCCGGGCTGGCGCCCGAGGAGTTCACCAGGTTCTCTTCTTCGTACGAGATGAAATGGTCCATGCGGCCGCCGTCGGACTTGGCCAGCAGCGCCTCGCGGGAGTGGTCGGCGTCCTCCGTGTCGGCGGCGTTCAGCAAAAAGGGCGTGACCCAGGTCTTGCCGATGGCGTCGTACTGGCGAAAGCCGTGCGCGCGGGCCTCGGCCGTGGCCAGATTGTCCACGCCCGGAAAAGACCCGAAGTAGGAGTCGAACGAGCGGTTCTCCTGATAGATAACGAAAACATGGTGGATATGCGCGCGCAGGCCGGCGATCAGCTCGCTGGCGCGCGGCTGCCTTTGAGGACTGCGCGGGCTGCGGCGAGCCGGCTGACGCAAGCACTGACGAAACAGCGAAGCACAGGAGAACGACCGTTGCCGGCCTCGGCTTACAGAACCGAATCGTACGATAAAAGCCACGAAACGCCACGTGTGCCTCCGGAAGTTGAAAGGAGCGACTGAATTACGGGGTCAGGTCCGTGAGCAAACGCGGACCGCAACATATTTTGTTATACCCGCGATACCGGGGCTTCCGGAGTTAAAACCGTGTTACAGCGGGTAAGGCGCCACGGCAACCCCGCCTCCCGCGCAGAGATTTCGCACCGTTCCCGCTGTAGCCGCAGGCAACCCGTCAGCGCTCGGCCGATCTTCGGTAGCGGGTCAGTTTGAAACAGTTTTGAAGAGGCACGACCTCAAAGCCTGCCCTGAGCGTAGTCGAAGGGTGCTGGAATCGTCGCAAAATAAGTGAGTCGTTAGCTCCTCAGGGACGGTTCCCGCAAACTAATCCACTACCAAAACTCCCACCTTTCGCCATTTATCGCTTATTCTTGTAACAATTCCTTCTTGCTTCGGCAGGCCACGCACAAAACCTTATGAATCCAGTCGTTTTAGCGGTTGACGATCTTCGGGAGCAGTATCTCAAGGAGATGGCGCTTGTGCGCCAGACCTGTGAGCGCACCGGGGACGGTACCGCCGCCATCCGCCGCCGATCGGCCGTCGTAGACCGTATCCTCATTGAAATGTGGCGCCGGGCCTTTGCCGGCCTGCCCGCACAGAACGTGGCCCTGCTGGCTCTGGGCGGCTACGGACGCAAAGATCTCTTCCCTTACTCCGACATCGACGTGCTTTTTGCCTTCGCCGACGAAAAAACCGAAGAGCAGTCCCGCGAGGGCGTCCGGGCCATCATTCAGGGCATGTGGGACATCGGTTTGCGGGCCAGCCCCAACTCCCGCACCGTCAAGGAAGCCGGCCGTTTCGACCCCGACAATTTGGAATTCACCCTTGCCACCCTCGATCGCCGCTTCCTCGCCGGGCAATTTCCCCTCTATCAGCAGCTTCACCAGGTCACCTTTCCGGGGCTCGCTCTCAGCGAGTGGACAACCATCACGCAGAAACTCAGCGAAATCGCCCGTACCCGCCACGCCAAATATGGCAACACCATCTTCCATCTCGAGCCCAACCTCAAGGATTGCCCCGGCGGCCTGCGCGATTATTCGCTCGCGGTCTGGTTCGCCATCCTGTTCCACCTCAAGGAGACAAAAGAGTGGCCGCGGCAGCGGGGCGGCGTCTTTCAGAGCGCGCGCGGCGACGCCGAAGCGGCCTTCGATTTTCTTGCCGCAGCCCGATGTTTTCTCCACTTCCGTCATGGCCGCGACGACAACACGCTCGACTGGCAGTCGCAGGACGAAGCCGCGGCCCGCTCCATCGGCCTTGAAACCCGCGGCACCGCCGACCCCAGCTACTGGATGCGTACTTATTACCGGCACGCCCGCGTTATCTATCGCCGCGCCGCGCTGCTCATGGAGCACCTGCCCGCGCCGGTCAGCTTTTACCGCCAGTTTCGCCGCCGCCGCGCGCCCATCGCCGGCACTGACTTTCTGCTCGATCAGGGGCGCATCGACATTCTGCCCGGCGCTCAATTCAACGACACCGCGGCCATCCTGCGCATCTTCTCGCTCATGGCCACCCACGGCTACACGCTCTCGCAGGCTGCTGAAGACCGCATCACCGACGCGCTTCCCGTTCTCGCCATCTCCATCCCCGAGGGGCCGTACCTGTGGAACGCGCTGCGTGAGGTGCTCGTCGGCCCCTACGCCGCTCATGCTCTCCGCACCATGCATGCGCTCGGCGTGCTTGAAATGCTCATCCCCGAGTTCCACGGCATCGACGCGCTGGTCATCCGCGACAGCTATCACCGCTACACCGTCGACGAGCATACCTTCCTGGTCATCGACAACGTGCACGCCCTTCGCCAGCCGTCCAGCGAGCACGAGCAGAGACTGGCGCAACTGCTTCCTGAAATCGATCGCCTCGATCTCTTCTTCCTCGCGCTGCTCTTGCACGACACCGGCAAAGGCCGCCGCAGCGGCGAGCATGCCGTGCAAAGCGTCGAGCTGGCCGACAGCTTTCTCGCCCGGCTCGACTTCGATGCCGAGGAGCGCGAGTCCATTCTCAAGCTCATTCGCCTGCATCTTGAAATGTCTCTGGCCATGCGGCGCGATATCTTCGACCTCGACAATGTGCGCGGATTTGCCGAAAAAATCGGCAACCCGCAACTGCTCAAGATGCTCACCCTGTTGACCTTCGCCGATATCAAGGCCGTCAATCCCGACGCGCTCACTCCCTGGAAGGCCGAGAACCTCTGGCAGTTCTACATGTCCACGTCCAACTTCATGGATCGCTCCGTGGATGAGACGCGCTATCACGCCGCCATCGATCCCACCCTGCTCAACCGCATCCGCTCCATGGTGCCCCCCGCGCAGCACGACCAGCTCAGGCAATTCCTTGAGGGGCTGCCGCAGCGTTATCTGCAAACCCGCCTGCCCGAGCAGATCCGTAACCATTTTCAGATGGCCCTCAATCTCGATGAGGATAAGGTGCAGCTCGACCTGCGCCCCAACCGCCAGCTCTTCGACCTCACGGTCATCACCCGCGACCGCACGCGCCTCTTCGCTGACGTGGCCGGCGTGCTCGCGGCGTGGGGAATGAACATCGTCCGCGCCGGCGCCTACTCCAACGATGCCGGCGTCATTGTCGACAGCTTCCAGTTCACCGATGCCTTTCGCACCATCGAGCTCAACCCCAGCGAGAAGGACCGTTTCCTGGCCAACGTCCACGACGTGGTGGCGCAAAAGCTCTCGGTGCAGCAGCTGCTCCGCGCGCGCCGCCACCTGAGTCACCCCGCCAACCTCAAGGTCGAGGTCCCCACCAAGCTCGAATTCGACAATGAGGCGTCGAGTCACTCCACTCTGTTGCAGGTTGTCGCGCAGGACCTTCCCGGCCTTCTGCGCCAGATCGCGCTCACTCTCAGCTCGCACCAATGCAACATCAAGGTCGCGCTCATTGACACTGAAGGCGAAACCGCTATCGACGTCTTCTACCTCACCAGCCACGGCGAAAAGCTCACGCCCGACGCGCAGCGGAAGCTGGACAGTGACCTGACAGCAGCCATCGACGCGATGCGCTCCCCGGCCTAGCCCGCCGCGGCTAACCCTCCCGCAAATCGGGGTGCCCCACCCTCGCCGGGCTTCTGTTTTTCCGGCTAGGGTGGGATCGTACGAACTCCGGCTTCCCCTTCTTCACCCTTCATACAAGAGGGTGCCCCATCCTTCGCCTTCTTCCTGGCGAAGGGTGGGATCGCACACAGCCCGTAGATCGATATCGGGAGTAGAATTCTGCCGCAGTGCCGAAAGACCTCGTTCGTTACCAGAAATCTCGAGCGTTTCACTTTCTCACCTTCAGCTGTTATCGCAGACTGCCCCTGTTGGCCCATCCAGGGGCCTATGATGCATTCGAAGGTGAGCTTGAATCGGTCCGGCGCAAATACGAAATGGTGATTGCCGGTTATATCAACTGAGGACCCAGTCTAATGTCGCGACCGTAAAGCTGACTACTCACCGTTCCCCCAGCAGTCGCGGTCAAGACTCCATCCCACAAGCCGATTTCCCGTTCCCCAGTGCGGTCGATGAGCGCCTTGGCGATTTACCGGCATTTGACTCGAATGTGCTATAGAGAGACTCTTCAAAGTTGAGCAAAACGAACCAGACATGATTCTGGGTCCAGGCGACAATAGGCAAGAACTTGAGTGTGGTAGCGCCCAAGCGCGGGGAAAGCCGCGGGGTGCGACTGGTCGTATCGGTTGAAGCCATCGCCAGTCCAGGCCATTTGACCACGGGAAGTTTGCACCAAAGCAGGCGGCAGTTAAGCAATGCAAGTCGAGGAACCTCGTATGAATGCAAAATTCATCATCACTTCGGCCGTTTTGGCCTTGGCGCTTGGAATCGCTGCCCCTGCCTTCGCGCAGGATCAGAAGCAAAGCGACAAGCAAGATCAACCGAAGCAGCAGCAGAACCAGAAGCAGGCGCAGCAGCAGCACGCCCAGCAACAGCAGGACCAGAACAACCAGAAACAGGCGCAGCAGCAGCAGCGCGCCCAGCAACAGCAGAACCAGAACAACCAGAAGCAGGCGCAGCAGCAGCGCGTCCAGCAACAGCAGGACCAGAACAACCAGAAACAGGCGCAGCAGCAGCAGCAGCGCGTCCAGCAACAGCAGGACCAGAACAACCAGAAGCAGGCGCAGCAGCAGCAGCGCGCCCAGCAGCAGCAGCGCGTCCAGCAACAGCAGGACCAGAACAACCAGAAGCAGGCGCAGCAGCAACAGCAACCTCAGCGCACTGCGGCGCAGCAGAGTACCGAGCAGACCACCTGGCAAATTCATCGCGCAGGGAACTGGCAGTCAGACCACCGCAGTTGGCAACAACGGGGCGGCTACAACGGCTACCGCGTCCCTGACGCCCGGTACAACGTCTACTTTGGGCAGCGGAATTTGTTTCGGATCTACGGTCTTCCCTTTAGGGTTTATGATGGGTACCCGCGATTCCAGTACAACGGCTATTGGGTTACGCTTCTCGACCCATGGCCGGGATACTGGTCGAATGACTGGTATGACACCGACGACGTCTACGTGGTTTACCAGGACGACGGTTATTACCTGTACGACGACAGGTATCCGGGCATCGGAATTGCCATCAGCATCTCGATGTAGATGTAATGGAGCTGAGTCCGCGCCGGTCTTGCAGCAGCAAGGCCGGTGGTGACTCAGTTGATGCGAGCAGGCCAATGCACTCATTGAGCGTAGGTCGAGCCTCGTTCACAGCAGCGATCCCACTTGGCCCAAATTCAAGGGTGGTCCCGTATCCACCCGCTTTGAGTTAGCATCAAGAGCGATGGCACTCAACCCCAAAATACTGACATGGGCGCGCGAGACGGCGGGCCTTTCGGTCGATGAGGCTGCGCGCGCCCTCGGATTCAAGGATACCCGCGACCGTACAGCTGTAGAGCGCCTACACGCGATGGAGTCCGGAAAGGAGGAACCCTCGCGGAGCGTTCTGAAAGCCATGGCGCAGAAATATCACCGGTCCCTTCTTGTCTTTTATCTGAGCGAACCACCGAGTAAAGGAGACAGAGGTCAGGACTTTCGCCGGGCTCCCGGCACGAGCGCCCCAGAGTACGATCCGACTCTTGACGCCCTTATTCGCGATATCCGCGGACGGCACAGCATCGTTAAAGACTTGCTCGAGCAAACAGAGTCCAGAAGAGTGGACTACGTCGCGTCGGTGACCATGGAGGTACCGCCAGCGGAACTAGCGCAGCGAATAACAGAGAGGCTTAGCCTTTCTCTCGCCGACTTCAGACAAAAATCGAGCGTGCAGTCAGCGTTCAGTTATCTTCGCGGGAAGGTCGAGGCGTCGGGGACCTTCGTGTTGCTGCTCGGAAATCTTGGGAGCCACCACACGAATATTCCCAGCGGCGTTTTCAGAGGGTACGCCATTGCCGACCCTGTTGCACCTCTAATTGTCGTCAACGATCAGGACGCCCATGTAGCGTGGGCCTTTACAACTCTCCATGAGTTGACACACCTATGGCTCGGGACTACCGGCGTGAGTGGTGGAAACGCAGACACACAAATCGAGGCCTACTGCAACAGCGTCGCTGGGGAGATCCTGATACCAGATCGGGAGATGAATGAACTCCATTTTCTGCGTTTCGCCAACCTTCAGGAGACCATCGCGGCAATTGCCGAATTCGCCAGCAGTCGGAAAATCAGCCGTCCAATGGTTGCTTATAAGCTCCTGCGAGTCAACGTGATCACTCGTGCCAGGTGGCAAGAGCTAGACAGAAACTACAGGGACGAATGGATTACGGCGGAAGCTCGCGTACGAAGCGGAGACAAGGACGAGGGTGGCCCGAACTACTACGTTGTGAGACGGCATCGGCTCGGTCGCGCACTCCTGGGCCTCGTGGAGGCTTCACTCGCAGAAGGATTTCTCACACACACGGAAGCGGGCCAGGTCCTCGGCGTCAAGCCTCGTAATGTAGACCCTCTGATCTCTATGCTCGGGGCGGGAGGAGGCCACTAGGTGCTTTACCTCCTCGATGCAAACGTCCTCATAACGGCCAACAGCCTCTACTACCCGCTTGACCAAGTTCCGGAATTCTGGACTTGGGTCAGCAATCAGGCCACCTCCGATCGGATAAAAATTCCGCGTGAAATCATGGAAGAAATTAAGGCCGGACGGAAGGACAAGGATCCATTGCTCGAATGGATTTGTAACCCCGAAATCGAAGCCGCCCTGGTCCTGAACGAGACCGTCGACGCTACCCTCGTTCAACAAGTAGTTTCCACCGGGTATGCACCCGACCTTCGCGACGATGAAGTTGAAAAGATCGGGCGTGATCCATTTCTGATTGCTTATGCGCTCGCAAATCCCGCAGAAAGAACTGTCGTGACAACCGAGGTATCGCGGCCATCAAGCCAGCGGGCCAATCGCAAGATTCCCGATGTATGCCTGGCTGTTGGCGTTCTGAGCTGCGGGCCATTTGCGCTCAACAGAGCGCTCGGCTTTCGAACGGGGTGGAGTACAGCCAACTGAGAGTTTCACCCCAAACCTTGTCAAGGCTTCATTCGCCCCTGCCCCGCCCCAACCCCCTGAAAACATTGCCCCAAATTCTTTCGCGAAGTTTGCAGATTAATTCCCCGATTCCGCTACGCTTTTACTAGAGAACAAAAACAGGGCGTTATCTCCTCTTTGAGAGCTGGTGGGCGGCTCCGGGGTGTCGACGTCGGGGTCGCGCAGCGGGGGGCGACAGGTCTTCGTCGCTGGGGTGAACCTGGGCATGGTCGGCATCTCAGGCCGCCCACCGTTTTTTCGGCCACATTGCGGCAAGAAGACCTCAAAAACGGCCGTAACCCCTGTGAATCGATATGTTTGCTGGCAAGTCCTTTGGAATCAGATATGGACTGCATCTCCGATTCAATAAACACTTTTTTATCAGATATTTAGGTATGGAATACCCCAGAGGGAAGGGGGGGGGGCGGCACTGGTACGGACCGGGAACAAGCCTGACATTTTGAACCGGGGGCATTCCTAACCCCGCTAACGCCGCTTACTCCGCCGGTTTCTGCACCAGATACTCCTCGACCAGCACAGACACAAGCACCGCCGTCGGAATCGCGACCATGGCGCCGGCAATGCCGCCGAGTGCCGATCCCAGCAGCAGCGCGACGAAGATTGCCAGGGCGGGCAGATTCACGCGGCTCCTCATGATGCGCGGAACCAGCCAGGAGTTCTCGATCTGCAAATAAATCACGAAGAAAATGGCCACGCCCAGCACGCGGCCCCAACTGTCGATGGCCGCCACCAGCAGCGCCAGCGCGAGCGAAACGGCGGCGCCCAGAACCGGGATCAGGTTGAGCAGGCCGGTGACCACGCCCAGCGCGTAAGCGTAGCGCACGCCCAGCGAGAGATAGACGATGGTGCTCAGTGTGCCCAGAATCAGCATCAGGCTCAGCTGGCCAAGCAGCCATTTCTCCATGCGCGTGGCCGCGCGGCGCAGCGTGTGGTCGAGGCGTTGCCGCGGCTCCGTTGGCACGAACGAAAGAAACCAGCGGTACGCCCCGTCTCCTTCGAGGATGAAGTAGAGCGTGAGCACGAACCCGGCGACCACCTCGACCAGCGCTCCCGCCCACGCCTTGAATGAAACCAGCAGGTAGGCCGCACCGCTCGAGAGCCAGCTCTGAATCCACGAGATCACATCGCCTGCGTTGATGCGGTCAGCGAACGGAACCTCCTTGAGCTTGGCCAGGATGGCAGGAACTCGGGTGGGCAATTCTCCGGTCAGGGACTGCAGATCGCCGAGTACGGGTGGGAAGGCGAGAAACCCAAACGCAGTGAGCGCGACGGCCACGGCCACGAGAAGGATGAAGATGGCCGCCGATCCCTGGAATGGCCTCCAGCGGCCTACGCGCAGCCGCGACGTGGCGCGCACCACCGGCGCGAGCACCACGGCAAAGAGCGCGGAGACGTAGATCAACACCAGTACGCCGCGGATCAGCCACGCTACGTAAATGGCCAGCGCCAACCCGAAAAAGAAGACGATGTTGCCGCGAACGCTGTACTTGCTCTGCGCGGGTTGATTCATACCATGCGATTCTTACACGGCGAATTCAAAGCCAGCGAGAACCGGGCAAACAAGGAATTAGCAGAACGCTTGTGCCCGCAGCTTCTCGCCACGGGCCACTGATCCCTGTTCCCTAGTCCCTAGTCCCTAGTCCCTGTTCTCTGTTCTCCGTTACCGGTCTCCGCTCAGGAGTCGATCCGACGATACCGCCCAGCAATCCGCCGCCGACGGCCGCGGCAGGTGTCGACTGGCCCTGCGGATGCGGCAGATACTCGTAGATCTGGTGCGCCAGCCGCGAGATGGGCAGCGTTTGCAGCCACACCGTGCCCGGACCCGCCATCTCCGCCAGAAACAGTCCATCGCCGCCGAAGATCATGTTCTTGATGCCCGGAACCATGGTGATCTGGAATCCGACCGTCGACTGAAACGCGCCCACATGGCCCGGATGCACGCGCAGCACTTCGCCGGGAGCAAGATTCTTCTGGATCAGCTCGCCGGAAAGCTCGAGCCATGCCGTGCCCACGCCGCTCAGCTTCTGCAACAGGAATCCGTCGCCGCCAAAAATGCCCGCGCCCAGCGACTGCTGAAAGCCCAGAGAGATGGTGACTTGAGGCGTCGCGCACAGAAAGCCGTGACGGTGAACCAGATACTCCGGCCCCTGGCCAAGCTCGACGGGCACAATGTGCCCCGGCACTTTGGTGGCGAACGAGACGGCGCCGGGGTACTGGATGGCGCGGTACTCGGTCATGAAAATGCTGGCGCCGGCCACTGCGCGCTTCAGCACGCCAAAAACGCCGCCGCCCCCGCCCATCTGCGTATGCGTCGTCATCTGGATTGAAGCGGTCATCCACGAGAGCTCGCCGCTCTCTGAGAACACGCTCTCGTTGGGATCGAGCTCGACTTCGAGCACCGGCATGGTGGTGCCCAGAATCCGGGTTTGCATGGGACTTGCCTCCTGTCAGACACAGTGTAATGGCCTATACGCACAGGCGATGAGAATGTTTGTGGAATCGGAGCGGGCGGCGAAGCCGTCATTCCTCGCCGCGATGCGCGATCACGTAGTCCTTGATGCGGTCGTAAACGTCGCTGGGAAGCACGCCGCGGTCGAGCAAATCCTGCTTGGTGCGATAGGGGCGAAAGCGCACGATGCGCCCGGCCCAACTGGCCTTCATGCCGGGAATTTTGAGAAATTCACCCGGGGTGGCGTGGTTGATGTCGATGCGTGCCTCCGGCGGCGGCGCCGAAGCAGACGTTTTGGGTGCGCCGTTCGTGTCTCGATCCTGATATTGCGCCGGTGCAGCCAGGCAAAGGGCGAGCAGAGCGAGCACAATCAGCGCGAATCGGGATCGGACCGGCACGCATTCATTCTCTGCCCGCTCTTGCGCCAGCGCAAGAAAAGGATTTGACAGCGCAAAGGGCTTACCTGTAGTTTTGAAGGCAGATGCAGAGCTTCCGCCATCAAGGCCACCACCATCATCATGGGACAACCATGCCGGCGGACTGCTATGGCCTGAACTGATCGGCCAGAGAGATCGAAAAAGGACCACCCAAAGCCCGCCGGCGAATCGCTGGCGGGCTTTTTCGTGTTCGGACACAAAATTCAAACCAAGGAATGAAACCGTGGAACGGATTGATTTTGACAAGATGGATGGCCTCGTGCCGGGGATCGTGCAGGACGCGCGCACGGGCGAGGTGCTGATGCTGGGCTTTCTGAATGCGGTCAGCTACGCAAAGACGCAGGAAACCGGCTTTGTGACTTTCTGGAGCCGCACCCGCCATAAGCTTTGGATGAAAGGCGAGACCAGCGGCAACCGCTTGCGCATCGTTTCCGCCTCAACCGACTGCGACAACGACACGCTGCTGTTCCGCGTGGAGGTGGAGGGCGACGGCCTGGTTTGCCACGAGGGCACGGTAAGCTGTTTTACGCGGCCCATTGCGTTGGCGTCGGAGGTGAGCCGTGGGTAACAAACTTCGACTCGGAATTCCCAAAGGCAGTTTGCAGGATGCGACCATTGCGCTCTTCAAACGCGCGGGCTGGAACATCTTCGCTGACGGGCGGTCGTATTTTCCTTCGATTGACGACAGCGAAATTGAGTGCATGTTGATTCGCGCGCAGGAGATGGCGCGCTATGTGGATCACGGGGTTCTCGACGCGGGGCTGACGGGCATCGACTGGGTCGTCGAGAGCGGTTTGGATGTGGAGAGCGTCACCACGCTCACCTATGCCAAGCAAAGCCGCCGCAAGGTGCGCTGGGTTCTGGCCGTTCCGGAATCGAGCGGCTACGAGAAAGCCGAAGACCTTGAGGGCAAGATCATCGCCACTGAGCTGGTGGAAACCAGCAAGCGCTACTTTGCCGCGAAAGGCGTGAACGTCAAGGTGGAGTTCAGTTGGGGCGCAACGGAAGTAAAGCCGCCGATGCTGGCCGACGCAATCGTGGAAGTGACGGAGACGGGAAGCTCGCTGAAGGCCAATCACCTCAAGATCATCGACACGGTGATGGAGAGCGAGACGCACCTGATTGCCGGCAAGAATGCGCTCAAGGACGCATGGAAGCGGCAGAAGATCGACCAGATTGCGCTCATGCTGCGCGGAGCCATCGATGCGCAGGCGCAAATTGGCCTGATGCTCAATGTGAAGCGCGAAGACCTTGCGGCGGTGCTGGCGGTGCTGCCGGCTCTGAATTCTCCAACTGTCTCGCAGTTGAGCGATTCCGAATGGGTTGCGGTAAATACGATTCTGGAAGAGCGCGTGGCGCGCGATGTGATTCCGCGTCTCAAGGCGGCGCGCGCGGCCGGCATTGTGGAATACCCGCTGAATAAAGTGGTGCTGTGACGAGGGGCGAACAATGAAGCTGATCCGAACTACTGGACGAAGCGCACAGGCTGCCGCGGAGACGTTGGCTGCGCTCAGGAACCGCGGCGGCGCGGCGCTGGAGGGGGTGTTGCCCGCCGTAACGCGCATTGTGGCCGATATGCGCAAGCGCGGCGACCGCGCGTTGTTGCGCTACGCGGCGCAGTTTGACGGGCTTGCCGGGCCGGATAGGCTGCGTGTCACGCAGGAAGAGATGGTCGCGGCGTGGGAAGCTCTCGATCCCGCGCTGCGGGATGCGCTCACCACGGCTGCCGATCAGATTCGCAATTTCGCGAAGCGGCAGATGCCGGCATCGTGGAGCGGCTCCCCGATGGAGGGCCTGACAACCGGCCAGCTTGTGCGCCCAATCAACTCCGTCGGCTGCTATGTTCCCAGCGGACGCCATCCGCTGCCTTCCACGCTGCTGATGACGGCAATTCCCGCGCAAGTTGCGGGAGTGTCGAGTATCGTTGTGGTTTCGCCCAAGCCCGCGCCCGAAACCCTTGCTGCCGCGCATCTGCTTGGAATCGACGAGTTCTACCGGCTGGGCGGCGCGCACGCGGTTGCGGCGTTGGCTTATGGAACCGCTAGTCTGCCGCGCGTAGACAAGATCGTGGGGCCGGGCAATCTGTATGTAACTGCGGCCAAACGCCTGGTTGCCTTTGACTGTGCCATCGATATGCTGGCCGGCCCGACGGAGATTGTCGTCACCAGCGAGCGCGGCAACGCGGCCGGCATTGCTTCCGATCTCGTGGCGCAGGCCGAGCACGATCCTGAGGCGCTGGCGATCTTTGTTACAACGCGAATAGACCTGGCAAAAGCAGTCATCGCCGAAACCAGGCTGCGCAGCCGCAAAAATCTCGTGGCGCGCCAGGCTCTCAAGCGCAACGGATATGTATTCGTTGCCGGGTCGTACGAGGAAGCCTGCGACATCACCAACTGGCTCGCACCCGAACACCTGACCGTGGATTCCGAGCGCGATCTCGAGTGGGTCACGAATGCGGGCTCGGTTTTTGTGGGGCGATGGTCGTCGCAGCCTATGGGCGATTACATCTCCGGCCCGAATCACACCTTGCCCACCGGCGGCATGGCGCGCGTGCGCGGCGGATTGAGCGTGAACGATTTCGTGAAGCTCATCACGGTGCAGGAGTACACGGCGCAGGGCATGCGTATGTTGGGGCCGAAGGCTGCGCTGCTGGCTGAAGCCGAGGGGCTTGTGGGCCATGCCGAGGCGATTCAAACGCGGCTCAGCGCAACGCCGCCGGAAAGGAGGCCCGTGGCTGAAAAGGTTGAGAACGCCAGGGCTTAGGGCACGACTCCATCGTGGCTCGCCCAACAGATGGAGGCTTTAGCTGAAACGGTCGGCCACCTTTCCCGCGCCGCGCGCGCGCGTGCAGGCGATGAAAGAGTATCACCCTCCGCTGGGCAGCCGCGATGCGCTGCGGCTGGACTTCAATGAGAACACGCTTGCGTGTTCGCCAAAGGTGCGCGAAACGCTGACGCGGATTTCGGCCGGTGCGCTCACACGCTATCCCGAACGCGAGCCGGTGGAGGCGATCGTTGCCGCGCATCTCGGGCTGCGCGCGGAACAGGTGGCGCTGACCAACGGAGTGGACGAAGCGATTCATGTGCTCTTCGAGACGTTTCTCGACGCCGGCGATGAAGTGCTGATGCCTGTTCCCACTTACACCATGTATGAGGTGTACGCTTCGGCGACAGATGCGCGCATCGTGACGGTGCAGGCCGCGGACGATCTGCAGTTTCCGTTCGACAGGCTGGTTGCGGCGATTACTCCGCAAACGAAGGTGATTGCGATTGCGAATCCAAACAGCCCATCCGGTTCCGTGGCCACCCGCGCGCAGCTAATCGAATTGGCGCGGCGCGCGCCGCAGGCGGTCGTGCTTGTGGACGAAGCCTACTTTCATTTCTACGGCGAGACGGTGATGGACCTCGTAGGCACGTTGCCGAATCTGGTTGTGGCGCGAACGTTCTCGAAGGCATACGGTCTGGCGGGACTGCGATTGGGGTTGCTGGCCGGGCCGGCGGATCTGATGCGTTGGGTGCGGCGCGTGCTCTCGCCGTATAGCGTGAACTCGCTGGCGCTGGCTTGCCTGCCGCCGGCGATCGAAGACACGGCGTATCTCGATTGGTATGTGAGCGAGGTGCTGGCGGCGCGTGCCGAATTTGAGGCGGCGCTCGATGCGGCCGGAGTGCGACGCTGGCCAAGCCGGGCGAATTTCATCCTTGTCGACATCGGCGCGCGCCATGCGGAGTTTTGCGCTTGATGCGCGAAGCCGGCGTATTGGTGCGCGATCGGTCGAGCGATCCGGGTGCGATGGCCGCGTGCGCATCACCATTGGAACGCGCGATCAGATGAGGCAGGCTGTTGCGGCTCTCGGCGCAGCCCTGGCCGTACTGCGGGCGGGAGGCGAAACACGATGAAAGACGAAGAAGATCAAACCACCTAAGCCGGGTGCCCAGGGTCTCGATTTTGAGACCTGGGAAACCCACGAATGTAAAAAAGCGGAAAGCAACGATCGCGCGCAACACCACGGAGACGCGCATCGAGCTGGAGCTGACGATCGAGGGCCAGGGCCGCTACAAAATCTCCACCGGCATTCGTTTCTTCGATCACATGCTGGAGCTGTTCACGCGGCACGGCGCCTTCGACCTCGACCTCGCCTGCAAAGGCGATCTGGATGTGGATCAGCACCACACGGTGGAGGACGTAGGTATTGCGCTGGGCGAGGCGTTCGATCGCGCGCTCGGTGACAAGCGCGGCATTCTGCGCGCCGGATATTTTGTGATGCCGATGGACGAGACGCTCGCGATTGCGGCCGTGGATCTGAGCGGACGCGCCGCGTTCGCGGTCGACACAAAGGTGCGCACGCGCCTGGTCGGCGATCTGCAGACCGAGCTGGTGACAGATTTTTTTGAGGGCTTCGCGCG
>CAWGGA010000004.1:0-134916 GCA_963822015.1 uncultured Acidobacteriaceae bacterium
TGATGAATGCTCCGTGACTTGCCGATCCGGATCGCGTGTTGCAGTATGGACCTTGCGGCCCGCGATGTTGCCGCGCACGGAGAGAACGATGAGTACAGCGATCAAATTTGGCACCTCGGGATGGCGGGCAGTGGTAGCCGACGAGTTTACAGTGGCCAATATCCGGCTGGCAGTGGCGGGAATTGCCGCCTTTGTGAAGACGTTGCCGGCTCCGCACCGCGTGCTTGTTGGGCGCGATCCGCGCTTTCTAGGCGAGAGTTTTGTAGCGGAGGCGGCGCGTGTGCTGGCCGGCGCCGGCGTTACCCCCATCGTGATTCCCGAGGCCGCACCCACACCGGCAATTGCCTACGCGGTGCGGACTCTAAAGACCTCAGGATCGATCAACTTCACCGCCTCGCATAATCCGCCGGAGTACAACGGCATCAAGTACTCCACGCCGGATGGCGCGCCTGCGTTGCCTGAAGCAACCCAAAAAATTGAGGCGGCGATCGAGAGGATCGCGGGCGGCGGCGGTGCGCCCGGCCCGCCAATGCCTATGGACGAATTTGAAACCGTGGACGTGAAGCCTGCCTTCCTCAAGCGGCTGGCCGAGCTGGTCGATCTTAAAGCCATCGCCAAATCGGGCATCAAAGTGGTCTACGATCCGTTCTGGGGCGCGGGGCGCGGCTACCCCTCCGATCTGCTGCGCGAAGCCGGAGTGACGGTGGAGACGGTGCACGATTATCGCGACGTGCTGTTCGGCGGCCACGCGCCGGAGCCCTCCGACGAGTTGCTGGGTGACGCAAAGAAAAAGATGAAAGAAATGGGCGCGGCGCTGGCAATTGCAACCGACGGAGACGCGGACCGCTTCGGCATCGTGGATGGCGATGGAACGTTTATCCAGCCGAACTACGTCATTGCTCTCCTCTTCGACTACCTGGTCGAGACGCGAGGCTGGCGCAACGGCGTTGCCAAGAGCGTGGCGACGACCAACCTGATCAACGCGCTGGCCGAACATCATCAGGGTTCCCATCTACGAGACTCCGGTGGGATTTAAATACATTGGTGCGCTGATCGACCAGGACAAGATTGCCATCGGCGGCGAGGAGTCGGCTGGATTGACCATCCGTGGCCACGTGCCGGAGAAGGACGGCGTACTTGCCGGGCTGCTGGTGGCCGAGATGGTGGCGACACGCGGCGCAAGCCTGGGAGCGCAATTGAAAGGGCTTTTTGCTAAGGTTGGTTCCTATTTTCCAGTTCGCGAGAACTTCCGCTTGACCGCGGAGCAGAAATCCGCGTTCACTGAAAGATTGAAGGCTGATCCGAAGGAGCTGGGTGGGCGCAAGGTTGTGCAGGTAGTCAGAACCGACGGGCTCAAGCTGATTCTCGACGATGGCTCGTGGGTTTGCTACCGGCTGTCGGGCACCGAGCCGGTGGTTCGCGCCTACACCGAGGCACGTAACGAGCAGGACACGCGAACGCTTCGGTCGGCGGCCGAAAGGTTTGTGCTGAACTAGAACCGGTTGATAGTGTTTCAGCCTGGATTGGGAATCGATGCCGCAAGAGAATGTGCAATTCAAGACAGAAGCGCCCGGCGCAAAGCCGGTTTCTGCTGCGCACGTGGGTGCTGGGATGGACGCAGCGGCTGTGGCGTCCGGCGGGTACCGCGATCGCCGTCCTGCTTGCGCTGCTGGTCACCTGGCACGTGATCTACGGGGAGCACGGCTTGTCTGTGTGGCACAAGAAACGCGCCGAAGATCGCGCGCTGCAGCAGGAGATCAAGGATCTTCAGCAGGAGAACGCCGAGATGCGCCAGCAGATCGAGGACCTGAAGTCAGATCCCGATGCCATTGAGCGCGAGGCGCGGGAAAAGCTGCACTACGCCAAGCCCGGCGAGGTGATCTACACGCTTCCCGATCAGCCGCAGGGGCAGACGCAATCGCCGCCGGGCAAGTGAGCTCTGCATTTTTCTGATCGCCTGCCCTGTTCCCTGCTCTCAAAAATCGACGTGCGCCCGCACCGTGGTCACATACACCGGCCCGCGGTCGCGTGTTGTAGCCGGGATGCGCGATCTGCGTTCCGCCAATCATGCCATAAAGACCGCGCCAGATATGCGCGTTGTAATACCACTCCATGATGTCCTCGCGCCCATAGCTCAGGCTGCCGTCGCCTAGCAGGAAACCCAGTCCGCCGTAGTGAAGATAATTCTGGTGGTCGCGCTTGATGGCGTTGGAGACATACGCGACGCCCATTTTGTCGTTCGAGCGCCGCCAGCTGTGGCCGCTGTAGTCGCCGCCAAAGAGGACGGTCTGCCCCACTTCGGTGTAGGCGAATGACTCGTGCTGATCCTCGTTCCAGCCGAAGCGCGCAAAGAGCCGCAGGTTGTCTGTAACCTCCTGCTCGGTGTTCAGGCCAAAGCCATACTTCACCGCGCCGAAGCGCTCGGTCTGCGTGATGTCTGGCGTCGACGATCTGGCCGCTGAGATACTGCTGAACCGATTGCCGGTAGTCGCCCATGTGCGCGTGATTCACATAGCTGAGCACGCGCACCGCGCCCTGCCGTTTTGGATTGAGCCAGCGAGCGAACAGTCCCTTGCGCAGCTCGAACTCCCAGTTCTGCCCATTGGCGCGGCTGAAAGCCCAGTCGAGATCGATGCCGTTGGCGATGGTTGGCATCGCCGCAATGGCATAGCGTGCCGACCAGACCTTGTCGTCGTATTCCAGAATGCCGCCCACCGTGTAGCCGCGCGTGTCTGCCGCGTAATCCCACGCGCCGTTGTTGTCGATCGTCCAGTTGGTGAATTGCAGATGGCTGTCGGATCCGACGGAGTTGATGTCGAAGCTGTCGGGCAGGCTCATCTTGCCGATGCGGATCTCGAATCGGCGCAGCGGCACTTTGGTTGCCAGCGCGAGAGGCCCGCGATCCTGGTCGGTCATCTCGTTGGTCAGGCCGAAGATCTGGTGAATTTCGCCGCGAGCGAGATATGGCGCAGTGCTCAGGTTGGGGTTGCGCACCACGTCCAGGTTTGTTTCGCCCGCCAGTCCCAGCGCCTGCGAGATGCCGCGCCCGCCCGCGTTTTCAAAGTCGACGATAAAGTCGGTGTTGTAGCGCGTGTTGGCATGCCATTGATAGCCGAGATAAAGCGTCGCCACTTCAGAGCTTTGGTTTCGAAATCGTCGATCAGGCTGTTCGCTCCCTCGTAGGGCGAGTGAAAATGCCCGTGCATCTGGAAGATGCTGTTGGCTTGGCCCGAGACCCAGTAGGGCGCCGTATCGGAGTGCGGAAACATGGTGAGCGTTTTTGCTTCAGGTGGCGCCGTCGGCCCCGCACCCCCTGAGCCTCCTTCCGTCGCCGAATCGATCTCGCTTGCTGTGAATTCGAGGCCGGCACCGGGCAGAGTGAAAGGAAGCACCGCCTGTGTCTGCTCCCCTCCGTCACTCGCGGCCAGGCGCTGCGGCTCCGGCGCGGAAGGCAGATCGTCCCTCGTCTGCGCAGCGGCGAACGCGGCGGTATAGGGCGCACTCACAAATCCGGTTCCCGACGTGGCTGGCAGCGGAGATTGAGCAAGAGCAAGCGGTGCGAGGCCCAGCATGAGGAAAATCGACGATTGGAAGCACACTAGAGGGCTCCTCTCCTGCCCTTTAAGCGCATGAAACATGTGTGCTTAGTTGACCGCAACAGCATGCCAGAAAAGGGCGAGCTGTGCTGATCATGCAGGATTTTGGCTGTATTTCCGGCTAACCGGAAATTACTACTTGATAACTGACGAATAGGCGACAAACCGCTCAGAACTCAGAAAAGTCCCCTATATCCAACTCAGTGAGCGCATTGGGCTGTTGGCGTCAATTGAGGCCTGAAGCACAACTGAGCTCGGCTGCGATACGATCGATCCCGAACCTGGGAATTGAAGTCGAAGATGAGTCCGCCATCCCTCTTGCAGCCTAACGGAAATCGTTCATCCAGAGTGGCTCGGCGCGCGCCTACCCCCTTATTCTTTCGCTTGCCGCACGTGGGTGTCCCAAAGCTTGCGAACCATTTTCGATGGGCGCGTGGTCACAGATATCGAGTGTCATCGTTTTTTAGAATTGCGAGTGGAGTCTTATCCCGAAGACTGACACTGGCCCACGGTCGCGATTGAATGCCGGGTTGTCAACAAACTCGTAATCTGGAGTCACGTGAACACTTTTCCAGACTGAGAAATTGTAGTAGGCTTCAACAACCTTCTCGCTGCCGTAAGTCAGCGCACCGTCCCCGTCCAATATATCCGTACCGCCAGCCTCAAGAAACTCCTGATTGCTGCGCGAGGCGCCGCTATCAACGTAGACGAGTCCGAAGGCATCGTTAGTTCGCCGCCAAGAGTTACCCATTACGCTCATCCCGAGCGATGCTGTCCAATTGGAGTCGTTGTACATCCATCCCTGGACCTGCCCGTTGTTCCAACCGAGGCGCGAAAACACGCCGAGATTATCGGTAATCTTCTGTTCCCAGTTCAGCCCAAAACCGTATTTACAGCGATAGGCATAGGCGGACGAGAGGTCCGCGCCGGGGCCGTTCGCGATCAGGAGCGGCGTTGCCTCCCGATAACCAATCGCCTTGGCTCGATTTACATATGTTAGAACCCGAATCGTTCCTGCATGCGCGTTGGCATATCTGCGTTCAAACTCTCCCACCATTCCCCAGGCGCGAAAGAACGGGCCATCGCCTCCCGCATGTGGGAACATGAGAATCTGGTCGTCAGCCGTGAAACCATTCTGGGTATTCGGCACCTGCAAGAAGCCGTAACGCACAGCCCATCGCGGGTGATTCAGTTCCACAATAACCCCTGTGGTATAGCCAACGCTGTCCGCTGGGAAGTCCCAAGAAAGGTTGGTCATCGCCGCCCAATTCATAAACTGAGAGTGCGGGTCCAGAGCATAGGCGTTGTTGTCGAACATGTCCGTGGGGCTAAGCCGCCCGAAGGTGAAAGTGAGCCGCGAAATGTCCCGCTCGCCAGCGAGCGTGAGGGGACCGTCTGGCACCGACTCACGCTTGCCGCCTAAGCCAATGGTTTCGCGGATGAACAAATGCGCAAACATGAAATGGGGAATCGTGATGCCAAGCTTGAAGGCGTCACCGTTTGGAAATGCCTCGATCCCTTTATCGTTGGTCAGACCGAATCCCTTCCAAAGCAGCCCATCGACGTGTATCTCGCCGCCATGCCACAGTCGAGCACCAGCGTAAAGGTCCGACGTAAAGGTTTCCTGAACCTCTCCAGTGTTCGTCAGGCTGTTCGGACCGGAGTACAAAGCCCGGAACGGGGGATCACCCTGTGGGGTTTCAGTGATTTGACCATGGATATTCCATTTTTGATTGACAGTGTTAGCCGGCACATCTTGCGCCACGCATGGAGCAGCGGCCAGCGCGCCGAAGATCAGCAATTTCGTCAATACGGCCAGTGCGACTCGTCTCGTCCGCTGCACCTTCCAGTCCAATGCCACTCCGTTCATTCGTTCAGTATTTCGACTGCGCAGCCGCGACAGCGGCGGCGAGCAAGAAACACAGACAATACCAGCGAGAGCAGCGAGAAACGAATTGGCGCGGCGGACAGGCATAGAATATGCGGAGAGGTAACTATACCCCAACACGGTTAATACCATACCGGGGGTTGGTATTGTCAAGCGAGGGAGGCGAATGTGTCGCACCATGAACGCGAAAGAATGAAATTGTTGCAGCGAGTGCGTAAACTGCGCGGCCAACTGGATGCGGTGGAGAGAGCTTTGGGGGTGGATGAAGATTGCAGTGACCAGCTCATGCTGTTGGCTGCGGTGAGGGGTGGGGTCAACGGATTGATGGGCGAAGTGCTTGAGACTCACATCCGCTTCCACCTGGCGGACGGCGCCAAGGAGCAAATTGCGCCCGAGCTGGCCGAAGATCTGATCGACCTGGTGCGCGCGTATTTGAAGTGATTTTTCCATCAGCCGTCTCATGCTCCAACTCCTGAGTATCGTAATTAGCGGGAGTTGCGGGGTGTGTGAACGTACTGTTGATATGCCCGCAGTTACCGCAGGTGGTGCGAGATTCCGGCAAGATCGAGTACGTGGTAGAGCAACATGGCGCTCATCACGATCAGGTAGCCGCGCAATACAGTGAGCGAGATCCGGACCGCGGGTGTCATGGCGATATGCCCCAGGCCTTCGGTGGAACACTTCTGCTCCGGCTACATCGTCGAGCGGATGGATGACGCAGAAGTATTCGGGATCGTATGTATTCTGCATGGTTGCCATAAATCACCTCATGCCCTCAGGCAAAAAGATTGGGTAACATCACCTGCGCCGCCAGGAGCAGCGACAGGGCAAAGAGGACCACGATGATGGTCCAGTTGATCACGTTGTTCCAGGGCCGATTTACCCAGCGATCCCCGAGCAGCTCGTGGTCGTTGAGCAGCAGTTGCAGAAAGATGATCGCCGAGGGAAGGATCAGCCCCGCAAATACCTGGACGCTGATGATGACCAGTTGCAGCGGCACATGCGGAATCAGCACGAAAGCAGCCGCTGCTGCCGACGCAGGCAATGTAGGTCGCGTAGAAGCCCGGCGCCTCCCATATTTTCTTGTGCAGCGAGTGCGGCCATCCGCTACACCTCGCCATAGGCCCAGGCGCTGGCAAGCGAGATCGCGGTGGTCCCGAGCACGGCGGCATTCACCATCAGCAGCAACACGCCGTTGCGGACGAAATGGCCGGCGAGAGGAGCCGAGCGCGAGAGCCAGCTGCGCGGGGTCCTGAAACGTGATGCCGTGCTGGTAGCCGAAGTTGCCGACCAGCATCATGGCGCCCGCCACCAGAACGGTAAAGATTGCGCCAATCAGCGTATCGAGCCTGCGCCCATTTCAGATCGGCGAAAGCGCAGCCGCTTCTCTGCCACGCAACTCTGCTGGAAGAAGAGCTGCCAGGGCGCGATGGTCGTGCCGACGATGGCGATCACCAGGAAGACGAGGCTGCTGGTGATGCCGCCTGCCGGCATCGTCGGGAACGATGTCGCTCGGCCAACGGCTGGCCCAGCCGGGATGCACATGATAGGCAAGCACGAACCAGGTCAGATCCAACAAGCACAGCGCGATGACGATTCGCTCCCAGCGCAGATAACTGCCCGTGACGACGATCAGCGTAAGCCCGAGCGCCGAAACGGGCACCGATATCCAGCGGGTTGACTCCCATTGCGCTGAGCGCAAGAGAGATGGCGGCAAACTCGGTAATCAGCGTAAGAAAGTTGACAACCAGCAGATCGAAGAGCGAGAACCGTCCCCACCATTTGCCGAAGCGCTCGTAGATCATCGCCGCGTGGCCTTTGCCGGTAGCAATCCCCAGCCGCGCCACCATCTCCTGTACGAAGTAGCAGATGGGCAACAGCACAATCAGCGTCCAGAGCAGATGCAGGCCGTACTGCCCGCCGGCCTGCATGTATGTGGACACTGCGCCGGCGTCGTTGTCCGCCTCCATCACGATCAGGCCTGGGCCGAAGACCATGAGGAAGGTGAGCAGATGGCTGCTGCCAGGAGCGGCGAACTGCGATGCCCGCAACCGGCGTGCTCTCGGCGTGCGCAGCCACCGATTCGATCTCAGGTTCCGCTATGCGCACAGGTGAATCCTCCCAGCTTCATGTCCAGCCTCATCCGTGGAGGATGCAACGCGCGCGGCTTGCGCGGCTTTCGATCCTGTCCAAACGCAAGCCAGAGGCATTTTGGGATTGCCTGTCGCCACCCAGGCGCAGGTCAGACGAACAGGTGTCTGGATCAAATAGAGTTTGTTCATCATGGTTCCTCCTCGTGACAGTCCAGGCGTGGGCGCTCGCGATCCGGATGCGTGAGGGCGCAATCCGGCCGGCTGAATGGTGCAATGGACTGTCGGTTCGGGAGGGTGAGCAGGCTTTACCGGCGGCTCACACGCTCAATTCACAGGTCGTGTGTCGTGAAGAGCGGTGTGGGAATCGTCGGAAGCCAACTAGGCGGTTTCCAGAGCGCTCTAATCACGGCACAGGAAAGAACTCCGGGTACTCGGGGGTTCTTGTGCGGATTCAATGGTCATAACCTGGTCTGGTGCTCCTGCGTGGGCAATACCCAACGCCGTCTTCCCTTTTACCATACCCCAATAGGGTATTGTCAACCGAAAAGTGAAGGTTTTTTCGCACCAGTGGACGCCCGCTCCGGGACTATCCTTTCCGCGGACAGAACTTTCGGGGCTGGATCGTCTGATCACCATTGTGATTGCGGCAAGAGGACGAGCGGCTGGTACCTGCAACACGCATCGGCCATTAGCTGCCGGCTGGTAAAATGAAAGCTGCAACGCTGTGGGCGCGTTAGCAACGCTGTGCGGCGCATTAGCTGATTCTTACTCCCTTCACTATCCTTGAGCCCGCGCGGCCGATCCCGAGAGAAAGAAAGCGGTACCTTTGAGCCAGACGATACGCAATATCGCCATCATTGCCCACGTCGATCACGGAAAGACGACGCTTGTGGACGGCATGCTGCGCCAGGCGGGCACGTTCCGCGCCAATGAGCAGGTGGCCGAGCGGGTCATGGACTCGAACGAACTCGAGCGCGAGCGGGGCATCACGATTCTCGCCAAGAATACGGCCATCAACTACGGCGGTGGAAAGATCAACATTGTGGATACGCCGGGCCATGCCGATTTCGGCGGCGAAGTAGAGCGCGCGCTGAAAATGGTGGACGGAGTCATGCTTCTTGTCGACGCTGCCGAGGGGCCGCTGCCGCAGACGCGCTATGTGCTGTCGAAGGCGCTGGAGGCCAAGCTGCCGCCGATCGTGGTGATCAACAAGATCGACCGGCCGGACGCGCGTCCTCAAGAGGTTCTGAATGAGATCTACGATCTGTTCATCGACCTCGACGCGGAAGAATCGCAACTGGAGTTTCCGGTACTTTACGCGGTGGCTAAGGCCGGCACCGCAACCACCGATCCGGCCAAACCTGGTGCTGACTTGCAGCCGCTCTTTGAGGCGATCGTGAACACGATTCCCGAGGCTACCGGAGATCCGGGCGCCGCGCTGCAAATTCTCGTCACCAATCTCGACTACTCGGACTACTTCGGCCGCATCGCCATCTGCCGCGTCTTTCAGGGCACGCTGCGCGCGGGAGAGGAGGTAAACATCTCGCGCCGCGACGGCTCGCTGTATAAAACACACATCACAAAACTGTTCACCTTCTCGGGCCTCAAGCGCGTTGAGATCACCGAGACCACGATGGGCGATATTGTTGCCGTGGCCGGCGTCGAGGGCATCACGATCGGCGAAACGATCACCAGCGCGGAAAATCCGGCGCCGCTGCCCCTGATCGTGATTGACGAGCCGACAATTGCCATACAGTTCAACGTGAATACCTCACCGTTCGCGGGACGCGAAGGCCAGTATGTGACCAGTCGCAACCTGCGCGAACGCCTGGAAAAGGAGTTGCTGACCAACGTGTCCATTCGCGTTGAGGAGACGGGCTCGCCCGACGCGTTCAAGGTGCTGGGCCGCGGGGAATTGCAGCTTGCCATCCTCATCGAGATGATGCGCCGCGAAGGCTTCGAGCTCATGGCGGGCCGGCCGGAGATTGTGACCAAAGTGGTGGATGGCGTGCGCATGGAGCCGGTTGAGCACCTGACGATCGACGTGCCCGAGCAGTTTACCGGCGTAGTGATTGAGAAGCTTGGACCGCGCAAGGGCGAGATGACCAAGATGCACAATCACGGCTCGGGACGCGTGCGGTTGGAGTTCCGCGTGCCTAGCCGCGGATTAATCGGCCTGCGCTCGGAGATGCTCACCGAGACGCGCGGGACGATTGTGATGAATGCTCTCTTCGACGGCTACATTCCTTATCAGGGCGAGATTCCGCAGCGGCCTACGGGCGCGATGATTGCCGACCGGCAGGGGCTCACGACGACTTATGCGCTGAATGGCTTGCAGGAGCGCGGGCGGCTCTTCGTTGGGCCCGGTATCGATGTCTACGAGGGAATGATCGTGGGCGAGCACTCGCGCGACAACGACCTCGACGTGAACGTGGTGCGCGAAAAGAAGATGACCAACATGCGCGCTTCAACCGCCGACGACGCCATCCGCTTGGTGCCCTATACTACGCTCAATCTTGAGCAGGCGATCGAGTTCATCGCCGACGACGAATTCGTTGAGGTTACTCCCAAGTCGCTGCGCCTGCGCAAGAAGATCCTGCAGGCAAACAAGCGCCCGAAGCGCTGGGAAAAGGCAGAACAGGCCGCATCTCTGAGATAGTCATTGCAGGGTTACAACCGTCCCTTCGCTTCCAGCACGAGCTCCAGTGCTTCCTCCGCCGTCGCTCCCGTAGCGGACAAATGCCCCATCTTTCGCCCTGCGCGTGGTGTGTGCTTCTCGTATAGGTGCAGGCGAACGCCGGGCACCGCCAGCGCAGCGGGAAAGTTCGGCTCACCGTTCAGCCACAAGTCGCCAAACAGATTGACGATTGCCGCCGGAGCAATGAGAGATGTGTTGCCGAGCGGCAGGTTGCAGGCCGTGCGCACAAGCTGCTCGAACTGGCTGGTGACGCAGCCGCGCTCGCTGTGGTGATAGCTGTTGTGCGGCCGCGGCGCCAATTCGTTGATGAAGAGTTCGCCAGCCCGCGTTACGAATATCTCCGCACACAGCAGGCCTTCGATGCCAAGCTTCGCGATGAGATCCGCGGCCAGGGCTTCGGCGCGCAATTCGAGTTCCGCGGGCACACCTGCCGGCAGCACGCTCCACGCCAGAATCTGATTTTCGTGGTGATTGCGCGCGGCAGGGTAGGTGCGAACCTCGCCCGATGGACTGCGAGCAGCCATGACGCTGATTTCGCATTTGAGGTCGAGAGCCTGTTCAGCCACGGCGGGGCGCGCGCCAAGTTCCCGCCACACTCGCTCCAAGATCGGAGCCGTCCGCGAGGATCGATGCGCGCCTGGCCACGGCCGTCGTACCCGCCGCGCCCAACCTTCAAAAACACGCGCCCGCCTAACGCGGCGACGGACTCATGTAGCTCTTCTTCGCTCCGGACGACGCGAAACGGACCGACGGGAAAGCCATTCTCTGCGAGCCATGTTTTTTGCAGAGTTTTGTCCTGAATGGTTTGGATGGCTTCTATGCCGGGACGTAGCGGCGCATAACGCGCCACTTCGCGAAGCGCATCCACGCCGATCTGCTCAATCTCCAGCGTCACCACGTCGGCGTCAGCGGCCAAGCGTCGCGCGGCGGCAACGTCATCCCATCGGCCCACGATCGTCTCGTCGACCACAAAGCTTGCCGGGCAGGCTGCTTCGGGGTCCATCACGCGCACGCGATAACCCATGGTGCGCGCTGCCATCGCGGTCATGCGGCCCAACTGGCCCCCTCCGAGAATGGCCAGCAATCCGCCGGGAGGAATTGTTCCTGGATTTGGACGAAACGCTTCGGTCACTTCGGCGTTTCCTCGCCCAATGTCTGGTCGAGCACTTCCTGGGTACGCGCGTTGCGCCACTCGGCAAGCCGTTCGTAGAGAGCGGCATCGCTTCCGGCCAGAATCTCCGCCGCAAGCAGGGCCGCGTTGGCCGCGCCGGCTTTGCCAATGGCGAGCGTTCCTACGGGAACGCCCTTGGGCATCTGTACGATCGAAAGGAGGGAGTCGAGACCATTCAGTTGCGTGGCCGGAACGGGTACGCCGAGCACGGGCACGAGCGTTTTGGCGGCCAGCATGCCGGGCAGATGCGCCGCGCCGCCGGCTCCGGCGATGATCGCACGCAGCCCGCGTTCGCGCGCCGTCTCAGCGTATTTGAAAAGCCAATCCGGCGTGCGGTGCGCACTCACTATGCGCGCCTCATGGGGAATCTTGAGCGCGCGAAGAACTTCCACGGCGGCCGAGAGCACTTCGAAGTCGCTCTTGCTGCCCATCACAACGCCCACCAGCGGTTGTTCGCTCATGGGGTGATTATACGAAGGTTTTTCACATTGGAACGGCCTCAGTGCCGGTGCCAGGCTTCGACAGCCACCTCGACGATTGCAAACAGCACACTCACAGCGGCGAGGAACCCTTTGGCGCGCTGCCAGTTCTGCTCGTGGCGGTCCATGCGCCGTTCGAGCTCGGCCAGCCGCCCGCCGTTCCCGTCACCCATCAGGCCGGTCATCTGCGTCTTGAGCACGCTGAGATCGCTCAGCACCTGGGCCTCGAATTCACTCATCATGCGCATCCGCCGCACTCCGTTTAGCAACTCACCGTCGATCGCGCTACCGCTTATGCACTCAGCGGCAGATTGATGAAGAGGGCCGTCGAGAACTCAGAATAGTTTGGCGGAGCGGAACCATCGTACATCCGGATGTAAAATCGGTCGCTAGCCGAAACGCGCGAGAAAGTCAGGTTCGGCTGCGAGCCGCGCATCACCAGCGTCGGATCCTCTCCGGGCATGAAAGCGAAATCGCGAAGGCGTATCTCGAATCCACCACCCGTCGGCGGAGTCACACCCGTATTGACCGTAATGGTGCTCCCGTTCAGCGCAGTCACCGTGAGGCCGTTCAGATTGGCCAACACCGTTGGATTGACCGCTGCGGGAAGCCAGGTGTCCGCCGGGACCGTGGCGCTCGTCTTAATTGCCAGGTCATCGGCCCAATCGTTGGCAAACGCGATCTCATAGTCAACTAAATCGGGGCAACTGGCACTGTAAGTCACTTTAACCGTTCGTACTACAACCTCCGCATTCAGGTTCGTCGAAGGCGCACTCAGAAGCAGTGCATCGCCGGGCCACACATCCGCGGCGAAACTGGTTCGGATGCCCTTGTACGTGCCGCTCCAAAGCGCGCTCACGCTGGCCGCTGCCTGTTCCATCACCAGCGCAGCGTTACGACAATCCGCGGAGCAACGCGCCGGGGGATTGGTGACCGAACCGATCCACGCCGCTACTGACGGTGAACCGGCTTGCGCGAGCGACTGCTGGCTGGCAGCATTGACCGCGCGCCCCACAGCTCGGCCAATCGTGCGATAATTCACCGCAATCTGCTCGCCTGCAACTGGCGTGTATCCGGTGTAAAAGGCAACCTTGCCCGTGCGCTCAAGATGGCACTCGGCAGCCTCCGCTGTTGTGCCAACCCTCCGCGTGTACGCTCCGCCATTCGGCGGGGTACTTACCACCCAGCCCGAACCTAAGTTCGTCAGATTCACGGCGCGCATGGTTCCAATCAAATTGATACTACTGGCCGGCACTACAAGACAGACTCCGGGCAAGTACGAGACAGCGCCGTCATAAAGCGTGACCGGAGTTGCGCCGACCCCGTTGACAAATTCCTGTATCTCCATTTGGATCTTGCCTGGAGCGATCGCCCATTCCCCGCCCGCTGCAATGAGCCCATTGTCCCCAAAGGAGTAATAGATCGCCTGCACACGATTGCACTCCGGACAATGAATACGGACACGAAGCGTATATTGATTCGCCGGATTCAACGCAAAGGTTGTTCCTGCGGGCGTGCCTTGCACAATCGGCTGCAGAGCCACCGCTCCGCTGCCTTGCTGTGCCGTGGCTTGAAATCCCGCAGTGCAATTCGGCGCGGTTTCCAGGCTTGTAAAAAAACCTGCCACGATTCCGGCGCTGCCCGGCGAAAGCGTCACCCCAACGGCTTCAAGCAGCAGCGTTCCACCCATTTCGACTGGGTCGATCCATGTAAGTACCGTTTGCCCATCGATCCCATTGCCGCCGTTCATCGCTAGGCCGTTGGGCCCGATTGTAAGATAGCCGCCGCCGGAGACGCCCCACACGGTCTGATTGATTTCCGGCTCGTTGAAGAGCTCGCTGATGATGGTAGATTTCGAAGTGGCGGGAAAGTACGGGTCCGCAGCAAGATTGAACTGCGTCGTCACGCCGTCGCCGAGAAAGTACTCGGTCACATAAGCCACAGGCTCGTTTTCGCCGCAGCGGTTACGTCGTTAGCCAGTGCGCGTTTTACGCTGGCTGTCAAGGCAAGGCTGGCCAGATTAAGGCTGCCATCGGTCTCGTTAAGCGGATGCACAGTTGATTGCACCGCCGAAAGCGTGACCGCGCCACTCAGTGCACGATACGATGCGCGCGCCATGGCGGCTGCTTGTCCGGCGCTTTTGCTCCAGTTCGCTCCCCGCTCCGGAGCAAAGCTGCCTACGCTGGTGTTGAGTGATGCCGTCTGCGCGGAAAGCAATGTCGACCCGGAATGGGCGATAAGAGATGTGAGCAATGCGCCGGCGTTATCCTCCGCCATCCCCGCACTGGGAGGCATAAGCACCTGGTCAAGAAGGATTTCGTCGCTCACCGCCTGAATCGCTGTTCGGTAGCGCGGCCCCTCAAGACCTACGCCCGCATACTCAGGCAATGGAGTTACAGCGATATAACCCGTAAAGTAAGTCGTACCATCGTCGCCTGTCACCTGGAGGGACTGCATGCGGGAAGGCGTTGGAAGGCTGCCATTTGCGGCCAAGGTTAGCCATAACTCGCAGATCGACGCTTCATTGATCTTGCGCTCGATGGTCAACGGACGCACGGCATCGAGTGCAGCCGTGTAATCCTGCCCTTGAATCGTTATTTTCATTATGGCTCTCTGACTTTGTAACTTGAATCCTTTGCCGCGGGCTATACCAGTGCGTTAGCTGCCGGGATAAAGCTCCGGTAGCACACAACCCGCTCCCCATCCAACGCATCAATGACCGGCAGTGCAAGGAACTGTCCCTTGAGCAGCACTCGCGACTGCCCGTTTTGATTGTTGCCATTCAGCGGAGATATTGTTTCCTCCGCGCCATTCGCGGCCTGCAACCTTGGATAGTAGAAAAAGATTCTTTCTCCCTGACTGCCTTCCATCACAAAGAGCGCTGACCACTCCTGATAAAAACTGCCGCCTTCGCGATCCACAAATCCCGTAACTGCCTGCAGCTTGGCGCCTGCAGCCGGGGCGCCTCCCGGCAACGGCTCAGCGAGGGTCAGCCCGGTCGAACTTACCTGTGAAACTAAAGCGACGTTAAAGGTGATGCGCCGGATATAATCCACATCCGTGAGCGCCTGGCGCACATAGGCGCCCGCGACCGGCGCGCCTACAAATCCCGTCTGCCCGGTGTAGTCCGCATCGAGTGCGACGATGGAGCTGGTCGTGAACTTCGCCGCATCTGCCGCAGCCAGCAGGATGGATGTGCTTGTGGAGCCGGTTTGCGGGATGACAGCGGGTGCAGCCTGTGCTCCATCGGCAGAGGCCGCGGCGCCGTTCGCAGCCGCAAGCAGATTCATGTGCTGCGACCCTGTCGCCAAAGCCATGGTCAACTTAGTCCAACTCAGAAACTGAAGACTAACTTGCGCCTGAAGAGTCTCGCGCACTTGCTCGAGTGGCGCTGCGGGAATGCCGGTCATCAACGGCACGGACTTACTTTCCGTTTTGCGCACAAAGCCTTGGACCCACCCCAGGCTGATCCACGGCGCGGGCGGCGCATCCAGGCTGAACCGGCCCTGCTCCGACGGGTCGAAGAGAGCAGGCGCTTGCGCGGCGCGATTCACCGGCGCAAAGTATGCTCGCACTCGCCGCGTCACCGGCGCCGGAGCGGAAAACCAAGTGGCGGCCATTTATTCCCCCTGCTCCTGATAGCTGTAAACCGTTACACTCGCGGTGCGGCTCAGCCGGTCGCGCTGGATGGCGATCGGAGAAAGCACCGGCTCATCCCAAAAGACCTGCGTGAGCATGGCCGTCGGCGGCGTGGTCGCATAATTGAGCTTGGGCGTATAAAAGGGCTGAATCATAGCCATCACTTCCTCGTCCATCTCGCTCAAAGCGCGGCCGCGATCCAATCCGCCGAAGCTTTGTGTTCCACAGGTTTGGTAAATCACCTCGCATTGCTCGGCCGTCATAGTGGAAGCGAGATCCATGTCGGCGGCCATCCCCAGCCAGCGCAGAACAAATACGTCGTTGGGGAGCTGGCTGAAGGGGGCCTCTGCTTCTTCGACCAAAATCCCCGGGCGCAATGCGCCACGCAGCAGGATCGTCCGCTGCGGATTGATCGCTGTCAGCCGCGCGCGCAGCGCCATATAAAACGAATCTTTCGCATTCTGCATGGATGCTCCTGCCGCCTTTACACCGCCTGCTGCCGCGCCTCGCGCAAAAGCAGCCGGTAGAGATACACCTGGCCGAAGGCCTCGTTGGAAGCGATCGACTCAATCAGATAGTCCTGCCCGGCCACAGTGACCGCCAGGGTCATGGAGAAAAGCGATTGCGCCGACGCGAGATCGAGCGCGTTCACTTGCTGCTCGACGCTGGTGGCCGACACCAGCAGTTCCCACTTCGACTCGCCGCCCTCCTGCCATGTGGGCCGCAGCTTTCGCATCAGCACAGGACTCAGCGGTACATCGGCAAACGTAGTCGCCACCAGGCCCACTTCCGACATGCTGGTATCCGTGTTCGTGCCTGTCACGCGCAAAAGAGCCGTCGTTCCCGCCGCGCTGCGCAGCAGCGCATCGGCCAGCATCTGCGGCGCTCCCCTGGGGTTGCGCGGTGCCGTATCGCTCATAATTCACCCCACATCGCTCACCCCAGCCTGTTCGCAACGTACGGATTCAACCACGCCTGCACCGTCTCGTCGATCAACGAACTTGAGAAATACTTCACTTGCATGGTGTCGATCTTTGACATGCTCGCGTTCAGCGCCGGCGTCGCCTGCGCATTGCGCACAATCTGGGCGCACGCCGACTTCACGTCGTCGCCAATCGCCGCCAAACCCGCCGTGTATGTAACCCGCACCTCGTTGTAGGGCAATCCCAAAACATTCCAAGGCAGTGTGAGCTCCCCATTCGCCGGGTCGAAGTCCACCAGCGTTGGATCGATCGCTGTCCATTGCCCGGGCAGCGCAAATGCCAATGCGATCTCCGCCAGCGGCTCGTTCGGAAGCTCTCCGCGCCGCGGCTTCGCGTACCGGCCCTCGATCGCAACGATCGGCATCGCCGCAGGCGCCAGCGGCGCCAGCGGCAGATAGCTCAGCAGTACCGTTCGCGCGCCGGCAGTCACACGCAGGCGCTCGATGTACTGAATCACATTCAGATCGGGCCGCCTGCAGTAACTGTTGATCAGGGCTGTTGCGGCCGTAATCCAATCCGCCGTGGTCCCAGCAGGCAATCCATAATTCGGGTAATCCGCTGGCTCGAGATAGGCCATCGTCTTTCCTTCCGTTCGCACTTATTGGTTCGTAGTTCGCAGTCCTCCGTGCGCATTCTGCAGAGGTCTTCGTTTTTTCCCAACCTCTACAACCTGCCCACTGAGAACCGCGAACTATGAGCTGAGTTTTACCGGTCCACCAGCACCTGGTAGTGGGCGAAGTTTGCGCCCTTAACCACCGGAGCGCCGAACTTGACCGCGACATACTGATAAGTCATCGAATTCGGCAAGCCCAGCTGGAAGATGCGCGGCGCCGGATCGCCGAGCCAGTGGTACTCGATCAGATCCTCGGTGACGATGTAGGCCGGCAGCACGGCATTGCCCGTTCCCGGCGTGCCCGTATAGGGAAGGCTCCAATCGGGAATCAGGGGCAGTTCGCCGGCCTGCGTCGAAAGCATCTTCACGCGGAACCCGGCCGTGATCTGGTCCGTGTTCAGCACCACGTTGTATTCGGTCTTCATCTCCTGGTCGATCAGGTCGAGCAGCACGGGGTTGGCATAGATCGCCGTGGGCCGCACATAGTAGCCGGTGCTCGAAACCATCTGCGCCACCGTGGTCTTGATCGTGTCCACAATCTTCATCGATGTGGTCACAGTCACCGAGTTGCCGCCGGCCGCAATCTGCGCCGCGCAACCCATGTACTGCGTGGTCGTGGGCGCGCTCAGGCTGGTGTCATTGCCGTTCCACAGGGCTACGTCGTGCGCCACCATCACGCCATTCACCGTATCCACCAGGTCCTTGGCCTGCAGATAAGCGAACTGCTTCTGCTGGTCGCCCAGCTCGATGTCGAAGAGGTTGTAGTTGATCTGCGCTACAACCGCCTTCAAGGGCACGCTCAGCTCAATGCGCGTCGGGCTCACCACAGCCGGGTTAATGCTGCGCGGATTCACAAAGCCGGCCGTACCCGGATTGGGAATGGCCGTCTCTTCAAAAAAGCGCGAAGGGTGCCCGGTCGCCGGAACTTGCTTAATGCGCTGTCCAAATGGACTCGACCGCCGGCAAATATCGAAGATCTCGGTCTGATACAGCGGAACTTCGATAGCGCCCGGCCCGATGTAATCCGCTGCCGCATGAATATCTGCAAAGGTTGCGTTCATAGGCTTTTTCCGCCCCCTCCATGGGGCCATTTCTCAGGTTTCAGGTTTTAGGTGTCAGGATTCAGCGGTCATTGGTGAGGAAAGAATCGATAATTCTGGTCCCTGACTTCTGAAACCTGATCCCTGCTTCTACGCGATCGCCCCGGCCCGCAGCAGTTGGGTCTTCACTGCGATGCGCTGCTCCAGGCTCAGACCGGACAAAGCCGCATCGAGCGCGCGCACATCAACCGGCCCCTCGCCGATGCCGTGCTTGGCCAGCATTTCAGCCGTGGCGGCGGGCATGGTGCGTCGCAGACGGGTTCAATGCGTTCTGCGTCGCAGCCGCCTTTACCTCAGCCAGCTCGCGTTCCACCGCGGCCAGTTTCTCGGCCAGTTCTGCTTCCCGCCGGCTCTGCTCCACGGTGGCCGTGATCCTCTCCACTTCGCCGGAAAGTGCCCCCTGGCGTTCTTCCAGCCAGCCCACCGTCTTTTCCAGCAAGGTGGCTGCGGACTCCAACCGCTCCACTATTTTCTTTTCGTCTGTTTCCATGTCCTTCCTTTCCTGTTTCAAGCATTTCGCGCCAACATCCGGTTCTCTTGCCCACAAAAAAGGCCCCGCGAACGGGGCCTATCCGCTAACTTATCCATTTGCCGCTCGCCGACTTACTAACCAGCCAACCCGCTAACTCGCCATGCGAAAGCTCGTTGCGCGGTAAGCCGCCTTTTCCCGCAGCAGAATCGCCGCTCCGGTGAAGGTGACCCGAGTCAGCTTCCAAACCTCGGCCCGCATATCTTCCACGCGCGCATCGGCCAGCTCGTAACTCATGCCCATGGTCTCCGGCGCATGCGCCGCGATGGCGTGGGCCACGTCGGGAAAGTCGCGCGCATACAAATAGCCGCGCACCACAAGGCGAGGTCCGATCACATCGGCCTCGGTTAGCAGGCCAATCTTGCGCCGCGCATCGTGCCCATCCCAGCCCGGCCTGTAGTCTACGGCCATGCCCAGCAGCGAGGGCAACGCCTTTTCCGCCGCCTCCCGCGTCAGCATCACGCGATGCCCGCGCGCACCGGCCGGCGCCTTGTCGCTGGCCGCGTTCACCACCGTCAACACTCCCTCGAACGGCACCCGGTTGGGATGCCCCTCCACATGAGGAATCTGTACCGCCATCGCTTCCAGTTGCATGCTCGCTCCGCCTCGCCAGGGACTCGGTCCCTCAGCTCTTGTTCCTATCCCCTAACCCCTAGCTTCCCTATTCCGCCTCGCCCGCAGAGAGCGCCGCCGAACTTTGCGCTAGCGGAGCCAGTCCCCGCATCGCCCGAACCTCGTCAACAGTCAGCACGCCGGCCTGTAGCAGCTGCACCTGTACCTGCAATTCCGTCTGCTCGTCGCGCGCACTGAGCTCGTTGAAGACAAACTCGAACTCCCGCCAGCCGATGCACTTGCCGAACAGATCGCGCGTGATGTGCCCGGCCAGCAGCACCGCCAGCGGCGAGATCGCTCCGCGGAAGGCCTCGTCAGCCATCTCCGAGGCCGTCGACTGGTTCACATCGTTCTCCAGGCCCAGCATCAGCGGTGGCAATCCAAACGCATTCGCCACCATGCGGATCAAAAACTCCTGCCACGCCAGGCGAAGGTCTGCGTCGGTTCCCTGCGCAAAGCGCAGCACCTCCGGCTTCTGCTCGGTCGAGAGCAGCGGCACCCGCCCCGTGCCCTCGATCTCGTCCTGCCACCAACGGATCAGCCGATCGTGCTGCGCGGGCGTGGCCTCGTTCAGCCACAGCGCGTACTGCGCCACTGAGTTGGCCGCCAGCTTGCCGGCAAAGCGATGCGCGCTCAGGAACTGGTTCACCGTCTCGAACGCCACTTCCAGCGGCCCCAGCCCGAAGGGCGTAAAGCTGCGCGGATTTATCCGGATGTACATCAACTGCCTGTCGAGCAGCTCCACTGCAGAAGATTCCAGTTGCCCCGGCATGGCCTGCGCATAACGCGGCGTATCCTCTTCGCCGTCCCACTTCGCGTTAATTCGGATCGAAGCGCCATCCACCGGCCACAGCATCGCTGGCCGCTCCGGGTCGCCGGTCGGCTCCATCTCAATCGCCCCGAATCCGCCCGTAAGCGCATCCTCGATCACCTGCTCCATCAGGGTGCGAAAACTGTCCGAGGCATTCGGCTCTTCCAGTGTGAGCCGCAATGCCCGCAGACGGCGCGCCGCAAAGGCCACGTCCTCCAGCCGCACCCCGCGCCGCACACGCACCTGCCAGTCCATGGCCGCGATGCGGTCCTTGATAACGTTGATCGCCCGCCGCACCACCGGCGTCTCCGCAAACCGGCGCAGGGTCATAGGCGTCGGCTTGGGCAGGTGCCTCCCCGGAAACTGCACGGGGCTCATGATCGCCGGCAGAGCCAGCGTTTTGCGCTCCGCCTCCGCCTCTAGCTCGATCTGCCGACTTTGCTCGACTTCACCGCCCTGCCTGCTGTGGCGGGCCTGCCGCCACATCTCCCGCAACTGCTCGCCTACCTTCACGCGCACCTTCCTTGTTCCCAACAAAACTTGCTCGAAAATGAAAAAGGCACAGCCCGTGGGCTATGCCTTTCGCCGTTCCAACCCGTTCTTGACTAATGTGGCCCCGTCATCCGTGATTCATTTCGGCCTGTCCGCCTTGGACTTTCTGCTAAGGCAACAATGCTGAAACCCTCAATCTCCACCAACAAAATCAATCCTACCGCGAAGCATGGAAATTATCTGCAAACTTCGGCAAAAATATTTGCCGTGCTTCTCATATCCCCTGACTCACTGAAAAGAATACTGTTAGAGGCGCCGGTCTACCCCGCGTCCTTCGCATCTTTTCTCTTTAACCTCTAGACACGCAACTCTCGCCGCGCCGTCTCCGCCACGCGCCCCATGTCCGAGGTGGTCAGCACGCGGATCTGGTGCTCCTCCATGGTCTCTACGCCAAATCGGTACAGCTCCAGCCGTTCCGGCTCTTCATCGGTGGCTCCCACCCGCGCCGCCGGCTCGATCACCGCGGTCAGCTCCAGTTGCGCCTTCTCCACGCGTTCCACGCCGTGCTTGAGCGCCGCAGCAGAAAAGGCCAGCACTTTGGCCATCTCCAGGCCCGGGTCGAAACTGACCGCATGAAACATGCGCACGATTCCGTTCGGCCTATACCCCATGTCAATGCGCAGCGGATCGCCCGGCCGCGTGTACTCCGAAGCCGCAATTCTTTTACGCAACAGATCCCACACGCCCGCGTGTTCGAACTCTGTGCGCATGCGCGCATGGATGGCGGCGCGGCCGCTCAGCCGCGGCACGCGCTCCTTTGGAGGAGGTTCGACGTAAAGCCTCATCAGCTCTTCCACCCCTGCGGGCACACTTTCGGCCAGGTAGGCCTTGGGCTCGGTCATCTGTATGTTCAACGAAAGGGACTCCTCGAGAATCCGCAGCAGTCTGCTTTCAGGCTCGAGTCTGGAGCAGCCGCCGCAACTCGCTCTCCATCCCCTCGAGCAACGCCGTATCGGCATCGGGATCGAGGCAGCGCACACGGCGCCAGTCGCGGGTGAAGCGCACCTCCGCATGCGGATTCCCATGCTCGCGTAGAATGACGCCGATGTGCACACCTTCGTTCCGCACCGCTTCCGGTACATACCGGAGCAGTTGAAACTCACATTCGCGCCGCTGTTGTTCAGATCTCACAGGTCACAACTCACAGTTCAAAGCGATCGACGTTCGCTTTCAGCCACCGGCCATATGTTGAGAGCGGACCACAGTCCACTTGCGCTTAATTCACCCTCATCGTAGCTCCCCATCGGGCCGTTCTCCAAGCTGCCTCCATCCCCTCTTTCTCCTTCTCGCCCCATTTGGGAAACGGCCTACGATCCGAGTTCCCAAATGCCTCGATCAGCTCGCGGATGCGGCTGCGCCGGGCGAGCAGCTTCTCAACCAGCGATTCCATGTCGCCCAGATCGCCGCCATACCATTCGGGAGGCACCTCGTTCGCCAGCTTCCAGATCGTCTCCGCGGGCATGGTTTCAAGGCGCGAAAGCCAGGGCTCGAAGGACTCCCAGCCTCTCACCTCCCGGTAAACATCATTCCGAAAGTAGACACCCCGGAGGGGCGCATCCTCAAAGCGCCACTCGCCGGCATGGAAGCAATAGCCGAAGTCGATGAAATCAGCCTTGTAGCGCCGCTCGCGCTGGCGCTTCACGAACACCGCCTGGCGGCCGTTCGCGTTTCCGGTCCACTTGTCGAGGGCCAGGATGCCGGCGAACTCGCCGAGATTCTTCACCTCGGCCAACTGCTCTTCCGGCAGGTAGTCCACCACCTGGCCAGGCATCATGCCGCCGGCGAAGCGCGAGCCGAACTGTAGCCCCGGCAGGCAGCGCACGCGCGTCTGCCCCAGGTCGATCTCCAGCTCCGGTGTGTTTTCGATCAGCCAGCTTGAGACTTCGACCAGTTCGGTCTCCGGCACGGTGAAACCCACAGCCGCGGCCAGCCGCGAGGCCAGCAGCTCATTGGCTAGGACGCGCATGTGTTGCGGATTGTTCTGGAACTTCACGACGTAGACGTGGCCGTCCGCGCCCAGCATCAAATGGCCCTGCGCGCCGCCCCGCATGCGCCGGATCTGCTGTACCGCCAGAACCGCCACTCTGTCCCCCGTCTTTTCCCGGTACTCTCTCGGATTCTAAACGCTTCGCGGGGAAATCTCGCGGCAATGGTCTTGCGGCCCGCAGCCTATTCCGCGGCCTTTTCCGCCAGCCCTTCCACCACCGCGATGCTCCTCATTAGATCCGCTGGCAGGCCGTGGCGCTCCATCAAATACTCGGGCGCGTTGTACGAGACCCACACCTTCCCCTCGTTGTCCTGCCACACCAGGATCTTGAGGGGAAGATCGATGGCCACGCTTGGCCGGGCCACCATCAGCGGAGTACCCGCCCTGGGACTGCCGAAGATCGCGAGCTTCGTGGGGTTCATCTTCATCCCCGCCATCTCCGCCTCTCCGCTGTGGTCCACAAGCGCGAACAACGTCACTCCCTTTTCAGCGAGGATAGCCTTCAGCCTCTCTACCGTTTGATCCACGGTGTGCTGACTCATCACGTCAACGATTCCCTTCCGGTTTGCCTGCTCCATATTTGCCTCCTGGAGTTGTCCCCTCGCTGGATCCTGAGTGAAAACCTGCCTTCCGGCCGTCCGAGCACTTCGCTGGCTCGCTGACCGCGCTGACTTGCTGGCTCGCTAACTCGCCGGCTTGCCTTCTTGTTCCCTTGGTCCCCCGTTCCCTGCCGGGGTCCCCGGCGGAAGATCTGTGTCCGCTGGGGTGGCTTGTCTCCTTTATTGTCCCATTTGCTTCGACTCTTCCTCGCCGTCCAGCACGCGAAACACGCCCTCGGCCAGCGCCCGCAGCTCGTCTTCGCCGGGATACACCGCAACCGGCGCAATCCACTTTACGCGGCGGCGCAGGCGCTCGACCAACCGCTTCGAGTGCGCCATGCCGCCGGTCACAAGCGCCATCGAGTTTGGAACGGCTCCACAATACTTGTACTCTTTTCTTGCGGTAGGGAACGGCGGATCTTTTTGAGGAAAAACCGGATTAGTTGTTGCTGTTTCAGGGTGCAGCAATCGCGGAATCGTTTTACTCCGCAGCCTGGGCCGCAACCCATCCAACCTTGTCAACCGTGCATTTGGTCTGGCGGATACGGTACAGTTGCTCTGGAGCTATTTGTTCGATCTGCCATCGCAGTTGGGAAGAAGTTTCTGATAAAGACGGCAGATCAACACGAGGGGGAACATTGTCGAACGAGAAAGTAGTCGCGGCGATTGCTGCACATTCAGGCACAGACCGTCCAGTGATGGTTGCCGAGACAGAACTGCGCGCCGGAGCCTTGCGATTGTCAGGGGTGCTGATGCAGGGGCTCACCCACATGGCTCCTGCAACCGGTCTGCTTTTCACCATTCAGTTCACTGCGTCGCAGGCTGGTGTGGTCGCGCCACTGGCGTATCTCATTGCATTTCCCCTCGTCCTGGTGCTGGGTGTTTGCCTGATGCAGCTGGCGAAACATCTGCCTTCTGCCGGAGGCTACTACACCTACATCAGCAGGACAGTTCACCCCCGTGTCGGCTTTCTCGCAGCGTGGCTCTATTTTTTGTATGATCCGCTGCTCGCCGGATTCATTCTGGCGTATATCGGCTCCGTGCTGGAACAAGCCCTGAAGGCTGCGTATGGCGTCACTTTTCCCTGGTGGCTTTTCTTACTGTTAGCGGGATCGTTCGTAGGGTTCATTACCTACCGGGGCATCAAGGTCTCGGCGAAATGGATGGTGGTTCTGGGGGCTGCTGGCGTGGCGATCGCCGCGGTGCTCAGCGCCTGGGGATTCTTTCGACCGGGGCCGGGGGGAATCTCTTTTGCAGCCTTTAATCCCGCACACGCCGCGAGTCGAGGCGGGTTGTTCCTGGCGGTCATCTTCTCCATCTTTGCCTTCAATGGATGGGAATCAGTTGCGCCGCTGGCCGAGGAGAGCGAAAACCCCCGCCAAAATCTGCCTCGATCGATCCTGATTTCGATCCTGGTTATGGGAGTTTTTCTGGTTCTCGGTTCGTGGGGACTGTTGACGGGGTGGGGCGTTGATAGGTTGCCGACCTTCATCGCCTCGGCGCGAAAACCCTACGTTTGTCCTGGCTCGAGGATATTGGGGAGGAGCATGGGTTCTGGTGCTCCTTGCCTTGCTTAACTCTGTTCTAGCAGCGTCTATCGCTGGCAACAGCGCGGCAACGCGCGTGTGGTTCGGCATGGCGAGATCCGGTTCTCTCCCTCGGGCGTTGGCAAAAGTTCATCCGAAGTACAAGACGCCTGTTAACGGAGTCAAGCTTCAAATTCTGCTTACCTTCGTCGTAGGGTTGGGGCTAGGCTGGTGGATCGGGCCGGAGTTGGAATTCGAATTCATGGGGACATTGCTGACCTTCGCCCTGATTCTGACCTTCAGCGCCGCGAACCTCGGTGTCTTTCCTTTACTATTTCAAGGAGCGGCGAGACGAATTCAATTTCGTTCTCCACGCGATCTTTCCGCTAGTGGGTACGGTTTCTCTGTTTTTTGTGGCTTACAGCTCGCTGCGGCCATGGCCCGCGCCTCCTGTCGGCTACACTCCCTGCATTGTTGGGATCTGGCTCGCCCTGGGTCTACTGGTGCTGCTAATAATGAAACTCGCGCACAAAGAGGAATGGTTGATCAAAGCGGGGGGCGTTATTCAAGAACGAGAGGAGAGCGCGGACGAGCAGAGCCAACGAACAATGCTCTAGTTCCAAGCAGGCACGTACGCGTGCCGGGAGGGTTAAGAATTACGATGGTTTGGCGCAGTTCAAAATCCATCCTGGAATCGCTATTGAACACCCAAGGGCACTATACCCGGATTTTTAACCCATTACTTCCCGTCGAGGTCCGCTTACCAAGGCAGGAGAACTTATCCAATGATCTTTTCCTCGGGTTTGAATTTTCCGGAAGGCCCGGCGGTATTGCCTGATGGAAGTTGGTTGGTGGTCGAGATGGCGGCGCAGCCGGGCTGTGTGACGCAGATCAGCCCGGACGGTCGAGATAAGCGAGTGATTGCCAAGACGGATCGGCCAAATGGTCTGGCGGTCGACAGGAACGGTTACATCTGGGTGGCAGAATCCGCGCAGTCTGCGCTACTCAGGATGACACTGGGAGGCAAGACCGAGCTTATTGCCAGTGCCTGCGATGGCCAACCCTTTTTGTGGCCGAATGATCTTTGTTTCGGCCCCGATGGCGCTATTTATATGACAGATTCGGGCATCAGGGTTTGCGACTACAAGAACGGCAACGCGCCCCGGCCCAACTTTGAGCAGATACCTCTCGACGGCCGGGTTTTCCGCATTGACCCGACGACGGGAGAAGCGCGCAAATTGGATGGCGGATTGCGTTTCACCAACGGTATCGCCTTCGGCCCCGACGGCAAGCTCTACGTTAACGAAACTAGGACCGGTATGGTTTACCGCTACGCGTGGAGAGACGGAGGGGAAATGGGCTCGCGCGAGTGTTTTGGGCAAAGCAATCCCGATCCTGTCCCCGGCTATCAAGGACCGGACGGGATGGCTTTCAGCCAGGATGGCAGGTTGTTTGTGGCGGTTTTCGGCCGAGGCCGCGTGAACATTATGGATACAAACGGTCAAGTGGTCGAGCAGATTCCCACCCGAGGGCTGAAACCCACCAATGTTGCTTTTGGTTTGCCGGGCGACAAAAGAATTTACGTTACCGAGAACGAATTTGGCGCGCTGGAGGTTTTCGACGTAGGCGTAGATGGCCTTCCCCTTTACAACTGATGCTTGCCGCGAGGCCGGAAGGACATCAAGAGAAAGGAATAGCAGGCAGTGACCACACAGGAAATTGAGACCCCGGCTCTTCTGGTCGACCTCGACCGAATGGAAGCCAACCTGGAACGTATGGCGGCTTCTTTTCGGGGCACACCTGCCAAGCTCCGGCCCCACTTTAAAAACCACAAGTGCCTCGCATTGGCCGATCGGCAACTTGAAGGCGGGGGCCATCGGCATTACTTGCGCTACGCTGCGCGAAGCGGAAAGCCTGGTTCAACACGGGATCCGCAACATCCTGCTGGCGAATGAGGTTGTGGACCCGGTGAAGTTCAAGCATGTTGTCGAATTGGCTCGACAGGCCGACATCATGGTTTGTGTTGACGATGAGAAAGTGGCGAGCGATATGGCGCGCGCGGGTCGCAATGCGGGGATACGGCTGAGCGTGCTCGTGGATGTGGACGTGGGACTCCACCGCTGCGGGGTGAAGCCTGTAGAGCCTGCCGTCCGGCTGGTCCGTGCGGCCGTCGAAGAGGGCTTGCATTTCCGCGGGCTGATGGGGTACGAGGGTCATATCACGCATGATCTGCCCGGTCCGGAAAAGGAACAGAAAGCGGCTGCGGCGATGGGCCTATTGATGGAAACGAAAGCTCAAGTGGAAAGGACAGGGGTTCCAGTTGAGATCGTCAGCGCGGGCGCGACAGGCACGTATTTGCTGTCGGGGCGGCATCCCGGTGTGACCGAGGTCCAGGCGGGAACTTACCTGCTCATGGATACCAACTACCGCCAATGCTGCACGGATTTTGACCTGGCGCTCACGGTGTTGGCGACCGTGGTCAGTAAATCTCAAGACTACGTGGTGCTCGATTCAGGGGTGAAAGCGCTTAGTTGCGAACGGGGTTTCCCCAGCTTCAAAGATCGGGAGGGGCTCGCGGTCCGCAAAGTCAATGCCGAGCACCTTACCGTTGATCTGCAGGCCGGCGCGGCTCCGGTGCAAATTGGAGATAAGATTGAAATTTGGGTCCGCTATTCGGACGCCACAGTGAATCTTCACGATCGGATGTACGGAATTCGCAACGGCCAGGTCGAAGAAGTCTTCCGACTCTCTACCTGCGGTTGTTAAAAAGTTGTAATGAAAGTGGGCGTAGCTCGTGGATAAACCGTGGACGAATTGCTGTTTAATGAGCATTGTTCATTTCATGGCTTTTCCCGGAACGGCTTGGGGAGAAGGGCCCATCGTTGAGACAGTGACAAGAATTGCCGAGGATCCCTTCTTTGGCGGAATCGAGATTGGGTGCATCAATGATCCGGCCGTCCGCTCCCAGGCGAAAAGATTAATTGAGACGGCCCACCTTCAGGTGTGTCACGTCGCGGGTGCGGCCTTATTGCAACAAAAGCTGAACCTGAACAGCCTTTGTGAAACGGAACGTATGAAGGCGGTGGAGCAGCTTTACCGCAACGTGGATGAAGCCGCTGAGGTGGGCGCCAAGCGAGTAGGGTTTCTTTCCGGGGCCGATCCCGGTGACGAGGACCGCCCACGGGCGCTGGATGCGCTCGCGAAATCCGTCAAACAGGTGGCGGCTTATGCGCGGGATAAGGGCATCACGATGGTGCTAGAAACCTTTGACCGGGCAATCGACAGAAAGCGCCTGATAGGTCCTAGCCCGCTGGCGGCGGAATTTTGCGCAGCGATACGCGAGGATTACCCTGATTTTGGCGTGCTCTACGATCAAAGCCACATGCCGCTACTTTCCGAGACGCCCGCAACCGCTCTGGAAACCTTGAAGGATTACCTCGTGCACGTGCATTTAGGCAATGCGGTGCTGGGGCCGCAAACTCCCGGCTATGGGGATTCGCATCCGCGCTTCGGTTGGCCGGGAGGAGCGAATGACACGCCGCAGGTCGTTGAGTTCATCCGCGCGTTATTCAAGGTGGGTTACCTGCGCGAGAATAGCCCGACGCGGCCATGGGTTGGGTTTGAAGTCAAGCCCCAATCTGCCGACGAGCCTTCGTCATTGGTCATCGCCAATGCCAAACGAGTTTGGCAAGAAGCGTGGTCCCTTGCTTGAACTTCGTAGAGGTGGCGCACGCAGGGCATTCGGCCTCAAGGCTGAAGAAAGGATAAGGTCGCGAACTTTGCCGCTCGAATGGAGGGCCCTATGGCAAATACCATGAAGGGAGGCATGATCGGGTGTGGCTGGTTTGCGGAAAACCACCGGCAAGCCTGGCTGCGAATACCCGGCGTGGAAATTGTTGCCGCAGCCGACGTGCAACTCGACCGGGCACAGAGATTCGCAAAGCGGGCCTACAGGTCAGGCGAGGAACTGCTCGATCGCGAACAACTTGATTTCGTGGATATCGCTACCCACGTGGATTCCCATCTGCCTCTCGTAAAGTATGCGGCTAGTAAGAAAATTCCGATCATCTGCCAGAAGCCGATTGCGCCGGACTGGGCAAGTGCGGTGAAACTCGTCGACGCGGCAGAGGCCGCCGGGGTCCGGCTCATGATCCATGAGAACTGGCGCTGGCAGCCGTGGTACCGCGTGGCCCATCAGATGATCGCGAACGGAGATATTGGAGCCCCGATCGGTTACGGGTTTCGGTTCAGAAGGGGCGACGGGTTGGGAGAGGAACCTTATACCGAACAGGCTTACTTCCGTAAGGAGCCCAGGCTTATCATTCAGGTGACTCTTGTCCATCATATGGATACCGCGCGCTTCCTGTTCGGCGAAATTGATTCGGTGTATGCGGAGACCAGCCGCAGGAATCCACGCATCGTTGCCGAAGACCAGGCGATTATTGTGCTGACCCACAAGAATGGGATTCATGGCTGGGTGGACGGGAACCGCTTTCTGGATCTGGAGCCCTATGGGCCTGCCATGGGCGAGGCCTTCTTTGAAGGGGAGCAGGGCGTCCTCTCGGTTCTTGCCACCGGCGACCTCTACCGGAACAATGTAAAGGTGTGGAAGAACGAGGTCACAGGCGGCCCCTTGGGCGACAGCGTGTGGGCAACGCAAAACCATTTCATTCATTGTTTGGAGGATGGCTCAGAGTTCGAATCCAACGGGCGCTCGTACCTGCGCACGTTCGCCGCGGTTCAGGCTGCCTACCGGAGCGCGGCGGAGCGGCGGTGCGTCTCACTGGCTGAGGTTCTCGGCCCGGAGGGACGAGCATGACATGCAGGCAGTTGATCGAAGATGCAAAACCTCTCGCAGCCGCAGGCGCCGAGAATTGCTAAAGGAGATCCCATGCGACAGCCATATTTTTTGCGTGTAGTCAGTCAAACCCCAACCGAATTCTGGATTAACAATCCGACCGGCGAGCATGCCGATCTGGCTATCGCGAATGGGGCCAGCGGCTGCACCAACAATCCCTCCTATACACAAAAAATGGTGGACCATCCGCAGGAGGGCCCCGAAGCGCTGAAGGTTCTCGACGAGGCGATCGGCGAATCCGACAACGACGATGAAGCAGCGGCAATCTTCCAGCGGAAGCTCGCGCGTCCAATTGCCGAAAAGTTCATGCCCATGTATGCCCGGTCTTCCGGAGACAAGGGCCTGGTGAGTATCCAGGGAGATCCGATTCACGAGGACGACCCTGACGTAATCATTCGCGAGGCACTCGAGAACCGTAAGGTCTCGCCAAACATCTGCTGCAAAATTCCCACCACGAAGAGCGGCCTTACGGCGATGGAGTACCTGGTAGGGCAGGATGTGCCGATGAACGCGACTGAAATCTTCGGAATCAGCCAGGCCATCTCGCTGTGTGAAACCTACATGAAGTCTTCCCGGCGTACCGGCAAGCGGCCGATGCTTTATATCTCGCATATCGCCGGAATTTATGACGATCATTTCAGAAACGTCGTAGAAAAAGAGCATATCGATATCTCGCCCGATGTACTGTGGCAAGCGGGCCTCGCGGTATTTCGCAAGCTGTACCAATTGAAGGAGCAACGCGGGTATCCAGGCACCTTCATTGCCGGAGGAGCGCGCGGTCTCCACCACTTCACTGAAGTGGTGGGTGGAAAGGTATGCTGCACGATCAACTGGGAAGGCACAGCCGATGAGCTGCTCAAGCAGGATCCCCCCGTGGTGTACCGCCTGTTCAATCCCGTTCCGGAAAAAGTTATCGACGAACTGATGGAAAAGCTGCCGGATTTCAAGCGGGGCTATCTTGAGGATGGGTTAGACGTGGAGGAATACGAGGAATTCGGCCCCGTGCATTTGTTCCGCAGCGCATTCATCAAGAGCTGGACGCGGGTTCTGGGACTGATCAAGGAACGGCGCACCGCCGGGGCCCCGGTTCATGCCCGCGCCTCGTAGCGCGTCGCTCCCGCTGCTGGCTCTTCAGGGCATAAGGACGTTGTACGTCCTCATGCCCTCCCTGCAGTGTCAGTAATGTTCCCGGTTCAAAAATGTCAGCTATCTCCCCGGTCAGTATCCGTCAGAACCGACCCTCCCCCCTCCATGCTTTCTGAAAATAAGTGTTGTGGTTTCATGAGGTTAGCGGGTGCATTTCGCTGCAAAAATGCAATAACAAACGACTTATTTGCAGAGATGTGAAAGCAAAGGAGTTAGAAGCAAAAAGTGGTCAGTGAACAGGGATCAGTGGTCAGAAATCGGAGAGCACGAAATTGCCCGATTGGCGATCCTGAATTGATTGTGCGCCGAATAGCCAAAATAATCCGCAAAGTTTGCGGGAGATTTTTTGCGGGGTGAGTGGGGAACAACGTGATTCAAATCATCTTGTTATGGACAAGTGCCGCAAGGACGGGTTGGGATGAGGGCTTGACACGAGGATGGGGCGCCACCATCCCCGGTCCCCAACTGCGAGGGACCGGGGATGTCCAGGAGTCAGGTCGGAGATCGCGCATCCACTCGGGCAGTTGCCAGCCCCTCTCGCGGGCTGTCCATTCCGATTCGATCTCGACGGTTCCGCGCAGGCCCGTCTGATAATGGCGAAAACTCGACCACTGCCAGTCCTCCGGTTTGGCCACCAGCCCGCGTGTCACTGGATTGCGGTGAATGTAACGCAGCTTCTCCGCAAACTTCTCGTGCGAGGAGACATTGAAGTCATAATAATGCGCCTGCCAGAAGGGCCTCTCCCGGCTGCGTACCGAGACTGACAACTTGAGGGCCTGAATCGCTTTGGATAAGAGCGCACGCCTGGGCTCGTTGACCAGCAGATGCACGTGCTCCGGCATCACGACGTAACCCGCAACCACAAAGAGATAGCGCCGCCGCACGCGCTCCAGTGCATCTTCAAAAAGCTCCATGGCCTTGGCCGCCGATAAGTAGCCTCGACGGCGATAACAACTAAAAGTGAGAAAGTGAAATTCTCCCGTTTGCTGATAACGGATACGCGCGCCTTTCATGCGCCAAGGGTACTCCACTTGTGAATGGATTGACCGAAATGAGTGCACCCACAATCCCCGGTCCCCAAAGGCGAGGGACCGGGGGCACCCTCAGCGTGCTTTGGAAACATCATTGGGACCGGGGCCACCCGCCAATAGTCACATACCGACAGCCTTTAGAATTTCGCACACGATTACAAAGACCATAAGTGCCATTGCAACAGAAACGACGCTCTTTTTCCCGCGGATCAAGGTGATCCACAAAAAACAAAAAAACACCATGAACGCGCCAACATCATTACGAATGTTTGTGGTTAAACCATTCCACCGCGCGATCAAGCGCACAAGAAAATGTAGCCAGACCGCAAGCATAAACAAATTGGCAACAACAAAAGCAACCTTCTCGCTCTTGTCACCCCTAATCCATTGCAATTGCATCGTCTCGCTTCCTCCTAGTCCCCAACTTGCGGATTGCTACTGGCAGAAGAGGCCATAAAACGTGGCTTCGGCCATGCCAGTCCAACCGAAGAGTGCACTGACTGGGTTCGGCGGGGTCTTACCTCCACCAGTAGCCGCAAAAGAAATAGCCAGATCGGCCGCCGCGCCATGTCCTATTTGGCTACATGTGGGGGGAGTGAAAGGGTGAGACCAGGAGTTCCCCTGCTGTTGCGGTGGCGTTGCCGGTGGTGCAGGCGGATTATTTGGGGCACTTCCGCCACCACCGCCGCCTCCGCCACCACCACCGCCTCCCATAGTGGTAGGTTGTGGCCCTGGGCCAACCAGAAATGTCTCGTACTGTATTTGGCAAAAGGCAGTATTCATACCGCAGCCATTGATCGGAGTGCCAGGTACATTGAGAATAAGAAATGGCTGCGTCTCAGTGCCAAATGCAGCGACAGGGATCAGCGACTGATCTGGATCAGCGCTATATGCTTCATCGCCGCTGTCCCATCCATCATCGTCGCTATCATCGCCGCCACCATCAAGGTCACACCCGGAAGTATAGCCGAATACATCGTCATTACCAGTATCGCCGGATTCATCCACAACCGTACAGTCCAGCCCACTCGGATCAATGTAGCTCAGCGGGTTGTTCATCGCATACGCATAGCGGTTCATGCTCTGCGGGTTGCCCATGTCATAGCTGCCGTAATAGGGGTCCGGGCGCATCCAACTGCCCGGCGTCGAAGAGTACTGCCGGAACTCGGCATGATCGGTCCCGGTCTCCGAGTCAGTGTCCAGCATGGCGAAGTGGTAGGCGTCGTAATCCGAGCCCGAGGCGGTGGTCTGAACGTCGCCCCACGGCAGCGAGGTGAACTGACCCTCCACAGCGTAAGTGGGGTTGTTGCCACTGTTATAGCTGGTGCGCATCCGCTCCGTCCCTTCCCAGTCCTGGTGCTCGAAGTGCGCCCCAGCGCCGTCGCCGCTGGCCGTCGTGGTGTAGAAGGCCACCGGCGTCGCGCCCCAGTAGTAGTGCCCCTTGAGCTCGGTCCCCGACAACGTTCAGCTCCGATACCCGCTGGCCGTTGGCGTTGAAGACATACTCCGTGGCCGTTGAGCCCACGGTTGTCTGCACCCGGTGATTGAGCGCGTCGTAAGTATAGGTGGTCATAATGGTGAATCCCGGCGCGGACGTGCTCTCGACCGCGCACACCCGACCCTCGGCGTCGTTGAGGGACTGGTTGCCAGTGGTCGAGTCCATGGTAACATCGCGCGAGATCGGTGACATCCCCGGTCCCCAACTGCGAGGGACCGGGGGCACCCGCCCGGGATCGTGGTAGCGGGTAAAAGGCAACAGCAGGTCACTTCGACTCGTCCGCCCCTTCGGTGCGGACTCGCTCAGGATGACAGCGCATTTCTGATGCGAGCTTTAGGGACGTGATGCTAGCGTATGGCCTTGAACAGGGGGTCGATTGCGGCCTTCATTACACCGCAGTCGGCGAAGAAGTGGACGAGATCGGCCGAGAGCGCGCTGCCGGGCTCTACCGGATCGGGTGCGTAGTTCCGCATTCCTGCAACGGAAACTTCCTGGGAGAACGGCTGCGAAGATGGGACGCCCGGCTGCTGCGGCGCGGAGGTCATCTGCATGGGGCCGCTGCCCTGGGCATCGAGAATCAGCGAAGTGAGCTTGCGCGCCAGCGGCAGCGGGAAGCTTTCCGCGACGAAGACCATCTTGCCGCGCGTGGTGATCAGGACCGGTCCCTCATTGGTGGAGTAGACCTGCTCGACAGAGCCGGCGCCGGCCGGGGCAGCGAGATCGCCGGAGGTCTCGAGGTGGATGCTGGAATATTTGCGGCCCAGATTCATCGAGTAGAGCCGGGCAAAGAGCTGCGCGGAGCCGACGTTCTTCCATACCGAAAGATAGAAAAGGCTAATGGAGGCGGTGCTGTCCTGTTCCGCCGGAGTGGTGGCGCTGCGCAACTGGCCGGCCCAGTAGAGTCCGCCATTCCAGGCAGGAGAGAGGTCGCGGGCCGCGTTATCGCCGCCGAACAGCTCGGTGATGATGTGCACGTCGAGTTCCCCGATCTGTCCGATGTCGTAGGGCACGTAGAGCGGATCGACGAGGGGATGGATGTTGGGCAGGAGGGGAATGGCAGGGATGCGCTTCTGCTCGTAGACGCGGGGGTTGATGATCTCCCAGCTTGAGGTTGGGGGGCGGTCGAGCGCGCCGGCAAAGGCCGCGGCCTGGCCCTGGTCCATCCAAATGTCCTGCTCGAAGCTGAGGCCTTCGCGGTAGGGGAAGAGCATGGATTCAGAGAGCAAAAGAGGCGCGCGGGCCATGACGGGCGAGTCCGCAGTGGAGTTCATCTGCGACTGGATGACATCGAGGACCTCGGGATCCTTGATGAGGCTCTTGCCCAGCGGCTTGAGGATGTAATCCATCATCGCGGCTGTGGCCTGCCCCTCCGCCACGGCATCGCGCGCTGTGTCCATCTCGTCACGGGCGAGGTGATCCTGGTCGCCGGCCTCATTGGTTGAAACGTCATCGGGAGTCTGGTCGTCCCACTTCTCCAGGTCCGAGTGCTGGTCTTGAAGCGCGTGGGTGAGCTCGTGGGCCATTACCGGCATTTGTTCATCGGGATCGATCCAATCGAGCAGGTTCACGGTTTTGGTTTTCGAGTCGTAGTAGGCCTCGATCTGCTCTTTCAGCAGCGCCAGAAGAAATGGTTTGAGCTGAAAGTCGTGGTCGAGGAGACCGAATTTCTTGAGCACGATCTCATCACGCTGCAAGCGCCTGGCGCTCGCGTCTTCGTTGAATTTCTCTTCGAGATAGCTTTCAACGGCGGCGCGGGTGGTGAGTTGCCGCTTGACGGTGCTCTTGATGGGCAGGCCGGTTTCTTCCGAGTCAAACTTGAGCAATTCATCGACCGCGGCGAAGAGCTGTTTGGCCTGCTCGGGGGTAATGTGCGTGGTGGATTGCGCGCCGGTGGATTGCGAGCCCTGGCCAGCCTGGGGCGGGGTGGGCTTTCGGCGCCCGGCGCGCCAGGCGAAATCGGCGCGGCAGCGGCAGGCGGAGATGCAGGAGCCGCGACCGGAGGAGCGGGCTGAGACGGGGAAGCAGGCTGTTGCGCCCATGGTCGCGGCGCCAGAGAAAGCAGGAGGGCAAGGATTGCCCATTGCCCGGCCAGCGCCGCATTGACTTGGTGTCTGCTCATCCACTCTCCTCGCAGTACTTCGATACGATTCCGGGGCTTCGATCCCGAAATTCGGGCGTCTCACTTCAAGGCTATAATCAGGATGCGGTTTGGGGCCAAGTTTTCAAAAAGAATCCTGCGCCGGACCGCAGAAAATTTCCCATGGCTGAAACCGATCTTGCCGCTAACCTGCAAGCGACTGCGCTGGCCACGATGCTTGCGCAGCCGAATTTATCCAACGAACTTGCCGTTTACCGTGGCGCATTGACCCCACGAGAGTTGGACGCGCCGGAGGTGGAAACGGCGGCGCTTGCATTCGGAGCCGCTATTCACGATCTGGGCTGGATGCGGCGCGTGGCCGTTCGCGGCGCGGATCGCTTTCGGTGGCTGAGCGGGATGGTGACCAACACCGTCAACGATCTGTTTCCGAACACAGGGGCATGGAACCTGGTGCTGAACGCGCAGGGCCACATACAGGGGGACCTGACGGTTTGGCGAGGCGGCGAGGAGGCTTCACCGCAGCGGCGAAGCACTACGGGCACGAGACTGGCGGGCGACGATCATCTGCTGGGGACGCCGTTTGCCGGGGAATCCGGGCTGGAGCTGGAGATTGCGGCTGACCAGACGGACAAGCTGCTGGCGCACCTGAACCGGTTCATCATTATGGACGATGTGGAACTGGTCCCGCTGGGGGATGAGCAGGTGGGAGAGACCGGCTCAGAGACGGCGGTGGGCCTGACCGGCCCGCAAGCCAGCGAGGTATTGGAGCGCGTGGGACTGCCGGTGCTGGGGATACCGATGGCGGGAACCAGCGTGGAGTGGAACGGCTGGGATGTGAGAATCCTGCGCGGTTACGGCGTGCTGGCGCAGCACTACGAGTTCTGGCTGCCGTCGGCCGGGCTGGCGAAGCTGTGGTCGTGCCTGCGCACAGGCGGGGCGACGCCGGTGGGGTCGGCGGCGCTGGAGACTTTTCGCATCGCCGAGGGGATTCCGGCCTATGGGCTCGATATGGTGGAGCGCGATCTGCCGCAGGAGACTTCGCAGATGCGCGCGCTGCACTTTGCCAAGGGCTGCTACCTGGGCCAGGAGATTGTGGAGCGCATCCGCTCGCGCGGGAATGTGCGCCGGCATCTGCGGCCTCTGGAGCTTTCGGGCCCGGTTCCGGCGCGGGGCGCGGAATTGATTCAGGAAGATGGAACGGCGGGCGGGCAGATTACCAGCGCGGCCGGGTTGACGCTGGCGGCAGGGGAACGTGTCTTCGCGTTGGGCATGATGCGCTCGGAAGCGGAGGCGCGAGAACAGGTCTTCCGGTACAAGGCGGGGGTTCTCGAGGGAACAGCGCGGATTCTGGAGGCGCCACCGAAGCTGGGCGCGGGGCGAGCGTAGACGGGCGGGCAGGCGCGGAAGCAGGCGCGGCAACGATTGAAGGCGGCAGGCTGACAGCGCCGCGGCGAAACACTAAACTGAGGGATGAGATACTTGAAGGTATGAGCGAGACGCCAAAGTTCGAAGTGATCGATCGCCGCAAGATGAAGGCGGAGGAGGAACGGGAGAGCGCGCAGGCGACGCCTGACAAGCCGGCGCAAGCAGCCCAGCAAGCGCCGGCAGAGCCGTCGCCGGGACCGCGCCTGGTGGTGAATGAAACACGGCGCGAGGCCGAAAAAGAACCTGCGCAGGCAGCGGAAGAGCCGGGATTGATGGACGGGTTGCCCGCGGCGCCGACCGCCGAGGAAAGCCACGAGCAGAAGGCCGCATACGACGCTTCAGCGCAGCGGCTGGAGGATTTGGTTCGCGCGCAGAATCCCGGGGTGGGGCCGCAGCCGCCGATAAGTTTCGAGCACCTGGTGCAGCAGTTCTACGTGACCGCGATGTTGCAGATGGGAGCCGGGGTGCAGGAGGGCCAGCGGCCGCGGGTGGACATCATGGGCGCACGCGCCACCATCGATTTGCTGGGAGTTCTGGCGGAAAAGACTCGCGGCAACCTGACTCAGGCCGAGGATCGCATGTTGCAGACGGTGCTCTTCGAGGCGCGCATGGCCTTTCTGGAGCTGACCAGCATGATGAGCGTGCCCAGCGCACCGCCCCCGCCGGTGGAGAAGAAGTAAGATCTGCTTTCAGCCATCAGCATTCGGCTTTCGGACATGCCTGCCGACGATCGGCTCAGCGTCATCCATTTGTATCGACTTTCGAACCAGAGAGCAGAGAACAGTGGCGAGGCTTGCAACGAATGCTTTCTGCGCTTCAGCCGGCGGCTACGACCTGAAAGCTGAGGGCTGAGAGCTGAAGGCTTGAGATGGAAGGTACGCTCACATTTTTGGGAACGGGGACCTCGATGGGGGTTCCGACGCTGGCTTGCACGTGCGCGGTGTGCACGTCGACCGATGTACACGACCGCAGGTTGCGGCCGTCAGCGATGCTGCGCTGGACGGAGCCCGCAGGCGGCGATGAGCGCATTGTAGTGATCGATACCGGGCCGGACTTCCGCGAGCAGGCACTGCGTGAGCGGCTGGCGCACGTGGACGCCGTGTTCTATACGCACGCGCACGCCGATCATATTCTGGGCATGGACGATCTGCGCCCGCTGAGCTTTATTGCCTCGCGTAGGGGCGGGCCGATTCCGCTATACGCCGACCGCGAGGCGGCACAGGTTCTGGAGCGAACCTTCGCCTACACATTTTCGCCGCAAGCGACGTATCCCACGCGGGCGCGCGTGCAACTGATGCCTCTGGAAGAGCGCAACCCGGTGCACGGCGTCGATTTCGTGCGCGTTCCGGTGTTTCACGGCGAGCGGGCGATCGTCGGCTATCGTTTTGGCAAGGCAGCGTACCTAACCGACGTGAGCGCGATTCCGGAGGCGAGCTTCGCATTGCTCGAAGGGGTTGAGGTGCTGGCAATCTCGGCGCTGCGCCACACGCCCCACCCCAGCCATTCCACGGTGGAGCAATCGCTGGCGTGGTCGCGGCGCATCGGCGCCAGGCAAACGTGGTTCACACATATCGCGCACGACCTGGGCCACGAAGAGACCAACCGCAGCCTGCCCGCGGAGGCCAGGCTGGCATACGACGGGTTGAGCGTGCCTGTGACGCTATGAGCGGCGAAGCGATGAGCGATGCCCGCGGCCGAGCTCCGCGCGAAGCGGGAGCGATGCGGATTTTCCGTTCGATTGAAGAGATTCCAGCCGGATTTGGGCCCACGGTGACCGCGGTGGGCAACTTCGACGGCGTGCACCTGGGGCACCGGAGGATTCTTGCGGCCGTGGCGTTCGAGGCGCGGAAGACGGGCGCGCGCGCAATGGCGATCACGTTCGACCCGCACCCGGAGCAATTTCTGCGCCCGGCGCAGACGCCGCGGCTGATTACGCCATTACCTGAGCGGCTGCGGCTGCTGGCTGAGACCGGGATCGACGCGGTGCTGGTGCTGACATTCGATGCGGCGCTGGCCAATTTGACGCCGCGCGAATTTGCGCAGCGGATTCTGGTCGCGGCGTTGAGCGCAACGAGCGTACACGAAGGACGGAACTTTCGCTTCGGGCAGGGCGCAGCGGCCGGCGTTCGGGAACTGGCAGAGATGGGAGCGGAGATGGGGTTTGCCGTGCATCTTCACGAGGCGGTGCGCGTGCGCGGGCTGGAGGTGTCGAGCTCGGCCATTCGCGCGCTGGTGACCGAAGGAGACGTGCGGCGGGCGCGATGGATGCTGGGACGGCCGTTTGCGGTGTACTCAACGCCGGCGCGGGGACGCGGCATCGGCACGCGGCTGCTGGTGCCGACGGTGAATCTGGCGCCCTATGACGGGCTGCTGCCGGCCTTCGGCGTATACGTGACGCGGCTGAAGATGGGCGGGCGCGCGTTTCAGGCGGTGACGAACGTGGGCAACCGGCCAACGTTCGGCGAGGCGTCGTTTGCCGTGGAGTCGCATATTCTGGACTTCGAGCCGGTCGAGCTACATCCCACGGGCGAAGACCTGTCCGTGGGGATCCCGGTCAATAGGAGTGAAAGCATGCCGATCGAGCTGGAGTTTCTGCTGCGGCTGCGCGGAGAGCGAAAGTGGCCATCGCCGGAGGCGCTCAAGGAGCAGATCCTGAAGGATGTGGCGCGTGCGAAGCGGTATTTCCGGCTCATGGAATCCCGCTGAACGCGTGGCGACTGGCCTTCGCGTCCTTCCCGCCCTTATCAAGCAAAGACGTCTGCGTGGAGCGAGCAGTGGCTGAGGATTTAGCCTCTGCTTTCTCCATCTGCGCATCGGGTTGATCGCCGGGGAATTGCTCATCGTTCTTGCCGGCGATGGCGGCGCGCATGAAATCGATCCAGATGGGAAGAGCGGTTACGGCGCCCGTCTCCTTTTTACCGAGGGATTCGCGGCTGTCGTAGCCCACCCACACGCCGCAGGTGACGGAAGGCGAGAAGCCCAGAAACCAGGCATCGGTAAAGTCCGAGGTGGTTCCGGTTTTGCCGCCCAGGGGGTGGTTCAACTGCGCGGCGGCGGCGCCGGTGCCGTGTTCGGTGACGCCGCGCAGCAGGGTCATCATGGTGCGAGCCGTCTGCTGGTCGAGCACTTCGTCGACCGAGGGCGCATCCTGCCAGAGCGTGATGCCGTCAGCGTTGGTGACTTTGCGGATGAGGTGAGGCGCCACGCGGATGCCGTCATTGGGAAAGACGGCGTAGGAGGCAACCTGCTCTTCGAGGGTAATTCCAACCGCGCCCAGGGCCACGGGCAAGTAAGGGGGAATGTTGGAGGTAACGCCGAAGTGATGGGCCATGTCGATCACTTTCTGAATTCCCACGCGCGCCGCCAGTTTGAGCGCGGGAATGTTGCGCGACTCGGCGAAGGCGGCGGCAACGGTCATCGGGCCTTTGAAGTTGTTCTCGTAGTCGTGGGGAACGTAGCCGCCGAAACGCACCGGGCCATCGACGATGATGTCGGTGGGCTTGACGCCGTCCTCAATGGCGGCGGTGTAGACGTACGGCTTGAAGCTGGAACCGACCTGGCGCTCGGCCTGCGTGGCGCGATTGTAGACGGAGGTCGCATAGTCGCGTCCGCCGACCATGGCCAGCACATCGCCGCTGGTGTTGTCGATGGCCAGCAACGCGCCCTGTGCGCCGGAGTCCTGCTCGAGGGCAGCGCGGCGCGCGCCGTCCTTAGTGCCGGCGGTCATGCGCACGTAGATGATGTCGCCGGGTTTGACGAGTGAGTCGCCGTAACGCACGCCGGTCCATTGCCAATCCTGCGGGAGAAGGATGATTTCGGAGCCTTCCTGACCGGGCGGACCGATGCGCGCGTGAATTTCAAGCGGAAGCGCGCGCGTAACCAGCGCATGCACATAGTCGCCGGGACCGGCCGGTACGGCCCAGTCGGGATGAGTGTAGGTGTCGGGCGTATCGCCGCCGGCAAGAACATTCTCCAGATTGCCGCGCCATCCGTGACGGCGCTCATACGCGGCCACGCCGTCGAGCACGGCGCGATTGGAGACTTTCTGCAGGTCAAGATCGAGCGTGGTGTCGATGCGCAGGCCGTCCTCGTGGACCTCCTCGCTGCCGAAGCGCTTATCCAATTCCTCGCGAATCGCGTCTTGAAACCACGGCGCCACCAGGCCGGCGGGGCGCGCGATGTGCAGGCCGAGCGGAGCGCTGCGCGCGGCGTCAGCCTGCGCGTGGGTGATGACGCCATCCGCCTCCATTTCACTGAGCACCAGGTTGCGGCGGCGCAGAGCGCGCTCGGGGTTGAGCACCGGCGAGAAAGAAACGGGGCCCTTGGGCAGGCCCGCCAGCAGCGCGGCCTCGGTAAGCGTCAGATCCTTCGCGTGCTTTGAAAAGAAGTACTCCGACGCGGCCTCGAAGCCATAGTTCCCGCTGCCCAGGTAGATCTGGTTGGCGTAGAGCGTAAAGATCTGTTCCTTGGTGAAGGAGCGCTCGATCTGGATGGCAAGGTAGGCCTCCTGAATCTTGCGCATCATGGTGCGGTCGGAGGAGAGAAAGAGGTTGCGCGCCAACTGCATGGTGAGCGTGGAAGCGCCCTGAGCGCGGCCGTGCGAGCGGATGTCGTGCCATGCGGCGCCAATGACACGAAAGACGTTGATGCCCCAGTGCGATTCGAAGTTTTTGTCTTCGATGGAGATCACGGCCTGGCGCAGGACGGGCGCGAAACCGTCGTAGCCGACGACCTCGCGGCGCTCCAGCTCAAAGGAGCCGATGATGCGGCCGTTGCGGTCGTAAAGATCGGTGATGGTGGATGGGCGGTATTGCTCGAGCTCCTGAATCTGCGGCAGATTTACGGAGTAGACGAGGGTGAGGCCGGCCAACGACCCGGTGACAGCGGCAAGCAGCACCAAGGCCGCGATGGCGGAGCGGCCGGCCAGCTTGCGCCGCCGATGCGCAGGGAGCGGCGCGCCGGCAAAGCGACGCCCCCGGCTTGAGACGCGCGGTTCAAGAGGCTGATTGGAGGTGGTAGCCAAGGCAGGTCGAGCCTCGTGGGCAAACCTCCGGCACCCGAGGCCGGAGGAAAGCCTCTGTCATTAAGGCTAGCATTGGTTCGATGTGGAGACGGTAAAGTGGCGTGATGAGCGCATTACGACAGTGCTAGAGCGGGAATTGGCGTTTAAGAGCGGAAGAGACTGCGCGTCAGCGGTTTGCCGATCAGCCGTTTTTCGCTTTCAGAAGCGCCAGAGCCTGGTTTAGCGGCTCGTCGCCGTTCGAAGGAGGCATGGGCTCGCCGTCGTCCTCAGGCGAAGCGACCACGACATTCGGAGTGACGGCTTCATCCTGAATCTTTTTGCCGCCGGGATCTTCGTACTTGGCCACGGTGAGCATGAGGGCCGCGCCGTCAGGCAGGTCAATGGTCCTTTGCACCGTGCCTTCGCCGAAGGTGCGTTCGCCCACCACATCGCCGCGCTTAAGGTCTTCAATGGCGGCGGCGGTGAGCTCAGGAGCGCCGTAGGTGCCACGATTCACGAGCACCGCCAAAGGAGCGCCGGTGAGAAAGAGAGAGGGATCGGCGTTGAAAGTCTGCAAAGGAACCGTCTGGCCAACCAGAGACGCCAGGGTTCCCTGCTTGATGAAGAAGTTGGCCAGGCGCACCCCCTGGCGCGGATCGTCGCCCGTGGTGTCGCGGAGATCGAGCAGAATTTTTCTGCCTTTTCCGGCCGCTTTAATATGTGCCGCGATATCGTCGACGCGAGCCGCGGTGAGAATGCCGGGTTTGAGGTAAAGGATGGTCGCGTTCTCGTAAAACTGCTCGCCGATCGGCGGCGGAACGAGCACGGTGCGCGTGAGAACGATCTTATCCGGATCGGGCTTGAAGGGCCTGACCACGGAAAGCGTGACCGTGGCGCCGGGCTTGCCGGTGAGCATGAAGCGAACGATCGCCAGCGGGAGATCGTGAGTGGACTGGCCGTCGATCAGATCGACCACATCGCCGTCCTGGAGGTGCTCCTGGTCGGCAGGCGAGCCGGGCAGCACGTTGACTACGGTGGCGTAGCCGAAGCGCTTTGAGATGGTGAGTCCGACCTGCGCGTTGTCGGTGGCGGGCCGGTCCTTATAAAGCTTGTATTCGGCCGGCGTCAGATAGCTGGAATCGGGATCGAGCGAGTCGAGAAGGCCGTGCAGGGCGCCCGTGGTGACGGCGGGGATGTTGGGCTCGGTGACGTAGTAGTTCTGAATCTTGCGCAGGACCTCGGCGTAGACGCGTACCTGCTTGTAGGCAGCATCCTGGTCGTCGCCGGCATGAACGCCGATCCACCCGAACTCACCCAGGACATAACCCAGTCCGAGCGCCGAAAAGATGACCACGGAGATGGCAAAGAGAAAGCGTTGAAAGAATCGAGACACACACACCACCCGAGGAGCCTTTAGGGGAAGCCGGCCACTCACACTCTATAGACGCAATGATACCCCAAGGGGCGCATGGATAACGCGGCGCAGCCAGGGAAGAGATGGAAACAAAGAAGTTGGAATGGGGCGGGCAGTGGCGGCGCGAACGATTCAGCGAGGGAGGACAAAACCGATGGTGAGACGATTGCCGCCCGCGAGACGCCGGTAAGAGAGGGAACCTGCAAACTTGCGGAGAAGGCGAATCCCCGTGCCTCCGGGCCGCAGGTCATCAATCGACGATGGCAAGGGCGTCACTGCAGCGGCTGAAGGCGCAAGCGGATCGAATGGCGGGGCCTGATCCTCGACCGTAAATACAAGGTCATTCGCTCCGGGCGAGGAGCAATCAACAGTTATGGTGTGGTCCGGCTGGCCGCGATAGCCGTGGCGAACGATGTTCGAGAGCGCTTCCTCCAGGCAGAGGTGAATGGCGAAGGCAGTGCCGGCGGGGACGGAGTAAACGGCCGCCAGGGCCTCGACCCAGGGCCAGAGCAGGGCCAGATCGTCGAGCTGACTCTTCAAAGTCAGCCGAGGCGGAGACTGGACTGTGTTTTCTCCGGGCATGGTTGCCGCCGGGCAAGGGGACGCGCTCATTGTAATGCGGCCATTGCCGCAGCCAGATCGTGGTGAACCGGCAACACGGAATCGATGCCGCTGGTTTTGAGGACCGCCGCAACCAACTCGTTGGGCGCGAAGCAGGACAACCTTGCCGCCGCGGCTATGTACCGCCCGCGCGGGACGCACGATGGCGCCTAAGCCCATCGAACCAAGGAAAGTGACTTTTTGCAAGTCGATGAGCAGTTTTTTCGCGCTGCCCGCAATCAGATTCATTTTGAGATCGACGACCGCGGCTCCTGCGATGTCCATGCGTCCGTCCAGATCGACTCTGGTGATGCCATCTGCCAATTCCTGCGTGGAGATTTCCATTGCGTTCTTCCTTTTTTGCGTTGCGAAGTGCCGGGGAATATTTTGTTTCTGCGCGCGGAACCCGCGCCTGCACAAAAGGCCCTCTCCCCGGTGATCGTACCGGCCAAATGTGACAGTTCTGTTACAACCGCGACGATTCAGAAGAGCGGGGTGGAGAACGAGAGAAACATCTGAGCATCCTTGCTGATGGGCAGAGTAATCTTCGACAGCGGATTCCCCTTTTCGGTCAACTGAATCTTCAGGGTCTTGCGCTTTTTTGCTTTGAAATCCTCGCTGGCGATATTCGAGTCCCACTCCTGGCCGCCGCTCTTAAAGGTGACGCGAAATTGCTGCACGCCCGGCGGAACATACAGGTTATCGAGGTCGGTTTTATCGCCTGTGATGAAGTGCAGATAGGGTTGCCTGTCCATCTCCACGGTGAAGGGCAGGCCACTGGGAAATTTGGCCAGCTCGATCTTCAGCTTGGCGTTGGTGTTGGGATCGGCCTTCATGGGATCGAACGCCGCGGTTGACGCGGGCGGCTGAGACTTGGCGACAGCAGGTGGAGTTGGAGCAGGCTTGGCGGCGGGAGCAGGCGCTGCCGCGACCACGGGCTGCGGCGGCGCGGGGGTGGTCTTAAGGGAAGACGCCTTGGCCGGGGATGGTTTTGAGGCGGAGTGTGCTTTTGCCGGGGCCTCAGGCTTGCCTTGATTGACGGCGGGAGCAGGATTGGAAGGCACCTCAGCGGGCGGCGCGGCTGCCGGAGCGGGCTGCTGCGGCTGTGGAGCGGTGACCGCCTGTTGTTGCGGCGCGGCTGGCGGCTTGCGGTGCGCCAGCCAGAACCATCCGCCGGCAATCACTGCCCCGACGCCAGCAACCGAAAGCAGCACCACGGCAAAGATCGTCTCAAACGGCTTCGGTTTGCCGGGCTTTTTTGCTGCCGGCGTTGGACCGGGCGCTGATATTGCCTGGGCGGACGCCGTGACTTTGACCGGCGGAAGGGAAGCGGCTACCGCGGCCGGACCGAGAGTGATATCGGACGAGGCAACCGCGGGCGCTATCGATTGCATCGCTGTGGGCACCACATTCGAGCGCATCGCAGCCAGATCCTGCGCCAGCTCTTCGCCGGTTTGATAGCGTTCGGCGGGACTTTTCGCCAGGCATTTCAGGATGACGGCTTCAAGCCGCGCCGGGATGGCAGGATTGAGCTTTGCCGGCGGAATGGGTTCCGTGTAGACCACCTTGTAAGAGACCGCCGTCATGGTTTCGCCGGGGAACGGCTGCTCGCCGGTGGCCAGCGAGTAAAGGATGACGCCGAGTGAAAAGAGGTCGGCGCGGCCGTCGATGGGCGCGCCGGTGAACTGCTCGGGCGGCATGAACGAGGGAGTCCCCAACATCTGGCCGGTGGTGGTGATTTCGCTGGCCATGAGCTTGGCGATGCCGAAGTCGGTGATGCGAGGGCGCTCGCTGCCGTAGACAGCACGCGAGGTCATGAGGATGTTGGCGGGCTTGATGTCGCGATGAATCACACCCTGCCGGTGGGCGTAGCCGAGGGCCTCGGCAAGTTGCTGGCCGATCTCGCAGGCGCGGTCGAGGGTGTATCGCTCGCCTTTTTTGATGACATCGGCGAGGGTCCGGCCATCGACAAACTCCATGACGAGAAAGGGCGCGCCGTCATGCTCACCCACGTCAAAGACAGGCACGATTCCGGGATGCGCCAGAACGCCCGAGGCACGCGCTTCGCGGTTGAAACGCGCGCGATACTCCTGGGCCTGAGCGCCTTCCAGCGCCGTGGAATGGATGGTTTTGAGAGCGACGATGCGGCCTACGGCGGGGTCGCGAGCCTTGAAGACGCTGCCCATGGCGCCCCGGCCAAGTTCGTCGACAATCTCATACCTGCCAATGACCTTGGGGACGCTCATGGAGTGGATTGTATCAACCTGGCGCGGCGAAATTCAGCGGGTCCGGCATCAAAAAAATATCGATTTTGCGGCGAGGTTTCGCCGGACGCCGGCGCGAGGCAAAAGAGGGTTTTACGCCGTCTTGCGGTAACGCACCACCAGCAAAGTCAGGTCGTCAGACTGTTTAGCGCCGCTGGTAAAAGCGCGTACCGCAGTCAGGATCGACTGTTGCAGCTCTTCAACCGACGCGCTTTGCTGCCCGGCAAGGACGCGGCTGAGACCGGCAACCTCGAAGAGCTCCTGGCTGGTGTTTTCGGCTTCCGTCACGCCATCGCTGAAGAGCACCAAAGTATCTTCCGGCTCAAGTTGCAGCCGGTCGGAGGTGTACTCGGCCTCGGGAATCAGGCCCACTGGGAAGGATCCCTCAGAGTAGAGTTCGGTCACCTGGCCCCGGCGCAGCAACAACGGCGACGGATGGCCGGCCTTGATGTACTCGAGCATGCCATCGCGGCCGAGGAGGCCGATAAACATGGTGGCGTAGCGGCCGACCTCCGCGTGACGGCAGAGGAACTTGTTGATGTGATTGAAGACGTTGACGGGATCCGTGCCAATGGTCATTCCCGATAAAGCGCCCTGCAACATGGTGGTGAGCAGGGCCGCGCCGAGCCCTTTGCCGGAGACGTCGGCGATGAGAAATGCGGTGCGGTCTTCACTAAGAGGAACCGCGTCAAAGTAGTCGCCGCCAACCTCGTGGCAGGGATAATGGACGCCGGTGACGGCCAGATGCGGGAAGTCTTTGAGCCCGTGCGGCAGAAGCGCCTGCTGGATGGTGCGCGCGATCGATAGCTCCTGCTCCAGGCGCTGGCGCTCGCGTTCCCGCTCCACCAGTCGCGCATTGTCGAGAATGCTGGCGGCCTGCACCGCGAGCGCGTCGAGAATCTGGCGGTCGAGCGCAGAAAATGCCGCGATGCGCCGCGAATCGAGGTAGATTACGCCCAGCAATTGTCCGCGCTCATGTTCGGCGCCGGTGTCGGCCGCGGAGCGCGCCGAGGAATAGAGCGGGATGGCCACCACGGCGCGCAGGCCCTGAATCACGATGCTCTCGGCAGCCTTCAAGTCGAGGCCGGCCAGGTTCAGGTCTTCGGTGATGACACTCGACTGCCGGTCGATCGCCTGGTGGATGGCGGTCTGGCTTGGGTTGAGCGTCTCCGCCGTCAGGCTCTCGCCCTTGTTACTGCGCGCCAGGTGCACGTGCAGCGAGCCCGATGCGTCCGGCTCGATGAGCAGCCCGCGGTCGGCGTGGGTGATGGAGATGGCGTGATCGAGCATTGTTCCCAGCACCGAATCGAGCGGAAGCTGCGAGTGCAGAAGCGATGTGGCTTCCAGCAGAAGATTCAGCTTGCTCAATCCGCCGGAAACTGCCCCGCCGGCGAAGTCGGATAAAGTCCCGATGCGCGTCAGCAGGAGATTCACCGACTCGTGAGGCGTGGGCGCGGACGAGGCCGCATGGAAGACGACCTGGTAGCTGCCCTCGATGCCGAATGTGATCACGTCCCCGTCGCGCAGCGAATGCTGCTGGACCTTTGCGCCGTTCACAAACAAGCCGTAGCGGTTGCCTCGATCCTGGAGCTTGTAACCGACGCCCTCGGCGACAATCGTCGCGCAATGGCGGGAGATGCGGCCGTCGAAGAGCTGCAGCATATTGTCCCCCTCGCCGCCGCGCCCAATGTTGAAGGGATCGCTGGAGAGGGTGACCTGTTCTCGCGAACTGTCAGGGCCGATGACTTCAAGGATCACTGCGGCTTGCGGGGAATGCTGGTCCATGGGGTTCGATGTGGGCAAATTGTAACATGCAGCATTGACAAGACTTGAGATGAATCGCAGGCAAGCGGTGCGGCTGGGGCCCTGTTGCGGCGACTGACAGGCCATGGCGCCTGCCGATGCAACACCTGCTCAAATGGGGATTGGATTTGGCGGCGGGAGGAAGACAGTGCGCTACCCCTCTTTCGCCAAGCGCGTATGCGCTCCGGTTCAGCGGGATTGTTTCGGCTTCGTGGCTGCGGCGCTCGAGCTGGCTGGATGGGAAGAGTCTCTTGCGAAAGCGCACTTTGCTGCTTGACAAGTGTTCGAGTAAAGCAATTTATTTATGGGCGAACGTCGAACAACCTTTTGGGAAGCGTTCTGGCCTATTCCGGTGGCGCCGATGCTCGGATTTCCCCCGTCCTATTTTGCGACAGGATTTTTCAGCTCTTTGCCGGCTCTGCTCGCATTCAGAGCGGAGCCGCTGGCGCATCTGCGTGTTCTCGATATTGTTGTCATCGCCCTCTACTTCGGCATAGTGATCTGGATCGGCTTTTATCTCAAAGGCCGGTCGAACACCAGCGAAGAGTTCTTCATGGCCGGGCGCGAGATGACGGCATGGATTGCCGGATTGAGCTTTGTGAGCGCCAACCTGGGCTCGCTGGAGCTGATGGGCTGGGCGGGCTCGGCTTATCAATATGGCATCCTGGCCACGCACTGGTACTGGATTGGCGCTATCCCGGCGATGCTCTTCCTGGGCCTGATGATGATGCCCTTCTACTACGTGTCGAAGACACACTCTGTCCCCGGATATTTGAAACTGCGCTACGGCGAGCACGCGCGCAGCGTGGCCGCTTTCTCCTTCGCCACCGAGATGATTTTGATGAGCGGCGTAAATATGTTCGCCATGGCGGTGGTGATGAGGGTGGTGCTGGGCTGGGACCTCACTTTCAGCATTCTGGTTTCGTCCGTTGCGGTGGCGCTCTACGTGGGTCTGGGTGGGTTGAGGTCGGCCATCTTCAACGAGGTGCTGCAGTTCATTCTTATCTGGGGCGGCGCGCTGCTGGTGCCGATTCTAGGCCTGGTACAGGCAGGCGGATGGGAGGGCCTGAAGGCCAAGGTACTCAGCAAACCTGCAGGGAACATTTCCGCACCCGGACAGTTATCTTCACCTGTGGCGCGACACCGGCAGCTTTTCCGCCAACCCCATGGGAGTGCACTGGACGGGGATCGTTTTCGGGCTTGGTTTCGTAATCAGTTTCGGCTATTGGACGACCGATTTTCTGGTGGTGCAGCGCGTGCTGGCCGCGCACAACCTGCGCGCCGCGCGCATGGCACCAATCATCGGCTCGTTCTTCAAGATGGCCGTTCCGTTCATTGTGATTCTGCCCGGCTTGCTCGGACTGGTGCTGTTGCAAAATCCAGATGGGAGCCGCCGTCAGCTGGTGGGAGAGGATGTAGCGACGGCGTGTTCGGCCACGCCGGCAGGCGTGCTCGATAATCGGGCGGCATGTTCGGCGGCAATGGCCAAAACCACGCTGCCGGCCGCTTACCAGCAAAAGGTGCTGAGCGGCGCTCCCGGCGTCGATCTGCATAGTTACAACCAGGCGTTGCCATTGATGATGGTGCGATACCTGGGCCCCGGGCTGCTCGGGCTCGGCATCACCGCGCTTATCGCGGGATTTATGAGCGGCATGGCCGGCAATGTGAGCGCCTTCTCCACAGTGTGGACGTACGACATCTACAAGCCGTTCATCAACAAAAGGGCCACGGACAGCCACTATGTGCTGGTGGGCCGCGTTTCAATCATGGCCGGGGTGGCGGTCTCAATTGGCGCCGCCTATCTGGTAATGCGCATGCACGGCATTATGGACTACGTACAGGCGCTGTTCAGCATCTTTGTGGCACCGCTGCTGAGCGTGATTCTTTTCGGCATGTTCTGGAAGCGCGCCACGGCCCTGGCGGGCTTTCTCGGTCTGCTGCTGGGCATTGTTTTTTCCGCCAGCCTCTTCTTGTGGGTGAAGATGACCCCAGCGGCGCTGGCCAGCGTGGCGCTTTCGCCGGATGCCAAGCCCATGGCCGAAAATGTTTTCCGCGCGCTATGGGCATTCCTTTTTACGGCCATTATTGTGATTGTTGCAAGCCTGTTCACCAAGCCGCGGCCGGTGGCGGAGTTGGGAGGCCTCGTCTACGGAGCGACGACGCTGCCAAAGGAAGAACCGGCGCCGCTCTACAAGAAGGAATGGATGTGGGCGAGCATTGCGGTGGTCATCTTTGCCGCTCTCAACATCCTGTTCTGGTAGAGGGTCTGTAATAGCGCGGAAGATTTGCGCGGCAGCAGAGGGGGAAGGTCTAGAAAATTATGCGTGGTTCCGGAATTCCGATTTGGTTTTTCATTGGCGTGCTGCTGGTGATTTACGGCGCCATGATTCTGGGCTACGGAGTCTTTGAATGGATAACGGGAGGCTATGCGCCAGTCGTGCAGCTAACCAATCTGCACGCACCGGTGTGGTGGGGCGGAATACTGCTGGTGCTCGGCTTGTTTTACACCCTCAAATTTCGCCCGGGCCGGCCGCGCAGTTAGTGTGGTGTCTCAGAATTTCGTGACACAATGAGCGAAGAACAGCCGCAGATCCTTCGACTCATTTTGGCGCAATACGCGCCAAAATTCGCTCAGGATGACAATTCATTTCTTCTGCGAACTTCTGGGACAGGACACCAGGGACTTCGGCGACGGCGCAGGCTTCCTGCAGGAACAGCGGTTAGGAGACAACGACCAAAGGAGCAAGAGAATGGCATCGCAACGCAAGATGACATTTGGAATCGTGGTGGGCAATCGCGGATTTTTCCCGCATCACCTGGCAAAGACCGGCCGCGAAGAAATGATTGCAGTTCTGGAGGCAGCGGGAGCGAAGGCCGTAGTGCTCAGCCCCGAGGAATCGCACTTCGGCGCGGTGGAAACCTATGCCGAATCGAAGGTCTGCGCCGAGCTCTTCAAGAAACACGCCGAGGAGATCGACGGCATCATCGTAACGCTGCCCAACTTCGGCGAAGAGCGCGGCATCGTCGATGCCATTCGCCTCTCTGGACTCAAGGTTCCGGTGCTGGTGCAGGCCACGCCCGACCGCACCGACGATATGACAATTAAAGACCGCCGCGACAGCTTTTGCGGCAAGATGAGCGCCTGTAACAACCTGATGCAGTACGGCATCCGCTATTCGCTGACCACGCTGCACACGGAGGCGCTGACCTCGCCCGAGTTCAAGGCCGATCTCGAATGGTTTTCGCAAGTTTGCCGCATCGTGAAAGGACTCAAGAATCTCAAAATCGGCGCCATTGGCGCGCGTCCCGCGGCCTTTAACACAGTGCGCTATTCCGAGCGCATCCTAGAGACCTCGGGTATTTCGATCGAGACGATCGATCTGTCTGAGATCTTCGGGCGCATCAACCGCATGAAGGATAACGACGACGCAGCGCAGGCCAAGCTCGCGGCGATTAAGAAATACATCCCTACGTCCGGCGTCCCCGACGCGGCGCTGCTGAAAATGGCCAAGCTGGGCGCGGTGGTCGACGCCTGGATGAAGCAGACAAATTGCACCATCAGCGCGGTGCAGTGCTGGACGTCGATGGAAGAATTCTTCGGCGTGGTGCCGTGCACCGTAATGAGCATGATGTCGAATGAACTGATTCCCTCGGCCTGCGAAGTGGACGTGCCCGGCACGCTCAGCATGTACATGATGGCTCTGGCCTCGGGGACGCCGTCGGCGCTGCTCGACTGGAATAACAATTACGGCAGCGATCCCAACAAGTGCGTTTGCTTCCACTGCTCGAACCTGCCCAAGCACTTCTTCAAGGAAGTGAAGATGGACTTCCAGCAGATCATCGCCGGCACGGTGGGCAAGGAGAACACCTACGGGACTCTCGACGGCACGGTCAAGGCCGGCGCCATGAGCTTTGCGCGCTTTTCGACTGACGACCGCCGTGGCGTGATCCGCGGCTATACCGGAGCGGGCCGCTTTACCGACGATCCGCTGACAACCTTCGGCGGCGCCGGCGTGGCGGAGATTCCGCAGTTGCAGAAGTTGCTGAAGTACATCTGCCGCGAAGGCTTCGAGCACCACGTGGCGGCGAACTTCAGCGATGTTTCAAAGGCCGTGCATGAGGCCGCGCGCTACTTGGGGTGGGAGAGCCACTATCATCCAGCGCTTGACGACTAAGCCTGTTATTAACTTTCGCACCGGTGCGAAAGTTAATAACAGCCTCTAAATGGCCGGCTCGCGGAGCAGCCGCCTTGGTCTTACCCATCTACTGGCTGCAGCGCCAGACGCGCGGCCAGCACCACGAGCGCAGCCCAGAGCACATCGGCGCCTAACAGGTGGGCGATCTGCAACCAAACCGGGGCCAGAAGCGCCACGTCGAGAACGCCAAGCGCATACTGGGCAGCAAGAAGGATCAGTACCAACGCGGAAAGGCCGCGATTGTCCCAGTGAGTGGACCGCTGTGCGGCGCGAACCAGCAGCCAGATGAGAAAGACGCTGGCCAGGAATGCAACCGTGGGATGCGTCCAGCGCCAGCGTACGAGCCAGGCGCTGCTTGAGGACAAGTCCTGCGCAAATGCGGCGCTGAGCGAACTCGCCGGAAAGAGCGTATCGCCGAGCGCAGCCAGCGATCCTGTGACGCCGACGATGAGAAACACGAAGACAGACGCAACCACACCAAAAGGCGCGACCAGGCGAATCTTGCCGCGCAGAAAACCGGTGCGGCGGCTGAGCAGGTGCGCGGTGAGCGCAAGAGCGGCCACAAGGAGCAGCGTGTTGGTGAGGTGCAGCGCCAGGTAGGGCGCACGCAGGGGAGAGCGGCTCTGCGCGGTGAGCCCCAACTTGACCAGAAATGCGCCCAGCGCCGCCTCAACGACTGTGAAAGCCACAGCAGCCACGGCTGTTGCGCGCGCCAGATGGCCGCGCACGGTACGGGCGAAGGTCCACCAGAGCAGCGCCACAACGAAAAAGAAAGAGAGACCACTGGTGATGCGATGCGTGAACTCGATGATCGTGGCGGCATGCGGCGAGTGCTGAATGACTGTTCCATTGCACAGCGGCCAGTGGTCGCCGCAACCGGCTCCGGAACTGGTGGCGCGCACCAGCCCGCCCCACAAAATGACGGCGATGAAGTACACGAGCACGGCCCAGGCGAACTGGCGCAAAGCGAGAGAAGGAAGGCGAATGGTTTGCGCGGGAACAGCGGTGGAAGACATGGGAAGAACTCCGCAATGAACCCACCAGTGTAGAACAAAGTCGCGACGCGGCGGCCGATGGGCGATCGATGCACTCTAAAAGAGGAGTTTACGCAACGATCTTATTCGTTCAGCAATCTTACGACGTGGTTCACGATCATCAGATCCTCGAGCGGCGGAATTACGCGCACCGTCACCGGCGAATTCTCCGCGGAGATCACCGCCGCGCCGCGCACATTGTTGCGCCCGGCGTCGAGAACGATGCCCAGTGCGCCAAGTCCCGCGCAGATCTCCGCGCGCGAGGCAATATCGTTTTCGCCGATTCCGCCGGTGAAGACCAGCATGTCGAGACCATTGAGTTCAGCAACGTAGCTCCCGATCCAGCGGGCGATGGTCCAGCAGAACTTGTCCACTGCCAGCCGCGCCTTCGCGTTGCCCGCCTCGATGGCCTCGCGCAGATCGCGCATATCATTTGACAGCTCGCTTACGCCCAGCAGCCCCGATTTCTTACTGACCACGGTTTCAAGCTTCTCAGCCGCCTCGGCTGTATTCGGCGTGGTTTCGGCGATCTTATTCAGGATGAAGATGAGGATGCCGGGATCGATATCGCCGGTGCGCGAGCCGCTGATGATGCCGCCGGTCGGCGTGAGGCCCATCGAAGTGTCGAGGCACTGCCCTTGCAGGATTGCGCTGATGGATGCGCCGTTGCCCAGATGCGCGACGATCAGTTTTTCCGGCACATGGGGCTGCAACTGATAAACGATCGACTCATACGAGATGCCGTGATAGCCGTAGCGGCGCACACCCATCGCCACGTATTCGGAGGGGATCGGCATCCGCGTGGCCACCTCGGGCATGGTGCGATGGAAGTACGTATCGAGAATGGCGAAGTTGGGAGTTCCGGGGAACAGGCGCAGCGCCTCGCGCATGATGTAGACGGCGATTGGCGTGTGCAGCGGCGCAAGAGCCGCGTAGCTCTCGATCTCATCGATCAACTCAGGCGTGATGCGCTGGTTGTCGCGAATGGTCGGCCCCCCGCAAACGACGCGGTGGCCGATCGCCGCGGGAGAGGCAAACTGGCCGGAGTTGAGCGCATCGACCACCAGTTGGAATGCAACGGAGCGACTGGGCAGCGCCGGCGTTTGATCCACGAGCTTTTTGCCGTTCGCGTCCTTGATCCAGAACTTGCCCAGATCGGTACCAATGCCGTCAACCGCGCCTTCGAAGATCCGGTCGCGCTCGCCGCTCCCGGCTTCATACAAGGAGAATTTGATGGAAGAGGAACCGCTGTTCAAGACCAGGATGGGCAATGATGGCATGGAAAAAACCTTTCAAGGTGTCCGGTGGACAAGTCAGAAGGCCGGGAAGGCAGCAAGCCGGCCGTCAGTTCCGGGGCGCGCATAAGCTGACGCTGCGCAAGCTGGAGCCGTTACCGGCTACCGAGCACGAGGCATGAGCTCCCGAAAAGCAGGGAGATTCACCTTGGACCAAGCGTAGCAGCCGCGACGTGCGAGGGCGGGTGACTCCAGTCACACAATGAAGATGCAGCAACTTTTAGATCTCAATGGCGCGGATGAGCTGTTGCATGAGATGAGCCGAACTGCAAGGCGGCACGCCTGCTAAAAGAAGCGCTTCAGCCTGAGAATCTGAGATTCGAAACCGTACCAGAGCGCTGTGGCCACCAGGGTGGTCGACGATAAAACGAAAGGCTACAACGGCGAGATTCCCGGCGATGCCGTAGCGATCCATCGCAGCATCGAACCATCCGAAAAAGATGAAGACTGAAATGTGGGTCATATAGAGGCCATAGCTGATGCGCCCATAGAAGGCGAGCGGCCCCCGGCGCAGCACAGCACTGACGGGATTCCGCGCGCCGGTCGACGCGATAGACGCCAGCATTGCTCCGGCGAAGGCCACAGCCAGCGCGGAATCGAGAAACGACGTTCCGTCAGCGATGGTGGCCGCCGCAGCAACGCCCAGCACGAGAGCGGCAAGACCAATTGCCAGCCACGACGCGCCGGCTGAGCTTGAGCGTGTAAAAGGCGAGCGCGAGCAGACTGCCGAGCGCGATCCCATCAAGATGGATGAGCGTATTCGTAGGCGTGATCCAGCGCAGATTGGCGTGGCGCAGCAGCGGAGAGCAGACGAGCGCGGCCGCGAGCACGGCCGCCAGCATCCACGGCCTTCGCAGGAAGCGAACCAGCGGGGCCCAGACAAAGTAATACTGCTCCTCGATGGCCAGCGCCCAAGTGGGACCGAGGGCGGGCGGCAGGGTGAGATGAAAGAGATTCTGCACGCAAAAAATGTAGGCCAGCCACGGTGCGGTCTTAATTGCATCCCATACGCCGGGGCCGATGAACCACGGAGCGTTGAGATAGACGACGATGAGAAGCAAGTGCGTAGACCGGCCACACACGCAGGGCCCTTCGGGCATGAAAGTTGTGAAAGTAATGCGGCTTGTCCCGCGTCCCCAGAAGGATGCACGTAATCAGGAATCCGCTGAGAACGAAAAACATGGTCACGCCGGCCCAGCCCCAAAGGCTGGCGTAGTAGATCCATGTGCCCTGGAGCCGCGGATGGCAGTGGTAGAGAACGACCGCAAGAATCGCCAGGCCGCGCAACCCGTCGAGTTCGGGGATGTAGGAGGGGAGCCAGTTTGGGCGTTGCATGGGCAAGGTGGTTCGCCGGAGAGCGATCGAGCCGGAGCGACTTTATCCTGCGGCCAATTGCTTGGCCCGCTCTGTCGCCCGCATCACGGCCTTGATGAGCGTCACGCGCAATCCGCCCTCCTCCAGTTCGAGGATCCCGTCGATGGTGCATCCCGCGGGCGTGGTTACAGCATCTTTCAGCAGCGCCGGATGGTAGCCGGTTTCGAGGACCATCTTGGCGGCGCCGTATGCCGTTTGCGCAGCCAGTTGCGTGGCAATGTCTCGCGGCAGGCCTACCTTCACCCCGGCCTCGGCGAGCGCCTCAATGATGATGTACAAATAGGCCGGCCCGGAGCCCGAGAGCCCGGTGACGGCGTCCATGTGCTTTTCATCGACCAGGACCGTGCGGCCGACGGTCTCGAACAGACGCGCGGCAAGCTCCATTTGCGAAGGGGTGACGAAGCGGCCGCGGCAGAGAGCGGCAGCGCCGGCACCCAGCGCGGAAGGCGTATTGGGCATGGCGCGAACGACGGCGATCTCCATACCGGCCGCGTCTTCAATCGCGCGCGTTTTCACCGACGCTGCAAAGGAGACGAGCATTTTTGCCGGCGTAAGCCCAGGCTTGATCTCGGCGATCAGATCCGGGACCTGGAACGGCTTTACGCCGACAAGAATCAGGTCAGACTGCCGGACGGCTTCGAGGTTATTGGTGCTCACATCGACGCCCCACTGGGTGCTCAAGGCCAGCGCGCGCTCGGGGTGGCTCACGGTGGCATGAATCCGGTCGGCGGCAAACAGGTTCTCTTTCAAGAACGCCTGCAGCAAAATGCCGCCCATCTTGCCGGCGCCCAGCACTGCAATGCGAACCTTGGGCAATTGCGCAGGAATTTGCGGCGCCTCGACGGAAATTTCAGCCATGCTTTTTTCCCTTCATCCGGGCCGATTCCGGCGCGCCCGCGATGTATTGGGCACGCGACCCGGCCTGCATCTCTCAAGGATACTCGCAAGCGGGTACAGCTACTCTGCTTCTGCTGAAACGCTTCCGGTTTACCGCGGCTTAAGCCGCGGCAAGCGGATGCGGCCGACGCCATGGATCGAGATGATTCACTACTGAATTCGACTACATGCTCAGCAGCATTTCATTGGCTAGAAAATCCTTGAGTGCCGATCCCATCTTTCCGTCGCGGTCCGCCACCGCCCAGTTGGCGTCCCAAATCAGGTACCCACCCGGCAGCGTGAGGAACTGTTGTTCTTTGGGCAACGTGATCGTCGTGATGACCCAGGCGTTGGACTCAAGGACATAGGCCGGGGCGTTTACGTTAGCGGGATCCGGATTGCGCAACTCAGACACATGGTCGCCCATGTGTATGATGGCCCTTTCGAGCGATTCTCCCTCGAGGCGATCCGAGTTGAAAATGCAATTGAAGAGCACTCCGTCCGGGGAGTCCTTCGTTCCCAAATAATCATAGTTCGGAGATGCCTCGTTTGCCACTCCATAGCGGACGTCAACGCCCGTAGAGCGCTTACCGGCAATTCCGTAGGCCATTGTGGCCTTTTGCACGATGTCCTTAAGGCGGCCCGGGGGGACCGCGGCAGCGGCTGCTTGCACGTCGGAAATGGCATCATATACATCAACTACATCATGCATAGGACCATTGGTCGCACCCGATAGGAAGACCCTTGGTCTCCGCATCGTTCTTGGAGAAATCGATCTCCTTCGGCGTGACATCGCTGACCGACTGCAACACGAGCCGCGCGGGATAGGCGTTCATGTTTCCGAAGCCGCCAAAGCCCACGATCTTGCCCGAAGCGTCCCGCGTCAGCTTCGCGTCGGCAACACTATCGAGGCGGCCCACCAGGGTCGCCGTCACCTCATAGCGCGTGCACCCCAGGCACATGTCCGCGCCCTTCTCGTGCCCCTGCGCGAGCAAAGAATCGAAGTTTTTGAACACCTTGTCTTTGTCGAGAGTTACGGGCGTTCGAGTGGGCGGAGTATACGTTCCGGCAAAGTTCCTTGCCGGCTGTATCACGAGCATCGCGGCCGGTCCCGCCTTACCCTTCGCTCCCGGCGGATAGGCAAGCCAGATTCCATCTACTTGATACCCGCAATGGGGATCCTGGGTTGCATCCTTGATGACGAACTCGTCGAATCCGGCAACCACCGTGCCCTTGATGCGCACGATCTTGCCGTTGAACGCGGCCGGATTCTTCATCACAGCGCACACTGTAGTATCGACGGCCTGCGCATACAAGGCGCATCCAAAGCCTAAGAACAAGCCAGTAAGAACAATAAAACGCCTCATTCGACCCTCTTCAGCCGCTCAGGACCCGCAACGGCAGCAGAATTAAGACGGCGTAGATCCGCCGTAAACACGAAACTAAGAGAATATCACGCAGCCGCGCGATGTTTCCCGGACATTCATCACCGCGCAGCGGCTTTTTGCGCCACGATCCAGGCGTCGATGTGCTGCTCGAGAACGTCAAGGGGCAGGGCACCAGCGTCGATCACCTGGTCGTGGAAGGCACGAATGTCGAACTTATCGCCAAGCACCTTTTGCGCGCGGTTGCGCAGTTCGAGAATCTTCATTTGTCCGATTTTGTATGCGAGGGCCTGGCTGGGCCATGCGATGTAGCGATCCACTTCGGATTGAATGGTGGTGTCATCCAGGGCGGAGTGGTCGCGGAAGTACTGGACCATCTGTTCGCGGGTCCAGCCTTCGGAGTGGACGCCGGTATCGACTACGAGCCGGATAGCACGCCAGACTTCGTTCTCGAGCCGGCCATAGTCGGAGTATGGATCCTGGTAGAAACCGACGTCTTTACCCAGCCGCTCGGCGTAGAATGCCCAACCCTCGACGTAGGCCGTATAGCCGCCGTATTTACGGAACTCAGGAATGCCATTGAGCTCCTGCGCGATGGAGATTTGCAGGTGATGCCCGGGAATGCCTTCGTGATAGGCAATGGACTCGACGTTGTAGAGGTTCCGGCTCGTGGCATTGTAGGTGTTGATGAAAAGGCGGCCGGGACGAGAACCGTCGGGCGTGCCCGCTTCATAGTAGGCAGGCGGAGCAGTCGCCGCAGCGTAATCGGGAACCGTGGTCACCTCAAATGGCGCCTTGGGCAGCGTGCCGAAAAGTTGCGGCAGTTTGGCCTGCATGGGCGCGAGATAGCCCTTATACGCAGCGACGAGCGCAGCGGCCGAAGCCGGGTGCAGTTTGGGATTGGTTTTGAGACTGGCGCGGAAGCCGGCTAAATCCTTGAAGCCGAGTTTCTGCGCGATCGCCAGCATCTCAGCCTCATCCTTGTTGACCTCGTCGAGGCCGATCTGGTGGATTTGGTCAGCAGTGAGGTTGGTTGTTGTGGTGCGCTTGATGAGGAACTGGTAGTACGCCGCACCGCCGGGCAAAGTGCTAATGCCCGGCTGCAAGCGGCCGGCGGGTATGTAGCTGACCTGAAGGAAGCGAGCAAAGCGCTGGTAGGCCGGCAATACCTCCTTTGCGATGGCGTCGAGCATCCCGGACTTGATGCGCGCCTGCTCCGCGAGGGAGATCGATGCGGGAAACTCTTTGAGAGGCATGGCCAGCGGCGAGTCCTCGGGCTTCTGGCCGGCAAGCTGCTTGACCTGGTCCAGGGTCTTTTCGAGCAGGTACCTGGGCGGCACGCGATGGTCTTCCATGCCAATTTCCATATTCTCAGTGACCTGGGCAAAGGCATTGGGAAGGGCGTGCAGGCGCGCGATCCAGTCGTCGTAGTCCTTCACGGTGTTGAAGCTGAGCTCCGCCACCAGTTCCGGATAATCGGAGTAGATGCCGTTCATCTGGTTGACCGGCATCTCCCACTCCTTAAACTCGGCGGCTTCCTGGTCCATCTCGAAAGTGCGAATGAGCAGATCCTGGCTTGTTTTTTCCTGGTCAGTGAACCCCGTGGGATCGATGGCCGCCAAGCGCAAGAGGAAGCGCTGCTCCTGCGCCAGATCGTCGTTGACGGCCTGCACGGAGTAATCGGTGGTCTGGTCGTTGTAGGGCTTGTCGCCGATGGAAGAGGCGAACTCGGGATTGCGCTTGAGGTAGTCCTCCCAATAGTCGCGGAAGAGATCGCTGAGGGCCTGCCGGCGGTCTCCAAGAGAAGCGGGAGCGGCGGTTGGGGACGGGGTGAGCGAGAGCTTTTGCGCGCGCAGAGCGGGAAGAGATGCAAACAGCGCGGCAGAGACAGCCAGAACCAAGAGCCGATGTTTTTTCAAGGGAGCACGTTCCTCGGGATGAAATGGCCTTTCGTCGAGTTTAGAGCAAAAGAGCAAGGAACAGGGAAAAGGGAACAGGGGAAAGAATTGGTTGAAGGAAAAGCAGAGGGGGTGGGTGTAAAGATATTAGGAAAATAGTTGTTGTTTTTTAGAGGAATTGAGTAGCTATAGGTTGAAGGGGGCTAAAAGGGGGAGGCTAGATAAGATCGGGGGGGCGTAGCGGAGTGTGCTGCTTTCAGGCTGTGCGGAAAGGGGGTGATGCAAGTGAAATTGCATTAGATGTGTTTGGCGACGGGGATGCAAGGTAGAGTGGCGCGCGGCAGTATGTGTGTGAGGATGGGGGTGCTCGCTATGGCAGTGGTATGCACGGGGAGGGAGGTTGGGGGGCAGGGGTTGATGGAAGGGGAGGAGACGAGGGGGATAAAAACGACGAACGCACAAGCGGCAACCACTGGCCAAGGGGAAGATGCGGCGCCTGCCGCCGAAGATACGGCGACGGCCATCTCCGCACGGGCTCCCAATTTTGAAGAAGCGGCGCTTGCCAAGCCGTTCTCGGATTCACTCCTCATGCTGGCTGCGCAGGGCGGCACGTCGAATTCATCGGTGACACCTTCCCCGAGCCCCAAGGCCGTAAAAACGAAGCCGTCGCATCACAGGCTGGGTGTGGCCCTCGCGATTACGGGAACGGCGGCACTGGTGATAGGGGTGGTATTCGCGGCAGGGGCAGACCACATCAACCTCTGCAGCAACGAGCACACGGGCGGGTGCCAAGAGGCCCGCAGCTGGGGCTATGCCGGAATCGGAGTCGGCGCGCCGGTCGCAGTCCTGGGCTACTATCTCCTGTTCCACAAGTGAAATTCAGGCGGGACGCCGGTCGCGGCTCCGCTCGGGAGTTCGTTCGGCCAATCCTGGGTGGGGAAAGTGTGCAGGCAATCTCCCTTTTGCTTTTGGGGCAAGATGGGACCGGTCGACCATCGAGCGAGCAACTTAGCGGGCCAGCACGACGACCAGAAGTATTTTCAAAAAGAGTTGAGCTGTTTTAGGGCGGGATTGCGCAACTACAGGGTGAAGGCCGATCGGGGAGCAAGGCTCGTAAGCATCCCGGGGGGACGCAGCGGAGCTCCCGGCTTTCAACCAGAGTCAAAAAACAGGAGGTCACACAAGTGAAAACGCATCGCGTTTCGTCCGCTACTCCGCCCTGCCAAAGCATTCCAGCGAAGCTGGCTGCCATCGCTTTGGCAATGTTGTTCACCGCGAGCGAGGTTCCGGCGCAGCCGCTAGACTGGGACGCCACGAACGAGACACAAGCGACAAGCACGCAAGCGACAACCACGAGCGAGGGGAACGATGCCGTGCCTGCCGCCGTGGATACGGCCGCGGATATCTCCGCGCCGGTTCCCAACCTGGAGGAGGCGACGCCGGTGAAGCCGACTTCGGATTCCATGTTCGCGATGGCCGCCATGCAGGACCCGCCGGCGAGTTCGTAAGTGGTATCGACCCAGAAACCGGTGAAAAGGAAGGCGCGCTTCACGGGCTGGGCATCGCGCTGGCGATCACGGGAACCACGTTCTTTGTGGCGTCAGCGGCCCTCTTCGGGCTGCAGAATCACTTCTGCAGCGGCGTTAACAACAGCAATTGCACTATAATCCGAACCGATACGATTCTCGGCATGAGCTTAAGCGCACCAGTGGCCGCATTGGGTTTCTACTTCCAGTTCCACAAATAGCGATTGAAGGATCACGCGGCGGCTCCGATTGAAGGCCAATTTCGATCAGCCTGCGACGGGGAGAGTGTGAAAGCGCTCTCCTTTTTTATTGCGCACAAAAGAACAGAGAACAAGGGACCAGAAAGTTAGGGACTAGGGACTAGAGAATAGGGAACAGAGACCAGAGAACAGAGGACAGAGAACAGAGAACAGAGAACAGAGAACAGAGAACAGAGAACAGAGAACAGAGAACAGAGAACAGAGAACAGAGAACAGAGAACAGAGAACAGAGAACAGAGAACAGAGAACAGAGAACAGAGAACAGAGAACAGAGAACAGGGAACAGAGAACAGAGAACAGGGAACAGAGAACAGAGAACAGGGAACAGAGAACAGAGAACAGAGATCAGAGACTATTCATCTATCGTCGTCGTCGTTGTCCTCATCGTTATCGTCATCGTGGTGTTTTTTGTAGTATTCGCAAGTGCCCCGGACGGCGCAGGCTTCGCAATCTTCGTCCTCATCGCAATACGAAGCTTCGGGCGCGAGCTCGTCGCCTTCGTCGGTGTAGGTGAGGGAATGCACGGAATCGCTGGCGGGCCTTCGAGCGACGAGAGGAGCAAGGTGGGAGGCGATCTGAAGCCCGTAGAGGAGCTGGCCGGCGCGGCGCGGATCGATGCGCGAGGAGGCGAGCGCATTGAGAACATGGGTGAGCGCGACCTGTACGGAGTCGCGATCTTCCAATGCAGGAATAAATGGCGGCTCTTTCGGCGCGGGCTTGCGGCCAGAGGCGAGGTGGTGAAGGCGATTGTGGAAAAAGCAATAGGGCCTGTCTTTGAGGGCGACTGCCTGACACTTTCTTCCGTCAGGCATAATGTGGCGACATTCGTTGTACATACGAGAACCTTCCTCCATCCATTTCGATCGGCGCACAAGCCGCAGTTCACAGTTCGCGGTTCTGAGTTCGATTTCAGACTCGATCTCTTCGCGAGACCGGTTCGTGTGACCAAGCCCCCCCCCCATGCTTTCTGAAAATAAGTGCTCTGTTTTCATGAGGCTGGAGGGTGCATTTCGTTCCAAAAATGAGAAAACAAATGACTTATTCGCAGAAATGTGGCAACAAAAGAGTTACGGGCCAGGAACCGTGGTTCGTGAGTCGTGGTTCGGATGTTCCGTGGCCAGTCAGCGATCAAAAACCGGCACAGAAACGCGAACGCGGCGGATCACTCCGCCGCGGTGAATGCCTGGATGAACGCTTATGAAATGAGTATGCGCCAAAGCTGCGAAATATCCTGCAAAGTCGGCGGATTTTTTCCTGGCAGTGTTTTCAATGGGTTACGTGGAGACGGGGCGGGGAGGGGAGTTGACAGCGGCAAGTAGCAAGTGGCGGGGTAGCGAGTTTTCGAGGTAGCGCGCACCATGAAGAAATCGGTTGCAGATGGCAATTAAGGATGGTTAGAGTCTCAGCAGCGTTTCCCCAAGGACAACAAGATATTCCAAAGCGATGCGGCCTCAGTTCAATGGAGACGGGCCCTGCTCATTTGAAGGAGATTGATTTGCGGGCGAAAGCTGTGCACTTCAAGACCTGGGTTTGTTGAGAGGGATTTGGGGCTGCAAGTGGGCTGGTTGGTGTGAAGGAAAAAGAGTTCCAACTGGAGGAAATGATGAGAGCGAGCCTTAAAAGGGTGACGACGGCGGCGGTGGCACTGGTGTGCGTGGGCGCGGCGGGTTGCGGGACCAGCGTGAATGGACACACTTTCGCGGGCAACGGAAACGTGGTGACGGTGGAGTTCCAGAGCGGCGGCAAAGCGTATGCGAGCATGGGACCGATGACGTTATCGTGCACATACACGCAGAGCGGCAAGCAGGTGTCGCTGGTGTGCGAAGGCGACACGACGGTGTTGACCATCGGCGACGATGGATCGCTGAATGGGCCTCCCGATGGGATGCTGGCGCACCTGACGAAGGTGAAGTAGGGCGGCGGGACAGCAGGTCAGCAAGTCAGTAGGGGCGGCGGGGAAATGGTGTAACCGGGCCGGTGCGGGTGCTGTCTAAGTGGCGTGGGACTGGAGGTCTGGCATGGCTTGGCGGGTAGCGTTGGGATTGCTGCTTCTTTTGGGGATGGTGGTGTTTTTGTTCGCGGGCTCGACGAAGGCGGCGCCGAAGGGACCGATTCCCGCGCTATTGACGGACGATGGACTGGCGACGACGCCGGGCCGGGTGAAGGCGGTGTTTGCCGGAGGGTGCTTCTGGGGCACGCAGTCGGTATTTGAGCAGGTGAAGGGTGTAGTGGATACGACGGCGGGGTACTCGGGGGGATCGGCGGCGACGGCCACCTATGACCAGGTGACAACGGAGACGACAGGACACGCGGAGTCAGTGGAGGTGATCTACGACCCGTCGAAGATCACGTATGGGACACTACTGCGCATCTTCTTTTCCGTGGCGCACGATCCGACGCAACTGGACCGGCAGGGGCCGGATGTTGGGACGTTGTACCGCTCGGGGATTTTCTTCGCCAATGAGGACCAGAAGCGGATTGCGGATGCCTACATCGAGCAACTGGATGGGGAGGGCGTGTTTGGAAAACCGATTGTGACGGAGGTGACTGCGCTGAAGGGGTTCTATGCGGCCGAGGCCTACCACCAGGACTATGCGCTGCACAATCCAGATAACCCATATATATGGGTTTGCGACCGTCCCAAGATCGCGGCGCTGAAACAGGAGTTTCCCGAGCTGTTTGTGGAGTACAAGGGAAAACGGTAGGTCGGGCAGCGGCCGGGAGCGCAGTGCCGGACAAGAAATTCCGCATATGTTAAGTTTGGCAGTTCAGCTTGGGAGATGATCGCTCAGGGGCTGAATCCCACCTACTTTTTGGTTTTTTTCGGCATGACTGAAGCCGCGCCCTGACGCGGAGACGGTCTATACGGCCAGTTCTAAGGCCGGGCCACCGGTGACGCTGGCGCGCAGGACAAAGAATTCAACTGAGATTAAAAGATTTCTTTACGAGATCGATGGGAAGATGCTACTTTGCATAGCATCCCCCAGCACCCCCTCAGTACAGGAGAATCCCCATGTTTTGTCCCCGTTGCGGCACGGAGTCGCTGCCGGATCATAAATTCTGCAAGAACTGCGGCGCGATGGTGGGAGGAGAAGCCGAGAGCGCGCAAGCCAGCGTTGCAGGCCCCGCGCTGCAAGCGGTTGCACCGGGTTCAGCAGCGCCACCGCCCGTGCCGCCCGGGATGGTGACGCCTCCGCCGATGGGCGCGCCGCCCCCGGGGATGACGACGGTGGTGTACCAGGCGTATCCGGGCGGGCCGCAGCAGGTTTATTACGTGCCGACGGCTTCGATGCATCCGCGGGCGCAGACGAACTTTACTGGAGGGGCTGAGATCGCGCATCCGGAACCTGGCATCAACAGACAGCCTGCAGGGTTTCAGCCTGGGGCAGATGTTCAGCGAGGTGTTCAAACACCATGGCGCGGATGCGGTGGAGAATTACTTCATGGTGGGCGGGCCGAAGACCACGCCGCCCATCGAGCTGGCGGAGACAGGCTGGCCGAAGCCGTGGATGTTCTTTCGCCTGCTGGCGCTCTTCGCGATTGCGTTTGCGGTGTTGTGCGCCTTTTGGAGCTTCACCGAGAACGTACCCCTGATTTCGGCAATCATGATCATGGGAGCGTTTGGGGTGCCGCTGGCGACGCTGCTGCTCATCTTCGAGATGAACACGCCGCGGAACGTTTCGCTGGTGGTGGTGGGCAAGCTGTTCGTAATCGGAGGGCTGGCGGGAATCTGCCTGGTTTCATTCGAGTACATGAAGATGCCGGGCTCGGCGCTGGCGCAGAAGCTGCCGGGCATTGTGGAGGAGACGGCGAAGTTCGCAATGGTGCTGCTGGTGATGCGCAGCGTGCGCTACAAGTATGAGCTGAATGGAATCCTGTTCGGGGCGGCGGTGGGCGCAGGATTCGCGTCGTTCGAGACAACTTTCTACGCGTTCCAATCGCTGCTTGGGGCGTGTGGGGGTGAACAGCAACGTCGCGGTGCAGGCGATGGTGCATGAGTTGGAGATGCGCGCGCTGCTGGCGCCGTTCGGTCACGTGGCATGGACCGCGATAGCGGCGGGCGCGTTCTGGCGAATCAAACAGAACCAGCCGGCGAGCTTCGGCAATGCTCCAGGATCCGCGCTTTCTGAAGGCATTTGCGATTCCGGTGGTGCTGCATACGCTGTGGGACTTATCACTCGATATTCCGAGCCTGGCCACCAATACGCCGCAGAATACGGTCATCAACTGGGCCCTCGAAATCGGCACGGGAGCGGTGACGTGGTATGTGCTGTTCGGCCTGATCCAGCAAGGCCTGCAGCAGGTGAAGGAAGAACAGAAGTCGCATTTGCAGAGCACGCTGGCGAATGTGGAGGCGACGTTGGGGCCCGGGGCGGCGAGGGTGCAACCGGCGGCCATCACGCCCGTAGCGTGACTGCGTCCGGAGGATTGAACACAATCGGCGCAATTGGGACGCGGAGAGGCCACGTGGTCAGCGATAAAGGCAAGAAAGAGAAACGCAAGGAGAGCGAGAGCGGTGACATTCTGCAACAAGTGCGGCGCACGGTTGGAAGGGGATGAGCGCTTCTGCGTGCGGTGCGGAAGCGATCTTTTTGCGGGGGAGACTGGAGGGGCTCCGGCTGCGCGTCCGCTTGCAAGCACGCCAGGTCCGGCGGTTCAGCCGGCGATGGCCACGGCTGGGGCCTATGCGGCGCCAGGGCAGATTCCGGCGGCCATGGGTATGCTGCAGCGGGCCGCTAAACGGGGAATCAAGCCATGGATGGTGGTCGCTGCGGCGGCAATCGCGGTGGGGGCGTACTACTACCACATGAGACATCAGACGCCAACTCCGCCGGAAGCCGATTCGGCGCTGGCGAAGGAGCAGTCATTCGCCGCGAACTGGCAGCAAGCGAATGGATTTATCCAAATCACAAATGGGGCGTGGACGAATAACGACAATACGATCACGGTGCAGTCGGTAACTTTGGAGTGCGACCAGTACAGCTCCAGCGGCTCCGACCTGGCACACATGCAAACGACGCTGAACGGGCCGCTGAGTCCGACTATGACGTTGAACTTCGGATCGTTTGAGGCGGGCGCCGCGGCGCCGAACGTAAAGACGGTGACGTGCGTGATTGTGCATGCCCAACAGATAGCAGCATCAGCGCTGTAAGGCCTATTTCGAGGGTGGCCGAGAGATCAGTCGAGGCAGCGAAGTGGTTTTTCGATTGAAGGCAGCATCGATTCTGAATGCGAGGTGAAAAGGCATGGCATTCTGCAGCAAGTGTGGCGCACAGTCGGAAGGCAATGATCGTTTCTGCGTGAAGTGCGGGAACGATATGACGGCGGCCGCGGCTCCGGCGGGTCAAGCTGTAGCTGCCCCTCCGACATACGCGGCACCGGGACCGGCTCCGATTGCCGTGGCCATGCCGCTGCCGGCACAGCAGAAGCGCAGCGGACTGATTATTGGGGCGGTGGCGATCGCTCTGCTGGCGGGGGGATATTACTACTACCATCACAGCCCGCAAACTCCGGCGCAGGGAAGCGCACCGGCGCAACCGGGGGCGAGTCCGGCGCAACCTGGAACGGCTCCGGGGCAGCAGCCGGGAACTCCGGGCCAATCGGGCAACAATGCGGCGCTGGTGAGGCTGCAATATTTCGGCGGCCGATGGGTGCCGGTGAATGGATACGTTGAGGTATCGAGCGCGGCATGGCGGAATGAATCGAATCTGATCATGCAGTCGGCGACGCTGCAGTGCGTGCAGTATGCCGGGAACGGAGCGGCGCTCACGCAAATGCAGACGCTTCTGAACGGGCCGGTCGCGCCCGCGAGGACATCGTACTTCGGCCCGTTTCAGATGGGAGCAATTTCGCCGTACGAGGCCAGAATCGGCTGCAGCATTGTCGACGTGACTCCGGCGCCATAGAGCCGAAAAGGCGAGGGGCGGGGCGGGGAACGCGAGGCGAATCTAAGTTCAATTCAAGGGGTTGGAGTGTTGTTTCCGGTGGGACGCTGGTTGGCGGCGCCAGCGACGACTTGCGCCTTGGATTTGCGATAGACATTGGCGACGGCGAGGGTCCAGAGCGGGACCAGATCGACTCCGGGAATCAGCTTGGCGGCGAAGGATGGCAGGAACTCCCAATGCCAGCCGAGGAGGAGAGTGAGCACGCCTCCGACGCAGAGATCGAGTATGTCGTCGACGGGGGATTCGGCACCCTCGACGACCCAGGGTAAGACGGCAATCTGGAGGATGTCGGCGGCGACAGCAAGGACCATGGCGACGCGCAGACGGGGCCCGGCGGAGATGGTCGTGACGCCGTGATTGAGGCTGGTTCGCGGGGGCATGGCTCAGAACCAGAGTAGCGCGGGGGCGGGGAGTTGGAAAAGGGGCAATGCGAGATTTGGAAAAGTCGGATCGGGTTAGGGGCTAAGTTCTCAACTTTCGCGACAGTTGGCGTTGCGAGGCGAAAATCCGGCCAGTTGCAAGGCGGAGGCCGAAGGCTATGGTGGCCCCAAGGTCGAGGCCGACAACGAAGTATGGCCGGATTTTCGCCTCGACGACGCCACCGGTGGGCAAGTTAATAACAGGGTCTAGCGGGTGAGCCAGCCTTTTGCGCGCACGGTGACAAAAGCCCAGGGAAAGACCCAGAACAGGGTGAAGAAGGAGAAATACTCGAAGACAACGCCGTAGACGACGTTGAAAGATCGCTCACTGCGCAGGTAGTAGAGGGAATAGATGAACGAGATGAGGCCGAGGGAGACCAGCACCCGGGGAAGGACGAGCGGATCCTGAGAGACGGCGAAGCCGAACAGAAGCAAGGTCAGGCACATGACGGGGAAACGCAGATTGGTAATGAGCTGGTCAAAGAGCGCGAGGGCGCGGGCCAGAGGAGGGCGCTTCCAGACGACGGCGGCGAAGCGGATCTCTTCGCGGATGTAACTACGGTCCCAGCGCAGGAACATCTGGCAAAGCTTCCAATAACCGCTGGGGACGAGAGTGAAGACGACGGCATCCTGCTGATAGACGCTGTCATAGCCGAGGCGCATGACGTCGTTGGTGAGGGCGCGATCTTCGCCGGTGGTGACGTCGGCGCCGAGAAAGCGCTGTTTGAGCCAGGCATCGAGGACCTGCGCTGACCGCAGAGGCGCGATAAGCGGATAGCGCACCCGGGCTGCAATAAACCGTGCCGAAGGTTGACTGATAGGCGCGGAGGAAATCGAAGGCCAAGGTGAAACGGACATGCAACATGCGGGGAATGATGCCTTCGCGGCGGTTATAGACCTGGACCTTACCGGCGACCACGCCGACGCGCGGCGAGCGGAACGGTCCGGCGAGAGCGAGCAGAGCGTTGGGAGCGACGACGCTGTCGGAATCGACGGTGACGAAGATTTCGCCGGTAGCGAGGCGGAATCCGGCGGCGAGGGCGGCGCGCTTGCCGCTGTTGCGTTCCAGACGCAGGGCACGGATGCGGTCGCCGTGGCGGGCGACAGCGTGCTGGATATGCTGCCAGGTGTCGTCGGTGCTGCCGTCGTCGACGACGATAATCTCAAGGCGGGCGGGGTCGTAGTATGCGGTAGCCACCGAGTCAATGGCCTTGCGCGACCATGTGGCCCTCGTTATAGGCGGGGATGATGACGGTCATGGCGGGAGCGGAATCGGGAGCGGCAGGGGGAAACGGCCGGTAGGCGAACCAGAGACAAGTGCGGAATAAAAGCAGCAGGAAGCCCATGGAAAACCACAGAATGCTGGGCCGGTAAAGGGCCGCGCCGATGCCGTGCGACTGGGCCATGGTGACCACGGGAGAGAACACATGGTCCTCAACGCTGATGAGCGCCAGCGCCGCGAGGCCCAGCACGATGCAGAGCTTAAGCAGGAGATCCCAGGTTTCGGGGGCCGATGCCTGCGGGAGTTCCGTTGCCCTAAGCAGGGGCTCATTGGTTGTTGCCATTTCGCTCCTTGCGGGTTCTATTGTTCAGGCAGATATGTATCAGACGTACAGGGCAGAAAAACGGTTTTTCGCAGCGCGCCTATTCTTCGCTGCCAGCCAGCGACGGCCCCGATTTCCGGCTTCCGCGCTTCACTCGTAACGGAGAGCTTCGATGGGGTCGAGATTGGCGGCGCGGATGGCAGGGATCATGCCGCTCACCAGGCCGGTTACAACAAGGATAACAGTGGAGACGACGAGAGCGGAGGGGGTGATGATGAGGCGGATGTCGGCGGAGGTAGCGTTTTTGGCAATGGCGCTATAGAAAGTGATGCGGCCGACCATGACGGACTTCGCTCAGGATGGCAGCGGTTTTTGGCTACTGCGGAGGAAGGAACCTGGGCGGAAAGGTCAGCGAGCGAGGAAGTTTTCGTTGGCGAGGATGCGGTAGAGGGTAGAGCGGCTGATGGCGAGCTGGCGCGCGGTGCGGAGCTTGTTGCCGCGGTTGAGGTCAAGGACGTACTGGACATGATGGCGGATAACGGCGTCGAGCGAGAGATCGGCGGCATGAGTGGGGGAATGGGGGCCAAGCATGACGCCGGGGTTGGCCCAGGGATTGACGGCCGGGTTGATAGCGAGCTGCGGGTCAAGTTGCGGCTGGAGGCCATCGGGGAGGGCCAGATCGGAAGGGTGAATGACGCCGTTGCCGGCCTGGAGAAGAGCATTCTCAAGGACACTGGCGAGCTCGCGCACGTTGCCGGGCCAGGAGTGCTGGAGCAGGCGGGCTAGCGAGCCGGAGCCGAGGACGACGGGGCGCTGCTGGTAGCGCCGGCAGATGCGGTCGAGGAGGAACTGGGCGATCGGAGCGATATCTTCGCGGCGCTGGCGCAGCGGAGGGATGGCGAAACGGATGGCGGTGAGCCGGAAGGCGAGGTCAGGGAGAAGCAGTCCCTGGCCGGCCATCTGGCGGAGCGGAGTTTGCGAGGAAGCGAGGAGGACAGCGCGGCCAGGCGGGCGGTCCTGGAGGTTCTTGAGGACGCCGAGCAGCAGACCCTGGCCTGGAGGGGCGAGCAGATCGACGCGATCGAGATAAGTGAATCCGGCGAGGGTGGAGGGGTCGGCATCGGTAGCCAGCCACTCGCGGGCATCGCGGCGCTGAAAGGCAGTGGAGGCGAGCGGCGAGCGGCTGAAGAGATAACGGGCGAGGGTGTGCTTGCCAGTGCCATGCTCGCCTTCGATGGCGGCGACCTGCAGATGCGGGGCGGCCATTTCGGCCTGCATGAGGAGCTTGCGCCAGGCGGCGCTGACGCCGACGACCTGAATGGAGCCGCAGGCGTGGCGGGAGATGTTTCAAGCTCCACCAGCGTGAGGCCGGAGGCGGAGGGCTGCGCGTGAAATGGAGCGGAGCTATGCATAGACCTGAACGTGCCGCACCTCCGTCGCAAGGGTGAACTGCCGAGCCATCACAAGTCTCATCGGCGGGGTGAGGGAAAACATGAAAAGGGCAGGGAGCGGGGGACGAAGGGACTAAGGGACGAAGGGACTAAGGGACCAAGGGACTAAGGGACCGAGGGAAGAAGAGAACAAGGGAACGAGGGAACGGGGCTTCTTCGGCTGCGGCGGGGCAGGCTGCGGCACGGAGGGGCGAATTGGTGGGGCAGGGTATACTCAGGGGCAATTCCGCCGAGGGGACTTCTCTACTGGCTTTGATGGTTATCGGTCTCGAGGAGACTTGCAGACGATCGCATTTCTTTCGAGCTAAGCGCAGGCTCGCAGCAGTGGAGGCCAGGAGCCGGAACTGGGGGGCAGGGAGTGGGGACGGGGAGGGCGAAGCGGCTGCGGCGCTGGGGTTATGCAGCATGGTTGGTGGCGATCGCCGGCTTTGCGGCGCTGCACGCCTGGCATTTGCGGGCCGATTTTCCCAACGGGTCGCCGTGGATCTTCGATTGGGCGAAATATACCGACGAAGGCTGGTATGGGAATGCGGCGATTCGCGCGCACCTGTTGGGAAACTGGTATGTGCCGGGAGATTTTAATCTGGCCGCGGCGGTTCCGTTTTGGCCATTTGCGGAGTGGGTGCTGTTTTTCTTTACCGGCGTAACGGTGGAGGCCGCGCGCGGGCTGGCAATCGCGTGCTTTTTCCTGAGCCTGGCGCTGAGCTACCTGCTATTGCGGAGCCGGGGACAGCACTCCGACCCCGCGGATGAAGACCGATCCACCACCCCAGCAGACAAAAATCGTCTGCCGGGGGCCCGGCTGTCCGCGGGGGCCCCGGTCTTCCACCCCACGGACAAAGACCTGTCCGTGGGGGCCCCGGCCTGGGCGGCGCTGCTGGGGGTCACGCTGGCGGTGACCAGCCCGTTTCTCTACTGCTTCAGCCGGCTGGCGATTCTGGAGCCGCTCGAGATCACGCTGACTTTGGCGGCGCTGAACGTGGCGGTGCGGCTGCCGCGGATGAAGCGGCCGGTGCTGGCCGCGGTGTGGATTGGCGTACTGTTCGCGCTGATGAATCTGACGAAGACGACAGCGATTTTTCTGGCGCCGGCCGTGGGTTGGGCGATGCTGGCGCCCCTTTGGCGGGAACGCCGGATTGCGCTCCGGTGCGCGGCGGCGGCGGCGGCGGCCGCGGCGCTGACGTATGGCGCATGGATGACGCTGATCGCCGGGTGCGGATTCCTGGGTGACTACAACTACTTTTTTCATGCGAACAACTGGCCAAGGCCGGCGGAATGGGATTGGCCGCTGGCGGCCTTCTGGTGGTCGCTTCACGGGCTGCTGTGGATCGATCACAGCCTGGTGCTGCTGGCAGGAGGGCTGACGCTGGCCGCGGCGATGGCGTGGCGGACGGAGTGGGGACGGAGGCTGAGGCACGATCCGGTATTTGGCGCGTCGCTGCTGGCGGTTGCAGGGTTTGTGCTGATGATGACGATGCGGAATCATCCCCAGCCGCGTTACTACGCGGTTCCGGCATTTTTTGCGTTTTTTGTGGTGGCGATGGGAGCGGCGGCCCTGGTGGAGCAGGCGGGGTGGGCGCGGCGATTGGGGTGGGTGGCGATTCTGGCGGCTGTGGCGGCGGCGGGAGTGCATGGAGCGCAGATGATCGGCTATGCGGCGCACCCGGAGTACACATGGGTGAACGCGGCCGGACAACTGACGCAGTATGTGGATGCGCATCCCAATGGCAAGCGATTGCTGGCGGCGACAAGCGGCGATGAAATCACGCTCATCACTCACCTGCCGGCGGTGTGCGACGAACTCGGCAGCGGGAACCTGGCGTTCAGGCTGGCCACGTATCAGCCCGGCTGGTTCGCCTCCTGGAACGACCTCGATCCCGACACGCTGCAGCAACTGCACACACGGTTTTCACTGGAACAGGTGGCCAGCTTCAGAGCGTTCGATAGTCCGGAGCGGAGGGTGCTGGTGCTGTTTAAACTGCACCCTCTGGCCGGCGGGGAGGCGCGCAATCCTGCTGACCCAAGCCTGAGGGATGTGATGCCGGAGGACAAAATCGACATCCCGGTGGAGTAAAGGCAGGGACCAAGGGACTGAGGGACTAAGGGACCGAGGGAACAGGATTCAGGCATCAGAACGGGAAGCGGATGGTAAAGATGCCGTTGTGGTTGTTGCGGTGGAAATGAGTGGTCGCGACCTGGAAGCCGCCGCCAATCGACATGCCGACTCTTTTCGCCAGTTTGAAGCGCCCGAGCACAAATCCCGGAGTGATGTAGTTGAGCGTATTTCCGGCGTGCTCTCCATCGTGATAGTGCGTGGTGTTGAATTCGATCTCCGGCCAAATTTTCTTCATGACACGGTACTGCAGGGCGTTATTCCAGACGAAGTTCGTCCCATTGGCAAGTTCGTCGTGCGTGGGAACCTGGACGCCGAAGGTTCCCTGGGCATCGAAGTTGCCGAAGCCCTTGCCATACGCAATGGTCGGCGTAATGGTCGCCGAATTGGCCCCGGTGACCACGCCGTTCGAATAGGATCCGGTGGGGATGCTCCAGCCCAGGAAGGCCGTCAAGATGTAATTCCCGTGCTGTTCGTTTCCGGAGAGGATGCGGTACTTGACCAGGAATGCAACATCACCCGCGCCATTCGTCTCGCTTGGGTCTCCGCTGTAGTCGTAATAGGGAGGAGTCTGGATGATCAGCTCGGTCTTGTACCAGGGGATCAGCTCCAGGCCCTTTGCTCCATCGTATTCGTTCCAGGTATATCCGTCGGCATGCTGCAACCAGTCCTGATCGTAGCGAAATTCTTCTTCGAGGCGCGGTGTCGTGGTCGCAACCGGAGTCATCCAGTGCGGCTGTTCGCTCTGGGTTTTGTCGACCCGATTAAACCAGTTCGAAAAATATCCATCCTGCCCGAACGCCAGCGTCGATGAGAAGAGGAGAACCACCGCCGCAAGAAGCAACTTCGTCTTATGCACATTCCCTCCAAAATGAAAATTCTTGACACACTGCACTAACCGTGTAACCCAGCGTGGCTGCAGGTTTTGGGTTGCCGTGGCGCGGGCTTGCGAGCGACCAAACCAGCGTTCATTCCGCGTCGGACCCGGCGCGGCGCTTTGCGCAGAGGCGGTGGTCGAAGCAGCGAGCAAGACAGAGCGGGGAAGAGCAAATTCCGGCGAAATCAACCTGGACTCCTGAAATAAGAACGATTCTGGTTGATTTTACCGAAAAAGCGTATTGATTCGCTCACATTTTGCGAAAAATTGTTCTTTTGGGGGTCTTTTCCGACTCCCAGACCGGCAATTGAGGGTCTGGCGGCTGCAGCGCGCCTCTGGCTGCCGCATATCCCTATAGGTCGATACAACCTAAGGCCGAATAATCATGACCTCAGTGGCTTTGATCAGGGCGATGGCGGGGTCTCCGGGTTTGAGGGCGAGTTCGCGCACGGCGTCGGCGGTGATGATGGCGGTGACACGCTGATCGCCGATGGAGAGGACGACTTTTGCGAGGAGGCCCTCGATGGTGATTTCGGCGACCTTACCGAGCAACTGGTTGCGGCCGCTGATGCGAGGCGTGGCGGGGCGTGACGCCGGCGCAGACAGGAACGTGTCGAGAGCTTCGACAGGGATGCGGTGATGGCCGCCGGGTGTTTTGACGGTTTGGATTCGGCCGGCGAGGATCCAGTGCTTGAGCGCGGGATAACTCATGCCGAGCTTTTCCGCGGCCTGGCGGGGAGTGAGGAGCGTGGAAGAGGGCATGGCGGGAAAACTCCTCCCAGAGAGTAATTTACACGTTTGGCAAGTCTTCGGGACGCCAATTCCCAATTGGGGCACAAAGCGCCGCAGGCCAGTGACAGCAGTCACTCGACAGTGGTGTACCCGGATGATAGCCTTCCGGTGGCAATTCCCCTGGTTCTTAGGGGGCGCGTCTTCGGGGCCGTTCGTCGGACGGCTTGAAAACCTTTAAGCAGGAGGGTATGTGACTGTGCTGGGATGGGTGTATTTCTTTTTGAGCGCGAGCGTGTTTTCGCTCGGTGTGGCCGCGCTTTTTGCGCGGCAGGGGATCGGATCGGGCCGTGGCGCGGAGAGAGCCCGGAAGATGGCCGGAGCGATCAAGGAAGGCGCGGAGGCTTTTCTAAAGAGGCAGTACAAGATGACGGCGGCCGTGCTGGGCCTGCTGCTTCCGACATTGGCCTATGGGCAGACGGAACAGGCGGGCGGAGAAGCCAGCCTGAAGGTGCCGGATCTGTCGACGGTGAATTTTCTCGGCATGAACGGACATGCGCTTCTGTCGATCGGACTGCTGTTCTGCGCCGGCGGCCTGTTGTTTGGCCTGGTGATCTTTGTGCAGTTGAAGAACCTGCCGGTTCATCGCACGATGCGCGAAATGTCGGAACTGATCTATGAGACATGCAAAACGTATCTGATCACGCAGGGAAAGTTCATTCTGCTGCTCTGGGTTTTCATCGCGGTCATTATCTCGCTGTACTTCGGCTATCTGGCGCCGGTTCCGGGAAAATCGATTGCGGTTACGCTGCCTATCATCTTATTGTTCTCGCTCATCGGCATCGCGGGCAGCTACGGCGTGGCGTGGTTCGGAATTCGCGTGAACACCTTCGCGAACTCGCGGACTGCATTCGCGGGATTGCGCGGGAAACCATATCCATGTTTTGCGATTCCGCTGAAGGCGGGCATGAGCATCGGCATGATGCTGATCTCGGTCGAGCTGTTGATCATGCTGTTTATTCTCTTGTTCATCCCGGGCGATTATGCGGGGCCATGCTTTATCGGATTCGCGATTGGCGAATCGCTGGGCGCCGCGGCGCTGCGTATTGCCGGCGGCATCTTCACCAAGATTGCCGACATCGGCTCCGACCTGATGAAGATCGTATTCAAGATCAAGGAAGACGATGCGCGCAACCCGGGCGTGATCGCGGACTGCACGGGCGACAACGCGGGCGACTCGGTGGGCCCGAGCGCCGACGGTTTTGAAACCTACGGCGTGACCGGCGTGGCATTGATCACATTCATCCTGCTGGCGGTGCCGAACCCCACGACGCAAGTGCAACTGCTGGTGTGGATCTTCGTGATGCGCGTGGCCATGCTGGTCTCCAGCTCGGCTGCCTACTTCCTGAATGGCGCGATCGCTCGCGCGAGATATGGAACTGCGGACAAGATGGACTTTGAAGCGCCGCTGACCTCGCTGGTGTGGATCACGTCCATCGTTTCCATCATTCTGACCTACATCGTCACGTACCTGATGATCCCCACTCTGGGCGACGGAACGCTGTGGTGGAAGCTGGCTTCCATCATCTCGTGCGGAACGCTGGCGGGCGCGATCATCCCCGAATTGGTGAAGGTTTTCACGTCAACCAACTCCAGCCACGTGAAGGAAGTGGTGAAATCGGCGCAGGAAGGCGGAGCTTCCCTGGGCATCCTGTCGGGATTTGTGGCCGGAAACTTTTCAGCTTACTGGCTGGGACTCAGCATGGTCGCCCTCATGAGTCTGGGGTATTACTTCAGCACGGGCCAGTCCATGGCGGTCCTGATGCTGGCTCCGGCAGTCTTCGCGTTCGGCCTGGTCGCGTTCGGCTTCCTGGGCATGGGTCCGGTGACGATTGCCGTGGATTCCTACGGGCCGGTTACCGACAATGCGCAATCGATTTATGAGTTGTCGCTGATCGAGAACGTTCCCGGCATCGAAGCCGAGTTGAAGAAGGACTACAACATCGACGTGAAGTTTGAACGCGCGAAAGACCTGCTGGAAGCCAACGATGGAGCCGGCAACACATTCAAGGCTTCGGCAAAGCCGGTGCTGATCGGCACCGCCGTGGTGGGCGCAACCACGATGATTTTCTCGATCATCATGGCCCTGACCGGCGGACTGACGCATGACGTCGCGAGCCTTTCTCTGCTGCACGCGCCATTTCTGCTGGGGTTGATCACCGGTGGGGCAATGATCTACTGGTTCACCGGCGCTTCAACGCAGGCGGTTACCACCGGCGCTTACCGCGCTGTGGAGTTCATCAAGGCGAACATCAAGCTGGAAGGCGTGGAGAAGGCATCGGTCAGCGACAGCAAGAAGGTGGTGGAGATCTGCACCAAGTACGCGCAGAAGGGAATGTTCAACATCTTTCTTGCCGTCTTCTTCGCCACGCTTGCGTTCGCGTTCGTTGAGCCGTTCTTCTTTATCGGCTATCTGATCTCGATTGCGGTCTTCGGCTTGTACCAGGCGATCTTCATGGCGAACGCCGGCGGCGCATGGGATAACGCAAAGAAGATCGTAGAGGTGGAACTGAAACAGAAGGGGACACCTCTGCACGACGCAACCGTGATCGGAGACACCGTCGGCGATCCGTTCAAAGACACCTCGTCGGTGGCATTGAACCCGGTGATCAAGTTCACGACGTTGTTCGGACTGCTTGCCGTGGAGCTTGCGGTGACGCTGAGTGCGGCCAGACCCGCTGCTGGCAAATCACTGGCAGTCGCGTTCTTCCTGGTGTCGGTGTTCTTCGTGCATAAATCGTTCTACGGGATGAGGATTGAGACCAAGTCAGGCAACTGATTCGGGATTGTAGATCATCGAAGAGAACGCCGCCTGGAAACGGGCGGCGTTCTCTATGCACAGTATTGTGGTGCCCGCTGGTCAGGCTGCTCGAGCCCGTTACGCTTGAGGTGACGCCGGTGTATTTGTAAATTTGCAGCCCTCCCCCCATTGAATTGGCCTCGTGCGCCAACGCGCGGGGCCAATTTGTTTTTGGGTGCAGGTGGCGCAGAAGTTTGGCTGGCGAGGCCGACCCGGTCCCATCCGGCGCCGCGCAATTCGCCCGAATCTCCACAACTCGCACAGGAGGGGCGCGAATCTGCACCGGTTCTGCGCCTTGTGCCGGGCCCAGGCCGGGGCTAGGCTTGGAGGGTGGAGGAGGGACGGCGGTCGGGCCCCGGGTTGGCCGTGACTGCCAGGCGTATTGCCATGAATTCGAGGAAGATTTGCCTTGGTTTTGGGGCAAATTGGGTCGTGCAACTCCGCGCCGGACAAGGCCAATTGCGACTTTCCACAGGCAAATGGCGGTGTTTAGAGGGCTGGTGCGCGAAATGTGAACAAAATACAAGATATTGTGGTTTGTTCTTGACACGCACCATGGACAGCGGTAATTTTTCATCTGCGGCTGTAATGAGACTGTAAAGAATCACCGGCGCAAATCGAGCAATTCCCGAGTTCAGGTGCTCCTTCCAGCGTCTCAAAGGGAGGGGTTCTGCGAAAGCGAATCCCGGCCCCCTGAGAATTGGCTACAGGGTGCGGCAACGAGGAAAAGGCTGGAAGCGACGGCGAGCCGCAAATGACCCAGGAACTCGCGGAATCTTGACCCCATCTTTCGTTTGTTTTCAAAGGGTTGCGGGTTCGCCCGCTGAACGGCACAGGTGCCGGATAGGGCTTTTTATCACTGATTTTGATTGTTGGAAAGGACCAAGATGAACGAGGCTCAAATTCAGACTTCGACTGCTGCCTTCCAATCCACCACCCGGTCCCAAGGGCTAACGTTTTCCCGGCGCTTTTCAAGGCAGGGAGTTTCCCCCTACGACGAGCTTGAGTGGGAGCGCCGGACCGCATCGATCACCGACACCAAAGGGAACTCGATCTTCGAGCAGAAGGACGTAGAGGTGCCGGTGGACTGGTCGATGACGGCGACGAACATTGTGGCTTCAAAGTACCTGCACGGGCAGATGGAGACGCCGGAGCGGGAGACGGGCGTACGGCAACTGGTGGCGCGCGTGGTGGAGACGGTGCGGGACTGGGGTCTGGCCGGCGGGTACTTTGCCACGCCGGTGGACGCGGAGATCTTCCACGATGAGCTGGCGCACCTGCTGCTGACGCAGAAGGCCGCGTTCAACTCGCCGGTGTGGTTCAACGTGGGGTGCGACCGGCTGGAGCCGGATGCGGACGGTCAGAACTGGCACTGGGATCCGGTGACCGGGGGCGTGCAGTACGCGGCGACGGGCTACAAGAATCCGCAGTGCTCGGCCTGCTTTATCAATGCGGTGAACGACTCGCTGGACTCGATTCTGACGCTGGCGAAGACGGAAGGGATGCTGTTCAAGTGGGGGTCGGGAACGGGGACGAACCTGTCGTCGCTGCGTGGGTCGATGGAGCTGCTTTCGGGCGGCGGGCAGGCGAGCGGACCGCTGAGCTTCATGAGGGGGTTCGACGCGTTTGCCGGGGTGATCAAATCCGGAGGGAAAACGCGGCGCGCGGCAAAGATGGTGATCCTGAACGTGGATCATCCGGACATTGTGGAATTTATCGAGTGCAAGGCCAAGGAAGAGGCCAAGGCGTTCACGCTGATCAAGGCGGGGTACGACGGAAGCGGGCCCGATTCGGAGGCTTTTTCTTCGATCTTCTTCCAGAATGCCAACAATTCGGTAAGGGTGAGCGACGAGTTTATGCGCGGGTACGAGGCCGACGGCGAATTTACCACGTATACGGTGAAGGGCCACGAGCCGGTGAAGACCTACAAGGCGCGCGAGATCATGCACAAGATCGCCGATTCGACGTGGCTGTGCGGCGATCCGGGTATGCAGTTCGACGACACGATCAACAAGTGGCACACGAGCAAGAACACGGCGCGGATCAACGCTTCGAATCCATGCAGCGAATACATGTTTCTGGACAACTCGGCGTGCAACCTGGCGAGCCTGAATCTGATGCGGTTCGTGACGCCGGCGGGGACGTTCGATATTGCGGCGTACCGGCACGCGATTTCGGTGATGATCACGGCGATGGAGATCCTGGTGGATAACTCGGGTTACCCGACCGAGGCCATCTCGAGGAACTCGCACGACTACCGGCCGCTGGGACTGGGCTACGCCAACCTGGGCGCGCTGCTGATGTCGTTTGGGCTGCCTTACGACTCGGCGGCGGGACGCGATCTGGCGGGGAGCATGACGGCGATCATGACGGGACAGGCGTACCTGCAGTCGGCGATTATCGCGGCGCAGTGCCCGCCGCTGACTTCGGCCACGCCGCTGACGGCGATCAGTGGAGCACCAGGGCGGAGCATGCCCGGGGTACTACGTGAACCGCGAGCCATTCCTGGATGTGATCCGGATGCACCGCGCCGAGGTGAACAACATCGGCAAGTCGCGCCAAAGCGCAGAGCCGTTTACGGTGCCGCAGCTGGACGCGCTGATCGAGGCCAGCCGCGAGAGCTGGGACATGGCGCTGCTCTACGGCGAACGGTACGGCTACCGCAACTCGCAGGTCACGGTGCTGGCGCCGACGGGGACGATCGGGTTCATGATGGACTGCGACACGACGGGGATCGAGCCGGACCTGGCGCTGGTGAAGTACAAGAAGCTGGTGGGCGGCGGGATGATCAAGATCGTGAACAACACCGTGCCGGCCGCGCTGTTCAAGCTGGGGTACTCGAACGAGGATGTGAACGCGATTGTGAGCTACATAGACGCGACGGGGACGATCGAGGGGGCGCCGGGGATCAAGCAGGAGCACCTGGCGGTGTTCGATTGCTCGTTCAAGCCGGCGAAGGGCACGCGGTCGATTCACTATATGGGGCATATCAAGATGATGGCGGCGGCGCAGCCGTTTCTTTCGGGCGCGATTTCAAAGACGGTGAATCTGCCGCACGAGGCCACGGTGGAAGAGGTAGCCGAGGCGTACGCGGAAAGCTGGCGGCAGGGCATCAAGGCCGTAGCGATTTACCGCGACGGGTCAAAGGGCACGCAGCCGCTGAATACCAGCATGGACACGAAGAAGGAGCCTTCGGCGCTGGATGCGGTGGGCAGCCGCCTGCTGGGGCAGTTGGCCGCTTCGCAACCGGCGGCGGAAGGCGACCTGAAGACGCTGGAAACGCACGGCGCGGACAAGGTAGAGGTGAGCGCCAAGCAGTTGCTCACCGCGGCGCAGGCCTTCCAGAAGGCGCTGGAGGAGATCGCCAAGGCAGAGGCGGTGCCGGTGCTGACCGCGGCGCCGTCACTGGGCACGTCGAGCGAGATGGCGAAGGAGGAGCAGGACCTGAATGCGCCGCCGCGCGCGATACGCCACCGGCTGCAGGAAGAGCGGGCATCGATCACGCACAAGTTCTCCATCGCAGGGCACGAGGGCTACATCACGGTGGGGCTCTATCCGAACGGCCAGCCGGGCGAGATCTTCATTCGCATGGCCAAGGAGGGATCGACGGTGAGCGGCCTGATGGATGCGTTTGCAACATCGGTCTCGCTGGCGCTGCAGCACGGCGTACCTCTGAAGGTGCTGTGCGAGAAGTTCGCGCACACGCGGTTTGAGCCTTCGGGCTGGACGGGCAACGAGCAGATCGGCTACGCGAAGAGCCTGATGGACTATATCTTCCGCTGGCTGAATTTGCGCTTCCTTTCGGGCCAGCAACTGACCCTGTTCGCGGGTTTGATGTCGAGCGCGCCGCAACTGCCCGCTTCGCCCAGCCTGCTGGGGGGGAGCGGTTTGGATGAGGATGAGCCTGCGGCCGGGCAGAACCAGATGGCGCGGCTGGTGGAGGAAGTGGCCAAGCGGCTGAGCCAGGTGGCGACAACCGGCGCGCATCCCGGCGGCGGGATTGCTCCGGAGCCGCAGGCTGAGCCGAGCACCGGAACGCCGCGGCGGATCACCGAGATGCAGACGCACCGAGCGCCGGCGGCGGGCCCAACGCATGGACCCAGCCTGCAGGACCGCGGGCTGTACCATGCGGCAGACGCCATGCGCGGTATGTACGACATGGGCGACGCGCCAAGCTGCGGAACCTGCGGGGCGATCATGGTGCGCAACGGAAGCTGCTACCGCTGCATGAGCTGCGGAAGCACGAGCGGATGCAGCTAGGAGCGGGGAAGTTCGACAAAATCGGATTGGCATAAACCAGGGCAATTCAGGCCGGGAGGAAAACTCCCGGCCCTTCATTTTGGTGGCAAATGCGGGCGAGTTTCAGTTGTTGCCGAAGACGGGGCTCATCCGTTTCCAAACACGGGAATTGCCGCGCCGTGGATGACGCGTGCGGTATCGCTGGCGAGAAAGAGCACGACTTCGCAATGTCTTGGGGCTTGGGCCATTTGGCAAAGTCGGAATTGGGCATGGCGCGGCGATTGGCCTCGGTATCGATGATGCTGGGCAGGACGGAGTTGGCGCGAACGCCGGTGCCGATGAGGTCGGCGGCGAGCGAGTCAATGAGGGCCACGGCAGCGGCTTTCGTGGCGGCGTAGGCGGCGGCTCCGGCCGCGTGATCCCAGGCTGCTTTGGACGCGATGTTGACGATGACGCCGCTTTTGCGGGCGATCATGGAGGGCGTGACCGCCCTGGCTAAAGCGTAAGTGGCGCGCAGATTGAGGTTCAACTGCTGCTCGAAGACTTCGGGGCGCAATTCCCATAGCGGCGTGCCGCCGGCGTAACCGCCCACTGTGTTCACCAGGACATCGAGGCGATTCCACTGCGAGAGGATGCGGGTGACGAGGCCGGCGGTCTGAAGCGGGTCAGTGACGTCGATGCTGAATCCCGCGAGACAGCTGGCGCGCTCCGCGGACGCGTTGCGGAGGGCGAGGAACTCCTCTTCATGACGCCAGGTGACGGCGATCAGCGCCTGTACGAGTCAGTAACGTCGACATTGAACCCCGCGAGGCGGGCGGCGGTGCTCCGCGGACGCGTTCCGGAGGGCGAGAAACTCCTCTTCATGGCGCCAGGTGACGGCGGTGGAACCTCGAGCGCCCTGCCCAAGAAAGGCGAGACTCACGGAACGCCCGAGGCCGCCGGTACCTCCGGCGACGAGAACGACCTTGTCAGAGAAGTCGACGCCCATTGACCAGCCCCCTCCGAGCGGATTCTCAACCAGTATCCCATGCCGGCGGATGAGCGCAGTGGCGGGGGATGGGCCTTGAGCTGGATTTGCCGGCATCGCGGTAGAATCCTGGACAGCAGGCGTACCCAACGATCCAATAATTGCCAATTTGCAAATAACGGAGTTGGATTGGATAAGTGGCCGGAGATGGCGAGAATGGGAGCTTCTAAGAGAATTGGATTCCCGTTGATCGGAGCAGCGGCGCTCCTGGCGGCCGGGGCCAGTCCGGCGGCCGCCGCGAAGCTGGAAGTGCTGAAGAACGAAAAGGTGGTAGTGACCGAGGAAACGCTGCCGCCGGGCGAATCGGAGGCCATTACGGGAGATCATGCGAGCGTGGTGGTGTATCTGGCGGGCGATGAGGCGGAGATCACGTTTGCCGGAGGGCCGTGGCGGGCTGAGACGGTGACTCGAGGGGAAACAGTGAACGAGCCGGCGTGGGCGGCAACGCTGACCAACACGGGGGCGCAGACGCTGCGCCTGGTGCGCGTGGAGTTCCTGACGGCGGGAAAGCGAGAGACGCGGGGTACGTCGGGGTTGGCGCCGAGTGACAAGGTACTGTTTGAGGACGATCACAGCCGGACCTATGACGTCCGGCTTGCGGCTCATGCGTGGGAGCCGAGGCACACGCACCGCGATCGCGTGGTGGTTTGCCTGAGCGGCGCGCGGCTGGAGCACGTGCTGGCTGACCGGAGCGTGCAATTTTCGACGCTGAGGGCAAACGAAGTAGCGTGGCGGACGGGAGAGACCCACAAAAGCCACAACCTTGGCAAAACGGATTTGTGGGCGGTTGCAGTTGAGCCGAAGTGAGCGGCGCGAATTCCAGAGCTAATTTGAGTTTTTACCGGATGGCGCGCGCTTCGAGCCTGCGAATGGATTTCAGCATCTCGGCGAGGGCGTTCTTGCCGATCTCACTCTCAAATTCTTTTTGCAGCCGGTCGAGGGCGGCGATGACGCGCAGGGCGCAGCGCTTGCCGTGCGGCTTGAGAGCGAGCAAGTAGGCGCGGGCGTCGCGGGGATCGATTTTGCGCAGCAGGAGACCCTTGGCTTCAAGCGACGAGATGCAGTGGCTGAGATTGCCGCGCGAGGTGGCGAAGGTTTCAGCCAACTGCGAAGGCTTGACCTGGCGCGGAGCCTCAAAAAAGAGAGCCGCCAGGACGAGAGCTTCGAGGAAGCCGAGGTTGTCGGCGGCGAGGACGCGCGTGGTGAGGGATTCAAAGCGGCGCGCCGCGCGGTTGACGGCGAACATGGGGCTTTCCCGGAGAAAGGCGTCGATGCGCATGGTTCGCGGGGATTAGTTTAGCACTTCAACTATTCGAGACGATACAAAATCTTTGTTGGAGATGCCGGCGCCGGCGGCGATGATTTAGCTCGTGAACCTGTCTCGACAAGGACTCATTTGGGGTACACGGTTTTTGCTGCTGGCGGCAGCTCTGCCCGCGGCGCTTGCACAGGTTGCCGCGAACCCGCCGGCCAAGCAAGTGAAAGGGCAGACTGAAACCATGGTCGTGCTGGGGACGGCAACGCCGGTGCCGCTGGCCGAGTCGCAGCGATCCGTGGAAATTCTGCCGGTGAAGGGATTATCGCTGGCCGCGGAGTCGCCGCAGGATTTTCTACGCGGGGACTCGTCGGTTTTTCTGGAGGAGCGCGGCGCGGGCGGCGGACAGGCGGACCTGGTGCTGCGCGGCGGCAGCTTTGAGCAGACGCTGGTGCTGCTGGACGGATTTCGCATCAACGACGCGCAGACCTCGCACCACAATCTCGATCTGCCTGTTCCGCTGGAGGCGATGGATTCGATCCAGGTGCTGGAAGGAGCAGGTTCGACGCTGCACGGCGTGGATGCGCTGAGCGGCGTGGTGGATTTTCTGACAGCGGCGCCGGACCACGATTCGATTTTCCTGCGCGGCGGCGAGGGAAGCTTCGAGTCGAATGAAGAAACACTGATGGCGGGCGCTACGCGCGGGAGACTGAGCGGACGCATAACCGCGGAGCGCAACTTTTCCACGGGATTCATGGCCGACCGCGATTACCGCAACGAGGATGCGTCGGGCGAGAGTTGGATGGGGTCAAAGCTGGGCGTGACCGATCTGCTGTTCGCCACGAGCGACCGCTCTTTTGGCGCGAATGATTTTTACGGCAATTATCCTTCGTGGGAGCGGACGAAGGGGTGGTTTGCCGCGGCGCGGCAGGATCTGGGCAGCCAAACGGAGGCGGCGTTTGCGTACCGGCGGCACACGGACGAGTTCGTGCTTTTCCGCGACGATCCTGCGTTTTATGAGAACAACCATATTGATGGTTCGTGGCAGGCGTCGCTGCGGCGCACGGAGAACCTGCCGGCGGGCTCGCTGCTGCTGATGGGACTGGAGGAAGACGGGGACAGTATTCACAGCAACAATCTTGGGTGCATTCATGCGCGGAATCGCGGCGCAGGCTATGTGGACTTCGATCTGCATCCAGCGAAGAAGCGCTGGAGTTTGTCGGCGGGCGCGCGGGAGGAGATTTTTTCCGGCGGGGCGATGGCGGTGTTTTCTCCGGAGCTGGCGGGGAGCCTTCGCGTGGCGAACAGCTTGAAACTACGCGCGACAGGAGGCTACGGATTCAGGATTCCGACGTACACGGATCTTTATTATTCCGATCCGACGACGCTGGGGAATGCGAACTTGAAGCCGGAGTCGGCGTGGACCGGGGACGGAGGAGCGGATTGGACGCCGTCGGCGAAGGTCACGCTGTCAGCGACGGGATTTTATTCGCAGCAACACGACACGATCGACTACGTGAAGATTTCGGCTGGTTCAAACCCGTATCTTCCCGCCGGGTGTCCCGTGAACACCTGGTGCGCGGACAACCTGAATGGGCTGCACTTTGCCGGGGTCGAGACGAGTTTCACGTGGATTCCGAGCAAATCGCAGACGGTGCGCATCGCATGGACCGGATTGCACGGCGCGCAGACCGCGCTGCACGGGCTCGAATCAGAATACGTGTTCAATTATCCGGTCGAGAATATCCATGCGTCGTGGAGCTGGGCGATGGGCCACGACATTGTTCTGACGAATGCGGTGCAAATTGCGCAGCGCTATCAGCAGACGGTGTATCCGGTATGGAATGCGACGCTGACGCGGGATACGGGCAAGGTGCGGCCGTATCTGAGGGGAACGAATTTGAGCAATACCGGATACCAGGAGATCAGCGGCGTGAACATGCCGCCGCGGGGGATTATGGGCGGGGTGGCGATTCAGGTTGGGCGGTGAAGAGGGCAGGGGAATAGGGATACGCGCCTCAAGTCAGGCCTCGATCGAGAACGGCCGCTTTAATTGACCTGGGGCGGGAGCTGGAGCGGTTTGCGCGGGCCGAGTTCTTCGCGCACCAGGGTGAGGCCGAGAAGCAGGCGCTCAAAGCTGTCAGAAAGGCGCGCGAAGAGCGGCGCCTCCTGCTCGTACTCGAAGAGATTGAACTGGCTGACGATGAAGTAGCTCCGCTTTCCGGCGCGAATGAGCTCTTCAATGCTGGGATAGTTGCAGCTGGGATAGTGGCGGCGGAGACGGCGGCTGGAAGCAGTGGCCTCAGGGTACATGCCGGCAACGAAAAGCGAATAGTCGCCGATGTGCTTGCGCAGAGCGCGCTCGCTATCGAAGGATGGCGCCGCGCCGTGCACGGGATCGGCGGCAAGCTCCATCTCATCGAGTTCCTGGATGGGGCGGCCTGCCTCATCGCGGATGCTATAGAGCTTGTCGGCCTGCGAGAACTCGCAGAGAAGATGCGTCACATATCCGGTCACATCGGGATCGTGCAGTCCCAGCTTTCCTTCGTAACTATTGCGGACAGCCTGGTGAAAGAAGGGTTCGAGCGGATGAGCCTGCGGCTGCATACACACCTCCCGTGAAGATGGGCTTGCCTCTTCCGATCCAACTGCGGCTCACGCGCGATGAGCCGTGCTGCGTTTGGACTACGGCTGTTCCTGGTGGCGCTGCGCGGGGAAGGCACCAGCCGCTGCCCGATTTACAAGTTTGTAACACTGAGCTTACCGGAATTGTTGCGTTTGACAAGAGGCCAGAGGTAACGCCGGAGGTAACTTTGTTAGCAGAGCGATGCGGCGATTGCGAAAGGCACAGAAGCGGGAAGGGGCAGCCGCGATGCGAGGCTGCCCTTTTTCGAGCAGGATTCGTAAGTGCTCTAAACCGTGGCGGGCGTACGGGACTCGAGCTCGGCGAGACGTTTGGCGAGCAAGGTCTCAAGCTTGACGAGGGCGGCTGAGAAGCCCTCGATGCCTTCCTTGAGCTTATCGGTGGCCATGCGGTCGGCGGCGTGCATGCGAACGAAGGTGGCGTTGTCGACGACGATTCTTTCGATCGACATGGTTTTGGCTGTTTTCGGGATCGAGTTTGCGCGGCAGATCGCCTTGGGTGGACTTCGAGCTCGGCGAGCAATTGCGGAGAGATGGTGAGCAGATCGCAGCCGGCGAGCTCGCAGATTTCGCCGATGTTGCGGAAGCTGGCGCCCATGACGACGGTTTTGTAGCCGAATTTCTTGAGGTAGTTGTAGATGCGCGTGACCGACTGCACGCCGGGATCGTCAGCGCCGTGGTAGTCCTTGCCCGTGTCCTTCTTGTACCAGTCGAGGATGCGGCCAACGAAGGGCGAGATGAGCGTGGCGCCGGCGTCAGCAGCGGCGATGGCCTGGTGCAGGCCGAAGAGCAGCGTGAGGTTGCAGTGGATGCCTTCGTTTTCGAGGACTTCGGCGGCGCGGATGCCTTCCCACGTGGAGGCGATTTTGATGAGCACGTGATCGCGGCCAATGCCCGCCGCGTCGTATTGCGCGATGATTGCGCGCGCCTGAGCGATGGTGGCCTCGGTGTCGTAAGAGAGGCGCGCATCCACTTCCGTTGAGACGCGGCCGGGGACGATCTGGAGGATTTTCTTGCCGAAGGCGATGGCCAGCCGCTGGAAGGCGAGGTTGGCGATGGCCTGGTCGGTAGCGCCTTCGCCGAGCTCCTTGCGGGCGGCCATGAGGACGCCGTCCACAATGGGCTGATATTGCGGCATTTGCGAGGCGGCAGTGATCAGCGAGGGGTTGGTGGTCGCGTCCTGAGGGTGAAACTGCTCCATCGCCTGCATATCGCCGGTGTCGGCTACGACGACGGTATATTTGCGCAACTGTTCCAATAAGTTCTGCGGCATGATTCCTCCTCGGGCAGGGGTTCCCGGCTGGCGTGCTACTGCACCAGTGTACCTCTTGTTCTTTAAGATGCGCTGAATGCGCGGCGGGTGCACTTAGCGCGAATTGAAGTTAGCCGGCCTGAACAGTATTAATGAGCACGCCGAGGCCGGGGATGGAGACTTCAACGCGGTCGCCGGCCTTGAGCGGGGCGATGCCGGAAGGAGTTCCGGTGAGCACGAGGTCGCCGGGCTCAAGAGTAAAGGCGGCAGGTGATGAAGGTGAGCAACTCGGGAACGGAAAAGATGAAGTCGAGGGTGGAGGCGCGCTGACGGAGCTCGCCATTGAGGCGCGTTTCGATGGTGAGGCCCGCATCGAGATCAAGCTCGTTGCTGACGATGGGGCCGAGGGGGCAAAAGGTGTCGAAACCCTTGGCGCGCGTCCACTGATCGTCTTTGTTTTGCAGGTCGCGGGCGGTGACGTCGTTGGCGAGGGTGAAGCCGCGGACGGCGTCGCGCCAACCGGCATCGGGCTTGAGGTTGCGGGCGCGGCGGCCGATGACTAGAGCAAGCTCTCCCTCGAAGTCGACGCGCTCGGAGACGGCGGGGAGCTGAATTGCGCCGCCGGGAGGGAGCAGCGACGAGGGCGGCTTGAAGAAGAGCAAAGGCTCGGTGGGCATCTCGTTGCCCAACTCGCGGACGTGCGCGCGATAGTTGCGGCCGACGCAGACGATCTTTGACGGCGTGACGGGCGGCAGAAGATGAGCTGCCCCGAGCGGCATGGGCGCGAAGGAAGGTGGAGCACCGGCGTGCTGCAACTTGTGGGCGAGGTCTTCATCCGGCGCGGCGGCGGGGCCGGTGATCCACAACTCGCCATTGCGGTCTTCGACGAGTCCGTAGTGGGTTTGGCCATTGAGGAAGAAGCGGCAATACTTCATGGGAAGTGACTCCTTCGGCTAGAGTGCGCTAGGGGCCGGGGACGGTGTCAGAAGCTTGAGCGGAACGCGCGCTCTCATGGCCTTGCTGATCGATGGCGCTGACAGCGTAATCGTATGTGTGGCCGGGCTGGACGCCGGCGTCGTGATAGCCGGGGCCCACGACAGGCTGCGCGGGAGAGATGCGCTGCCAAGAGCTTCCCGCCAGAGAGGGATCGCGGCGGTAGACGATGTAGCCTGCGAGATCCGCTTCCGTGTCGGGCAACCAACTGAGGTCGATCGCGGGTCCGGAGCCGTTCTCGCCCGCTGTGGCTACCGCGGCCAGACCTTTGGGCACGCCGGGCGGAAATACATTCACGGCATCGATGCGCAGGGGAAGAGAGAGCGGTCCCGCAAGTTCGAGCGTTGCGCCATTGACGGTGACGCGGGCGACGCGTTGCGCGCGATACTCGTAGGTCTCGCCAAAACGGATGCTGGTGTCGAGAGCGCGATCGGAGTAAGGGGCGGGTTCGACAAGAAGAGCTTGCTCGAGCGGTTCAGCGGGTTGTGCCGGAAGGCCCTGGTTCGTATTCTTTGCCGGCGGCGTGAGGAGCTTGCGCACGAGGCGGATGGCAACGGGCGACGCCTCCGGTGGAGCGGGAGCCCAGCGCAGCAGTACGCCATCTTTGCGCATTTCCGCGGTGAGGTTGTCGACCGGGGGCGGCGCCTCGCCGGCAAGGATCTCGACGCCGTTCGAGAGCCCGGCGGAGCGGCCCTTGCGATTCACGAGCTCGACGAAATACGTGAGCACGCGCGGCGAGCCTGCGGCGAGCGGCGGAGGCAGCGCGTCAGTAAATGTGGCTTCGGATCCGGGAGCGAGTTCGAGCGTGGCCGCGACGGAGCAGCGCGGGTCGGAGGTCTGGTTGCGGCAGACGCGGACGGCGATATTGCCTTTGAGTAGAACCTTATCAGTGGTCTTTGCAGGCATCGTCCAAGCGAGGGCCACCTGGCCGCCGGTACGCACGGCGGAGAGATCGCTGACGGGAACGGCAAGGTTAAGCGAAGGCGGCTGCGGCGCGCCCGGCATGCCACAGCCGGCGAGGGCGGCGAAGGCGAATGCGGCAACCAAGGCCGCCACCGCGAAATTTTGTAATCCGAGTTTTCCCACCCTAGCCGCAAAAACATAGACGCGGCTAGGATGGGGCACCCAGCAGTCAATAGAGTGCATGGCGCTTTCAGTCTAAAGGAGCGGCAAAGGCGAGTGCCGTGCCGACGAAGCTAGACTCGGCGCAGGTTGGCGAATTTCTCCATCAGCTTCTTTATGCCATGACGGGCGAAGAGGACGGTGAGCTTGGCGTCTTCGCCGTCGCCTTCGCGCATGAGTACAGTGCCTTCGCCGTATTTGGCGTGCATCACGCGCTGGCCTTTCCTGAGGCCGGTCGCACCGTTCGCGGCGGGAATGTCCACCGTTGGACGGGCGAAGGAGCCGGGACTGGTCGCGCCGGACTTCAACTCCACGGACGAAAACCTGTCCGTGGGGGCCCCTGACTTTCCACCGAAGAAGCGGGCGATGTTGCGCTCCGCGCTTTGATCTTCTGGAGTGAGCCTGCGGCTGGGCGAGGATGCCGGCGCGGCGGCGCGAGGAATCTCCTGGCTTTCGTCTTCGTAGTTGAAGTGCTTGCCATCGGAGTCCGTCGAGCGGCGTTGGCGTCCGGCGTGGGCCGGGGTGTACGCAGGCGTGGACCAGGCCGGGCTGCGGCCGCCGAGATTTTCGACGAGCTGCGGCGGGACTTCTTCAAGAAAGCGCGAGGGGATACTGGCCTCGGGCGCGTCGGCTCCATAGCGGCGGCGATAGTGGGCGCGGGTGAGGATGAGCGAGTTCATGGCGCGCGTCATGCCCACGTAGCAGAGGCGGCGCTCCTCTTCGAGCTCTTCGGGACTGGAGAGGGTGCGCGAGTGCGGAAACAGGCCCTCCTCAAGCCCGGCGAGAAAGACGAGCGGAAACTCGAGGCCCTTGGCGGCGTGGAGGGTCATGAGGGTGACGCGGGCGTTGGGATCGAACTGGTCGGTGTCGGACGCGAGCGCGGCATGATCGAGGAACTCGGCGAGCGTTTCGCCGCGCTCCTCGGCGTCGTGCGCAGCGTTGGCCAGCTCCTTCAGGTTCTCAATGCGGCTGAAGGCCTCCGGCGAGCCTTCGGCTTCGAGCGCTTTGATGTAGCCAGTGCGATCGATGAGGAAACGGATGAGCTCGGGGAGGGTGGCAGAGTCGCGCACTTCGTGCCGCTCCGGTTTTGGAGAAGATTCCGCGATGGGGGATTGTTCCTCAGGGACAAAAGCCCCGGTTGATTGAGTGGGGTCGATGTACGGGCTGAAGCCCATGCCCTTCGGCTGCTCGCTGCCACTATTTGGACTGGCCGCATCGGCGTTGGCGGCGCCGAAGGCGAAGCCGGTATCGGCATCGGCAGCCACGGATTCGGAGATGCCGGCGGCGAGCTTGCCGGCAAAGTCGGGATCCATCATGGCCTGCGCATCGAGGATGAGTGTGCGGAAGGATTCGAGCGCCATAATGGCGCGCGCAGGAATGAGGCGGTTGGCGATGGCCGCGGCGACCGCATCCCACGTTGATACGCCGGTTTCGAGAGCCAGGCGCTCGACCGCTTCGAGGGTTGTTTTGCCGATGCCGCGAGCGGGCGTGTTGATGACACGCCCGAGGGCCATGGAGTCGTGGGGATTGCGGATGAGACGCAGGTAGGCGAGCAGATCCTTGATCTCAGCGCGCTCGTAGAAGCTGAAGCCGCCCACCATGGTGTAGCTGATGTTGTAACGGCGCAGGGCTTCTTCGACGAGGCGGGATTGCGAGTTGGTGCGGTAGAGAACCGCCGCGCTCCCGCCCCTCCGGGGTTTTGAGTTTCGGACGGAGTTCTGTGCCTCGAAGAAACGCCTGAATCTTGTCGGCGATGAAAAGAGCCTCGTTTTCGCCGTCGGGGGCTTCGTAGTAGCCGATGAGCGAGCCACCCTGCCGCTCGGTCCAGAGCTTCTTGCCCTTGCGGCGGATGTTGTTGGCGACGACGGCGCCGGCGGCCTCGAGAATGATCTGCGTGGAGCGGTAATTCTGCTCGAGGCGGACGATGCGGGCGTTGGGAAAGTCCTTTTCGAATTCGAGGATGTTGCGGATGTCGGCGCCGCGCCAGGAGTAGATGCTCTGGTCCTCGTCGCCAACGGCGCAGACGTTTTTACGCTCGCCGGCCAGGAGCTTCATCAGCTCGTACTGGGGCCGGTTCGTGTCCTGGTATTCGTCGACCAATAGATATTGGTAGCGTTGCTGGTAGCGCTCGCGAACTTCGCCCGAGGCCTTGAGCAGGCGCACGGCCTCGAGGAGCAGGTCGTCGAAGTCCATGGCGTTGTTCTTGCGCAGCTCGTCCTGGTAGAGCTTGAAGATTTGGGCAACGCGCTCGCCGGTGGGGTCCTTGGAACCGAGGAAGTAATCCTGCGGATCGACCATGTGGTTTTTGGCCCATGAGATGCGGCCCATCACGCTGCGCGGGGTCATCTGCTTGGTGTCGAGGCCCATGCGCTTCATGACCTGTTTGACAATGCCCTGCTGGTCGTTCTCGTCGAAGATGGTGAAGGCGCGGGTGAGACCCTGTCGACACCGCAGACGAGGCCTGTCCGCGGGGGGCCCGGTTTTCAGGGCCTCGATGTCGCGGCGGAGGATGCGGACGCAGAAGGAGTGAAAGGTCGAGATCAACGGCTTAGCCAGCGAGGAGTGGCCGAGAAGCTCGTTAACGCGTTCGGCCATTTCGCCGGCGGCCTTGTTGGTGAAAGTGACGGCGAGGATGGCGTCGGGGGCGATGTTCTTTTCCTGGATGAGCCAGGCGATGCGGTGAGTGATGACGCGGGTCTTGCCAGAGCCGGCGCCGGCAAGGATGAGCAGCGGGCCATCGGTGGCTTCGACCGCGGCGCGTTGTTCGGGATTGAGATGGTCGAGGAGCGGGTGCAAGATGTCGAGTCCGGCGGGAAGGTTCCTGAGTCTAGTTTATCGTTCAGGCGCCCGGAGCGGCGGCGTAGCGATCTGTGAGGAGGGCGGCGGCGGAGAGGCTGAGCAGAGGGCCGGAGATATTGAAAAGAGCTCGAGCCGTGTTGCCCAGGGCGTCGTTGTAAGCGCCAAAGAGAAGGGCGAGGAGAAATGTGGCCGCGGTAGCCAAGAATCCAGCGGCGATCCATGCGATATGATGCGCAGGAGACCGAGGGGCAGCAGCCAAATGAAGGTGTACCAGAGCTCGCGCGCTTCGAGGCAGCGGACGAATCCCTGGAAGAAGCCGACTTTGGTATAGGCAGCCATGGCGGTGGTGTAGTGCGCGGCGCCGGAAAAAATGCCTCCTGACGAAGAGAACGAGAGCAGGACGGACACACACGCGAGAAAGCCGAGTGCGAGGGCCCATAGGAGTTTGCCGAGGCGACGCGGCCGCTCAGTTTGCGACCGATCAATTTGCGGACGATCAGCGAGCCACCAGACGATGGCAAAGACGAATGCGAAGGGCGCAAAGGTTTCCTTGGAGAGAGAGCCGGGAATGGCCCAGAGCGGCAGAAGATACCAGCGCGCGGAAAGAAGCGACCAAGTGACGAGAGCAAGGAAGAGTGCTTCGCCGGAATCGACGTAGGCAGCGAGATTCCAGTTGGGAACGGCGAAATTGACCAGGAAGAGCAGCGCGCCAACAAGCGAAGTGGCGTAGGAGAGGCCGCAGCGGATGCCGATGGCGATGATGGTGACCGCAGTCGCGGCGGTGAGGATGGACGTGGACACCAGCAATCCGAAGAGAGCGGGGCTCCATGTGCCGATCCTTCCTTCGGCCATCCAATAGAAGGGCTTTGCGAGGGCAGGGACCAGGGGGCGGTAGGAAAAGACGCTTAGCGGGCCGGTGACCTCTTGGCAGTAGCCAGCGGCGTCGGACGTGCCGGGTACTTTGCCGGGATCGTAGCGGTTGAGGATGGGATAGCCGAGGCCGATGCAGATGAGGAAGAAGAGCAATCCGAGCAGGAGGGCTCTGCGAGCTGAGAATGCAACGTGCAAAGACGGAAACCTCCAACAGGCGGGCGATGGCTGGAAACCGGACATCGGTGGCGCGAGGGCACCAGCAGCAAATTGATGCGAGAGCGCGGCGCCGGCCCATGAGTCACGTCGAGTCTATCACCGGGCTGAAGTGCGGGCTCGTTCTTTGGACTTCTCTTCCGGAGATCAACCCTCCGCCGTTTGCAATTCAGCTGTCAATTCGCTAACATAATGGTTGCGTGCAGGGGAATTCCTGCGCTGTCATCATCACCACGGCTTTTGGTCCTGGCCGGACGGGCAACGTTTTGGATGAATGCTCAGTCGGGTTAACGGATTCCGCCACGGCGGGCTGGCAAAAGCGGTGGGAGACGAGGGAAGAATGGCCCACGCAGGTAAGAATATTGCGAAGGCGCGCGCCGCTATCAACAAGCCGGCGTATCCGCTGCCTGAAGCAGTGAATCTCCTGAAGCAAGTGAAGTACGCGAAGTTCGACGAGACCGTCGACCTGACGATGCGTTTGGGCGTGGACACGCGCCATGCCGACCAGATGGTGCGCGGCACCGTGGTGCTGCCGCACGGGCTGGGCAAGACCAAGACCGTGGCCGTGATCGCGACCGGCGACCGGCAGAAGGAAGCCACCGAGGCAGGCGCCGACTTTGTGGGCGGCGAGGAGATGGTGGAGAAGATCCAGAAAGAGAACTGGACCGCCTTCGATGCGCTGATTGCGACGCCGGACATGATGAAGGTGGTAGGCCGGCTGGGCAAGGTGCTGGGGCCGAAGGGCCTGATGCCGAATCCCAAGACCGGAACCGTGACCATGGACGTGGGCGCGGCGGTGAAAGAGATCAAGGCCGGCAAGGTGGAGTTCCGCGCCGACAAGACGAGCCTGGTGCACGTGCCGGTGGGCAAGCTGAGCTTCGAGCCGCAAAAGCTGATCGACAACGCGACCACGGTGATTACATCGATTGTGCGCGCCAAGCCTTCGGCGGCCAAGGGCAAGTACATCAAGAGCGTGACGCTGAGCTCGACGATGGGCCCGGGGGTTCCGCTGGATTCGGCTGTTGCCGACGCGGCGGGAAAGAAGTAAAAGCCAGTGGACAGTGAACAGTGGTCGGTGAACAGAGACCGACGGTTCAGCTTAAGTCCGGACGGCAGGTTTTGAGAGGGATTTGAAGGCGGGAACCTCGATCGAGGGCTGGTTTTGAAACCGCCCACTGTTCACTGATCGCTGTTCACCGCCGAGCGGAGCGAAGGCAATGGCAATTTCAAAGGCGAAAAAGGCGGAGAAGGTGAAGGGGCTGGCGGCGGAGCTGGAGTCGTCGACCACCGCGATTATCGGTACCTTTAGCAAGCTTACCGTGGCGAAGGACTACGAGCTGCGCAAGGTGATTCGCGAGGCCGGCGGCAAGTATCGCGTGGTGAAGAACAAGCTGGCCGCGATCTCCGGCACGGGCACGCAGGTTGAAGCGGCGCTGAAGGGCCTGAAGGGCGTGAATTCGGTGGCATTCACCGCGGGCGATCCGGTGGCACTGGCCAAGGTCTTCGCCAAGTGGGCAGGAGAGAATGCGGCGGAGTTCCAGTTCAAGCTGGGCATTGTGGACGGCAAGCTGCTGAGCGTGGATGACGTGAAGGCGCTGGCGACGATGCCGGGCAAGGAAGAGATCTTCTCGAAGCTGCTCTTCCTGATCAATGCGCCGGCGCAGCGGCTGGTGACGGTGCTCAATGCGACGGGCCGCGATCTGGCGGTGGTGCTGGGACAGGGCGTGGAGAAGGAGAAGTTCGCCGCGGCATAAGCGCGCGCGAGCGAACAGCAAGCAGGGAGCTGATTTTAAGGGTTTTGGCCGGGGAGCAGGTTGAAAGGGCGCGGGTCTGGCGCATCGGAAACTTTCCACTGCTGGGGCGGCTTGGACGAGCGAATGGGCTCGGCACAAATTCAAACGATTTTGATTGGAGAAGAACATGGCGGATATCGCGCAGTTGGAAGAGCAAATTGTGAGCCTGAGCCTGCTGGAAGCGGCGGCTCTGGTGAAGAAGCTGGAAGAGCGGCTTGGCGTTTCGGCGGCGGCGGCGGCTCCGGTGATGGTGGCGGGCGGCGCGGGTGCTGGCGCGGCGGCTCCGGCGGTCGAGGAGAAGACCGAGTTTCAGGTCATTCTGAAGGACGCTGGCGCCAATAAGATCAACACCATCAAGGCGGTACGCGAAGTCACGTCGCTGGGTCTGAAGGAAGCCAAGGACCTGGTGGATGGGGCTCCCAAGGCGATCAAGGAGAACGCGACCAAGGAAGAGGCCGAGGCCATCAAGAAGAAGTTTGAGGGCGTCGCGACCGTCGAGATCAAGTAACGCGCCAACTAAACGGCACGAGACTTGCAAGGGACGCCGGGACGCGTTACGATAAAGAGTGCGCGTCTTGGCGGCTCCGTTCGGTTATTTTCAGGCGAATGGAGCGGCGATGCGGCGCGTAAAGCGGAGCGTGGTGTCCACGCAAGCGTCCGCGACCCAGGAGCAGTCAAGAAGTCTTGAGAGCGGGCGTTATGAATCAGTTAAGTTCTTTTGGGTCAGCGGTTTTCTTGAGGTCAGGCGGGGTGACCGTTGATGAGGGTCGGGCAGCTGGCAATTCGCGGCGGAAGCGGATTTTGCGATCGGCGAGGGCAATGGAAGAAAATTCGGATGGGGGCACTGGCGATGAGCCGCGCTCGTGAGGCATTGCGTCCTTACGGGCTTTTCGTGTCTCCCGGTGTGCCGCGCAGGGAATTTTTTAGGCTCCAGCGGCGCAATGCGCACAACTTCCCATGACGGTTTCACCCGCATTTTCGGGTTCAGCCGTTGTGCTCGCCTCTTCCAATTGTGCGCAGTCTAGCGCACCTGCCCGATGCACGCAATATCCACCACGCGTTATTGACGCGGCTCTCACAGAACCCGCCTGACCTGGGTTCTTCCGGCGCGCCTGGAAGCAGATTTCCGGACTGCCGGCAGTATATGAGCGGGACGAATTCATTGCCTGCTCCCACGTACTTTCGATTTCTTTCGGGAACTTCGCCGGCGCCAACGAGACTCGGGCGCCGGCCCGGCGCGGCCACGTTGATGGCGAGCGCCGGAGCAACGAGGCTCAGGAGTGAACATGCCCAACGAGAAGCGCGCGATTCGCAGCCGGCTCGATTTTTCAAAGATTCCCACCGCAACCCAGATTCCCAACCTGATTGAAGTGCAGCGCCGCTCCTACGAGCGGTTTCTGCAGATGGACAAGCTGCCCAACGAGCGCGACGACTCGCGGCTTGCAGTCGGTGTTTGTGTCGGTATTTCCCGATTACCGACTTCCGCGGCATCTCGCAGTTGGACTTCGTGGATTTCTCGATCGGCAACTGGGAGTGCAAGTGCGGCCACCTGAAGGGGCTGCACCACCTGCGCACGGCCTGCGTGCATTGCGGCGCGATGGTGATCACCGATCCCTTCCTGCCCGGCGACGTGCTCTGCCAGAAGTGCGGAACCTACAACAAGAACACGCCCGACTTCTGCAACAAGTGCGGCGACCCGGTGAGCCTGCAGTTGAAGTACGACCAGCAGGAGTGCGAAGAGCGGGGCATGACCTTCTCCGCGCCGTTGAAGGTGACGGTGCGGCTGACCATCTACGACAAGGACGCCGAGACCGGCAACAAGACCATCCGCGACATCAAGGAGCAGGAGGTCTTCTTCGGCGACATTCCGCTGATGACGCCGAACGGCACGTTCATTGTGAACGGCACCGAGCGCGTGATCGTTTCGCAGTTGCACCGCTCGCCGGGCGTGTTTTTTGAGACCGCCAACAACCGCACCTACTTCCTGGGCAAGATCATTCCCTATCGCGGCTCGTGGGTGGAGTTCGAGTACGACCAGAAGAACACGCTCTATGTGCGCATCGACCGCAAGCGCAAGTTCCTGGGCACGATCTTCCTGCGCGCGCTGGGGTTGCGCTCGGACGAGGAGATTCTGAAGACCTTCTACACCGTCGACCGGCTGCACATCGCCGACGGCAAGCTGCATGTGGGAGGTGCCGCAGGATGCCGCGAAGGGCACGCACCTGGTGGGCGTGAAGCCGGCGCACGCGATTCTGCACGGCAACGAAGAGATTGCGCACTCCGGGCGCAAGATCACGCCGCACGCGCTGAAGGCGATGCGCGCCGCGGGCATCGACAAGGTGGAAGTGGAAGCCGCGGAGCTGGATGGCGCGCTGACCGCTTCCGACGTGGTGGATACGACCACCGGCGAAGTGGTGGTGGAAGCCAACGTGGAGCTGACCGCCGACCGGCTGCACAAGGTGATGGCCTCGGGCGCGACCAGCTTCGAGGTGTTCTTCCCCGACCGCGACGACGTGGGCAACATCATCTCGAACACGCTGAAGCGCGACTCGGTGCACAAGCCGGAAGAGGCGCTGATCGAGATCTACCGCAAGCTGCGGCCGGGCGACCCGCCGACGCTGGACACGGCGACGGCGCTGTTCGAGGGCATGTTCTTCGATCGCGCGCAAGTACGATTTCTCGCGCGTGGGCCGGCTGAAGTTCAACATCAAGCTCTACGAAAACCAGGACGCCACGCCGCTGGATCACCGCACGCTGACGCCGGAGGATTTCTACGCGACCATCCGCTACCTGCTCAAGCTGCGCAAGAACATCGGCATGGTGGACGACATCGATCACCTGGGCAACCGCCGCGTGCGCGCGGTGGGCGAGCTGATGGAGAACCAGTTCCGCATCGGCCTGGTGCGCATGGAGCGCGCCATCAAGGAAAAGATGAGCGTGTATCAGGAACTGAACACGGCCATGCCGCACGACCTGATCAACGCCAAGCCGGTGATGGCGGCGATCCGCGAGTTCTTCGGCTCGTCGCAGCTGTCGCAGTTCATGGACCAGACCAATCCGCTGTCGGAGATCACGCACAAGCGGCGGCTTTCGGCCCTTGGGCCGGGCGGGCTGTCGCGCGAGCGCGCGGGATTCGAAGTGCGCGACGTGCACCCGACGCACTACGGCCGCATCTGCCCGATTGAGACGCCGGAAGGTCCGAACATCGGCCTGATCAGCTCGCTGAGCTGCTTTGCGCGCATCAACGAGTACGGATTCATCGAGTCGCCTTACCGCAAGGTGAAGGACTCGAGGATTCTCGATTTCGTTGAGATCGTGAACGCCGGCGAAAGCGGACTGCGCGTGGGCGATCACATCGAGAAGGACGAGGCGGCGCGGCTGAACGCGCAGTTGAAGAAGGCGGGCAAGCGCGACCATCGATTCGATTCCCTACAGCTTCTATCTTTCGGCGTGGGAAGAGGACCGGCACACCATCGCGCAGGCCAACATCGAGTTCAACGACAAGGGCGAGATCACCGAAGACCTGGTGAACGCGCGCCGGCAGGGGAACTTTGTGCTGGTGAACCGCGCCGAGGTGGACTACATCGACGTCAGCCCGAAGCAGCTTGTTTCGGTGGCCGCGTCGCTGGTGCCGTTCCTGGAGCACGACGACGCCAACCGCGCGCTGATGGGCGCCAACATGCAGCGCCAGAGCGTTCCGCTGCTGGCGGCCGAGGCGCCGCTGGTGGGCACGGGCATGGAGGGCGTGACCGCACGCGACTCCGGCGCCGTGATCCTGGCCAAGCGCAACGGCATCGTGGATTCGGTCGACTCCGAGCGCATTATCGTGCGCGTGGAGGGCGAGCACCATCCCACGCAGCTTTCGCGCGAGGTGGGTTCGGACATCTACCAGCTCATCAAGTTCAAGCGGTCGAACCAGAACACCTGCATCAACCAGAAGCCGGTGGTGCGCGAGGGCGACCGCGTGGTCAAGGGCCAGGTGATTGCCGACGGCCCGTGCACCGAGCAGGGCGAGCTGGCGCTGGGCCGCAACGTGCTGGTGGCCTTCATGCCCTGGCGCGGCTACAACTTCGAGGACGCGATCCTGATCAGCGAACAACTGGTGCGCGAGGACTACTACACCAGCGTGCACATCGAGGAGTTCGAGATCGAGGCGCGCGACACCAAGCTGGGGCCGGAAGAGATCACGCGCGACATTCCCAACGTGAGCGAGCATGCGCTGCGCGATCTGGACGAGAGCGGAGTGATCCGCATCGGCGCCCAGATCGGGCACGGCGACATTCTGGTGGGCAAGGTGACGCCGAAGGGCGAGACGCAGCTGACGCCGGAAGAGAAGCTGCTGCGCGCCATCTTCGGCGAAAAGGCCGGCGACGTGCGCGACGCTTCGCTCACCTGCCCTCCGGGCATCGAGGGCACGGTGGTGGACGTGCGCATCTTCAGCCGCAAGGGCCAGGAGAAGGACGAGCGCGCCAAGCTGATCGAGGCCGAGTACGTGGCCAAGCTCGAAAAGAACCTGGGCGACGAGATCCGCATTCTGACCGACGAGCGGTTGAAGCGCCTGGAAGCGATTCTGGGCGGCAAGGAAGTGCTGGCCGACCTGCACGACGAGCGCACCAACAAGCGCCTGCTGACCAAGGGCGCGATTCTCGACCGCGACACCATCGAGCGCATCTCGACCAAGAACCTGAAGCGCATCCGCTACAACGACAAGGATCCGCGGGTGAACGAGCAGATCGACGAGATCGAGGAGATGACGTCGCGGCAGATCGAAGTGCTGCGCAAGATCACCAACGAGAAGGTGGCCAAGCTGCAGAAGGGCGACGAGCTGCCTCCGGGCGTGATCAAGCTGGTGAAGGTGTACGTGGCCATGAAGCGCAAGCTGAGCGTGGGCGACAAGATGGCCGGCCGCCACGGCAACAAGGGCGTGATCGCGCGCATTCTTCCCGAGGAAGACATGCCGTATCTGCCCGATGGAACGCCGGTGGAGATTGTGCTGAACCCGCTGGGCGTGCCTTCGCGTATGAACGTGGGCCAGATTCTGGAGACGCACCTGGGCTGGGCCGCGCACGCGCTGGGCAAGAAGGTTGCCGAGCTGGTGAAGGCCAACTCCGATGCGGCGTACGTGCGCGAACTGATGAAGAAGGAGTTTGCCGGAACGGCCACGCTGCGCCAGTTGCTGGAGCTGGACGACGAGATGCTGCTGCGCGTCGCCGCAGGCATGGAGAAGGGCATCTGGTTCGGAACCGCGGTGTTCGACGGCGCGCGCGAAGAAGAGATCAAGGCGCTGCTGGCCGCGGCCGGGTTGCCGTCTTCGGGCAAGACGACGCTCTTCGACGGCATGACGGGCGAGCAGTTCGAGCAGCCGGTAACGGTGGGCTACATCTACATGCTCAAGCTGTCGCACCTGGTGGACGACAAGATTCACGCGCGTTCGATCGGGCCGTACTCGCTGATCACGCAGCAGCCGCTGGGCGGCAAGGCGCAGTTCGGCGGGCAGCGCTTCGGCGAGATGGAAGTGTGGGCGCTGGAAGCATACGGCGCCGCGTACATCCTGCAGGAGCTGCTCACCGCCAAGTCCGACGACGTGTATGGCCGCACCAAGATCTACGAGGCCATCGTCAAGGGCGAGGCGGCCATCGAGCCGGGCGTGCCGGAGTCGTTCAACGTGTTGATTCGCGAGTTGCAGTCGCTGTGCCTGGACGTGGAGCTGATCAAGCGCGCAGATCTGGTGAAGAAGGCGCCGACGCCGGAAGTGGCGGCGGTGGCGGACTAAGAAGCAAGCCTCGTAGCTGCTAGCTTCCAGCCGTCTAGCTTATGTGAGGCGCACGCTGGCAGCGGACGGCGACTACCAGAGTATTGCAGAATGTGTCAGGCGTTCTTCTGAACGCGGCAAACGCCGCTCCGGGAAGGAAGGAACGCTTCCAAGAATCCCGGGAAACCGCGGCAGAGCTAGAAGCTAGTGGCTAGCAGCAGAAGGAGGGTCGCCTTGTTCCGTTCGAACCCGTTTGAGCTTACCAGCCCCATTACCGACTTCGACGCCATCCGCATCATGCTGGCCTCGCCGGAGAAGATCCGCAGCTGGTCGCATGGCGAGGTCACCAAGCCGGAGACCATCAACTACCGCACCTTCAAGCCGGAGCGCGACGGCCTGTTCTGCGCGCGCATCTTCGGCCCGGTGACGGACTGGGAGTGCCTGTGCGGCAAGTACAAGCGCATGAAGCACCGCGGCGTGATCTGCGACAAGTGCGGCGTGGAAGTGACGGTGAGCAAGGTGCGCCGCGAGCGCATGGGCCACATCGAGCTGGCGTCGCCCTGCTCGCACGTGTGGTTCTTCAAGGGCCTGCCCTCGAGGATCGGGCACCTGCTCGACATTTCGCTGCGCGATCTGGAGAGCATTCTCTACTTCGAGTCGTACGTCGTGGTCGATCCCGGCGACGCGCCGGTGCGCGAGCGCGAGATCATCAAGGACGAAGATCCGCTTCCGCGAGCTCGACCAGCAGTTCCGGCCCTCGGGCTTCAAGGCCATGATGGGCGCCGAAGCCATCAAGGAATTGCTCAAGCGCGTGAGCGTGGACGAGCTGGGGATGGAGCTGCGCGAGCGGATGAAGACCGAGACCTCGGCGCAGAAGAAGCTGAAGTATGCCAAGCGGCTGAAGGTGGTTGAGGCGTTCCGCAAGAGCGAGCAACAAGCCGCAGTGGATGATTCTGGACGTGCTGCCGGTGATTCCCCCAGAGCTGCGCCCGCTGGTGCCGCTGGATGGCGGCCGGTTTGCCACGTCGGATTTGAACGATCTTTATCGCCGCGTGATCAACCGCAACAACCGGTTGAAGAAGCTGATGGACCTGCACGCGCCGGAAGTGATCGTGCGCAACGAGAAGCGCATGCTGCAGGAAGCCGTGGACGCGCTGTTCGACAACGGCCGCCGCGGCCGCGTGCTGCGCGGCGCCAACAATCGCCCGCTCAAGTCGCTGTCCGACACGCTGAAGGGCAAGCAGGGCCGCTTCCGCCAGAACCTGCTGGGCAAGCGCGTGGACTACTCCGGCCGCTCGGTGATCGTGGTGGGGCCGGAGCTGAAGCTGCACCAGTGCGGCTTGCCGAAGAAGATGGCGCTGGAGCTGTTCAAGCCGTTCATCTATCACCGCCTGGAGCAGACCGGGCCAGTGCACCACCATCAAGCAAGCCAAGGAAATGGTGGAGATGCAGGAGCCGGTGGTGTGGGACATCCTTGAGGAAGTGATCAAGGACCACCCGGTGCTGCTGAACCGCGCTCCCACGCTGCACCGCCTGGGCATTCAGGCTTTTGAGCCGGTGCTGGTGGAAGGCAAGGCCATCAAGATTCACCCGCTGGTCTGCACGGCGTTCAACGCCGATTTCGACGGCGACCAGATGGCGGTGCACATTCCGCTGTCGCCGGAGGCGCAGATTGAAGCCAGCGTGCTGATGCTGGCCTCGCACAATATTCTTTCGCCGGCCGTCGGGCCAGCCGATCACCGTGCCCACGCAGGACATGGTGCTCGGGCTCTACTACCTGACCAAGGCCAAGAAGGGCGCCAAGGGCGAGGGACGCGTGTTTGCCAACACCGAAGAGATCCTGATGGCTCTCGAAGCCGGCGAAGTGGAGACGCTTTCGCCCATCCGGCTGCGCTACACGGGCAAGGTGCTGGACATGACCACGGCCTACGACGATCAGGACCTGACGCACACCGAGCCGGTGGACTTCGACAAGGAGTATCTGTCGACGACCGTGGGCCGCGTGATCCTGAACGACGCGCTTCCCGGCGGCATGCCGTATCATCAACGGCCTGCTGAAGAAGAAGGGCATCGGGCAACTGGTGAACTACTGCAACCAGAACCTGGGCCTCGAGGTGACGGTGGGCATGCTGGATCGCATCAAGTCGCTGGGCTTCAATTACGCCACGCGCTCGGGACTTTCCGTGGGCCTGGACGACATGGTGATCCCGGCGAGCAAGTACACGGTGGTGGACGAGGCCGACAAGAAGGTGATCGAGGTCCAGAAGCAGTACATGGACGGCGCCATCACCAACGGCGAGCGCTCGAACAAGGTGATCCAGATGTGGTCGGCGGTGACGGACCAGGTGGCCGACGAGATGTTCGGGAACATGAAGCGGGCCGACGACGAAGGGGCCATGAACCCGATCTACATCATGGCCGACTCCGGCGCCCGCGGATCGAAGCAGCAGATTCGCCAGCTTGAGCGGCATGCGCGGACTGATGGCCAAGCCTTCGGGCGAAGTCATCGAGACGCCCATCACGGCGAACTTCCGCGAAGGGCTGACGGTGCTCGAATACTTCATTTCGACGCACGGCGCGCGCAAGGGCCTGGCCGACACGGCGCTGAAGACGGCCGACTCCGGCTACCTGACCCGCCGCCTGGTCGACGTGGCGCAGGACGTGATCGTGACCGAGCAGGATTGCGGCACGCTGGAAGGCATCTACGTCGGCTCGATCGTCGAGTCGGGCGAGATCATCGAGCCGCTGCGCGATCGCATCATCGGCCGCGTTTCGCTGGAGAGGATCAAGGACTACGACGGCAACGTGGTGGTCGAAGTGAACCAGCCCATCGACGAGGACATTGCATCGGCGATCCAGGGCGCGGGCGTGGAGAAGGTGAAGATCCGCTCCGTGCTCACCTGCGAGTCGCGGCGCGGCGTTTGCGCGCTGTGCTACGGGCGCAACCTCGGCTCGGGCCGCATGGTGGAGCTGGGCGAAACCTGCGGCGTGATTGCGGCGCAGTCGATCGGCGAGCCGGGCACGCAGCTCACCATGCGTACCTTCCACGTGGGCGGCACGGCCAGCCGCGTGGCCGACAAGTCGCGCCTCGACGCCAAGAACAACGGCTTCGTGCGCTTCATCAACCTGAACACCGTGGAAAGCAAGGAAGGCGAGCTGGTGGCCATGAACCGCTCCGGCTCGCTGGCGATCGTGGACGAGCGCGGCCGCGAGAAAGAGCGCTACCAGGTGGTCTACGGCGCGCGCCTGCGCGTCCGCGAAGGCTCGGCGGTGAAGCTGGGCGAAGTGCTGGCCGAGTGGGATCCTTACACCTACGCCATTCTCACCGAGATCGGCGGCGCGGTGCAGTTCAAGGACCTGCAGGAAGGCATCACGCTGAACGAGGAAGTGGACGAAGTGACCGGCCTTTCGCGCTGGGTGGTTGCCGACTCGCCCGACGAGAAGCGGCAGCCGGCGATCGCGATCAAGGGCGCCAAGAGCAGCAAGCGCTACCTGCTGCCGCGCGGCGCTCACCTGATGGTGCAGGACGGCGACGAAGTGGGTCCGGGCGACGTGCTGGCCAAGATTCCCAAGGAGAGCACGCGCACCAAGGACATCACCGGCGGTCTGCCGCGCGTGGTGGAGCTGTTCGAGGCGCGCAAGCCGCGCGAAACCGCGATCATCAGCGAAATCGACGGCGTGGTTCGCTTCGGCGAAGTCTCCAAGGGCCAGCGCAAGATTTACGTGACGGCCGACAACGGCGACGAGAAGGAATACTCGGTGCCGCGCGGCATTCACGTGAACGTGCAGGAAGGCGAACGGCTGCGCGCCGGCGATCCGCTGATGGATGGTCCGCTGAACCCGCACGACATTCTGGCCGTGCTGGGCGAGAAGGAGCTGCAGGCTTACCTGGTGAACGAAATCCAGGAAGTCTACCGGCTGCAGGGCGTGGCCATCAGCGACAAGCACATCGAAGTGATCGTGCGGCAGATGCTGCGCTGGGTGCGGATCGACGAAGTGGGCGACACCAACTTCCTGCTCGAGCAGCAGGTGGACCGCTTCCGCTTCAGGGAAGAGAACGAGCGCGTGCTGCAGAACGGAGGCCGTCCGGCGATCGGGCGTCCGCTGCTGCTGGGCATCACCAAGGCGTCGCTCTCGACCGACAGCTTCATCTCCGCGGCCAGCTTCCAGGAGACGACGCGCGTGCTCACCGAGGCCAGCATCAACGGCGCGGTGGACAACCTGCGCGGGTTGAAGGAGAACGTGATCGTCGGGCGGCTGATCCCCGCGGGCACGGGCCTGGAGTACTACCGCAACGTGCAGCTCTCGCCGGAGCTGGAAGAGGCGGCGGCGCGCGTGCAGCAGGAAGTGCAGGCCGAGATCGAAGCCGCCGAGCGCGAGCTGGAGATGATGCGGCAGGAGGGCGAAGCCGAGGAGATGGCGGCCGAATAAGGGCCGTCCAGGCAATGTTCCGAGATGTTCTCGCGTATCAATTGAGGCCCGGCGCAAGCCGGGCCTTTTTATGCGCATATCTCATGGAGGAGATGTGAGGAGCCTACGGCGGTTCACCAATTCCCGTAAAGTTCTAATCGGAATGCCAAGTGGCGTTTTCTTAAGGACAACGCCACTCAAGGGTTGCGGTTCCACCCTACACCAATTGGAGAACCGCTATAGCCGCCGGCCGGCGATTGCGGCGGTAGCGCAACGCGGGGGAATTTTCACATTTTGATGGTGCGCCAGATGATTCGCTACGGCGCGAGTTCGGTTTGCACCTGACTCTTCCGCGGCCGGGATTTACCAGTCCTGGTGTATTTAGCCACGTACATGGCGGCGTCGGCCGCGCGAAGCAGGCTGTCGGCCGAGTTGGCGTCTTCGGGATAGAGCGCGATGCCGATGCTGGCCGAGCCGTGCAACTCGAAATCCTCTCCCTTAAACGGCTCGTCGAAGCAGCGTTCCAGCCGCGCGGCGATCTCCTCAACTTCAGCTCGATTGCGTACCTCGGAAACCAGAACCGCGAATTCGTCTCCGCCCAGCCGCGCCAGCGAGTCGCCGGGGCGCAACTGGTGCTTCATGCGCTGCGTCAGTTCCTGCAGGTACAGGTCTCCAGCCTGATGCCCATACACGTCGTTGACCTGCTTGAATTCATTCAGGTCGATATAAATCAGGCCAAAGATGCCGGCCGATTGACGCGCGGCATTGAATCATGTGCGCGGAGAGACTTTTCCATGGCAAAGCGATTCTGCACGTCGGTGAGCAAATCGAACTCCGAGCGGTGCACGAGATCGGAGTAGAGGCGCGAAGTTTCAATAGCCAGCGTGGCCAATCCCGCGGCCATGGCCAAAGCCTCGTTCTCTTCCGCGGTGGGTTTGGTGCGCGCGTCGAAGGCCGCGAAGATGACGCCGAGCGGCGGGCCGGAGCGGGCTGCGAATCGGGCGCTCGACGGTGCGCAGCGAAGCGGAGTAAAGGCGTGGGGCCGGTTTCCCAGCGTGGCCCCATCGGCAATCTGGCACCAGCAGGCCGCGCCGTTGAGCCGAAGTGAAACCAACTCGGTAATCCGCTCCAGAATTTCGGCCAACGGCTTGGAGTGGTTGATGTCTTCGAGAATTCGAGCGCGCCGCTGCTCCACATAGGCCAGAGAGCCGATCTGACGCCGGTTCCTGCGTTCCAGGTACCACCCATGCATGCCAAGGGCGATAACGAATGCAAGAAGAAATTCAACAATCAACGTCAGATGGCGGACATTCAGCCACGGAGGCCGGGCGACGACCGCGATGTCGTCGGAGCCGCGCATGAGGATATTGAATGGGATACGTTCTGTGCCGATGAAGGGGCTAGCGTCTGTCAACATGCAGATGCCGGTGACACGGATGCGCGCGCCGGGAGGAATCTCTCGCAACGCGGGAAGCGGAGCCGGTTGCAATGAGCCGGGATGGCGCATGATGGCGGAGAAAATGTGACCGTCGGAATCGAGTACATACTCATCCTGCGTGGCCTGCCGCACCTCTGTCGACGACCTTGCCTTCAATGGAAACCAGGTCGAAGATATGGCTCTGCCCTTCGTTGCCGCCAAGGGCTAGTTCGCTCCATGTGAGCAGTTGGGGAGTGACAGGCGCCGGGGTAGAGCTGTCCCGGACTTCGCTGCGCGGTCAGAGTAAGGAAACCGTTCTGAACGTCGGGGAATCCGATCGCGCTTGCCGATCGCCAATGCGCAGCGGGCTGTAGGTATCGGTCGCAATCCAAAGGCTTCTGGGACCGTCCTGGAGCACCAGCGCTATACCCGGCTGAAAGTAGGTAATGGATCCCTGGACGCGTAGCCGCTGCGAGTGATCGACGATCCGGTAGCCGGTGATAATGCGGTCCATCGGCGTAACCGGCAACGACCATGGATCAGAGCCGGCATGTTTCAGGATTTTGATGTTGGCCAGGGACTGAATGTGAAACCGGATGCCGGTCTGCTGTATTTTTTTGTCGAAGAAACCGGAAACGTCACCAGTGATCTGTACTTCGGCGTCGAGCAGGCCATTCAGTGCGTCTTCATCGTCGCTGTCGATGTTCGCGTACGGCTTTTCCCCCATCGACGGTCAGTCGCAGAAAAGCCATCGGCGTAGGATTGCCGTGGTTCGGCACGAAATTGGCAGACCGGACGAAGGCGCGAACCGTGACGAACTTGCAATCGGTTTCGCCCCGGATCATCTGCTCGTAGCTGGGATGCTCGGGTTTGGGCAATTCGCCGTGGCCCAAGAGCCAGATTTGCTTGCTTTCCACGTAGGGCCGGAAACTCTCGTGCATCGTGCCCGTCACCCGGATGCGATCGCCCGGGGTAAGTTTGAGAGTTGTAGTGGCGCCCACATAGATCGCGTCGCCGCCCTCCTGCACGAAGAGTTCATTGTCGTACGATCGGAAATAAGTGACGGTAGCTTCGAAGGAGACAGGTAGGTGTTTGCTGGCCTCGGCGTTGGTCATCGTGGCTGCGTCATGCAGCGTGATCGGCGAAGGCGGGGACGCTGCCGCAGCCGGAAGGCACACGAAGAAAATGGCAGCCGCGAAAATGAGTCGATTGGGCAAAACGGCCTTCACTCTGCTTTCACAATCCTTCCACGGTCGCACTCTGTTTTCGGTGCGACTCGCCGTTGGGTTCATCCTGGTCCGCCAAGTCATCTGGGGAACGAAGCAAGGGGGACCATCTGAGTGAAATTCCTTGCACCCATCTTACTTAGCGGGAAGCTGTTGGGAATAGCACTTTCGGTGCGTCTGCCTTACTTTTTTTGCCTTCGATTCCGTGGTTAGGAATGAACATGCCGGAAGGCATGGTTGGCCGGCCAAACTGCGATGGTTCGGCCGCCGGCCTGGCGGGCCTTTCCCCGGCGTCAAAAAGCGGCCAGCCGGGAGCTGCGGGAGGGCGCGACGCGCGGGGGTTCTAAACTAAAGACGAGCCATTTTTGGCAGCAGAAAGAGTGAATTGGCAGAGATATGGCGAAGAAACTCCGGGTTGGCGTTCTTTTTGGCGGGCGCAGCGGCGAGCATGAAGTTTCGCTGCTGTCAGCGGCATCCGTTCTGGGGGCAATCGATCGCGAAAAGTTCGACGTAACGCCCATTGGTATCACCAAGGAGGGCCGGTGGCTGGCAGCCGCGGATGCGCGGGGGCTGCTGAATGGGGATGCCAGCGCGGTGGCCCGGCGGCTGCGCGCGGGCGACCCGGCGGCGACGCCGGGAGCAAAGCTGCTGCACGAGGGCATTCCGACTCTTATGGCGCCGGAGCCGAGTGGCGCCGCAGTTCTGAACCAAACGCAAGGCCGGGACAGGCAGCCTTCGGCCGGCGCGGCACTGGATGTTGTGTTTCCGGTACTGCACGGCACTTTCGGCGAGGACGGGACGATACAGGGCCTGTTCGAACTTGCCGGTATTGCCTATGTTGGTTCGGGGGTCCTGGGCTCGGCCGCAGGCATGGACAAAGACGTGATGAAGCGCCTCTTTGCGCAGGCCAGGCTGCCGATCGTCAAGCACGTAACGTTACTTCGTGAGGATTGGGAGACGTCTCCGCGGAGGGCCGTTGCGCTGGTGGAGCGATCGCTCAAGTACCCGGTCTTCGTGAAGCCGGCGAACCTGGGCTCGTCAGTAGGTATCTCAAAAGCACACGGCCGGAAGGAACTGGGACCGGCGTTGACGGTGGCGGCAAAGTACGACCGGAAGCTCATCGTGGAGCAGGGCGTGGGGGGCAAGGTTCGCGGCGATGGGCAGGCGGCGAGAGCGAGAGAATTTGAAGTGGCCGTGCTGGGCAACGACGCGCCGCAGGCCAGCGTTGTGGGCGAGATCATTCCCGGCAAGGAGTTCTACGACTACGAGGCGAAGTATCTCTCGGAAGGTTCGGTGCCTCAAATCCCCGCCAAACTCAGCCGGTCAGAAACCAGAAAGATACGCGAGATGGCGGTTGCAGCATTCAAGTCATGCGACCTGGCAGGACTGGCGCGCGTGGACTTTCTGATGGAGCCCGACGGCAAGCAGCGCATTTTTGTGAACGAAGTGAATACGATGCCGGGATTCACGCAGATCAGCATGTATCCGAAGCTGTGGGAGGCGTCGGGGCTGAGCTACAAGGAGTTGATCACGCGGCTCATTGAGCTGGCGCTGGAGCGGCATGCGGAAAAGAGCCGGACGACGTACAGCCGCGAAGAGTAGAGGCGCACGGGGTTGCCCGGCTCAGGGATCAGAAAGACGCTCGCTGGTGTCTAACTCAACAGGACAATGGCGATGACGTTTTCAGGGCGAAGGCGATCTCTGATACTCGGTTCTCTGATCCCTGCCTCTCTGCCGTATCCTGTTTTCGAGGGAGTATCCCCATGACATTGCTTGATGCTCCGAATTTGATGCCGCACGGTCGAGGCGAAACACGCTGATCGCACAGTGCGCCGCAGGCGCGTTGGCGGTGCTGTTCGTGGTTTGGTGGCTGGTGGCAAGCCGGCCAGTAGACTGGCCGTGGAATTGGGACCGATATCTGTTCGGCCGCGCCAAGGTGAACAAATTCCTGAGCGCTCTGGAGGCCAACAACCTGCCCAAGGCGTACGGTATCTGGGTCCACGACAGGAACTGGCAGCAACATCCGGCGCAGTATAGCGTGTATCCTTTCAGCCGCTTCCAGGACGACTGGAGCGCCACCAGCCCGGACAACGAGTATGGCGCGATCCGCAGCCACAAGATTGCGCTCGCCGCCCGATACGGCAACGGCTTGCTGGTAGCCGTGCTCATCAATGGCCGCAAGAGCGATGCACTGGACCTTACCTACGATCCGAAGACCGGGCAATTGAGCTTTGCACCGCCGGGCGTGAGCCTGTATCTGGGGCCGTAGAAAAACAGCTTCCAGCCTTCAGTTCTCAGCGATCAGGATTCGCGTCTGCCGCTACCGTGCGACTTCGGTCAGGGCCTCGGTGCATTTGCTCATCTTCGCGGTGCGCTCGATTTTATCCCAGTTAAAGGGCTTGCCGTCGATGGCACGTTTGAGCGTCTTGAAAAGGACGATGGAAAACAACTGGCGGTAGGCGAAACGCTGGAGCCAAATGTGAAAGAGGAGCCAGCCGTCGCCCTTGTTTGCGGGGTGACGCCGCTCGAGGCTGAATGCAGCCGTCGAAGTAATGAAGTCGATGAGCAGGAATCCGAGGAAGTAGACGACCAGCTTTTCAAAGCTGGCCGCGGAGGCCGCCTCAGGATGGAAGTGCAGGTTAACGAGGTAGTTGACGACGCCGGCCACGAACATGATGTCGATGAAGGGAGAGACCAGGGGAAGAAACATCTGGAAGATGAGAATGTTGGGCAGCGCAAAGAGGCCCATGGCTTTGTTGCGGACGAAGGCGGCGCGATGTTTCCACACGGCCTGGAGCGTGCCGAAGGACCAGCGGAAGCGCTGCCGCATCAGGCCCTTGGCGTCGATTGGCGCTTCAGTATAGGCCAACGCGCGGTCCTCGTAATCGACCTTGAGGCCCTGTTCGAGGAGGTTCATGGTGAGGTCGGCGTCTTCGGCGACGGTGTTGAGCGGATAACCGCCCGCTGTTCTTCACCGGCGCGGTACGCCAGGCGCCGATAGCGCCCGGAACCACGGTGACGACGTGGAACAAATCGAGGGCGCGGCGCTCGAAGTTCTGGCTGGTGATGTATTCGAGGGCCTGCCAGCGCGTCCAAAGGTTCACGCGGTTGCCCACTTTGGCGTTCCCGGCGATGGCGCCGATGGCGGGATCTTTGAAGTGAGGAATGAGCTTGGAGATGGCGTCGGAGGCGATTACGGTGTCAGCATCGATGCCTACGAAGATCTCCTCATTCATGCGATCGAGCGCGTAGTTGAGCGCCGCGGCCTTGCCTTCATTGCGTTTGGTGAAAACCTGAAGACGGCCGGCGGCGATTTCCCGGGCGTAGGCCGAGGCGGCCACCTCGGCGGTGCTGTCCTCTGAGCCGTCGTCGACCACGATGACGTGGAGGTTCTTGTAGTCGGAGTTGAGCACGGAGCGGATGGTGCGGACGATGACGGTTTCTTCGTTGTAGGCGGGGATGAGAACAGCCACGCGGGGGTTGAAGCCGGGCGAGGGCACTTGACGAGGCTTGATGATGCGGTCGATGACGGCGAAGAGGCCAACAATGATGAGGCGCGCGCTCATCAGAACGTCGCCGACGAAGAAGACCAGGACGATGAAGTTTCCGATGAGGTCATACGTTGAAAATGCGATGGAGTCGGGGATGGTGCGCAGGCGCTGCCAGAAGGTGAGCGGGGGCATCACTTGCGCGACGGTTTTTCCCATCAGCTCGGAGACAGGAACAATCTTGTAGCCGTGGGCACGCAAAGCGTCAATGAGCGGACCCAGAGACTCCACTGTAACCGAGCGGTCGCCGCCGCCGTCGTGGAGCAGGATGATGGAGCCGCGGAACTGCGGCTTGACCTTCATAGTCCGCAGCTGGGCGAGTACGGAGTCGATGATCTCGGTGGGCGTCTTGCGAGGGTGCTCGTTCCAGTCGTTGGTGTCGATTTTGCTGCCGATAATGGTGAGACCTTCCTGCTGAATGCGCCACACGGGCGCGGCCTCGTCGTCGGTGTCCGGCTCCTCATCGATGTCGTAGGGCGGGCGGAAATAGAGCGGCTGCACGCCCAGCTTGGCTTCGAAGAGGCGCTCGGTGAGGTTGACTTCAAGATCGAGCTGACGCGTTGGAGATTTCGCTGATGTCGGGATGGGTCCAGGTGTGATTGCCGATTTCGTTGCCCTCGCGGACGATGCGCTGCATCAGGCCGATGTTGTCCGCAGCCTCAGCGCCGATGAGCATGAAGGTGCCTTTGGCGTGCTTCTGCTTGAGGATGTCGAGAATCTTCGGCGTCCACTTGGGGTCGGGGCCGTCGTCGAAAGTGAGCGCGAGTTCATTGGGATGGTAGCCGTATTGTTCAACGGTATAGGTGCGCGGATACACATCCATGTGCTCGTCAACGATGAGCTTCTTGCGCGGATCGGGTTCGTCGGTGTCCACTTCGACGGTGCGCTTGCCGGGCTGCGGCAGGCCAGTGACGCGCAGGATGTCTCCATCGCCTTCGGTGTCCACATCGTGGCCGGGCTGAACGGTGCCGAGCGCTTGCAGCGATGAAGGATCGCTGGGATGGTCCCAGATATTCCACAGCGAGCTGTCTTCCTCGCCGAGCCGCCAAAGAGCAAAGGTTTGCAGTCCGAGTTGGCGCGCGGCGCGCATTTCGTCGAGGACGGTAACCGCGTCGAGAAACCAAACGACATGACGCTGGTTATTGTCCTCGTCAATGTATTCGAAGTGAGGATTGAGGGTGTCGTAGTCGAGATCGAGGTCGGCGTCGGCATCTGAGGCGAGTTCCCAGGCGTCGGAGACGGAGAGATCGTCGGTGTCGAGGACCTGGGGTTTGCGATGACGCCGGCGACTTTGGGTTGGGGATGGAGAGCGTCCAATCATAGCCGTAGTTGCCCAACGCGCAGATGAGTTTCTGCTTGGGCACGACCTTGAGCACGCGGACCAGATTGCCGACGAACCAGGGCTGGCTGGCGATGGGCCCCGGATCGCTGGTGTCCTGGTGCTGGTCGTAATTCATCAGCACAATGCCGTCGGAGTTGGAGGCGATGGACTTCAGGTCATTGTCGCTGGTGGCGACGGCCACATTGACGTAAAGGCGAAAATCGCGCGGGTGCATCTGCGCATATAGCGCCTGAATAAAGGCAAGATAGGCCGGGTCATCCGCGTCGGGGATGCTTTCGATGTCGAGCGAAAGGCCGCGATAGACCGGGTACGTCGAAAGAAAGCGCATGATCTGCTGGACCAGGGCGGCGCTCTTGCCGGGATCGGCGAGCACTTCGCCCACACCGGTGTCCCAGCTTTGCGTATGGGGATCGTAGTTGTTGAGGTGAGGAAAGATTTCAGTATCTTCGTGGGCCGCCTGAATGACATTCTTAACTTTATTCAGGTAGTCGGGATCGTGTACCGTTGCGCCCTCAATGACCGGATACTCGCTGAGGTTGTCGCCGCTCATCATCATGAGCGTGCCGTCGGGAGAATCGACATGCAGCCATTGCGGGAACAACATGTCGATTTGATGGATGTGCTCCTTGAGCGAGGAGTAACTGGCTGCGTCATCCTGCACGTAGTAGGCGGCGCGCAAGCCTTCACCCGTGTTCAGAGGGATGTCAGAGGGTTTGCGTCTGGTTTTGCGTCGCGCGGGGCCGCTGGAATTTGCTGCTGGTACGCAACAAGATCGTTTGATCGGGGAGCGCCCGATAGTTGTGCCTGGGGATGGGCAACAGCAGCTCGGGCAACCGCTGGTTGCGAAGGACGTTGAAGATGAAGCCAGCGACGACAAGGGTAGTAACGACGGCGGCAGCATCGAGTATGCGGCGCAGGCGCTTCCAGCGCTTGCGTTCAGGGTCGAAGAAAATCTGCAGGTCGGGCATCACTTGTGCGTTCTACAACTCCGTGATGGCTGCGCAAACGGGCAGCCGCATCCCACGAATGCGGCGGCCTTGAACGGTGACAGACGAGGGCGCGGGATTCCTGGCAATGCCTTACTCTATACATTTGAAATCGTATGGAAGCTGACGCAGAGAGTCAATTGACGGTATGGCGGCGCACGGCCAAAGGCGGGCGTGGGACGCGCGCCGCGCTGTCAGTGGTGCTGGCGCTCGGCGCAGGCCTTGCGCTGCGAATGTGGATGCTGCATAACGTCTTCGAAGTCAACGGAGACTCGCTGATTTATGGAGGACTGGCCAGGAACCTGCTGCTGCATGGGGAGTTTGCCCTGACTCTACCCAGCGGAGCGATGTATCCCACGCTGATCCGGCTGCCCGGCTATCCGATCTTTCTGGCAATTTGCTTCCGGCTCTTCGGAATGGAGAATTACTTTTCTGCGGCGTGCGTGCAGGTGGCGCTTGACCTGGCGAGCTGCCTGCTTCTGGCGGGGTTTGCCGGGCGGATCGCGCCAGGCTGGGCGAGCCGGGGCGCGGCGCAGGCAACGCTGTGGCTGGCGGCGCTGTGCCCCTTCACCGCGTCGTACACGGCGGAGCCACTGACGGAGGCGCCGACGCTGTTTGCGCTGGCTCTGGCAATGTGGGCGATGTCGCGATTCCGCGACGAGCCAAACTGGGCGAATGGCCTTTGGTTCACCTTCGCCGTGGCTTGGGCCACGCTATTGCGGCCGGATGGAGCGCTGGCGGCTGTGGCTTTTGCGCCTGCCCTTGTGATCGGATTGCCGCGCGGCGATGGGCCGGGGAAGATCCCGACGCGCAAGCTGGTGCGCATGGCAGTGGTGTGCGTGCTGCTAGCGCTGGCTCCGTTTGCCGTTTGGACGGCGCGCAACTGGAGGGTCTTTCGCGTCTTCGAGCCGCTGGCGCCGCGGCTGGCGACCGATCCCGGCGAGAGCGCCAACCCCGGATGGGAACGCTGGGTGAAAAGCTGGTGTTTGGACTTCGTCTCGACTTACGAAATCTATTGGAATGTGCCGGGGGGAAAGCTGGATGTAAGCAAGCTGCCCGGCCGGGCCTTCGACTCACAAGCGCAGTACGCTGAAACGGCGGCGTTGGCCGCGGATTACAACAGCCATGGCATGGAGCTAACGCCGGAGATCGATGCGGGCTTTAATCGGCTGGCTGAGGAGCGCATCGCGGCGCATCCACTTCGCTACTATGTTTGGCTGCCGCTGGGCCGGGTGGCCGATATGTGGCTGCGGCCGCGCGTGGAGAATCTGAACATCGATCTGGATTGGTGGGTGTACGCGCATCATCATGAGGAAACGGAGTTCAGCTGGGCATACGCGGGGCTAAATGCGCTGTATTTGCTTTTTGGGATCGCCGGTTTGTGCGCGCGGCCAAGATTTTGGTGGGCGATGCTGGCCTATTTGTTGCTGCGCAGCGCATTGCTGCTCACGGTGGAGGCGCCGGAGACGCGGTACACGCTGGAGTGTTTTCCAATGCTGATGGCCGCGGGCGGAGTTGCGCTAGGCAGCCTGGCGCGCCACTTTCATTTGCCGGCGTCGAAGCTGAAAGCGCCCTTGGGCAGGGGCTGATCCAGCCGAATGTTGGTGTAATAGCAGATGCGGGATTGTCCTTCGCCCTCATCGAAGACCTGCTTGAGGCTGACGGCGCGGGCGGTGTCGAGCCAGATGGTGACTTTGGGAATGTTCTTGCGGACCGCAGGATCCTTGGCGATCAGTTCGAGCTTGTCGGTTTTGACTCCGTCGATCATCTCCGTGCCCGAGGTAGGTAATGGACCATTTCTCGGCGAGTTCGTGGCCGCTGGCGCCGAAGCCCAGCATCAGGTAGCTCTCGTACTTGCCAGCCTGGGTGTATGTCCTGGCGTCGCTTTCCTTGCCGGTATCGGAGACGCGAAGAACGCCGCCGGAGAAGATGTAGGTTTGCTGCGAAGGCCCGTTATTGTGCTTTGCGATGTGCGCGGCCATCTGGAAGCTATTGCCCTTGCGCTCGTAGTAGGCGGTTCCGGTCAGAACGTCTTTATCCGGAATGGGGTCGGTCTGGATGGTGTCGAACTCGAAGGCGGCCGTGGTGGTGTGAAAATTTTTGGCCGCGGCGTCAAGCTTTTGCAGCACACTGGCGAGATCTTCGGCGCGGGCCGGCAGGACCGGGAGCAGCAAGAGAAGTGCAGGAAACACAATCTTTACTATCTGGCGCATGGTCTTCCTTTTCCTGTTTGACTCCGGATTGGGGGTCGAGGATTCGTGAATTGAGATCAGCGACGCGCCCAGACTTTCCAGGTCAGGTTCCCCTGGGCGTCAGTGGCCGTCTCCCAGCGCTCGACAAATACGGAATCGCCCATGACAGGTTCAATGGCCTTGCGCAGCGTCTTCTTGACTTCGTCGTCGGACGCGCCAGCGGGAATGCCCACATCGGAGGCCTGCATGGTGATAATGACGCCGCGGCCGGCGCCAACAACCTGGAGAGGATGCAGTGGGCCGGCGACAAGCGGCGGTTTGGCGCCGTAGTCCCACAGATGCGGGGTCAGGAAGATGAAGAGCAGTATCAATGTGACCATGATGTCGTAGTGAAAGGACCCGCGCGAATAGGTCCAGTAGAAATAGCTGCTGAGGATCTGCTTGAAGCCGCGTTTGGGCCGAGTGATTGCGCCGCCGGATGTGGAAGATGCCGTCATGGCTCCCTAACAATTCTATCCATTCCACCCATGTAAGGGCGCAGGGACTCGGGGATAAGGACGGAACCATCAGCCTGCTGGTAGTTCTCGAGGATCGCCAGCCAGGTGCGGCCCACAGCCAGGCCGCTGCCATTGAGCGTGTGCACAAACTCGGGCTTGCCTTTGGCGCCTTGCGCCGCGGGCGGGCGATAGCGAATGTTGGCCCGCCGCGCCTGGAAAGCGTCGAAGTTGGAGCAGGAAGAGATCTCGCGATAGAGATTCTGGCCCGGCAGCCAAACCTCGAGATCGTAGGTTTTGGCCGAGGAGAAGCCGGTGTCGCCGGTCGACAGCAGGACGCGGCGATAAGGAAGGCCGAGCGCCTCGAGAATCTCTTCGGCGTCGCGGGTGAGGCGTTCGTGCTGCGCGTCGGACTCTTCAGGGCGCGTGAATTTGACCAGCTCGACCTTCTGAAACTGGTGCTGGCGGATGATGCCGCGCGTGTCTTTGCCGGCGGCGCCGGCCTCGGCGCGGAAGCAGGGCGTATAAGCAGTGAGCGAGATGGGCAGACGCGCCTCGTCGAGAATCTCGTCGCGATAGAGATTGGTGACGGGGACTTCGGCGGTGGGGATGAGCCAGTGATCGCTGTCCTTATACTCGCCGCGCGCGGCAGCGTCAGCGTCGGCATCGGAACAGCGAAAGAGATCCTCGGCAAATTTGGGCAACTGGCCGGTGCCGAAGAGTGACTTTGAGTTGACCATGAAAGGCGGCAGCACTTCCTTGTAGCCATGCTTCTGGGTGTGCATGTCAAGCATGAAGCCGATGAGTGCACGCTCAAGACGCGCGCCGGCTCCCATGTAGACGGCGAATCGCGCGCCGCTGAGCTTGGCCGCGCGCTCGAGATCGAGAATGCCGAGGGATTCGCCGATCTCCCAGTGGGGCTTGGGCGCGAAGCCGAATTTCTTTTGGTCGCCCCAGGTTTTGACGGTCTTGTTGTCGGCCTCGGAAGCGCCGGCGGGGACTTCGTCGCGGGTGAGGTTGGGCACGCGGGCGAGAGACTGGCGCAACTGCTCATCGAGACCGGCCGCGGTCTTGTCGAGTTCGTCGAGTTTTTCTTTCAGCGCGCGTGTCTCGTCCATGACGGCCGCGGCCTCGTCGTTCTTGCCGGCTTTTTTGAGAGCGCCAACCTGTTGCGAAAGCTCGTTGCGGCGGGCCTTAAGTTGCTCAGCCTGGGTGATGGCCTCGCGGCGGCTTTTGTCGAGAGCAAGAAAATCGCCCAGCAGCGCGGCCGGGTCGGCGCCACGCGCGCGCAACTTATCTTTTACCAACTCCAGGTTGGCGCGGACGAATTGCAGATCGAGCATATCCCTTTCAGTTTAAATGAAGGGCGCAGGAGGCATAAACCGAGGCTAATGGGACAGCAAGAACCTTGCATGTGGTGAGCGATGGCTGCGCGAGTGGACTGCCTGAGCGGGTTGTTTACGGGGCTCGTGGACCGCGGGGGCGCGACGGACAAAGACACTCTGCGGCTTGCGTTGCTTCGTCCGCCGGCATTGATCTCGCTGCCGCTGTGGTTTTTGACTGGATGGCTGGGTCTGAGACGGCTCAATCCATTCTTAGTGGAAGCGAGGGTCCGAGATTTTAAATGCCGGCCTCAGAACGGCGATGTGTACTGCGAAGCCGATGGGGAATGGCTGGGGCGGATTCCGATGCGAGTTTCAGTGGCGCCCGGTGCGCTCACCGTTCTGGCGCCTCGGAGTTAGCGGCCGAGCGCTTGCTCTGCCAGCCGGGCAAGGTCTGGTCGCCGTAGATGAGGCGTGCGCCGCGGGTGAAGGTGAAGTAGGTCCAGGCCCAGGCAGCCATGACGGAGAGCCGGTTGCGGAAGCCGATGAGGAAGAAGATGTGCACCGTGAGCCAGGTAACCCACGCGGGAAAGCCGCTCATGTGCGCTTTGAAGGGCCACTCGACTTTGGCGACAGCGTCCATGCGGCCGATGGTGGCCATGTCGCCTTTGTCGAAGTAGCGGAAAGCGGGGCGCGGCTGGCCAGCGAAGTCGGCGGCGATGATTTTGGCGACGTGATCGCCCATCTGCATTGCGGGCTGGGCCACGCCGGGGATCTGGCGGCCGTCCTGCTCGAAATGGGCCAGGTCGCCGAGGACGAAGACCTCAGGCAGGTCCGGAGGGTTGAGCTGCTCGTCAACAATCACGCAGCCGCGACGATCAAGCTCGACGCCGGGTTGCGCGCCGAGCATTTTGCCCAGCGGCGAAGCCTGCACGCCGGCAGCCCATAGGGTGACGACGGCTTGAATGCGCTGGCCGTTCGCTTCAACCCAGCCAGGGCCAACACCGGTGACCTGAGAGTTGGTGTGCACCTCAACGCCCAGACGCTTGAGCGCGACTTCGGCTTTGGCGGAGAGATCCTGAGGGTATGTGGCCAAGATGCGCGAGCCGCCGTCAAGCAGAAGCACGCGGCTCTTGGTTGGGTCGATGTGGCGGAAGTCGTGACGCATGTAAAGCTGGGCAATGTCGCTGATGGCGCCGGCGAGCTCGACGCCCGTGGGCCCACCGCCGATGACGACGAAGTTAAGCGGCGGGTTCCAACCCTGCTCCAGCATTTGCCGCTCGGCGAGCTCAAAGGCCAGCAATACACGGCGGCGAATCTCGATGGCGTCTTCGATGGTCTTGAGCCCGGGTGCGAGCGGCTCCCACTGATCGTGGCCGAAGTAGGAGTGGGTGGCGCCGGTGGCTAGAACGAGGTAATCGTAGCCGAGACGCGCTCCGCTGGCCAGGGCCACCTGCCGCGCGGAGAGGTCGATGCCGACGACCTCATCCATCAGAACCTGAGTGTTCGTCTGGCCGCGCAGGATGGTGCGAATGGGTTGGGCGATGTCAGCGGGCGAAAGAACCGCAAGCGCGACCTGGTAGAGCAGCGGCTGAAAGGTGTGATGGTTGCTGCGGTCGACGACGGTTACATCGACGGGTAAGTGCGCGAGAGCTTTTGCCGCATGAAGGCCTGCAAAGCCCGCGCCGACGATGACGACGCGGGGGTGGCGAGGCGGGGGCGCGTTGCCGACGGCGTCCGCTTCGATTCGGTGATGCGCGGTCGATTCGCTCATGCAGTGCCTCGATGGTGTGGAGTTTACCAATCGCTGCTAGTAGAGTGATGCGCGATCCGGCAAGAAGGTGGCAGCGAATCGGGGCAGGCCCTGTCTGCGCATATTCCGGAGGGCTCGCAAGCCCGATGGCCATGACGGCGTGCAGTGGCGCGGGATTGGCACAGACCCTGCTACCGTGCGATAGCATCCAGCTATGATCGCGGGCGCTTCCTGGGCTTGGTGGGTGGGGTTTCATGCAGTGGTTATTGCGGTGCTTGTGGCCGACTCGCTGCTGCCCAGGCACGGGCGGAAATCGCGGCATGCAAAGGCACTTGCCTGGCTGGGAACCGCAGGGCTGGCGATGGCCGCGGCAGGATTTGCGTGCTGGATCGCAGTCGCCATGGGCAGGCAGACGGCGCTTGAATTCGCGGCGGGCTACACGATCGAAGCCTCGCTGAGCATCGACAATCTTTTCGTCTTCCTGTTTTTATTCGAGGGGTTCCAGATCAGCCGGGAGCGCCAGCAAAAAGCGCTGCTGTGGGGTATCTGGGGCGCGTTTGTCCTCAGGGCGGCGTTCATCGCCGCGGGGGTAACGCTGCTGCGCCGCTTCGAATGGATCCCGTGGATCTTTGGCCTGATTCTTCTGTATGCGGCCTGGCGGCTGGTGCGCGGCGGATCCACGCGAGCTACGATTCCAGAGTGGATCGTGCGCCTGCAGCCGGCCAAGGGGTCGCTGCTGCCGGTGATTCTGGCTGTCGAGGCCACCGATCTGCTGTTTGCCACCGATTCCATTGCAGCAGTTCTGTCGGTGACGCACAATCCGTTCGTCGCGTATACGTCAAATGTGGCGGCGATCCTGGGCTTGAGGTCGCTCTATTTCGCGCTGGCCGCGCTGCTCGATCGCTTCCGCTATCTGCATTACGGACTAGGTGCGATTCTGGCCCTGGCGGCGCTGAAGATGCTTGCTGCGCGCTGGATCGAGGCGCCGGTGACGTTGTCGCTGGCGGTGATAGGGGCGATTCTGGCAGTGTGCGCGGCGGCGTCGTGGAAATCCGGTGCGCGTGGCGTGGGGAACGAGATCGAGAGGTAGGACGATCTCGGAACCGGGATGACGCTGAATCGCTTTAGGGTGTATCCACATATACGAGTGGCCAGCGACGGGAGCCATTTTTTCTCAGTTCTAGAAGCGAGGAGTGAAGCATACCGGGTGTCTGCTAGCGACGAGCGACAAAGAAATGGGGGAAAATGGCCCCGTCCCTTCGGGTTCCATCCCAGCACGCAGAGACCGCGTGCCGGGGGCCCTGGGTTGCGGCGCAGATTGGGCCAGACTGCGTTGTCGGCCTCGACCTTGGAGCCACCAAAGCCTTCGGCCTCCGCCTTGTCTCTTACCCCACAGACGAAGACCTGTCTGTGGGGACCCCGATCTGGCCCAATTTTCGCTCGCAACGCTGACTACCCGTATATGTGGATACACCCTAGTCCGTCGAGATGCGCACCAGTTCCGGCTCCCGGGCTGGAGCAATCTGGCCCTGCTCACGCTCGCGCCATGCGGGGAGAGCGACATGTTGCAGGCGCGCCATGGCATTGCCCACGCGCATGGATCCATGCAGAAGATGTTTGGCCTTCAGCGGGCCCGCGATGCGCATCTCGCTGATCCAATGCGTGGCCGCGCTGGCCGAACAACCACACTGCGAGCAGTCGGGATTGCCGCCAAAGACGCAGGGCTCGACGTGAGTCTTGAGATCGGCGGAGAAGTTTTTCGAGAGGCGCGAGAACCCACATTCCTCCGGCGACGTGGGGGGATGCAACAGAGCCTGCGCGTAGCCGGCTGGCGTCAGCAGCTTTGGATAAAGTGCGCGCAGGCTGGGCAACTCCTGGGCCAGCTGTTCGCGCTGCCGCGCCGTCAAGCGCTCTGCGCTTTCTTCGCCGCGTTGCGGCGAGTAAAGGCTCACCCAGATGTGGCGGACTTCCGGCCGCGCGTTCCAGAATCGGACGTATTCCTCAAAGTAACTCGCCCGCCCAAACATCTGCGCTGTGATCGTCCAGTGAACGTTCACGGTGCGGCCGGCGAGGTTGCCGAGAATGCGCTCATACGTAGCTGGATGGCGCCGCACGTCGTGGTGTTCGGGCAGGCCGTCAATGGAGACCGCGGCGACGAAACGCGGGAGGCAAATCCACTCCATGGGGATGGGAATGATGCCGCTGGTAACGACCATGGTGAAGATGCCACGGCCGCTCAGCTCCGGAAGAATGCGGCTCAATTCGCGATGACGCACCATCGGCTCGCCGCCAACCAGTGTCACGTGTAGCGGTTTAAGCCGGTCGACAAGGCCGAGCACACCGCGAACCAGATCGTCGCCCCGCTTGTCAGAAGCTCGCGCAAGGTGACTTCGCCGCCCAGGTGTTCCGTTCCGTAGGCATAGCAGCCGGGGCAGCGCAGCGGACACTCGCGGGTGATTTCAATGGAAAGCAGTGGAGTGTGGCCGAGGAGAACCTTACCCCACGATTTCAGGATGTGCGATGTTCGCAAGCTGGCACTCCGGGGGAGAAAAGAATGAGATGCTTCCAATCCTACTCGAGTACTTTGACGCACCCCGGGCGTAAAGGATGCCCGGACGCGCGGTGAGGAACGAGCCCATGACGCGCTTACCATGACGAAAACGTGACTGAACCGCCGGAGCCGATGGCCGAGTGCTTGAGGAAGTTTGTGTCGTCGCGGCGGGGGTGGTCGGAGCGGAAGTGCGCGCCGCGGCTCTCAGTGCGTGCCAGCGCGGAGACGAGAATGGCATGAGCGACGCGAGACAGGGCTTGCGCTTCTGCCAGACGGCGGCTGGCGCGGCCGCTCGCTGCGATTTCGGCGAGGGATGAGTGACAGGCGGTTTGCTCGGCCAAGCCTCGGCGGAGCGATGACTCCTCGCGGAGCAGGCCGGCGCTGACCCACATGGAGGCCTGCAAAGAGGAGATGAGGTCTTCGACGTACTTCCGTTCCTTGACGGTTAGATGCTTCCGCACAGGTGCTGCGCTTGCCGGCGCCGGCTCAAGAGGGAGCGCATCAGAGAGCATCGATCGGGCTGCGCGGGCGCCGAAGACCAGGCCCTCAAGGAGGGAATTCGAGGCCAGCCGGTTGGCGCCGTGCACGCCGGTACAGGCAGCTTCGCCCGCAGCGTAGAGGCCCGCGATGCTGGTGCGGCCGCAGAGATCGGTGCGGATGCCGCCCATGAGGTAATGCGCCGCGGGGCGGACAGGAATGAGGTCGCGGCGAAGATCGAAGCCGTATTGCGCCAGGAAGGCGCTGATGCCGGGAAAACGCGCGGGGAGGTCGATGTGGCGAACGTGGCGCATGTCAAGGTAGACGGGGCGAAGTTCCGGGGTGACATCGGGTGGCGGAGCGGCTAAGTGAATGCCGGGCGCGGCTGTGGCCGGCATGCCTTCGCGGGCAATGGCGCGAGCGACGACGTCACGCGGGGCGAGTTCGAGCAAGGGATGGTAGCGCTCCATGAAACGTTCGCCGCGGTCGTTGCGCAGCCAGGCGCCCTCGCCACGCAGAGCCTCTGAGAGGAGGAAGCGCGGCGCGCCGGGAATTGCGAGCGCGGTGGGATGGAACTGGTAGAACTCCATGTCGGCCAGTTCGGCTCCGGCTTCGGCGGCCAAAGCGATGCCGTCGCCGGTGGCGACGGCGGGGTTGGTGGTATCGGAGTAGACCTGGCCCGCGCCGCCGGAGGCGATGAGGATGGATCGCGCGGCAACGCTCAGGTTGGCGTGGTGAAGCGCGCTGGCGGTCGCGGCGGGTGCGGAGTTGATCGGTGAGGCGACAGGAGACGGCTCGGCGCTGGCGAGATCGGCGGCGATAACACGGCAATCAGCGACGACCAGGCCGGAGACGCGCGTCCACTCGGCGAAGCGGATGCGCCGATGGGTCCGCGCGAACGCCGTTAGGGCGCGGCTGATCTCAGCGCCCGTGGCATCGCCATGAGCATGCAGGATGCGGGCAAGGGAGTGCGCGCCTTCCCGAGTGCGCAGGAAATCGCCGCCCTGGGGATCGCCCTGGGGCAAGAGCTCGCGGTCGAAGTTCGCGCCCCACTCGATGAGCTCAGCGACGCACAGCGGGCCTTCGGAGACGAGCGCTTCGGCGGCGGGGCGATAGACAAGGCCATCGCCGGCGTTGACGGTGTCTTCGAGGTGAAGGGCGATGTCCCGGTCGCCTTCCATGGCGACGGCAATGCCGCCCTGTGCGTAGTGAGTGTTCGACTCGCCGAGCGACTCCTTGGTTACGACGAGAACATCGCCGTGGCGGGCCAGTTCGACAGCGGCGCGAAGGCCGGCAACGCCAGCGCCCATGACGAGGAAATCAACAACCAGAAAATCAGCGGAGGAGGCTTTCGCCATAACCTTTGAGGCTAACAGGTTAGCGGGGATGGCGGAGCTGGCGAGGGTTAGCGGAGTTAGCGAGTCAGCGGGGTTCGGAGCTCGGCGAATGTGGAACTAAAGAAAAGCTGGGAAGTGATAGGATGGGGGGCGACATTTGCGGGGAAACGGCAATGGCTCGCATGAAATTGATTTTGCTCAGCATCTTTTCGATCGTTGTTCAATTCGGGCTGGCGATCCTGGGGTGGGGCGGGTTTGTGGCGTTCTTCTCGCACCCGGCGATCCGGGCGATGACCATTGCCACCGTGGGAATTGCGACGGTGGCGTTCTTCGCGGGCGGAAACGTGAGCCCGGGCGTGAAAGAAGATCGCGGAAACCGCTGGGTGCTGAAGGCCTTCAGCGGGATTGCGATTCTGCTGGCTTATCTGTCGGCATACACCGACCGGATCGATTTTTGGACCATCGACGGCGATCAAACGCGGTGGGTGGGCCTGGCGGCGTTCGTGGCCGGGAGCATTCTGCGCCTGCTTCCGGTATTCGTGCTGAAGGACCGCTTTAGCGGCCTGGTGGCGATTCAAAAGGGGCATCAGCTCGAGACGCGCGGCCTGTACAGCGTGATCCGGAACCCCAGCTATCTGGGCATGCTGGTCAGTTCAGTGGGTTGGGCGCTCGTATTTCGCTCCGGCGTGGGAGTGCTGCTGGCGCTCTCGTTGCTGATCCCGCTGGTGGCGCGGATGCACGCCGAGGAACGGCTGCTGAAGGAACAATTTGGCGCGGAGTACGAGGCGTACTTCAAGCGGACGTGGCGGCTGGTGCCGGGGATTTACTAGCGGCAGGGAACGAGGGACCAAGGGACTAAGGGACCAAGAAACGGGGGGATGCGTAGCGGGCGGTTTTCCGGGCCGCTCGGTCGTTTTGGGCGACCCCCATCCGCGTCGATCCCAGCTGCTTCGCAGCTTTGCCCAATGTGCTCGCGGCCGGGAAACCGCCGGATTTCATAGCGAATTCAAAATAGCCGAAAGTCGACCTCGATTGTGATCGTAACCGGGACGGGAGTTTTACCGTCTTTCATCGCGGGCTTGAAACGGTATTGCTGGATGGCCTCGACAGCCCTCTCATCGAGTCTCGGCACGAAGCTTCTGACCACCTGCACATCTTGTGGCATACCGTTCGCGTCAACGACAAGCGACACAAGACAGGTTCCGGTGATCTTTGCTTTCTTCGCAGCGTCCGTATACTCCGGCTCCACGTGATGAAGAACGGCGGGAGCGCTAATATTTGCTCCGTTGCTGCCTTTAGGAGGTGCCGGGATGACAGAAGGGAGCTTAATAGATCTGTCAACGGTGCGAATCGAATCCATCCCCGGAGCTGGCAAGACTTCGACTGTCTGTGTGGGTGCGGACACGAGTTGAAGTGCGGATATCTCTTTGCCTGTACCCTCTTTCTTTTTTTCTTTACAAGCTGAGAGATCAACCTCAATGAGCACGGCCACCGCGGATGGGGCGCCGTTATACGCGCCGGGCTTAAACCGGTCGGCCTTCACGATGTTGATGGCAATGTCATCCAGCTTCTTGCCGGGCCGACGCGTGAATTGAATGCGGCGTGCGACGCCCTCGGTATCGACGATAGCCGAGAGCACGGCAATGCCCTCGACCTTTTCGCATGGCCCAAGTGCGGTATCGGTTGACGTTGCAGAGAGCAATTCCGGCGCAGTGACTCCGGGGGCGCTGTAATAAAAGACGTGCCGAACTAAGGTCGGCGCGGGCGGAGCGGGGGGCTGGGCGGCAGCGAAGGGAACGGACAGCAATAACAAGAGAGCGACGGCGAATTCGCGACGCACGGGGGTTCTCCTTGGTTGGTGGGATAAAGTCTAGCACCGGGTCCGGTGCGCAGCGTCTTCTATCATTGAAGTCACTGTGCAAACGATACGGGTAGAGACGGCATCGGCGAAGTATGACGTGATGGCGGGGAGCGGGTTGCTGGAGACGCTGGCGCCGAGGATTGAGCGGGCGGTGGGACGGCTGGGACTCCGCAGAATCGGGGCGAGTCTTCGTCGTCACGTCGCCGGAGATCTGGGCGCTGTGGTCGAAGGCGTTTCTGCGGTCGTTCGATCGAGTCGCCGGTGGTGCTGTTTTTGCCGGCGGGCGAGCGGTACAAGACTTTGGCCCAGGTGGAACGGCTGACGCGCGAGATGGTACAGGCCGGGGGCGACCGCGGGTAGCCTGCTGATCGCCTTTGGCGGCGGCATTGTGGGAGACGTGGGCGGATTTGTGGCCGCGGTATTCATGCGTGGGATTCCTTATGTGCAGGTTCCGACGACATTTTTGGCGCAGGTGGACTCGAGCGTGGGCGGCAAAGTGGGCGTGAATCTGCCCGAGGGCAAGAACCTGGTGGGGAATTTCCTGCAGCCGCGCGCGGTGTTTGCCGATATCGGCGTGCTGGGGACGCTGCCGGACCGCGAGCTGCGCGCGGGATTGGTGGAGAGCGTGAAGGCGGGGATTATTCGCGACCGGGCGCTGGTGCGGTTTATGGAGGAGCACGCGGAGGAGATTCTGGCGCGGGAGCCGAAGGCGCTGGAGCGGGTGATTGCGTCATCGATCCGGATGAAGGCCGATGTGGTGCGGCGGGACGAGCGCGAGAGCGGATTGCGGATGATTTTGAACTTTGGGCACACGGTGGGCCACGCGCTGGAGCAGGCGACACGGTATAAGGTGATGCTGCACGGCGAGGCGGTGGCGTGGGGCATGGTGGCGGCGCTCCACGTGGCGCGAATGCGGGGAACGATTACCGGCGCGCAGATGGAGCGGATGGAGAAGCTGATCTACCGCTTTGGGCCGTGGCCGAAACTGAAGGTGAGCGCCGCAAAGGTGCTGGCGGCAACGGGGCGCGACAAAAAGAACGTGGGCGGGGTGAGGCGGTTCGTGCTGCCGGTGGGGATTGGCGACGCCGGGGTTGTGGAGGATGTTTCGGCGAAGGAGCTGGAGGCGGCGGTGAAGTACATGATGGTGCGGGCGAGAGTAGCCTTTGACTGCTAGAGCCTAGCTATCAGCTTGTTCCCGGTAAGTTGGCGGCGGTGGTATCCCAGGTCTCAAAAGCGAGACACTGGGGCACCCCAGAATCCGGCGGCAGATTTGAATTTGCATTGACAATTTGGGTAGGGCGAACGAGTTAGCATCCATTTAAAGTTTGGGCTCATCGAAAAGTATGGATGTTGCGCGGCTTCCCCGGCCTCGGTTCAACCATTCCCCTAATGAAGTCAGATTCTAATTTTCCGATCTCCGCACAGAGCGAGTGAGAATGAGCGATCAGCCGTTGTACCGGTGGCTTGAGCAGCAGGGCGAGGCCTTTGGCGGTCCCGGCCTGCAACCGAGATGGACTTCGAGCGTGAAGGATGCGGTGGTGACGGCGTACTCGGCGGCCAGCCGCATCTGGTTCACGTGCTCGCACGGAATCCTGAATGAGGTCTATCACCCGACGATCGATCATCCGCAGGTGCGGGACATGGAGTTCCTGGTGACCGACGGGGAGACGTTTGTGCACGAAGAGAAGCGGGACCTGAAGACGAGCTTCGAGTACATCGATCCCGAGGCGCTGGGTGTTCGCTATGTGAACCGCGATCCCGGTGGTCGGTACAGAGTGGTGAAGGAGCTGATTTGCGATCCGCACCACGGAGTGGTGCTGACGAGAGTGCGGCTGGAGGCGCGCGAGGGCCTGGCGCCACGGCTGAGGTTGTATGCGCTGCTGGCGCCGCACTTGGATGGCGGCGGGGTGGGGAACTCGGCGCGGGCGATGGACGTGGCCGGACACAAGGTGCTGCTGGCGTGGAAGAACGAGTGGTCGTTGGCGATGACGGCGAGCTGCGGGTTCACGCGGATGAGCTGCGGGTTTGTGGGCGCGAGCGACGGCTGGCAGGACCTGATGAAGAACTTCAGGATGGATTGGGAGTTTGGGTCGGCGACGAACGGCAACCTGGCGGTGATGGGGGAGATCGACCTGGGTTGCATCGACGATCTGAAGAGCGGGATGGACGGCGCCGCCGGTGAGGTTGTGGCGAAGGACGAAGACGGATGGGCGGTGCGGGAGTTTACGCTGGCGATCGGGATCGGCGAAGGACACCATACGGCTTTGCAGAAAACGATGGGCTCGCTGAGCGTGCCGTTCGAGGAGCAGAAAAAGCGATTTGTGGAGCAGTGGAAGCGGGCGGGGCATCCGGATTGGCTCGCCGGCAAGTCGCGGGACGAGGGCAGACTGATGCGGGCGAGCCACGCGGTGCTGCTGGCGCACGAGGACAAATCGTATGCGGGCGCGTTTGTGGCGTCGGCCTCGATTCCGTGGGGCCAGGCGAAGAGCGACGACGATCTGGGCGGCTACCACCTGGTGTGGACGCGCGACATGGTGCAGACGGCGACGGCCCTGCTGGCATGCGGGCGCGCTGAGACGGCGCGGCGCGCGCTGGTGTACCTGGCGTGTACGCAGCAGCCGGACGGAGGATTTGCGCAGAATTTCTGGATTGACGGAACGCCGTATTGGACCGGGAAACAGCTCGACGAGGTTGCGTTCCCGCTGATTCTGGCGTGGCGGCTGTGGAAGGCGGGCGGGCTGGGCGAGTTGCACATGTTTCCCTTTGTGGAGCGGGCGGCGGGGTTTCTGGTGCGGCATGCGCCGATTACGCACCAGGAGCGATGGGAGGAGAATGCGGGATATTCGCCTTCGACGCTGGCGGCAGTGATTGGCGGGCTGATTTGCGCGGCGGAGATGGCGCGGGCGCACGAGTCGGCGGAGCTGGGAGAGTTTCTGGAGGAGTTCGCGGATTGGATCGAGGGGCATCTGGAAGACTGGACGGTGACCAACAACGGCGTGCTGCATCCGGAGATCAAGCGGCACTACATGAGGATTCGTCCGCCGGAGTGCGGCGAAGCGTATGCGCATGAAAGCTGCGGGAAGGAGCTGATCCGGCTGCAAAACCGGCCGCCGGGAACGCGGACGGAGTTCGAGGCGAGGGAGATTATCGACGCAGGGTTTCTGGAGCTGGTGCGGTATGGAGTGCGGCGGGCGGACGATCCGCTGATCGCGGATTCGCTGAAGGTGGTGGATGCGGTGCTGAAGCGCGAGCTGCCGCAGGGGCCGGGATGGTTGCGCTATAACAAGGACGGTTACGGGCAGCGGCCGGATGGAGGGCCGTTCGAGGGGTGGGGACAGGGGCGCGTTTGGCCACTGCTGACGGGCGAACGCGCGCACTATGAACTGGCGGCGGGGAAGGATATGGGCGAGCTGATCGGGGTGTATGAGCGTTTCGCGAACTGCGGGAAGTTGCTGCCTGAGCAGGTTTGGGACGAGGCGGACCGGCCGGAGCGCAGTTTGCGAATGGGACAGCCGGATGGGTCGGCGGTGCCGCTGGTGTGGGCGCACGCGGAGTACTTAAAGTTGCTGCGGTCGGCGGTGGATGGCAAGGTTTTCGACCGGATTGAGGCGGTGTACCAGCGATATTGCGAGGCGGAGGGGCGCAAGCGATGCAGGAACGGCGTGGAGATTTACAGCCGCAGGCGGCCGATTCAACAGATGGGCGCAGGGAAGACGCTGCGAATCCTGGATGAGGGATTTTTCGAGGTTGTGTGGAGCGACGATGGGTGGAAAACGGTGAACCGGACGGGCAGCAAAGGACTGGGGAGCGCGGGATTCCATGCGGACATTGCGCCTGCGGCCGGGAGCGGCGAGGTGGAATGGACGATGCGCCGGCCGGAAGCGGACGCCTGGCTTGGATACAATGTGAGGGTCAAGGTGGAAGCGCCTTAGGCCCTGCGGTAAGAATCGAAGATTAGGGAAACCATCCCTCAGGGGCTAAAGCCCGCGTTCATTTTGGAGCGTTTACGGCACGACTGAAGTCGCGCCCTTTCAAGACAACGAGAATTCCCACAACGAGCATTTCCGGGATCTGCTACGTCGCGCCGTTCCGGATGAGACATTGCCGCGAGCCGCAGACGCAGAATCGAAATGAGCATTGGGCACTTCGAAGGAAAGGAATTTTGAATAAAGCTATGGCTTCCAGCATTGCGTCACTCTCACTCGACCAGCTTTCGATCGATACATTGCGTTTGCTTGCACTGGACGCAGTGGAAAAGGCCAACAGCGGCCATCCCGGGGCGCCGCTGGGGTGCGCGCCGATTGCGTATCTGCTGTTTCACAAGGTGATGAAGCACAATCCAGCGCATTCGAAGTGGGCGGACCGAGACCGGTTTGTGCTGTCAAACGGGCACGCTTCGGCGCTGCTGTATGGGACGCTGTTTCTTTCCGGCTACAAGCTGACGCTGGATGATCTGAAGAGCTTCAGGCAGTGGGGATCGATCACGCCGGGGCATCCCGAGTATGGGTTGACCGACGGCGTGGAGGCGACGACCGGGCCGCTAGGGCAGGGATTCGGGATGGCGGTGGGCATGGCCATGGCGGAGAGGCATCTGGCGGCGGAGTTCAACCGGTCGGGCTTCAACGTGGTGGATCACCATACGTTTATGCTGTGCGGCGACGGCGATCTGATGGAAGGGCTTTCGCACGAGGCGGCTTCGCTGGCGGGGACGCTGGGGCTGGGCAAGCTGATTGCATTGTACGACGACAACCTGATTTCGTTGGACGGACCGACGAAGTGGAGCTTTACGGAGGACGTCTACAAGCGCTTCGAGGCGTACAACTGGCATGTGCAGCGCGTGATGGACGGGAACGATCTGCACGGGATTGAGGCGGCGATCGAGGCGGCGCGGGCGGAAACGGGCAGGCCATCGCTGATCGCGGTGCGCACGGTGATCGGCTACGGCAGCCCGAAGGCGGGCACGAACAAAGTGCACGGCGAGGCGATGAGCGCGGCGGACACGGCGGCGACCAAGAAATTTTTCGGATTCCCCGAGGACCAGAGCTTCTACCTGCCAGAGGATGCGCTGGCCAACTGGCGCGAGGCGGTGAAGCGCGGAGCGGATCAGGAGGCGCAATGGGAGGATTCCTTCGCCGTATATAAGTCGGCATTTCCCGATCTGGCGGCGGAGTTCGAGCGCAGGCAAGCGGGCAAGCTGAAGGCAGGCTGGGAGAAATCGATTCCGAGCTTCCCGACGGAGAAGCCCGTGGCTACGCGCAATGCCGGGCAGCAGGTAATGAATGCGATCTTTGACACTGTGCCGGAGCTTTTCGGCGGAGCGGCGGATTTGACGGCTTCGACGAAGACGATCTTCAAGGAGAGCCCGCACTTTGCCGACAACCCGGCGGGACGCAACGTGTTCTTCGGAGTGCGCGAACTGGCGATGTGCGCGGCGGTGAACGGAATGGCGGTTCACGGAGGCGTGCGGCCGTTTGGATCGACGTTCTTTGTTTTTTCCGACTATGCCAAGCCGGCGCTGCGGATTGCGGCCATCATGGAGGCGCCGTCGCTATTTGTCTTTACCCACGACTCGGTTGGAGTGGGCGAGGATGGGCCGACGCACGAACCGATCGAGCACCTGATGGCGCTGCGCGCGGTGCCGCACATGACGGACTTCAGGCCGGCAGACGCGAACGAGACGGCGGCGTGCTGGCGGCTGGCGCTCGAACGCAAGCATCCGTGCTTCTTTGCGCTGACGCGGCAGGATCTGCCGGTGATCGATGCCACGAAGCGCGATGTGTACGCCGATGTAGGCAAGGGCGCGTATGTGCTGGAAGACGCAGCGAATCCGCAGGTAACGCTGATCGGGACCGGGTCAGAGGTTTGGCTGGCGCTGGGAGCGGCAAAGCTGCTCGCTGCCGAGGGAATCAGGGCGCGCGTGGTGAGCATGCCGAGCTGGAAGCTGTTCGAGGAGCAATCGGCCGGGTATAGAGCGAGCGTGCTGCCGGCAGGCGTGCCCAAGCTGGCAATTGAGGCGGGCGCTACGCTGGGCTGGTGGAAGTATGTAGGATCGAACGGCGACGTTGTGGGGCTGGATCGGTTTGGCGCTTCGGCGCCGGGACCGGTGGTAATGAAAGAATTGGGATTCACTGCGGAGAATGTGGCGGGAAGAGCGAAGAAGCTGCTGAAGTAGCGAATCAGCGGGTCAGCAAGCGGGCAGCGTTGAAGCGCATTCATGAGGCGAAAGCGCGATTGAAGCATTCGCCCACTTGCCAATGAGAAAGGAAACGGACCTTGAAGCTCGTCATTAGTTCGGATCATGCGGGATTTGCGCTGAAGGAAGATGTGCGGGCCAACCTGACAGCGGCCGGGCACGAGGTAGTCGATCTGGGGGCGTTCCGATGCGAGCCGGAGGACGATTATCCCGACTATGCCGAAAAGGTGGGCGAAGCGATCTGGGCGGGAGTCGCCAAGCGGGGAATCCTGATTTGCGGCAGCGGCGTGGGCGTGTGCGTGGCGGCGAACAAGATTCCGGGAATTCGCGCCGGGATTTGCCACGATACCTATTCCGCGCACCAGGGCGTGGAGCACGACGACATGAACGTGCTAGTGATGGGCGCGCGAATCATCGGCTCGGCGCTTGCGTTTGAGCTGACACACGCATTTGCCGGTGCCGAGTTTCAGGCGCGGGAAGCGCGCTTTGAGCGGCGGCTGAAGAAAGTGCTGGCGATCGAGGAGAAGTACCGGCGCTGAGACGGCGCGATGGAAGGTGCGTAAGGACGCGCGTTCAGTTCCGGCTTTTCCGTTTTCATTGAATTGAAATCGAAATGATTTCCCATGCAGTTTGAGTTGAAGTGTTCGCAGTTCCAGGCCGGCGATTCCACGGGGTCGGCATCGCCGACACCCTGCCGTTTCACCCCCTCGATTCTTTGAGCAAGAACGCGCACCGCGCGGGAAAGAGACGCCTATGTCCTCCTTCGACGTGATCCTTTTCGATGTAGGCGGAGTGCTGCTGACCAATGGGTGGGACAGGCGTGAGCGGGAGGCCGCCGTGAAGCGCTTCCACCTGAATGCACAGGAACTTGATACCAGGCACGCGGCGGTGGCGGATGCCTGGGAGCGCGGAGAGATCGATCTGAAGCAGTATCTTGACGCGGCGGTGTTTTATGAGCCTCGAAGTTTTTCCCGCGACGAGTTCTTTGACCTTATGCTGGGCCAGTCGCAGTTGCTGCCCGATGGGGCACTGGAGATCGTTGCGGAACTCTCTGCATCGAAGCGGTATATGCTTGGCGCGCTGAACAACGAGGCGCGAGAGACGAACGAGTTTCGCTTCGGCAAGTTCGGACTGCGCAGGTACTTGAAGGTCGCGATCAGTTCGTGCTATGTGGGAATGCGCAAGCCGGATCCGGCGATTTACCGCCTGGCGCTGGACATTCTGGGTTCGGAACCGCACCGGACGCTGTTTATCGACGATCGGGAGGAGAATGTGGCGGCAGCCGCGGCAGTGAAGATGAAGGCGATTCAGTTTAAGGGCGCGGAGGCGCTGAGGGCAGAGTTTGAGAGGCTGGGAGTGTTGTAAGAGCAGCTTCTAGCTGCTAGCTTCTGGCTCTTCTGCGGCGGATTTGGGTTCGAGCTTTCCCGCCCTTGGCGCAAAAACAAAATCGCGCCAAGGATGGGGCACCCTATTGAGGCGCTGAATTGAGGGTGCGGATGGGTTCGAAATTTCCCTTTTAACAAACATGAGGAGGGTCAAATGCAGCTTGGAATGATCGGCCTGGGCAAGATGGGTGGGAATATGGCGGAGCGGTTGAAACTGGCCGGGCACCAGGTGGTGGGTTTCGACTTTAACGCCGATGCGGTGGCGCGGCTGACGAAGGCCGGGAATGTGGGCGTTTCGTCGCTTGATGAACCTGGCGAAGAATTTGAAGGGCCGGCGGGCGATATGGATCATGGTACCGCAGGGCAAGCCTGTCGACGACACAATTGCGAAGCTGGAGCCGCTGCTGAATCCCGGCGATATTTTGATCGACGGCGGCAACTCGATGTACAAGGACTCGATGCGGCGCTACAAGGAAGTGGCCGCAAAGGGGTTTCAGTTTGTCGACGTGGGAACGTCGGGAGGCGTGTGGGGGCTGAAAGAGGGGTACAGCATGATGATCGGCGGGGACCAGGAGCCCGTCGAGTATCTATGGCCGATCTTCGAGGCGCTGGGCCGCGCAAGGACAAGGGATGGGGGCACGTAGGCCCGGCGGGCGCGGGACAC
>CAWGGA010000005.1:0-44555 GCA_963822015.1 uncultured Acidobacteriaceae bacterium
GCGGGAGTAGTTCAGTGGTAGAACGTCAGCTTCCCAAGCTGAATGTCGCCGGTTCGATCCCGGTCTCCCGCTCCAGCTTCCTCGCATTTTGTACCTGCTCAACGGCTACAACAGCCTCCTGCACCTTCATCACCAGGCACGTGATCGTGTCTTGTCCCCGCCAGCAACATCTGGTGCGGCGTGCCCGCAGGCACGTGCGCCACGTCGCCGGCTCGCATCGTTTGCTGCACGCCGCCCTCGATCGATGTCCCGCGTGTCTCTCCCGGCTGCAATCGTCCGCGCTCCGGCCACAACTCCGCCCGTCACGAGCGTCGCCTTGCCGGCGAGCACGCAAAACAAATCCGCGAACTCTCTCATGCACTTCCGCTTCGCCGCTGCGGCTCCGGAACGAAAGCATCGCACAGTGCTGCGGATATTCCTTCAGCGTCTCTGACGCAGAACCATCCCCAAACCTGGCCATCTTGCGCAGATACGCCGCCCGTTCCAGCAGAATCACAGGCGACCAATGATCGACGGGGTTCTTGCTCGCACGTGGCTTCGGCGCCACCTCATCGAGCGCAACATCCTTCAGAATCTCTTTCGCCAGTCTCTCCATTTCTTCCCCTTTCTGCTGTTACCCCGGCTTCGGCGCGTTAGATCATGCGGCGAGAGTCGAGATCCTCTTCACAAATCCGCCAATTTGCGCGCCCGTTTGAAAAACCCTGAACAGCATCGCCCTCGTCAGCCTGCCTGTATTGGTGTTTTGCAGCGATGGATGATAGCTGGCAATCGCGATCAACCCGCTCGGCAGCCTATATTCTGCGCCATGCGCGAACTCAAAACCCGCGCGCGATTTCAAATCTCCTGTCCGCACTTCGTGCGCCAGCAGCCCGTCAAATGCAATCCGCCCCAGGCACACCACCACGCGCAATTCGTGAGCAGCCTAAACTCCTCGTCGAGCCAGGCGCGCAATTGCGTAGCTCTTCGGTCGTCGGCTTGTTGCCCGGCGGAGCGCAGCGCGCTACCGAGCTGATCCACAATCCGTTCAGCTTCATGCCGTCGTCGCGGTGAATAGCCTTCGGCTGCGACGCAAATCCGGCCGCGTGCAGCACCGGATACAAAAAATCCCCCGATCCATCGCCCGTGAACGGCCGCCCTGTGCGATTCGATCCGTGCGCTCCCGGCGCCAACCCCAGCGCCATCACGCGCGCCTTCGGGTCGCCGAACGAAGGCACAGGCCGCCCCCAGTACTCCCAATCGGCATAGGCTCGCCGCCGCACGCGCGCCACCTCCGTGCAATGCGCGCGCAAACGCGGGCAAAGCTCGCACGCAACAATGCGCTGCATTCAGGGTTGCAAGGGTTGTGGCCGTAGCCATGACGAAATTCTACTGCCGCGGCGCTTGTGGCACACTTGGCGCGGAAAAGACTCGCGTCGAGCCGCCACAGAGCTTTGCTGCTGGCCGGCGCTTCATATGCCATACTGAATCTGTCTTTGCTTTCCCTGGAATTGGATTCCTCGCGCATGCCCGCCCAGCCCAATCCGGAATTCCTGCGCCGCGCCATCGCGCTAGCCACGCAAAACGTCGTCTCAGGCAGGCGGGCCATTCGCCGCGGTCATCGTGCGCGACGGCAAGATCGTCGGCGAAGGCGCCAACTCCGTCACTGCCACGAACGATCCCACCGCGCATGCCGAGGTCAACGCCATTCGCGCGGCCGCCAGGGCACTGGGAACCTTCACTCTTGCCGGCTGCGAACTCTACACCAGTTGCGAGCCCTGCCCGATGTGCCTCGCCGCCGCCTATTGGGCGCGCCTCGATGCCGTCTACTACGGCGCCAGCGCCGCCGACGCAGCCCGCGCGGGCTTCGACGACGCGTTTCTCTATGCTGAGCTCCGCAAGGACGCCGGCCAGCGCAAACTTCGCTCCATGCAATTGCTCGGCGACGAAGCCTGGGCCAGCTTTGCTGCATGGATCGCCTCGCCCAACAAGATCGAATACTGAGAGTTCGCATGAGCACCGCTGCCACGGCCGCAACTTCCGCCCCGCGCATTGGCTCAAAAGCCGCTGCTCGTCCGCCGCGCCGCCGTTCTCGGCGCAGGAACCATGGGCTCCCGCATCGCCGCGCATCTGGCCAACGCCGGAATCCCCGTCGTCCTCCTCGACCTTCCTCCAAAGGCTCAAACCGTGGAGCGGGCCCTCGACGCCCTCGCCAAATCCAAGCCCGCCGCCCTCTTTGAGCCATCGCGTCGCCGCGCTCATCACCCCCGGCAACTTCGACGACGACCTGCCCAAACTCGCCGATTGCGACTGGGTCGTTGAAGCCGTCGCCGAAAATCTCGAAATCAAAACTGCGCTCCTCACCCGCGTCTTTCCCCATCTCGCCGCGCACGCGCTTCTCACCACCAACACCTCCGGCCTGCCCATCGCCCGCATCGCCGCCGCGCTTCCCTCCATCCGCAACCGCTTCTTCGGCACGCACTTCTTCAATCCGCCGCGCTACATGCGCCTGCTTGAAGTCATCCCCACCCCCGACGCCGATCCCGCCGCCGTCGCCGCCTTTTCCGCATTCGCCGATCGCCTCCTCGGCAAGCAGGTCGTCTTCGCCCACGACACGCCCAACTTCATCGCCAACCGCATCGGCATCGCCGTCATGTTCAACGCCGCCAATCTCATGCTCGAGCAGGGACTGACCATCGAAGAAGTCGACGCGCTCACCGGCCCCGCCATCGGCTGGCCCCGCACCGGAACCTTCCGCCTCGCCGATCTCGTCGGCATCGACATCCTCGCTCACGTCGCCGCCAACTTTCCCCAGGGCGTTTCCGGAGGAAAGTTTTCCGCGATCCTCGACGAATTTCTCAAGCGCGGCTGGCTCGGCGACAAATCCAACCAGGGCTTCTACAAAAAAATCCGAGCCGCCGATGGCAAAGACGAGCGCCTCGTTCTCGATCTCTCCACCTTCGACTACCGCCCTTCCGCGAAACCCACTCTGCCCTCGCTCGAAATGGCGAAAAACGCCGCCACGCTTCCCGAGCGCCTGCGCCTTCTGCTTGCGAACGACCCCGCCAAAGACAAAGCCGCGGCCTTTCTCTGGCCCTTTCTCTCCTCGCTCTGGAACTTCGCCGCCGATCGCATCGGCGAAGTCGCCGATGACGCTCCCTCCATCGACGCCGCCATGCGCGCCGGCTTCAACTGGGAGCTCGGGCCCTTTGAAATGTGGGATGCCGCTGGCGTCATCGACACCGTCAACCGGATGAAGGCCATGCACCTGCCGGTCGGCGGGCCCGTGCTCGGCCTCATTGCCGCCACTCGCACACACTGGTACTCACCAGATCACAGTGAGTGCTATCAGCCGGTCACCGGCCAAACTACATCCATTCCCGGCATTCCCGGCCACGCCCGCGTCGCCGACTTCCGCCGCACGCACAGCGTCATCCGCACCAACTCCGGCGCTTCGCTTGTCGATCTTGGCGACGGCATCGCCTGCATCGAGCTGCACTCGCTCAAAAACGCTATCGGCGGCGATGTCCTTTCGCTCATCTCCGCCGTCCTCAACCCTGCTTCCGATGCGGTCCGCGACTTTTCCGGCTTCGTCATATCCGGCGACCGCGAAAATTTCTCCGTCGGCGCCAACCTCATGCAGCTCCTTCTCGCCGCGCAGGAAGGAGAGTGGGACGAGCTGGCCCAGGTCATTCGCAGCTTTCAGCAGATGACCGCGGCCATCAAATTCTGCCCACGCCCGGTCGTCGCCGCGCCATTCGGTCTCACTCTCGGTGGCGGCGCGGAGATCTGCCTGCACGCTGCGCGCCGCCAGCCGCACGCCGAAACCTATATGGGCCTCGTCGAGGCCGGCGTCGGCCTCATCCCCGCCGGCGGCGGGACAAAAGAGATGCTGCTGCGCGCCTTCGACGCAGCCGCTGCGCTCGCGCTGCCTGATCCCAAAGATCCACCTTCGCGCTTCGCTCAATCCGCCGAGTTCGCCGCGGCCCTCAAGCGCGCGCTTGAAACCATTGCCATGGCCAAGGTCTCTACTTCGGCTGCCGAAGCTCGCTCCCTCGGCCTGCTCTCGCCCGCCGATCGCATCACCATGAACCGCGAGCGCCTGCTGCTCGACGCCAAAGCGCTGGCTGCCGCGCTCGCCGAGTCCGGCTACGCTCCGCCCCAGCCGCGCACTCAGATTCCCGCTCCCGGCACGGCTGCGCTGGCGACACTCGAAACCGGTATCTACCTCATGGGCGAAGCCGGCTACGCCTCCGAGCACGACCAGAAAGTCGCCCGCTGGGCCGCCTACATCCTCGCCGGCGGCCGCGTCACGCCCGGCTCTCTCGTCAGCGAACAGTACTTCCTCGACCTCGAACGCGAAGCCTTTCTCTCTCTCTCGGGCGAGCGCAAAACGCAGGAGCGCATCGCCTTCACCCTCAAAACCGGCAAGCCGCTGCGTAATTGATTGGCTCTGCCCCTCAATAGTTGCGGTTCTGCCTCGCTCGGCATACATTGCTTCTGAGAGTTTGAAATGACCCGCACGCGTTTCAATTCGGGGCTGGGGATCGGCTCCCTTCTGATGATTTGCTGCTTGACTTCGATCCGCCCGCAGGATTCGGTTTCATCGCCACTCAACGTTTCCGGCCAGGTGGTGGTTGACGGTCACCTTACTCCCTACCTCATCCGCCATCTTCCCGTGAACTCGTTTCCCCAGCTCCCGCTCGCCGTACAAAATGCGCTCACGCACCGCGGTTGCCTCATTCCGCAGTCCTACGAGGCGCGCCAGCCGGAAAACGTCGTCCATGCGAGCCTCGAGCGGCCCGGCTCGTCTGACTGGGCCGTCCTCTGCTCCGCCAATGGCGACGCCTCGCTGCTCGTCTTCTTCGCCGGCAAATATGCCGATCCGACGGTCCTCGCCAGCGCGCCCGAAACCGAGCGCCTCCAGTCGCACGGCTCGAGCAACGTCCTCGGCTTCAACTGGGCCATCGATCCAGCATCCCCTGAAGACGTCCATGAAGCGCAAATGGACATGCGCCATCCCCCGCAGCGCCTCGACCACGACGCCCTGGCCGATTCCGTCATCGACCAGCGCACCATCTATCATTTTTATTCCCGCGATGCGTGGACGCTCCTCGACACGCAGGATTGAGCATCGCCTCGAGGGGCAATTGTTTGACTCAAGCTCGAAAAATACGCATGGCGATTGCATCAGCGCTGATCCACTGACTTGCTGACTTGCTGACTCGCCAAAAGGAGCCACCCATGCCGGAAGCCGTCCTCGTTGCTGCCGTGCGCACACCCGTTGGCCGCGCACCCAAAGGCGCGCTCTCCACTACACGCGCCGACGATCTCGCCGCAATTGCATTGGGCGGAGTTTTGGAAAAGATCCCTGTACTGGAAAGAACCGCCATCGACGACGTCATCCTCGGCTGTGCTCAGCCCGAGGGTGAGCAGGGATTCAATATCGCCCGCATGGCCGCTCTTCGCGCCGGCCTTCCCGTTGAAATCCCCGGCGCCACCGTCAACCGTCTCTGTGCCTCCGGTCTGGAAGCCATCGCGTTAGCCGATCACCGCATCCGCTCCGGGGCCGCGCAAGTCATTGTGGCAGGCGGAGCCGAATCCATGAGCCTCGTTCCCATGGGCGGCAACAAGCCCAGCCCCAATCCATGGCTTGTCGCCAACTATCCCGCATCGTTGCTCACCATGGGCCTTACCGCCGAGCGGGTCGCCCGGCATTACGCTATCTCGCGTGCTGACCAGGACGCCTTCGCCCTTGCCAGCCACCAGAAGGCACTCGCCGCACAAGCCGCGGGCCGCTTCGCCGAGGAGCTGATTCCGGTCAAAGTCACGGTTGCTTCACCGGGCGCCTCGCCGGGAAAGCCCCAGGTCCAGGAAAGGGAATTCTCCGCCGACGAAGGCCCCCGCGCCGACACTTCCGCCGAAGCTCTCGCGCAGCTCAAGCCCGCCTTTCATGCGCAGGGCACGGTCACCGCAGGCAACTCCTCGCAAATGTCCGATGGCGCCGCCGCGGCGGTCCTCATGGACTCCGCTCGTGCGCGCGATCTCGGCATTCGCCCTCTCGCCCGTCTCGTTGCTTACGCCGTCACCGGCTGTCTGCCTGAGGAGATGGGCATCGGCCCCATCACCGCCATTCCCAAAGCGCTCGCGCAGGCCGGCCTCACCGTCAACGACATCGAGCTCATTGAACTCAACGAGGCCTTCGCCGCGCAGGTTCTCGCCATCGTCCGTGCCCTCGATCTCGATCCCGCGCGCATCAACGTCAACGGAGGCGCCATCGCTCTCGGCCACCCTCTCGGCTGCACCGGCGCCAAATTGACCGCTACACTTCTCCAAGAAATGAAAGCGCGGAGCGCCCGTTACGGAATGGTTACGATGTGCGTGGGCGGCGGCATGGGCGCGGCGGGCATCTTCGAGCTGCTCGATTAACTGAAGCCCCACGATTCCGCCGTCCCTGTTTTTCTATTCGCCACTCCCTATTCCCTGATTCCCTATTGCCTAGTTCTTAAAAAAACTCCCCATGTCCGCCGTTCTTCCACGGATCGTAGTGCGCCGCAAACTCGGCACGGTGCGCGGTGCTGGGGTGGTTGTAAAGCCAGAACTCGATGAATGGATTTGGATTCGGGTCTTCGAGCCACGCCTTTCCCAAATCGTTGAACGCGGCGACCGCCGTCTTTTGTGGATCGGGAACAATGCCGTGGATCGCCTCCTGCCCGTAAACATCGGCCTGGTGCTCAAAGTGGCGGCTGAAGGCGTTGCTGGCCGGCTCCAGAAGGAAGCTGGCAATCGAGATCGTGAATAGCAGCACCACAAACCCGGTCCGCGAAGAGAGTTCAGCAGCGCCCCAACGCGAGCCGAACCGCTTCACCAGCCAGGCCGCAAACGCCGCGCACGCCCAATACACAAAGAACAGGCCAACCGCATAACCGGCGATCACCTTGGGGATGTGATGCAGCACGTAGTGCCCGCTTTCGTGACCGAAGAGGAACAGTACTTCGTCGTCGGGAATGCGGCCGGCCGTGGTATCCCACACCACAATCCGTTTGGTGGCGCCAATTCCGGAGACATAGGCATTCAGCCCGTTTGTCTTCACGCTTGCCTTCATCAAAAACAGGCGATCCGGCGGGATGTTGGTTCCGGTTCGCGCCACCACCTTCTCCAGCTCGGTGACCAGCTCAGCGTGATTCTTCTGGAGCGGTTCAAATTTGTAGAAAATTGGTGTTAGCAACGGCGACACAAAGATCAGCAGCACCAGGATCGGCAGCGTCACCACCCAAATACCCACCCAGTAGCGCCGCGGCCAGCGCTGCACAATCCGGTTGAAGAGCAGCAGAATGGGCAGGCCTATCACAAGCGTAAGTCCCAGCGCTTTACCTTGGTCGCCAAACCAGCTTCCCCAACCCTGCACGCTGATACCATAGCTGCGTTCGTAGTGCTGGCCTATCCAATCCAGCGGCAAGTTCGCAACGGCGCTGATTATGAAAAACCCCGCGAAGAAAAGCAGCCCTTGAATCCATCGCTTGCCCGAAATCTTCTGCGCCCAGGCCTCCAATCCAGCCCAGCCGCGCGCAGCCAGCAGCAGCCACACGAACACGATGCCCCAGATTGAACCCGTAATGTCCAGGATGTTGCGGATGCGGCTAATTGCGATTGCCTTGGCCAGTTTGTCGGGCGGCAGCGTATAAGCCTGCTGCGGGTTTACGGGCGCGGACCCGGTCGAAACTGAAGCCGGCGCAGGTGGGGCCGGCGCCGCGCCACTCTGCGCAGCAGCGGCCACCGGAATCAGTGCTCCGAACAACGCAGCCGAAAATACCGCTAAAAACATTCGGCGTCCAATTCTCATGACCATTCTCCTTCTTATGAGCCATCTCTGCGACAATCGAACATACAGATGCTATCGCCAAAACCCCTAAGTTTCACGCCAAACGATTCTACAGCCGGTCCACGGCACCGCAAGACTCGATTCCCGCACCTGGCGTTTGTGAGTGCAATACCTCTGTTGCTCGCTCTCCCGGCCTCATCCCGCGCACAGCAGCCCGTCCCGCTCTCCTCGACGCCATGACCACCGAGTTGCACCGCGCCTTTACCTTATCCGTCTCACTCTGTGAACTTTTCCGAACCTCAACCGCCCGTTTTCGCATCCATCCAGACAGGCGCCTTTGCCGCCCGGCCACTGAATTTAACCAACATCCACTTCATCCGGGCCGAATTCACACAGTACAATCCGAACGAAGGAGATATTCCCCAATGGCATACGAGTTACCACCGCTTCCCTACGATTACGCAGCGCTTGAGCCTTTCATCGACAACGAAACCATGCATCTCCACCATGACAAACATCACCAGGCCTACATCAACAACGTGAACACCGCGCTGGCCAGCCACCCCAACCTGGCCGCCAAGACCGTCGACGACCTGATCAGCGATCTGAACGCCGTCCCCGAAGACATCCGCGGCACGGTCCGCAACAATGGCGGAGGCCACTCCAACCACTCCATGTTCTGGGCCATCATGGGCAAGGCCAACTCACCCGGCATCGGCGGCAGCCCCTCCGGCGACATCGCTAAGCAGATCGCCACAGACTTCGGCGACTTCGAAGCCTTCAAGAAGACATTCAACGAAACCACCGGCAAGCAGTTCGGTTCCGGCTGGGGCTGGCTGGTCTTTACCGGCGGCAAGCTCAAGGTCATCACCACCGCCAATCAGGATTCGCCGCTCTCGCAGGGGCTCTATCCCATCCTCGGCAACGACGTTTGGGAACACGCCTATTACCTCAAGTACCAGAATCGCCGCCCCGACTATCTCGCCGCGTGGTGGAACGTCGTCAATTGGGCCGAGGTCAACAAGCGCTTCGCCAAAGCAAAGAAATAGGAGCAGCTACCAGCCTTCAGCTTTTCGGTCGCGAGTTGACGCAAGACACCCCGCAATTTAGCTGGGGTTCCGCGCGCCGAGCTGAAAGCTGAGAGCGGATCGCTGACTTTCCGCCCGGAGGTTCAATCAACAATGGCCACCATGCAAATGACAGTCCGCCCCGAGGATCTCTCCCAGGTCCCTCGGGGCGCCGAGCACATTCCCGACCCCGGCATTCTGGTCATCTTCGGCGCCTCCGGCGACCTGACCAAGCGCAAGCTCCTGCCTGCGCTTTTTCATCTCTATCAGGCGAATCTGCTGCCGCAGCAGTTCGCCATCGTTGGCGTGGCACGCCGCCCGTTGGGCGATGCATTTGCCGCCGACATGCGTTCCGGCATCGTCGAATTTGGCGGCGTCGCCGCCACTGACCCCAAGCTCGACAGTTTTGTCTCCCGCATCGGGTATTTTCCCCTCAACTTCGACGATGCTTCTCACTACGCCGCGCTCAACATCGAGCTCGACCGCATCGCCAAAGAGAAGGGAATTGGTCCTGATCGGCTCTTTTATCTCGCCACGGCGCCCGAGTTTTTCGCCGGAATCGTCGAGAATCTTGGCGCGCAGAAGATGGCGCATCCCGAAAAAGGCCGCGTAGCCGTGGTCATTGAAAAACCCTTCGGCCACGATCTCGATTCGGCCCGCGATCTCAACCACCAGGTTAATGCCTTCTTCAGCGAGAGCCAGGTCTTCCGCATCGATCACTACCTGGGCAAAGAGACGGTGCAAAACCTGCTGGTTTTCCGCTTCGCCAACGGCATCTTCGAGCCTATCTGGAACCGCAACTACATCGACCACGTGCAGATCACGGTTGCCGAAACCCTCGGCGTAGAAGGCCGCGGCCCGTTCTACGAAAAAGCCGGGGCGCTGCGCGACGTAGTCCAGAACCACATGATGGAACTGCTCGCGCTGGTTGCCCTGGAGCCGCCGTCGAGCTTTGAAGCCGATAGCGTGCGCCGCGAGAAGCTCAAAGTCTGGCGCGCCATTCCCTCCATTCCCATTCTCAACGCGGTGCGCGGCCAATACGGTCCCGGCATCGTGGCCGGCGAGCACGTCATCGGCTATCGCGACGAAGACCGCGTCAATCCCGAGTCCGGTACCGAAACCTTCGCTGCCCTCCGCCTCAACGTCGAGAACTGGCGCTGGGCCGGTGTCCCGTTCTATCTCCGTGCCGGCAAGCGCATGAAGAAGCACGCCACCGAGATCAGCATCCAGTTCAAGCAGCCGCCGCTGCTCATCTTCAACCGCATCGCCTCCGCCGGCCCTTGCAGCGACATCCAGCCCAACCTGCTCACCATCCGCATCCAGCCCGACGAGGGAATCGCCTTGCGCTTTGGCGCCAAAGTGCCCACCAGCTCGCAGATGGCTGTCTGTCCGGTCAACATGGACTTCGACTACGAATCCGCCTTCGGCAAATCCAGCGCCAACGGCTATGAACGCCTGCTTCTCGACGCCATGCTAGGCGACCAGACACTTTTTGCGCATCGCGACGGCGTGGAAACCAACTGGGCGCTTTGCACGCCCATCATTCAGGCCTGGGCGGCAAAGCCGCCCGAGGTCTTTCCCAACTACTTTGCCGGCTCCTGGGGCCCCGAGTGCGCCGACCACTTGCTCGAGCACGACGGCCACACCTGGCGCAACGACCTGGGGCGGCAATCCTGACGCCGCTTCGAAATTTCCGTTGTCATCCTGAGCGACCGAAGCGCAGAGCCCGCAGGGAGTCGGAGGATCTGCGGGTGTATTTCGTCGTCCAACTCCGCCAACTCCGCTAGCCCCTCTAACCCCGCTTCGTCCCCTCCATCGTCAGCGTCTCCAGCTTCAGAAATCCCGGCTGCATCCGCGACTCATTCTCCAGGTTCTTGAGCGCCGGCCACCGGCTCCCGTTCAGCTCGCATCGCTCAAGGTCGGTGAATCCCGCCTCCTCCAGCGCTTCGCGTAGAGCCTTCTCGTCGTAGATAAAGCAATGTCCCCACTCCCGCACATAGAAATTGATGATGTGCGTATCCTGTTCCTTTGCTCCCCACCGGTTCGCCGACCACTGGATATATTCCTGCTGTAGCGGCGACTTGTCGCTCCGGTAGAGATCGAAGAGGAACTGTAAATTCGGCGTCGAAATCCTGATCCGCCCTCCCGGCTTCATCACCCGCAGGCATTCGCGCAGCATAAACTGGGCGTCGGCGTAACTGATGTGCTCGATCATGTGCTCGCTGAAAACACATTCGAAGACGCCATCGGGGAAGGGAAACGGCACAGTCACATTCAGATAGACCACTTCATCCGAGACGGGTTCAAAATCCGCGTTCAGCCACCCCTGCAGAATCGACGACCCGCATCCCAGCACCAGCTTCTTTTCCCCTGTGCCCGCCAGGTAGCTCCTGATCTTCCTCCTGTCTTTCCCGGCAACCTGGCGCCCCAACCGTACGAACTCCCGGTAGAGATTCCTCCTCACCCCGGGGAAGCCCATGCGCCTCCAGTAGGCCCGCATCGTACCGATCATGTCTCTCTCCGTATCACAAACTCAGTCCCTGACTCTCTACGTCCCTACGTCTCTACGTCGCTATGTCCCTGCCCTCGGTCCATCGCCTCATTCGCCAGCCGGTCGGCTTCCTTATTCCCGTCGCGCAGCGTGTGCCGCATGTCAAACCCCTCCAGCTTCAAAGCGCGCCGTTGCGCTTCCTCCCACAGCGGCCTTAACCCGGGACTCTTCACCTTGTAGCGGCCCTTCATCTGCCGCACCAGCAGCTCGGAGTCCGACACCACCCGCAGCCGCCTAACGCCATTGCCTAGCGCCCACTCGAGCACCGCCAGCAACCCCGCGTATTCGGCATAATTATTCGTCTGCCGTCCAAGGAACTCGCTCAGCCGCGCCACAGCCTGCCCCTCCGGATCCTCAATCACGGCCCCGAACCCTGCCGGTCCCGGATTGCCCCGCGAACCGCCATCGCAATGCGCCACGTACCACCCGCTGTCCGCCTCGTCTCCCATTCTTCGGTCCTCAAACAGGTTTAGGCTCATCGCCTCTCAGTGTACCGGTCTGTGACCGCCTGTCCCACCCCTCGCGGCTGCCCGCCATTTCCACCGCTCCGGCAGCCAAGCCGGTTGAGCACCGGCGATTTGCTTACAATTGCGCCCTTTCCCCGTCTACTTGGTACGCACAGTCTGCATCTTCCGCGAGCGGAGAAGCGATGGCAACTGAAGCGATCAGTGTATCCATGACTCTGGAGCAGGCGGCCGGCACTTTGGCTTGGCCGGCAGGGGGAAGGGTAAAATCCTTTCCAGACGTGGCTGCAACCAGAGCAATGGGCGGAGCAAGGCGGCAGAACCCTGGCGAGGACGACGAAAGCCGGGCACAGAGCCGCGCGCAAAGCCGCGCCCACGAGATGGACCTCATCCGCGAGGCTCAGGCCGGCTCCCGTGTTGCCTTTGACACGCTGGTGCGTCAATACGAGCATCAGGTCCTTCGCCTGGCTTTGCACCTCACCGGTTCTGAGCAGGATGCCGAAGATATTTACCAGGACGCTTTTCTCAAGGCTTATCGGTACATTGGTAACTTCCGCTTTGAGTGCTCCTTTTATACCTGGATCTACCGCATCGTCACCAACCTCTGTCTGGACCAGTTGCGCCGTCGCAAGACCCGCCGCGAGGACCACGCCGTGGTGGTTGACCGCAGCGGCGACGAGATTGACGTTCTGGCGTCTGTCTCTGACAACCGGTCGTTTTCCAATCCCGCCCGCGAGCTCGACCGCAAGCTGCTGGGCGCAAAAATTCAGGCCGCGCTGGGCAAGCTAACGCCGCGCGAGCGCATGGTTTTCGAGCTGAAGCACTATCAGGGCCTTCGCCTCCGCACCATCGGCGAAATGTTGAATACCACGGAAGAGACCGCCAAGAATACCCTCTTCCGCGCCACTAAGAAACTACGGGCGCAATTGGCGGATTTGAGATAGCTGTTGGCTGTCAGCGTCTAGGCTGCCAGCCTCGTAAAAGAAGTACGGAGCTCATCGATCAAGCAAGATGAGCCGAAAGTTAGATGCTGATAGCTAGGAGCTGTTTTTGAGGCTAAGAGGACGTAACTATGAATTGCGAACTTGCACAGGAACGAATCGTCGCGGCGGCATATGGGGAGCTGCCGGACGATCAGGTCCACGAGCTCGAGCGCCACGCGACTGCCTGTCCAGAGTGCCAGAAGGAGCGAGAGCAAATCCTGGCGCTTAAGCTGCTCGCCGATGCGCATCCCGTTGCCGAGCCGGACCCGAATCTTATCGCCCGCGCTCACCTGCGCCTTGACGAGGCTCTCGACTCACTGCCGCCCAAGCGCTGGTATGAGCGTTTGGGCCAGCGCATCTTGAACAACTTCGCCGGCCTGCAGGCCGCGCCTGTCGCTGCGGTGCTTTTGCTGGTGGCCGGAGCCGGAGCCGGCGTTCTGGGCGGCTATGAATTCGCGCAAGGCCGCGCCGCTCACTCCGCTGCAGCGGCGCAAGCCGCCTCACCCGCTGCGCCTCTGGCGCTGCCCGCCGCGGTCGTGCCCGAGTTGGCCAACGTGGCCGGTATCTCCGGCATCGTGCGCCAGCCCAATAGCGAGATTGTCGACGTCAGCTATAACCAGCTTGTTCCGCGGCAGATCGAGGGTTCGCTCGACGATCCGGCCATTCGCCAGTTGCTTATGCTGGCTTCTGAAGACGCGTCCTCGCCGCGCGTCCGCGACGACTCTGTGGCGCTGCTTGCCGCCGAGTGCCGCGCAGGTCACAGTTGCCAGCCTTCCGGCATCCGCGAAGCGCTGATGGTGGCCTTGCGCTACGACCGCAGCGCCAAGGTGCGCCAGAAGGCGCTGGAAGGTCTCGAGCCTTATGTGGCCGACGATGTGCGCGTCCGCGACGCCGTTCTTGAAGCGGTTTTGAACGACAACGATCCGGCCATTCGGACCGCTGCCATTGGTTTGCTGGAGCCCGTTGACGCCGATACCAGTGTCCGCCAAGTGCTCTATTCGGTCTCCAACTCTGACCAGAGTCCTCAGATCCGGAACGTTTCCCGGGAAGTTTTGAGTCAAGTTCCGGAAACTCAATAGCGCAGGAGATGAAATAAACTTGCTAATCCTTCCGGTGAATGCGCCGTCTTAGAAGTGCGCAGACCGGACCACGATAACGCGGGGAGAAAACGTCATGCATCACCTTTCGAGGCCATATCGTAAATCGCATCCAGCTCTTGCGTTGGCGGGGCTTACCGCCGCGGCTTGCCTGTTGCTCGCGCCGCGCGCGGCCCGTGCCCAGGCCAGGATCTGGCGCCATTCTTTGAGGACACCAGCCCGCTGCTTGGTTGGCGCCGGCGCCCCCGGCTATCTTGGCGTCGATGTCACCGACGTGGATGCCGAAAAGGCGCAGGCGCTCAGGCTCAAGGATGTTCGCGGCGCGGTCATTACGCTGATCGACCACGACGCGCCCGCCGGTCAAATCGGGCTCAAGGTCAATGATGTTGTTCTGGGCATCAATGGCCAGAACGTGGAGGACGCCGACGCAGTTGCGCCGTATGCTGCGCGAAATTCCGCCCGGCCGCAAAATCAGCCTCGAAATCAGCCGCGACGGCAATATCCAAACCCTGGCGGTGCAGTTGGTCGACCGCAAGGCAATGGAGCACGACATCTGGAACCGTATCGGCGTCGACGTCGATGGCATCGAACCGATTTCGCCGCTGCCCGCCATGGGCATCCTCGGCAGTGACGCGCCCATGCCCGGTGGCTTCCACATGTTCATCTTCACCAGCACCCTCAAAGTCGGCGCGCTGGTTGAACCGCTCACTTCGCAGATGTCTGAGTACCTTGGTGTGCCGGGGGGGCTCATGGTCAAGCAGGTAGCCCGCAAGAGCGAGGCTGCCGCCGCCGGCCTCAAGGCCTTCGACGTGATTCTCAAGGTTGGTTCCGATTCCATTACCACCTCCGCCGACTGGGAGCGCGCTCTCCGCTCCAATGAGGGCAAGCCCGTCCAGGTCACCATCCTGCGCGACAGGAAACAACAAACCCTCACGCTCCAGGTCGACTCAAAGCATCGTAGCGCCGTCGAATTTGAGGATCTGTTCCCGGTGGATGACGCCTCGCTCCTGGCTGAGATCACGCCCGATATCGATTCGGCTTTGATGCAGGCACTCTCCGCCCAGGCTGAAGCTGAGGCCGGCGCAGCCGCTGCTCAGGCGCGCGCTCAGGCCGATGCCCTCCGCCGGCAAGCTGAAAAACTGCGCGAGAGCATGAAGGACTTCAGAATCAATCCCCAACAAATGGATCAGCTACGCCGGCAAATGGAGGAGTTTCGCAATAGCTTCAGCGACGAGCAGATGAAGCAGCTTCAGCAGCAAATGCACCAGCTTGAGCGCCGGATGGAAGAGTTCCGCGAGCACGCCGGCGGCAACTTCGTCTAGAGCCTGCTATGAACTTTCAGCGCGGGCGCCGGAAGACTTTACCAGTCCTCAAGTGTCAGACGAAAGCGCTTCGCCAGCGCCAGGTTGTCCCCACAGCGCTCACGCAAACTAAACTTACTTTATGGAAGTTCTCTACGGCCTGCATCCGGTCGAGGAAGCCCTCAAGGCCGGTAAGCGGCGCTTTGACCACGTTCTCGTCGCGCGCGGGCGACGCGACGAGCGCCTCGCTCAACTCGTCCTTCAATGCCGCCAATCCGGCGTCCGCGTCCTGGAGCAAACTCGCGAGCAGCTTACCCTCGCCGCCAAAACCCCTGCCCACCAGGGCGTCATCGCCTTCGTCCGCCCGCAGGAATTCCTCTCCATCGAAGACCTCTTCGCGCCCGAGCCCTCCAGCTCCGCCGCCCGCCTCATTCTCGCCCTTGACGGCGTTGAGGACCCGCAAAACCTCGGCGCTCTTCTCCGCGTTGCCGATGGCGCCGGCGTCGACAGCGTCCTCCTTACCGAGCGCCGCTCCGCCCCATTAAGCCCCGCAGCCGTCAAAGCCAGCGCCGGCGCCGCCGAGCATCTCCGCATCGCCCGCGTCGTCAATCTTGTCCGTGCCCTTGAGGATCTCAAGCGGCACAACCTATGGATCGTCGGCCTTGACGAACGTGGCGCAATCCCCTATGTCGAATTCGATTTCACCGGCGATCTCGTCATCGTTCTTGGCAGCGAAGGCGCGGGCCTGCACGATCTGGTCCGGCGCACCTGCGACCATCTCCTGCGTATTCCCATGTCTGGCGGTGTCAGCTCGCTCAACGTCTCCACCGCCGGCGCGGTCGTCCTTTTCGAGGCTGCTCGCCAGCGCCGCGCTGGCGATTCACCCACATCACTCGTCCAAAAGGCTGCCCCACACAGCGGGCTGAAAGGCCTCGGTTCATGAAGCTCCGCCTTCTCGGCAACCCGCGCGCTGCATGTGTTTTTGCCGTCGCCGCGTTCTGTCTCATCGCCCTCCCGGCATCCGCACAAACCCCTCCCGTCCCACAGGATCAACAGCCCCACGGCACGGTCATCTTCTCCCGCTCCATTGACAACACCAGCCAATCCACCACCGCTGGCCCCACCGCATCTCAAACTGCCGGCCAAGCGGTCACAGCTCCTATCGCCACCGATGCCGAGCGCCAAGCCGTCACCTTTACCGCTCTCGACCTCGAAGTTCATCTCCGCCCCGCCGCGCAGCAAATCGCCGTCCGCGCCCTTCTCACCGTGCGCAACGACGGCAAATCCCCCCTCGCCCATATCCCCTTGCAAATCTCCTCCTCGCTCGACTGGGAACACATCCGCGTCGCCGGACGCGACGTCGGCTTCACCGTCGCCACTCTAAACTCTGACGAGGATCACACCGGCCAGCTCCACGAGGCCGCCGTCCCTCTCACCAGCCCGCTCGCTCCCGGTTCAACTCTCCAGCTCGACGTCACCTACTCCGGCGTCATCCCGCAGTCCGCGCAGCGTCTCATCACCATCGGCACGCCCAGCGACGCCGCCCTCCACACCGACTGGGATTCCATCGGAGTTGATTTCACCGGCTTGCGAGGTTTCGGCAACGTCGTCTGGTATCCCGTCTCCAGCGTTCCCGCCATTCTTGGCGACGGCGCTCGCGTCTTCGACGAGATGGGCGAGCACAAACTGCGTATGGCTGGCGCGCGCTTCCGCCTTCGCCTCACCGATGAATTTCCACAAGGCCAGGCGCCCACCGTCGCACTCGTCAACAGCCATCGTGTGCCGCTCACTCTCACTGAGCCGCCGGCTGCCGGCCCTGAAGTTCCCGGCATCGCTACCGCCAGCCTCGACGAAACCTCTCTTGGCTTTGAAGCTCCCAGCCTCTTCCTTGCCATCCGCGCGGCGCGTCAGGCCGCCAACACCACGATCTACGTCCTTCCTGCCGGCGAATCCGCCGTGGAAGGCTGGGCCTCGGCCGCTGCCTTTGTCACCCCGTTCCTTCAGGGATGGCTCGGCCAGACGCCGCGCTCCCAGCTCACTATCCTCGATCTGCCCGACCCCGAGGACGCGCCTTTCGAGACCGGCTCGCTTCTCGTCACCGCTGTTCGCCAGGCCACGCCAGAGCAGCTTGACGGCATCTTCGCTCATGCCCTCACGCACGCCTGGATGTCCTCTCCACGCGCGTGGCTCTCTGAGGGTGTCGCTCACTTTATGGGAACTCTTTGGATCGAAAAACAGGACGGCCGCCAGAAAGCTCTCGAATCGCTCGAAGCCGATCGCACCGCCCTGGCGCTTGCTGAGCCCGCCAGCCCCGGCGAAAGCTCCGGCCAGCCCCTCGCACAGGCCATCGCGCCCATCTACTACCGAACCAAGGCTACTTACGTTTTCTGGATGCTCCGCGATCTCGTCGGCGACCCAGCACTCTCCGCCGCATTCCGCGCCTACGATCCCGCTGCTGATGCAGCACGCGGGCTCGGGCCAACCGCCGGCTCCGCCTACTTCGAGAAGCTCCTCGAACAGGCCGGGCTCCGCCGCAATCTCTCCTGGTTCTTTTCCGATTGGGTCGACAACGACAAGGGCCTGCCCGATATTTCCATCGATAGCGTCTTCCCCGTGCCCACTGAGGGCGACAGTTGGCTGGTCGCCGTCAATCTTTCCAACTCCGGCTACGCCGCCGCCGAAATTCCCGTCACCATCAGTAACGCTGACACCTCCGTCACCCAGCGCGTCCTGGTTCCCGCCCGCGGCAAAGCTACCCAGCGCATCCTCATCCAGGGCAAGCCCACTCAGGTTCAGGCCAACGACGGCACTGTCCCCGAAACCGAAGCCAGCATCCACATCCTCAAACTCAGCGGCGCCGGCAGCTCCAGTTCGTCAACCCAACCCACTGGCGTGCCGCAGTGAACAATCAGAAGCTGCCCCAGGCAGTGTCATCCTTGAGCGGAGCGGGCCGCACAGCGTGCGGTCCGCGCAGTCGAAGGATCTGTGGTTGTCTTTTATTGAAATGGAATTGCCGGGTGCCCCAGGTCTCGATTCTGAGCCTGGGATAGCAATGCGCGACGCTCTCGCACAAAGGGTACCGACCCCTGATCCCTGAAACCTAACCCTGTCTCTTTACGCCGCCTTCAGCCGGAACCCGTCCGGATCCTTCCCCCGAATCCTCCGCCACCACACTTGTGCCGTTGGAATATTGAGGGTCACCGAGAAAATCTGACGCAATTTCTCCGGCGGGCACTTCAGAGGCTTCATCCCATGCCACGAGTGCGGCGTGCGCTGGAACAGCAGGCTCCCGTTCCCTGCCGGTCCATGCCCCGCAGCCACCGTCAGCTCGTCAAACGTCGGCGCTGAGTGCGTTGGAATCGGCCTCGCGCTCGCGAGAATCAGCGTCTCGCCGCCCCATGCCTGGTTCCAATCGTTTTCGTCGTTGAAGTGGAAGATGTGCGTCGCCCGCTTGCGTGCCGCGTCGCAGTGCGGAGACACATCGCATCCCGCCCACGCGTAGTGCCACGAGAACGTGGGAATGTACGTCCGCGCCCCTAGCAGCCTGCGCAAAAACTGCTGGTAATACTCGCCGCGCAGCTCGTCCATAAACTCGCGCCACGGCGCAGGCAGCTCGAGGCCCGCTCGGTAGTGCAGCATGTACCGGTTGTGCGCGGCCTGCCCGTGCCCGCGTTTCATGCCCACGTGCTTATCGAAATTCTCCACGTCCGGCAGCGTCTCGCGCAGCCGCGCATACCCCTCCGCGGTCAGCGAGTGATTAATATGCGCGTAGGGATACGGCTGCGCCTTCTGAAAACTCTCCGCAGACAAACTCTCCAGTACTTCACGGTTCAAATACTGCATCTGAATTGACCTCTTACAGGGAATCCAAGCATTGGAATAGTCCTATTTTACTTTCGTGCCTCCGTGTACGACATCCTGACTCGGCCAGCTCCACAGAATCCGCCAACCCCGCTAGCTCCTGATCCCTGTTCCCTGATCCCTGTTCCCTGCGCCGCGCGCTTTCACCTTGAACCAGATCGGCGTGCCCTTGAATCCGAACGCCTCCCGTATTTGATTCTCCAGAAACCGCTCAAAGGCAAAGTGCAGTTTTACCGCGCGATCGGTAAACAGCACAAAGGTTGGCGGGGCTACCGCGGCCTGCGTCATATAGTAGATCCGCACGCGCTTCGCCATCGGCACCGGCGCCCGCTGAAAATCGATCCGCTCCAGAAACCGGTTCATCTGTCCCGTCGACACGCGCTTCCGCCGCTCCTTGGCCACGGCAACTACCTCGCGCAGCACGCGCGCCATGCCTTTTCTCTCTGGAGCGGTCCCTTCGAGCGCCGAAAGAAAAATCACCGGCGCATAATCCAGATATTTGAGCGCTGCGCGCAGTTGCCGCTCGAATATCGTCCGGTCCGCCGCGGGCTTCCCGTCCGTTCGTGCCGTGGTCACCAAGTCCCACTTATTCACTACGAGAATCACGCTGCGCCCGCTCTCATGCGCATACCCTCCGATGGTCGCATCGCTCGCCGTCACGCCTTCGGTCGCGTCCATCACCAGCAGCGCCACGTCCGCAGCCTCCAGATGCCGCCGCGCCATTACCACGCTCAGCTTCTCCGCCATCAGCTTCGTTTTGCCCTTGCGCCGGATCCCCGCCGTATCCACAAACCGCAGCGCCTGGCCCTCGAACTCCACCACCTCGTCCACGGCGTCGCGCGTTGTTCCCGCAATCGGCGACACGATCGCCCTCGTTGTCCCCGTCAGAGCGTTCAGCAGCGTGCTCTTGCCCACATTCGGGCGCCCGATAATCGCCACCGACGTCTCGCGCTGCTCAAACTCCCCATGCGTGCGAATCTTCTTTTTGGGCTTTTCTTCACCCGGTTCGCCTTCGGCTGGGTGCCCCATCCTAACCGTCCGCCCCGACGGAGGGTTAGGGTGGGATACCCCTTCGTCGCGCTCCGGCACCGCCTCCGCAATCGCGTCCAGCAACTCGCCCACACCCTGCCCGTGCTCCGAGCTCACCGCAAACACATCGCGAATGCCCAGCCGGCGAAAGTTCTCCGCCTCGGCCGCCAGCGCCTCACTCTCCACCTTGTTCACCGCCAGAAACAGCGGCTTGCCTCCGCGCTCGAGCAGCCGCGCCAAATCGTAGTCCGTCCGCGCCAACTCCGTCCGCGCATCCACTACCATCACCAGTGCGTCCGCTTCTTTCAGTGCTACCCGCGCCTGAGCGAAAATCTCCACTGGGATCAGCTCCGGATCGTCGGGCACAATCCCGCCCGTATCCACCACCCTGTATCGCCGCCCTGCCCACTCGCATTCGCCATAAATGCGGTCGCGCGTAATCCCAGGCTCGTCGCCTACAATCGACCGGCGGCTTCCCGTCAGCCGGTTGAAGAGCGTGCTTTTGCCCACATTGGGACGCCCCACAATCGCCACCACAGGAAGTGCTGCGGTCCCCGCCCGCGCGGGCACAACCGATCTTCGATACGTCGGCAAATCTCGTCTCCCTTGCTTGTAACCAGCCGTTCCCGGCGCACGCTCGTCTGCTGCCCTGGTGTCGTCACGCCCCTTCGTTCGGCAGCCCTTCTTATCTTATGGGTCTTGTGCAAATCCTTTCCCACAACTCGCCTGGTTCTCAGTTAAACTATGCCAATTCCCCGACCGCAAAGGAGGTCGCCCCAATGCCAAAATTCGTCATTGAGCGTGAAGTGCCAGGAGTCGGGTCCCTTTCGCCCGAACAAATCCAGGCCATCTCGCAAAAGTCTTGCTCGGTGCTCCGTAATCTCGGCCCGCAGATTCAATGGCTCCAGAGCTACGTCACCGACAACAAAATCTACTGCGTCTACATCGCGCCCAACGAGGAGGTCGTCCGCGAGCACGCGCGCCAGGGAGGCTTCCCGGCCAATAGCGTGGCGCAGGTCCGCTGCGTCATCGATCCCACCACCGCCGAATCCCCCGCCTGACCTGGCCCTCATCCCAGCGCCTGCCGCTGCCCTCGCGCAGCGGCCGCATCCATCCGCCCGAACTCCGCCAACTCCGCTAATCCCCGTAGTCCGGCCGTTCTAATCCCTGGTCCCTGTTTTCCAGCCCCTGTTTCTCTATCATGAGAGCTGCACCCTCCATGTCCTCCTCCGACACCTCAACCCGCACCCTCCCCACTCTCCACGAGTTCTTCTCGCCCGGCGGCATTCTCGCCCACTCCCCACTCCCCTACGAAGTCCGCCCCGGCCAGTACGAAATGGCCAAGGCCGTCGAGCGCGCGCTCGCCGAGCACCGGCACCTCATCGTCGAAGCCGGCACCGGCACCGGCAAAACCCTCGCCTATCTTCTGCCTGCTCTGCGCACCGGCCAGCGCATCATCGTCTCCACTGGCACCAAGGCCCTCCAGGACCAGCTCTACTTCCGCGACGTTCCCTTCCTTGAATCTCTTCTCGGCCCTCTCCACGTCTGCTACATGAAGGGCCGTGCCAACTACCTTTGCCGCCGAAAACTCTTCGCGCTCCGCGACCAGCCCGTACTCTCGGGGCTCGACGAGATCGACGAATACCGGCAGATCGCCGAGTGGGAGCAGATCACCGAAACCGGCGACCGCGCCGAGCTTTCCGCCCTCCCCGAGTCCAGCGTCCTCTGGCACAAGCTCGACGCCCGCTCCGAAGCTTGCCTCGGCAGCACTTGCCCCGACTACCGCCGCTGCTTCATCACCGAGATGCGCCGCCGCGCACTTGAAGCCGACATCGTAATCGTCAATCACCACCTCTTCTTCGCCGATGCAGCCGTCCGCGAAATGGCAGCAGCCGCGCCCGACGCCGGCATCCTCCCCGAATCCGCTGCTGTTGTCTTCGACGAGGCCCATGAGCTCGAAGAGGTCGCCTCGCAATACTTCGGCCGCTCGCTCTCCAACCTTCGCTTCGAGGACTTCGCCCGTGACGCTGACGTGCTCCTTCGCGGCAAGGCCGGCTCCAGCCCCATCCCTGCCCTCACTCAACAGCTCCGCGAGCGCGCCCGCCTCTTCTTCGCCGCCCTGCCCATGGACGGCGACGGCCGCCATCCCTTCGCCAACCGCGAAGAATTCCTTGAGTCCTCAGGCGATCTCTACCTCGGTGTTCGCTCCACCCTTAAACTCCTCGAATCCGAAATGGACCGTCTCACCGGCGTCGACGAAGCGAACGGTCTCCGGACCCGCGCCGCCGGCCTCCGCTCCGACCTCGAGTTCATGCTCGAATCCACCGCCTCCAACATGGTCTTCTGGCTCGAGCGTCGAGGCTTAGCGCCGAATTCGTCCAAAGGCCAAGAGGCACGGAGTGCCCGCAGCGGCGCCGCACGCAGTACCACCACATTTCTTCAAGCCACGCCTATCGACGTCTCCGACCTCCTGCGCGAGCTCGTCTTCGACCGCGTGCCCACCGTTGTCCTTACCTCAGCCACGCTCACCGTCCAGGGCGGCTTCGAGCACCTGCGCCGCCGTCTCGGCCTCAACGAATCCCGCGAGCTCGTCGTCCCCTCTCACTTTCGCTACGACCAGCAGGCCCTCCTCTATCTACCGCCCAACATGCCCGACCCCCGGGACCCCGAATTTCCCGCTGCCGCCGCTGCCACCATCGAGCGCGTCCTCTCGATCACCCGCGGCCGCGCTTTTTGTCTGTTCACCAGCTACTCACAGATGCGCGCCCTCTACGAGCGCCTCCTGCCCGTCCTCGATTTCCCCATCCTTTTGCACGGCACCGCTCCGCGCAAAGCCCTCCTCGAAGAATTCCGCGCCACCCCCAACGCCGTCCTCTTCGGCACCTCCAGCTTCTGGCAGGGCGTCGACGTGCAGGGCGAAGCCCTCAGTTGCGTGATTATCGATCGCCTGCCCTTCGCCGTCCCATCGGACCCCGTCGTCCAGGCCCGTATGCGCGCCATCGAAGAATCCGGCGGCCGGCCCTTCTTCGACTACCAGGTCCCCGAAGCTGTCCTCACCCTCAAGCAGGGCTTCGGCCGCCTCATCCGCTCGCTTGAAGACCGCGGCGTCCTCGTCCTCCTCGATCCCCGAATCCGCTCCCAGCGCTACGGCCAGATCTTCCTGCAATCCCTCCCGCCGTACCGCATGACGCAAAGCATCACCGATGTCGAGTCCTTCTTCGCAACCTCGTAGACCCACCGTCCCATAGCCCCGCCGCCTATCCCGTGCGCTCCGCCAGGCCTACATCTTCTCATCGGAGCCGGAATCGTCCGCCGTGCGGGCGCAACCTCGGTATTGAGCCTGCTTTGGCCCTTTATCCCTCGGTTCATTTATCCTGTGGCTGGTTCCTAGACTGTCCGTACTGGTTTGCCCGGTTTTAGAGATGGAAGGAATGAAACGAACTGGCCCAGCGTGTACAATTTGCACCGATTGCCCTCTCCAGATCCTAAAAAGGAGGGAAGATGTCCAATCCCAAAGAAACTGGCCTCTCTGACAGTGCTATTGGTGCAATCGCCTACTTCACCCCCGTCGTGGCGGTCTTCTTTCTGGCTATTCGACGCTACAATAAGCGGCCCTATGTTCGATTCCACGCTTGGCAGTCGCTCTTATTCAATGTTTTTACCATCTTCTTCGGATACGCCTTGGTCTACTTTCTGCCATTCATCAAGTTTCTCGGGCCTCGTGTTTTGGTGGCTCTGGTGTGTCTCGCGGCGCTGGCCGTTTTCCTGTTATGGCTCTGGTGTGTCATCAGCGCGGCGAACGGCAAGCGCTTCAAGCTCCCGATTATCGGTGCCTGGTCCGATGAGCAGGCCTACAGATAATCGGCTCACCGGCGGTACAATCCCAATTTCAGGAGTGCCCCCAGGTCTCGTTCCTGAGACCTGATACAGCACGAACCATAACGGTCCTGCGTCGAAATAGCCGGAGCGGCGTAGCGATCCATCGAGGCCGAAGTCTATGCGTGTTCCGCCTCGGCCCGGAACGACCTGGGAAGCTCGCTCGGGTTGAATTCAATGCCTTCGGCCGCCATCTCTTTGGCCACGTTCGCCAAGGCCGCCCGTTTCGTCAGCAGCTTCTTCTCAGCTTCGGCTCGTTCTTCTGCCGAGGCGAACACCTGGTAGTTCGCCAGATAGGCCAGCTTGCGATCGTAAAGATCGATCTCCTGATGCAACGATCTGAGGAAGTACTTGCCGTGTACTGGTGCCGGATTTTTCATTTTTTGAGCTCCTTGGTGGGCAGACGAAGAAAGACGGTCCTTTTGAACCGCGCCACTCCAATCGATGCCGTGAGTTTCAAGCGGGCCGTGCGTTTTCAGCCCTTTGTGCCTCTGAGGTCCTTCACGACGCTGATTTAGAAATGCCTGGCCTGCCTGCAGGCTGCTTGTTCCATCGCTCTCAAAGTCTGGGAAATCAGCCTTCGGGTGGGCCGCGAGTCGCGAGGAAGCGGAGAAATTAAGAAATGATCGGGTTCCTAGGCTCCCCTTTCCATTCTATCCCACCGCCCCCGTTGAGGTCTTGAGGAGGGGAATGCTCGGGTCAGCATCTCCATCGCATCACTGCCATCCCGAGGCAGGCTTGGCGCGCAATTGGCGCCCCGATTCTGCGCCATACAGTGCCGAGGGCTCCGCGACTGCTTTTCGCCGGTTCGCTGACTCGCTGCTTTTACGCCGCCTCCGCCTCCTCCATCGTCGCCGCCATGGGAATAATCGAGTCCATCTTCGTGATCTTCAGCACTTCACGCACGCGTGCGCTCGGGTTCACGGCAACCATCTTGATGCCTTTACGCCTGCAGTGGACAAAATGCATCGCCACCATGCCCACTCCGGAGGAATCCATATACGGGCAGCTGCTCAGGTCCAGAATGTGCTTTGCCGTTGGTTCTCCGCCCGGCGCCGATTCCATTTCGAGAATGTTCTTGAGCGCCGTAGGCGGCAGCGAGGTGTACACGTCCCGCGTCGTAAAGGGTCCGCTGAGCCGCAGAACTACCGTGCCCGGCGCATTGCCCTGCTTGCGCTCGATGCTGAAAGGACCGCTATTCCACGTTTGCCACCCAATTGTCGCCATCAAAACCTCCTTCGCGCAGTCATGCACGACCAACCGCTCGGCGTGTGAGCCGCATGCCAAACCGCAGTCTTTGTCTATTCGCTTGGGGAAATCCCTCGCCCCAGGAACTCCCACCCCTGAAATACGCCTGGAACTTGGTAGTTCGGATTCTTATAGACCTTGCAGCGAATTGCAAGAACAATTCATGAATTGCCGTAAAAAAGTCGACCGTCCCAGCCTGTCGTCGCCGGCTTCCCGGCTCCCTGACTGGTTCTAATTCATGGCTCCTGCACCCCGTGCCCTTTGTGCCTTGTTCCCTGACCCCGCTTGCTCCGCCATTCCTCCGCCCAGAGCCTGAACCAGCGTCGCCGAGTCCACAAAACGGCTGGCCGCGGCATTCGATCGGTCCAGAGACGTCTGCAACTGTTGCCGCTCGGCATCCAGCAAACTCGTCTCGCTGACCCCTCCGGCCTGGAACCGATTTGCGGCGATCGCGTATAAGCTCTCCGCCTCGCCGGCTGCATCCGCTCGCGCCCGCAACGTCTCCGCATCGCGCTCGATTGCGTACAACGCGTCAGCCACCTCGCGAAAGCTTTCGAGCACCGTCTGCCGGTATACGCTGGCCGACTCGTCGTACGCGTCCCGCGCCTTGCGCTTCTCTGCCTCGAGCGCTCCGCCGTTGAAGATCGGCGCTGCCAGCGACGCGCCCACATTCCACACATCTCCGCCGTTGTCGAATCGCGTTCCAAGGCCGCCTCCGCCGCCAGTCAGCACAATCTGCGGAAACTGGTTCGCTGTCGCCACGCCCACGTTCGCGCTCGCCTCGTGCAGCAGCGCCTCCGCCGCCCGAATGTCCGGTCGCTGCCGCACCAGCTCCGACGGCACCGTCAACGGCAACTCCTCAGGCAGATGTAACTCGTCAAGCGAGATCTGCGCAACCTGCGCCTCCGCTGGGCTTAACCCCATCAATACCGCTAATTGATCGTTAATCGAATCCAACTGCAATTCCAGCGGCGGAATCGCCGCCTCCGTCTCGGCCACCTGCGTACGCTGGCTGCGCACGTCGGCGCCGGAGATGCCGCCGGCGCGTTCACGCTCCTCTGCAATCCGCAGTTGCTTGCGCTCCACCGCCAGCAGTTGCCGCGTAATCTCAATCTCGGAGCGCAATTGCGCCTGCCGGATCGCCGCGGCAACCACGTTCCCCGCCAGCATCAGCCGCGCGCCCTCCAGTTGCCACGCCTCGTAGTCCCGCTGCGCCCGCAGCCCTTCAATTGCTCTCCGGTTCGCTCCGAACACATCCAGCGCGTACGACACGGCCACGGATCCATTCAGCAGCGTGAACGGGGACGGGTTAGGGAAGGGAATACCAAACGCCGCCAGATTTAGTTGCTCCTCGGTAACCGAGGCATTGCCCGACACCGTGGGATACTTGGTCGCGCCTGTCCGGGCGCTTACGTCCTCTTGCGCCTCCTTCAGCCGTGCCGTGGCCTGCTCGAGCGTGGGGCTGTTTGCGAGCGCCTGCTTCACCATGCCGTCCAGTTCGGCGGAGTGGAATACCGTCCACCACTGCTCCGGAATCGCAGTTTCACTGAACCGCTGCGCACCACCGCCTACGCCTGCGCTGCTGGCCGTCTCCGCCGGCAGCGGCTGGGGTGTGTAAGCGGTCACCGCCGGAGGCGCAGGCGCGCGATACCGAGGCCCCACAGTGCAGCCCGCGATTGCCGCCATCGCCGCAAACACGACCGCTCCCGCCATCCGCTTCGAATCAGCCGATCTTTGCATGGCTTCGCCTTCCTTAGTCCAGAGTCCTGCGGTATGTGGCCACCGCAACGCCCATCAGTACCGCTGTGAATACCGCCATGGGCCACACGCTGGGCCACGAATCCGCCCAGCCGTTGCCCTTGAGCAGGATGCCGCGGATGAGCCGGTTGAAATAAGTGAGCGGCAGAACGTTGCCGACGGCCTGCGCCCACGCAGGCATGCCTTTGAAGGGGAACATGAATCCAGAGAGGAGGATGTTGGGTAGAAAGTAGAAAACGGCCAGCTGCACGGCCTGAAGCTGATTGCGCGCCAGTGACGAGAGGGTGATGCCGACGGTGAGATTGGCGGCAATGAAAAGTAGAGCGGAAAGATAAACCGCGCAGATATTGCCGAAGAACGGCACCTGAAACACGTAGCGCGCGGCGAGAAGAATAATGGATGCTTGGATGAGGCCGATGCCGATGTAGGGGATGAGCTTGCCGCTCATAACTTCGAGGGGAGTGGAGGGCATGGCGAGGAGATTTTCCATTGTGCCGCGCTCACGCTCGCGGGTAATGGCAAGACCGGTCATCATTACCATGGTCAGCGTGAGGATGACCCCCATCAGTCCGGGCACAACGTTGTACTGGGTGATTTCATCGGGGTTGTAAAGCTGGTGCATGCTCACGTCGAAGGGGGCGGAGCCGCCTTGAAGCGAAGCAAGCGGACCGGTAAGTTCGCGCTGGATGACCGATTGCGTGATGCCGTTCACGGCGGCCAGCGCGCTTTCCGTCGCCGTCGGGTCAGTGGCGTCCGCCTCAATCAGAATTGACGGGTGCTCACGGCGCAGAAGCTGGCGCGTGAAGCCGGCGGGGATGTTGACGACGAAGAGAAGCTGGCCCCGCGCCAGCGCCTCGCGGCCGGCTTCTTCGTTAGGCAAACGCCCCACAATCCTGAAGTAGGACGAATTCTGCATCGCCTCAATGAAGCTGCGCGTCACGTTGCTGTCATCAGCGCTGATGATACCCGTGTCAAGATGCTTCGGATTCGTGTTGATGGCATATCCGAAAAGGGCCATTTGCAGGATGGGAATGCCCACGATCATGGCGAAGGTCAGCCGGTCACGCTTCAGTTGCGTGAACTCCTTGAGCACGATACTCCACCACCGCACGGCCGAAAATCGCTGGCTGCCATTCACGCGTTGCCTCCTGCGATGTGCCGTTTGCGTCATCAGATAGATGAAGACGTCTTCGAGGTCCGTCTCGATCTGCTCGACGCGCCTGCCGCTGACGCCCAACCGCAGCTCGAATTTGTCGCTGAGCAGTGCGTCGTCAGTGCCGCTCACGTGCAGCACGTCTCCAAACGTCACCGTCTGTTTCACCGCGTCTTTTTTGCGCAGCTCAGCCTGCAGCTCCGCCAGGTGGTCTCCGTGAATGGCCCAGGTACTCAGGCGCTGGTTCTGGATGATCTCCTCGGCGGTGCCTTGCGCCAGCAGAGTTCCCGCGGAGATGTAAGCCAGCTTGTGGCATCGCACCGCCTCATCCATGTAGTGCGTGCTAACAAGAACGGAGATGCCCGAGGCAGCGAGCGACTGAATCTCATCCCAGAAATCGCGCCGCGCGCGCGGATCGACGCCTGCGGTCGGCTCGTCGAGGAGCAGCAGTTGTGGCCCGTGCAGCATACAGGCTGCCAGTGCCAGGCGCTGCTTCCAGCCCCCGGAAAGTTCGCCCGCAAGCTGCTTCGCGCGCGCGCTCAACCCAAGCGCCGCAAGCGAATCCTGAATCGCTCGTCGACGATCGCGAATTTGATACATCCTGGCGACAAAGTCGAGATTCTCGGCGATCGTCAGGTCCTCCCAGAAGGAGAACCGCTGTGTCATGTAGCCCACGTTTCGTTTGATCTCAGTGCTTTCCCGCCGAATGTCGTGGCCCAGGCACGTGCCGGAACCCGAATCCGGCTTGAGCAGGCCGCACATCATCCGGATTGTGGTTGTCTTGCCGCTTCCATTGGGTCCGAGAAATCCGAAGATCTCGCCGCGCCGCACGCGCAGCGAAACATCCTTCACCACGTGCTTGCCGTCGAAGTGCTTGTTCAGTTTTTCAACGTCGATGGCGTAGTCGAACTCCGCGGCAGGGGTCATGGAATTGCGACCTCCACCGGCTGGCCGGGGTGCAGAGTGGCAGCGGTCTCCGGCGGCGGACTCGCAATCACCATGAACACCAGCTTGGAGCGATTCTCGTTGCTATAGATCACTGGCGGCGTGTACTCGCTTTGCGGCGATACAAAGGTGATCTTCGCCGTCACCTGGCTTGCGCACCCATCGCACGCCACGCCGAACGCTTTCCCCGGTGCGCAAGCTGCCTACAACTGTCTCCGGAACAAAGAATCGGATCTCCATGTTCTCCGGCGGAAGCAGCTGCACCACTGGATTTCCCGCCGCTACCCACTCGCCTTGCCGGTAGAGCGTGTCGAACACCAGACCGTTGCGCGGTGAGGCGATCCGCTTCTGCTCGAGCCGCCACTCCGCATCGGCCAGCGAAGCGCGGTCCGCCGCCACTTGGTTCCGCTGCGCCTTGATCTGCTGCTCCCGCGCGGGCAGCGCGTCCACTGCCAGATCGGCTTCCAACTCACTCACTTTTGCCGCGGCCGTCTCAGCCGCCGCCTGCGCGTTGATAAGCTCCGTCTGCGCAATTCCTCCCGCCTTGAACTGCGCCTCATCGCTGGCCAAAATCTCATCTGCCTGCTTTTTTCCCGCAACCGCCTGTATCAGCTGGGCGCGCGTCACATCAACCTCCGCCGGGCGCTTGCCGGTCTCCAGGTCGCTGAGTCGCGCTTCAGAGCTGCGCAGCACCTGCGCGGCCGTGCGTTGCTCCGAGGCCTCAGGCTCATCGTCCAGTGCAAACAGCGCATCGCCGGCACTCACCGTCTCGCCGCGCGCCACGTTCACGCGCTCCAGTCTTCCGCTCTGCGGCGAAGCAACATAAACAAACTTGCCTTCGATGTATCCCTGGTAGGTGTTCGTCGGCTTTTGGGCGCAGCCGGCAACCAAAACTAGGGCCGCCGCAGCAACCGCGCCCGGCAGTGTTCTTTCCCGGAGAATCCGCATCTTCCCCTCCAAACTTATTTACGCCTCGATCCTGCATTGCGTTTCATCGGCCGGCCCGGCTGAATGCCGCCGAGCAGCAGCCCTGTGATGTGCCGGCACACCACATTGTGCCCAGGAGCTTTGTGCCGGAAGACCTCAGCCCACAAATTGATCGTTGCCATGTGCATCATTACGAGGCCGATCAGCGAGAACACAATCAGTTTCGGATCGATCTCGGTATTTGCCGCGCACGTAGCTTGGGCCTTCGCCAGGCTCTGGCTCAGAACCCCGATCCTTGCAAATGGGAGATGGCGAAGCACTCTGCTGCGCAGCAGCCCGCCCTCGTTCAGCACCTCGCGCATCCACGTCGACGGCACCCACGGCATGCGCTCAATGCCGGCCATCATGCGCTCCACAATTCCGCGCACGAGTTCCGCGGGAGTCTCTCCCACTGCCACCGGGCCCCACACCGACGCGATCAGCGGAGCCAGGCGCTCCTCCACCACCGCATCCAGCAGTTGGTCCCGGTCGCGGAAGTAGTAGTGCAGCATCGCCGGAGTCAGTTGCGCCCGCTTGGCGATCATGACGAAGGTCGTAGCCGCCACCCCCAGCTTGGCAAAAAGCTCGGTTGCCGCATCGAGCAATCGCTCGCGCGCATCGAGCCCCGGGCTTGCCGCCGGCCGTCCCGGCCTCCGTGCGGATTTGCGTTGCGCTCTCATGCTCATAAATTAACTAATGAATGAATTAAATATAGGAACCGGAATTCTGTCAAGTCCGGGCATCGGCCGCCTGAAGCGGCTCCGGCTTCATCGATTCTCAGTCTTAGAGGTTTGCCCGGCCAGGTAGGGGGTAAACTGCAGGCCCTTGGACTCCGTTCGCCGGGGGACTCCGCTCACGACGGTAGCGTATTCATTCAGCGAATTTCAAGGACAGGACTCCCATTTGCTGCGACCCCGGTTGTCCACGCAAACCCCGGTGTGCGCTGCTGCTCACTTCTCGATCTGACAGGAGCTGACTTCCAGCGCCGCCATTCGGGAAGTTGACAATAGGCTCGCGAGCCGGGCTCACTTCTTCTTTGCCCCTCGTTGAGCGCGCGCCGCGGAGTTGGCGGCAACCGCGGCGCGGATGAGTTGCTTGAAGGCAGCTTCGTCGATCGCATCCCCTTCGCGGAGGTCGATCGCGCGCCGCGTGCTTCCTTCCAGGCTGGAATTGAAGAGCTTCTTCGGGTCAGGGATGGAGGCTCCGCGAGCGAAGGTGAGCTTCACGACCTGCTTGTACGTTTCCCCTGTGCAGACGATGCCATCATGGGACCAGACAGGCGTGCCGGGGTTCGTTGGCTTTGCCCATTTCCACTCCTCCTCGATGCCCGGGTCTGCATCGTGGATGAGCTGACGGAGAGCTGCGAGGGTTTTCCCGCGCCAGTCGCCAAGCTCCTTGATCCGCTTGGCGATGTTCGCTGAAGCGGTCTCGCCGTTTGGAAGATTATTAGGTTTCATGCTTTCTCCAATCCTTCGCTGCGCCAGCCTGCGTTACTCGAGCCCGGCGACAACTCGTTCCAGACTGCCCATGAACTTCTGCCAGCCATAGTGCGCGCCCTTGTATGCTTGCTCCTGGCTGGAACGGAAGCCGGCCTGCTCCATGCGCAGATGAGTTCCCGCATCGGTCGGCGTCAGCGTGAATGTGACGATGCTATCGAGCCCTAAAGCGCCCCAGGCGTAAAAAAGGGTCTTGCACGGTTCCACAGCAATAACCTGACATTCGATGACGCCGTTCCAGTTGGGCGCCGGGTCCGCGCGTAGGGTGAAAGCATGGCCGGCAACCGGCTGAAAGTCATTCTTCATCAGCCATTGCTCAATTAAAGATCTCTCGGTGAGCGCCCGCCACACTTTCTCCAGGGGGTGAGGGAATTCTCTTTCCACGATGACGGAACGGGCAGGAGGTTCAGGCGTCGTCATTTTTCGGTCCTTTCATGAACGTCTTCGAGCCTTTTCAGAACTTCTTCGAGGTCATCGAATTTGCTTTGCCAGAAGGCGCCATAGTGGCCGATCCAGTCTGCCAGCGGCGCCAGCGCTCGCGGCTGTGCGCTGTAATGGGTCTCGCGCCCCTCGCGGCGGTGGCGAACCAGCTGGGCCCGCTTCAGAGCGGAGAGGTGCTTCGAAACCATGGGCTGAGACACACCCGCGCGCGCCGTCAAAGCGTGAACGGTCTGCTCGCCGTCGCGGGTGAGCCGCTCGTAGATGGCCCGGCGAGTGGGATCGGCGAGGGCCCTGAAGAGATTGTCCGCCGCGTCCGGCATATAAAAAACCATAACCACTTGGTTATTGATTGTCAAGGAAAACCGTGCGCCTGCTCCGCGCCGGCGTCAGTTGCCGCCTTAGGTTTTCTAACTGATCGATGACCTCTGATTTTCGCTTCATGTCTCATTCCGTCTCACGCCGTATTACAGGCGGCTGACTCGCGTCTTACAGCGTCTTACGCGCGGCTTGAGGGTCACGGGTTCACACGACACGGCCTCAGCTTTGGCGAAGATCTGCCTGAGAGGGCCGATTTTGTTCCCGATTCGGAACTGTTGGCCTCCGAATTCGCCCACAGGCTCCGAGCCTCGGCATGGAAGCGCTTCTGGAATAATTGGAATTGACGCGAAGTCAATCTTTGCGTGCCGGGATCTCCCATGCAAACCGATGCGCACGACGTACTGCTGGTCATCGACGTGCAAAACGACTTCTGCCCCGGAGGCGCGCTGGCTGTTCCGCGCGGGGACGAGGTGATTGCGCCCATCCTTCGCATCGCACCACGATTCGAGCACATCGTTCTCACTCAGGACTGGCACCCATCCAACCACACTTCCTTTGCCTCATCCCACCCTGGCAAAAAGCCGTTCGAGTCTATCAGAGCTTGCCTACGGCATCCAGACACTGTGGCCGCCGCATTGCGTTCAAGGCAGCCACGGGTCGGAGTTTCATCCTGCACTCGACCTGCCGCAAGCCGAGCTGATTCTGCGCAAAGGTTTTCGGCCTGAGGTGGATTCATATTCGGCTTTTTTTGAGAACGACCACGCCACGGCGACGGGACTGGGCGGCTATTTGCGAGAGATGGGCCTGAGGCGGGTGTTTCTTGCCGGCCTGGCGTACGACTATTGCGTCGGATATTCCGCGCTCGACGCGCGCCGGCTTGGCCTGCCGGCCTTTGTTCTGCGCGACGCCTGCCGGGCCATCGGCCTGGGCGATTCCGTCGCCGCGATCGAAGCGCAGTTTGCCGAGGCAGGAGTGGCCGTGCTCGAATCGGCGGAGCTTTCCGCCTGGCGGGGCTGGCCGTAGAATCGCAGCAGGCGATCGCATCGCTCGCCAACTCACGCGCATGTCACGCAACTTCTACATCCTCGCCGCCACGCTCGGATTCTTTGCCCTTGTCTCGGGAGGCATGGCGCTGGTGCCATCGAGTTTTCAGCCCGGCTTGCCGGCCAATGGCACGCTGTGGCGGACGATGGCGCTGTTTCTGCTGCTCGCCGCGCTTGTTGCGGCTTTCATCGGTGTTTTGAGCAATCTCTTTGAGCAGGTAGACCGGCGCAGCGAGGAAGTGCGCCAAGCGGCAAGAAAAAGGCGGCGCGGGAATCGCGAGCTATAGGCATCCCCGCCTAATTAGAATAGGGGAGTGCAGAGCCTTCCCCTGCACAGGAACGAGCCAACGCAAATGTTTGAGGTTACCGTGGAGGCGGAATTCTCCTCCGGCCACTATCTGCGCAACTACAAAGGCAAGTGCGAGAATCCGCACGGGCACAACTACAAGGTCCGCGTCACGCTGGCCGGCGCCGAGCTCGACGAGGCCGGCCTGTTGCTGGACTTCAAGCTGCTCAAGCAGGTCCTGCGCCCGGTTATCGACCGCATCGACCACCAGATGCTGAATGACATCGAGCCCTTCACGGCGCTGAACCCCTCGGCGGAAAACATCGCCAAGTTTTTTTACGACGAGACGAATAGCCACCTGGCCGGAATAACCGCGGGTCGCGTTCGCGTGAAAGACTGCACGATCTGGGAGACCGATTCCACCACGGCTACATACTTCGAATAGCGCCGATTGCCTGATCTGCTCCGCCGGCCCTCAGTTCATCTGGCTCGACTTCGACTGCAAATACTTATCGAAGGGAATCTCGAAGTAGAAGAGCTCTTTGCCGTCGGCGTCGCGCAGGTCGCGCAAATAGAGTTTTGCGCCAACCAGCGGGTGGCTCAATCCCGAAACATCGTAAAACAGGAAGCCCGCGCGCGTCGTGTGCGGCTCCACCGCCAGAGCCGAGTACTCGAAGGTGTCGAAATCCATCTCGATATCCTGGATGCTGTCCTTTGCCTTCACATGAATCGGCGGCAGCGGCGCGGGCAGGGGAATCCGGCTGCCTTCGCGCTCCTTGCGCGTCATCATCCGGTCCACATCCTCGGGCTCAGCCGCGCGAATCCGCTGGCCGTCAGCCGTCTCAAACAAGATGCGCGCATCGCTCAGCGAGATGGGCCGATCGCCAAGGTTGGTCACAATCAGGCGAATCGGCATCACGTCGTGGCTCAGGTAATCAACGCGGAAGATGGACTCCTTTTCCTTTGTATCGTAGGGCTCCACGGCGATGGCCACTTGTTCTTGCGGGTGGATCTCGACCGCCGGGAACGAAGTGGCCGGCTGAACTTTAGGCGGAGTGTGATCGCTGGCTGTCGCGGGCAACGCCAGGCAAAGCAACGCAAACGGGATTCCCCGTAAAGTTCTCATCGTGTCCGACTGTATCATTTTAGGAACAGATACCCGACGATTTAGACCGGTGGATGACTGTTTCGTTTACTTATGATTGTTTTTTTCTACAACGTTGTGTTGTTCGTGGCTCTCGTTGCTGGCGCGCCCTGGTGGCTCTGGCGCATAGCCTCCACGCGCAAGTACCGCGAGGGACTGCTGGAGCGCCTGGGCCTGGTTCCGAAGCGGCTGGGCACCCTCTTCGCACCTGCCGGCCAACGTCCACTGATCTGGCTCCATGCCGTTTCCGTAGGCGAGGTTCTGGCGGTCACGCGCCTGGTGAGGAACCTTGAGGCTGCGCTACCGGGTCACCAGATCCTTATCTCCACCACCACTCGCACTGGCCAGGCAGTGGCCCGCGAGCGCTTCGGATCGAACCGCGTTTTTTACTGCCCGCTTGATTTGCCCTGGGCAGTCCGCGCCTATCGAAACGTCCTTAAGCCGCACCTTCTTATCCTGGCCGAAACCGAGTTCTGGCCCAACCTGCTCAGTGCCTGTTACCGCCGCGGAATTCCCGTGGCCGTAGTGAACGCCCGCATCTCCGACCGCTCATGGCCCCGCTACCTGAAGTTGCGTTTTTTGTGGCGGCCATTGATTGCTCGACTCAGCCGCGTGCTGGCGCAGAGCCAGACGGACGCTGATCGTCTCCTCGCCATCGGCTGCCGGGCAGAGCGGCTCACCGTTTCGGGCAATCTCAAGTTCGACGTTCGCGCCGCTCGCGAAGCCGAAGCCACGCGCATATTGAAGTCAATCTCCGGCGGGCTGCGCCTCATCGTTGCCGGCAGCACGCTTGAGGGGGAAGAATCAGCACTCCTTGATGCGTGGCCACGCATTCTCGCCGGCGATTCGCAAATCGCCATGGTACTCGCACCGCGCCATCCTGAGCGCTTCAGCTCGGTCGCGGCGCTCCTCGAGAAATCCGGCTTCGTGTGGTGCAAACGCTCCGATTGGCCGATAGAGGCATCGCGCGGGCGGCCTGTCACTGTTCGCCCGATCCGTTCCGGAGAGATCGTTCTCCTCGATACGATCGGTGAACTAGCCTCGGTCTACTCGCTCGCGAGTATTGCCTTTGTCGGCGGCAGCCTGGTTCCTGCCGGCGGCCACAACCCGCTGGAGCCCGCTCAGTTCGCAGTTCCTATCGTCATGGGGCCGCATTATGCCAACTTCGCGGCCATTACCGACAGCCTGCGCGATCACAACGCGCTGCGCATTGCCGCGAAAGACGAACTCGCGATCGCTCTCATCGATTTGCTGCGCGACCGCGCCGCCGCTGAGTCCATGGGTGTGCGCGCCAAAGAAGTCTTCGACCGCCAGGCCGGCGCGACCGAATCGCTCGGTCGCGGCACTCTGCGAGCTGCTCGCGGCCGGTTCCCGTGGAGAGCGCACGTCATGACGCATACGCCTGCCGCGCGTCCGCTGCTATGGCCGCTGGTCCCGGTATACGGGCTCGGCCTCGCTCTGCGCGAGTTCCAACTACGGTCAGGCCTAAAGCCGTTGCGCCGTTTGCGCTGGCCGGTGGTGAGCATTGGTAGCCTTTCTGCCGGTGGAGCAGGAAAGACTCCGCTCACCATCGCCCTCGCCAAGTTGCTCACTGCGCGCGGCCTGCATGTTGACGTGCTTTCGCGCGGCTACGGCCGGCACTCCGCGCTCCCACTCGCGGTCAATCCCGGTGGCGCAGCAGAAGAGTTCGGCGACGAGCCGCTGGTGATTGCGCGCGAAGCCGGCGTACCTGTATTTGTTGCTGCTGAACGCTTCCAGGCCGGCCTGCTGGCGGAATCACAAGCGCCGCAAAATGACGGGAAAAGCCACAGGCTTAAGGCTCACATTCTTGACGACGGTTTTCAGCATCGCCAGCTCGCGCGTGACATCGACATTCTGCTTCTGAGCCGCCGCGACCTGAACGACCATCTGCTTCCCGCCGGGCAATCTCCGCGAGCCACTGCATGCGGCGGAGCGGGCGCACGTGATTGCGATTCCCGCGGACGAAGCCGATGTAGAAGCTGAGATCAAATCACGAGGCTGGCAGGGCCAGGTCTGGCGCTTGCATCGCTGCATGGACATCCCGTCCATTACCGGCTCCGTTGCCGCGTTCTGCGGGATCGCACGCCCAGATCAATTCTTTCAGGGTCTCGAATCGGCCGGGGTGAAGCTCGCCGCCCGCACCGCATTTCCGACCACCACCGCTATACGGCGGGCGATCTCGACCGACATCGCAACCGGGCCCGTGAAGGCCGGGGCCAGCGTGCTGCTCACCACGGAAAAAGATCGCGTCCGCCTCGGGCCGCTCGCCGCAACCCTCCCCGCATCGCTCCGGCTCCAGACGGCGCAGCTTCGCATTGAGATTGAAGACGAAGACACTGTCCTCGACTGGCTCACCAGCCGCTTGACCAGCCCTCGGGCTCATGCTTCTTAACACAGATCGAGCCGCCATGGCCGTGCGGCGTCAGAATCAGAAGGGAAGGGAAGACCGCGAAGGCTCTGACCGAAGGACCGCGATGCGAACGAAACCGCAGCTCTTACAGCCGCTCTTCCATCGGAATCCAGGGTGACGGATAGGCCGGGCCGATGTACTCGGCGCGAGGGCGGATCAGCCGATTGTCATCGAGTTGCTCGATCACGTGCGCGGCCCAGCCGGCGATGCGGCTCACGGCGAAGATCGGCGTATAGAGATCGATGTCGATGCCCAGCGTGGCGTAGGTCGAAGCCGAATAAAAATCCACGTTGGCGTTCAGTTTCTTGTCCTGGTTGATGTAGAGCTCGATCGCCCGCGACATCTCGAACCACTTGGGCTGGCCCGCGTCTTTGCCGAGTTGCTCGCTCATCTTCCTGAGGTGAGTGGCGCGCGGGTCTTCGGTTTTGTACACGCGATGCCCGAAGCCGGAGATCTTCTGCTTGGCCGCCAGCATGTTCTTCACGTACTCCACCGGATCGGCGCCTTGCTTGTCGATGGTCAAGAGCAGGCGCATCACGCCCTCGTTGGCTCCTCCGTGCAGAGGGCCTTTCAGAGCGCCAATGGCGCCGGTGATGGCTGAATGGATGTCGGAAAGGGTTGCGGCGATGACGCGGGCGGCGAAGGTGGAGGCGTTCAGTTCGTGGTCAGCATGAAGAACCAGAGCGATATCCAAAGTTCTGGTGGCCGTTTCGGAGGGCTTTTCGCCGTTCAGCATCCACAGGAAATTGCCTGCGTGCGAGAGCGACCGGTCCGGCGGCACAACTTCCTTGCCCTTTCGCAGCCGGTCGTAAATGGCCACAATCATGGCGATCTGCGCCGTCAGGTTATATGCCTTGCGCACGTTCGCGTCGTGGGAGCTGTCCTTCTCGTCGGCGTCGTAGAAACTGAGCGCCGAAACCGCCGTGCGCAGCACCTCCATGGGCGTGGCCGACCTGGGAAAACCCGAGATCATGTCGATCACGCGCTGATCGAGCGACCGCGCCAGGGTCAGTTGTGACTGGAACTCGCGCAGAGCCAGAGCGTTAGGCAGGATGCCGTTCCAGAGCAGGTAGGTGGTTTCCTCAAAGGTCGAGTGCTCGGCCAGTTCGTGAATGTCGATGCCCCGGTAGGAGAGGATCCCCGCTTCTCCGTCGATCCAGCAGATGCCGGAGTTGGCGGCGACAATCCCTTCCAAACCCTTTCCTGCGACAGCAGTCGGCATAGACCTTTGTGTCTCCCCTTTATTGTTCGATGGCTGTTTACCCGTTGCGGTAGGCTTCCGGGCCCCAAGCAAGGGCTCGGCGCCGAAAATCTGCAGTAAAGATGTTTATAACGTAGCTGTTCCATGCTTGTCACGGCGAGCGTGCCAAAGGGTGGTCGCAGGCGCCTGGCCAAGCCGGCATTCCGGATAACGAATCAGGGTAATAATATACTTGACAGAAGTTGAGAATCGCGCTATTCTTAGACATTATGAAGCAGCCTAAGACCTTACTTGAAGCGATTCAATACTTTAGCGAAAGCGAAAATTGCCGCCGTTTCATGGTTGAGATGCGCTGGCCGGATGGAATTGTGCGCTGCCCACGGTGCGGCAAAGATGGCGCGGCGTGGATGGAAAAAGCTAAGGTCTATTTCTGTTCCGGCAAGCATCCCCAGCAGAAATTCTCACTCAAGGTTGGCACTATCCTTGAGGATTCGCCCATCGGCCTAGAGAAGTGGTTCCCCGCGATCTGGATGCTCACAGGCTGCAAGAATGGCATCTCCAGCTACGAACTCCACCGCGCCCTCGGCGTGACTCAGAAAACCGCTTGGTTCATGCTTCATCGGATTCGGGAAGCGATGCGTACCGGCTCATTCCTCAAGTTGGGTTTTGACGGTGGCCCGGTTGAGATGGATGAGACTTTCATCGGCGGCAAGGTCGGCAATATGCACAAGTCGAAGCGGCCAAAGGGAACCGGCTTTAGTGGCGTGCCGGTCGGCCCGATGGCAAAGACCATCGTGGTCGGGATGCTGGAGCGTAAAGGCCGCGTCCGCACTGAGGTAGTCATTGACCGGAGCGGCCCAACCTTGCACGCGCTAATCAAAAAGAACATTCATCCTGCTGCGACCCTCGTCACCGATGAACTCGGCGGCTACAAGGGAACAGACTACGCGCACGAGATTATCAATCATGCCGAGGAATACGTTCGAGGGCGCATCCACACAAACGGCATCGAGAATTTCTGGTCATTGCTCAAGCGTGGATTGAAGGGAACCTATGTGAACGTAGAGCCGTTCCACCTTGGCGCGTATCTGGATGAGCAAGTATTTCGCTACAATAACCGTGCGACCACGGACAATCCGCTGAATGACGCGGACAGGTTCATGCTGGCTGTATCGCAGATAGTAGGCAAGCGCCTTACCTATGCAGAACTGACCGGCAAGGTGGGAGAAACGGCGGTCTAGGAACGCTTGGTTGGGACGCCAGAAGCGTGGGAAGCGGATTTAGCGATCCGCTTCGCTTCCTTCTCGGCATCCAATCGGGCTTTGAGTTCTGAATGCGGAACTGACATAAGTTTCCGCGTTAAATCTTTGAAGCGGTCGAAATCACCCGTCTCATTCTTGGCGGAAGCGGTCGAGTGATTGGCCATAGCTCTACCCATCTCTGATAGAGAGAAGGGTAGGGGTTTGTGTGCCAAAAGTCAATTCATGCGCAGCTTGTACAGCGCGATTCTACCGAGAGGACAAAGGGATCGACTCATTATGATTCTCCACGGATATATGGACGAGAGTGGGAACAGTCGGTTTTTTACTTTGTCGTATTTGTTAGCTAGACCTAAGGAATGGATGTGGATTGAGTCTGAATGGAAAAAGGTTCTACGGCAGAAAAATGAAGAACTAAAGAAAGCTGGAAGACAACAGATTAGCCGCTTCCACGCTGCCGATTGCAGCTCTCGTTTAGGAGAATTCAAGGGATGGAGCGTCGAAGAACAAATTGCGTTTGTAAAGCGACTACTAGTTATTTTTCACAAACACATGACTTCGGTGGTGGCCTACACCGTTCCCATCAATGATTTTAAGGCCGTATTCCCGGAGCACAAAGAAGACACCCTGGGAGCCTTATATCGAATTCTCACTCAGTTCCTGATGAACCAAACGGTATGGGATATTCAAGAGCAGGCTGGAAAACAGGCTCTAAGTCGCGTCACAATCGCGTTGATCCACGACAGGAGCGATTACAATCAGCAAATCCTAAACGGATTCGATCACGCTAAGAACGACAGCACATTTGAGGGGCGCGAGATTTTTGTGTCTATAACCGCTCAGGGATGGGAAGATTGCGTGCCCCTGCAAGCTGCGGACCTATTAGCATATGAGACATTCAAAGATGCGGAAAATCAGGTGATTGGAAGGACAAGGAGGAAATCCCTAACTTCGATTCTCGAAGGTTCTGCATTTGGCGGAAGGTCGAAGTCCTTCCGTCGTGACACCCTCGAACTTTTCAGACAAGTACTTGATGCAGATGCGGCTGGACTTCCGCGCCCCAGCCTTGAGGAATTCAAGAAACGTCTTACCCCGTAAAGGAGCTAAGGATGGACTTGGTTGAACGACTCAACGGATATACTGGCCTACTTCTCCTGCTCATCTGCGCGGGGGTATGGGCGGCAGCGTCTAGGCTCGCTAGAATCCTGCGCGAGATCGAATGCCTACATCAGGATTACGACGCAACCACCGAAGCCCATGAGCAGCTTCATTGGAAAAGGCAGGCGAAAGCGAATGAGTATGTGTCCAAGCAAAAGTGATGGTGTTCAAATGACAGACAAAGAAATGGCATTGGCGATTGCCCAAACTATCCTTCGTCAGCAGATGAGTCGCCTTGCGTTTGATTCAGTACTCGACTTGTATCGTGATCGAGGTTACCAACTGGATTGGCAAGAACGTGTCCAGACAGCGCGGGATGAACTTCTGTCGGCCCCCACGTTTTTAGACAGAATTGCCGAGCTAGAATCTGCATTTGACGGAGCCAAGTCCGCTGACGAATTGATCCACATTCTTCATAGTGAGCTTCTGTTCGGGCGGGAATAGCTCGCTCTCCTGTCACGGCTCCTCCATTATACTTCAGCCAAGTATGTTATTACCCGAATCAGTAACCCCGTGCGCCCGATTTATCCTGTAGATTCCATGACAGGGGCCTTGAAATCCGGACTTCTCAGGAAGCGCCCTTGCGGGTAACATCGTGAAGCATGGGAAGTTCCGGAGTTGTTGAGACAAACTACCCCCAGTGCGGCGTCTAACCGGACAGCACGTCGCCATTACGCCGGGCACGCTTCGCTCCAAACCACATGCCGGCGCAGGAAAGGTAACGCATGAGTGAAATTGATGACGCACCCCGAACTTACTCCGGCGCGCTGTTGGCTGCAATCGCCATCGCTCTGCTGGCCGCTATCGGCAGTCTCGCCTGGTGCTTTACGCTGGGCAGCCGGTTGAGCACCGCCCAGGCGGAGCTGGCTGACGCCAAGCAGCAGGACGCGCAGCTTGCCGCCGATTTGCGCGAAACCGATGCCCGCTTGCGGGTGGCCACCGACGAGCTGGGCAAATCCCTCGGCCTTACGCAGAAAGAATTGGAGGCACGCGCCCAGGCGATCATCAGCCAGGAGCAAGCCGAAAATGAGCGCCTCGAGAACGCACAAAAGCAGACCGCGCAGCAGGTCAGCCAGGTCTCCAACCAGGTTTCCAGCGTGCAGTCTGACGTTGGCGGCGTGAAGACCGATCTGACCAAAACGCAGAGCGATTTGGCCACGACCATCAACCAGCTCCAGCAGGTGCGCGGCGATCTGACCAACACGAACACAGTGATTGCGCGCAATCACGACGAGCTGGTGCTGCTGGAACACAAGGGCGACCGCAACTACTACGAGTTCACGCTGGTCAAAGGGCAGAAGAAGCCGGTGGGCACGGTGAGCCTGGAATTAAGAAAGACCGACCCGAAGCGGAGCAAGTTTACGCTCGACATCTTTGCCGACGACAAAATGTACGAAAAGAAAGACCGGAACATGAACGAGCCTTTGCAGTTCTACAGCGGCAAGGAACCGGCGTTGTTCGAGATCGTGGTGAACAACATCAACTCGAAGAATGAAATCTCGGGCTATCTCTCGACACCCAAGGGCGCGCCCGTTCCGCCTACTGCTCAGTGATGGCAACCTGGGGCGTGAGCACCAGTTCGGGCTGGTACCGGAAACTGAAGGTGTAATCCAGTTTCTTGCGCGCGTCCCATTGTTGTTTGGTCATCTTAAAGGCCGAAACAAAGGTTCCCTCGACGGTTTGCCCGGGGTCGATCGTGGTGTCCAGCGGCGAAATGGGCGTCAAGTGCGGCACGGGAAGGTCGGGGTAGGCGACAAAGATCCGGTCGTAGTCGGCCTTGTTGGCCGCATAGCTGGAGTGGATACCGTCGTCTAGAGTGGCGTTGGTGAGGATGTTCGCGAGGAACAGCGGGTGATCGGTCTGGTTGTGCAGCTTTACCTGGGTAAAGACCATAACCTGGTCGACGATTTCCTTGGGCATGGGCGCACCATTGGCGTCGAGTCCTGAGGTTTCAGTGTGCTGCGGATGCGCCCACACCGCAACGATCTCTCCGGTAGCGACGGGCGGCTTCTGTCCCGCAATCACGTAAATCGCGATGGCTGCGCCCACCACCACGGTGGCGACGATTGTGGCGATCACGACATGGCTTGAGCCTTTGGTCAGCTCTTCGCCGCGCGCGGCATCGTCCAGTTCGACCTCGTCCTGCTGCAATAGGCTCATCGGGGCACCATCCTTATTGCGACCTTATCTTAGCGCCAAGGCAATACGATAAGCCATTGTTTCCCGCGCCGCATCCCCGCAATGGTACCCGTGGAACGGTACCTGTGGCATGGACGTGAAGGGAACTGTATGGTCATGGCCGGGCCCTCATGCCAGCCAGAAATTCCGCTGCATCGCGGGTATTCAGCACGTCTTCCGGCTTTAGCCAGGCCCGCCGTAACTGCCTGATGCCGTAGACCATCTTCCCCAGGTTGCGGCTATCGTGCGAGTCAGAAGACATCACGATCTGGCAGCCCAGCTCCCGGGCCAGCCGCAGGTCGTGATCGTTCAGGTCAAGGCGCTCCGGCGCGGCATTGTGCTCCATGGCCACACCCAGCTCCGCCGCGCGTTTCAACACTGCCGGCAAATCCAGGGCGAATGGCTCGCGGCGCAGCAGCAGACGGCCTGTGGGGTGGCCCAGAATGCGCACATACGGGTTTTCGATGGCGCGAATCACCCGCGCCGTCATCTCTTCGCGGCTCTGCTCAAAGCGCGTGTGGACGCTGGCGATGACGACATCCATTTGCGCGAGCACCTCGTCGTCCAGATCCAAAGCGCCATCGGCCAGAATGTCTACCTCGATGCCGGTGAAGACGCGAATCTTTCCCTTCATCTCGCGGTCCACGGCGCGAACCTGCTTGATCTGCTCCAGTGCGCGCTTTTCGTCGAGGCCGTTGGTCATGGCCAGATTTTTCGAGTGGTCGGTGATCGCGATGTATCCATAGCCGCATTTAAGCGCCGCTTCGGCCATCTCGCGGATCGAGTTGCGGCCGTCGCTGGCCGTGGTGTGCATGTGCACGTCACCGCGGATGTCGCCGAGCTCGACAACGTGCGGCAGCAAGTGATCCGCGGCCGCGTCGATTTCGCCCAGGTTCTCGCGCATCTCCGGGGGCATCCAATCCATCCCCAGCGCGCGATAGATCTCCTCTTCCGTCGCCGCCGCAACGGTAGAGCCGTCGTCCAGGCGCGCCAGCGCCCACTCATTCAGGGTATAGCCCATCTTGAGCGCCCGCTGGCGCAGCGTGACATTGTGCGCTTTGGAGCCGGTAAAGTATTGCAGCGCAGCGCCATAGGATGTAGTGGGCAGCAGCCGGACATCCACCTGCAGGCCCTGCTCCACGTGAAAGCTCACCTTGTTCTCGCCCTTGGCGATCATGTCGTGGATGCCGGGATATGCGGCGATATACTCGACAGCCGCGTCTGTCTTCTCGGGCGCGCAAGCAGGCCCTGTTGCGAGCAGGTCCAGATCCCCGACGGTCTCCCGTCCCCGGCGCAGCGAGCCGGCCGGAGTAACCTTATCAATTCCTTTCAACTTAAGGAGATACGCGACGATCAGTCCGGCTTCCTCCTCCGCCACGTCAATGCGGAACCGGCCAGCGCTCCTCCGGTAGTCCTCGATGCCCTTGCGCAGCTTTTCAACTGCCTTTGCGCCCATACGCGGCAGGTCGTTGAGGCGCCCCGCTTCAATCGCCTCAGCAAGCT
>CAWGGA010000006.1:0-139916 GCA_963822015.1 uncultured Acidobacteriaceae bacterium
CCGCTCTTTTGCTGGGCGGATTTATTACGCTTTTCGTAGCCCTCCACGCCGTGGGCGGTGTAAGCAAGTTTTATTCCTATAACTCGTCCAGAATGCACCTCATTCTGCCTGCGTCGGACCCGGTTCTGCCCTGGACCGCGCTGATCGTCGGGTTTGGGCTATGGATTCCATGTCTCTATTACTGGGGGTTGAACCAGTTCATCACTCAACGGACACTGGCCTCGCAATCCCTGAAACAGGGCCAGTACGGCATGATTTTCGCGGCGGTATTGAAGGCGCTCATGCCCGTGCTCATTATCATTCCCGGAATGATGGCGGCGCAGCTTTATGAGCAGCATGTTTTTCCCGCAGGTTCAAACCCCGACCAGGCCTATCCGCTCCTGGTTCGCTACCTGCTCCCCGCCGGGCTCAGAGGATTCATGTTCGCCGCCATTATCGATGCGGCAGTCTCATCCCTGGCTGCCATGCTAAACTCCGCTTCAACAATCTTCACCATGGATGTTTTCAAGCGGCATTGGAAGAAAGATGCCTCCCCGAAGTTAGTTGCGCAAGTGGGTCGAATCATGACCGTTGTATTCGTCTTGATTGGGGTTTCGGTCGCGCCGATTCTCGGTCAGCAAAGCTTCAAGGGAATCTTCAACTATATCCAGGAGTTCCAGGGATTTCTTTCTCCCGGAGTGCTGGCGGCGTTTCTGTTCGGGCTTGTAGTCAAGCGTGCGCCGGCACGGGCAGGCGTTGTTGCAATGGCGCTAAGCCCCATCATTTATACGATTACGATGGTATTCTTCGGCAGCATACCGTTTTTTGTGCAGCACCATATAACGATCGTCAGCATCTCGTTTCTCAACCGGATGACGATTTCTTTTGTGCTGATTGTGCTCACGATGACGGTTATGACAATTCTTCGTCCGCTGGAGAAGCCGGTCGAATTTCCGGTGCGACACGAATTCGACATGAAGCCGGCAGCCGGGGCCCTTGTCTTCGGCGGCGTAGTGGTTAGCGCCATGGTCCTCACGTACGTCTTTCTGTGGTAGAAAGCTCGCCGACTTCACGCGCGTTCTCTTTCCGGCGACGCCAGCCCGGCGGCGTCTCGAAGGCGGCTATTTAGAGCGGTTCCCGAATTTCCATAGACTTTTTGAGAGCGGTGCAGGGTGGCGTTTTCTTGAGGAAAACGCCACTTGGCTGGTGCGGCTTCGGTCCACACCAATTCGGGAACCGCTGTAAGGAGCTGTGCTCAACTCGCGTATGGCCCGAATTACTCCGCGTCCGCCGCAGCGCGCGCCGGTGTCCGGAGCCTTTCGATAGATCGCATCTCCGATCAGCGGCCGTCATCTTTACCCAATTCCAGCACATCTCTGAGCGCGAAGCTCGTCTCCAGCCGTATCACGCCCGGCAGGCGCGAGAGCTCGTTCTGGTGCAGGCGGTTATAATCGTCGATTCCGGCGACGCGAGCCACCAGGATGTAGTCGTATTGGCCGGCCAGCAGGTGGCAACTCACAATATCGCGACAGTGCCGCACGGCGGCTTCGAAGGCGCCAAGCACCGCTGCCGACTGCCGTTCCAGCGTCACGCGGATGTAGACCGTCATGTGCTTGCCCAGAAGCCGGTCGTCGATGATCGCACGGTAGCCGCGAATGGCTCCCGAAGCCTCCAGCGCCATGATGCGCCGTGAAGCCGCCGAGGCCGACAGGCCCACCGCTTCGCCTACCTCGTAGTTTGTTGCCCGGCCACTGCGCGCCAGATGGCTCAGAATTGCCGCATCCAGCTCATCCAAACCGGCCGATGCGCCGGCCGGGACTCCCGGCGCAGACACCGTCCAGGCTGATTGTTGCGGCAATACGGATTTCTCATCACATTTTGTTCCCATTCTGGTGTTCTAACACAAGATTTGCACACATTGGAAAAGATAAGCGCCGTAAAATCCCATCAAGCCGGAATCCTGGCGACCGCACGCCGTGATCAAGCCCTCCCCACCCGGCGCGTCGGCTTCGGAACTGCAGCCCTCCCCTGGGAGCGTCAAACGAGTGCGGGGGCTCTGCCAAGGAGAAGCAGCCATGATCGTTGGCGTTCCCAAGGAGATCAAAGACAACGAAGCTCGCGTCGGCGTTACGCCGGCGGGCGTGAAAGCGCTCACCGATGCCGGCCATACCTTACTGGTTGAAACCCAGGCGGGCGCGCAGTCCGGTTTTCCCGACGCGGACTACCAGGACGCCGGCGCGGAGATTGTGGGCGATGCGGGATTCGTGTGGGGTAAATCGCAGTTGGTCGTCAAGGTAAAGGAGCCCATTGAGCAGGAGTATGTCTACTTCCGCGAGGGGCTGGTTCTCTTCACCTATTTACATCTGGCGCCGCTGCCCGCATTGACTGACAAGCTTCTCGAATCCAAGGTCATCGGCATCGCTTATGAGACGGTGCGCGACCGGCAGGGAACACTGCCGCTGCTGATGCCCATGAGCGAAGTCGCGGGCCGGATGAGCGTGCAGGTGGGCGCGAGCTATCTCGAAAAGGAACGCGGCGGGCGCGGCATTTTGCTGGGCGGGGTCCCCGGCGTTCCACCGGCGCATGTAACGATTCTTGGCGGCGGCATCGTGGGCAGCAATGCAGCCCGCATCGCGCTCGGTTTCGGCGCCAAGGTCACGCTTATTGACGTGAACCTGAATCGGCTGCGCGAGCTGGACGACATCTTCGGAGGGCGTCTCTATACGCTGGCCTCGAACAGCTACAACATCGCGCAGGCCGCACGCGAGGCGGACCTGGTGATCGGCGGCGTATTGATTCCCGGAGCCACTGCTCCCAAGCTCGTTACTCGCGCCATGGTGTCTGAAATGAAGAAAGGCGCCGTTATCGTCGATGTGGCCATCGACCAGGGCGGCTGCGTGGAGACTGCGCGACCGACCTCGCACTCGAATCCCAGTTTTCAAGTGGATGGCGTGGTGCACTATTGCGTCACCAACATGCCCGGCGCGGTGCCGCACACCTCAACGCTCGCGCTGACCAATTCAACATTTCCTTATCTGCTGCGGCTGGCCAGCCTGGGCGCTCGCGAGGCGCTCAAGCAGGATGCAGGATTGGCTGAGGGTCTGAACACATGGCTAGGCGCACTCACGCATCGCGGCGTCGCTGAAAGCCAGCACCGACCCTGGACGCAGGCGGCCAGCGTCGTTGGCTGATCCGCCATTCGGCCACGCAGCCACGATCCCGAGAGCGTCCGCGCGATCCGACCACCGGTACGATGCTGACGCTTGAACCCAGCTCCAAGTACCCCGCTCCGCCCATGTGCGGCGGCGCTCCGTGCGTATCCACATTTAGCGGCAGCGGACTCTACGGCAAGCAACTCGTGAACCCTCCGCTGAAGGATTGGGCGCCGCGCGCCGGTTTCGCCTATGCGCTCACCAAATCCATCGCCGTGCGCGCCGGCTTTACGCCTGTGCTCCCCGGTTGCCGGGGGATTCGGAATTCGCGTGTTACGGCTGCGCGCCTTGAGGGATGAGCAGCGATAGCGAGTGCGGCACAACTTCCAGCCGCACCGGCAGACAGCCCAGAACCTCCCCATCCGCCTCGACGAATAGCTCATCGTCCGCGCCATTGCGGGCGCGGCATTCGATGGAAGGCGTGTCCAGCAATTCCACCGCGCGGCTGAATGTGTGCCGTCCGGCGACCACGGCCAGCAGGAAAGAAAGGTAGTGCATCCGGCTTTGCGTCTTGAAGGCCAGCAGGCTCAGGCTGCCATTGCGTAAACTGGCGCCGGGAGCCAGCGTGCGCAGAACTCCGCCAAATGAGCGCACGCGCACGGCCAGCAACTGCGAAACATCCACCACACGTCCGCCGCCGTTTCCGTTCGCCGGCAGCACTGCTTCGAAAAGCGGAAAGGGCGAAGTGGCCCAGATCCGGAACGCCTCGATGAGATAGAGAATGTAGCCGAGCCGCCGCTTCAGCCGCGAATCCAGCCGCGACATCAGCAATGCATCGGCGCCAATGCCCGCCGCCACGATGAAGTAGCGCGCGCCGGGATGACCTGTGCTGTCGTGGAAGTGGATGCGCCCCACTGAAACTCGAGCCGGCACTGCATCGAGCAGCGTGCGCGCCGCTTTTGCCGGTGACCCGATCAGCCCCAGATCGGACGCCAGGGCGTTTGCCGTGCCCAGCGGAACGACGCCCAGCGCCACATCGGTTCCCACCAGGCTCTGCACCACCTCGTGCACCGTGCCGTCGCCGCCGCAGGCCACAATCGTGTCAAAGCCATCGCGAACGGCCTGGTCCGCAAGTGCGGTTGCGCTGCCCGGCGCACCGGTTTCGAATGCCTCTGCGGTAACTCCCGCTTCGCGGAGAACGGCCTTGATCTCGTTGACAGCCGCATCCCTCCGCATGGAGTACTGGCCGGAAGCCGGGTTGTAAATCAGCGCCACACGGCGCATTGCGGGTTTCACTTGGACGGTGGTTCCTATCTGTTTACGGCGCCATCAGGCACATCTTGCTATCATCTCAGATTTGACGGATAAATTGCAGAACTCCTTCGGGAAATGACACAAATTGTGTACCGATTTCAGAACGATTTGGAGGGGTATCCGAGGCCGGTTGCTACCCCGCGCGCCCTGGCCCTACCGCCGGCTCTCATGAATGCCGCAGCGCCGTTTCGTCGACTGCGAGACCCGCGAACAACGCAGGGCTCATGCGCTCTCCACGTTGACACGGATGGTTTATGAGACCAGCTATAACTCTCGCTGCCGCCAGTTGCTAACTGCTTTTGACCTTACAGATCCGCCCACCTTAGCGCCAAAGGCGCCACAGGTAGCAAATAGAGCAGATGCTTAGCGCCGCGGCGCCCTCGATCGCCAGTGCCCAACCACGCCCTTCGCCAAATCACGGAGACTGACGAAAGTCTCTGCGGGCCACTCCGCTTCTGTAGCTCATGACGCTGGCGGTCATCGCGCTTAGCTCCGCGTAATCAGTGCGGCATAACTGCCAATTTGCAGCCGAGGTAAGAGCAATGAAGACGAACGGCGCCAGGGTGACCGTCTTCGAGTAGTTAGCTTGGCACGTTGGCATCCTCCTTCGGCTCCTGTCAGGCGATCAATCCGCCAAAGTGAGTCGAGGTCGACAACAAAGGCGCCCGGCGAAAGGCCTAACTTCGTAATCGATGCTTCATTATGCTTTCGGGTCAATCCATCGGCGAATGATTTAGGTCACTCTATAGTCTGTTCGTCCCAAGGTGGTAACTAACTCACTCATGCCGGACCACTTTGGGTCTTTTTCTACGGTCCGCATGGCCGTCATTTGTAGTGTGACCGATCGAGAACTAGCCTGCCAGCCGCGCAGCCAATCCCCTGTGGCCACCGTCACCGGCGATTTACGCAATCCCGCTATCATGCCTGTAAGAGGCAATCAGGTCCCATGAATCCCACCGGCAACACCATTCTGATTACGGGCGGCGGCTCCGGCATCGGCCGCGGCCTCGCCGAATCTCTTCATGCTCTCGGCAACCAGGTCATCATCGCCGGCCGCAGGCGCCATGCCCTTGACGAAACCACAGCCGCCAGCCCCGGCATGAAGGCTCTAACCGTCGACGTGCGCGATCCGGTCTCGCTCCGCGCCTTGGCCGCGCAAGCAACCGCGGAGTTTCCCTCGCTCAATGTGCTCATCAACAACGCGGGCATCATGCGCCGCGAGAACCTTCTCGCGCAGCAGCCCGACCTGGCCGACGCCGAAGCCATCGTTGCCACCAATCTGCTCGCTCCCATCCGCCTCACCGCGGCTCTGCTGCCTCATCTCCAAAAGCAGCCGCGCGCCACCATCCTCAACGTATCGTCGGGGCTCGCGTTCTTGCCCCTCGTGACCACTCCCACTTACTGCGCCACCAAAGCCGGTCTCCACTCCTACACCATTTCGCTCCGCAGCCAGCTCCGCGACTCCAACATTGAAGTCTTCGAACTCATTCCTCCCTACGTCGCAACGCACCTGATGGACGGAGCGGACAACCCGCGCGCCATGCCGCTTAGCAAGTTCATCGATGAAGTGATGAAAATCCTCACAATGCAGCCCACGCCCGCTGAAATCTGCGTCGAAAACGTCAAGCCCCTGCGATTTGCCGCCGAGTCCGGCAACTTCGATACGATCTTCTCGCGGCTGAACGGGGCCTAGACTGGCGCTCGACGCGCAGCCTGCCATCCCTCCAAGCCGGCGGGGATTGAATGCCGAATGGGACTGAGCGCTCCGGACTCCGGGGTGATCTGAGGACGAGCGAGGATCCCTCTCAGGCCCGTTTTTTCCTGAGATACAGCCGCGTTTTCATCCCTTGCCCTCGGCTTCCGCAAGCCTCACACTCTTTTCTATGGCCACCATCCCCGACCTCACTCTCGAAGCCGGCCTGCCCGCAAACCTGGATGCGGAAAAAACCATCCTGGGCGCGATCCTGCTCGACAACGCAGCTCACGCCGAAGCCGCCGAGGTCCTCAAGGCCGACGATTTCTCGCTGGACTCGCATCGCCGTATCTTCCTGCGCATGAGCGAGTTGATGGATACGGGCCGCGCCGTGGACATCGTTACCCTGGCCAACGAGCTGTCGCGCTACAAGGAGGTCGAGTCCGTCGGCGGCGTAGCCTACCTGGCTTCGCTTACTGAAGGTTTGCCCCGTCGGCCCGTCATTGAAGACTACATCCGGATCGTCAAAGACAAGAGCCTGTTGCGGCGGCTGATGGGCATCTGCTCGGCCGCCATCGCCAAGGCTGCCGACCAGAGCCAGGACGCCATCGGCGTTCTCGACGAGACCGAATCGCAACTGCTCGAAGTGAGCCAAGCCGGCCTCGCCCAGGGCCTGCAGCCGATCGAAATCGTCGTCCGAGATTCCTTCGGCTCCATCGACAACCTCTACAAACACGCTCGCGAAATCACGGGCCTGAACACAGGATTTACCGATTTCAATCGCATGACCAGCGGCCTGCAGAAAGGCGAGCTGATCATTGTCGCCGCGCGGCCCTCCATGGGAAAAACCGCGCTGGCCATCAACATCGCTGAGAACGCCGCTTTGCGCTACGGCGCCGTTGTGGCCATCTTCAGCCTGGAAATGAGCCGCGAGTCCCTCCTGCGCCGCATGCTGGCCTCACAGGCGGGCGTGGACCAGCGCAAGCTGCAAACCGGCTTCATTCCGCGCGAAGACCAGCAGAAACTCCAGTCCACACTCGAACAACTCGTCGAGTCCCGCATCTTCATTGACGATTCAGCCGGAGCATCAATCGCCGAAATGCGCGCCAAGGCCCGCCGCCTCAAGCAGAATGCCGGGCGTCTCGATCTCATCGTCATCGACTACCTGCAGCTCATGTCGGCATCGTTGCCGGGGGTCAGCAAGAAAGGCTACGAAAACCGCGTGCAGGAGGTCTCTGCCATTTCGCGCGGCCTCAAAGCCATGGCCAAGGAACTCCAGGCGCCGGTGATGGCCCTCTCCCAGCTCTCGCGGTCGAACGAGAAGCGCGACGACAAACGCCCCATGCTCAGCGATCTGCGCGAATCGGGCTCTATCGAGCAGGACGCCGACGTGGTCGCCTTCATCCACCGCGACAGCTATTACAACCGCGACGAAGATCAGGCCGACGCCGACAAAGCGAAAGCCGAGATCATTATCGCCAAGCAGCGCAACGGCCCAACCGGGATTGTACAGATGCACTGGAACTCGGCCTTTACCCGCTTCGACGGCGTGGATATGAGCCACCAGCAGGAATAGTATCGGCGGGAGCCCGGCCCTCCTTGCGCCTGCTTCCCCTGCGTGGCTATCTTTGTCCAAGTACCGTGATCCATTTCCGGGAAGACCTTCATGGACGTTCTCAAACGGCTCTTCGAGCAGCACTTTCATTCGCCGCCTGAGCGCGTGCTGCCGCTGCAGGGCCAGCTCGGCGGCTCAGGGCGCGTTATCGTTCGTCTCGAGGGCTCGGGCCAGAGCGCCATCGGCATTCTCTATTCCGTGCGCGAGGAGAATGTCGCTTTTCTCGAATTCTCCCGCCATTTTCGCCGCCACGGCCTGCCGGTTCCGGAGATCTATGCCGAGGATTTGGGCCAGAACGCCTACCTCGAAGAAGATCTGGGCGACACCACGCTCTTCGAGTTCCTCGGCGCCAATCGCACCGGCGGCGCCATTGCGCCTCAGGTTGTTGAAGCCTATCGCAAGGCCGTGGCGATCCTGCCGCGCTTTCAGGTCGAGGCAGGCCGCGACCTGAACTACAAGGTCTGCTATCCGCGCGCGAGCTTCGATCGCCAATCCATCGCCTGGGACCTGAATTATTTCAAGTACTACTTTCTCCGCCTCGCCGGCGTCTCATTCAACGAGCAAGCGCTCGAGGTCGATTTCACTCGCTTGACCAAGTTTCTGCTCACCGCCCCGCACGACTATTTTCTTTATCGCGATTTTCAAAGCCGCAACATCATGCTGCGCGACGGGCAGCCGTATTTCCTTGACTACCAGGGCGGCCGCAAAGGCGCGCTGCAGTACGACATTGCGTCTCTTCTCTTCGACAGCAAGGCGAATCTACCGCCCGACCTGCGCCAGCAGTTGCTCGGCGACTATCTCGATAGCCTCGCCGGCTTTATCGATCTCAACCGTGGCGCGTTCATGGAGCACTACTACGCCTTCGTCTACGTCCGCATTCTGCAGGCTCTGGGTGCATACGGCTTCCGCGGCTACTATGAGCGCAAGGCGCATTTTCTTGAGAGCGTGCCTTACGCGCTCAAGAACGTGCGCTGGCTCGCGCAGAATGTTAAGCTTCCCATCGCCCTGCCTGCATTGCTTGACGCTCTGGAGCGCATGGCGTCGTCGGAGAGATTCAAGAGTTCCCCGGTCCCGTCCGCGGGCTTGAATGTGCGCATCTTCAGCTTTTCCTTCCACCACTCCATCCCCGCCGATGAGTCCGGCAACGGCGGCGGATTCGTCTTCGATGCCCGGAGCCTGCCCAATCCCGGCCGCGAGGAACAATTCCGCTCACTCACCGGGCAGGACGCGGCGGTTATCGAATTTCTCGACCGGGAGGAGAGCGTACAACAGTTTCTCTCTCACGCCGTCTTGCTCGTCGATGCCAGCGTCGACAATTATCGCCAGCGCGGCTTCTCGAGCCTGATGGTGTCGTTCGGCTGCACTGGCGGTCAGCACCGCTCGGTCTACCTCGCCGAACGGTTGGCAAAACACCTGCGCGCGACGGAAGGCGTGGAAGTCACCGTCCGGCACATCGAGCTGGAAAAGTTAAGCAAGGTTGGAATAGCCGAATAAATGAAAGCGATGGTCTAAATGAAAGCGATGATCCTGGCCGCCGGCCTGGGCACGCGCCTGCGCCCGCTCACCGATGACCGCCCCAAGGCGCTGGTCACCATAGCCGGCCGCACGCTGCTCGAACTCACCCTCAGCCGTCTGCGCGCATTCGGCGTGCGCGAAGTAATTCTCAACGTACATCATTTCGCTGACGCGATCGTCGACTACCTCCAGGCCAACCGCAGCTTCAACATGCGGATCGAAATCTCCCGCGAAGATGTCCTCCTCGACACCGGCGGCGGGCTGAAGAAAGCCTCCTGGTTCTTTCTGGAGCCAGGTAAAAACGCCGGCGCGCCATTCATCGTCCACAACGTCGATGTGCTCAGCACCGTCGATCTTGCCCGCATGATGCGCTTCCACAAGGAACACAACGCTCTCGCCACCCTGGCCGTTCAGCATCGCGAGACCTCGCGGACTTTGCTCTTCAACCAGCGCGGCCAGCTTTGCGGCCGCCGGATCGACCGCGATGCCGAACCCGAGTGGGCCCTCCCCACGCAGCAAGTCGACTCGCTTGCCTTTTCCGGCATCCACGTCCTCTCGCCGCGAATCTTCGCGCAGATGTCCGAAGAGGGCGTCTTCCCTATCATCGCCGCTTATCTGCGCCTTGCCGCGAAGGGTGAAAGCATTCTTGCCTTCCGCGCCAACCCATCCTACTGGCGCGATCTCGGCCGTCTCCAAAATCTCATCGATGCCGAGCGGGACCTTACCAGCGGCGCATATCCCGCAAATGAACAGCCGTCATAGAAACGATTCCCGGCAGCCCTCCTACAATTCGTTCAGGATCAGCGCAATCCTTCCCGCCAGCAAATCGTTGGGCGACTCTCCCGGATCCACTTCGATCACCGACACCGGATAAGCAATGTTGTACGGGCGCAGCACAAGGCGGCTGGAAAGGAAATCCACATACCGGAACGTCAAACGCGAGTCCTCTTGAACGGCGTAGAGATTCGGGCGATTGGGACGGTAGGGCAGCAGCGAATTGTAATGCCGGTCGATGAGCATAATCGCTTCCGGCAGGACCAGTGGGTCCATCGGCAAGGCGTCGGCTGACGACGCGCGAACGGCTACAAACCGCTCCCACCCACGGCGAACGCTGGACGCCCGCGCATGAACCGAATATAGAGCCGCGGCAGGCAGATGCAACAGCGACTGAACAGCGGAGGGCCGGATGACTGGCTCGAAGAGCGCCACGGCATGAGAGACAACGGGAATGGCGCCGTTATTGCCGCTTTCCGGTTCGGGCTCTGTCCGGTGCGCGGCTGGCAGCAGGTCGGCGACTATCAGACGCTGCGCCGCCAAGATGCGGTCCATGCCCTCCAGCGAGAGTTGTCGCCGGCTGTGCAGAAAATTAGAGAGGTGCGCTTGCCCAAATCCGGTTTGCCGCGCCAGCAGCGAGACGCTGAGTGTCCCCCGCTGTATCCTGCGCAGCAGCTCCATGCGGAGACGGTCGTGCATCTGTGTGAATGTCATCTGTGGATAACTTGCCGCCAGCAATGAGACGAAATACCGTCCCATTTCCCCTGGAAAATTGATCCGGGCTGTTTGGCCTTAATTCTGAGCGTCCGGGCTGGGAATTAAAAGACAATGGCCGGAAAGTGGTAGATGTTCATTGACGCAGAGGAAGCGCACCCCTACATTGGGCTTACTGAATCACGAATTGGCTTTTGGGAATCCTTTGGGAAGCGTTTGTTCGCCGTCAGTTTAGGCGGGGGCGGAATTCTGCCTCTTGCGGCGGCGATCAAACTTTGCCGGAGAGTGGATCGTGCCGGCTCATCCATTCCTATGCCAAAGCGCCTCGTTGGGGCGCATTGGACAAGCCAGTCGAGAATATTCCAGGATCTGCGCGCCGATGGTCATGACAGAAAACAAGGGAGCACAGGCGGCAATCCCCCATCAGGACATGAGAAGCCTGAGTTGTCCTGCCTGTTTCTCTTCACCCCGCGGAATTACACGCATCAAAAAACTCCGTCGGGAGATGAAATATATATGGAGAATCAGTCATGGAAGTGCGCGTTCAATTGAAAGTTTGCGAAGGGTGTGGTTGTCTTTGGTACCGTGCCCAGACCCATGGGAGTGTGTACTGCAGGGAATGTGAATCGAAAACTGAGAGATTTTCCATCGCCGGAGAGCCGCAAACGGCGCGGGCGACCGCACCGCAGGCAACTCGCCAGAGTTTGGGCGGTGGCTGAGGCAGCCGGAGGTGCGCAATGAGCGCAGCTTTTCAGTTGCCGATGGAATGGGACGCCAGCACTGCCCAGGCAGCATGGCAGATCAATCGGAGGAAATGGGAACAAGAATCCGGAGCGCGGCTCAAAATGGAGCTGGGAAAACGCCAGCCCAAGCCTCCGGCCAGCCTGGCCTTCTACAGAAAGCACACAGAAAGCCTGTTGCGGCGTTATTTGTACGCTTCAACGCAGGTGGGCCGGGCGCCCTCTATCCTGAGCGATCCGGTTTCGCGAGGTTGGGCGTCCAGCCGTCCCGTGCGCACGTTCGAGGACGCCGTGATCTTCGTCCTCGATATCGAAAACTGCCTGAGCCGGCTCGGCCCGCTTGATCGGGAGTTGTTGAGCCGCGTCGTGCTCCAGGAATATACCCAGGTCGAAGCTGCCACGATGCTCGGCATAAGCAGCAGCACTGTTGCCTACAGATTCCCGCTGGCTCTGGACCGGCTCACGGAGAAGTTGCTGGCCGCTGACCTGCTTATCCTGCCGCACTAATACGAATGAACCGACAACCGGCACGGGAGAACGCGCACTGCGTCCTCCTGTGCCGGCCGTATCACCGCCGCAATCTCGCTCCACGGCTGCGCGGCCCATGCCGGCATCGCCGAGTGCAATCGCATGTTTGCCAATACACCAACGCTCCGGCGCCGGCTCCCAATCGCGGTGGACGGCCCTCGGCCCGCAGTGACAGAATGAGTGCCGGAGAAAATCCCGCTCAGAAGGAGCCGCTCGTATGCATCCCGCACTGCGTCCCGCCGTCTTCGTCCTGCTTACGCCGCTTATGCTGGCCGCGCAACAGCCAGCCCCCACGCAAGCGTCCCAGGCGCCCAACAGCGATACCAGCTATATTGACGCCCAGGGAACGGCGCATATTACCCGCGTCGTTCCCGTTCCAACGACCATCAGTCCCGAGGCGCAAAAGATGCTGGCCCGCGCGATGCCCGACCAGGCGCCTCCGGAGTCACTGGCTGAGCGCCGCGCCCAAATGGTCACTTACACCGCCGTGGGTCGCATCGCATGGACGAAAATCTGTCCCAATCAGATTGTCGAAGATGAGATCGCCGGAGTTCCGGTGCGCATCGTCACTCCCGACGGCATGCCCGCGGAAAACCGCAACAAGGTCCTCCTGAACCTGCACGGTGGCGGCTTCAATTCCGACTCAGGCTCCTACCAGGAGTCGATTCCCATCGCCAGTTACACCGGAGTCAAGGTAGTTGCCGTTCTCTATCGTCTTGCTCCAGAGCATCCCTTCCCCGCCGCGGTCGATGACGCCGTCGCGGTCTACAGGGAACTCTTGAAGGCATACAGCCCAAAGCACATCGTCATTTACGGGACCTCGGCTGGGGCCATCCTCACCGGCGAAGTGGCCGTCAAGCTCAAGCAACTGGGTCTGCCCATGCCGGCTGCGCTCGGAATTTTCAGCGGCATGGGAGATTTTGCACGCGATGGAGACTCTGCGGCGATGTACACGCTATCCGGCCTCTCGGGCCATCTCGATCCGCCGGGGTCCGGCCCGCACGATTCCGAATACGTGGGCAGCACCGATCCCAGGGACCGGTTCTTTCGCCTGTCTATGCCGATTTGCACGGCCTGCCGCCTACGCTCTTCGTCACCAGCGAACGCGATCTGCTGCTCAGCGGAACAGCGAATCTACACCGCGCCTTTCTGCACGCCGGCGTTGACGCGCGCCTGGTGGTTTTCGACGCGCTCCCTCACGGCTTCTGGTATCACCCGGAATTGCCTGAGGCGATCGAGGCCAACCACATCATGGCCAGCTTCTTTGTCAAAGAGCTGAGCCAGTGAGCCCGTGCGCCGGCCGCGGGGCTACGGCGGTTCTCCAATTCCCGTAAAGTCTTCAGCGGGGTGCCAAGTGGCGTTTTCTCAAGGAAAACGCCACTCAAGGGTTTGCGGTTCGGCTCTACACCAATTGGAGAACCACTATAGGCGGATGGATTTTCCCCGGCATCAGCCTGTTGGAGGATCTGAACCGGGCGCAAACGGCTTTTAGCTCTTCGTCAATTCGAGCGATTTGCGCGCCAGAAAAGAGAAGCCGCGGCGTAGCGCCGCGGCTCATTGAAACCGCCCCCGCTTACATCTCGTTTACGCCTTCCACAAACGCCTTCAGCTTGCGGCTCCGCGAAGGATGACGCAGCTTGCGCAGCGCCTTGGCTTCGATCTGCCGGATGCGCTCGCGCGTCACCTGGAAGCTCTGGCCCACCTCCTCGAGCGTGTGCTCCGAGCCGTCTTCCAGGCCAAAGCGCATCTTGATCACCCGCTCCTCGCGCGGCGTGAGCGTGCGCAGCACCTGCGACGTGTACTCCTTCAGGTTTACCCCGATCACCGCCTCAGAAGGCGATACCGCCTGGCGATCCTCGATAAAGTCACCCAGGTGCGAGTCTTCTTCTTCGCCGATCGGCGTCTCCAGCGAGATTGGTTCCTGCGCAATCTTCAGCACCTTGCGCACCTTGGCCACGGGAATATCCATGCGACGCGCGATCTCTTCACTGGAAGGCTCGCGGCCCAATTCCTGTACAAGTTGCCGGCTGGTGCGGATGAGTTTGTTGATGGTCTCAATCATGTGCACCGGGATGCGGATCGTTCGCGCCTGGTCGGCGATGGCGCGCGTAATCGCCTGCCGAATCCACCACGTCGCGTACGTGGAGAACTTGTAGCCCCGCCGGTACTCGAACTTGTCCACCGCCTTCATCAGGCCGATGTTGCCCTCCTGAATCAGGTCGAGAAACTGCAGTCCGCGGTTGGTGTATTTCTTGGCGATCGACACCACCAGCCGCAGGTTGGCCTCAATCAGCTCGCGCTTCGCCTGCTCGGCGTCCATGTCGCCCTGGATCATCTCGCGCTGCGTGCGCTTCAGATTCAGGATCACAACGCCCGCGTCGCCCTCGATTTTCTCCAGATCCGTCCGGCAGTTCTTCTGCTGCCTGCGGTACTCCTTCTTCAGTTCTTCACTCTTCGAAGCTTCGAACTTCTGCTCCAGCGAGCGGATCTGGCGCTCCAGCGTGCGCATGGTGTCCACGGTCTTGTTGACCTTGTCCAGCAGGCGCTTGCGCTCCATGGGCGTGTACTTCAACTCGCGCACAATGCGCGAGATGAACACCTTCTCGCGGCCAACCGCCCAGCGCAGACGCCGCGCCTCCTTTACTTTGGTCTTGCTGCCGGAAGAAATCGCCGCCTGTTTCTCTTCCAACTGCGCCAGCTTCTTCTGGTGCTTCACCAGCGCGTCTGTGCGCGCCACGGTAGCCTTCACGCGGGCCAGCACCACTTCTTCGGTGAGCTCTTCCTCGTCGAAGATCACCACTTCTTTTACGTTGCGCACGCCGCGCTTCAGGTCTTCGCCCAACGCCGCAACCTCCCGGATCACGATGGGTGACCGGGAAATCGCCTTAAGCACGCGCATCTGGCCGCGCTCGATGCGTTTGGCGATCTCCACCTCGCCCTCGCGCGTCAGCAGCGGCACGGTGCCCATCTCCCGCAGATACATGCGCACCGGGTCGTTGGTCTTCTCCAGCGTTCCCGGCGTCAGGTCCAGCTCGACGTCTTCCCCTTCTTCCAGCTCAAATTCCTTGTCGCCGGGAAACTTGGGAGTGTCGAGCAGGTCAATACCCTGCGTGCCGATGGTCGTAATCAGATCGTCCAGATCGTCGGGAGAGCCAATCTCGTCCGGCAGCGCGTCGTTCACCTCGCCGTACGTCAGATAGCCCTTCTCCTTGCCGGTCTCGATCAGGCCATGCACATCCTCTTCGAATTTGTCGTCGATTGCCAAAATATCCCTACTCTCTTTGGCAAGACATCTCTTCAAAGAGCGTCTCGCCCGATTTCATCCTAGGCCCCCGCGCCGCTGGAATCGGCCCCGCCGGTTTGCCCGCGCATTTCGATTCGCGCCTGTCGCAAACCCGCGTTGCGCCCGACTCCGGACGCACAAAAAGAAGACTTCCCAAACGGAAATCCTCGCTTGCGTACACCCCAGCAAGCCCGCAAAAAGCGGTGATAATTTTTCTCGGAACAGGATGGCAGCGCTTCAGGTTTCTCCTGGGTCGCCCGCGAGCCGCAGCTCATGTGTGGGGCAAAGGGGCGCGCATCCTCACTGAGATCAGTAGATTACCACAGCTACACTCGCTGGCGCCAGCACAAAATCGGCTCAAAAATCAGCCCGACCCCAGCGGCCTTTAGCGGTCCATGTCCATTTCCGGCCGTCCGCTTTCGTCTCCTCTCTATGAAATTAGACGCCCGAAGACCCGATTCGACGCACAACCTGGTCCTCCCGGCAGGCCCGATGGAGGGTCATCCAAAGAGGTTTACCGTTCCGACGCCTCCTGGCTGTGCAGCTGCCGCAACGCCCTGTCCAAATCCAGCTTCTGCTGGGTCAGCAGGGCCAGCCCGGCATCGTCCCCGCTCCGCTCGGCCGCGGCAATCTGCGCCCGCAAGCCCCGCAGCCGCCCCTCGATCGCCCGCTCTTGAACCTCCTGCAACGCGCCCGCAACTTCGCTCTCCTCCGGTGGCCTGTTCTCGCCCAACAGCGCCTCGGCCAATAGCGCCCGCTGCGCCGGATCCTCCACCACGTCCATCGAACCCTTCGCTGCTCGGGTAGCCAGCGCCTGCATGGCCGCGAAGGCGCCGAGATGCTCAAACCAGCCTGGCTGTTTTTGAACCGCTTCAGTCGCCAAGTGCCGCGCGTAGGCCCCATCGGGGTCGGTAACGGCGAGCGCCCTCAGCAGCACCCGTTCCACCTCGGTCAACTTGGCGACCCGCTCTTCTACCCGTTCCCGGCGCTTCAGCGCTGCCTGCCGCAGCTCTTCGCGCAGCACCGCCGAGCCGATCCCCAGCTTTTGCGCCGCATCCGCGGCAAACTGGTCGCGAACCAGTGTCTCGGGAATGCGCCGGATGTGCGGCAACAGAAAGTTCATGGCCTTCACCTTCTGTTCCGCGCTCGCGCCCGGAAACAACTGCTGCGCGCGCTCAATCAGATAATCCGCCTGCCGCCGCGCTCCGCGCAGCGAAGCTTTGTAGGTTTCCACTCCCCGCTCGCGGATGAACCGATCGGGATCGAGGCCGCCCTCGAGCGTGACGACCTTGATGGAAAATCCTTCCTCAGTCAGAAGCGAGATCGATTTCTCGGCTGCATTTGCCCCCGCGGCATCGGGATCGAAGTTCACGATCACATTCGACGTGTGCCGTTTCAGGATCGCCACCTGCTGCTCGGTAAAAGCCGTTCCGCTGGTTGCGATCACATTCTGAATTCCGGCCAGAAACACGCTGATGCAGTCCATTTGCCCCTCAACCAGCAGGGCAAACTCCAGCGCGCGAATCGCAGGCTTGGCCTTGTCCAGGTTGAACAGTACCTGACCCTTCGAATAGAGCGGCGTCTCCGGGGAATTGATGTATTTGGCGCCGGCCTTCTCGCCCGTCTCCAGTGTTCGCGCCGTGAACGCGATCACCCTCCCGCCCTCGTTCGCGATGGGGAACACCACGCGCTTGCGGAACCGGTCATAGATCGGCCCCTGGCTGCCATCCCCCTGTTCTTTGGAACTGAAGAGGCCGGAAGCCCTGAGCGTCTCCTGGTCCGCCATCCCGCTTAACCTGTCGCGCAGCGCGTTAAAGCTGTCGGGCGCGTACCCGATCCTAAATTTGGCAATGCCCTCGGCCGAAAGTCCGCGACCTGCAAGGTACTCTCGCGCCAGCGCACCGCCGGGCGAGCGTAACTGCTCCTCGAACCACGCCGCGGCGGTTTCATGCAGCTCCAGCAGCCTGGCTCGCAGCCGCGCTCCGGCGGCCTCTTCCGGCGACGAGAACTCCCGCTTGGGCAGCGGAATGCCGCACTTCTGCGCCACAACCCGCACCGCCTCGGGAAAGCCGACATTCTCGATCTTGCCCACAAAGCTGAAAACGTCGCCCGTTGCCTGGCAGCCAAAGCAGTAGAAGAACTGCTGCCCTGCATGCACGCTGAACGATGGCGTCTTCTCCTTGTGGAATGGGCACAATCCCGTGAACCGTTGCGCTCCCGCCTTGCGCAGGCGGATGTAGCTCTCGATCACCTTCACGATGTCGGCTTGCTGCTTCACGGTTTGGGCAAAGTCGGACATAAACGTTCTATTCAAGAGGATAAGGCCGCAGCCAGCCCTAATTTCCAGTTGCTTGCGTAATTTCGGACCGTTCATCCGTATACACTGCGTATGCTCGAATACGACATGACGTTGGCGGGGGATGTGAACACCGATACGAGGCAAATTGCACGTGGCCTTCGCCTGAGAGATGTCATTCTTCTGCAGGCTCTGGTCGAGCAATATCAGTATCGTCTAGTCCGTTACCTTATTTATCTGCTGGGCAGATGCGACGAGATCGACGATTTGGTACAGGAAACGTGGCTGCGCGTACTCGAGCGCGGTCGCTCCTACGACGGGCGCTCTCGATTCGAGCCATGGCTTTTTGCTATCGCCCGGAATCTCGCGATCGATCAAATGCGCAAACGGCGAACCTTCAGCCTGGACTCGAATCAAGACTCGAACCAGGGCACTGAAGCGCTATCACCCGCTTCCAGCGCCCCTTCGCCGTTCGCTCTAGCAGCGCGCACGGAAGATGCCCAGCACCTTGCTCACTCACTGCAAACCTTGGAACCCATTTATCGCGAGGCGCTCGTCCTGCGCTTTCAGGAGGATTTATCGCTACAGGAAATGGCTACCGTCGTGGGAGCGCCCGTCACGACCGTTGCTTCAAGGATTTATCGGGCTCTCGCTACGCTGCGGTCGCAGTTGGATGGAGGAAATCATGAACGCTGACCGTCACGGAATATTTCAGCTGATGATCGACAAAACTCTAGCTGGCGGAGTCTCGCCTCAGGAAGAGAATTCTCTCCGCGAACACCTCCAGGCGTGCGCTCAATGCCAGGAATATCTCAGCGCCAACACACGTGCTATCGCCAGCCTCGGCGGGTTTTCATTCGAAGTAAGCCAAGAACTCAATACAAAAGTCTGTGCAGCTCTCAAGCTGCGCGCGCGGCAACTCGAAGTCCAGCGGCCCAATCGTCAGCGGTTGGCATGGATCTGCATCCTCGCACTTACGCTCACAGCCGTTGGCTCCTACATCGACTTGCAGTTTGGCAAGATGGCCGCAGCGGTCCTCGGCGTACAACCCATGCATATGCGGCATGAGTTGATCAGCTACTGGATCGGGCCTTCGTTTTGGCTTTTGCTTCTGTTCCCAATGCTGCCGGTGTTGTTGACGCCCGGCAAAAACCGCAAAGGAAGTGCTTTATGAAAATCTGGTTGTTCTCACCCGCTGTGCCAAAGGCTCTTCGGACCTTCGTGTATGGTCTCGTTGGTATTGCGGCTATTGTCGGACTGGTCTTGGGTTTCTTTGAACGAACCATCAATCATCTTCCATATAATCCGTGGGCCACGTTGCGTGGAATGGGTATTGATCTCGGCCTTGTTCTGTTTTTAGCCTGCCTTTTCGCCACTTGGTTACTCAGTTTGGGATATGTCTACGGAGACGCAAAAAGGCGCGGCATGCGGCCTGTTCTTTGGGTGTTGGTCGTGATCCTCTGCCCCCATTTGCTAGGATTCTTGCTCTATTTTGTATTGCGCCAACCGATTACGACGGATTGCTCAAATTGCGGGGGGAAGAACGCGGTAACGCAGCGATTTTGCGCATGGTGCGGTAGCCCGCAACCTCCTGCAACGACCGTTGGCGGACCGGCCAAATCGGGGATTTCAGGACCGGATTCTATGATCGCGGTTTAAGTCAATCGGGATTATCCCCAGATACTTGTTGCAACGAATATCCCGGTCCTGCATCCAACTGGGTGGAAGGAGTAAATGCACCATGCCAACTGCTACATCGACTCCCGTTACAACTACCTGGAACATCGATCCCGCCCACTCCGCGGCCGAGTTCAAGGTCAAGCACATGATGATCTCCAACGTGAAGGGCAAGTTCGGCGGTCTCTCCGGCGTCTTGCACCTCAACGACCAGGACCTCACTCAATCCAGCGTCGAGGCCTCCATCGACGTCTCTACCGTTAACACCCAGGACGCGCAGCGCGACGGCCATTTGAAGAGCGCCGACTTCTTCGACGTGGAGAAGTTCCCTGCCATGACCTTTAAGTCCACTGCAATCAAGGGCAATGGCGGCGACATGTTCGCCGTGGGCGGCAACCTCACCATGCGCGGCGTCACCAAGCCCGTAACCTTCTCTGTGGAGGGCCCTAGTGCGCCCGCAAAAGACCCTTGGGGTAACCTGCGCATCGGTCTTTCGGCCACCACCAGAATCAGTCGCAAGGACTTCGGCCTGACCTGGAATACGGCCCTAGAGAGCGGCGGCGTGCTTGTGGGCGACGACGTACTCATCACCCTCGACATCCAGTTCATCAAGGCTGCAAACTGATAACTGGCCACTGTCCACTGTCTTAACGCCCCCGAAGGTCAACCATGTCACTCAGAGCAGTAAAAGAGATCTACCAAACCAAGCCCACCCTCGAAGGAGCCGGCGTGAAGCTGCAGCGCGCCTTCGGCTTCGGCAAAACCGCCGAATTCGATCCGTTTCTGCTTCTCGACGACTTCCGCAACGAGAATCCCGCCGATTACCTGGCCGGCTTCCCCTGGCACCCGCACCGCGGCATCGAAACCATCACCTATGTGCTGGCCGGCGAGGTGCAACATGGTGACTCGCTCGGCAACAAAGGCCGCATGACCTCCGGTGACGTGCAGTGGATGACTGCAGGCAGCGGAATCCTCCACCAGGAGATGCCCAAAGGCGACGAGCGCGGCCGCATGCACGGCTTTCAGCTCTGGGCCAATTTGCCCGCATCGCTCAAGATGACTGCCCCGCGCTACCAGGACATTCCGTCCGGCGCCATCCCCGAGGTCACCGAGGACGATGGCACCCGCGCACGCATCATCTGCGGCGAGTTCTGGGGCAAAACCGGCCCCGTTGAAGGGGTCGCAGCTGGGCAATACTCGGTGGACGCGCGCTACGTCGATATCTCGGTTCCGCCTTTCAAGCGCAAGCGGATTCAGGTTGAGACCACGCGCAACGCTTTTGCCTACGTGTTTGCCGGCTCAGGAACCTTCCGCGACGCTTCCGAGCCGCAAGCGGTGCTCACCGAATCGGCCGTCGATCCGAATGCGCAGCCGGTCTACGATGCGAACAACCATTCGCTCGTCCTCTTCGACCGCGGGGACGAGATCGTTGTCCAGGCCGGCCCTGAAGGTATCCGTTTTCTGCTCGTCTCGGGCAAGCCGCTCGAGGAGCCGGTAGCGTGGTACGGTCCCATCGTGATGAATACTCAGGCCGAACTGCGTCAGGCCATGAGCGAACTCCAGGACGGCACGTTCATCCGTCACGGATAACGGACCGGCGCGAAGGGCGAAGTATCCGGCTGTGCGGCAGGCATTCAACTTTCCCCGCCGCCGTGCTCTTGATAAACTAACTGCTGTCGCACCATAGGCGCGTAGCTCAGTTGGTTAGAGCGCTTCCTTGACACGGAAGAGGTCGCTGGTTCGAATCCAGTCGTGCCTACCATTATTTTCAACAACTTCCAGTCATTATGAGGGTTATCTTCAACCCGTTGCCCAACCCGTAGTCATTCCCGCCGCCCACCGGCCATTCGATGAAGCAGTTTTCAACTTCGGATCTCCTGGGTTGTTCGCTGAAGTTTTCCCCCCGCCAGTAGGCAGGCTGATGATTGCCGTTGACCCCCGCGGCAGCAGGAAGGCTGCCTGAACCGCCGCCCGCTGACCCGGCGTCACATAGTCCGGAGTGCCAGCCAACTCGAATGCCAAGGGATCGGCAGGCACCAGTCGCGAAGGGCGCCGAACCAGTTCCCGGGTTGCCGCTTCCACCACACTGAGAGCATCCTTATCAAGCCAAGCCGGAGCCCACGCTTGCGGCCGCACGAGGAAGTGCCGCGTTCCGGCCATCTCCGTGTCGCAGGCAAACTCGTTCCAGTCCTCTCTGGTGGGCCAACCGGGTTCATTTGGAACTCGCAGAATTGACTCTTCTCCAAGCGCGAGATGGTTGCGCAGAATTGCTTGCCGCAAAAGGCCTGCGATGTCGCACGGCCCAACTTCGTCAGGTCGATTGGCCAGGCTTTGAATCGCAGCTTGAACACGTCGAAGGAGAGGGTCTCCCAACATGACTTCCCGCGCTTCGGAAACCGCGGAGAGCACCACGGTTTGAAACTCGCGCAAAGGGGCGATCATTCTCCACCCACGGCGTCGACGCGAGGATAACTGCTCCAAACTGAATCGACCCTTATCGACGGCCCTTCAATTCCCTCGACCAGACTCCGGCTAAGGCTAGCCTCGAGGACAGCGATTCTCTCTTCTGACTCCCGCGAGGGGTCGGCTAACCGCTCGATCCGGCTCAAGAGTGCGACACTGACCGCCGCGGCGGTATTGCGAACCCGCTCGGCGCTGGTGCTCAATTGCTTCCGAAACGCTGGATCGGATCGCAGGGCGGCTTCGGCCTTATCCCGTGCGTTCGTACACAAACTCGGCCAATCGCCTAGAGAGACGGCGCTCGCGGCGCCATCCCACAACTCCGGCCTCAGATTTACATCCGACCCTCTATCGGGGCGAAGATGCTTCGAATAGGACAACTGGAGAAGTCTCAGTATCGCCGGATTCTTGACCTCATTGAGATCCGACGTGAGCCAGACAGAGCGATAGCTGACTGGAAACGCCTCATCGGCGCGCCGGCGTAGTGCTTCCCTGGATGTAATTAGCTCGGCGCCCGCCTCATATGCGTGCGCCAAATCAACCTCGACAACAAAATCGAAGCGAAAAAACAGACGCGGGGTCTTCAGTGAACCAGGCACGCAACGCCACATGGCAAACGCCATTCCGCGATCAGCGCTTCGAATCAGCGTTTCGATTCCCTGCATAAGCGGATGTCCTGAGGTTATCTGCTTAGGATTTCAGGCGGACAGAATTGGATTGGGAAATGTCAGACGCAGTTTATGGTGCTGCAGTACACCCAAATTCGCGAGTCGCAAACACGACGAGGCCGTTAGCAGCCTCGGCTTGAGCATGCGAGCGAACCGCGCCGTAATCCGTGAGCAATCGCAACCGGCGTCGATGAATGCTAGCCCGCCAATAACCTCGATCAAACAGGCGTGTCTGCCTCCTTAGCATTTTGGAATGGCGCGGCAAGGCTCGATCGCCGCATCTCAAATGCGCTCTCTGTACTTATCGGACCTGTGTTAGAGGGGTACAGATATTTCTACTTCGGCTTGCGCTCTGCCGTAATTACGGCTGTGATTGGGGCTCCATTACGCCTGCGGCGAATCTTGCGCTTGCGGCCGACTAGGTCGCTCCTGACTTCGGAGAGAAGGAACTTGCGCTTGATTCGCTCGCGCCCGCACATTGGATACGAACGGATCGCGCCTGTCCGTGCCAGATAGAGAACATAACGCCTGGTCTCACCCAAAGACCTGGCGATCGCGTCCGCATCCACGAATCTTTCCTGCCGGTTTTCTCCGTCCATTTTGCTCTGCTTCCTTTCATTGTTAGGTTGTCCTTTCATGATCGGTGCTTTGCCATTGCCAATCCATTCTTGATGGTGGGCAAACATCTGTGCTCGACAGCTTCCACCAAGGTGCTGTTCTTAAGAAGAAGTTCTCCAACCAACTGCTTCAACCGGGCGTTTTCGTCCCGCAGTAACTTCAATTCTTCTGTCTCGTTCATTGCTGCCTCTGAACCACACGACCTTGTCGGCAGCCCATGTACGCGGATATCACCAACCTCCTTTCGAAGCCTTTGAGCGGTCTTGTTGCGGGCCGGTTGCTTTTTCTGCAAATCGGTTTCGTGCGCTGCCGTCTTCGACATTTCGCTCGTGGTGCCGAGGATGTCAGATGTCTTTCCCTCATTCGATCCGGCGTTGCCATTGACGTGTTTGGCGGCGGAGCGACTGCAGATCCACTCCAGGACTTCACGCTTGTACCAGCCGACTGCTCGGGCGCCCAGATTCATCTGTGCCGGAAATCTCCCCTTGCCTATGAGGTCATAAAGCATCGTCCGGCGAAGGCCGGTCAATTCCAGGACTTCTGCTATGCGGACAATCTCGCTTGGGTTAGGGTCAGCAGACATGCTGTAAAGATCGAACATTGTGAGAGAGCTCCGTTTAAGTTGCGAAGGTGACGTGATTAGAGCGTCTTAGGCGATAAAGCGCCTTATTTGACTTAAGGCGGAAAATCGCCTAATATCAGTTAAGGCGGAAAATCGCCTAATCATGAGCGGGAGAAAAGAGACATGGAGACCATTGCTCGTACTCCACTTCAGCTCGGAAATTCCATTCGGGAACGGCGACGAAAACTAGGCTTGACCCAAGAACAACTAGCCGAAAAAGTTGGCGTGCGCCAAAGAACGATTTCGGACGTCGAAAGCGCCGGCGCAGCGCGCATCGATACTCTACTACGAATGCTGGTCGCGCTAGACCTGGAACTGCTCGTTCGTCCACGAACCAAAGGCTCCGCAAGCGACATTGAGGCGGTTTTCTAATGCCACGCGCACGTTACGAGCCCCTCAACGTCTTCCTGAACAGCCGCTTGGTCGGCCAGCTTCGTCGCGATGTCTCCGGAGCCATCTCTTTTCAGTACGATCCGTCGTGGTTGGAATGGGAATTCGTTCTGCCGGTTTCTCTGTCGCTTCCTCTGCGTCAACAGGCATACAGCGGTGCCGCCGTAATTGCGGTGTTCGACAATCTGCTGCCCGACAACGATCATCTCCGGCGCCAGATCGCCGCGCGCACCCGGGCAGAAGGGATAGATGCGTATAGCCTCTTAGGCGCCATCGGACACGACTGCGTCGGCGCTCTTCAATTTTTGTCCCAAAACACCGAACCTGGCCCAGCGGGTGCGATTGAAGGCGATCCAATCAGTGACGATAGCATCGCACTGATCATTGAAAACCTCGCCATTGCGCCTCTTGGCGTTACGGAAGATGAGAGCTTCAGAATCTCGATCGCCGGTGCACAAGAGAAGACCGCATTACTGTATCGCGATGGAAAGTGGTACAAGCCGCGCGGCACCGCGGCAACGACTCACATTTTCAAGCCATCCATCGGCAAGCTTCCTAACGGGGTCGATCTCAGTCACAGTGTTGAGAATGAGTATTTCTGCCTGAAGCTGATCGGGGCAGTGGGGATTGAAACAGCGAAACCGCAAATCATGACTTTCGGGAAACGGAGAGTCTTGGTGGTGGAGCGATTCGACCGGCGGTGGACCGCGGACGGGAGACTCCTTCGGTTACCTCAGGAAGATTGCTGCCAGGCGCTTTCCATCTCCCCGGTGCAAAAGTACCAGTCAGACGGTGGCCCAGGCATTGTGCAGATACTCCAATTGCTTCGTGGCAGCGACGATCCACTGGCCGATCAGCGAGCATTTCTGAAGGCAAACATCGTCTTCTGGCTTATGGGCGCGACAGACGGGCACGCGAAAAATTTCAGCGTGTTTCTCCGGCCCGGCGGTCGCTTCCGATTGACGCCGCTGTACGACGTGATTTCCGCTCAGCCGAGCGTCGATTCTAAGCAGTTGCTCTGGAAGAATTTTCGCTTGGCTATGTCCTTCGGAACCAAACCTCACTACGCTATCCGGCAAGTCGCGCCTCGCCATTTCTTTCAGACGGCGGCCCTGGCTGGAATTGGGAAGGATGTCGTACCCTCGATTATCGAAGAACTGCGCGGCGAGGTGGTGGTTGCGGTTGATCGCGTTAAAGAAGATCTTCCATCCGGCTTTCCTGGTAAAATCGCTGATTCGATTTCAAATGGAATTAAGCGACGTATTCAGATTCTCGAATCTGGCGATCAAGAAGAATCTTCTGGCGAAGCAACATAAGTTTTCTCGCGTCATCAGACACCACAAATCAATTGTGCTAAACCGCTCACTCCTAAATTGCACCTGCGCGGTGTTACTTATGACAGCGCAGCGAGTGGGCTGCAAATTCAGATTGCCTGCACCTCGCAACCAAAACGGCTTATTTGAACCGTCCGGAAATTGATGGCACCCCGCAAGTCGTCGCCAACAATCCTGGAGAAAAGTGTCGAGAAGACTTGCCAGCTTCCTTGCCCGTTTCCCCAATACCGATCGTTCAATTTCCCTTCTGGATGAGCGGTTTGCCCTGTTACATTCAACCCAGAATCACAACAAGCAGCACCATCCCAAGATGATTCGTCGCTCTTACGGCGCTCAGAGAAAAGGCTGGCAGCTCTAAAAGCCACGAGCGCTCATTTACCTGCGATATTAAACGCTCAAGCCGCCGCAATCTTGTCATTGAAGCAGCCACCAAAAAGCCGCCGAGCAAGGGTCCGTGCAACTGTCGCCGCTCGGCTGATGTCTCTGTCACTTCAGTCTTTGTGAACAGGCCGATTGAAGGGTCGCTGCGAGGGTCGAATGGCCGTTGGCGGAGGCCACGCTCGCCGCTGATTTTCCATCGTTGTCTATTGGCTTCGGATCCGCGCCGGCACGCAGTAGCAAGTTCACTACGTCATAATTGCCGGTCTTCGCCGCGTTCATGAGCGCAGTCCATCCTTCATTATCACTTGCATTCGGATCAGCGCCTACTTCGAGCAACTTAGAGACGAGCACAGCATCTTGGCCTCCGCAAGCGAGCATCAGCGCAGTCCATCCGTCGTTATCCTTGATATTTGGATTTGCACCATATTTCAGAAGCAGCTGTGCGGCTTCTCGGTCCCCTTCCGCACATGCAACTTCCAGAGGAAGGCCATTGGGTTCTGGCCGAATATTTGGATTTGCGCCATTGTTCAATAAAAGTTCGAGTAATTTCCGGCTGGTGCTGCGTCCCCATGCATAGTGCAGTGGAGTCTCGGCGCCGAATATGCCTTGTGCAATAAAATTCGGATCTGCGCCACTTTTCAAAAGCCTGGCCGCCAGATCGACGTCTGATACCCGGCAGGCTTCAATCAATGCCAGATTTGCGTTTTCATCATTAACGCGCGCACTTGCCTTGGGGGCTAGTGGGGCGGAAGACTTGTGAAACATGTCAAATAATCCCAAAACGGTTACCCCTCTCCACGAATACGGTTACAAGTAAGTATTTGTGCCCTTCCTGTCGAAGAGCAAGTTGACGTCAAAACAGTCCCACGAGAAAGGCGACAATGATGAGCACGAGAACAACGGCCAAACAGCCACAGCTGCCGCCATCAGCGCTCGATTTACTTGAGCTTCGATTATCCGAAGACAATCGCTCCCTGCTTTGAATGCGACCTTCAGAACTCCCTTTGCGAGAGGACGTACCCACCAATCCATTTGAAGGTCACCACTCCTCAATACTTCTCTCGGTCTTGCCGGCCATGCTTAGCCCAACATCTCGGCTCAACTGTCTTTTTTCTTGCACATGCGACGGATGTTGATACGACCGTCGCCAGCTGTGTAAAACAACCTGCATTCAACTCCCTTGGGGATCGTGAACCTTGAATGATGCTCTTGGGTGTCATGCATCCGTGACCTGCTGAATTTCACAGGGTCTGGAGCATCTGCCAATTCTTTTAGTGCCCGCTCGATTTCAAGGCGACCGTTAAAGTCCTGTTCCGCGCACCACTTCAGCGGCTGCGAATTAAAGTCGATTTTGGGAAAGTGAATAGCCCAGAGGGAATGCAGCTCTTTCGCCCTTCGCTCTAGTCGACTTACAAATCGCATCTCTGCTTCGCTTGCATTCTTGTTGCGTTTCTCTAATTCTGTTTTTAGCCGATCATCGGTCTTCCTTGCACTTTCGAGATCGCATTCTAGTGCTCGGATCGTTTCCTGCTGCTTGGCAATCAACGACTGGAGAGCAGTGTTTAATTGTTGGCCGTCGTGTTGATTTGTGAGAGCGGAAGCCAATGACCTCGGTTATCACCTTAAAACCGGCCATACGTTATCAGTTCAAAACCGGCCAACGGGATTGGCCTGAGACGTGATTGTTTTACCGTTCCGCAGGGTGCATTTGCAAGCTGCGGTTTCCGATGTGGCGGTTATGCCTGATTTTCAACGGTTCTGGTTTCGTGTTATGGTGGGAGTCGCTCTGCCGGGGTCGCGCCTTGCGGAGTGATCCAGGCCGATGACACGGGGCTGGCTCCGAAGGAATCGGTAATCGAGACCCTCTGCGGTTTGCCTGATGGGCTGGCCGGCAGAGGGTTTCGTGTTTCTGCCAGGATTCCTATGGTGAGGCTCCGTCGTGGGAGGCTTCTGGATCACGAGTCGCGACGCCGCCGGGCGTTATTTGCCCGGCATCCTTATCGCTTTTGTCTTTGCCTTTGCTCTTGCATTTGTCATTGGCCTTCTCCCGGACTGCCGGTTTTGGTGCGCCAACTGCGCGGGCCGCATTTGAGAACGTGTCCGTGATGCAGCAAGCGATCCAGCATGGCGGTGACAGCGGCGCTGTCGCCCAGCAGTTTGCCCCAGTCGTCTACGGGCCTATTCGACGTCAGCAGCGTGCTCGCACGTTCGTAGCGGCGCATGATGATCTCCAGCAGTTCCTCGGCGGCGGTCAGCGGCAGCTTGCGCATTCCCAGATCGTCGATGATCAGCAGCGGAACGGTGGTCAGTAGCTCCATAAACTCCTTGCGTTTGCCATCGAGTGCAGCATCGGCCAGTTCTTCCAGCAGCCTGTGGGCTTCGCGATACAAAACACGGTAGCCCTGCTGGATAACGGCGTGGCCGATGGCTGTGCGCAGTGGCTTTTCCCGCTCCCAGGCGGGCCGAGGAACAAGGCATCTTCGCGCTTTCCGACCCAGTTCGCTGTGGCCAGTTCGAAGACCAGGTTGCGATTCATCTGTGGGTTGAACTGGAAGTCGAAGTTGTCCAGCTGCTTGTCGGCATCGCGGTACTGCGCCCGTTTGTGGCGTCTCTCCAGGAGCCGCTTGCTGCGGCAGGCCAGCTCATCAGAGACCAGCGTGGAGATCAGGTCGATGGGCGCCATGTTCTCCGATTGCGCCTGGAGCAGACGCGTCTCCAGCACGGCGGCCATGCCGCTCAGGTGCAGTTGCACCAGGGAACGATTGAGTTCTATCAGGTTCATGATTGGGATTCCTCGAAGTTGATTCGTTGTTGGATCAGGTCGCGATACTGGCTGAGTTCGCGGATGAGTGGATCGACTTGCCGCAGGCTGAGGGGAGCCTGCGGGCTGCGCTCCAGATAGCGGCGCACGAAGCGATACTCGGGGACGCGCAACTCCAGCGCCGCCGCGCAGGCGTCGTCCGAAGCCGCGCTGCCATACTGCTTGACTAACTGGAGAACACCCTGGATGCGACGCATTCCGAGTTCGCCCTGGCGAGCATGGATGGCGTCGCAGACCGCGCCGATATTGGCTCCCGCCTTGTGTGCACGTGCCAGCAGTTGAAGCAACGACGGCGGCGTACGACGCGGACGATCCGCATCGCGGATACGATGCCCGCCACGCTTGCCGCTCAGATGCTCGCGTAGCAGCTCACCGGTCGCGGATCAAGAAGCCTGACGAACATCGCGTCCCACTGCACGTTGACCTTCCGTCCGATCCAGCCTGGCGGAGCGCCATAATAGGCAGCTTCAACTTCGACACAGCCATCAAGATGCACCGTGCGCTCTCCATACTGGTAGTAGCGGAACGGCTCCAGCGGCAGCGGCTGCAGGTGGGGCCTCTCTTCGGCGAACATCGCTGCTACCTGCCGCTTGGTGCGGCCGTGGATACGCTTATCGGCCCAGCGCTCTTCCCAGTGATCCAGGTATGCTTGCGCCTCTTCCAGGCTCTCGAACTTCTTGCCTTTCAGCGGCGTCTTTTGCGCATGGTCTACGCCGGATTCGACTTTTCCTTTTCGATCCGGATCCCGCACTTTGCACGGCAGCGCCGTCACGCCGTAATGCGCCAGAACATCGCGATACAGGGGATTCACGCCTGGATCGTAGAAGTCAGGCGACAACACGCCCTCGCGAAGATTGTCCAGAACCACGACCCGCGGAGAACCGCCAAGCCGACGGAACGCCTTTTCATGCAGCTCGGCCCACACACGCGCACTCGATCGGAAGGCCAGTAGTCGAACACACTTGCGACTGCAGCCCAGTGTCATTACAAACAGCCGCGTGCGCCGATACTTGCCACTATCCGGATCGCGCACCATCGGCCCCGTGCCGTAATCAACCTGGGCCTCTTCGCCTGGCCGCGTCTCGATGATCACTCGCGCTTCAGCCGATACTTCTCCGCGCAACTTGAGCACGAATCGCTGAACACTCTGATAACTGCTGGTAAACCCGTGCTTATCGACAAGATCCTGCCAGATACCCATCGCGTTGCGGCCGCGCGACAGTTCCAGTTCGATCATCTCGCGGTATGCTTCACTGGCTCCGGATGAGCGCTTGCCGCCTTGCTCCGGCAACCGCACTTCCGGCAAAAAGCCGGTAATCACTTCGTTGGCCGGTTTTGAATCTACGGCAGCTCTGGAAGGGGAAAAGCCGGTGATCACCTCAATGGCCGGTTTTGAACCGGCAGAGCCGGCGGTCACCGATGTGGCCGCTTTTGCCGGAGCCTTGCGACCCCAACCTCCCGGCGCGCGTAAAGCTATCCCGGCCGACTTCAAATAACCGCCAGCCGTCTCGCGACGGACTCCCGTCGCCGCCTCGATCCTGCGTAGGGACCAACCGAGACGCCCCAGCGCAATCACCTGTTCCTGCTTCACTTTTTCCAAGACATTACCCATGCCAACAGAGGCTAATTTCCCCCCATCGGAGCTAATGTCTTAGGCCGTTTCTCTATGGCCGGATTTGAGGTGATAATCTATGGCCGCTTTTGAGTGATTGCCGAGGCCAATGATGCCTCCGCTCGACTCAAGCGTTCCTCGATAGATTGAATATTCTGCGCCGTGCGGTGAACAGATGTTTGGGTTTGACTAAGTTCTGCCGACGTCTTGATTCGCGTTTGACGTTCGAGTTGAAGAGCTGTGAAATCGTGTTCTTCAGAGAGTGGGGCGGATGTTACGCCGCCTTTGCCGTCGCTCAACAATCGATGCACCTGCGCCGACGGAAGGGATGTTGTGGAGGGAACCAACGGCTTTCCTGCTCAGCAATTCTAGGCAGAAAGTGGCCATCGATTTCGGACACGAAGTGAGTTTGGATGCGGTCAACGGCAAAAACCAGAAGGACATACATGCCGTAATACCGCTTGCTCTCCGCGGGTGCCTCTTTGTTGGCGTCTACCAAGTGTTGCAGTTGCCCTGTCAGCTGCCCAATATTTGAAATCGCCGCAGCCATCGAAATAATGTCATCAACCACGGGAAGCAGAAGAGCGTCCGCCTGCTCCGGCGGAACACTCAACCCAATGTGCTGCAAATGCTCCCGGAAGCCGGTTTTCAGACTCTCGATCTGACTGTTCCTCTCCGCGATCCTCTCGGTCTCGTCGGCAATGCTGTCCGTCAAATTCTCATTGCTTTGCACGACCAGACCTTGACGAAGGTCTGCGAATTCTCAGCCGGCGCCGAGAGCTTGAGTTCTCTATATCGTGTAATCCGGGACTGCGATGCCGCGTTGTCTGCCTGGAGATTGCGGATGCGGGCTCGATACCCGGCAGCGCCGCAAGTCCCAAGGACTGCCAAAACCGAGTCGAGAATCTCCTCAAGATCCAGCTGACAGTCTTTCTTGGTTTCACGCCAAGGAACCCAAGATTTGTCCGGCGTCTCCTCGGATTCCTTGCGGTCGTATACGCTAGGGCTTTTTCGAGTTGCGGGGACGCTTTCTCCCATATCGCACCGGCCGCTGGTTCGTGAGTGCCCAAGTCTCGCTCAAGTAGATCTCGCGCCCGGCGCTGAACGCCTTCGATCAAACGCCCGGCTTGGTCCGCAATGCCCTGAACATTCATTTCGTGCTGAGCCCGTCGGCAACAAATAAAGCAATGTTTTGACAGAGTTACACATCATAGCCTGCCTTTGTTGCCGAGAGCGTGATCGCCATCACGTCCACAGAATGCATTAACGAAAAAGTTCACTATGCCGCCAAAGCTGTCGGTGATCGCGACATCGCCGAGTCGCTTTTCGAGGCCAATTATTGCTCAAGTCGGCTGCTCGCCAGTTTTCACAGAAGAGCGCCCTCCGCCCCCCGTCTTGGCCCTTGCTCCAGCATGGCGCTCGATCTGCCGACAGGCATCGCTCCATCCTTCACGGGTTGATCTTTCGGCTGCGACCTCCTTCGTGGATTTTCGCGAAACTTCTGCTTGTTCGGCAAAGCGGGGCCAGTTTGCCGCGGCTTTCTCCACCTGCGCCAGAATCTCTGGCCATTTTTCAGCGCATGCTGCTTCCCCAAACTCTGGAACTGGGCTACCCGCTTGGGCTGCCAGGTGTGCCACCTTGATCGGATCCGGATCTAGCTCCGTAATGGCGACTTGTCCTCCCCGCACTCAGCCGGAATTCGATCGAGCGTTCTTGATGTTCGGGGCATAGACTCCGCGAGGCTCAATAGTCCGTGCCGCTATTCGCCAAGCGCATCAGACAACTTGGCCGGCGGAGCTTTTCTACATCCCGCACCACCTCCGAGCGCCTGAACTTGTAGGTGTGCCTTTGGGTACCGGACATCAGGTAAGCAGTGAGCTTGCCCTTACGCGCCATGCGAATCACGTTGCGGCGCGGCTCGTCAATTAGGGCCGCGATTTCACCTGCATCGACGAAAGGTTCCAAATCTGTATGCATCTGTTCTTCACCTTCAGAAATAAAACTGTTAACAGAAAGAGAGTGGGGCGATATTGGTGTCGCACCCATTTTCGGTTCAGCGAGGAACTGGTCGAGAAGATTTTCCTGAACCGGAGCACGTGCGCATCCTCGACCAATCCGGCATTCTTTGACGTCGGGCGATGTTGCGGTTCAGGCTTGTGGATACTCTGTTATGGGCAACTCACAGATAACCTCCGATAGACTCGAGTTGATGCACTGAGCGCACTTCATCTCACGGCGGATTAGCGAGAGTGACTACTGAACAAGAACTACGGGAGAAACTGCGGAAGATCGCCGCGCTTTTTGAGGGGGCGACCACCGAAGGTGAGCGGGATGCCGCAGCCGCAGCGCTCAACCGCGTGCGCGCAGCGCTGAGTGCGGCCGAAAAGGCGGAGCCAAGTGTTGAATTCAGCTTCCGGTTGCCGGATCGCTGGAACCGCCGTCTTTTCCTCGCGCTTTGCCGCCGCTATGGGCTGCGACCCTATCGTTATCCGCGCCAGCGGCATTCGACCGTGGTCGTTCGAGCGCCCAAATCATTTGTGAATGGAACCCTATGGCCTGAGTATCTGGAGATCGCGCGAGCGCTCGACGAATATTTGAACGAAGCGACCGAACGAATCATCCGAGATGAGGTTTTCGGCGACGCGGGAGAGGCCGAGGAACGTTCCGGAGCCCCTACAACGCAAACGCCGGCGTTCGGATTCTCACTCGGACCAGAGGATTGATGCAAGGACGGCCATGGAGATTTATCGCGTACATGTTTCTCTCCGGGAGATTCATCCGCTCATCTGGCGCAGCATTGAACTCTCCCCGACGACCACGCTCAAACAGTTCCATCGCATTCTGCAGATCGCCATGGGCTGGGAAGACTATCATCTGCACGAATACATCGTGGATGGCAGACGGTACGGAACTCCCGACCCGACCTACGACGGCCCCGGCGAGGTCGTTCGCGAATCGGGTGTGCGGCTTGCGGCCGTGCTCCCTCACGAAAAAGCAGAGATCCTCTATGTTTACGACTTCGGAGATTATTGGCAGCACGATATCCGTCTGGAGGCCATCTTCCCGGCTGAACCGAACATTCGGTATCCGCGCATAGTCGATGGTGCGAGGAGTTGTCCGCCTGAGGATTGTGGCGGTAGCGGCGGATACGCAGATCTGCTCGAAGATCCTGCTCGATCCCGGGCATGAGGAGTTTGAGCATATGCGCGAATGGGTCGGCCCTCGATTCAACGCAGAAGTGTTTTCACTCGACGCCGCAAATGGGGAGCTTAAGCGCCGACGGTCACTGGCTGCGAAATAATCCTCATCTCTGAACGCGGCAGCAACCTTGCCGCTGCGTACCAAGAAGTTTCCCGATCGGGAACTTCCCACCTCGCTTCAGGCCCGGTTCCTTGCGATGATCCCGTTCGGGAATTTCTCTTGGCGTATTGCATAAAATCGGCTAATATATTCCCGTACGGGAACTATGGAGGCGACGGTGCGCTATACGCCAGCAGAAATCGGCGCTGTTATTCGGAGCACCCGAAAGAATCTGGGAGTTACGCAGAGAGACCTCGCTCTCACATCAGGCACCGGGTTGCGATTCATTATCGAACTTGAAAAAGGCAAAGAAACCTGCGAACTCGGCAAGGCGTTGCGCGTGCTGCACACCCTCGGAATCGATATCACCCTATCGCCGCCACCAAGCCGAAGCTAGGTACCAAACAGGACCCCATGGCCAGAACGCTCGATGTCTATCTCTTTGCGGATTTCGTCGGCCGCCTTATCCAAGATGATGGCGGCCAGATGGTTTTCGACTATGCCGACGGTTGGCTGACCAGCGGTCGAGCGGCCCCGCTTTCCCAGTCTCTGCCCCTGAGAGCGAAACGGTTCCGCAACAAGGAATGCCGCGGCTTTTTTGCCGGAGTCCTTCCGGAAGAGTCGAAACGAGAGATCATCGCGCGGAACCTGGGCATTAGCGCGCGGAACGATTATGCGATGCTGGAACGCATTGGCGGCGAATGCGCCGGTGCAGTCACCTTCATGCCGGCCGGCCAGCCATTGCCTGCGCGCGAGCCTGGTTATCGCACGCTGTCGCAGGAAGAACTCGTCGCCATCCTACGAGAATTGCCGCTTCGTCCACTCCTGGCCGGAGAAAAGGGCGTGCGCCTGTCGCTCGCGGGCGCGCAGGACAAGGTTGCCATTCGCGTAGATGGCCGCGAGATCTCTCTGCCACTCGGGAACGCGCCGAGTACGCACATTCTCAAGCCTGCTGTGGAGCGCTTCGAAGGCGTGGTGCACAACGAAGCATTCTGCATGAAGCTGGCGGCAGCGGCCGGGCTGCCCACCGCCCCGGTCGAAATTGGAAACGTGGGAGGATTGGACTACCTGCTGGTTGAGCGATACGATCGCCACCATCGCGTTGGACCCGACGGCGCACAGGTCGTCGAACGCTTGCACCAGGAAGACTTCTGCCAGGCGCTGGGCATCGTATCCGAGCACAAATACCAGAAGGAAGGCGGCCCATCGTTGAAGCAGTGCTTCGGCCTGATTCGGAGTGTCTCCAACGCACCAGTGCTCGACCTCAGGCATCTACTTGACGCCGTCATATTCAACTGGCTGGTCGGGAATAACGATGCGCATGGGAAAAATTTCTCGGTGCTCTACACGGGCATCGGCACAGGACGAGCCGAGACCCGGCTTGCTCCGCTTTATGACATCGTCTCCACGGTTGCGTATCCGGAGCTGAGCGGCGAAATGGCCATGAGGATCGGCGATCAATACTCTTCTGAGAGCGTCACGCCAAAGGACTTTGAGAAGCTGGCCGAGGACGCTGGGCTGGGCAAGCCGCTCGTGAAGCGCCGCGTTTCTGAACTCGCGGAAATCCTGCTCAAGAAGCTGCCGCTAATCGATGCTGGCAACCCAGCCGCAGAGAAGGTCGCCTCAATTCTCAGGCGCCGCGCGGAAGCCGCAAGGATGAGCTTTGCTCGCTGACATTTTCTGGTAATTCCGGCCCGAAGCCCTCGGCCGAGAGGCTATGATGAGAATCGATCGATTTGGTAGGTCGCCGGGACACCGAAGAACCGAAGTCAATATGCCGTCCAAGCAGCCATTCCGCTCAACCCGTTATCCAACCCGTCATCGCTGGCCGGACCCCATTTCTAAAGAACTTAGCTGCAGTTCAATGTGCTTGCCTGTTCCTGTAAGTCCTTATTTTTCAATACCTCTACCCCTTGACACGGAAGAGGTCGCTGGTTCGAATCCAGTCGTGCCTACCATATCAGCTCTAAATTGATCCCATACCGGCATAACGCCCCAACTATAATTCCTTGACTTTGATGTTCCGGAAACAGAGTTTCACTCCAGGCTCGCCTTTCGGCTCGGTACCCTGCAGCGAGATGTGTCCCGTGTGGTACTTGCTGAAGCCAAGCATCTTCGCAAACTTTGTTCCGGCAATCAGCTTGTTCCAATTGTCGTCCCATAGCTGCGTGGTGATGACCTCATGCCCGTTCTGGAACAGTTGCAGGTGACCGTGGTTCGCGATGATCTCAAACTGGTTCCACTCTCCGGCGGGATTCACCCACTCAATGTTGTCCGAAATCATGTCAAAGATGTCGCCGGAGCGCTCCATCAGGATACGGCTGTCCGGAACCGTGCAGGCCAGGTCCGCAATCTGCATCTCGACGCCCGTATCGAAAGTGTAGGGGTACTCGGGTGACTCGTGCACGTAGAACATTACGCCACTGTCGATGCAGGGCTGTGCCTTCCATTCCAACTTCAGATCGAAGTTCGTGTACTCTCCGTCGGTTACGATGTCCGCGAAGTCGGCTGGCGGATCCTGGTTGGTCTTTTTCAATTGGATTGCGCCGTCGACCACTGACCAGTCGCTGCCTGTTCCCTTCTGCAGGTACGAGTGCCATCCCTTCAGGTCATGCCCGTCAAACAGCAACTGCCATCCGTCCTGCTTCTCCTGCGGCGTCAGCTCGTTCGGAACTTGCGCCCATGCCATACTAGACAGCAAAATGCAGCCGACAACCGCCATCCATCGCTTCATGTAGTCCATCATTTCCTCCCGTCAGTAAGGAGCCAGCGCACGCTCGCAATTGGCGCCATGTTCAAGCAAAAACCACACGCTTACCACCGGTAAAAACGATAGGGATTGTCTCCCATGGGGAAATCCGTGCGGTAGTCGGGGTAATAATAGCCGACCTTGCCCCCTTCGGGCATAGCTGTCGGAGGCAGATCCAGCAAACGATTTGGTATTACCGGTTCGCACTGACGCCCCGCCCGATCGCCGTCCGGCCCGACCCACATGCGATCCGGGTTAACGACCGGTTTGCGCGGCTGGAAGAACCGGCTGTCCACGGAGAAACTGGCGCCCAGGTTGGCCAGCACCTGGGCTACAGCGCGCGTGGCCCGCCAGCGCGTGTAGCGAAAATACGTCTTCTCGTCGGCGTGGAAGCGATCCGGGTCCACCTGGCAGAAGATCGCTACGCCATCTCCCACCACTTTGCGGCCCAATAACCCATCCGCCCCAATCTCTACACCGCCGCTCAGAATCAAAGGCGGCTTGTCCAGATAGCAGCACCAGCGAAGGTCGGACGCGCTCAGACCCCTTGCATGGGGCCAGTCGGGCGCCGAGAGCGAGCCGGCGAAATCGGATGCCGCCGGGTTCAAGGTAGCGCCGAGCCACCCGTCTGCCTGCGCACGCGGCAAGAAGAATGCCTTGCCGCCTTGTTCCAGGTAGGCATTGAGCGCGGCCGTATCAACGGCTGCATCCGCGCCGACGAGCACCAGGCCGGCGTTGGTGTCCAGCGTGTCCGATCGCTGAAAACTTACCCCAATCCGATCCAGCCACGCCGCGCCAGCGTTACCGCCGACATACACCACTTTGCTCACTCGGGGCGCCAGGGGCGCATGCAAAGCGTAATCCATCACGCGCTCTGCCATAAGCCGCGCAGCCGGGTCTAACGCCACATGATCTTCCAGGTCCAGGGTGCAGACGATCAGCCGCCCCTGGCCGTAGTCCAGCTCCATCAGCGGCGTATAGGCCAGATCGAACTCACATTCCAGCAACGGAGTCCAGCCGCTGCGATGCGGCTTCTCAATGGCCGCGCTCGTGACCCCGCCCCGATTGCCCCAGTGCCATCCGGCGTAGGGCTGGCCGCCTTCGTTCCCTCGGAGGTAATCTCCCTCATATTTCGGGTAGGCCTCAATCAACGTGCTGCTGCCCGTCCAGTCGCGCAGGTCGTCGGCCTCAATCCCTTGAGCGGCCGGGGAATTCGGGATGGGAAAGACGTGCCGGCTCACCTCCGGGCATACCCTCCACCCGAGGGCTTCGATCAGCCAGGTTGGGTCTTGCGCAAAGACCAGAGCGCGGCCACCGGCCCGTACATGGGGTTCCAGCCTGGCAGCCAGCGCCGGGTCATCCTTCAAAGCATTGCGGCCAACCACCACCAACGATGCCGCCGCGCCGTTCCAAGTCTGCGGGGTATAGCCGAGGTTCGCCAGCAGCTTGCTGGTCAGGCCGTCCGGGTCAATCGTGGCAATCTCGCCCTTTCGATGCGATTCCGCTCCAAAAATCCGGAACGCAAAGGACGTCCTGGTGCGTCACCCCTCCAATGGTTGCGGTGAGCACGATCTGGCCGTCGGCCTTGCCGCCGGCTTCCACCTGGGGCGCGGTGATTTCGATGGGCAGCTTACGGATCTCCGAAATCGCCAAGGCGCCGTGCAGTTCGCCCTGGCCTACTGTATTTCCGCCCGCGGTGGCGATCCAGGCCGCCTTAAAATCCTGGGGTTGGCGCATGTCGTTGATCAGCACGATCTGCTTCTGGAACTTCTGGCCGGAGCGGAAGTGATGATCCTTGGCGGCATATTCGCCGGCCGGGCCGGCGATCCACGCCAGCGTGGGGAAGTTGATCTCCTTGAGCGCATCCTGCATCGACGACCAGGTGCGCAGGCCGCCCGGCAGCCCCGCGGTGCGCCAGCTTCTCCAGGTGTTCGTGCGGAAGAGATCCTGGATTTTGTGCATTGACAGGAAACTCTTCCAACTTGCTCTGGGAGCTGATGGTAGAGCATTCCGTACGGAACAGGCTATGAAGATACTGCCGGTATTCGGAACCTTCTGAGGTATAGGCGTCGGCAGCGAAGTAAATGGCGGCATACTCGGTTAATAAGGGTTCGCTGGTGACGTTGTCGCCTTGTTCACCGTTATAGCCTTGGTGCCCGCGCCGGAACGTGCCGTCCACTGGGGTGCCGAATTCGATCATCGTAATCGGCATCTCGCCATTTTCTGCCCACGCGCTCAACCACTCCTCGCGCTCCTGGAGCGGCAGCAGGTCCAGATAGCAATTCGCTGCGTAGACATCGCCCGTATCGGAGCCCTCGTGGCTGTAATAGACCCGCGTGGGGTCCAATTCCTTGAGCGCAGCGAACATCTGCTTGGCGTCACCCATAAGCTGCAGCCAGAGCGGGGCACTCTGACCCCAGCCGTGGCGGCCCATGTGACGCGGATCCAAATCGACCGCGTTGTTGAAGAAATTTCTGCCGGCGATCCACATCACGGCGGACGGATGATTGCGGTAGTAGCGCATCCACACGTCAGCGCGCTCCAGGGCACGCTGCCGGTTTTGTTCCCAAACTACCTTTCCGTCTGGATCCATCATGTACTTATTGGCGTCGAGAACATACACTGCCCCCAAGTAGCCCTTATGATCGGCCTGATCGAGTTCCGGGCCGGCGTCGGTGGCATTGCCGCGCGTATCCGTATCCCAGGATCCGAGCTCCGCAAAGTTGTCTCCGACCAGGCCAAGCGGGCCTTTGTAAAAGCAAGGCTGCCGCAGGTGGATCACGGTGCCGTTGAGGTAGAATTGCCGGCCTTCAACCCAGAACTCGCGGAAGCCAAACTCCTGGTTGTACTGGTCGTCCACGCCAGTCCCTGTCGCGGTCAGCCGGAGCGTGTAAAGATTGGGCTGATCCACATCCCACAGGCGCGGGTTCGCCCAAGGCCAGGAGACCGTAACCGTCTGCGTTGGCTTGGCCTCCACCGCCGCGTCCGCCGTGAAGCTCTTCTCCACCTCGCCCTTTTCGTTGAGCATGTCCGCAACGAAATGTACCCGGCCTGCTTGCTTCACGCCGCTAAGGTCCACGTCCAGCGCAACGTCCTTCTTCCGCGTGGAAGTGCGCACGAACACATCGCTCACCTGCGCCTCGGATGACCGGCTTTCCAAATAAACGCTGCCCGTCAAGCCCCGCGTCGCCAGATGGGCCGCGCCGTAGCTAACCTCCAGAATGGCGTTCTCCATGAAGTTCCCCACCAGCCCTGCGTCGGGGATGGCGGCCACCAGCACCCGGATATCCGCCGTCTTGCCCGGCGTGACCGCATGCGTAATGTCCACCGAGCCCCATGGCCAGGGCACCTTGCCGCATTCCTGGCCGTTGACATAGACAATCGCGTCGGTGCAGACCCGGTCAAAGCGCAGGCTGATAGCGCGGCCCTGCCATTCGGCAGGAATCGGCACCTGGCGCTCGTACCACGCGCTGGCTACCTTCGCTCCATCGTAGTTTTCCCACTGCGGGCCGCTGCCGAGGGCCACAAGATCGGAAGACTTACCCTCGTTATTGGAAGACTGGCCCCTGCGTTGACGATTCGCCCAGCTGCCCGGCACCTTGATATAGGCCCAGCCCGTCTCCGGCGGACTGGCTTGACCGGCGGCGGCAGGCATGAAACGCCAGATGCCGTCGAGGGATGCCTGCGACCGCTTCGCATTCACGGTTACCACGCTGGTCTGGTCCCAGTTCGTGCTCATGCCGGCCGGCAGCACGGCGTCGGCCGACTGCGATTCGGCCAGCGCCAACGACGGGAGCAGCGTCGCGCCGGCCATCGCTACGCTGGAAGTCTGGAGGAACCGGCGGCGTGTCAAACCATCGCTTGCCTTTGAATTCCTGGGGCTGTGTCTCCGCTTCATGAGCATCACTCCTGCAAAAAATGGCATCTCTCGCATGGATTCAGACTGAGGCTGAGCGAGAAGATATTCGCAGCTCAGGTGGGGGAAATGCCCCCAAGTTGAGCGCAATTAGCTGTTATATCAGAGATGGGTTGTCTGAGAAGTGGCTGCCGCCCGTGCCGCGGCGGCTAAGCAGGCTGGATGTGATTGATGTGGTTGTGCGGCCGGTCTCTCAGGATGCCTTTGCCCTTGGTGAGCCAGGCGATGCCGAAGGCTATGAGCGCCAACGATTCTCCGTTGAGTAGCGGATCAATGGGAGCCAGGAATCGCGCCGCGCTCTTGAAATTCAAGCTGACCATTACGGCGTTGCAAACCAGAATCACTACGCCGCAAACCGCGTACACGATGTTTCTGTGCCGCTTGCGGCGGGTTCGGCTGACTGCCGGCGAAGACTTGCGGAACAGAACCAGGCAGAAGTAGGCAAGCACAAGAAGCATCAGCGCGGCAAACACCGTGTGAACCGCATTCAGCTCGATTTCGAGATGCGTGTGAACGGGCAGCCGGGGATTTTCTGAGGGGAAAAGAGCAAGCCCGAGGACAAAAATTCCGGCCAGATATCCGGTGATCTCGTCAGTCCAATCGTATCCACGGGAGCACATAAGGAATGCCGCGATCGCGCAGAGGCTTCCCACAAGGCAAGAGCCCATCGGCGTGTAGCGATAATCGCTGATGGAGCGCTGAAGAATGGGATGAGGGAACGCGTGATTGGGCCCGAGGCGCGCGAGCAGGATATTGCCGCCGGCAAGAACAAAGGGAAGCAGCAATGCGATGATGCCAACCATCCTGCGCATCGCGTAGTGGGAAAGGACTGCGGGATTCTTGGGCGTTGTGTGAGCAGACATCACGCCTCCCACGAATGAATTCTTCCAGACGAAGCAGGATACCGCATCTGCCCGGATTGCAGTGCCTTCCGAATCATTGTTGACACGGCCCCAATAATTTCTATCGGCGCAAAGGCTGCGCGCTTTAGCCCGGCCTCGCTTTCACCCTTGCCGCGAAGGCCCAGTTATTTCCCAGGCAGAAGTTCACGAGCGAGCAGCACAGAATCGCATTCGCGTTCGCCGCCACGACGGGGATGTGCGCTTTTTGAACCAAGAGCGGCATAAGCGCCAGGTTGCCACCCATCGACACCAGTCCGTTGGAGAGATGAAAGCGCACGAACTGTTCCAGCAATGCCGAGCGGTCGTGCCGGTCGCGCCACGTGTAGTGCATGCGAGCGTCAGGCTGTAGTTGATGCGGGGTATATTGGAGCTAAAGCCAGCCCCCCTGGCCCGCATTTCTCACAGGGAGCGACTCCGGGAGAGGTTGGCGTATGTCCCCGGTTTATACCCCTTTCAGGCGCCCCCTAGCCCCCCTCTGCGCGGATGTCTGAAAATAAGCGCTGTTTTTTTCATAGGATACGGGGTGCATTGCGCTGTAAAAATGCAATAACAAACGACTTATTTTCAGCAAATAGAAAGCAAAGGAGTTAGGATTTTTAAAGCCAGTAGCCAGTAGCCAGTAGCCAGTAGCCAGTAGCCAGTAGCCAGTAGCCAGTAGCCAGTAGCCAGTAGCCAGTGGCCAGTGGCCGGTAGTCGGAAGTCAGGGAATAGTTCGGAGTTCACAGTTCTCAGCTCGTCGAGATCGGAGAACACGGATTCGCACCATTGGCGATCCTGAATTGATTGTGCGCCAAATGGGCAAAATAATCCGCAAAGTTGGCGCGGAGTTTTTTGGCAGTCTTTTCAATGACTTGCGTGGAAAAAGCACTGGCGCGGATCTTGACTTCGCGGGCAGGGACGATGAGAAATGCGGGCCGGGCGCAGGTTCCTTTTCACTTTTGCGGTTGTGAGTTCGGCTGCTGCGGCTCGGCCACCGTTCTTGACGACCTGGCCGTTGTAGTAGATTGTGCTGGTCGACCCGAAACGTTTGTAGTCGGTGTATTTGACCACGTCGCGGATGTGCACGTCCTGAGCCATATAGCCATAACCGCCGGAGAAGTGGAGAATTCCTTCGCCCTTCGTATAGACAGGAAACCAGTAGTGACCGTCAATCTGCTGCCGCCAGGTCATGAACGGCGGGTGCAGATCCTCCTGGCCTTTTTTCGTGTCGTCGGGCACCATGCGGCCATCGGTCACCACGATTTGCAGATCGGTCGCGTCCACCCAGATGCGCCCATCGAGGTAACGTTTATGCTTCTCGATCGTTTTCGGTGTCACGTCGAAGACATAGCACTCAACCTCGTCCACCCTCTGCCGGCCCACGTATTGGATGTCGTACTCGGGAACATCCGCGGTGGTGAGGACAAACGGGTAGCCATGCTGGATGTCCTGCAGGTCAGAGGGAGACATCATCACCCCTCCCTGATCCAGGGTGCTCGGCGGCGCATAGACTACTTTCTCCATGCGGGCGCCAGAGGGATCGAAGATCACATCGTCCACCTCGTACCACTCGCCCGGTCACTTTGTTGTCGTCACCCAGCGTTTCCACCTTGGCCTCGCGGCGATAGGTGTAATGGTCCAGGGCGTCCTGGAACTCAGTCTCCTTGGCGGAGAACTCCTTGATGATCTGCTCCGGAGGAACGGCTGGCGGCGTAAGATCCATGCGCCCGAAGCCGGAATCGAGCGACATGGGAGTAAAGGTGTCCGTGCCCTGCGCCCCAGCTATTAGCGCGCAGCCGGCAACGGTGATCGCCGCAATCCAGTGCCGAATTCCCATTGCAGTTCGCCTCCCGGCGCGAGTTCCGTCAAGGTTCATGGGGACCGGAGATCAGTGCTCCAAAACTCACACCTACCTGCAACTTTAGACGCATGTACTTTGCCCTGGGAAGGCCTGAATCTGGGCTAGGAACGCCCTGTCACGGCGCGATGAGCGGGCCTGCCATTACGCCAACCGCGATTTTTTCGAGGCGAGGGCGGGGCCTGGATCCGCAAACATCGAAGGATCTGAACTTTCCGCTGATGGGGAAGGAGATTCGCGGCATCCATGCCCGACTATTATCACGCTCCGGCCCTCATTCTGACGGCGCTTCTGCTGCCCGCCTTCGGGTTCCTCTATCTCCGTTTTCGTGATGCGCGCTCGCTGCTCTGGTTCCTGGGCTTCCTCTTTTCCATTATTTCCATGGTGTTGCTCTACACCATGGGTGGCTATCCGGGCACAGGTTCCCCGTGGCTGTTGGCCACCGGCCAAACTTTCATTCAGCTAAGCGCGGCCACGTTTCTCGGTTCGCTTTCACCGCTCCGATTCCCGGCCGGACGGCTTCACGTCCTCTTCGTTATTCCCTACGCAGCGTTTCTCGTCCTCTATTCCGTTCTGTTCTACGGGGCTTACGGCGGAGTGCAGCCCGCCGGCCCGGCATCTTTGCTGTTTCCCGCCCTGGTCGCCGCGGCTTTTGGCGTCGGGATTTTCTGGGGAATGACCAAGGGCACTGTTCCCGTCTGGATTGGCGTTTCCTTCAGTGCGGGATTAGGCAGCCTCGCCGTCCTGGTCTGTTTCTTTCGGGGAGCTGGGCCAGGGCTCACCTTTGTCGAGTGCGTAAACCTCCAGATGGCGGCCGTTTTGCTTGTCTTCGTCTTCCGCCGCTTCTCTCCGGGCGTCTTCCTGAGCGTGCTCGGTTTCCTCGCGTGGTCGCTGGCGTGCTTGCGGGTCTTTCCGTGGATCAGCCACAACCTCGCAGTCAACCTCAATCTGACTCACGCGATTGTGATGGGCAAGGTGGTCGCGGCTGTCGGGATGATCGTCCTGGTCCTCGAGGATGAGCTCAAGACCAACAAGGCCGCTCAGGAGCGCGAACGCCGCGCCCGCCGACAGCTTGAGGCCTACGCCAACCTGATGCTCACCCGCCGCAGGGTCGAAGACTTCGACCGGCAGGGCGCCGATATCTGCGAGACCGTTGTGAACAACAGCCAGTTCACCCAGGCCGCGCTCCTGCTTGAAAACGGCGGACGGTACCGGTTGGCCGGTTGCGCAGGGCTGGAGATTGCCATTGCGGGCCCACTCGGTCAATTGGCAAAACGAATCCCGGTTGAGGGATTTCTGACGCCGGGTTCGGCCCCTGCTGCCGTCGAGCACAGCAAGACTGTCCGGCTCGATCTGACTCCCTGGCTCATTCCCGGTGACGATCTCAAGCGCCTTCACTTTACGTCCGTTTTCGCCATACCCATGATCGGCCGCTCCGGAGCCGATGGAACTCTTCTGCTCAGGGGGATGCGCACTGGGGATGGGCGCCGCCTTGACCACACGGCCGATGCGCCTAACCTTGACGATCTGCTGCCCATCGAGATGCTGGTTGCCCGCGTCCAAGCCACGCGCAGTCAAACCATGCTCTTTGAAAAGCTCATTGACTCGGAGCGGTTTGCCGGCCTGGGTCAGCTGGCCGCGAACGTCACCCAGCAGTTGAACAGCCCGCTGACAGTGATCCTGGGTTATGCCTCGCTCCTGGCGGATTCGGCTACGCTCGATGCTCACGACCGCAAGGCCGTCGAGTCCATCGTCAACGAAGCGCGGCGCATCCGTTCCACTATCGAGAGCCTCTCGCGCATTTCGCACACCCCGGCTGACCAGCCCGCCGCCGTCTCCGTCTCTGAGTTGCTCGCCGATATGGAGCAGCTCTATCGTCCCGAATTCCTCCAGCGTTCCATCGAATTCCAGGTGAACGTGGCCCCTGGACTGCCCAGGATTCTGTGCGGCGCGCAGCAGTTGCGTCAGGCTCTGCTCCATTGCCTGCAATACGCCATCGGTGCGGTGGACCGCGAAGACCCCGCTGCGGCTCCCAAGGAATCCAGAACGATCCGCCTCGAGGCGGCCCGCGAAGGGAAGCTGGTCCACATTTCGGTTAGCCACTCCGGCCCGGGGTTCCTGCATCCCGAGCGCGCTTTCGATCCCTTCGTCCCCGCGCGCGCCGGCGGGGAGACGGCTGGAATGGGCCTGAGCCTCTGCGCCACAATTCTGCGCGACCAGAACGGCCGCGCATCCGCAGTGAATCTGGAGCCGCGCGGTGCGGCCATCATTCTGGAGGTGCAAGCGGCTTAATGGCAGTCACACTGCAAACTCCATTTTGTCTGCTCGCCTCAGTCGCGTCTTTGCGAAGAAGCAAATTCGTAGAATAGAGATTGGCACTTGATCGTCGAGGGATGCGCGATTGACGCGCGGCACAAACGGCTTGCCTGCTGCGCAGGGCGTGAATAAGGCAGAATTCATTCCGGGGAGTGCAGCAATGATTTGGCGTCGGCCAGCACCGTGGGCACTTTTTCTGCCTCTCCTGGCGGGGTGCGCGGCCGTCGCCTCTGCCGCTCACTCAAAGCCCCGCTCGATCGAGCTCCTTGACGTCGTCTTCCAAACCACGGCTCCCGGCACAATCGAGGCGAGCCTCGATCCTCCCATCGAGGGCGTTCTGCGCATCGTGGTGCATACCGGGGCATCCGGTAGCCAACCTGAGTCAAACGGCTCCGCAGACGCCCGCACGGCCCAAAGCTCGGACCAACCCTTCACCCTCGAAGTCACTCAGTCGGATCGTCCCATCCCCTTTCGCCTCGTCAGCCAGAGCGGGCGCCATAAACTGGCCGGCGGTGGGCCCGTCTCGCTCGTCGCCGATATCGACGTCAATCGACCTGACTCCGGGCGTGCCGGTTCGCGTCCGCGTTCACTCCACTCTCACAGCTCCTCCCGACCTCGACGGCCGCGCCTATCAAGTCGTCTATTGAGCTCCGGCACCCGCCCGCTGTCCCGTTCTCCTCCAATCCGTAAAATAGGGCCAGATGGCTTTTACGGAACAATACGATGTCGCCGTAGTCGGCGCCGGCCATGCCGGCTGCGAGGCGGCCATGGCGGCCGCACGCATGGGCCTTAAGACCGCGCTCATTACCATGAACCTCGACCTCATTGCGCAGATGAGCTGCAACCCGGCTGTCGGCGGCGTGGCCAAGGGTCACCTGGTGCGCGAGGTCGACGCTCTCGGCGGCATCATGGGCGAAGTCGCTGATGCCGTCGGCATTCAATTCCGCCTGCTCAACTCCTCCCGCGGCCCAGCCGTGTGGAGTCCGCGCGCCCAGTGCGACAAGCAGCTCTACCGCGTCAAGATGCGCGAGGTGCTCGAATCGCAGCCCGGACTGCACATCCGCCAGGCCGAAGTCGTCAACCTCGTCATCGAAGACAGGGAACAGGGAACAGGGATCGGGGACCAGGAAGACGAGGGACTAAGGGACTTAGGGACTAAGGGACTGGAGGTTGAGGAGCTGACGGGGTTGCCGCGCCCAACTAGACCGCATCGCCGCGTTCTCGGCCTCAAGCTCCGCGACGGCCGCAACCTTCTCGCCGGGGCCACCATCATCACCACCGGAACGTTCCTCAATGGACTGATTCACTGCGGCGAAGAGCGCTATCCCGCCGGCCGCTCCGGCGAGCCCGCCAGCGTTCTGCTCGGCGAGGCCCTCCGGGCTTTAGGGCTTCGGACTTGCAGACTCAAGACAGGGACACCTCCGCGCCTTGACGGCCGCACGATCAAGTGGGAGATGTTTGAGGAGCAGCCCGGAGACGCCGAGCCCACGCCCTTCAGCTTTCGCACCAAAAAGATCGTTCAGCCGCAGGTCTCCTGCCACATCGCCTTCACCACGCCGGAGACGCTGCGCCTCATCCGCGAAAACGTCCATCGCTCGGCCATGTACTCCGGCCGCATTCAGGGGATTGGACCGCGCTATTGCCCGTCCATCGAAGACAAGATCGTCAAATTTCCCGACAAGACGCAGCACCAGTTCTTCCTCGAGCCCGAGGGGCTCAACACCCACGAGGTCTACATCAACGGCATGTCCACCTCGCTGCCCATGGAAGTTCAGTGGCAGATGGTCCACTCCATTCCCGGCCTCGACCAGGCCGAGATGCTGCGCCCCGGCTACGCCATCGAGTACGACTCGGTGGACGCCACCGAGCTCGACCGCACCCTCCGCGTCAAAGCCTTGACAGGCCTTTACCTTGCGGGACAGATTAATGGAACCAGCGGATACGAAGAGGCCGCATGCCAAGGCATCATGGCCGGAATCAATGCGGCGCTCTGGCTCAAGGGCCAGCCGCCCTTCACTCTCGATCGCACCGAGGGCTACACCGGCATCCTCATTGACGACCTCATCTCCAAAGGCATCAACGAGCCTTACCGCATGTTTACTTCGCGCGCCGAGTTCCGCCTGCATCTGCGCATTGACAACGCCGATCGCCGCCTTACTCCATACGGCCGCCGCCTCGGCCTTATCAACGATCGAGGCATGGGCAGAATACGAGCAGAAGCAGGCGCGCATGGCTGCGCTCGAGCGCTTGCTCGGCACGAAGAAGGTGGACGCGGCAAAGCTCGAACGGGCCGGGCTGGGAGAGCTGCCGGCGACGGCGGGCCTGACCTGGGCGCAGCTGCTGAAGCGGCCGGAAGTGACGATTGAACCGCTGCTAGCCGCCCTGCACGATGATCTCGCCCGCAGTCCGCTCCTGGCCGAATTCGCAGCGGACCCTGCTGAAAACCCCGCCGCACGCAGCGTTGCAATCGAGCGGAGCGAAATGCGCAACGAGGCCCGTGCAGTCGAAACGGAGATCAAGTTTGCCGGGTATCTGGAGCAGCAGAAGAAGTCCATTGCCCGCCTCAAGGCAGCCGAAGCCGTCGCCATCCCTGACTGGATCGAATACGGCTCTATTAGCGGCCTTTCGCGCGAGATGCGCGAGACGCTGGAGCGCGTCCGCCCGCAGACCCTTGGCCAGGCCAGCCGCATTCCCGGCGTTACTCCCGCCGCGCTCTCGCTTGTTCACGTGTCGATCAAACTGCAAGGCGACAAGCTCCAGGGCGCCAAGCGCCGTATCACGGCCTGACCACGCCGCGCCCGCGTATCCTGTTCCGTGATGAATCTCGATTCCATCCAGGCGGCCCTGCGCGATGCTGCGCTTGACGGCTGGCTCTTTTACGACCACCACCACCGCGATCCCATCGCCGCGGCCATCCTTGGTCTCGATCCCAAGGCCCACATCACGCGCCGCTGGTACTACTTCATTCCCGCCAGCGGGCGAGCCGCGAAAGCTTGTCCACCGCATCGAGCAGGCCCGCCTCGACGCGCTGCCCGGCGCTAAGACGCAGTACTCAAGCTGGCAGGAATTGCACACTGGGGCTAGAGAATCTGCTCCAAAACCAGAAGAAAGATCGCGATGCAGTACTCGCCCAATAACGACATTCTGTATGTCTCCATGGTCGATGCCGGCACAGTCGAATTTCTGCGCTCACTGGGCAAGGAGATCGTCACTTCCGCCGACCTCGTAAGCCAGTTTCACGCCGTCCTTAACCGCCGAGCAGATCTCGAGCCACGCCGCCGCTCAGCGCGCAATCGACGTGATTGTCGCCGAAGCCTGGCGTGAGATTGCCCGCCGCCTGCGTCCGCCCTCCGGAGGTGCTGGCCGCACAAGTGGACCTTCGGAGTACGATCTGGTGGTTTGGCTGCGCGAAGCCATGCGCCGCGAGGGCTTCGTCTGGGAGAACGGCCCCGACGTCAGCGTCAACGCCCACACTTCCGACCAGCACTACGAGCCTACCGCCGATCACTCGGCGCCCATCCGCGAGGGCGATTTCCTCCTCATCGACATCTGGGGCAAAGTCGACAAGCCGGGCAGCGTCTACTACGACATCACGTGGACCGGCGTAGTGGGCCGCGAGCCGTCACAGAAAGAGCAGCACGTATTCGAGACGGTTCGCCACGCCCGCGATGCCGCCATCGCCCTGGTCGAGCAGGCCTTCGCCGAGAACCGCCCCATCCGCGGCTTCGAGGCCGATGATGCCGCACGCTCCGTCATTCGCGCCGCCGGATACGGCGAATATTTCGTTCACCGCACCGGCCACAACATCACGCAGGAGATTCACGGTCGCCGGCGCGCACCTCGACAATTTCGAAACCCACGACGTGCGCCGCATCCTGCCCCACACCTGCTTCTCGGTCGAACCCGGCATCTATCTGCCCGAGTTCGGCGTGCGCAGCGAAGTCAACATGCTCACCGCTCCCGGCAAAGCCTGGGTCACCGGCCGCATCCAGCAGGAACTCGTGCGCATTTAGGCCCCTGAACCCCCCGCTCTCTCGTTCCGTTGTTCTCTCGTTTCCTGCTCCATCTTGTATAGTCAAAAAGGAATGGCAACCACCCCGAACAAGCCTGCCGCGGGCAAGCAGTCACAACAGGGATTCGTTTATCTTCCCCTCATCGCCGGATGGCTCGTCCCCGGCGCAGGCCATTTTCTTCTCGGCAAATGGGTTCGCGGCGTGCTGATCGCCGTCTCCGTCATCGCCATGTTCGTGCTGGGCCTTGCCATGCAGGGCAAGCTCTATACCAGCGCGCAGGACATTCTCGACGTGCTCGGCATGGCGGGCGACCTGGGCAGCGGCCTGCTCTACTTCATCTGCCGTGCGATGGGCCTTGGCGGCCAGCCCGTGCAGACCACCGTCGCCGACTACGGCACCAAGTTCATCGTCGTCGCCGGCATGCTCAACATCATCGCCGCCGTTGACGCGCACAACCTGCGCACCGGGAGGAAGTCCTGATGCATCCCTCCCACTTCACCGCGGTTCTTCTTTTCGCGCTCTTCGCATCTACTGTTTTCGGCATCACCATGCGCGACACCCCCCGCAGCATGTTCCGCTACGGCGCCTACTGTTTCGTGCTGTTTGTGGGTTCGGTGATCGTTTTCAGCTGGGTCATGTTCCTTATCGCGCGGTAGCGTCTCTCCCTGGGTCGAAACTATCGGGAGGAAAATCCATGACAAGACAGAATCGCCATCAACTCGCCTGCAAGCCTGGAGGATCACCAATCCCCCGCGCACCGTGCCGCACCGCCGCGCTCCACGGCCTGCCGTTTCTCGCCGTCCTGCTCGCCGCTCTTCCCATACCGGCGCAGACCGTCAATCTCTTCCCGGCGAATCACAGCGATGCCCAGCACGAAATCTGGACGCGCGTTGCCATTCCCCCCGGCCGCCCGGTGAGCCAGATTGCGCAATGGCACATCGATTACGCCAAACACCTGATCGTTTGCGACGGCAATGGCGGCCACGAGTGGTTGCGCTTCAACCGGGAGTTCGCCAACTTCACCTTCCACGTCAAATGGCGCTTTACCCCTGTCACCACTCCGAACCCCGATTACAACAGCGGCGTCTTCTTTCGCAACAACCTCGACGGTTCCATCTGGGTCCAGGCGCAAACTCAGGTTGACGGTGGTTACCTTTTCGGCGCCGCGCCCGTCGACGGCAAGCTGCAGAGCTTCAACCTAAGAAAGACATGACGGAGAACCGCGTTAAGCCGGCAGGCCAATGGAATGACTACGATATTCGTTGCGTGGGTGACACATGCACTCTGGCCGTGAACGGCGAAGTGGTCAATACAGTTAAGATTGGCGCGGAAAAGGGCTACATCGGCCTCGAATCCGAGGGCTACCGGATCACATTCAAGGATCTGAAAGTTCGGGAACTTCCGTAGCGCATAGGCCGCGCGCATATCCAGGCAACGGAAGGACATACCCAAAAAACGCCGCCATCCAGAAGAACGGCGGCGCAGGTTTCGGCGGGAGCTGGCGGAAAAACTGTGGACGCCCGGCGGGGCTCCTGCTTCGGAAAATCCCTCCCTCCAGCAAAAGTTGCGCCTTTGCCATAGGCTTCTTGCGTAAAGGGAAGCCGGAAAACGGATCAACGGTAGCTGATTCGCGGGCGTCTCCCCACCTTTTCGGCGACGCCGTCGCCACGCACCTCTTTCTACTTCCTAATCCCAGTTCCTTCTATAATCAGCCCATGCGTTTCCTTGCCGATGCGCGCCAACGCTCCATCGCTCTGCTTGCCGGCGGTGCGCTGCTGGTGTTTGTCCTGCTGGGAACGCTGCAATGGTTTAACACCTCCAAAGTTGACTTCCTCAATCCGGAAACCTTCGGGCAGACCATGGCCCTCACGGCCCTTGAGGTTCTGCTGTTCCTGTTGCTGCTCTTTCTTCTTGTGCTGCTTTTCCGGACTGTGCTCAAGGTCTACGTAGGGCAGGGAAGCAGCGGCGTGGGAGCGCGGCTGCGTTCGCGCATGGTGCTGGGCGCGATCTTCATCACGCTCATACCGGCAGCCCTCATGTTCCTGTTCAGCTATCTGCTGCTGAACCGTTCGCTGGAGCGGTGGTTTTCGCCGGACGCCTCCCAGTTGCGCGACGACTCCACCAGGGTCGTGCAGGAGCTTGTGGAATACGTGGCCAGCAACGCGTGGAGCGAGGCTGAGTCAGTGGCCGATAGCGGCGCGACCGAACGGGACACGCAGACGCTGCAGAAGATGTTAAGCTCGCGTCGCGTAACCCTTGAGGGCGGCTTTCTGCTCGTCTACGACAAGAATGGGAAGATCATCGCCAGCTATCAGGCTCCGCCCGAATCAAGTCCGGTATTCCTGCGCGCATCCGCGCCTGACTTTGACGGGAAGGAAACCCCGCTTCGCGGGCCGCTTTCGTCCAGTCTCCTTCTCGCTGCGCAACGCAATGACAATCCTGTTATCGATGTTGCCGGCCAGGAAAGCGCAGTCGGCATGGCCGTCTCTCCCTCGGGAAAGATCGTGATTGCGGTCCTGCCAGTGCCGCAGGGACTCAATGCAACGATTGCCCGCATCCGGTCCGGCGCCGACGAGTACGTCAAGCTCTTCCGTTCCCGCCGCATCATTAAGAACACATTGTCCCTTACCCTCTTGCTGGTCACCGTCTTTGTATTCTTCTCCAGCGTCTGGCTGGCTGTTTTCCTCTCAAAGCAGATCACGCGCCCGGTTGAAGCGCTGGCCGACGCCATGGATGCCATCGCGGCGGGCAAGTACGAGCAGCGCGTGGAGACCGTTGCCACGGGAGAGATGGACGATCTGGTGCGCTCGTTTAACCACATGGCATCCGATCTGGAAACCAGCCGCCAATTGGCCCAGACCGCTCAGGCGCAACTGACCACGGCCAACCAGGCCATCGAAGAGCGGCGTCGCGAACTCGAAACCATCGTCGAAACCATTCCGTCCGGCGTCGTCACGCTCGATGGCGCGGGCGTAGTGCTTCAGGCTAACCGGGCCTTTGCCGCATTATTGGGCCTCGAAGCAGATTTCGCCCTTGCCGGCAAGCCAATCGAGGCACTTTTGCCGCCTGACATTGCCGAAGACCTGGCCGGCATAATCCGGCGCGCCAATCGCATGGGCGGGGCCTCCGCTGAACTGGAGTTTCATGATCGCGGACATACTCTTCACCTGGCCATCACCAGCGCACGGCTTGAGCTCGGCAAAGGGAAGATCGGATCGGTGCTGGTCGTGGAAGACACCACGGAGCTCTTGCGCGCGCAGCGGCAGGTCGCCTGGAAAGAAGTGGCGCAGCAGGTGGCGCACGAAATCAAGAACCCGCTCACGCCCATCGCCCTCAGTGCCGAAAGGATTGCCCGGCATCTCGATCGCGGCCAGTCCGATTCACCCAACATCATTCGCAAGTGCAGCGAGGTCATCCTGGGCTGCGTCGGAACCCTGCGCACACTTGTCGATCAATTTTCGGCGCTGGCGCAGTTTCCCGCGCCTCAGCCCCGCCCGTGCGACATGAATCAAATCGTCGAAGAGGCCCTCGCGCTCTTTGGCGGCAGGCTTGAAGACATCACGGTGCAGCGCAATCTCGAGGCCGGCTTGCCGCCTGTTCTGGCCGATCCTGAAGCCATCCGCCGCGCTCTCGCCAACCTGATCGACAACGCCGCCGAAGCTATGCGGGGCAGCCTGCTCCGCGTTCTCAGCCTGCACACCGCGGTGAGTGAAGACGGCGCCGCGGCCGAAGTGACCGTCTCCGACACCGGCTCCGGACTCAGCGACGAAATTCGGGAACGCCTGTTCTTGCCGTACTACTCGACCAAGCGCCGCGGCACCGGCCTCGGCCTTTCCATCGCCGCCAAGATCGTGCAGGAACACGGCGGCTCCATCAGCGCTGAAGCGAACACTCCCAAGGGCGCGCGCTTTCTGCTGCGCCTGCCGTTGGTGGAACCGGTGGCATCGAATGCCTCCGCCGTATCGGAAGCGGAAACGGTGAGGGGCCTGGCCTCATGAATCGCGTCCTGGTTGTGGACGACGAAGCGGAGATACGGAATTCGCTCGAAGAGATTCTGCGCGAAGAAGGTTATGGCGTCGCCGGCGCCGCCGATGCCGGCGAAGCCATGGTGCTGCTGCGCGACTCGCCTTACGACGTGGTTCTGCTCGATATCTGGCTGCCCGGCCGCGATGGTCTCGACGTGTTGGCCGATATCCGCGAGATGACTCCCGAGTTGCGGCCGGAGGTCGTCATAATCAGCGGCCACGGCACAATTGAGGCGGCCGTGAAGGCCACCAAACTCGGCGCCTACGACTTTCTCGAGAAGCCGCTTTCGCTTGAACGAACTTTGATCGTCATCAAGAACGCAGTCGACGCCAGGCGCTTGCGCATCGAGAACGAGGAGTTCAAGCGCCAGTTCAGCGCCGCCGCCGTGCTCACCGGCGAAAGCGTGCCGGCCAAAGCCCTCCGCCAGCAGATTAAGCTCATGGCCCCCACCAACGGCCGGGTGCTCATCTACGGCGAGTCGGGCACCGGCAAGGAGCTCATCGCGCGATCCATCCACGCTGAGAGCCTGCGCCGCGACGGCGTCTTTGTCGAGCTAAACTGCGCCGCCATCCCTGAAGCTCACATCGAAGCCGAGCTCTTCGGCTACCGTCACGGCGCGCAACCCGGCGGTCCTCTTGAGCAGCGCGGCACCCTTGAGCGCGCCGATGGCGGCACGCTCTACCTCGACGAAGTGGGCGACATGAGCCTCAAAACGCAGGCCAAAGTCCTCAGCGCTCTCGACGATCAAATGTTTACACCCGTGGGCGGTACGCAGCCGCTGCGCGTCGACGTTCGCCTCATTGCTTCTACCAACAAGGATCTCGAAGAGGAGATCGCCAAAGGCAACTTCCGCGAAGACCTCTTCTACCGCCTCAACGTGGTGCCGTTTTTTGTGCCTCCGTTACGCGAGCGCAAGCAGGATATTCCGCTCCTGGTGCGCGAGTTTCTTCTCGAATTCGGCCCTCAGTACGGCCGTCCCCGCGTGGAGATCGGCGAGGAAGCTCTAGACGCTCTGGCCCAATATCACTGGCCAGGCAACGTGCGCGAGCTCAAGAATGTTATCGAGCGCGTTCTCATCCTCAATCCCCGCGTCCTGCGTATCGAGCGCAAGCATTTGCCGCCGCTCACGCATAAGGCGGGTTCGCGCTCAACCGAAGAGTTTTCCAGTTTGCAGCAGGCGCGCGACGCTTACGAGCGGGAGTTTATTCTCAAGAAGATCGAGGAAGCCCACAACAACATCAGCCATGCCGCCGAGTTGCTGGGCCTTGAGCGCAGCCACCTTTACCGCAAGATGAAGGCGCTAGGCATCGCCACTCGCGAGTAGAGGCTTGTCCGGCGGTTGCCTGAGATCCGGGCTCGGCCGCCGGTCTTTCAGGTTAAAGCGCCTGTCCACCTTCTTGACGCGGAGATCGGGCGCGCCTACCCGCCGTTCCAGCTTCCCAAAGCGCCGGTCCGTCCCAGGGTCCATCGACGCGGGAAGAACGATTGGCCCGGAGCTGCGAGTCAGCTTTTCCCCGGTAGGTTTCGCATCGGGCACGATAGTGGTCGCCGTTTCCACTTTTTGCGCTCGCGCCTGGTCTTCCACCGACGATCCCGAACCGCTGGTGAGCAGTTTGTTCAGGGTGGGAAGGCTCGAACGCTCATTTTCCACGAAGTCCACGCCATCTACGGTAAGCGAGTACTGTGCATTGTCCGCTTTGGCGACGTATCCCTTCTTCTGCAGGTACCACAGCGTAAAGTCCAGGTAATCGCGAGGGAAGCCCATGCGTTGTTCAATCTCCGCCAAGGCAACCTCGGGAAATGTCGGAGTTGTACGCCGCCGGTAGTAGAGAACCGCCAGCACCGCCAGCCTTCGGTTTAACTCGCCGTCGAGAGCATCCATGAAATCGACAGTTGTAGAGAGCGGCTGCGGCGTTGTTTGAGTCCGGGTTGCGTCGTACTCCGCGCGGCGTCTTGAATCGGACAAAACATCGTAGGCATTCTTCAGCAGGTGAAAGTTCTCGGCATCGCCGGTTGCGCTGTTATCCGGGTGCAGGCGCGCCGCCAGGAATCGATAGACACGGTGAACCGTGTCGGCATCGGCGTTGGGGCTTATTTGCAGAAACTCATAGTAGTCGCTCGCCGTATCGCCCATGATCCTCCCGTAACTTCGTCGTGAGTCTAACCTTCTCCCGGCTTAACTTGGAATCCCGCATTGGTGGGAGGCCTATGTACCCGCGGCATTGCGGTATGGATCGGTACAACCCAAGTTGGGAGAGCCACTTGTGCATCCAGGGACCAGCCAGATTTCCGTCTCATGCTACGCTAAGCCTCATGCCATCAGCCGTTTTCAGCGCAATTCAGGACCCATCCCAACCCGTCCCGCGCGAGCGCCCCTGGCTATTTGCCTTCCTCATCGCGCCCGAAGCGGTAATTTCCCTCGGCCTCGTCAGCGGCGCCATCACTTATCTCCTGCGCGACGAAGGGGTTAGCCCTGCGCACGCCGCCAGCATTGCCGCATTGCTTTCGTTACCGCACGCCATTTATTTCCTATGGGGTCCACTCACTGACTTCTGGATCCGTCGCCGCACCTGGCTTTTGATAGCCGCCGCCGCAGCAGCAGTTTCGCTGCTAGCCGCGTTCTACCAGCCATCCCTCGCGTCGCCTTGGGCTGTCAGCCTTTTGTTTTTGAGCGCATGTCTCGGAGTCTTCGTCGCCGCTGCTTGCGGCGGCATGATGGGCACGCTGCGCAGCGAATTGAATCGCCGCCGCGCCGGCAGCTTTTATCAAAGCGGTTCGCTCGCCCTTGGCGCCGTGGCCGTTTTTGCGCTGGTTGACTTCTCAGGCCGCCTTCCGCTCGGTTCTTTAGGCTGGATCGTCGCCGCCGCGATCCTGTTGCCCTCGCTCGCCGCTCTGGCCGCGCCCGCGCAATCCATGGTCAGCGAGCACACCGCGCTCGAGACGGCTGCTCGCATCTGGCACGAGTTCAAATCAACCTTTCTCCGCTGGGAAGCCATTCCTTACACACTTCTCGTCGCGTCCCCATGCTGCAGCGGCGCCATGATCGGTCTGCTCGGAGAGCTGGCCCGCGATTACGGAGTCACCGGCCATGCAGGTGGCGTGGATCAACGGCTTAGCCGGCGCACTGTTAACGACCGCGGGCGCGCTCGCCGCGTCGCTCATTCCCATCCGCGTGCGCGCTCCCATCGCATTTCTGTCGGTCGGTCTGGTCAATGCTGCCACGCTGGCAATCCTTGCTCTCGGCCCATTGCGCCCCGCGGTCTACTTCACCGGCGCTATTCTTTTCCTCTTCACCATTGGCGCCGGCTATGCCTTGTTCACTGGGGTCGCCCTTGAGTTTCTCGGCAGCTCCGGCAAGAGCGGCAGCTCACGCTACTCCATCATCAACTCAGCCGGCAACCTTCCTGTTGCGTACATGACGTTTCTCGATGGCCGCGGCTATGCGTTGTTGGGCCCGCGCGGCATGCCCGGCATCGACGCCATTGTCAGCGCCGTTGTCTGCTCTGTCCTTCTCGCGCACTTCATCGTCAGCCGACGCCGCAAGCAGTCGAAGCTTTCGGCGGCAAAATCCAGCGCATAAACAGCCCGCGCGCAGCGTCAGCCTTCGGGAGTTCGCACATTCCCGAATGGAATCAAACCGTCCCGCAGTCCCTAATTTCTGTTCCCTGTATCCAGAATCGGCCCGATGGCTCCGCGATTATCCCCCAGGGTCGGATTTACGTCAAAGTCCCAGACCGATTCGCCGATGTCCGACGGAGAGAGAATCTCCACCAGCGCATACTCGCCGATGGTCAGAGCCTGCTCCGGCTCAACGCGCAGCCAATGCTTGCCTGGGAGCACTTCCACCTTGGTGGGAATTGTACTGTCGTCCTGCGTCACCGTGCCGGCGGGGCTCACGTTCACTGCGCCCACAATCCGCACAGCCTGACGTTCGTCCACGCGCACAATGGCAAAGCTCGACTGCGCCGAATGTGCGCCACGGCTGCCGTTCACCGCCTCCGCGCCATCCGTGTTCACGGTGAAGGGGTGTGTCAGCACCGGCTCCTTTTCGTCCTCCACGCCGAGCGAAAGATAGATCGCCGGGTCGTTCACGTGCAGATGCACTCTGGCATGCGCACCCTCCAGCTCCAGGTGTGCTCGTTGCGTGGCCAACGGATTCAGGACGCCGACTCCGTGTCGCGTCCTGGCGTCCATCGAGAGATCGGTAGGTTTCAGCTCTACCAGTTCCGGCGTGCCATGATACGTGTCCAGCACAAACACTCCATCCTCATCCGGAAGTTCCAGCCCAGGGGCCACCTTGGGCATCCGCGCCTTGTCGTCACTGCGTTCTTGTGATTCCTCTGCGTCGATCGCCTCGGCCTCTTTCATCGCCGGCGAAGTGTTCCTCCTCCACCAGATCGTTGTGTTCCTTCTCCCACTTGTTCGTGGCATCCCAGTCCACCAGGCTCAGCGGCAGCTCTTCCCAATCACCGCGCTCCTGCGACAGATAACGCACCCGGTCGCCTACGATCCGGTAATCGCGCACCATCTGGTAGGAACCGTCTTTCAGGATCAGCCTCAGATTTCTTGCCGTGCCTGGAATTGCCGGCTTCAATGGCAGTGGTTTGGAATTCTGGTCAGCCGTGCTCTGCGCAGGTTGTACCTCCTGGCTCTGCTGACTGTTCTGCCCCGCGCCCGCCGTCGCCGCCGGCAGAAGAATAGCCAGCGAAAACGCCAACCCACGCCATCCTCGCGAAACTTGCGCAAATCCAACCATGGCAACACACTTTAGACGCACCCGCCTGGGCAGCGTTGGTTCCTGCGTCCAATCGAAATCGTAACTTAAGTGCAACCCTGCCAGCTCCAATGCGTCCAACCCACTAGATTCTTTCTGTAGAATAAAGCCAGAAGGAACTATCGATTGAGGCAATTGAGGGCACATTCCGGCGCTAAACACGGCTCCCATCCGATCCTTTTGCGGGTGGTCGTGGGTTTGTGCCTTGTCCTGCTGGCAATGCTGGCCGTTGCTCAGGCAGCGCACTATTCACGCAAGCGACACCGACGCGGATCACTGCCAGTTGTGCATCGTCATGCACACGGTGGTGCCCGTTGCGGCTGCCGCGGTCGCCGTTGTCATCGTTCAAGTGGGAGCTTCCGCGCCCCAGGCCGAGCCCATCTTAATTGCCCACCAGCGGCAAATTCGCCTCTTTATTCGCCCCCCTCCGGCCTCCTGCTAGGGCTCTTTCCGTTTTCATCTCCACACCAGAGCGTCGCCGCCACTCAGCGGGCGATGTTCTGGTGCATCTCTACAAGCTGATTTTGAAGCGGATCGATGCTCCTCCAACGCACTGAGGACGCCGCGGCGGTACGACCCGCGGCCCGATTTTCAGCGCCCTTCAGCCATTGTTCAGGAGATTTTGCCATGACGTTCCACCGCGGCGCGATTGCGCGCCTTCTTCCCCTGATTGCCCTCATCTTTGCCGCGCTCTCCGCGCCGGCACAAAGCGGAAACGCCGGAACCATCCGCGGCACGGTCACCGATCCGTCCGGCGCCGTTGTTCCCAATGCGACCGTCCACTTGACTAATGCAGTCAGCGGATTCGACCGCACTACGGCCACCGACGCAGCCGGCCAGTTCAGCTTTCCCAACGTTCCCTTCAACCCCTACCGGATCGACGTCACCGCCAAAGGCTTCGCCCACTGAGCCAAAACGTGGAGATTCGATTCGTCAGTGGGAACCAACCTCAATCTGGTCCTCCAAATTGCCGGCGGCAGCCAAACGGTCACCGTGGAGTCCACGGGGCCCATGATTGAGGACGATCCCACCTATCCACGTGGACGTCGACCGCGATCTGTTCAACAAGGTGCCGCTTGAGAGCCAGTCCTCCACCCTCAGCGCGCTGGTCACCGAGACCACCCCCGGCGTAGCGGCCGACTCCAACGGCCTCTTTCACGGCCTTGGCGACCACGCCTCCAACTCCTTCTCCATTGACGGCGAGCCGATCACGGACCAGCAAAGCAAGGTCTTCTCCAACCAGCTTCCACCAATGCCGTGCCATCGCTCGAAGTGATCGACGGCGCGCCGCCGGCCGAGTATGGCGACAAAACCAGCCTCGTCATCGTGGCCACCACGCGCTCCGGCCAGGGAGTTACCAAGCCGACCGGCGACGTTTACGCTTCCTATGGCAGCTTTCGGTTCGGCGACCGGCGGCTTTAATCTCTCTTACGGCGGCAAAAGCTGGGGCAACTTTATCGAGGTCGACGGCCTCAACACCGGCCGCTTTCTCGATCCGCCCGAGTTTACCGTCTTCCACGACAAGGGCAACGAGGAGAATGTCTTCGATCGCGTCGACTACAGCCTTCACTCGGCCAATTCCATCCACCTGGACTTCAACTACAGCCGCTCCTGGTTCCAGACGCCCAACGCTTTCGACAACCTGAATGTGCAGAACGTGAAAACGGCAGCGCCAGGCCGGCGGCGGCGCCAGCGCCAGCCCCACCTTCGTCAACGTGGGCAACACCGATCAGCGCTCCAAGATCGGCACCTTCAACATCGCTCCCACGTACACGCGCGTCATCAGCACCCACTGCGGTGCTTAACTTGGCGCGTTTACGTCGCGCAGAGACGACTATAACTATTACCCCAGCGGCAACCCGCTCGCGGATCTCGGCCCCCGCAACCTGCAAACCTCATCCATCTCGCAGTCCCGCACCCTGACCAACACCGGAGCCACGTGGATTACACTTATGTTCACGGACACCAGAACATCCTGGCCGGCGTGCAATACGAGCAGACATTCCTGCGCGAGCACGACAGCCTGGGCGTCGTCGACAACCACCTATAACTCGCCCTGCGTGGACTGCCAACGGCAACCCGCTGCCGGGATTTACCATCAAGACCATCCGACAGTGCGCCGGCAGCTCCAGGTGGAGCTAGCCCGAACGGCAATTACCTGGTTGTTTTCGATGCCCTCGCGCCACTACGATCTGACCCGCGGCGGCAGCGAATTACTGCTACTTCGGCCATACCGACGTGAAGGAGCTGGCCCTCTACATCGAGGACCAGATCAAGGCCGGCAACTGGAACTTTAACCTGGGCATCCGCGGCGACAAATACAACGGGCTCGCCGACGCAAGCCAGGCCGAGCCGCGCGCTGGGCATCGCGTACAACATCAAGCCGCCGACAACCGTCCTGGGCGTCTCCTATGCGCGCACATTGGAAACGCCCTTCAACGAAAACCTGGTGCTCTCCAGCAGAGGCTGCTCGGATGCGGTGCTGGCACCGCTGCTTGCGCTGCAATCCCGGCGTTTCGGGAACGATGCAGCCCGGGCTTCCGCAACGAATTCCACGCCGGCCTGCAGCAGGCCTTCGGCAAGTACCTGGTGGTCAGCGGCGAGTACATCTGGAAGTACACGCATAATGCCTTCGACTTCAGCGTGCTGGGCAACACGCCCATCACTTTCCCCATCGACTGGCACAACTCCAAGATTCCCGGCTATGCGCTGCACGCCGAGGTTCCCGAATTGCATCACTTCAGCGCCTACTTCGACGCTTCTTCGGTGGCGGCGCGCTTCTTCGGGCCGCAGATCGCCGGCGCCGGAGCCACCAGCGGAGTCGCAGTGGGGACCAATACCCGTTCCGCATCGACCACGACGAGAAGTTCAACGAGACCACCCACTTCCAGTACACGCTGTCCACGATGGCAGTTGTCAACGGCCTCTGGGGCGGCTTCAACTGGCGGTTCGACTCCGGCCTCGTCGCCGGCTCGACGCCCTGCTATGGTGTCACCGATCCCAACACGCCTGCGGCAACAGTCCGTCACCGACGGCACTCCTGCCATCGACGGCCAGCCCGCGGCTGCTGGTGGACAACAATATACCTCCCTCCACCAACCCAGTAAATGGGAACAACGTATACTCCGCTGAGCGCAGATGAAGAGTTTCAGGCCGGCTATGCACCGTGCGACGTCGCACCTGATCGGCACGCCAGTCACGCTCGGCGCGCCTATCTGAGTGCCAGGCATCCAGCTCACTTCAAGCCTGCTGCAGCATTCCCGCGCTTAGCACCGAGCGACAACGACCACAATCCGCCGCGCATTGCTCCCCGCAGCCTCTTCGACGTCTCCCTCGGCAAAAACAACATCTTCAACAAGGAGCACTTCAAGACCGACCTCGACCTGACCGCGATCAACGTCACCAACAAATACGCGCTCTACAACTTCCTCTCCACCTTCAGCGGCACGCACTACGTCACACCGCGCGCCATGACCGCGAAAATCACGTTCAACTTCTAGTTCTGGAAGGGTAGCCGGTCTCACACGAATTGCGGGTGCCCCATCCTTGGCGCGCTTTTGTTCTTGCGCCAAGGGTGGGATACCACGAACACAAATATCCCGCTCTCAACCCAGCACAAACGCGATCAGAGCTGCGCGAACGACCTAGCTGATCCCGTCAACCGCTTTTTGGTACGCCTGATAAATCTCATCCCCAAAGCACGCGAACGTCACTTTCTCGATCGCATCGCTGCCGATCAGCTCCGCCACCGTCTCGCCGACTGCGATCTTCACCGCGCGATCCACGGGAAACCGGTATACTCCGCAACTGATCGCCGGAAACGCCAGCGTCCTCAACCCATTTTCCCGCGCAACCTTGAAGACCGATCGGTAGCAGTTTGCCAACAACTCCGGCTCGCCGCGCTGGCCTCCGCTCCACACCGGCCCCACTGTATGAATCACAAACTTCGCCGGCAGCCTGTATCCCTTTGTCAGCCTCGCTTCGCCCGTTGGGCAGCCGCCGATCTGGTAGCACTCGTCGAAAAGCTCCGGCCCGGCCGCGCGGTGAATCGCTCCATCCACGCCGCCGCCGCCGAGCAACGACTCGTTGGCCGCGTTCACAATCGCATCCACCGCCAGCGCCGTGATATCGGCTTTCAGAACCTCAATCTTGCTCGTCATTGCAGCCTCATCCCGGTTCGCATCCTACCGCCGTCCGCGCCTCGCCGCCACCGTCTGCCGCAAGACGCTCAATCGAATACCGTTACCTGAGACGCGACCCCGTTTATTATCCGGATGCTGAATTTTCCGCTTTCGCCGAAGCCCAAAACTCTGCCATACTTGAATGTGCCCACCAGGTACGGCCAATCGCAACAATCCAAAAATGAGGTTGCATCGATGTCGGCAAAGTATGTCTTTGTGACAGGCGGAGTTGTGTCCAGTCTCGGCAAGGGCCTGGCAGCGGCCTCCATAGGCTGCCTGCTTGAGTGCCGCGGCCTGCACGTGAACCTGATGAAGTTCGACCCCTACCTCAACGTCGATCCCGGCACCATGTCTCCCTTCCAGCATGGCGAGGTCTTCGTGACCGACGACGGCGCCGAGACTGACCTCGACCTCGGCCACTACGAACGCTTTACCCACGCGCCTCTCTCGCGCGACAACAACTACACCACCGGGCGCATCTACGAGCAAATTATTTTGAAGGAAAGACGCGGCGACTACCTCGGCAAAACCGTCCAGGTCATTCCCCACGTCACCAACGAGATCAAGAACGCCATGCGCAAGGTGGCCGCGAACGGCGCCGATGTCACCATCGTCGAAATCGGCGGCACCGTGGGCGACATCGAATCCCTTCCATTCCTCGAAGCCATCCGCCAGATGCGCCAGGAGCTCGGCCGCGAGAACACCGTCTTCGTCCACCTCACGCTCGTTCCCTGGATCGCCGCCGCGCAGGAACTTAAAACCAAACCCACGCAGCACTCCGTTAAGGAACTGCTCTCCATCGGCATCCAGGCCGATGTGCTGCTCTGCCGCTCCGATCGCGCCTTGAGCCGCGAGATTAAACAAAAGATCGCCGCCTTCTGCAACGTCGAAGAGAGGGCCGTCATCGGCGCCAAAACCGTGCCCTTCATCTACGAAGTCCCGGTCGGATTCGCGCAGGAAGGCGTCGACGCGCTCATTCTCAAATACCTGCACAAGGAGGCGCCCGAAGCCGATCTCACTCATTGGCAGGCACTTGTCGAGCGCTGCTACCACCCCAAAGACGAAGTCTCCATCGCCATCGTGGGCAAGTATGTAGAGTACGAGGATAGTTACAAGTCGCTCAAGGAAGCGCTCACTCACGGCGCCATCGCGCAGAACCTCAAGCTCAAGGTGCATTGGATCGAGGCCGAGGGCCTTGAGTCGGCCACGCCCGAGGACCGCAGCTACGAATCGCAGTTGGAAAGCTTCGACGGCATCCTTGTGCCCGGCGGCTTTGGCAAGCGCGGCATCGAGGGCATGTTGAACGCCATTCGCTACACGCGGGAGAAAAACGTGCCCTTCTTCGGCATCTGCCTCGGCATGCAAAGCGCGTGCATCGAGTTTGCGCGCAACGTCTGCGGCCTCAAAGACGCCAACTCCAGCGAATTCGATCCGGCGACGCCGCACCGCATCATCTACAAGCTGCGCGAGCTGCTCGGCGTCGAGGAGATGGGCGGGACGATGAGACTGGGAGCGTGGGCCTGCAACCTCGTTGAGGATTCGCTCGCCTCACGGGCCTACGGCGGGGCGAAAGAGATCAGCGAGCGCCACCGTCACCGCTACGAATTTAACCGCGAGTACGAAGCCCTGCTCACCGGCGCCGGCCTGCGCATCAGCGGTGCGACTCCGGATCAAACTTACGTCGAAATCGTCGAGATTCCCGGCCATCCCTACTTCCTCGGCTGCCAGTTCCACCCGGAGTTCAAATCCAAACCCCTCGAGCCGCACCCGCTATTCCACGCGTTCATCGCCGCCAGCTACAAGAACCGGATGCAGCGCTCGCAAATAGAGTCGATCGCCGACCAGGTCGTCCAGTAAAGCTGCGGAGAAATCTACTGTTGCGGCGCCAGCCACCCCATAACCTCACGGGAACCCGATGAGGTCGTCGTTCGTCTCCTGATCGATCTCCAACGATTCCGGCTTGGTGGGCGCAAGCTCTGCCATTTCCAAACTCCAGCGCGGCGTCTGCTTGCTCCGCATCACCGTCTCCAGCCCCTCAAGAACCAGTTCTCGGACTGTAACCCCACGCTCGGCAGCCATCACTTTGACCGCCCGGTACGCCTCATTCGGAATGTCCACCGTCGTCCGCATAAAAGAATATTAGCATATATATGCTTTTATGCAAACCAGAGTTAACCTCAATTTCATCAATCTCCCGTTAGGCCTCCCAATAACTGCTGTCTTTTCAAACCCCAGCCTCCAATTCAAAGATCGCCTCGCGGGCCCGCCATGAATATCCGCTGAAATTCCCTCGATTCACAGCCCTCGGCGTGCGCGCTTTGGCCCCATTTTTCGTCTTATGAACCGGTCCGGTACTTGACCGTGAAAATCACGCTGCGGGTTATTGACAAAGATTTCGCGCCGGGCCTATTGTGTCTAAGTTTTGGGGTAAGAAAGGAAGGAAAGAGAAATGGTTGCCTACTTTCAGCTTCAGCCCGCGGAAGCGGAGCTGCAGCAGTTGGCAGAAGAGTATTGGCAGAAAGCCGGCGAGAAAGAACACGAGCTTGAAAAGGCTGCGTTCGAAGCCGGCGAAGCCATTCGCAATGGAGATTATTCGCTGGCTAACCTGGAAGCGATCGTGCGTTGGAAATCTGAACGCGTAGTGCACTATCTAATCGGCAACAGCAATGAGAAGATCCGCCGCGCGCTGGCCGTTGCGGCATCTCCTGATTCCACAACCGAAGCCTCCGTCACGGCGTTGCTCGAACTGCACGGCGTCGACATTCCTGTAGCCTCGGCCATTCTGGCCGCGATCTTCCCAGAACGCTACACGGTTCTGGATTTTCGCGCCCTTGAAGCGCTGGGCCACGCGCGTCACGACGTGCACTTCTATGAGGAGTATCTGGACTTCTGCAAGCGCCTGGCTGATAGCAACATCGTTAAGCCGCAGAGCGAGCTTCCCGCTCCTACGCCGCTGCGCACGCTCGACCGCGCCCTGTGGGAGTGGTCGCGCAGCCATACCGGATAGCCGCCGGCTCCTCCAAACCGCCGGGCTCCTATCGCCGTTGTCATGCTGAGCGACCGGAGCCCGCGTGCGGCGGGCAAAGGGAGTCGAAAGCCTGCCCTGAACGGAGATCGCGAAGCGATCGGAGTCGAATGGGGATCTGCGGTTGCTTTTCGGACGAGTGGGGGTTATAAACCCTCCAACCGCCCTGCCTGCGTGCATTTACAATCACGTTCGTGAGTCCTTCGTTCGAAATCGGGCCGGTCGAAGTGGGCGCGGGCCGGCTCTTTTTAGTCGCCGGTCCCTGCGTCATTGAGTCCGAGTCCCACGCACGCTCCATCGCTGAAGCCGTCCAGCGCATCGCCGCCGACCTGAAGGTTCCCTTCATCTTCAAAGCCAGCTACGACAAGGCCAATCGCACCAGTGTGAGGAGTTTTCGCGGCCCCGGCCTCATAGAGGGAACGCGAATCCTCGGCCGCATCGCCAAAGATACCGGCCTGCCGGTTCTCACCGATGTCCACGAGCCCGCCCACTGCGAAGTTGCCGCCGAAGCTGTCGATGTCCTTCAGATTCCGGCCTTCCTCTGCCGCCAGACCGACCTGCTGGTCGCCGCCGGCCGCACAGGCCGCGCCGTCAACATCAAGAAAGGCCAGTTTGTCGCGCCCTGGGACATGAGCCACGGCGTCGAGAAGGTCCGCTCCACGGGCAATGAGCGCGTCTTCCTCACGGAGCGCGGATCGACCTTTGGCTACAACAACCTCGTAGTCGATTTCCGCTCTCTCGCCATCCTGCGCCGGTCTCGCGCCCGTCGTCTTCGATGCCACCCACTCCGTGCAGCAACCCTCGGCGGCCAACGGCGTCAGCGGCGGCCAGCCGGAGTTCATTCCGCTGCTCGCTCGTGCCGCCGTGGCTGCCGGCATCGACGGGCTTTTCCTTGAAGTCCACGACGATCCGCCCAACGCCAAGTCCGACGGCGCCAACGCCCTCGACCTCAAGCTGCTCAAGCCGCTGCTGGAGACGTTGCTGGCCATCCAGGCCGCCGCTGCACGGTAAAGGTTCACTGCCCCCGCACAGCTGGCAATTAGGGATTTTCTGATGCGGATTCGAGCACTCGCAGTGATGATCTATAAGATTGCGCTGGTGCGAGGCTCTTAATCGCTGACGTGCGCTAAAGCGCCTAATTGCTGTCATCTCTCTGTGGAACGTGGCCGGATCTGGAAGCATTCAGCGCAGACGGGTGTCGTCTGGTGATACTGGACAGACCCTAATTTGTTCGGATCATTTCGTTCAGCAAAAGAACCTTGGCGCCAGACACTGGCGGGCAGCTCAATCATTCGCTGGCCACGCTTGGGGCGCGAAGGCGCGGGAACACGCCGCCCTTCCTCGAAATAGAAATCCAGCGCCGACTCCAGCGCGTCTGCTGCATGAGCGCAAGCGCGTCCTCTACGTTGTCACCTTGTGTGATGGCTTCGGGGATATCGGGGAACGTGACGACAAAGCCGCCCTCTTTGGCGGGAGTGAATTTTGCCGGGAATCTCATGCTCTATTGTCTCCTGTTTCAACCCGAGCTGTTTCTTGATGCCCTCCACGGTTCCTGTTTTCAAGTCCTTCGAATGCATCGGCAAAACGGAAATCCTCCCGTTGAGCTTTATACGAAGATGACCGCCTTTGCCGGGCCTGAACGTAGCTCCTTGTGCCGCAAGCCACCGCTTGAACTCGCTGCTCTTCACTTGCCTTCCTCACTATAAGCAATTTTGCTTACTTTGTCCATAACAGGCATCCCATCCAAACCCCTCAGGGCAACTCCGCTTCCGAGCCGTCCACCGTCTTACCATCCAGAGCGAAGCACGATACGCCATTGATATCCGTCCGGAATGTCCGCACGTGCGCCTCCTCAAGTTCCTCAAGCACTTCTTCGCGAGGGTGCCCGTACCGGTTGTGCAGTCCGCACGAGATCACCGCCCACTGCGGATTAACGCGCGCCAGAAACTCTGGCCGCGTCGACGTACTGCTGCCGTGGTGGCCCACTTTCAGCAGTGTGCTTTGAAGTCCGGGCTCGGTCAGCATCGCCTGCTCAACCGGCGCCTCCGCATCGCCCTCCAGCATCACTGACGTCGCATCGTAAGCCACGTGCAGCACCAGCGAATCGTTATTTGTGGGCTCAGGCCCGGGCTCGTAGTTGCGAAACGGCGCTAAAACATCCACCTGCGTGCGGCCAAATACGAACGCATCTCCCGCACGAAAATTTCGAACCCGCACATGCAGCGCCGCAGCCTCGGCCAGCAGCGCGTTGTAGACCGCGACGTGCGGATTATTGCCGACCCATAATTCATCGGGATGAAAATTCCTGAGCACGGCGGGCAATCCGCCGATGTGGTCGGAGTGCGCATGGGTCAACGCCACCGCGTCCAGGTGCCGAATGCCGCGCGCCCACAGCGCCGGCGACACCACTTCCTCGCCAATGTCGAAGTCCTGCGGCGCCTGGCGCGGGCCGCCGCCAAATCCGCCGCCATCCACCAGCAGCGTTTTGCCATCGGGAGTAATCACGAGCAAAGAGTCGCCCTGTCCCACATCGATCGCCTCCATCAGCATCGCGCCCTTCGGCCGCTCCACCGGCCGCGGCATCACGGCTGCCAACGCCGCCAGCGCCAGCGCCACCCACGCAATACGACGCAGCCGGCGGCTCGCACGCCCCAGGCTCTCGTGCGCCAATACAATCGCTGCCCCCAGCAGCGCGCAAAATGCCGCCGCCTGCCAAAGCAGCGGATTCGGAATCCGGAAATTCCCCATCGCCATCGAGCCGAACAGATGCACCAGCCCAACTCCAACATGCATTGCCAGCGTAACCACAAATGCCGGAACCACCGCTGCCGCCGGCCACACAACCAGCGCCAGCAACGTCAGCAACGCCGCCGGCATCAGCACCGCCAGCAAAGGCACAATCAGCAGATTGACCGGTAACGCAAAGATCGTGATGCGATGGAAGTACATCGCCATCGGCAGCACCATCGCCAGTTCCACCACGCACGAAATAACGATTAGCTCCGCCACGCGGATTGCGAAACGAACACTCCACGGAAAGACGCGCCACGCAATGGAACGGTTCGCCGCCCGTTCCAGCCGTTCCGCGACCATCCGCATCATCACGCGAAACTCCGCCAGTTTCGGCGTTAGCTTGATGTCCATGGCAACCAGGCGCAGGTCACGCGTCGCGGTTGCGTAAGGATGAATCGTTCCCTGCGAGCAGCGGAGCGGCCACTCCTGCAATCGCAATTACCGCCAGCAGCGTCATCTGCAGGCTCGAGTCGAATAAACTGCGCGGGCTCACCACAAGCAGGCACAACGCGGCAAATCCAATCGTGTTCAGCGGGCTCCGCTCGCGGTAAACCAGCCGCCCCAGTAAATACAGCGTCACCATCCACAGCGAGCGCTGCACCGGCGTGGCGAAACCCGTAAACAGCGCATACGCGAACGATGCTGCGATCGTCAGCAACGTCGCCGGCACGCGCGGCAGCCGCAGCCGCCGAGTGATCCAGAAGATGCATCCGGCCACGATCGCCAGGTGCAACCCCGAAACCACTAGCATGTGAAAGGATCCCGTTTGCTCAAATCCCACGCGCAGCGAATGGGTCAAATAAGTGCGGTCGCCGGCCACCATCGCCGCCAGCATAACGGCGTCGTCTTCGCTCAATCGCAGAGGGCTGGGGAACTTCCGCATGGCCGCCGGCAAGGCCAGCAGCTTCGCCGTCGTCGCGTGCTGCAACCCTCTCACACGGCACGCAACAAAAGTACCCGGATCCTGGCCTACCCGCTCTACGCGATCCACCGCTACTGTCGCAGTCGATGTGATTCCCTGGTCCAGCAGATAATCCGCGCGGCTCCAGACGCCGGGATCGCGATAGGTCTCAGGCCGCAGCAGGCGTACCACCGCGCGCACGCGCTCGCCGCAACGAAAACCCTGCACGCCGCCCCACGCATCCTCATCCACAGGCCATCGCACCGTCAGCCGTACGCCGCCGTTCACGGGCGCTTGCGCATCGCTCTGGTCCGTCACCACTTCGACCGTTGCTACGCGCAGGTCGATGCGCTGCGAAGGCGCTGTAGTCGAGGCCTCCCCGACATTCTGCTCTAGCTCGGTGCGCACCGGCCCAGCATCAACCACGGTCCCTTCCACGGTTCGCAACAATCCATCAGAGAGCGCGGCCAACTCCGATGCGGGCGCAGGGCGCGGCTCCATCTCTCCGCACCACGCGCCTAGCAGCAGCCACATTGCGGCAAGAGGAACCCAGGCAACGCGTTGCGCGCCGAGCGCCGCCAGAACGCACAATGCCGCCAGCATCGCGAGCGCGATCAGCACCTGGCTCGGCGGCATCCACATCCAGTTCGTAACGGAAATTCCTGCCGCAAACAGCCACGCCGCATGAAACAGCGGCACGGCGGTCAAGCCGGGCGCGGATTGCGCGGGGTTGGGTGGATCGGAATGCATGGGGCCCAAAGTTGATCAGTGAATTTGGCATCAAGCCTATCAGGAATTGGGATTCCCGGCACGCGCTCTCCGTCACAGCCGTAACGCGACCACAGTCTCCAGGTGGAACGTCTGCGGGAAGAGGTCAGCGAGCGTGATGCCCTGAATCGAATAGCCCGCTCCGAGCAGCCCACGCAGATCGCGCGCCAGAGTCGCCGGATCGCACGACACATACACGATCTCCGGCGCTCGAATCTCACCCAGCAGCGCAGTCGTCTCCGCTCCCAGTCCCGTGCGCGGCGGGTCCGCAACAATCACCTCCGGCCGATTACCTTTGCGTGCGCCGCGCAGAAACTCCACCGTTGCAGCCTTCACCTGGGACGCGCTCGTACCCGCAAGATTGTGCGCCAGCGCCGCCATCGCCACAGGTGCTGACTCAACCGCAACCACGCGCTCAAATCGATCTGCGAGCCGCCGCGTGAATAATCCCACACCGGCGAAGAGATCCCACGCCAGGCTGCCATCAGCCCACCCGTCACTCTCCACTAGTTCGCACCAGCCACGGTTCACCTGGGCCGCGCTGCCGCAGATGCAGCGCCGCGGCGCGGTGCTGACTCAACCGCAACCACGCGCTCAAATCGATCCGCGAGCCTCCGCGCAAACAACCCCACACCGGCGAAGAGATCCCACGCCAGTCCGCCATACAGCCCGCCCGTCACTCTCTCCACCAGTTCGTCCACCAGCCAGCGGTTCACCTGGAAAAACGCGCCCTGATCCACGCGATACCTGAAGCCCGCAGCTTGATAGAGCAGGGAACCTGGGCCCCACTGCGCCACTCTGCGCGCCTCGTGCCCGCTTCCGCCTTCGGCTAGAAGCTCTATGCTCGCGGTCTCAGGAACTCTTTCCGCCAGCGCCTGCGCAAAATCCTCGAACCATCGCTTCCCGCCGCCCGCAACCGTGACGCTCGCGAGCAGAGCCGCTTCGCTGGCATCGCAAAAAAGCGATATCTCCCGCAACGGTTGCCGCACGGGCAATGCACGCGCAATTTCGCCGGCAGCCATCGCGGCGCGCACCAGCACTGGGGCAGCAATCGGACACTCCGCAATCGGAACCACCGCGTGCGACCGTCGCCCTCGGTAGCCCGCAAATCCCTCCGCATCGAATGCGAGCCGTATCCGATTGCGATACGCCCATGGCTCACCGGCCAGCACGGCAATCTCTGCAGGCGCGCGAACGCCGCCCCGCTCCAGCGTCTCGCGCAAAATGGCCTCTTTAAACTGCAGTTGCGCCGCGTACTCCGCATGCTGGTACTGGCACCCACCGCATGCGCCAAAATGATTGCATTTTGCTGCTACCCGCCCATGCGCGGCAGCAACAATCTCGTCCACCTCGGCCGTCGCATACCCGCGCTTTTCCTCGACCACGCGCACGCGCGCCTGCTCGCGCGGCAGCGCGAGCGGTACAAACACCGCCTTTCCCTCGACCCGCGCCAGAAACGCCCCACCGTAAACTGGTTTCTCAATTTGAACCATCTGCACCGGCGCAGCGTTTCGCCGAGCCGGCTGCCGCGCCGCCCCTTTGCCGACTGCCTCATCCTTTTCGCGTTTTTTGCGAAAAGGATGGGAAAGCGAAGAAATCTACTTTCTCGCCCTGCAGAACTCGTTGTCTTGCGCGCTTCTTCATTGCTGGCTCATGTAGAAAAGGCTCAACCGTGGCAGGTTGTAGTGAACCATCAGTTGTTTCTGCACAAACTGCCGCTCCACCTGCCGCAGCTGCACTGCGCCCATGCGGCGGCGATAAGGCGCCAGCTCCAGCGCTGCGTGCTCCTTCAGCCCCACGAGCAGAGCCTCCGGAGCAGCCGCCCTGAGCGCGGCATACAGCTTTCTCTTCAAGCACCGTCAGCGACCGCTCCAGCGCCTCCAGATTCACAGCCTCGCCTTTTTCGCCACCGCCAGCCATTACCTCTGATGCCAGCTCTCGCAGCCGTGCAGCAGTCGCGCGGCACGCCTCACCGGCAACCTCCGCCGCATCCAGAGCCTCTGCTGCCGCTTTCAAGTGCTCCGCCACTCGCCCGTGCTCGAATCCCGACTCGTGCGCCGAATCCGTCCCAGCAGCCGTTCCCGTCGAAGCCTCATTTAGCTCCACTGCTGCCTGCATCACCGCCTGCGCGCACCACGCCAGCCCGTTGATTCTCTGCATGCGCGCTCTCTTCTGCCGCGCCTCATACTTGTCGAAGGCCGCGTCGATGCCGCGCAGCACCGCCTGCAGAGGAATCCCCGCCTCGCGCCACGTCTCGATCAGCGCCCAATCGAGCGTCGAGAGCAGTAACGCCGATCCGCGCCGCTGCTGGAAGCGCTCCTCGATCTCGGTGAAATAATTAAAGTAGTTGAGCACGCTTAATGTTAAATCCGCCGTAAGGAGACGAACGATGGCAACTGTTGGATTTGTCGGACTCGGCATCATGGGCCGTCCCATGCTCAGCAACCTGTTGAAGGCCGGCCACACGGTCATCGCTTACGGGCGCACCCAGTCCAAGCTCGACGCCTGCGTGGCCCTGGGCGCGCAGCGCGGCGCATCGAACTCAGACGTCGGCGCGCGAGCTCCCATCGTCATCACTATGCTGCCCGACGGCCCTGAAGTCGAGGAGGTCGTCCTCGGCCCCAGCGGTATCCTCTCCGGATCGAAGCCCGGCTCGCTCATCATCGACATGAGCTCCATCAGCCCGCTCGTCTCACAGAAGATCGCCGCGGCCTGCGCGCAGAAAGGCGTCGATTTTCTCGATGCGCCGGTCAGCGGAGGCGAGCCCAAGGCCGTCGACGGCACGCTCGCCATCATGGCCGGAGGCACGGAGGAAGTTTTTCGCAAAGCCGAGCCCATCCTAAAGTGCATGGGCTCAAGCGTTACGCTCACCGGCCCCGTCGGCGCCGGCAACACCACCAAGCTCGCCAATCAGATCATGGTCGCGTGCAACATCGCCGCCATGGGCGAGGCGCTCACGCTGGCCACGCGCTGCGGGCTTAATCCTGAAGTCGTCGTCAACGCCGTCAAAGCCGGTCTTGCCGGCAGTGCTGTGCTCAACGCAAAGGGGCCCATGCTCATTGCGCGAAACTTCAAACCCGGCTTCAAAATTCAGCTTCATCAAAAGGACCTGCGCAACGCACTTAAGACCGCCGAAGCGAACAACGTCTATCTCCCGCTCACCGCGCAGGTGCAGCAGATGCTCTCGTCGCTCATCGCCGACGGCAAAGGCGAGCTTGATCACTCGGCCATCGCGACGTTTGTTGAAATGGCGTCGCATGTGGAAGTGAAGGCGCCGTCAGTCTGACGCTGGAATCGCTTCAGCTCAGAAACTCCGCAATCGCCGCTACTACCGTTTCCTGCTCGTCCTCGCGCAGCTCGGGAAAAATCGGCAGCGCCAGCACCTCTCGCGCGTCGCGCGTTCCGCTTCGGGGAAATCGCCCTCGCCATATCCCAGGCCCTTCAGCGCCTCCTGCCTGTGCAGTGGAACCGGATAGTAAATCTCCGAGCCGATGCCGCGAGCCGTCAGGAATTCGCGCAGCGCATCGCGCCGCGGCGCTCGAATCACATACTGGTGCCACACGTGTTTTGCGCCCGGAGTCTCACGCGGCAATACCACTCCATGCTCCGGATATGGTCCAGCCTCCGCCAGTCCCGCCTTGGCAAACAGCGCGTGGTATCGCGCCGCCAACGCGCGCCGCGCCTCGTTCCATCCGTTAATATATTTCAGTTTCACCGTCAGAATCGCGCCCTGGAATCCGTCCATGCGCGTGTTCCATCCCAGCTCGTCGTGATAGTACCGCCGCCGCATCCCGTGCTGGCGCAGCATTCTCGCCCGCTCGGCTATATCGTCCCGATTCGTCGTCACCATCCCCGCGTCGCCCGCCGCGCTCAGGTTCTTCGTCGGATAAAAACTGAATGCAGCCGCATCACCCAACCCGCCTGCCTTCACTCCCTGCCACTCCGCGCCCCACGCCTGCGCAGCGTCTTCAACAATCGTCAAACCCCGCTCTCGTCCGAAACCAAAAGAACACTGCCCATAAAGATGCACCGGCAGAATCGCCCGAACTGCGGCGCCGCGCTCTCCACTCAGCACTGCTTCCATGGCCACCGGCGACAAATTGAATGTCACTGGATCGATGTCCGCCAGCACCGGCGTCGCGCCGGCGCGCAGGATCGCACTCACCGAGGCAAAAAAGCTGAACGGCGTCGTCACCACCGCAGCGCCGGGCCCTATTCCAGCCGCTGCCAGCGCCAGCCACAAAGCATCCGTCCCAGACGAGCATCCCACCGCGTGCTTCACACTCAACTGTTCCGCCGCTTCCCGCTCGAACTTCGCCACCTGCTCGCCGAGAATAAACTGCTGCGTCTCCAGCACATGCCCGAGCGCATCGACCAGCTCCTCATGAATTGCGCTGTACTGGCGTTTCAGGTCGAGCATCGGCACGGGCGTGCACACGGGTTCGTTCGTTTTGGCCGGGCTCCTGGCAGGAATGGCTGTCTTTTGCACACAATGATGCTATCAGCCGCCGAATCAGCGCCGTCCCAAGCCTCGCGGCCTCGATCCCGCCTTGTCTGATTACCTAAATTAGGGTTTTCCAGGCATTTACGCCGTTCCGGAGTTGAAAAGGACCGAAAATCACTATAAAGTTGTCACATTGCGGGTTTCGTTGGCCCCGGGAGTTCCGGTACCCCCCCGCGGATTCTGAAGCACGAGGAAAAGACGCTGTACACAACTTCAAAAAGAAAGCAGGAGATCGGCACATGGAGAACAAGCCGGCACAAAACATTCAGGACACCTTTCTGAACACCGTTCGAAAGGACAAATCCCCGATTACGATTTATCTCGTCAGCGGCGTCAAGCTGACGGGAAAGATTCGGTCTTTCGACAAATACTCCGTGCTCCTGGAAAACAACAGCCAGGAACAGTTGATTTTCAAACACGCGATTTCAACCGTGGTAAGCAACCGGAGCGTGATCCATAGTGAACACCGCCCGGCTGCAGTGACGTCGGGCATCGGTCCATCTCCGGTGCCGGTGGCATCCATATCCCAGGCGACCGCGGAGCAAGGTTAACGCGGGAGCGTTCGCGATTGGCAGGCGAGGCGAACAGGAGCGCCCACATTCGGTCGCAATCTTCAGCGGTAGCTCTTGATCGTTGGAGTGGCCGGCCCGAACGTGCCGTTCTCGTGGGTGTGGACCTCGATGTTCACTCGCGTGGGTCTCGTGCGGAGGTCAAGGGCCAGGCAGCACTCGGTGGGCGCCTCAGCGCCAGCCTTGAGGGTGGCTCTGCGCAGCAAACGCTTACATCCCAGCCCACAATCCGCTCTCGCGGTACTGCGTGCGCTTTGCCCGGCCTCAACGCGCCAGGTCTCGACGCGGAGGAGTCTCTTGCCGAATTTCGCGAACTGCTCCTGAGCGCCGGAGGCCAGGTTGCCGCCGAGATCTTCCAGCGCCGCATCCGTCCCGATCCCGCCACGCTTATCGGTTCCGGCAAAGTCGAGGAGATCGCAGGGGTCGCCGCTTCCACCAACGCCGATCTCGTCCTCTTCGATCACGACCTGTCGCCCACGCAGTTGCGCAATCTCGAAGCCGCTTTGCCCTGCCGCGTCCTCGACCGCACGCAACTCATCCTCGACATCTTTGCCCGCCACGCCCGCACCCGCGAAGGCCAATTGCAGGTCGAGCTCGCTCAGCTTGAATACATGCTGCCGCGCCTCACCGGCCGAGGCAAAGCCATGTCGCAATTAGGCGGCGGCATCGGCACCCGCGGACCCGGCGAAACGCAACTCGAAACCGATCGCCGCCGCATCCAGCGCCGCATCGATCAGCTCAAGCGCGATCTGGAATCCGTTCGCCGCGTTCGCCGCCAGCAGCGCCAGCGCCGCGAAGGCGTTCCCGTTCCCACCATCGCCCTCGTCGGCTATACCAACGCCGGCAAGAGCACGCTCTTCAACGCCGTCACTGGCGCGCAGGTGCTTTCCTCCGCGCGCATGTTCGCCACGCTCGATCCCAAGCTCCGCGCCATCGAGCTGCCCAGCCGGCGCCGCGTTCTGCTTTCTGACACGGTCGGCTTTATTCGTAATTTGCCACACACGCTGGTCACCAGCTTCCGCGCCACGCTCGAGGAAGTTGCTCAGGCCGAAGTGCTGATCCACGTCCGCGACGCTTCCTCCACCTACGGCGAAGAGCAGAAGGCGCAGGTCGAAAAAGTCCTCGGCGAGCTCGAAAGTCTCGGCAAGCCGCGCATCGAAGTCCTCAACAAAATCGATCTGCTCCCCGAAGACGAGCGTGAGGCATTGGTCGACCCGAACGAACTCTCGTCCAAAACCTGAAAGCAGCGGTAGCTGTCTCGGCGCTCACCGGCGAAGGCATTCCCGGCTCTGCTCGCGGCCATCGACGCCGCGCTCCACTCCGACCCCATCGTTGAAGCCGAGTTCCACATTCCTCAGCACGAGGGCGCTGCTCTCGCTGCCATCGATGCCGGCATGATCGTCCACTCGCGCGAATACGAGGGCAACCTCGTCCGCCTCACGGTTAGCGGCCCTGCCTCGCTCGTCGGCCGCATGCGCCGCTTCCGCATGGGCCGCTAGTGTGGGTGTCCCAGAATTTCGTGACACAATGAGGCGAAGAACAACCGCAGATCCTTCGACTCATTTTGGCGCAAAACGCGCCAAAACTCGCTCAGGATGACAATTCATTTCTTATGCGAACTTCTGGGACAGGCCGCTAGGAAGGAGTCTTGACGTCGAGTCCATTGCGAATCTCCGCGAGATCAAAATCTTTTGCGAAGAAATAGCCTCCGTGGGACTCGGAGAGGATACGAAATGCGCTCGACACGAACCCCGGGAACGGCATCAGGCTTTTTGTCGTGTGGGGGGGGCAGGGGTGAAATGTTTCCGATCCCGCAGCCGATCTTCACACTCTGATTCGTGTAAAACCTCATTTACCGTCCCCCCGGTCGCTTTCTCCCAAACCGCGTACCACCCCGATTCGCGCCGCCACTTGGCCTGCCCGGTTTCGCAAATCCACCCGGCCGCGCAAACCCGCCCGGCTTGCTCGGCCTCTTGAAACCGCCTGGCCTTGCGCTGCCGCTCGGCCGATTCGAATTTCCGAATCCTCCTGGCTTGCCGCCGAACCCGCTCTTCGGCCTTCCTGCGCCGCCTGGTTTGAAGTTCGGGCGTTCCCCCTGTGGGCGAAACGGCCTCCGCGGCGCATTCTCCAGTCCGCCTTCCGATCCTCCGCGCGGCGTTCCGCCAAATCCCGGCTTTTCGTATCTCGGCTTGTCAGCTCTCGGCCTGTCGTATCTCGGTTGTTCAAATCGCGCCCGGTCCGGTCGCGGCCTGTCAAAATCGCGCTTCGGTCCCGATGCGGGACGTCCACCGCTGAACGGTCTCTTCCCACCTTCAAACGGCTTCCGCCCTTCAAACTTCGGCCGCTCTGCGAAACCTCCTCGCCCGCCCGTTTCGCGCTTGCCCGCCGGCTTTTCAAATCGCGGCTTATCGAATCGGGGCCTGTCAAAGTTCCGTTTTTCAAAACCAGGCTTCGGCTCGGAGAACGGCCGGCCTTCCCGCCGCTCGCCAAATCCCGGCTTTCCGCCTCGCCCCTGCGCGCGCCCCGACGCCGAATCGAATCGCTTTCCCGTCGGCTTGTCTTGCCACGGTCTCCCCGGTCTCTCGCCACGCTTTCCCGGAGTCCGCCCTGCTTCCTTCGGCAGCGAAATGTCCACGCGCACCCGTCGCGGCTTCATCTTCCCTTCAGCCGTCAGCCGCAGCAGCCTCACCTCGTCCAGCGTCAGCTCCCGTAGTTTCCCCGGCTCCACGTCCAGCACCAACGGACCGTATCCCACGCGGCGAATCTTTTCGGCAAAGTGCCCTAGGCTCATGAACATCTTTCGCAGTTCGCGATTCCGTCCCTCGGTCAGCACCACTTCATACCACGGGTTGTCGCCGACGCGCACCTGGCGGATTCGCGCCGGCGCCGTCCGCACTTTTTCCGACCCCGCATCGCCGCGCTCAATCGCCACGCCGCCGCGCAACCGCTCCAGCTCTTCCTCGCTCGGCTGCCCGGCTACCTTAACCAGGTACGTCTTCTCTACGCCCGATCCAGCCTTCGTCAGCAGGTTCGCCAGCTCGCCGTCGTTTGTCATCAGCAGCAGGCCCTCGCTCTGGTAGTCGAGCCGTCCCACCGGATAGAGCCGCTCGTTCATACCAGCGAAAAACTCCATCACCGTCTGCCGTCCCTCGGGATCGCTCACCGTGGTCACGTAGCCCCTGGGTTTGTTCAGCACGAAGTACCGGCGCCGCTCAGTGCCGTGCAGCAGCTTTCCGTCCACGCGAATGTGGTCGCGCGCCGCGTCGGCCTTGCTGCCCAACTGCGTCACCACCTGCCCATTCACCATCACGCGGCCTGCCACAATCATCTCCTCGGCGTGCCGCCTGCTTGCGATCCCCGCTTGCGACAGAATCTTCTGCAACCGCTCGAGCTTCGCCGGCGGTCGCGTCACTCCGCCCGCATCCTCCGCCGGCCCTGGCTCTTCCACGCCAGCGCCACTTGCCGCCCTGGCGGCAGCAGCCGCAATCTCCGCCTCCGCCTCAAGAGTTCCATCCAGCGCTGTTGTGGCCGTCTCCGCCCGGTAGGCTTCCATTTCCGCATGCGCTGGGGCCTCAGTCTCCCCCAGATACGTATGCCCCTCTCCGCTGATTACATCTCCAATCGGATCCAGAACCGGCTCCCCAATCCGATAATCAGTCGTACCCTCGGCGTTTGCTTTGCGCTTTCTGCTCGTCGCGCCCGGCTCCTTTGTTTTCGTAAGAGCCTTCTTCGCTTGCGCCGCGCTCTTCTTCGCCGGCGCAGCAGCCTTTTGGGCCGCCGGCTTCGTGGCTTTCGCGCCGCGTTTTGTTGTTTGAACGCCCGGCTTCTTCGTTTTTGGCGCAGGCTTCGCCTTGGCGCTCGCCGCCTTCGGCTCTCTGCCCGCAGCCGCACGCTTGACGGCCGAAGCTGTGGACTTCGATTTCTTTCTGGTAGTCATTCGGAAAATGCCTCGGTTCCGGTTTACTCTGCGCCGCTGGCGGCGCTTTCCGCGGCGTGCGCCGCACTGGTCTCGTATTCTGCGCCCGGCGTGACCGCGCCTTCGCCACCAGCCGCCTCTTCCGCCTCCACGTTCATGTCGGCGTTGAAGTCCTCCGCCCCCGGAGCCATCTCGCCTTTGCCCGCTTCCGTCTCTTCAAGTTCGCTCGCCGCCATCTTCTCGAACTCCTCCATCGAGGGCAGCTCGGAGACATCCTTCAGTCCAAAGCGCAGCAGAAACTCCCTGGTGGTCTTGTAGAGAATCGGCCGCCCGATCACCGGCTTGCGTCCTGCCGTCACAATCAGCTTGCGCGCCAGCAGCGACCCGAATACCGCCGACGAATCCACGCCGCGAATCTCGTTCACCTCCGGCGCGGTCACCGGCTGCTTATACGCAATCACCGCCAGCGTCTCCAGCGCCGGCAACGACAGCTTCAGCGCCGGCTTCAGGCTCTTCACAAACGACCGCACCGCGTCGTGGCACTCCGGCTTGGTCGCCATCCGGTACCCGCCCGCAATCTCGCGAATCTCAATGCCGCGCCCGTCCGTGGCGTACTCCGCGATCAGCTCGTCCAGCAGTTGCTTGATCGCCCCTCGCGCCTCGCGATCGCGCAATCGCGCCGCACGTTTCGCCTCTGCTTCCGCTCGAGCCTCATCGGGCGCGCCGGCTTCTGATGCCGTGTCGTCACCGTTCTCCGTGCCTGCTTCGCCGCCCTCGCCTTCCCTTGCCTCCGGCGCCGTTTCTTCGCCGCTCTCCGCGCCAGCTTCCGCAACGCGTTCCTCAGATTGTCGATGCGGCCGAGGCCTCCTGTTCGGCCTTCCACTCCAGGGCCTCTTCGGCAAACAACCCGGACAGTTGCGCCAGCGTAACCGGCTCCTCGGCGGCGTAAATTACAGCTTCCAGCTTGGCTTTCAGGCTCATTCTTCTCGAAGCACCATTCTGTATGGTACCGGATACGCCTCTGTCCTCGCCTGTCCGCCGCCCCACTCCATCTCTCGGCGCAAAAAAGGCGCCCGGCCGTGGCGGACGCCCTTTTGCAATCAACTCAAGACTTAGAAGAATGTATGGAACAGGCAGTAAAGTATCCCCGAGAGCAGCGCCGCCGCGGGCAGCGTGAACACCCAGCCGGCCGCGATGTTGCGCACCGTTGTCCAGCGCAATCCGCTGCCGTTTGCGGCCATGGTGCCCGCCACGCCCGAGCTCAGGATGTGCGTGGTCGAAACCGGTAAGCCCCAGGTATCCGCCGCGAAGATCGTCGCCATCGTCACCAGCCCGGCGCTTGCGCCCTGCGCATACGTCATGTGCTCTTTGCCGATCTTTTCGCCCACCGTCACCACGATCCGTTTCCAACCCACCATCGTGCCCAGGCTCAAAGCCAGCGCCACTGCCACCTTTACCCAATCGGGAATAAACTTTGTGCTCTTATCCAGCTCGCCTTGGTAAATCTTTAACGCTGCGCTCTCCCCGGCGGTAAACGCCGGGTTGTGCGACTGCTGCATCAGCCGGATTGCCGCGCACGCCAAATACATATCGTTGCGGACGTTGGCCTGTTGCTGGGCCGGAACCGATTGGAACGTCGTGTGCCCCGCCACTTCCCGGTTCAGTTCGTCCACCAGCTGGCTCAGCGCCAGCAGGGTGTCCGGTTGCAACTCTCTCGTCTGGACATACTTTGTCACCTCGGCACGCGCGTCAGGATCCGAAACAGCGCCCGGATTCACGTGCCGTTCGAGGATCTGCCCAGCCTGCTCCGAGGCGGCGATGAAGGTCTGCACTTCCGCGGGACTCACCGCGTGATTCAGCGCGTAGGCCGTGGGCACCGTGCCGATCAGAATCAGCATGATGAGGCCCATGCCCTTTTGTCCGTCGTTCGACCCATGGAAGAAGCTCACCCCTGTGCAGGTCAGCACCATCAGCGCGCGGATAGGCCAGGGCGGTGGCTGGTTGCCCTTTGGCGCTTCATAGAGCGAGGGATACTTCAGCAGCCGCTTTGAAAACAGGATCAAAATGCCGGCCAGCGCGAATCCGATCAGCGGCGAAATCAGCAGAGCCTCGAGAACCTTGATTACCTGTCCCCAATCCAGTCCTGAAGCGCCGCCACGCATATTCATCAGTTGGCTGGCCAACCCAACACCGATGATCGATCCGACCATGGTGTGCGAGCTCGAAGCAGGCAAACCAAACCACCAGGTGCTAAGGTTCCACAGAATTGCCGCGATCAGCAGCGCGAAGACCATGGCGAACCCGGCTCCCGAGCTCACTTTCAGAATCAGTTCCACGGGGAGCAATGTAATAACAGCAAAAGCCACCGTTCCCGACGAAAGCAGGACACCGGCAAGGTTGCACAGCCCCGACCAGACCACTGCCGTGTTCGGCGCAAGTGAGTTGGTGTAGATCACAGTCGCCACGGCATTCGCCGTGTCGTGGAATCCATTCACAAACTCAAATCCGAGCGCAATAACCAGCGCCATACCCAGCAGGAAAAACGGCCAGATGCTGGGCACGGCGACTTGATTCAAGTCTTTGGCGACATGAACGCCGATATATCCAAGGCCAGAGGCGAGCGCCAGCACAAAGATCCATGCACCCGCACGGCTCGACTTATTCTTGAGCCCGCGTTCAAGCAGAGAGGGACTTGCTGGAATGACTGGAACTGCCGTCGCAAGATCGGCCATCAGAAATCACCACGGCGGCCGGAGAAATTCCGGCGCCGCCTGGGCCTCCTGTTGGAAACCTCGACGACAGGGCTGACTTTTCAATGGAAATCGGAAGGGATTTGCTTCTGGAGAAAGACGATCCGGAGAGGATGGCGATGCATAAAACCTCAACAACCACAGCCTTTCTTGGTTGTTTACCCGGTGGTGAGGGAGTCTTAACCGGGCTACATTCAAGTCTACACCTGCGGGTCGCGTCGAATGTGGAAGATACCGGCTGTTCTCTCCCCAACTGGGCCGTTTCCGGCCGTTCGGCGCCTGCCATATCTCAAATCATAACAACTACTTAGGAGCACGCGAACCGTCCCCTCCTCCTTTTTTGGCCAGTCCGTGGGCAGGCTCTTGACACATCCGCGCCGTGGCCCTTCACCTGCCACGCTTCAAACCCCATCTCGCTGCTCTGCAGCAATTTATTCGGGCAGAGTCAGCACATCATTCACGCGGAAGTGCCCAATCTCCACCGGCGCTCCCGTGCCCTATAGACCCGTTCGCAGCCGACGCGCTGCCATTCGCCAGCACCGCAACCGGCGGCTTTTTCGTGTAATCTTTCTGCCGTCACGCCCGTAAGCAGAATCAGAACGGGAAGACAGATGCCGGAGCGACCGGCCTGCAGGGATCTTTTCCCGCCGCACGCATCACCGTGAGCGAATCACTGACCCCTGACCCAGGACCACTGACCACTGTTCAGCTTGCGGCTAGCAGATGCCTCTGAAAAAGTCTTTGAGCCCTGCCCGCTCCGCATGAGCCGCCATCGTCGTCTGAATTGCGAGCGCCAGCTCCAGCGCTGCCCGCCCCTGACGTGCCGTTACCTTCGGCTCGCGCCGCGTCCGCACCGCGTCAAGAAACGACAGAATCTCCAGCCGCAGCGGCTCGCCCGGCGTCACCTCTGGCTTCACGAAGGTCAGCCCCGGCGCCGGTCCATCGTGCGGCCCAGCCTCCGGTCCGGCCAGATCCTTTGCAATCTCCTTCAGTTTTTCGGGATCGTTCTTCGCAGCGGCAATCTTCATCACCAGCGTCGCCGGAATCTGCCCTGAAGCCAGCAGTTGCTCAATCACCGCTCGATCGAGCTTCCCCGTCGACAGAAACTCCGCGGCCGCCGCCGCAACGGTGCTATCCCGCGAATCTCGTCCAGAAGTCTGCCCCACCGCAAGGGGGTCGATGCGAATCACCAATACATCCCGTCTTGCGTAGTCGATCGACACATACTGCCGCGGCTCAAAGTAGCGCAGCTTCCTCACTCGCTCCGTCGACACCCGCGACGCCGTAAAGTTCGCCACGCACCCTGACTCGAACTCTACCCGCACATTCGCAATGTCGACCTTGGGCGAAAGAATCGGTAGCCCCACCGCGCGCACCTCGCGCACCGCCGACTTAGCAAAGGTGAGCACAATGTCCAGGTCGTGGATCATCAGGTCCAGCACCACGTCCACGTCCAGCGCTCGCGGCGTGAAGATGCTCAGCCGGTGCGCCTCAAAAAACATGGGTCTCTTCAGCTTCGGTTCCACCGCCAACACCGCCGGGTTGAACCGCTCCAGATGCCCCGGCTGAACAATTCGCCCGCCGCGCTCCGCGCGCTCAATCAGATCGTCTGCCTCTTTCAGGTTCGCCGCCAGCGGTTTCTCCACCAGCAGGTCCACGCCCGCATCGACCAGTGCCGACGCAACCTCGTGGTGCTTCACTGTAGGCACGGCCACGCATGCTGCGTCCAGCTTCAAATCCGCTCGCAGCAGCTCGTCGATACTCGCAAATACGGGAACACGGTACTGCTTTCCGGTCTCTTCCGCACGCGCCGCATCGGGTTCTACCGCCGCTGTCAGCGCCACGCTCTCGCCGGCCGTCTCCAGCTCGCGCACCACGCGCAGGTGGTTGCGCCCAAACGCTCCGGCGCCGGCCACGGCCACGCGCAACTGTCTTTCCCCGCCTATTTCGCTGCCTCTTTCTCCGGACCTTTTCCTTCCACGGCCTTCAGGCAGCGGCTGTAGAGCGCGAGCAGTTGGTTCACGTGCTCTTCCGGTTTCGCTCCGCTCGCTCCCGTGAATCCCGTAGAAGGCGCAGCCGGCTTGCCCACGCCCGCCGTGCCCGCCACAAACTTCATCAGGTCCAGCGCAATATCTTCATTGCGCCGGGCTCCAAGTCCCGCGCCATTCAAAGCATCCATACGCAAATTCTCCGAACACCGATGCTACCAGATTCCGTCATCACACCGCCCGCCGCACAGCGGCCCGCGAACCCGCCAACTCGCGATCACGCGCGGCGCGGCTAACTCCGCTAACCTTTATCCAGTATGCCCACCGCCTACATCGCCCTTGGCGCCAACCTCCCCAGTCCCGCCGGCCCTCCTGAGGCCACGCTCACCGCAGCCGCAGAGTGCCTCGCCTCCTTCGGCCGCATCGCCGCCCGCTCTTCGCTTTACTCCACTACGCCTGCCGGCTTTGCCGATCAGCCCCGCTTCCTCAACGCCGTCCTCGCGCTCGAAACATCTCTCGCCCCGCGCGATCTCCTCAACGCTGTCCTCGTCATTGAGCACCAATTCGGCCGCGACCGCTCCGCCTCCATCCCTAACGGTCCGCGCACTCTCGATCTCGACATTCTCCTCTACGACGGCCTCATCCTCAGCGAGCCCGGCCTCGAAATTCCCCACCCCCGCCTCGCCCAGCGCGCCTTCGTCCTTGTTCCACTTAACGAAATCGCTCCGGATCTGCGCGATCCCCGCACTGGAGTTACCGTGTCACAATTGCTTCTGAGCGGGTTCCCCAGTCCGGACAGTAGAGTGGATGCTGCGATGCAAATCCAAAGCGATCTTTGGCATCCTCGCCTTTGCGACGGTGCTACCACCTCGGGTCCTGCAAGCTCAGGCACCGTGTAAGCCTGGTTCCCAGCCTGTCGCGGCCCAGCAGGTTACTGTGACGGCCTATCGCACGCCGCTCGGCGCGCTTGAGAGCCCGGTCAGCACTCGCCTGCTCACCCAAAAGGCCCTTCGCACCACCGCTGCTTTCACTTTGGATGACCAGTTGCGGCAGCTTCCGGGCGTGGAAATGTTCCGCCGCTCCCCTTCGCTGGTGGCCAACCCTACTTCGCAGGGCATCAGCCTGCGCGGTCTCGGTTCCACCTCGGCCAGCCGCACCCTGGTCACTGAAGACGACGTGCCCCTCAACGATCCACTGGGCGGCTGGATCCACTGGCTGGAGCTGCCTGAACTCTCCATCAAGGACATCGAGATGGTTCGCGGCGGCGCCAGCGATCTTTACGGCTCCAGCGCGATCGGTGGCATTCTAAGTGTCGTTCCCGTTGAGCCGGATTCCAATCAGGCCGAGGTCAGTTCGAGCCTTGGCGGCGAGGGCACGTACGACCAAAGCCTGTTGGCGCAAACGCGGCGCGGGCCATGGGGCCTCCTCGCCACAGGCGGCGTTATTGGAACGGATGGCTATATCCAGGAATCTCCCGCGCAGCGAGGCCCGGTGGATGTCGCGAGTTTCGTGCACAGCCAGAATGCGCTGCTCATCGCCGGACACGACAGCAAAACGCTCCGTCTCTTCGCGCGCGCCAGCGGCTTTAACGAGTCGCGCGGCAATGGCACCCCCTACCAGAAGAACTCCACTCGCCTCGTCCGCTACGCCACCGGCGCCAACTGGCAGAATGCGCGAGGCGATGCGTTGGCTCTCCGCATCTACGGGTCGGACGAGCGTTATCGCCAAACCTTTTCCAGCATCTCCAATCTGCCCAACTCCAGCAACCCCGCATGCGACTACCGCTGCGGCGAAATTCCCACGCGATTCTCCTTCGTCCCCGACAACGAGCTCGGGGCGGCTGCTCACTGGAGCCAGCCACTTGGCGCAACACTCTTGATCGTTGCCGGAGCCGACGCGCACGATGTCCGCGTGTGGGATCAGGAGCAGACATTCGGATCCACTGCCGCGCTCACCAACCTGCACGACCACCAGCGCGACTCCGCGGGATACGTCGAAGCTGTGTTGCAGCGCAAAGCCTGGCTCATCGCCGCCTCCGGCCGCATGGATTGGTTCCAGAATTACGACGGCCAACAACTCGCGTGGAACGGATCGGAGTGGGCGCCGAGCCCTACTCAGCCTCCGCAGCGCGACGAGCGCATCTTCGATCCGCGCCTTGGCATAACGCGCAAGCTTGCTGCGCATTTGGCCCTTTCGGCTTCGGGATTCCGCGCTTTTCGCGCCCCCACTCCCAACGAGCTTTACCGCTCCACGCAGGTTGGCAACAAGCTGACGCTCCCCAACGGCAATCTGCTCAGCGAGCGCGCCACGGGCTGGGAGACCGGGCTCGCCTCGGAGTATGCATGGGGCAGCGTCCGCGCCAGCTACTTCCTCACGCAGGTCAACCGCCCCATTACCGCCTTCACCACCGACCCCAACTCCTCGCCCATCCTTCTGATGCGCGAAAATCTTGGCCAGATCGAGAGCCGAGGTGTTTCGCTGGACTATGTGGCCGCTCCGCGCCGATGGCTTACTGTCGACGGTGGATACCAATATGCTCATGCCGTGGTTTCTCGCGGTGTCCAGGATTACGGTAAATGGATCCCCGAAGTTGCCCGTAATCTTGCCACCCTGAACGTACGCGCCTCAAGACCATCGCTGGGGATTCTCAGTCTGCAAAGCCGACTCAGCGGACGCATGTACGACGATGATGCCAACGCCTACCTGCTCCATGGCTACTTTCGCCTCGACGCCTATGCCTCACACAGCTTCGGCAGCCGCATCGAGCTCTTCGCTGCCGGAGAGAATCTCTTCAACCGCGCCATCCAGGTCTCTGAAACCCCCACTACCACGCTCGGCCAGCCTCGTGTATTCCGCGCCGGATTCTTCATCCACATCGGCGCCCCGGCAAATTGAAAGACGGCAAATCCGCCCCCTTTCGCAACCTCGCGGAAAGTTCCCCCAAAATAAAAAAAGATGGCCTCAATCCGCCATCGGGTACAATTGCCGCCATGTTCGTCTCCGCAACCATCGAAAGACTTCCAGAGGCAACCGCGGTTGTCACGATGTCTGGACCTTTGGCGCTCGGCACCTCTCTCAAGGTAGCCGATTCCCAGGTGCAGGCGGCCATCGCAGATGGCGTCACCAGGATGGTCCTCGATCTCACCAGCGTCGACTATGTAGACAGCGCCGGCCTTGGCATGTTGGTGTGCACCTACGGTGCGCTCAACGAAAAGAAGGGCTCCCTGCGCCTTTGCGGGGTAGCTCCACGGGTTCTCTCTTTGCTCAAGATCACAAAGACCGATTCATTTCTGGCCATCGACGGGGCCCGGGAAGATAGTCTGGCTGCTCTCAAGCAGTAATCGCATTTGAGTTCCTGCACAGTCCGCGCCTCGCCCGAGCTCGTCGCCTGACAAGCCGATCCACGCAGGTTCGCCATTCTCCGCCCGGTAAAATCATTGCGTGACTCCACCGTTCCATCTCATTACGGAATCCGCTGGCGGCGGCCGCCGCGGCCGCATCGCTCTGCCGCACCAAACGGTCGAAACCCCAGTCTTCATGCCCGTCGGCACGCAAGGAACGGTCAAAGCCGTCGCGCAGGACATCCTCGAATCCCTCGGCGCCGAAATCATTCTCGGCAACACCTATCACCTCTACTTGCGCCCCGGTCACGAAGCCATCCGCCGCATGGGCGGCCTGCACCGCTTCATGAGTTGGCCGCGCGCCCTGCTCACTGACTCCGGCGGCTTCCAGGTCTTCTCGCTGAATTCACTCCGCAAAGTCACCGACGATGGCGTCCAGTTCCGCTCCCACCTCGACGGGAGTTCGCACTTTTTTACTCCCGAGCACTCCGTTGATGTCCAGATCGCCCTCGGTGCTGACGTAGTCATGGTTTTTGACGAGTGCACCGAGTATCCCGCCGATCGCCAGCGCGCCGAAGATAGCCTCCGCCTCACCTTGGCCTGGGCGCGGCGTTCGCTCACGTACTTTCGCGCCCACCGGCATAATGCCCCGTGGACTGATCCAAAAGGCTGCTGCATGCAATGCTTCGGCATCGTCCAGGGTGGCATGTACCGCGATCTCCGCCGTCAGTGCGTCGAGCGCCTGGTCGAAATGGACTTCGACGGCTACGCCATCGGCGGCTTGAGCGTCGGCGAACCCCGCGAGCTAACCCTGGAAATGATCTCTGAAGTCCTGCCACTCCTGCCCAGGGACAAGCCACGCTATGTAATGGGTGTCGGCTACCCTGACGAGATCGAGCAATATGCGCGCTTGGGTGTAGACATGATGGATTGCGTGCTGCCCACCCGCGCCGCGCGCCACGCCCTGCTATTCACCAGCGAGGGCCGCCTCAACATCAAGAACAAACAATACGCCGAAGACCAGAACCCGCCCGATCCCGCTTGCTCATGCCCCGTCTGCCGGCGCTACTCGCGTGCCTACCTGCGCCATCTCATGCAGGCCGGCGAACCGCTCTCCGCCACACTCAACTCGATCCACAATCTCGCCTTCTACCTCGGCATCATGCAGCCGTGTCCGCAATTCCCTCGAATCCGGTACTCCACCCCGCTGATCACTGACCACCGATCATTGCGCTTCCCAACAGTTCCTTCAGCGCCTGCACATACTCACTCAGCGCCGTCCGCCCGGCCTCCGTCATGCGGTAGAGCGTCTGCGGTTTACGCAGCACAAACCGCTTCTCCATTGCGACGTACCCGGCCTCTTCCAGCTTCATCAACTGCGCGCCCAAATTTCCATCCGTCGAGCCGGTTTTCGCGCGCAACCACGTAAACTCCGCCTCGTCGACCCCCGAGAGCAACGAGAGCAGCGCCAGGCGCAGCTTCCCGTGAATCACAGGATTCAACTCCGGCAGCTCAGGCATGGGCCACTCCACTCTGCCTGTGCCGCCGCGACTCGCAGATCATCGCATAGACGCCAAAGACGATCTGGCAAAAAAAGATCGCCGTAAGAAAATCAATTAACACCACGCTGTCCGGTCCGAAACACGCAATGACCGCCGACGCCAGCCACACGATCGCACAGGCGAACTGCATCTTCCACTGGAGAATGATGGCCGAGGCCATGTTGGTCATGCCGACCATGGCCCCGACAATCGCTACGGACACATGCCCGTCATAGTGTCCGCCGTACGCCAGCGACATAAGGAGTACGAAGATCGAGCAGCCCATCGCCGCCCATATGGCGCCGATCGCCCGGCCCATAGTCGTCTCCGGCTGACCGTGCGACATCCGCGATCCAACCACGGCTGTGATCACACCCGCAGCCACCATCGTTACCGGCCAGGCCAGCCAGCTTTTGCCCAACGTGGCCCAGGCCGTTGCCACGTAGTACGCCACTCCCCAAAGAACAAACGTCCATCCCCAGCTCTGCGTCTTCCGGCGCCCCTCAGCCATCATGCTCTCGATCAGCCTCACCCGCTCCGCCAGATCGTTTCCGTCGAATCCATCTGTCATGCCGAACCTCCTTTGCTTCCTCTATGCATTCCACCCGTTTCTCTTTACAAATAGTACTCTATATTTAAGAGTACTCCTTGTCAAGAACTATCTTCGCGCTAAATCGGTCTTTTGTCTTCTATGCTGCTATATCTTTTGAAATAAATGACCTATGCGCGCTTCTCCGCTCGAAAGCGGTGCGCTTCTGCCGAAGCCTGGCTGCCACCGTTTCCACTAAGTCGGCCCAATCGCCCGCCGTCCGCTGCCGGAAGAGCCGCGCCGTCGGATACCACGGCGTCGTCTCACGCACCTGCATCCAGCGCCAGTCCGCCAAATGCGGCAGCAGAATCCAAACCGGCTTGTCCATCGCCCCCGCCAGGTGCGCAATGCAGGTGTCTGTCGTGATCACCAGATCGAGCCCCGCAATCACCGCTGCTGTCTCCGCCAGATCTTTATCGCTGCTCGACCCGTCCCAGACAAACACGTCGTTGGGCAGGCCCATCAACTGCTCCGCCGCCTCGCCTTTTTGCAGTGAGATCCATGTCGCGTCCACTGCGCGCAGCAAGGGCAGCAGTGTTTTCAGCCTCATTGATCGCTCGCGGTCCGCTTTGTACTTTGGATTTCCCGCCCACGCCAAACCCACGCGCGAGGCCTGGCCGCGAGGAAGGGAACTGAGCCCGTTTCTCGGCTGCCAACTCCGCGTTGGCGCCTAAATATGCTCCCGTCCACGGAATCGTCTCGATTGTCGTCCCAAACACCGCGGGCAGGCTCATCAGTGGGCACTCCAGATCGCACCGTGGCCGCTCTGCCCCTATCGCTGCCGTCCCCGCCAGTCCTGCGCGCACCACCGCCCCCACCACGGAAATTGTCCGCATCAGCCTCTCCGCCGCCGGCTGCACCTCGAGCACCGGCACGCCGCCCCGCGCCGCCACCAGCGCCGCATAGCGGCAGAATTGAATCGTGTCGCCTAACCCCTGTTCGGCATGGAGCAACACGCGCTCGCCTTCCAGCGGCCCCCGTTCCACCTCGGCTCTTTGAATCTACGGGGCGCGCAATGCACCTCGCGGAACCGCCATCGCGCCTCATATTCCGCCCATCCGTGCTCCCAGTCGCCCAGCCTTAACTGCGTCAGGGCCAGGTTGTACCTGGCGCCGGCGTTCGCCGGGTCGCGCTCCACTGCCGTTTCCTGCGCTCTCAGCGCTTCCTCCATTCGTCCCAGATCGAGCAGCGAGTTCCCGCGGTTCGACGCTGCCGCGCGATTTCCCATGCGCCTCGGCCCGCTCGAACACTGCAATCGCCTCTGCGAATCGCCTCTCCAGATGCAGCAGAATACCGTGCATGTTCACGGCCTCGTCAAACTCCGGATTGCGCTCCAGCGCCCAGCGCAGCCAGCCCCACGCGCCCGCCACATCCCGCTCTGCCGCGCGGAACTGGCACCACGCCACGAGCGTTTCCACCTGGTTCGGATTCAGCTCAAACGCCCGCCGCAGACACAACTCCGCCGCTTCCGGTCTTCGGCGTTCCCGCTCCAGAATCGCCAGGTTCACCCACCCCGAAATCAGGTCCGGCCGCAATTCCACCGCACGGTGCAGCGCGGCTCCGGCCTCTGCCTGCCGGCCCTGTTCCCGCAGCAGGCTTCCCAGGTTGATCCACGCCGCGGCAAAGTCCGGCCGCATCGTCAGCGCCCGCCGATAGCGCGTCTCCGCCTCCTTCGCCCGCCTCAACCTCGCCAGCGCGAATCCCGCCGCGAACTCACCCTCCGGCAGTCGCGGCCGCAGCGCCAGCGCCTTCTCGTAGCGTTCGAGCGCCTCCTCGTTCCGCCCCATGAACGCCAGCGCATTCCCCAGCCCCAGGTGCGCCCCCGCCAGATCCGGCCGCCGCTTGAGCGCCAGTTCGAACTCGCGCACCGCTTCCTCTGGCCGGCCTGCCGCGATCTTCAGCTCTCCCATCCCCATCCGCGCCAGCGCGTCCATTCCGTCCCGCCGGATCGCCTCTGCGTATGCTTGCTCCGCTTCTTCCATCCGTTCGGCGGCCTTCAACGCCTGGCCCAGCGCAACCCATACTGTCACCACCCCCGGCGCGGCACTTACGGCCTCCAACGCCATCTTCACGGCGGCATCGGTCTGCCGGCTGGCCAGCGCCACCAGGCTCATGGCCACCAAAGCTTCCACGTGCTTCGGATTGTTCTTGAGCGTCTCCTGGTAGCCGCGCGCAATTTCAAGCAGCCGTCCGGTCTGCCCCGCTGGCACAAGGCTGTCGCACAATCCCCGCATATCTTGGAAATTAGCCCTGCACCGGGGTACGCTCAACGGCTCAGCTTGCCCAATTCACCCATTCCAGCCTCGAAATTCCCATGCACGCTCGTTCGTTCTGTTTCGGAACCGGCTAATCTCCCTGCTCTGCCCATTCAGGCGTCACCCCCGGAAACCTCGCTCCCATCCTCGTTGACCCGGCCCTCCAATTCACGTAGAATCGTAGAGTTTGGCGATGCACCCCCGTTGAAGGGTGCGCGGGATGTTTTCGGGTTCTCCGCCGCAAAACGGCGTGTGTGCTGACCACTTCCCGATGCAGTTATCCGTCTGTATCCGCCCCAATTGAGCGCACAGATTTTTTAGCTTGCACCTTGGCTCGGAAGCCGTGGCGCTGGAGGGTTTGTTATGTACGCAGTCATTCGCACCGGTGGCAAGCAGTACCGCGTCGCGCCCGGAGACGTTTTGAAGATCGAAAGCGTCGCTTCCGGCAGTCCGGCCGTCGAGTTCAGCGATGTGCTTGCGGTCTCCGGCGAGCCGGGAAGCTTGTCCAAGCCGGCCTCCGCAAAGGTCACCGCCGAAGTTCTTGGGCAAGGCCGTGGCGACAAGGTTCTGGTCTTCCACTTCAAGCGCAAGAAGCAGTACAAAAAGCTTCAGGGACACCGCCAGAACTTTACCGAGGTCCGCATCAAGGCCATCGTGGCGGATGGCGTCACATACGACGCCGCGAAGTAGCTTTAAGCTCTCAACCTTCCGCTTTCAGCGATTTCGCTGCGAGGGCCGGGATGTTTGACTGGCTTATTCACTAGCTGAGAGCTGACAGCTTGATTCAGAAAGGGATTCAACCATGGCACATAAGAAGGGTGGAGGCAGCTCCACAAACGGACGCGATTCAAACGCGCAGCGGCTCGGCGTTAAGGCCTTCGCCGGCCAGTTGGTCACCGGCGGTTCCATTATCGCCCGCCAGCGCGGCACCCGCATCAAGCCCGGCGCGAATGTTGGCCTCGGTTCCGACGACACCCTCTTCGCCAAGGTCTCGGGCCGCGTGAAGTTCACCAATCGCGGCGCCCGTGGGCGCTTTGCATCCGTTGAGCCCGTCGCTTCCGAGTAATCGCGCCCCCGCGCTGCTATAAGCGGTTCTCCAATTGGCGTAGAGCGGAACCGCGACCCTTGAGTGGCGTTTTCCTTAAGAAAACGCCGCCTGGCACTCCGCTTAAAACTTTACGGGAATCGGAGAACCGCCCTAAGACACACGCACCAAAATCAAACAGCCGCGGCAAACGCCGCGGCTGTTTTTCTGTTCTCTGATCTCTGGTCCTTAGTCCTTATGTCTCCGATTCGCGCCCCTTCATATTCCGCGCCAGCACCCGCTCCACCACACGCTCCACATCCGACAGGAAGAAGTTGCCGGCAGGCTGCGGCACAGCCACTCTGGTTCCCGTATGGCCCAGGGCTGAGGCGATCTCGTTCCACCGGTAGATGGTCGAGCTTGCGGGCATCAACACCGGCTTGCGAGCCGGCTCCGGCAGAATGCTGTAAGCCATCCAGATAGCCAGCGCCACCAGGATTGACGACTCATAGAGAAACTCCACGGATCGGCTGAAGGACGGAAAGGCGAGAACCCAACGAAGCGATAATAAATTCACCAGAGGACATCAGGCCAAAGCCCAGGGCGATGCCGAACGACATATCGCGCACCGTCAGGCGCAGCGCATTCATGCTCAGGCACAGGAAGGCCAGCAGGCACAGTTCCAGAACGCTCACCGAGTGCATCAGGCCATATGACGATTTCGGAAAAGAGTAGAGCCCGGCGTGCGCGTAGGAGATCGAGGAAAGGCTCACAATGACAGCGACCACTGCGGCCCAGCGGAAGATGACAATCGCCAACTTCGCGATTCCGGGAAACGCCGACAACGCCGAGCGGAAGATCTCGATGCAAACAAAGAACAGCAATACCGTGCTCGCCAGATACGCCGCAAGGAAGCCGAAGCATAGAATTTGTCAGGCGTGGATTCCCGGCCTCCATGGCTGGGCGATACCTCATAGAGCACAAACATGAACAGCGCCGTCGAGATCGCGCGCAGCGCCAGGTAATAACCCATCGCCGGGAAGCGGCGATGGAGACCCTTGCTCACAAAAACAATGGCGAGCGCGACCCAGAGGAACAACTCTGCCGCGCTCATCGCCGACATTGCGGGACTCAATGGCATAGAGGCAAATCTTCGTTCGTTCGAACGCCCCTAGGATAGCGCCATTATGCCGAATGGCTCAAACACAAAAGGGTAACCCGCTGCTGGCACTTTCGTGCTATGCAGTGCTCTTTGCAGCACCCGGGCTTATCGGCCGGAGAGGAGGACACAAGGCATGTGCCGATAAAGCCAGCATGGAGGAGGAGCACGGAAGCATGCGGTGTCTGGCCCCGGATCGGTCGCGGTCACCGAATTGTGCGGCGCGCGAAGTTGTGTGGTTGGCTGGCGCAAACGACGCTGAAACAAGGCCGACGATGGCGACGAACAGAGCGAAGAAGCGGATTGCGTTTTGCATCTTTAGTAACCTCTCTTAATCTCTTTTTTCAGGAAATTCTATTCCCCTGATGGGATAGAATCATACCTCAATATATAAATTAAGTCCATATTTTTCATTATATATACTAACATAGACCGGAGTTAGTTACCAACGTCACTAACTTTTCCCATAAAGGCCTCCGTGGTAACCTTGCTACCCTCTCCTTACGGCCTTTCCTCGCCGCTCCCCCGACCCTCCGCGCATGGTAAAATAACCGTAGGGGAACTCGCTTGATTGCCCCTCTTTTCAAGCGCTTACTCCCGTTTCTGCGTGCGGCTCCAGCCCCGGCAACCTTCGGCTTCTTCAATCTCGCGAACGGAACTCTATGGCCACTGAAGTTCTCGGCAGCACCTCCATCCACGGCGACAACGACAGCTATACCGGCGAAAACATCAAAGTCCTTGAAGGCTTGGAAGCTGTACGTCTCCGTCCCGCAATGTACATCGGCTCCACCGGCGAGATGGGGCTGCACCACCTCGTCTACGAAGTCGTCGACAATTCGGTGGACGAGGCTCTGGCCGGCTACGCCAAGAAAATCGATGTCGTCGTCCACGTCGACAACTCCATCACCGTGGTTGATGACGGCCGCGGCATTCCCGTCGACATGATGGATCTGCCCGGTGGCCAGCGTATGCCTGCGGTGCAAGTTGTGCTCACCAAGCTGCACGCAGGCGGAAAATTCGACGCCTCCACCTACAAAGTCTCCGGCGGACTTCACGGCGTCGGCGTCAGTTGCGTGAATGCGCTGAGCGAAGAGTTCGAAGTGGAGATCTGGCGCCCCGAAAAACCCGGCGAGGCGAGCCACACCTACGAACAGAGCTACTCGAAGGGCATTCCAACTTCCACTCTGCAGAAGACCGGAACCTCGAAGCGCCGCGGCACGCGCGTGCACTTCCTGCCCGACAAAACCATCTTCGCCGCCACCGAGTTCAACTACGACACTCTCGCCCAGCGCCTGCGCGAAATGGCCTTCCTGAACAAAGGCCTCGAGATCACGCTGACCGATGAGCGCACCGCCGATCCCAAAACCGGCGAAGCGCGCCGCACCGAGTTCCGCTATGCCGGGGGCATCTCCGAATTCGTCAAGCACCTCAACCGCGGCAAGACCGTGCTGCACGACAAGCCCATCGTCATGGAGGCCCTCCGCGACGGCGTCGATATCGACATCGCGCTGCAATACAACGACGGCTACTCCGAGACCGTCTTCAGCTTCGCCAACAACATCAACACCGTCGACGGCGGCACGCATCTCTCCGGCTTCCGCACCGCTCTCACCCGCACCATCAACGCCATCGGCCAGCAGTTAGGCCTCTTCAAGGACATGAAGGAGAACCTCAGCGGCGACGATGTCCGCGAAGGTTTGGTGGCCGTGGTCAGCGTCAAGCTGTCGCAGCCGCAGTTCGAGGGCCAGACCAAGGGCAAGCTCAACTCCGACATCGCCGGCACAGTGCAGGCCTTCGTCAATGAGCGGCTGGGCATGTTTCTCGAGCAGAATCCTCCCGTCGCCCGCCGCATCATCAACAAGGCCATTGAAGCCGCGCGCGCCCGCGAAGCGGCCCGCAAGGCTCGCGACCTCACCCGCCGCAAAGGCGCCATCGACGGCGGCGGCCTTCCCGGCAAGCTGGCCGACTGCAGCGAGCGCAACCCCGAGCGCTGCGAGCTCTACCTTGTCGAGGGCGAGAGCGCCGGCGGCACCGCCAAGCAGGGCCGCGACCGCCGCTTTCAGGCCATCCTTCCCCTCAAAGGCAAAATCCTCAACGTCGAAAAAGCCCGCTACGACAAGATGCTCGGCCACGAAGAAATCCGCGCCATGATTACCGCGCTCGGCTGCGGCATCGGCAAAGACGACTTCGACGCCGCCAAGATCCGCTACGGCAAAATCATCCTCATGACCGACGCCGATGTCGACGGCTCCCACATTCGCACTCTGCTACTCACTTTCTTCTTCCGGCACATGACCGAGCTCATCAAGCGCGGCAACGTGTGCATCGCCCAGCCGCCCCTCTACAAGATCAAGAAGGGCCGCTTCGAGCAGTACATCAAGGACGATCGCGACTTCGTGAAGGTGATGGTCAACCGCGCCGCCGAAGGCATGATCGTTCGCCATGGCGAGACGGCCGGCCGTATCGAAGGCGCCGATCTCACCCGCTTCATGGCCACGCTCAACGAGTATCTCGGATTCGTCGAAAAGGTCGACAAGCGCATCCGCAACGAAAAACTCACTGAGATGCTGGCTCGCGCCGAGCTCACGCACCGCACCGACTTCACTTCGAAGGAAGGCAGCAAGGTTCCGGAGAAGATCGCCGCTCTGCATAAGCAGCTCGTCGAGCTCGCGGATGAGTTTCAGTTCAAGGTCTCGAAGCCGGTCGAGGACGAGGAACACCACACCTGGTCCATCTGTTTCACCGATGCGCAGGGTGCTACGCGCTGCATCGACTGGACCCTGGCCTCCAGCCCCGAGTTCCGCCAGATGATGTCGAAGTATTCGCTCATCAAGGAATTCCTCGAACCGCCGTTCCTGGTCGAGTACGCCGCCAAAGCCGCCGCTGCTTCGGCTGCCGACGAGGAAGAGGGCGAGGCTGAGGATGCGGAGGCTAAAGCGGAGACCAAGCCATCGGCCCGCTCCACGCGCATCTCGCGCGAACCGGTCGAAAAGCAGACCGCCCGCGAGCTCTTCGCCTACGTCGTCGAGCAGGGCAAGAAGGACTACCAGGTGCAGCGCTACAAGGGGTTGGGCGAGATGACCGCTGCGCAGCTCTGGGAAACCACGATGGACCCCGAGCGCCGCACCCTGCTTTCCGTCAAACTCGAAGACATCGCCGAGGCCGAGGCCATCTTCACCACGCTCATGGGCGAAGACGTAGAATCGCGCCGTAAATTTATTGAGGACAACGCTCTCGACGTTAAGAATCTCGACATCTAACTTCTTTGGGCGCCCCTGCGCTGCTTGCCAGTGAGGCGTATCTCCTACTTTCCCTCAAGGAGTTCGTGTCATGAGCTTCCATCGCAAATCCATCTTTTTTGCCGCGCTCGCGCTCTCGGCGCTGCTTGCGTCGAGCGGCTGCAAATCAAGCAAGCAACAAGCCAATAACCAACCGTCGAACAGCCCCGCCAGCCAGCCGCAAAACTCGCAGCAGCCGCCGGCAGGCCAGCCAGCTTCCGCGGCCGGCGGGCAACCCGGCCAGGCTTCCCAGCCGCAAGCGCCGCCTCCGCCCGCGGTCGTCGATCTGCCCGCTGGAACCCGTCTCCGCGTCCGTCTCGACGAGGATCTGGGCTCGAAGATCAGCCGTTCCGGTGATTCCTTCAGCGCCACCGTCGCCGACGATGTTGTCGTGAATGGCCAAACCGTGATTCCCAGGGGCGCGCACGCCGAAGGCACAGTCATCGACGCCAAGCCTCTCGGACACATCAAGGGCGGCGCTTATCTGGCCATCCGTCTTGAACGCGTGCATACGCAGTGGGGCAGCTATCCAGTCGCCACCAGCTCCATTGATCGCGCGGAGAAGGGCAAAGGCAAGCGCACCGCCGCATTCGCCGGTGGTGGAGGAGCCTTCGGCGCCATCGTCGGGGGCATCGCAGGCGGAGGAAAAGGCGCGCTCATCGGCGGTCTTTTAGGCGGAGGCGCCGGCACTGCCGGTAGCGCTTTCACAGGCAACCGGGAGATATTTCTCCCTGCCGAAACCATCCTTACGTTCCGTTTGGAGCACTCCGTCCACATCACCGAGCAGCAGTAAAAGAAATCCGGGCCGCTTGCTTCCCCGGTAAGCGAGCGGCCGCCGCTCCCCTGGGATCCCACCCCAAAACGACGAATGTCAGCATTCGTCGCAGCGCAGAACATGCGCCCGGTCTAAAATTTCAGCTATCCCCCCGGTCCGCACCACCAAACGGTGGCCCCCCACATGCTTTCTGAAAATAAGTGCTTTGGTTTCATGACGTTGACGGATGCATTTCGCTGCAAGAATGCGAAAACGAACGACTTATTTGCAGAGATGTGACAGCAAATGAGTTACGGACGATTTTTGAAGTTTGCGCTGGTTCTTATCTCGCATTGCGGAATCCATGAGAGTTGCGGGCCGAGAGATTCGCAATGTGGCGCGAACTCTCCCGGACCGTGCTCAAGATGATTCTGCTACAAACGCACGAAATAATCTGTAATCGGAAGCGGCGTGGATTCAGTGATTTACGAAAAAACACAGTTGACAAGGCGAGAAGAGGAACCGTTACTGACGAGAATGATCGCGCTCGCGCAAAGCTAATCGATCTGCCGCAAACCGAGATTCGAGTCGGCAGCGCTGCCTACGCTGCTCGCACCTGTCCGCGCCCGTGGCGCTTCACCGCGTACATGCGCGCGTCCGCGGTGCCGATGATTGCGTGCACCTGCGTTCCGTCTTCGGGCGCAAACGACAGGCCCACGCTCGCGCTCACGCACAAGCCAAGTCCGCTCTTCATGCGCAGCTCGCTTTGCATAAGCGCCGCGTGCATTGCCTTGGTCACTTCCAGCGCGACTCCCGGAGAAGTCTCCGCCATCAGAATCACGAATTCATCGCCGCCGTAGCGGAAGCACTGGTCCTGCTTCCGGCTCAGCTCCTGCAGACGGCGTCCGGTTTGAGCCAGCAACTCGCTGCCGACCAGATGTCCGTGCACATCGTTCACCAGCTTGAACCGGTCCAGGTCCCAGAACGCCAGGCTCAGCGGCAGCTTCAACTTCTTCGACCGCTTCAGTTCGCGGTCCAGCACATCGTACAGGTAGCGCACGTTATAGAGCCCGGTCGTATCGTCGGTGATCGTCAGTTGCTGAATGCGGCTCACGTCGCGCGCGTTTTCGATCGCAATCGCCGCGTGGTCAGCCAGAATGTGCAGGAACGCGATGCTGTAGTCCGACATCTCGCCCCGCGGATTGAAGATCTCAATCACGCCCTGCGTTCCCGTGCGCCCGCGCAATGGCAGCGCGATGACCGATTTCACGCTCTCTACGCCTGGAGTCCCGTACTGTTGCGCGCGAGGGTCGTCCGCGCCTTCGGGTACGATCAGAGTCTCCCCGTGCTGCACCACCCAGCCCGCTACGCCCTCGCCCACCTTCACGCGAAGGCCTCGCAGGGTCTCTTGCTCCTCGCCCGCAGCGATCGCGTAGTAGAGATCCTGGCTGGCCTCGTCCAGCATCAGCAGCGCCCACAAATCCGCCTCCACCATCCGCTCCATGTGCTCCAGGATGGTGCGAAGAATGGTGTCCAGGTCGAAGCTCGATGTAAGCGATCTTGCCAGTTGGTGAAAAACAAGCAGATCGGCGAGCGGTATCCGTTCTTCCGTCGCGTTTGGCATGTTTGGGCCCCGGAGGGGAAGTGCTACCCACCATTCTTTCACAACGTCTTCAGCGCACCAGCCGCGATTCGTTGGCTTCACTCCGATTACCGGCTTGTCTCGCATCCATTGCCGGCGCCTGCCTGCGGCTCAACCTCCGATGTGCACCATTGACCGCGACGGCTTTAAGAATTCCGGCTCGCCGATATGATGACGCGCTTCCTTCCCCTGGACAGTACGAACAATGTAGGCGCGTAGTTCCGCGTCGCCGGCGCCGGCCCGCAGGCGCCCGTAGAGGTCGTGCTCTACCTGCGAGAACAAACAGGTGCGAATCTTGCCGTCGGAGGTCAGCCGCACCCGGCTGCAGGCGCCGCAGAATGCCTGGCTTACCGGCGCAATAATCCCGATCTCGCCCACGCCGTCTTCAAAGGTGTAGCGCCGCGCCGTTTCGCTGGCCTCGCGCGCGGGCAGTTCGACCAGCGGCATCGTTCGCCCGATGCGTTCAACAATCTCGCTGAGCGTCACCACGATCTCCGGCGACCAAAGCCGGCCCTCTTCGAGCGGCATGAACTCGATGAACCGCACCACCACATCTTCTTCGCGGGCAAATCGCGCGAATCCTTCAATTTGGCCGTCATTAAAGCCGCGCAGAAGCACGCAGTTGATCTTGAGCGGAGTGAGCCCGGCGGCCCGGGCGGCGCGAATTCCCGCCAGAACTTTGGAGAAGCTGCCTTCGACCCGCGTAATGCGCTCAAATGTGGCCGCGTCCACCGCGTCCATACTCACCGTCACCCGGCCCAGCCCCGCTTCCTTGAGCGGCTGGGCAAGCGACTCCAGCAGATGGCCGTTCGTCGTCAGCGCCAGCTCCAGCGGCTCGTCTTCGAGCGTGCGTAGCCGCGAAAGCTGTTGCACCAGATCCACCACCCCGCGCCGCAAAAGCGGTTCGCCGCCCGTCAGGCGCACTTTCGTGATCCCAAGCCCGACAAAAATCCCGATCAGCCGCAGATATTCCTCGATCGCCAGCTCCGGATACTGCGCTCCCATTTCGCCCGTCCGGCAGTACACGCACTTGTAGTTGCAGCGGTCGGTGACGGAGACGCGCAGGTCGTGAATCACGCGCCCATGGCTATCCGTGAGCAGCGGATGCGGCGTCGCCGCGGGGAATGCGGAAAGGGAAGTGGCGGCCATCGGCAACTTCAAGGGTATACCTTTCCGATGCGCATTGGAGGGCCGGCGATTCGGCCGGACACCAAAGCGCGCCGCGCAATGAAAGCGATAGCATGAAGGAGCGCGCGCCGCAGTTCGGCGCGCAACTATTCGCCATCGACGAAGGGGGCCAATACATGCCCGCAACGGGAGCCAGACCCGCAGGCGCGGCGGACGAAGCAGGCGCGGCGATGGCCGTGCGGCAGATGTTCGAGTCGATTGCGCCCCGATATGATCTGCTGAACCATCTGCTCTCAGCCAACGTCGACCGGCTGTGGTGGCGCAGGGCCGCGCGCAGGTTCCGTGCCGTGCTGGCCCGTCCCGAAGCGTCCGTTCTTGATATTTGTTGCGGCACGGGCGACTTGACCATGGCGCTGCTCAAGCTGCGTCCGCAAGGCGCCCTTCCGATTCTCGCCGGAGACTTTTCACATGCGATGCTGAGCCGCGGCGCGCAAAAGTTCGGCCCGCCGGAATTTCGCGACACAGGCGAAAAGCCTGCGTGCGGCCGGAACGCCCTATGCGGCGCCGATTGAAGCCGACGCCCTGCATCTGCCGCTCCGCGCCGAATCGCTGGACCTGATTGTGACGGCTTTCGGGTTCAGGAACCTGGCCAACTACGGCGCGGGACTCAGAGAGTTCCATCGCGCGCTCAAGCCGGGCGGCCAGTTGGGAATTCTCGAGTTCAGCGAGCCCGGTGGTCTTCTGGGCCGGGCCTATGCGCTTTACTTCCGGCGCGTACTGCCTGCAATCGGACGCATCGTCATCGGGAAGGATGGTCCCTACAACTATCTGCCGAGCTCGGTTGGCAGTTTCCCGCCGCCAGGCGAAATGCTTGAGATGTTGCAGCGCGCAGGCTTCGTCGAGTGTGCGTGGCAGCCCTACACGTTCGGAATCGCCGGGTTGTACACCGCGGCGCGGCCCACGGTAGTCTAGGAACGCAATGACGCCTGCCGTCTCCAGTTCGAGGGACACCGGGGCTGCTACGGCGAGTCTCTCCGCCATCTCCGCGGAAAAGCAGCGCGTGGCACGGCGCTCGATGGCGGCCGCGGCGGCGATGACAATCCTCAAGCTCGCCGCCGGTTTGTTCTCCGGCTCGCTCGGCGTGCTCTCTGACGCAGCGCACTCGGGCCTGGACCTGGTTGGCGCGGCGCTAACGTACTTCTCAGTGCATGTGAGCGACAAGCCGGCCGACGAGGATCACACTTACGGCCACGGCAAGATCGAGAATCTTTCCGCCTTCACCGAGGCGGGATTGATGGCGATCTCCTGCGCCTGGATCATCTGGGAGGCCGTGCAGCGCATCTTCTACCATGCTGTCGCGCTGCATCACTCCTTGTGGCCTGCATTGGTGCTCGTAACCTCAATCGGCGTGGATTTATGGCGATCGCGGCAATTGCGCGCCGTGGCCGCCCGCACCGGGTCGCCGGCTCTTGCCACCGACGCCTTCCACTTCGCTTCCGATATCTGGGCCACCTCGGCGGTGCTGGCCGGTCTGGCCGCTACGTGGCTGGGCGCGCGATTCCAAATTCCCGCGCTGCGGTATGCCGACCCGTTTGCCGCCTTTGTGGTATCGCTGATGATCCTGCGCATGACCATCCGGCTGGGCCACGAAGCGGTGGATGCGCTGGTGGACGAGATTCCCGCGGAAACACGCCGCCGGCTGGTGCGCGAGGTGGAGCGCGTGGATGGAGTGCTGGCCGTTGAGCAGGCGCGCGTGCGCCGAGCGGGCGCCGGTTACTTTGCCGATCTGACGCTGGCTCTGCCGCGGCGATTCACCTTTGAGCACACCGGCGATCTGGTCGAGGCCGCGACGGCCGCTGTGCAACGCGCTCTGCCCAAAGCCGATGTTGTGATCCACACCATTCCCCGCGAAACCAGGACCGAAAGCATCTTCGATCGCGTGCGCGCCGTGGCCGCCCGCAACAACGTATCCGTGCACGAACTCAGCATTCAGACGCATCATGGGCGCTTGCAGGTGGAGCTTCACGTGGAGCTCGAGGAGAAGCTGACGCTGCGTGAGGCGCACAACTTCGTCACTGCCTTGGAGGCGCAAATCCTGCACAATGTTCCCGAGGTCGACTCGGTGCTGTCGCACATCGAAAGCGAGCCCGCCACCATCGAGCAGCCGGAAGAGATCGTCATCGAGGACCGCAGGCTGGAGCAGGCGCTGCGCTCAGCGGCCGCGGGGCTACCTGAGATCGTCGATGTCCACGCTGTTATCGTCGGACGCACAAGGGACCATATCTCCCTCACCTGTCACTGCACCTTGCCCGACGAGCTTCCCATGCACCGTGTCCACGAGGTGATTACCGCGCTCGAAGACCGGTTCAAGCTTGCGTGCCCCGAGGTCTATCGCGTCACCATCCATCCCGAGCCGTTGACCGACAATACGCGGTAAAGTGGGATGATTGAGCCCAGGGTCTGTTAACACTACTGGGATGACAGCGACGGGAGCCAATTTCCCCGAGATCTAGGAGCGAGGAGTGACGCATACCGGGTGTCTGCTAAGGACGAGAGACAACGAAATCGGGGGAATTGGCCCCGTCCCTCCGGGTTGCGGCGCAAATCCGGCCATACTTCGTTCTCGCCCTCGACCTTGGAACCGCCAAAGCCTTCGGGCTCAGCCTCGTCTGGCCGGATTTTCGCTCGCAACGCTGTTCACCCCAGTAGTGTTAACAGGCCCTAGAGAACTTTATTAATGAACGCCGCTCCCATCGCGAGATTCTTCCGCATCGCCTCGCTCGTCATGCTCCTCGTAGCCGTTGGCCTGCTGTCGGCCATCACCACAATCCATTTCGCCATCCATGGCGCTGAAGTCCAGGTGCCAGCGCTTAAGGGAATGACGACGGCCGACGCACGCAGCGTGGCCGCAGGCATGGGACTGACCCTGGACGTGGACAATCGCTACTACTCGGGCGATGTAGCCGCAGGGCACATCCTGTCGCAGTCGCCCGCGGCGGGAACCGTGGTGCGGCGGGAGTGGCGCGTGCGCGTGGCGGAAAGCCTCGGGCCGCAAAAGGTCGATGTCCCGGATACGGTGGGCGCCAATGAGCGCGTGGCCTCGCTGGAGTTGCGCCGCGCCGGCCTTCAGGTGGGCGAGATCGCGCAACTGCCTTTCGGATCTGCCGCGGAGGGTACCGTGCTGGCGCAGGACCCGCCCCCGCACGCGCAGGGCATCGCACAACCCAGCGTCGACCTGCTAGTGGCCGCGCCTGACGATGAAACGCCGGACGGGTACGTGATGCCCGACCTTACCGATTGGCCCTTCGCGAGCGCGAAGGCCGCGCTGGCCAAAGTGGGAATCAAGACGGCGCCGCCGAGTTATGTAAACGTGCCGGTTGCCCCGGTGGGCAGCGGCGACACTCCGCCCAAGCTGCCGGCCAGGCCGGGCGCGGTGCTGTCGCAATCGCCCGCCGCGGGCACGCGCGTGGATCAGAGCACAATCGTGAAGCTGACGGTGGTGAGATAGTTGTGAATGGGAGGCAAGGCAAGATGGGACTGAGTGAGGATTTGGAAAAAATCACCATGCAAGAGCGGGAACTGCGCCTGCCACGCCTCGATGCTCGCTTCGCCTGGGATCTTGGTTCGCGGATTCGCTCTCTGGCGCTGGAACGCGGCCTCACCCTGGTCATCGACGTGCGGCGCTTCGGCCAGCCGCTGTTTTATGCCGCTCTCGACGGCACCACGCCGGACAATGCCGAGTGGGTGCGCCGCAAAAGCAACGTGGTGGCTCGCTTTCATCGCAGTTCGCTGGGCGTGGGGATCGCGATGAAAGCGAAGGGCACAACGCTGTTCGAGCGCCAGGGTCTGCCGCTCACGGATTATGCATCGGATGGCGGAGCGTTTCCGCTGTCCGTGGAGGGCGCGGGCGTGGTCGGAAGCGCGACGGTCTCAGGTCTTCCCCAGCGCGACGATCACAATCTGGTCGTCGAAGGTCTGTGCGGGCTGCTCGGGCGGGATTTTGCGACGCTGCGCCTGGAGCCGGAAACGGCATGAGGAGCCGACGCTAAGTCTCGCTGATCGCTTCTCAAGCCGTCTTTTCAATCGATGCCACAAAAAAGCCGTCCGCCGGATCATCGCCTGGCAGAAGAAGCAGCGCGCCTTCCCGGGTGAGCCGCTTTTGCAGCCACTCCGCGCCGCCAGCGGTCAAAATACCGCCGCGCAGCAGCGATTCAATCCTGGGCGCTAACGAAATCTGCCGCGCATTTCGATTCTCCGCAAGCACCGCCGACACCACTTGCTCGTTTTCTTCGGGCTCCAGCGAGCAGGTGGAATAGACAACGCGCCCACCCGGCCGCACTGCGCGCAAGGCAGCATGAAGAATTTCCCGCTGCCGCTCCGAATGGCGCGCGAGGTCTTCTAATCGCAGGCGATGGCGAATCTCCGGATTCCGGCCAAGGGTTCCGGTCCCGCTGCAGGGCACGTCGGCCAGCACCACATCGAAGGCCGATTCCTCTTGCAATGCATTGGCTTCCGCAAGGCGGCATTCCACGCGGTCAGCGTATGCGGCCAGCCGCTTTCGCAGGGTGGTAAACCGCCGCGGACTCGCTTCACAAGCCAGAATCTTTGCCTCGGGATTCCGTTCGGCGAGAATCATGGTCTTGCCTCCCGGCGCCGCGCACGCATCAAGGATGCTTTTGACTTTTCGCTCTGATTCTTCTCCACCCCAGGCGGCCAGCTCTCCAATCAACTGCGATCCCTCATCCTGGATTCGCGCTCGACCCTCACGAAATGCAGCCGTCGCCGAAACATCTCCGGAAACCACCGTTCGCGCAGCAGCCAGCAACGCTCCCGGCTGGAGCCGAATGCCGCCCTCGAGAATTTCAGCTTCTTGAGACGGGCTCATAATGCGCACCGTCAATTGAGGTTGCGTCTGCCCGTGCCGGTAAATCGCACGCGCAGCTTCCGGGCCATAAAAGCGCGTCCAGCGCTCGACCATCCACGCGGGATGCGCCCAGGCCAGTGCAAATTCGGCTGCAGACTCCTCCGGAAGGTCCACGGCAGGACCAGCGGAGGCAAGTTTGCGGAGGACTGCGTTCACCATGCCGGCGGCGAAGCGATGACCGGCCTGCTTTGTCAGTTCCACGCTCTCGTCGATGGCAGCGTGGGCCGGAACGCGGTCAAGGAATTGCAACTGAAAGGCGCCGAGCCGTAGCGCGATTCGAACTTCGGGATCGAGCCTGGCTCCCGGCTTCTTGAGCAAGGTTCTGAGCTGCTCGTCCAGCCCGATCTGCCAGCGAAGCACGCCAAGCACCAGGGCTGTCACCAAATTGCGATCGGCAGGCGACAGGGCATCGATTTCTTTTCCCCGCAGTAACTCGTCGGAGTGGGCCTTTCCCCGCTCGATGGCCATCAGAATTCCGAAGGCAGCCTTCCGTGCGGGAGAAATTGCAGACATGACGCTCAACCGAGGCGCGCGTCCGCCGGCAGCGGATTGCCGCGCAAAAATTCGCCGGCTGCAAGGCGCTTCTTGCCTTCCAGCTGAACTTCGAGAAATTCGAGCCAGGTATTTTCCGCGCACGCGGCCAAAAGACGGTGGTTCTCCACCAGAATCCAGCCCGGCTCCGCAAAGCCCAAGCCTTCCGCGAAACTGCCCTGGGCAACGGCCAGGCGGTGCACAATCAGTTTCTTTCCGTTGAGAGCGGTGAACGCGCCCGGCCACGGCTGAAAGCCTCTCCAGCGGTTGTAGATTTCATGCGCGGTGCGCGCGGTAAAGTCGATGCGGCCGTCGTCGCGGGTAAGCAGCGGCGCAAACGTCGCCGTTTCGTGAATCTGCGGTTCAGGGTGGATGGTTCCGGCCGCTAACCCGGCCAGAGTCTCCACAACCAGCGGCGCTCCCGCGCGCGCCATCACCGGAAACAGCTCCGCCGCCGTTTGCTCCGGCCCGATCTCGATGGTCCGCTGCAGCAGGATTGGCCCGGTGTCGAGCCCCTCTTCCAAAAGCATTGTGGTGTTCCCGGTATAAGCGTCGCCCATGGCGATGGCCCACTGGATCGGCGCTGCTCCGCGATATTTCGGAAGCAGCGACGCATGCAGATTGATGCATCCCAGCCGAGGCAGCGCCAGCATCCAAGGCGGAATGATGCGCCCATAGGCGACTACGACGATCGCGTCCGGGGCGATCGACTCGAGCTGCGAGCGAAACTCTGCATTGCTGCGGATCTTCTCCGGCTGCGTAACGGCCAAACCGGCGTCCAGGGCGGCATGCTTGACGGCCGAGGCAGTGAGTTGCTGATTCCGTCCCACGGGTCGGTCGGGTTGCGAAACCACAAGCGCTATCTCGTGTCCCGCGGCAAGAAGAGCCTCCAGCGTGGGGACGGCGAACTCCGGAGTGCCGCAAAAGACCAGCCTGAGGCCATCGCCTGCGTTCGTCATGGCGTTGTTACCACGTGCCCTCGCTCTGCATCTTGCGAATCTTGCGCAGGTTAAGGCCGCGCTTCAGCGCGCTCATCCTGAAAAGAAACACAATGCCGTCGAGGTGATCGATCTCGTGCTGGAAGGCTCGCGCCAGCAGTTCTGCGCCGTCCATCTCGAACCACTTGCCACGCTCATCCTGGGCGCGGATGCGAACCTTCGCCGCGCGCACCACCTTCTCGCGAATATCGGGAAAGCTCAGGCAGCCCTCCTCCTCGTACTGTCTCCCTTCGCTCGAGACGATCTCCGGATTGATCAGCACCAGCCTTTGCGCCGGATCTTTACCCTGGCTCAGGTCGATGACAGTAATCCGCTTCGAGATGCCCACCTGCGGCGCAGCCAAACCGATGCCTTGCGAGGCGTAAGTGGTCTCGAACATATCGGCAACAAACTTGCGCAACTCCGCGTTGAACTCGGTCACCGGCTCGCCGGGCTGCTCAAGCACCGGCTCGGGATATTTCACAATCTTCAGCATCATTGCCGCTGCTAATAGCTCCGTATCTGTTCGATGTATCCCATGAAGTTTCGCTTCAACTCCGGCAGGCTGTCGCCGCCGAACTTCTCGTGGGCCATGTTGGCCAGAACCAGAGCGACCATCGCCTCCGCGGCCACGCCCGCAGCCGGCACCACGCAAATGTCGCTCCGCTCGTAGCTTGCGCTGGTGGGCTCGCGCGTGTCGAAACGCACCGATTCCAGCGGCTGGCGCAATGTCGAGATGGGTTTCAGGTAGCCGCGCACCACGATGTCCTCGCCGTTGGAGACGCCGCCCTCGATTCCGCCTGCGTTATTGTGCGGCCGCGTAAAGCGCGTGGGCCTGCCCGGCGGATTCTGGCTCGCGTAGCGAATTGGATCATGAACGCGCGAGCCGAACGTAGCGGCAGCGGCCACTCCACGGCCAATCTCCACGGCTTTCACCGCCTGGAGGCTCATCACAGCCCAGGCGAGCTGGCCGTCGAGCCGTTCATCCCAGTTGGCATACGAGCCAAGCCCCGCCGGAACTCCGTGCGCCACAACTTCAAAGATTCCATTTACGGTGTCGCCGGCACGCGACGCCGCATCCACTTCTTCCTTCATCCGCGCTTCGGCGCCGGCATCTACGCAGGCAAGGACTACCTCGCCCTTCCCCGCGAGAGCCGCAATTTCCTCCCACGCCGCGTCGCGCTCAAGCTCCACGCCGCCCACGCGAATCACGTGGCTAGCCACTTCCATTCCCAGGCTGCGCAACAGCAACTTGGCAAACGCTCCGGCGGCAACACGCGCCGCAGACTCCCGCGCGGAAGCGCGCTCCAGCACGTAGCGCGCATCGGGGAAGTTGAATTTGAGCGCGCCGGCCAGGTCCGCGTGGCCGGGCCGTGGTGAAGCAACCGCCCGATGCTTGGCCGGATCGCCCGCCTCGACAGGCAGCTTCTCCTGCCAGTTCTTCCAGTCACGATTCACCAGTTGAATCGCGATGGGCGAGCCGATGGTCTTGCCGTGGCGCACCCCGGACAGGATGTGAGCCTGGTCGGTCTCAATCTTCATGCGGCCGCCGCGGCCATAGCCCTGTTGACGGCGCCACAGCTCGTGGTTCACAAACTCCAGATCAGCGGCCACGCCGGCAGGCATCCCTGAGAGCAGCGCAATCAGGGCCTCGCCGTGGGATTCACCGGCTGTGGAGAAGCGGATCATATAGATTCGATTGTAAATGCGAACAGGCGCGCAGCCACCTTTTCAGGAACTCCCGCAGCTCTTCCGGCGGCCGCAACCAAATTTCGGCCGCAGTATCGCGCCATTCACGCCGCGCCAGAACGCCGAGTCCCCGGCCTTTGACGGCGCGAAAGGCTGCCTCATCGGTCAAGTCGTCTCCCAAATAAGCAGTGGGATGCGTCCTGCCGTCACCGGTCTCCTCAAGAAGCACCCTGACCGCTTCGCCTTTGTCGCGGCCCGCGCGCAGCTCGAGGCCGGATTCAAATTCAAGCAAGGTCAAGCCGTCCATCCGCGCCACAGGCTCAAACAGCGCCCGTGTCCGCTTCTCGATCGTCTTGGCCCTTCCGGGCGACACACCGCGCCAGTGCATGACAGCTGCGTTGGCCTTTTCCTCGATCAGCCCGCCAAACGGATCGTCCCGAAGTTTCTCGCGGATCGCATTGAGCGTAGCCCGAGCTTCGGGAGTCATATTCTGGAGCTCACGCCTCCCGCCCGCGTATAACCGCTCGGCGCCATGCAGCCCCCATACCTCCGGCGCGGGTTCCACCGCCAACAACGGCGCAATCTCCCCGGCAGGCCGTCCGGTGACCACAACCATTCGCGTTCGGCCCTGCTTTTGAATGCGCGTCAGCAGCTCCCGCACTCCCGCCCAAGGCCGTGCCTTGAAGCGGTCGACCCGAAACGGCGCGAGCGTCCCGTCATAGTCGAGCAACAATGAAGGTCCCGCCGCGCCCGTGAAGGCGCTGAAAAACTCCTCCAGTTTCTCTTCCGCCTGGTTGGTCAATCGCAGCTCGCTTTCACGCCAGCTTTTCCGCCTCTATTTCGTCTCCGCGAACATTGGAAGGCGCCACGCGGATCGGCTCTCCGCCTTCCGCGGATTCCAGGCGTGTCTCGCGCAAATCGCCCAGCACTTTTGCCGCCCACAAGTAAATGTTGTATTCCATCACCTGGCGCCTCATTCTCTGCATGCGTTCGCGGCGCTCCGCGCGGCTCATCTCCAGGCCGTTGTGGATCGCCTCGGCCACACCGACCACGTCATAAGGATTGATCAGCAAGGCATCGCGCAGCTCCACTGCCGCGCCGGTAAATTTGCTCAGCACCAGGACCCCGTCTTCGTCGTCGCGCGCGGCCACAAACTCCTTGGCCACCAGGTTCATCCCGTCGTGCAGCGAGGTCACGAGGCAAATGTCGGCGGCGCGATACCACCGCCTTACCTCTTCATGGTTGCACTGGCGCTCGATGAGCACGATCAGCCTCCAATGCACGGTCTGATAGCGGGAGTTGATGCGCTCCACGGTCTCCTCGACACGGCGGTGCAGCTCGGCGTAGCTGGGGATGCGCGTCCGGCTGGGCGCGGCAATCTGCACCATCGTCAGCCGTTCCCGATACCAGGGATGCTCTTCGAGGAGCTGCGCGAACGCCTCCAGCCGCTCCACGATTCCCTTGGTGTAGTCCAGCCGGTCCACTCCGAGGGCGAGACATTCCGCACGCACGCCGAACTCGCTCAACAGCCGTCGCCGCTCAGCAGCGCGCTCTTCCTCCACCGCCTCCCCATCCAGGTTCGCCGGCGGCCGCATTTCCGCCTCAAACGCCACGCTTACCGGGTAAGGGCGTATGACGCTGGTGTGCCCGTGGCGCAGCACGGAGAGCCGATCCCGGTCAGTGCGCGCCTCCACCGCGCGATCCACCGTGGCAAGAAAATTGTGGCAGTGGAGAGGAATATGAAATCCAATCAGGTCCGCACCCAGCAAACCGTCGATTAACTCGGTCTGCCAGGGGCAAATTCCGAAGGCTTCGGGATTGGGCCAGGGAATGTGCCAGAAGATCGCCACGCGCGCATCGGGCCGCTCCTTCTTTACGAGCCGCGGCAGCAAAGCCAGGTGATAGTCCTGTGCAAACACCACCGGCTCGGAGCTGCCCCGCATTTCTTCGAGCAACGCGTCGGCGAATCTCTGGTTGATGAGTTGATAACATTCCCAGTCAGCGGCGCGAAAGATAGGCCGCGTATGCGCAATGTGACAAAGCGGCCACAGCCCCTCGTTCGAAAAGCCTTCGTAGTAGTGCGCTTCCTCTTGCTCTGAGAGCCACACCCTGCGCAGGGTATAGCGCGGGTCATCGGGCGGAACGCGCAGCCGGTCGAACTCATCCACCGATGCCGCATCCGCGTCGCCGCTGCCGCTGGCCACCCATACGCCGTCACATGCGCGCAGCACCGGCTCCAGGGCCGTAACCAGACCGCTGGGCGGCACCACGCAAACCGTCTCCCGTCCCTGCCGAACGTGCATATACGGCTCGCGGTTCGAGACCACGAAGATCTTGCTTGAACCCGCCCGGTTGCGGATGTGCACCGCTAATCGCTCGGCGGTCCAGAGGTGCGCGCCTGCTTCGCGCAGCCGGGCCTCAGCGGCAGCAGCGGCTCGCGCTGCTGTGAGGCTCTTGGCCATCGTTTCCACTTCGAGCGCCAGCGACGAAAACAGGCCGAGCTCCGGCAATTCGTGCTCCGCGGATTTTTCCACATGACCGGTACGCAGATGGTGCAGGCGTTCGGCGACGCGGCTCATGGGACGAAGGAGGAACCAGCGCACCATCCCGATGGTGACGGTCACGATCAGAATCACCAGGGCCACGATGCGCCAGAAGCTTCGCTGCCACAAAGCGATCCCTTCCGCCCGAATGTAACTGGCGTCCACCACAATGGCCATGGCGCCTTCCAGTTGGTCCCCGTTGTGGATCGGAAACGACTCCTCCAGCCATTGCCATTGTTCTGCGTGCCCGAATGCGCCGGCCTCCACGCCCCTCTGCAGCGATTTCTCCACCACGCCGCGCCCCAGAGCCCCCATCACGTCTGCCGGACCGCTGCCGGCCAGCAGATTTCCGCGTGCGTCATAGATTGCCATTCCCAGCGCGCCGGTTCCGTTCTTCAGCAGTTGCGCTAAACCTGGAAGGGCAGACGGATCTCCCGTTGCCAGAGCGCCGCGCACATCCGGCTCTACGCTCATGCCCATCCACTTGGTGCGGCGCTCCAAATCCTCCCGCAAGGTATGTCTGTGGGCCAAAACGTCAAAATAGGTGGAGGCAAGCGACACCAGCGTCACGCTCGCGATAAGAGCAAGGATTAGCCGCACGCGAAACAGATGCATCGTATCCTCCCGATATTTGGGATGCGTTCGGCGGCGAGTTCGTGATTCTTTCGAGTGCCGCCACAGCGGCCAAGGCAGCGATTTGTTCCGGGGAAGGCCGCCTGGGATTACCGGCCCACCTCTAAATGCAGCTGGGCCGTCATCGTGCGGAGCAGGGTTTGGCGCCCCCGGCCGGCTACTTTGGAGAGCGGTAAAAGCCGCCCCACCTTTTATACTGAGCTATTCTATGCGCTATCCTGTCCTCGGATAGCAGCAAATCTCTTTCGTCCCGCAGATCGGCATCCCCATGGCGATAATCGCGCTCGACCGCACCGCCAAACAAATCGTGCTCACCGTCCAGGAATACTCCCTGTTCGCGAGCCGGGCGTTGCTCAATCTCTTCCGTCCTCCCATCTACTGGACTGACTTCCTCATGCAATCCGATATCATCGGGGTCGGCTCGCTGCCCATCGTGATCCTCTCCGGTTTCTTCACCGGCGGCGTGCTTGCTCTTCAGTCCGCCGCCACCCTCTCAGAGTTCGGCGCGACCGCTGTTACGGGCCAGTTCGTAAGCCTCACCATGATTCGCGAGCTCGGCGCCGTGCTCACCGGGATTATGGTTGCCGGGCGCAATGCATCCTCCATGGCCAGCGAACTCGGCTCCATGGTTGTTACCGAGCAGATTGATGCCATGCGCGCTCTGGGTGTCGACCCCATACGTAAGCTGGTCACGCCGCGCATCTTTGCCAGCATCGCCATGCTCCTGCTCCTCACCATTGTGGCCGATGCCTTCGGCATCATCGGCGGCGCCGCTGTCACGGTTTTCCTGAACCACCAGAACGGGACCCAATACTTCCACGTGGCCTACGAGCACCTTCGCTATCCCGATATTATTCAGGGCCTCGTCAAGCCTCTCTTCTTTGGTTACATCCTCGGCTCTATCGGTTGCTTCTACGGCATGAGAACCACCGGCGGCACTGAAGGCGTCGGCCGCGCCACCATTTCGGCCGTGGTCACCTCCTCCGTACTGATCATCGCCGTGGACTTCATCATCACCCACGTCTTGCTTTCAATCTTCCCCACATGAGCCACGCCGCTGCCCCCACATATTCGCCGCCGGCCTCATCACCGCCTGCCGGTCCTGTCGTCGCCCTGCGTGACGTTTCCCTGGCCTTCGACGGGCCGCCGGTGCTCCGGAATATTTCCTTTTCAGTGGCTGCCGCCGAGACGCGCATTCTGCTCGGTCCCGCCGGTGTGGGCAAGAGCGTTCTGCTCAAGCTCATCATCGGGCTGCTTCGCCCGCAAAGTGGAGATGTCCTGCTTTTTGGCGAAGACATCTCCCGCCTGCCCGAGGACAGTCTCTTTCCTTTGCGCTCGCGCGCCGGGATGGTCTTTCAGGAAGGCGCTCTCTTCGACTCCCTCACCGTGCGCGACAATGTCGCCTACCAGTTGATCCAGGAACGCGCGCCCGACGAGGAGATCGACAGCCGCGTCCGCAAGGCGCTCAGTTTTGTCGGTCTTGAAGAAACCTTCGATCAGTTTCCCGCCAGCCTTTCCGGAGGCATGAGGCGTCGCGTGGCCATTGCGCGCGCCCTCATCCACAATCCTGAGCTGATCCTGTACGACTCGCCAACCGGGGGCCTCGATCCCGTTACCTCTACCACGATCATCGAACTCATTGTCAAGCAGCGCGATGTTCACGCTACCCCGGCTCTGCTGGTCACTCATCGCCTCCAGGATGCCTTCGCCCTGTGCACTCATCGCTTCGATGCCGAACAGGATTGCATGGTTCCGCTTCCCGAGGGAGAGACCAATCCCAACACCACGTTCCTCATGCTGGAGGATGGACGCCTCATCTTCGATGGCTCCCTCCACCAGCTTCTGCACAGCAACAACAATTTTGTCCGCGAGTTCCTGGAGTAGTGGCAGGGAACTACTCCCTATACCACGTTTCCCGCTACAATCTGATCTGTGACCGCGAGTCTCTTCGATCTCTACAAGATCGGCGTCGGCCCCTCTAGTTCGCATACCATGGGGCCCATGCGCGCGGCCTGCCGTTTTGCGCTGGACCTTGAATCCGCCGGTTTCCTCGATCGAACGGCGCGTGTACAAGCGGATTTGTTTGGCTCGCTGGCTCTCACCGGCCTGGGCCACGCCACCGACCGCGCCGTCCTCCTCGGCCTCACCGGCAATGAACCCTCCGCCATCGATCCCTCTGCCATCGAATCCACGGTCGCCGCAATTCGCGCCTCCCACCGCATCGATCTCGCCGGCAAGCGCACTATCAAATTCGAAGAGCCCGGCGATCTGCTGTTTCACCGCGACCAGATGGTTCCCCCCGGCGCGCGCACCCAACACCCCAACGGTCTGCGTCTAACCGCCTTCGATGCCGCTGGGTCAATTCTGGTCGAGCGCACCTTCTTTTCTATCGGTGGCGGATTCATCGCCGAAGATGGAGCAGCCGATCTCCCGGCAGGTGAATCCGAAGTTCGTCTCCCCTATCCATTCCATAGCGCTGCCGAACTCCTCGATGTCGCCCGTGCGCACTCGCTCTCCATCGACCGCATCATGCTCGCCAACGAGTGCCAACGGCTGAGTAACGCCGTCCGCGACGCATCCTCGGAATCGATCGAGAATCGCGTCCGCGCCGGCATCGAGGCAATTTGGCAAGCCATGCAGGCATGCGCCGAACGCGGCATAGCCACGGAAGGAATTCTGCCCGGCGGTTTGAATGTTCGCCGCCGCGCGCACCGCCTGGCCGAGCGCCTGCGCGCGCGCGACGCCGGCGGCCAGCACGGCGATCCGCTCGCCCCACTCGACTGGGTTACGGTTTTTGCCATGGCGGTGAACGAAGAAAACGCTGCCGGCGGCCGCGTGGTGACCGCGCCCACCAATGGAGCCGCAGGGGTGGTTCCCGCCGTTGCCCTCTACTATCGCCGCTTCATTCCCGAATCGGACAACGATGGCATCTTTCGCTTCTTCCTCACATCCGCGGCCATCGGCGCACTTTACAAGGAGAATGCTTCAATCAGCGGCGCCGAGGTCGGATGCCAGGGCGAAGTGGGCGTTGCCTGCTCCATGGCCGCCGCTGGACTTGCCTCGGCTCTCGGCGGCAACGATGGCCAAATCGAACACGCCGCCGAAATTGCCATGGAGCACAATCTCGGCATGACCTGCGACCCCATCGGTGGTCTGGTGCAGATCCCCTGCATCGAGCGCAACGCCATGGGCGCGGCCAAGGCTGTGCAGGCCGCGCGCCTGGCCCTCAACGAGCCCGAAGCTCACAAGGTCTCTCTCGATCAGGTCATCCGAACCATGTATCTCACTGGCCTCGATATGCAATCGCGCTACAAGGAGACCAGCCTCGCGGGCCTTGCATTGAACGTGATTGAGTGTTGAACATTCCGCGGAACAATACACTGCATCGCGCTCATCCATGCGATCTCATTCACTCGCGCGATGATCGAATGCCGATCACTCCGCGCGCGATTTTTTGAATCGAGCTTCGAATTTCGGCTCCGAATTCTTGTCAACCGCCAGTTCGCCGCAAAAACCATGTTGATCTTTTTTTCACTCGGACGTCGTTTTTCTCTTGACATCGATCTCTCGTGAATCTATACATTTTTCAACTGCAGTTTCTTTATTGCAGAATCGATGCAACCCATCGAAAAGGGAGAATAGGCAAATGGCAACCAAGAAAGCAGCCAAGAAACCAGCGAAGAAAGCGGCCAAGAAGGCCAAGAAGACCGCGAAGAAAAAGTAGCGGTTCGGACAACCCAAAAGGCAACACTCTAGGGGGACGCTTAAAAGCGTTCCCCTTAGTGTTTGTGCCGGAGAAATACCGGCGTCCGCAAATGGATTGCCCGCTGCCGGCCAATCTCGCTGAAGCCCGCGCAGGGAGCGGAGTTTCGCGATATTCACTGCTCGGCGTTACGCCTGCGCAACATCGTAGACTTAATTGGGAAGAGAGTTGAGGCACGAGAACGATGACCCGCCGACGCTGGATCGCCGAGCATTGGGATGAGGCAACCGCAACCATCGTCGGCGCGCAGGCCGATCATTTGGCGCGCGTCCTTCGCGCCCAACCGGGCATGGAAGCAGATGTCGTGGCAGGCGGTCGCGTCTTCCATGCTCAGGTCGCCGCGGTTGCCCTCGACGGAGAAAATAGCGAAGTCCGCTTCAATCTTGCCGCGGAACTCCAGGCCGACCCCGCGCTTCCCGTTACTTTGGTGATCGCCGTCTACAAGTTCGATCGCATGGAGTGGGCGATCGAAAAAGCCACCGAACTTGGCGTGGCGGCAATCGCGCCGGTTGTTGCCCAACGAACTGAGAAACACCTGGCTCACGCAGCGGAGAAGCGCGCGGAGCGCTGGCGCCGCATTGCGCACGAAGCTGCGCAACAGGCGCGCCGCTCCGACCTGCCGGCGATTCTCGATCCCGTTGCTTTGGCTGTGCGCGTGAGCGCCGCTTCTCGAGCCACACGCATTGTGCTTGCTGAGCAGGAGCGCACCACAACCCTGCGTCACGCCATCGAAGAAGCCGCCAGCGCGGCCGAGGATGAGATGCCGGCGCTCGAAATCGCCATCGGCCCGGAAGGTGGATGGGCTCCCGCGGAAGAAGCTCTCTTCGACGCCAACGGCTGGCGTGCCGCGTCGCTCGGTCCGCGCATCGTGCGCGCTGAAACCGCCGCCATCGCCGCGCTTGCCGTCATTGCATCTTGTCTGGAGTGATCTTGACGGCTCGAGCGAAACCGAAAGGCTGCCGACAATTCCCTCTTACTGTGGAAAAGCCGGCACGAATTCTCGATTTCGCTCGTCGATCACAAAAGCGCATAGCGAAGAAGCGGCGCCGGTCAGCTGCGGCGCCGGCAAGATCGAAGCATCGGAATGGGGCACAGCCCATGAACTCCGCCGAAACCGCACAGAGTGCATCTAACCTTCCTTGTCGGCAAGAGCTTGCCAATGAAATCGCCAAGAGCGCAGATGCATATAATTCTTGCCGGGGTTCGCGCGGCTGGCAAAGGCCCAGGTGAACCGATGGACGGCCGAAATTGGAATGGCGGCAGGATATTCTCAGGTGGGTGGATCACCAATGACGCACGCTATCTTCGTCGGACTCTCGACCATTGACATCGTCTACGAAGTCGACCAATTTCCCGGGGCGAACGCAAAGATCGTTGCGCGAAGCCAATACGTCCTCGTGGGAGGGCCTGCCACCAACGCGTCGGTTACATTCGCACACCTGGGCGGCAAGGCAACGCTTGTTACAGCCGTGGGCAGCAATGGACTGGCCGCCGCAGTTCGCGGGGAACTGGAGAGAAACTCGATTCAACTCGTCGATTTGAATCCCAATTTCGATGGCGCTCCAGCCCTGTCGTCGGTTTTCGTCGACGGCCACGGCAATCGCAATGTTGTGTCAGCCAACGCAACACGCATCGCCACGCCCCCCGCGCACGTCGACCGAAGCCTATGCGACCAGGCGAGCATCGTCCTGGTTGATGGCCATCACATGCAGGCATGCCAGGCATGGGCCGCGGCCGCGCACTCCCGCGGAACCCCCGTCGTGCTCGATGGCGGAAGCTGGAAAGACGGAACCGAAGACCTACTCAAGAGTGCCGGCACTGCCATCTGCTCGGCCGATTTTCTGCCTCCGGGATGCGCCTCCAGAGACGAAGTCATTCAGTTTCTGAAGAGCCACGGAGCCGCGAACGTTGCCATCACGAACGGAGCCGAGCCGATCCAATTTGTTTCCGGCCAATCTTCGGGAACCCTGCGCGTCCCGCAGGTCGATGTGGTCGACACCATGGGCGCCGGAGACATTCTTCATGGCGCATACTGCTACTTTGCGTCCATGGGGCGCGGGTTCATTGAATCTCTGGCCGAAGCGGCGAAGATCGCGTCGGAATCCTGCCGGTACGCAGGCACGAGAGAGTGGATGAAACATGTTTCGCCCGCTGAATTCGTGGCGAACTTCGCAGGCCCCGATTCAAATCCCTGAACGTCCATTCCAACGCCGCGATTTCGGAGCCGGAGACACCGGCCGCTAATCCGCGCACGGAGGTCCGAAAAAATACCGCATTCGCTATTTACGGTTTCGAACCCGCTGACGGATCCGCGCTGGGAACCGTTTGCTCGTACTGCGCCCAATGGTTCAGCAGTTCGCTTACCACCGCATGCCCCACCTTGTAATCGGCTTCGAGCGCGGGCAGGTAAGCGGCATACTCGCCGACCCGCTGCCGAGCAAGGCTCTCTGCCGCACTCATGCCGCGCGGCTGCCGGTCGTAGTTGCTCACGGTTCGCAATACCAACACGCGATGGATGTCTACCCGCCCCGAGTTCGCCAGAAATTCGAGCGACTGCAGTGTTCCCGTGTCCTCCATTGCCGCGGTCGCGAACACGCCCTTGCCACCCGTGAAATACGGCACCCACTCTGCCGCCCACGCATCCAAAAGCTTGCCGTGCCAATAGGTCGTTGACGAAATCTCGTCCCCCATGGCGACAAACGGCGGCCGGCCGGCGGCGGCGCCATCGAAATGGCTTCGAGCCTCTTTTAGCTTCTCCGAGTCATCGAGCTCGATCCCGCGCGTCAGTTGGAACGCCCACTCCGCCAGCCCCGCATTCAGCGCATACACCTGTCCCGGAACCGGCGCAGCGGGTTCTTCAAACGGCTTCGTCTTGTGCGGGGGAATATATCCCGTCTTCCAATCCGGCGGAATCTCGCGTGCATCGATCTCGTAGCCGGAGTCACCATCCACAACCCAGCGCGCCCACGCCGCCGACCCCAGCGAAACCTGGTCAGGGCAACCGCCCGCAATGCCGGCGACGATCCAATATGCGTGGCTGAAGTCAAAGCGCGGATCCAGACCTACAGCCATGATCGTTGCCGCCGCGTGCGCCGTTCCCGGTCCGGTCAGAACTGCCATCTCGCCGTCCCCATTCATGCGAACCGCGTGATAGGCGGCCGGCATCGGGTAGATCCGGTCCAGATGATCGCGCTCCACCCAATACTGCAATTCTCCCGGCGCGTCCCCCGTGTCTGCGCCCACTTCGAACATGGTTACCACCACCACTTTGACAGGGATGGGCCGCGGTTTGGCCGCAGCGGAACCGGCGAACACCGCCAGCAACAGGTAGAAAGGGAAGATTCGCATCCGGGCCGCCATTGTTTGCGATACTACGCGATGCGGGCTGCGAACACCGAGCAGTGAATGTCATCCTCAGCTTCGCCGGCAGGGCGGCTGTACCATGAGATGCGACAGGAGATCGGCGCATGCAATCGAAATCCGCAACCCTCTTCTGCACGATCGGCGTGTGTGCGGCCCTTACAGGAGCATCGGCTATGGCACAGCATCCACAGGCCCGGCACTGGGCCATTGTGGTCCACGGCGGCGCGGGCGATATCAGCCGCGCTGCGCTCGGTCCGGAACGCGATAAGGCTTATCGCGCCTCGCTCGGTCAAGCTGTAAAGGCCGGCGCCGCGGTTCTCGATCGCGGAGGCTCGTCGCTCGATGCCGTCGAGGCTGCCATCCGCGTCTTCGAAGATGATCCCCTCTTCAACGCAGGTCGCGGCGCGGTCTTCGCATCCGATGGCACCAACCAGCTGGACGCCGCCATCATGGACGGCGCAACCCAGCGCGCCGGCGCTGTGGCCGACGTCACGCGCACGCGGAACCCCATTAGCCTGGCGCGTGCGGTCATGGAGAAGACCCCATACGTTCTCCTTGTCGGTCCCGGCGCTGACGCATTTTCCGTCCAGGCCGGCCTCGAACAGGAGCCCGCCAGCTACTTCTTCACTGAGAGCCGCTGGCAGTCTCTGGTGAAGCAATTGCAAAAAGAGGGCAAGCCCATTCCGCCGCGTCCGGCCGGCGCGCCGCCGGACACAGTAACGCCAATCGCTCAATGGCAGGAGCCGGCCGATACACGCCGCTACGGCACAGTCGGCGTAGTAGCGCTCGACCGCCAGGGCAACATCGCCGCCGGCACTTCGACGGGCGGTTTGCAGGGCAAGATGCCGGGACGCGTCGGTGACTCGCCTCTGATCGGCGCCGGAACCTACGCCTCCAATCAGTCCTGCGCTGTCTCCGGCACCGGCGTAGGGCGAATTTTTTATCCGCTACACCGTCGCCCGCGAGATCTGCGCCCTGGTTCAGTACAAGGGTCTCAGCTTGCAGCAGGCAGCCGACGAAGTGATCCAAAAACGCCTGGCCCCCATCCACGGCGACGGCGGCGTCATCGCCATCGCTCCCGACGGCCAGCTTGCCTGGAGCTTCAACACGTCCGGCATGTTTCGCGCGCGGCAGGTGGAAGGCGGCAAGATCGAGGTTCACATTTACAACGACGAGCCGTAAGTTCCGACCTCATCCCGATTCACGGCCCGGTCTCCCGTTCTCGCGCGAATCTCGAATAAAATCTTTCCATGGCGCTTAAATTTACAACTTCGTACGTTGAGGATGCACTTTCCCTCTTCCGCTACTACAAGCGGCTGGCCGAGCGCGCCATGGAGCAGGTCACAGACGAGCAGCTTTTCATCGCGCTCGACCGCGAGGCCAACTCCATCGCCATCATCGTGAAACATATGGCCGGCAACATGCGCTCCCGTTGGACCGATTTCCTGACCACCGATGGGGAAAAGCCGAACCGCAACCGCGACAGCGAATTCGTCGATCCTCCCGCCACGCGCAAAGAAATGCTCGCGGAATGGGAGGACGGCTGGAACCGACTCTTCGCGGCCATCGAACCGCTCACTGACGCCGACCTTGGCCGCACCGTAACCATCCGCGGCGAAGCCCACTCCGTGGTGCAAGCTGTCAACCGCCAGTTGGCGCATTATCCCCATCATGTGGGGCAAATTGTGCTCCTCGCCAAGCACTTCGCCAGCGATCGTTGGCAATCGCTTAGCGTGCCGCGCAATCAGTCAGCCGAATTCAACAGCAAAGTTGCTGCAGGAGAACTCAGCCAGCGCTGACGGCCGGCGCGGCCAACCGCGCCATCGCACCCCGTGCGTCCCTGTAAAATGATCCGCATGGAGACAATTCAGTACAACCTGCCGCAAAGTCATATTCCGCAGGCCTGGTACAACATCCTCCCCGATTTGCCCAAGCCTTTGGCGCCACCGTTGCATCCGGGGACTCTCCAGCCTCTCGGTCCCGCCGACCTGGCACCGCTGTTTCCCATGGCCCTCATCCTGCAGGAGGTCAGCACCGAGCGTGAGATCGAAATTCCCGAAGAAGTGCGGCAGATTTATGCCCAGTGGCGTCCCTCGCCGCTCGTCCGGGCGCGGCGGCTTGAGAAGGCGCTCGATACTCCGGCGCGAATTTATTACAAGTACGAAGGCGTCAGCCCGGCCGGTTCGCACAAACTGAATACCGCGGTCCCGCAGGCCTGGTACAACAAGCAGGAAGGCGTCGCCCACCTTTCCACCGAAACCGGCGCCGGCCAGTGGGGCTCTGCGCTTTCGATGGCCTGCGCATTTCTCGGTCTAAGCTGCAGGGTCTTCATGGTGCGCGTGAGCTACGATCAGAAGCCCTATCGCCGCGCCCTCATGGAAGCCTTCGGCGCATCGGTCACCGCCAGCCCCAGCATGGAGACGGAGTCAGGCCGCGCCATCCTCGCCGAGCATCCTCACTCCAAAGGCTCACTGGGTATCGCGATCTCTGAAGCGGTTGAAGTCGCGGCGAAAGATCCACAGACCAACTACGCGCTGGGAAGCGTGTTGAATCACGTGCTGCTGCACCAGACCGTGATTGGCCAGGAGGCCATCGAGCAGATGGCTCTGGCGGGCGACGACCCCGACGTCATCATTGGCTGCACGGGCGGCGGATCGAATTTTGCCGGCCTCGTCATGCCTTACCTGGGCCGCAAGCTCAAGGGCAAGTGCCACGCGCGCGTCGTGGCCGTGGAGCCTGCCGCGTGCCCCAGCCTCACGAAGGGCCGCTTCACCTACGATTTCGGCGACACGGGTCATCTGACCCCATTGGTGAAGATGCACACCCTCGGCAGCACGTTCGTGCCTCCGGGAATACACGCCGGCGGCCTGCGCTATCACGGCATGGCGCCGCTGGTTTCGCACGTCATCGACCTCGGCCTGGCCGAGGCCATCACCGTGCAGCAGTTGGACGCATTCGCAGCCGGCATTCAGTTTGCCCGTGCGGAAGGTATTGTGCCAGCGCCTGAGGCCAACCATGCCATTGCTGAAGCCATCCGCCAGGCGCTTGAAGCCAAAGCAGAAGGCAAGCCGCGCACCATTCTCTTCAACTTGAGCGGGCATGGTCATTTCGACATGCAGTCCTACATCGACTACCAGGCAGGTAAACTAGAGAATTACGACTACCCGGAGGAAGAGATCGCCATGGCGCTCGCCGGCCTGCCTGCGGTGCCGTAAAACCGCTCGGCTCAGTTTGGTCTGGCCTGCCTGCGATCGGGGTGCGATCTACCCATTCGGCTTGTCTAAGCGTCCAAATACGTTGAAGATAGCAAAGGGCGGATTTCCGGCATGAAGTTGAACACAAGGCAACGAACCCAGGAGGGTGTGATTCGGATGAAGATTTGGATGCAAGGCGCGTTCGCAGCGCTCGCGGCGGCTCTACTGTGCTGCGCAACGGCCCACGCGCAAAAACAAGCGGATTTGGCATTGAGCGGTTTTGGGACTCTCACCAGCAGCAGCAGCGGCTTCGGCACCGAGCAGACCCCGGTGAACGCCGAAGGCGGCCTGTTTGAATGGCGCTATCTCGTCAATCCGTTCGTCGGCGCTGAGTTCGCTTACTCATTCAATCCGGCCACTCAGTCCTATAAGCCCTCGGCAACCTGCGGCCAGTCTCTTTCATCCAGTTGCGGCCAGCCGCCGCTCACCGTCAACGGCAAGGCAAACGAAATCGCCATTAACTGGATTGCCTCAATCCGAAAAGGGAACGTGCGGCCTTTTGCTCTGGGCGGTTTGGGCATGATGATTACCGTGCCCGGCAATAGCCCGTACTCAGTCAACACGGTCGTCCGGCCTGTATTCGTCTACGGCGGTGGTTTCGATTGGAGCTTCGTCAAGCATTGGGGTTTGCGCTTGCAAATCCGTGGCAACATGTCCAAAGCGCCGAATCTTTCAGACCTCTACGACTCGACCACTGAATACAAACAAATCTACGAGCCCATGGGCGGCGTGTTTTACAGCTTCTAGCAAATCGTCGCATTCGCGCCGGAGCCGGCTGCATAGATCGGGCCTTGAAGGGGCACCTGCAAAAGAGGAGGGGTTTTAACCCCGGAGGGACGACGGCAATACGAGTCTGGCCCATTGATGGATCGCGCGCTTGTGAGTTTGCGCGGCCGTTCGTTCTGGCTGGCGCGTCCGGCCTCAGCGCCTGCGCTGTGTTACCGTTGCAATACGGTGTTCCTGCGCCCGGCCGACCCCCAGCGACCGGCGCCGTGCGACGGCGGTGGGCGGCAAGTGATTGCAATGCGGGGACATAGAAGGCGGCGGATCGAAGCAAACGAATGCAGCAGCCGGAATCGTCATCGTCTACGCTCACTATGAGCCCGGCTCCACTGCCTGGGACGCCATCGAACCATTCATCGGATTCGGCCAGCGAACAGCCAGCGGCAGCTCAGCCGCAGCATCGTGCTCCCCGCTGGCTTGAACGCATAGAATTGCTTTTGCGCGTCATGCTGCGCATGTATATCGGGCTTGCCATCTGTTACGCGCCATGGTCGCATACCTTCTGGGATCAGAATCCGATCTTTCTGCGGTATCCCGCCCTCGCCGGTTTTGCCGCCCTTGGCGCGGTGCGTGGGATCGTCTCAGGTCTCGGACTCTTGAACTTATGGATCGCCTTTCAAGACGCCATTCGTCATCGGGATGATTGAGTGATGAAAAACAGGGAAGAGGGATCAGGGAACAGGGATCAGAAAGTCGGGAATCTGAAGAATCCTGGCGGAGATCCTAAAAGCGCCGCTTCCGAGAGCGCGCCTCGCGCGGTCATTCCCGGCAATGGAGCACCGCCTCCGTTGGAGCGCGCGCCGCTGGCCTATGAGAATTCAGGATTTTTGAACAGCGCCGACGGCCGTCTGATCCGGATCGTCTCAGAGTTTCTTGAGCCTCTTGCGCGCTTTCGCCGGGAGCAGATTCAGGACACCGTGGTCTTCTTCGGCTCCGCGCGGTTTCGCGGGCGCGAAGAAGCCGATCATGCCCTGGAGCTTCTGGATAACACCGGCTCTACACAACCGGCTCCCAGTGAAGAACAGCCTGCCAAGGCCGTGGAAATCGCCGCGGGCAGGGCCTCCGATCTGCAACGCAAGCGCGCGGTAGCGGCAGTGGAAATGGCTCGCTACTACGAGGATGCGCGCCGTCTCGCCCAACTCCTGACGCAATGGGCCAAAACCATCCCTTCGCGCAAGCACCGCTTTGTCATTACTTCCGGCGGTGGCCCCGGCATCATGGAGGCGGCCAATCGCGGCGCTTACGAGGCCGGCGGCAAAACCATCGGCATGAACATCCTTCTGCCCTTCGAGCAGAGGCCCAACCCCTATATCACGCCCTCGCTCAACTTCGAATTCCACTACTTCTTCATGCGCAAGCTCTGGTTCGCCTACCTGGCCAAGGCGCTGGTCGTTTTTCCCGGCGGCTTCGGTACCCTCGATGAGATGTTTGAGCTTCTCACCCTGGCTCAGACCCGCAAAATGGCCAAGAAGATCACCGTGCTTATCTACGGTCCGGAATACTGGAAGAAGGTTTTCAACCTTGAGGTGTTGGTCGATACCGGCGCCATCTCTCCCAAGGATCTCGATCTGTTCCAATTTGCCGATTCACCCGAGCAGGCCTTTGGGCTGCTCAAGAAGGGGCTGACAGAAAATTACCTCGATGTCGAGGCGGCTGCGGCCGCAGCTGCTCAACCTGAGAACAAGAAGCCCGCGCGCGAATCGGATCTGATGGAAGGGTGGAGTATGGATGACTTTCTCGAACCGGAATTCGCGAAGACCCGAAAGTAACAGAGCTCCGGAAGGGACCGGCGATCAAGTGTTGCATTTTTGCGCCTGCGGACTCATGCAAATTGGCGGCTCCGGCACTCGACTTTCCATCACGCAATGCCGTTTCATGCAATATTCACGCAAATCGATTCTCATGAAGGCCCGTTTGGACCCGGTCTTGCCCCCTGCGTCCAAAAATCCGGAGGGACTTTACACCCCTCGCTTCTTCGCCTCGTGAGTCGAGCGCACGCTAATGATTGGCTTTGCAGCCACGTCTGCCGGTATTTTGGTAACTTATTTGATTCCATCCCAGTCTCAATTGAAGGGCATTTCGCGCGCTCTTAACCGGAAATTCATGGCACGGAACGGATACTGATTGTGGAAATCCGAAGAAATCGAGAACGAAAACAGACAGGAGCCGGCATGCCCAATTCCTCCATCTCGTACCTGTGGCGCGACAAAGAAGCCCCCAGAAGTTTTCAGACGGGAGTTTCGCTGCACAGTCACACCAACCAGTCGCGCGAGACCCTGGATTTCCTGGCCAATTTTGGTAATCAGTTTCCGGTGATGCGCCCATTACTTTCGCGATTGGAGCGCCGCGCCGAGCAGATGCACGGAATTCGCGTCGACTACGCAGCCAGCTACTGGACTCCTCCGATGACGCCCAAGCTGGCCTTCGATCTGGAGACGAGGCAGATCGAGAAGCTCGGCCTCGCGGCCATGGTTTCCATCACGGACCACGACAACATCACGGCGCCCATGCTCCTGCGCACGGTGCCGAGCGCGCGGCAAATCCCGGTGTCGGTGGAGTGGAGCGCGCCCTACGGCAGTGCTCAGTCCTTCCATCTTGGCGTGCACAACCTGCCCAGCACACGCGCGACAGAGTGGATGGCGGCGCTTGAAGAGTTCACCCTCCACCCCAGCGATGCGCGCCTTACCGAAATTCTGGCCGCCCTTCATCGCGAACCGAATGTGCTGGTGGTCTTCAACCACCCCATGTGGGACCTCTACCTGATCGGCAAGGAAAAACATCAATTCCTCGTCAACGAGTTTTTGCAGAAGAATGGCGCATATATTCACGCGTTGGAGCTGAACGGCCTGCGCGACTGGGACGAGAATCGCACCGTGCGCCGTCTGGCCGAGAAGTGGAACATGCTTCTGATCTCCGGTGGGGACCGTCATGGCGTGGAACCCAATGCCAACATCAACCTGACCAACGCCGCCAGCTTTACGGAGTTTGTGCACGAGGTGCGGCGGCGAACGCAAAAGCAACGTCCTCTTCATGCCGCAATACGCCGAGCCCTGGAAGCACCGCATTCTGCAATCGACAATCGATGCCGTGCGTCACTATTCCGAGTTCCCGCAGGGCTCGCGTTCATGGGACGAGCGCGTATTCCACCCCGACGCGAAGGGCGTTGTCAGGCCGCTCAGCGAGCTTTGGCCAAAGGGCTCGGCGCCGCGGCTGCTTGGCGCCGGCATCGCTCTTGTGCAGCTCATGGGGCAGGGCCTGGTAGCCGGCGGACTACGCCTGGCCTGGAGCGACTCGAACCAGTTGCGCCTTGCCCTTGGCGAGCACGACTTCTGACGGCCGCTCGCGGGGGCAGCATCGTGAGCGGAGTCGCAAGCGCCGTGCCGGCTTCAGTTGCTGCTTGCGCGGCAGGTTCGCTGACTCACCAACTTGCCGGCCTGCCAACGAACATGACCGCTCCCGTTCCCCGCGTCGCCTACTTTCCCGACTCTTTCCATGAAGTGAACGGCGTCGCCCACACCAGCCGCCACTTTGAAGCTTTTGCACGACGCCGCGATTTGCCCTTTCTGTGCGTCCGCGCCGGCGAACGCGCTCAAGTGCTCATAGAAGAGGGCAACGTTTGGACACTCGAGCTGCCCCGCAGCATTCTTTCCTTCACGCTCGAAAAAGATCTGCGCCTCGATCCCGCCTTTCTGCGCCACATTCCTGCGATCAGCGAAGTGCTTGAGCGTTTCCAGCCCGACCTCATCCACATCACCGGCCCAAGCGAGATCGGCATCCTGGGCGCGGGGCTTGCGCACCACATGCATCTGCCGCTCGCCGCCAGTTGGCACACCAACGTCCACGAATACGCCGCGCGCCGCGCGAATTGGTTCCTGCGCCTGCTGCCCAGGCGCCAGTCCGCCGCCACCGGCCGGACGATTGAGGATTTAACCATGGCAGCCGTTGCCAGGTTCTATTCCCTGGCGCGGGTGCTCTTCGCGCCCAACCCCGAACTCTGCGCGCTGCTCGAGCGCAGCACCGGCCGTCCCTGCCATCTCATGCCTCGCGGCGTTGACGCCGAGCTCTTTCATCCCGCCAAACGCAAGCGAGATCCTCAGGACGGCGATCCCGTACTCGGCTTTGTCGGCCGCTTGTCTGTCGAAAAGAACATTGGCCTGCTGGTGCAGATTCAGCAGGAGCTGGACCGCATGGGCATGACGAACATCCGCTTTGTCGTCGTCGGCCACGGCGGTGACGAAGCCTGGCTGCGCGAGCGCCTGCCGCATGCCGAGTTCACCGGCGTTCTGCGCGGAGAAGCTCTTGCCGCCGCCTACGCCAACATGGACCTGTTCGTATTCCCCTCGCACACCGACACCTTCGGCAACGTCGTGCTTGAAGCTCTGGCCAGCGGCGTGCCCGCCATCGTCACTCCCGACGGCGGCCCATGCACCATCGTCCGCGACGGCGTAACCGGCCGCATCGTTCCCGACGATCAGTTTGCCGAGGCTATAGCCGGCCTCCTCGCCGATCCCGCCCGTCTTGCACAAATGCGCATGGCTGCACGCGCTTACGCCCTCACTGCCAGCTGGGATTCGGTGTTTGAGGGCATCTACGCTGCATATAAGGGAATTTTGCCTCAGATAGAGCAGGTTACGATGTAGTTAGATATCATATCCTTCTTCAGGTTTAAGTGGATTTATCAAGATAACTCTGCCCCAATCATGCTTCACATTCAGACTTTCCATTTGGCCGAATCCAATATGATCAACAAGGATTAGCCACCATTCTGGGTATTTCGTCCGCATCCTCATGGCCTTTCGAGATTTTTCTTTAACACAAATTACGATATTTTTTTCGAGTTCAGAGACAATCTAACCTCCAGCATTTCGGTCCACGTACCCGCCCAAAACAAAACGATTAGGGAAGAGTGTTGTGCAAGGAAATAAGTACAGAGTGAGTTGATCAGAGATTGATATTTCTTGGTCTTCCGTAGGCCCATCGCAGAAACTAGTGAGGGCAGATTTGATTGTCTTTCGCAGCTTTGTTAGTGGTGGTAGTGTGCGCGCGAACCAGAAACGCACAATCCAGCTTTGACCTCCCCTTGGAGGACCGAACGTGGGAAGAAGGCTCCTCATATAGCGCAGCAGGGCAAACTGAGAGTTTTCGACTCCTTGCGGGCATCCGGTTTCGTCGACGTAGTGGTAATTCAAACGGCGAACTTCGACAGCGATTTTTCCATTAACAAGAAAGTCGGGCGAGATTTTGCCATCGGGCTCATGGGCGATGCGAGTAAATCCAAGTGACGACAAGTACTTGAGTGCCTGCGCTTCAGAACTATTCATGTCATTGATTGTCGCAGAGGTCGAATCTACGGAACTCTATTGTAGAGTGGCCCATTAGAGGCGTAATGCAGTTCAGGTGAGAGTAGACGGAATCATAAGGCCGGTACGCAGGTCCAAGGTGAAAGGCGTTTCTTCGTCAGACATCATGTTCCAGCCCACGCCGCGCAGCACGCCGCCGTCAACTCCGATAATCGCCACGCCCTCATCAGAGAGCTTCTCCGACTCCCACGCCTGGCCTTCGCGGCCCCAGGCGAGGATGGTGCGATGCCCGACGAAGAGCAACAGGCCCGCTTCAACCTCGGGCAGCACCTGAAGCACAGGCCGGTAAGCAATCATCGTGAACCGCTCCGGCGCCGTGGTGTCGATCAGGTACGCATAGCCTCCTGCGACGGCGCAGATTTCTTCCGGTTTTGGAGAAGACCACAGACCAGTGGGGACCGCCGGATCGCGAAACCCCAGCGCGCAGGTGGCCAAAAAAGGCGCGGCATCGCCACGCTGCGCATCGCCCGCGTCAGGCCCAGCGCTGGGCCTGATCATCACTTCCAACGCGCCCCGTTCCACCTCCTCAACCTCTTGCGGATATACGAAGTGCCGCGGCGGCAGAATCAGCGGCCTCGCAGCAAGCACCTCGGCCTGCCAGCGATGCGGAAAGCTGAGGTCGACGATCGGGCCAGGCGCCATCGCCGTCACGGCTGCGCCTTGTAGTTCAGAATCCAGCGCAGTTGCTCCCGGGTATCGGGCACCCTGCACCCCCGCGCCTCCTGAATGGCTCTCAGGGCGTCCTTTGCCTGCCAGCCCAGGTGGATCAGCGTACACGCCGCCGTAACGGTCGACCTGCCGATGCTTCCCCGGCAGTGCACGCCGATTCGTTCTCCGGCGCGCAGACGATCCGCCAGGCCCGCCACGAAGGCTCGGAAGGTCGTCCCGTTCGCCGGCACATGCACGTCGAGAATCGGGTAGGAGAGGAAGCACATGCCAACCTCTTCAGCGAGCGGACCCTCCTCGCCGAGGCCAAGCCACACGGCTTCGTTCGGATCGAGCATTGAAACGAGAGTCCTGACCCCGCTCTCCTTGATGTGCAGCAATTCGTCCTTGAGCCCATCGTCGCCTCGCGGACACAGCACAACGGCCAGGCCCACCGGCGGTGTTCCGGGGCCCCTACGGACAGGCTCTGGTCCGCGGGGTTCAGTTCCTTCGATCCAGAAAACATGGTCCACGCTAGAACTCCCGCAAACCACTCCATGCGCTCATAGCGCTTGAAATCCTAGAGCCTGTTATTCACTTTCGCACCGGTGGCGTTGCGCGCGAAAATCCGGCCAGGCGAGGCGGGCGGAGGCCGAAGGCTTTGGTGGCTCCAAGGTCGAGGCCGACAACGAAGAATGGCCCGATTTACGCCGCAACCCTTCGGGCTGGGGCCAATTTTCCTGATTTCTTTGTCGCTCGTCGCTAGCAGACACCCGGTATCCACCCCATGAACTGAGTTCATGGGGGCCCCGGTATGCGTCGCTCCTCGCTCCTCGAACTGAGAAAAATTGGCTCCCACGCCACCCGCGGGAAAGTGAATAACAGGCTCTAGGCCCGCAATTTCGATCATAGATGGCCGGCGTCAGGCCATTCCCGCGGCGCTCGAACGGAGTTGCCGCGCGCCACAGAAGGCGCCGATGATGGCGCGATCTCGTCTCCTGTACCATCCATCGCAACAGACCCTGCGCGAACAACTTCTTTCCAGGGTGCGAAAATGACTATAGAGCCCGGATTGCATTTTGTTCTCGTCCGGCGCAAGGGGCCACTTGAAGATGCTGCGCGTGCTGTCGACTCATCTGTTCCTGAACCATATTTTGCATCCCGGTCTGCTTGAGCTTGCGGAGCGCTCCGGAGCGCAGGCCGTGGAGATTTTTGCCGCCCGCCAGCACTTCGACTACACCAGCCGCGAGACCGTCGCCGAAATTGGCGAGTGGTTTCGCTCGAATTCTCTCCCGGCCTTCTCCATGCACGCCCCGCTCTATCCCGACCGCGAGATGGGCCGCGCCGGCGCGCCCGGCGTCAACGTGTTGCATCCGGAAAAGAGCCGCCGCATCGACGCCATGGATGAGATCAAGCGCGCCCTGGAAGCTGCCGAGCACATTCCCCTGCGCAACCTGGTGGTTCACCTCGGCGAGCGCGAAGATACCTGGTCGCAGCGCACTATCGAGTATGCGCACATCGCTCTTGAGCATCTCGGCGCTTTCGCCCGCCCTCTCGGCGTTCGCATACTGGTCGAAAATCTGCTCAGCGAGGCCACCACTCCCCAGCATCTGGTCAGCATCCTCGAATTGGGCCACCTGGACAATGTTGGTGTCTGCCTCGATCTTGGCCACGCCAACATCACAGTTGGAACCGCGGAAGCCATAACGACACTTGGCAGCCGCATCGCCTCTGTTCACGTCCACGATAATCACGGATTGAAGGACGAGCACCTGTGGCCCGGTGACGGCTCTATCGACTGGCCGGCTACCGTCAAGGCGCTCAAAGACCTCACCACTCCGCCCGCAACAGTTCTTGAGATCAGCTACACGCTGTCAGAGAACCCGCAACATTGCCCGCCCGAATTGAAAAAGCCTTTGCGCTTTTCCAATAAAGGCTCGGGAGCGGTGCGGACCTTTCGCTCTCTAAGCTTTTTATCGGTGTTGATTCTGGAACCGGAAAACTGCCGTTATCATGGTTCCATCATGAAATGCTCTGGGTTCCTTCTTCGCCGTTCCTGGCTCCTTACCTTGCTTCTGCTGCCCGCCGGGCCAATCATGGCCAAGGATGCGCCGCTCCAGACCATCGACTGGCCCGCGAATGGAACGCCGGTCTTGCGCCTATCCTTCAGCAAGTTCAAGTCCCTTCCCGGCATGAGCGATCTCCATGCCTACGTCATGGACGTAGCAGCGGAGAATCTCTCGTCGAAACTAATTACCGCATTACAGTTCGATGTTTACCTCTTCGATAAAAACAAGGCGCGCGTGGGAGACGATGTCATCGAGGTGAAGAACGTAAGTCCCGGCGAAACGGTCAAGTTCGAAACGACCGTTACGACATCGGGCACGCCCGTGTCGGTCTCGATCCGGGATATGTCGCAGGCACCCAGAACCATCACGCTTACCGTCAACTCCACCCCGCAAGGCGCGGTTCTTAAATTGGACGGTGTCGAGCAGGGTCCCACGCCCCGCCTTATCAGCGTTGGGCCAGGGAATCATACACTCTCTTTCACAAAAGAGGGATTTATGGCAGGAAGTTTTCCTCTGGAGATCGGCCCCAACGACGTCTCAGGTGGAACCGTGAGCTATGAGCTCGGCGCAGCCTCCTTTGACTCTATCGAGCTACGCGACGGCAGCGTGCTCAATGGTGACTTGGTCTCTATCTCTGGTATGGATGTACAGGTTCGCGTCGGCGGGATGATCCAGCATATCGACCGAAACAATGTGAAGCGCATTGTGCTCACCCAGCGCGAAGCGCCGATGCCGAATCTGCCTCCCGCCGTACCGAATCAGTAGTCCACTGAAGGCGCATATCAGCCATACCGGCGCGCCTCAGCAGATGCGCGGCAACTGCTCGCCAATCATGGTGGGAATCACGCGATTCGCGCCCATCGCGGTGCGCGCCACCAAAATCCGCTTATGCTCCGCGGTCACCTGGCCGATGCGTGCGGCATCCTTGCCAAGAGGGTGCGCGTGCAAAACGGCGAGCACGCGATCGGCTGCCTCGGGCGCAACGAAAAACACCGCTTTGCCCTCGTTGGCAACATAGACGGGATCGAGACCAAGCAGCTCGCAGGCCGACTGCACTTCAAGTCGCACCGGCACGCTCGCTTCGTCAATCACGATGCCCACATCTGAGGCCTGCGCGATTTCATTCAGCGTGGAGGCGAGTCCGCCGCGCGTGGGATCGCGCATGGCGTGCACGGCCCCGCCCGCCACAGCGAGAACCTCGCCAATCATGCCATTCAGCGCCGCGCAGTCGGAGCGGATCGGGACTTTCGAACTCCAGACCCTCCCTCACGCTCATGATGGCCATGCCGTGATCGCCGATGGTTCCCGAGACGATCACCGCGTCGCCCGCCTGGGCGCGATGCGGGCCGACTTGAATGTCCGCGCGCAGCACGCCTACGCCGGCCGTCGTGATGTAGCAGCCATCGCCGTGCCCGCGCTCCACAACCTTCGTGTCGCCGGTTACGATCTGCACGCCGGCGGTTGCGGCGGCCTTGGCCATCGCGTCCACAATCGCCGCCAATTGCGCCAGCGCAAATCCCTCTTCCAGAATGAAGCTCGCGCTCAGGAATTTCGGCTCCGCGCCGGAGACGGCGAGATCGTTGACGGTGCCGTTGACAGCCAGCTCGCCGATCGACCCGCCGGGAAAAAACAGCGGCTGCACCACAAACGAATCGGTACTGAGCGCGAGACGCGCGCCCGCGATTTCCAGGACCGCTGCATCGCCCAGATTTTCAAGCGCGGGATTGCGGAAGGCAGGAAGAAACAAATGCTCGACCAGCTCGTTTCCCAGCTTGCCTCCGCCGCCGTGGCCCATCACGATGGCGGGATAGTCGGCCAGTGGCAGCGGGCAGCTCCAGTTCGAAAAGTCCGGCGCAGCGGCCTTGGCGTCGTCAGCCATGCGCCGCCCCAGTGAGCGCGGAACCCGCGCCAGCCAGCTCCTCGGCCGACAGAAACCGTCCATAGTTGTAGTAAGCTGCGCACGCGCCTTCGCTGGATACCATCGTCGCGCCCAGCGGATGCCGCGGCGTGCATTCCTTTCCAAAGGCCGCGCACTCGGCGGGCTTGATGGCGCCGCGCAGCACGTCGCCCGAGCGGCACAGCGCCGACTCCTGCGTGTGAATCCCGGTGATCTTGAACCGCAATTCGGCGTCGAACTCGCGGTAGTCCGCATTCAACCGCCAGCCGCTCTTCGGGATCACGCCGATGCCGCGCCAGGCGCGATCGGTCACCTCAAACACCTCGCTCAGCAATTTCTGAGCCGCGCGATTGCCTTCAAACGTCACCACGCGGCTGTACGCGTTCTCCACTTCGTGCCGCCCCGCCTCAAGCTGCGCCACCGCGCGACGGATGCCATCGAGCAGATCGAGCGGCTCAAACCCGGTGACCACAATCGGCACGCCGAACTTCTCGGCGAGAGGCGGATATTCCCAATAGCCCATCACGCTGCAAACATGGCCCGCGGCCAGAAACGCCTGTACTTGATTCCCCGGCGAGTCGAGAATCGCGGCAATCGCGGGCGGCACCAGTACATGCGAAATCAGCACGGAAAAATTCTTGAGCCCGCGGCGGCTTGGCCAGGTGAACGCTCATGGCATTCGCCGGCGCTGTCGTCTCAAAGCCCACGCCGAAGAAGACCACTTGTTTGCCGGGATTCTTCACCGCCAGCTCGACCGCATCGAGCGGCGAATACACCACACGCACGTCGCCGCCGCGTCCCTTCACCTGGAACAGGTCGCCCTCGGTGCCGGGAACGCGCAGCATGTCGCCGAACGAGCAAAAGATGACGCCGGGTTGCGCGGCGATGGCCAGCGCCTTGTCAATCAGTTCGAGCGGCGTCACGCACACCGGGCAGCCCGGCCCGTGGATCATTTCAACACTCGCATTGGGCCCGGCGGGCAGCATCTGGTCGATGCCGTTCTTGATGATCGAGTGGGTCTGCCCGCCGCAGACCTCCATGATCTTCCAGGGGCGCGTCGTCGATCTGGGCGATCTCGCGCGCCAGCGCTCGAGCAATCTCGCCGTTGCGAAATTCGGTCAGGTACTTCATGAGCGTCGTGCGGCCGGTTCGCTGACTTGCTGACTCGCTGACTTGCCGGCTCGCGCTATCTACCCCGCAGCTTCCATCCGGACACGGGGATTGCGGCTTCGCCGCCGCGCGCGCAAAAGCTTCTTCCTCACCGGCCAGCTCTTCGTCGAGCACGCCCAGCGCGCGGAAATCCGCAAGAGTTTGCTCGGCGGTCTGCTCGTCGATCTTCGAAATCGCAAATCCCACGTGGACGATGGTGTAGTCGCCGACCTGGACCTCGGGCACGTAGTCGAGGCATACGTTCTTCACCACGCCGCCGAAGTTCACACGGCCCACGCGGATCATGCCGTCGCTCGTAATCGCTTCCACTTTTCCCGGTATCGCCAGAGCACATAGCAACCTTCTTATACCTCGCTGATGCGCCGGTCAAATGTGATGTAAATCACCTGGAAGCGGCAACGAGTCAGGCTTAAGCGAGATCGTGCAAGGCCTGGCTCAAGATGGTAAGTCGCTTTGCCGATCGTCCCGCGCCCGCAAGCCGCAAGGTTCGATCGGCCGCGCTCAGCCACAACTCACTGATTCCGCGCTAATTCCGCATCAAATCCAGACAGGGAGAAGACTCGACTCAGTCCGACACCATCAGCTCGCCGGGCAGGATGGGCCGTGTCCGCGGCAGCATGCCACGCGCCGCCGCCACGCCGAAGATCGCCAGCACGCCCACGAATACAAGCAGCTTGATAAGGCTCCCGGTACGTGTTTCGGCAATGGCGTGGGGCAGCACCTTCCAGGTCACAAGCAGCATGGTCTGCGCCGCGGTCACGGCCCACACTGAGCCGTAGAAGTAGCGGCGCTCAGTGCCCTCGCCCTTGGTGGACGGACCGACCCGAGGCAATTTGCCCAGGATTCCCAGCAGCAGGATGAACGCGCAGAGCGGCGAGTAAGTATAGAAGTAGATCTGCCTGAGCCGCCACACGCCTCCCATCACAGCCAGAGCCAGCCCGGTCATGTTGAGCAGGGCAAAGTTGAGGATGGCGTTCCACGCGAACGTGTAGCAGATGCGCCGGTAGAGCGGATTGGGCTTGTCTTCGTCGAAGCGCAGGATATACGGCGCCGGCTCGACACCTGGCAACTGGCCATAAGCTCCGGCTATGCCCGTGCCGATCGAGCACGACGGAGAGCCATGCCACATTCCAAACTCCGAATCCGTGAGCGAAAAGGCCGAAAGTGAGAGGCCCGGGAGCCAGAAAAAATACCCAGATCCAGATTGGCCAATGAGCTAACCGATAGTAAGACTTGTTTTTATGCCTGATTTTGCGCTCGTCTGCGTATTCAAGCCTGCCTGTATATCCCATTTCCGTGAGTCTCGCAGAGCAGATGCGAGTGCGTCAACCCTCGAATCGTGAATAGTTCGGCTCCTCGGCGATCGGTAGCCCTTCGATTCTCGCACCCCGTTATTGCCCGGCGAACTGCGCCACCTTTGGCCCCATTTCGCCACTGCATTGCATTGGGGCAAGGTGGCCGCAACCCGCGAACACCTCGAGATCCGATTGCGGAATAAGTTTATGCATGGTCTGCGCCTGGCTGAGGGGAACGATCTGGTCCAGAGATCCCCACGCGATCAGCACCGGCATCTTCAACTGCGGAAGCAGACGATCGGTTACGTCCTGCTGTGTGTACATGGCTGCGATTGCCCGCTTGATAACCCAGGCATCCCTGCGCGAGATACGCAGAATGTCGCGCGCGATGAACGCCGGGATCGGAGGCGGATTTGGCATCAGCAGGGCGTTCAGCTCGGCCAATTGCCGGGGCGATGTTGGCGTAAAGAGCGCAGTATCCCATGCCGGCTTCACGTCGAGCCCGACCGAGTCGAAAATCATCAATCTGTCCACTCGCTCGGGATGCTCGATTGCCACAAGCTGCGCAACCCATCCGCCCATCGACCACCCGCCCAGTTCCACCTGCTTCAGCCCCAGCGCATCCATGAAGCCCACAACCACCGCAGCCTCGTCGTGAATCGAATAGGAAAAATTCCGTGGGCGCTGGCTGCGCCCAAAGCCGGGCAGATCCGGCATGTAGACGCGAAATCCCGCGTGAACCAGGTACGGAGCCAGGTTCCACCAATCGTCGGCGCGGCCGCCCAGTCCATGCACCAGAACAATCACCGGCCCGTTTTTGGACCTGCCGCCAGATAGTGCACACGATACCCGTCAACGCGCACCGAGCGGCTCTGCATGCCAGCAAAGTCTTCCTGCAGGTAGAGCCATGCATTGAAGCAGCTCACGGGGCGCAGATAGAAAGTCACCCCGGCGATGGCGGCCAGCGCAAGCGCGATGATGAGCACCCGCCACACCCACTTCATCGCTCTGCCGCCTTTCCGTTCCTGACAGACATTTGCCAGCCTTTTTCGATCACGCGCACTGTCACGGGGTCGAGCACGAGGGCGCTATGGCTATTCCACTCGGCGCGCTCCATCCAGCGCACCGCAGCCGCATCCGACGCCGCGCGCAATTCGCCGCCGGTTACGCGGCACAGGTAGTCGGCGATCACGTAGTGGTAGCGCACGCGTTCGCCGTCGCGATGGATGCGGTCGAGAAGCTCCACCAGCTCGCCCACTTCGACGTCCAGGCCGGTCTCTTCGCGCACCTCGCGCGCCACGCCCTGGGCCAGCGGCTCTCCCACCTCGAGCATTCCTCCCGGCAGCGTCCATTGCCCTTTCAGAGGCTCGCTCCCGCGCCGCACCAGCAATACGCGGCCCTCCTCGACGACGACTGCGCCCACGCCCACCAGAGGCGCCTGAGGAAACTCGCGTTCAATCCTGCCGTTCATGCGATAAGCCATTCTGCCACGCCGCGATAGGCCGCGCGTGGCGCAACGCGGGCCGACGCCGAATCGCTCTGCCCGGACTATCATCAAATACAGACGGAAGGAAGAATAAATGGCTGAATTCACGCTGAAAATTGACGGGATGCACTGCGGCTCTTGTGTGCGCCGCGTAAGCCAGGCGCTTGCCGCCACTCCCGGCGTGGTCGTGAACGAGGTGAGTGTGGGAGCGGCCAGGCTGAGCTCCGCCGAGGAGTCCACGCCGATTGACCTTGCCATTGCCGCGATCGCCAAGGCCGGCTTCGCGGCGCATTTGGAATCATAGCCGCGCAAGATTGGATTTATTCGCTTTGGTCTTTTCCGGATCGGGTTTGCCACGTGGCCTCACATTCAACAACTTCGCTCACTCTGCCGGTTCTGGGCATGACCTGCGCCTCGTGCCAGCACCACGTAGAAGAGGCTCTGCGCTCGACTGCCGGGGTGGAGTCGGCGCGGGTCGATCTGATGGCTCATCGCGCCAGCGTGGTGTTTGATCCCGAACTGGCCGCGCCGCAGCAATTGGTCGAGGCCATCCGCGGCGCCGGCTACGATGCGGTGCTGCCCCGCGCGGGCGAATCCGGCGCCCACGCCCACGACGCCTCGACGGATTCTGCCCGGAAGGCGTGGTTGACTCTGGCCGCGGGTGCGGCAGCCATGCTGCTCGCCATGCCGCTGGGAACCGAAATGAGCGCGCCGGATCGCCTTCTAATGCGCCTTCTGCCCTGGCTCTACGCGCTGCCTGCAAATCCTCTACGCTGGTTCTTGCTCCTGCTCACGGGCGCGGTCGTCGCATGGGCTGGACGCGGCATTTATTCGAGCGCCATTCATGCCATGCGCCATGGCACGACCAACATGAATACGCTGGTGAGCCTGGGTACCGCGGCGGCCTTCGCCTATTCCGTTTATGCCACCATCGCTCCGGCTCCCGGCCGGCAGGTTTACTTTGACGCGGTTCTGTTGATCCTCGGCTTCCTCTTGTTGGGAAAGAGCCTGGAGGGCCGAGCCAAACGCCGCGCACTCGCCGCGCTCGATTCGCTTTCGCGCCTCAAGCCCGTCACCGCGCGCCTCATTGTGGACGGCGTTGAGACCGTCGTGCCGCTCGAAGAAGTTCGGCCCGGCGACAGCATTGTGGTTCTCCCCGGCGAGCGCTTTTCAGTGGATGCAACGATCCTTGAAGGCCGCACCACTGTGGATGAATCGATGCTGACGGGCGAGTCCACGCCCCTCGATCGCGAACCCGGAGGCCGCGTGCTGGCAGGCTCGCTCAACTACGATGGCGCGGTGGTGTGCAGGGCGCAATCGCTGGGCGAGGCCACCGTGCTTGCTCAAATCGCGCGCATGGTCGAACAGGCGCAAAGCTCGCGCGCGCCTATGGAGCGGCTCGCTGACCGCGCCAGCGCCATCTTTGTTCCTGTGGTACTCGCCCTTGCGGTCGTAACGTTTGTGGCTTGGGTTGTGGCCGCACATTCGCTGCAGCTTGCGCTTGCCAACACGGTCGCGGTGCTCGTCATCGCCTGCCCCTGCGCCATGGGGCTCGCCGTTCCTGCCGCGCTCACCGTGGCTGTGGGCCGAGGCGCGCAGCTTGGTGTGCTGTTCAAAGGCGGCGAAGCGCTGGAGCGGCTCGCGTACCTTGACGCCATTGTTATGGACAAGACCGGCACACTCACCGTCGGCCGCCCGGTGCTCGAGGCTGTTCACGCGCTCAACGGCTATACGGACGATGATTTGCTCCGCATTGCCGCGGCGGCCGAGGATCGCTCGAACCATCCTCTCGCTCACGCTGTTGTTGACTACGCGCGTGCGCTCGGCCTCACGTGGGCGCCTGCCGAAGACGTGCAGATTCTTCCCGGCCGCGGCCTGGCTGCTCGCGTCGAGGGGCACGACTGCATGCTGGGCAGCGACACGCTCTTCCGTGAGTTCTGCATCGCGTTACGCGGGCGACGTCGCTCCACCGGAACCGGGCGTCACGCGCCTCTGGATGGCTTTGGACAACTCGCCCGTTGCGTACTTCGACGCGCGCGATGCGCTTCGCCCCGGCGCAGCCGAAGCCGTCTCCGCTCTACGCCGCTCCGGTCTCCGCGTCCTGATGCTCACCGGCGACTCAGCCGCGGCTGCCGCGCCCATCGCGCGGCAGGCGGGCATCGCCGAAGTTGAAGCCGGCCTCGATCCGGCCGGAAAGCTGGCCCGCATTCGAGCCCTCCAGCAATCCGGTCTGCGCATCGCCATGGTCGGCGACGGCATCAACGACGCAGCGGCGCTCGCCGAGGCCGACGCAGGCATCGCTATGGGTACCGGCACAGCTCTCGCGCAAGAGGCCGGCGATGTTCTGCTGCTGCGCACCGAGCCCCAGGCGATTCCTGCCGCGCTCGCCCTTGCTCGCCAAACCCTGCGCATCATGCGCCAGAATCTTGGCTGGGCAGTGGGCTATAACCTGATCGGCATTCCACTCGCCGCCGGTCTGCTTTATCCTGCCTTCCACATTCTTCTCACCCCCTGGCTCGCCGCCGCCGCCATGGCCTTCAGCTCAGTCTGCGTGCTCATGAACAGCCTGCGCCTGCGCCGCTGGTCGACTTCGTAGACCGGCAAGCCGGTTCGTAACTTCGTTGACTGCCGGCTGCGCCTTTCAAGCTGCATGTGTCCCGCCTTTCCTGCGGGATCAAGCACCCCTGTAAAAGAACATTCACCGTCCTTTCATCTTCTGTTAACGCAAATCCTTGAAGGTAACTTTTGCTGTCGCGGCAATTCCACGCGACAGCATCTTGTGCCCCACGCTCGCTTGGGGCGGACGTTTCCGCGCGCAAAATATTGCTTTCGCGTAAGAGATCGAAATCCGCACGAAAAAATTGAATCTGAAGAATGCTCGCGCAGGGCATGTGTATGTTCCGCGGCGGCTTCAAGTTCCACGGGCCAACAAGCTGGACGGAGTAGGGGGACTGGCGGAAATGCTTCCGGCGCGTCAGCCGGTGGGCAGATCGCACACCACATGTTTCTTTCGAGAAATTCGGCACACCGCGCCCATTTGCCGATTGGCATGCTGGCGCTTTTGCTCGCGTTGTTCAGCTGGGGACTCCAATACAAAATCTCGCTTTACGATCATTGGAGACATCCGCGTGCATCCACAGAGCCCCCTGCCAAGCTTCTTACGGATGCGGAGAGGCCCCTCACATCGAAGAGAGCGATCGCCTTTCGCGTGCCGCTCTCCCCGGTACAACCTTCAAGCCCCTCCGCGCTCGCGACGCAATCCGATCACAGGCCGGTAATTGGCGAGAGCTTCTCCCCGCCAATTTTTCAGCAAGCCGCGGCAGTGCATCGCCCACGGAACCGGTTTGCCGGCCGCGCCCCTCCGACCTCATAAGCCCACCTCTCAAAAAGCGGCGAAATCCAAGGATTC
>CAWGGA010000007.1:0-56220 GCA_963822015.1 uncultured Acidobacteriaceae bacterium
CGCTCTGCGAGAATAGACTGTGATGCTTGCACTGCAACATGCCGGCAAACGGTTCGGGCCGCGCATCCTCTTTCTTGAAGCCGGCTGGCTCATCCGTAACGACGAGAAGACCGCGCTTGTAGGCGCCAATGGCACGGGCAAATCCACCCTGATGAAAATTCTCGCTGGTCTGGAAATGCTCGATTATGGCTCGCTCGAACAGACCCGGGGAGTGAGCATCGGCTATCTGCCGCAGGAGGGATTGCAATTAGCGGGCAGAACCGTGTTTGAGGAATGTCTGACGGTCTTTGACGAGCTGCACAAAATGGAGCGCGAGATCGAGCTGCTGGCCGGGCAGATGGCCGAACTGGATCACGAAAGCGCGCAATACCAATCTGCCGCCGAGCGCTACTCGCTGCTGCAGGATCGCTTTCATGTGCTTGACGGCTACGCGCTCGATGCGCAGGTGGGCAGCGTGCTTACCGGTCTCGGCTTCGGCAAGGAAGATTGGGCGCGGCAAACCAGTGAATTCTCCGGCGGCGTGCAGATGCGCATTGCGCTGGCCAAACTGCTGCTGGCCAAGCCGAATCTTTTGCTTTTGGATGAGCCCACAAACCATTTAGATCTGGAAACGCGCAACTGGCTCGAGGATTACCTGAAGAATTATCCCTTCGGCTACATTCTGACCTCGCACGACCGCTATTTTCTCGATGTCACCATCGACCGCACCGTTGAAATTTGGAACAAGCGCCTTGCCATCTACCAGGGCAATTACACGAAATACCTCACACAGAAAGACGAGCGCCGAGAGCATCTGATGGCCGCTTACCGCAACCAGCGCGAGCGTATCGAGCACCTTGAGGCTTTTATCAGTCGCTTCCGCTGCCAGGCGACCAAGGCCAAACAGGTGCAGTCGCGCATCAAGGAGCTGGAAAAGATCGAGCCCATCGAGGTCCCCGAGGAAGAGCCGGTAATTCATTTCAAGTTCCCCCAGCCGCCGCCCTCGGGGAGAATTGTGGCCGAGGCTGAGGGCCTGGCGAAAAGTTACGGGCCGAAGCAAGTGATCAGCGGGGCGCGCTTCACCATCGAACGCAGCGACCGCGTGGCGCTGGTGGGCGTGAACGGCGCAGGCAAGTCCACGCTGATCAAACTGCTCACCGGCGCGGAGGCGCCAACGGCCGGATCCATCCGCCTCGGGCACAATGTGATGGCCGAATACTTCGCGCAGGACCAGTACAAAGTGCTCGACCCCGAGGCGCGCATGTTGGACGATATCAGTCGCACTGCGTTCCGGGTACCGGAGGTCGAACTGCGCTCGCTGCTGGGATGCTTTCTGTTTTCCGGCGACGATGTGTTCAAGCCGCTGGGCGTGCTCTCGGGCGGCGAACGCAATCGCTATGCGCTTGCGCGCATCCTCGTTTCGCCGTCGAACTTTCTGCTGCTCGACGAGCCCACAAACCACCTGGACATGCGGGCCAAAGACGTACTGCTCGAAGCGCTCGCCGGCTACAGCGGCACGGTGATCTTCGTCTCCCATGACCGCTACTTCATCGATCGCCTGGCCACGCGCGTGCTTGAGATCGAGAATGGCGCGGTAACAGCATACGAGGGAAACTACGAGGGCTATTTGCGCCGCAAAGAGGCGATGGCGCTCGGCGCTGCTGCCGTTTCCCAGGTCTCAGCATCGATGTCTACGCCCCATGGACCAAGATCCGTCCATGGGGGCTCCGGTCCTGGGGCGCCCGCGAAGCCGGAGGCGACTGGGGTTGGAACCACCATCGTCATCGAAGGCGGCCTGGATACGTCGGATGGGCGGGGACGCATCGCCCCTTCCTCCAATCACCGGCCCCGCCGCCTGAATCCCATCAAGCAGAAACAGATGGAAGAACGGTGCACGTTTGTCGAAGAGGAGATTCCACGCGTCGAGGCCTCGATCGTGCACACCGAGCAACAACTGGCTGTCTACGTCTCCGCTGTCGAAACCCAGCGCCTCACTGCGCTTGCCGAGGAGCTCCGCACGCAGCTAATGGCTCTCACCACGGAGTGGGAAGAGCTGATGACGCAACTCGGCGGTCAAACTGTCTCTTCTTGAGATGCTTTCTGAAATCCGTCGTGCATAATCGAAATACGATGGCTCTTTTGTGGAATCCCGAGAATTGGTCTCAGCGGCTGGCCGAGCTTGAAGCGCAAACCGGCGACCTGAAAGAAGCGCCTCTCAGGCGCGACGTGCGCTCACTGGGAACTTTGCTGGGCACGGTGCTGCGCGAGCAGGCCGGCGACGAACTATTTGCGCAGGTCGAGGCGCTGCGCCAGGGCACCATTCGCCGCCGCGACGCCGACGCCCGCGACCGCGCCGAGGAAGCCGCCCACCACGCCGCCGCCGCAATGGAATTAGTACATTCGCTGCCCGTCGAGCGCGACATCCTGCTCACAAGGGCCTTCGCCTTCTACTTCGAGCTCATCAATCTCGCGGAAACAAATCATCGCAAACGCCGCCGCATTGCGTTGCGGCTGAGCGGGCAAGCCGGCCACCAGCGTGGCTCTCTTGAAGGCACATTCTCAGAGATGCGCCGCGTGGGCATCGGCGCAGAGGAGGCGTTGAACTGGCTCCGCCGAGTGCTCGATCGTGCCCGTCTTCACTGCGCACCCCACGGAGGCGGCGCGGCGCACGGTCATGTTCAAGCGCCGCCGCATCGGCGAATTACTCGAAGCACTCGACCGCATTCCCCTCCCGGAGCAGGACATGGCGCGCCTTGAAGAACTCGTTCTGGCGGAGATTACCAGCCTCTGGCAGACCGACGAGGTACGGTCGCGACGCCCCACTGTTTATGACGAGATCAAGATGGGCCTCGACTATTACGACGTCTCCATCTTCGAGACCCTGCCCGAGCTGTACCGCGAGATCGCCGCAGCCCTGCGCGCAGCGTACGGCGTCGAGATCGAACCGCTCGATCTGCCTCTGGTGCTGCGGTTCGGTTCCTGGATCGGCGGCGACCGCGACGGCAATCCGTTCGTGACTCCCGAGGTCACGCGCACTGCCCTGCAGCTTGCGCGCGGGCATTTGCTGCTCTACTACCAGCGGCAACTCGACAGGATCATCGACATTCTGACCACGAGTGCGCAACAGCGGCCGGTGAGCGACGCGCTGCTGGAACGGCTGCGTGCCTATGTAGCCCAGGTACACACGCCTGAGGCGCAGGTCTTCGGCTCGCAGTACGAGTTCGAGTACTACCGCCGCTTCGTCATCTGCCTCAAGGCACGCATCCAGCGTACGATGGAGCGCGCAGCCGAGACTCCGGGATCCGGCGGAGCGCTGCCGGTGATGCCTTATACGCTCGCGCGAACGCAGGACAAGCTCATTCAGGCCCTGCCTGCCTACTGCTCGGCGCAGGATTTTGTCGACGATCTGGAGACGCTGCGGGACTCGCTTGCGGCCAACAAAGGCATTCGCATTGCCCGTACACTCATCGATCCTCTCATCCTGCAGGTGCGCACCTTTGGCCTGCATCTGCACACGCTCGATATTCGCCAGCACGCGCGCGTTCATGCCTCCGCGTTGCGCGAAGCAATCAGCGACACCATCGCACCCTCACTGCAGAGCGGGCTTTCCGATGAGACGGCAAATGTGCTTGAAACCTTCCGCGTGGTAGCTGAGGTGAAAGCAGGATGTTCGCCCGAGACAATTCGCCACTATGTGATCAGCGGCGCGTCCTCGGTTGAGGATGTGCTTGCCGTGGTGCGCCTGGCGCGGCTGGGCGGGGTCAAAGTAGAGGGTGCGGGTGAAGCGCCCAGCCTCGATCCCGGTCTTTCACCCAAGCGACCAAGACCTGTCGCCCCCCCTGCAACGAGCGCAGACCCCGGGTTGATGCCGGTACCGCTCTTCGAGTCCATAGAGGATTTGCGTAACGCTCCGGCGGTTTGCCGCGAGCTCTGGAGCCGGCCCGACTACCGCAGGCTTCTCGAATCCTGGGGCAATTGGCAGGAGATCATGCTCGGCTACTCCGATTCGAATAAGGACGGCGGCATGTTGACTTCGACATGGGAGATCTTCCGCGCGCACCGCGATCTGCACGAGGTGGCGCGCGATGCCGGCATCAAGCTGCGCCTCTTCCACGGCCGCGGCGGCACGGTGGGCCGTGGCGGAGGGCCAACGCATCGCGCCATCTTCGCCCAGCCCTTCAATTCGTTCGACGGCCAGTTGCGCATCACCGAGCAAGGCGAGGTGCTCAACTTCAAATATGCCGACGAGGTGCTGGCCGAGCGCAATCTCGAGCTGATGATCGCCGCCTCGCTCGACGCGCTGGCGCGGCCCAACGCGCGCGATCCCGAGGGCCACTTTACCGGCGTGCTCAAGCCGGAGTGGGAGGCCGTGTTCGACGAGCTGTCGAACCTGGCATTCGGTTTCTATCGCAAGCACATTCTCGATGACCCCGGCGTCATCACCTACTTCGAGCAGTCCACGCCGGTGGGTGAGCTGGAGAATGCCAAAATTGGCTCGCGCCCCGCGCGCCGCAACGCATCGCCCAAACTCTCTGATCTGCGCGCCATTCCCTGGGTCTTCGGCTGGACGCAATCGCGGCTGCTGGTACCGGCGTGGTTCGGCGTAGGCTTTGCCATCGAACAGTATCTTGCGGGGCCAGGCGCACTTGAGATGCTGCAAACGATGGCCAAAGAGTTCCCGCTTTTCATCGATCTGTTGCGGAACGTCGAGATGGCTCTAGGCAAGGCCGACATGGGCACCGCGCGTCTCTACTCCACGCTGGTCCGCGATGAAAAGCTCCGCGAGCGCATCTACGACATGTTTGAAGCCGAATTCCACCGCACGGTGCGCGCGGTCCTCGCTGTCACACACCAGGAGGAGCTGCTCCAGTCCAACCAGGTGCTGGCTCATTCGATCAAGCTGCGCAACCCTTACGTCGATCCCATGCACCTGATCCAGGTGGATATGCTGCGCCGCAAGCGCGCCGGCGAAGATACGCCTGAAGTGAACCGCGTCATTGCGGCAACCATCAATGGCATCTCGGCCGGACTGAGGAACACAGGGTGATAAAAGGGCAATAAGATGATCGTGCACCGGCCAAGGGAGCACCTGCACAATGGACGATCAGGAAGCAGAGCATTGGCGCGAAGCGGAGGGGGATGGCTCCGTTCATCGCCGTTGAGGGGATGTGCGATTGGGCTGCCCGTGCCTTGAGCAACTGATCGGGGGAGGAACGATTGCAGGCGCGGATTAAAGAGCTGGATGGGCTCAGAGGCATTGCCGTTCTGTCAGTCGTCTACAGCCACTACTTATGCTGGTTGCCTTATACTGCCGCCGGAGTATCCAGTCTGGGCGTCGATCTGTTCTTTGTCCTGTCAGGATTCCTCATCTCCAGTAACCTGCTTGAACTGCGCGCCAATGAGCATTACTTTACGGCCTTCTATTCGCGGCGCTGCCTACGGATTCTTCCGCCCTATTGTTTCGGACTTCTGGTCTACCTGACGGCCTCAATTGCCATGAGAGAACCGGGCACGCCGGGACTATGGCTCAGGTACGTTTTCTTTTACACCAGCCTCTGGGTGCATAATTTTCGTCCTTTGGCTGGTGGTCCACTGGGCGTACCAGTGTTTGTGGCAGCCGGCCTTTCTGTGCTGTGGTCACTGTCCGTCGAGGAAGTCTATTACACGATCTAGGCGCCCATTGTGCGCTTTACCAACGAGTTTGGATTTACGGCCATCCTGTCGATGTGGCGGACGTTAGTTTTGCGCTGGTGACATTTACGTTCGTCCGCAGGGCCGGCGGCAACGAGGTTTGGGTGCGCGCATTTCGCGCCAGGTGGCTGTGCTCCATTGGACTGGTCAGTTATAGCCTGTACCTGTTTCACCTGCCCATTCTGATTCTGTGCCTCGAGATCCCTTCGAAATTGCATTTTTCGGGACCGGTGAGTTACGCCAGCGCGGCTAGTTTGGCGCTGGTACTTAGCTTGGGCCTGGTATATGCGCTGTGGTACGGAATGGAATCCCGCATCCTTCGGTGGAAAAACCGTGCGGTTCCGGTGGCAAGGCATATTTAGAGCCTCTTGTCCGCCGGGAAGAGGCATTCGCGGCATATATTGAGGGCATTTTCCATCTGCCGCCAGTCCTGCTCAAACAGAGCCCTTGCCATATTCCTTGCATTCGGTCTACGCTATTGGGTATGCATCGATGTCGCTAACACCGTCCTGGTGCCAGCTCCGATGCCGAAGTGCGCTTGATTGCGCGCTAATTTTCCCACCCGACAAGCGGCACCATCCCCAAGAATCCGTTCCATCAGCAATCCGGGCCTATTGCCCCGGAAAAGGAGATCAACATGGCGCGCATTGCCGCGAATGTAACTGAACTGATTGGCCGCACTCCCCTTGTGCGGCTCAACCGCGTGGCAGCCGGACTGCCGGCTACCGTTGTTGCCAAGCTGGAAAGCCAAAACCCCGCATCGAGCGTCAAGGACCGCATCGGCTTTGCCATGATCGAAGACGCCGAGAGGAGGGGCAAGATCGAGCCCGGCAAGACACGTCTGATCGAACCCACCAGCGGGAACACAGGCATTGCGCTGGCGTTTGTGGCCGCGGTCAAGGGCTACCGCATCATTCTCACCATGCCCGAAACCATGAGCCTGGAGCGGCGCGTGGCGCTGCTTGCATATGGCGCGGAGATCGTGCTCACGCCGGGCCCGAACGGCATGAAAGGCGCCATCGCCAAGGCCAACGAGATCCTGGAGAAGACGCCCAACGGCTACATTCTGCAACAGTTCGACAACCCGGCCAACCCTGCAATCCACCTGCATACCACCGGACCCGAGATTTGGGACGATACAGACGGGAAGGTGGACATTCTGATCTCCGGCGTGGGTACAGGCGGCACCATCACCGGCGTGTCGAACTACATCAAGCCGAAGAAGCCGTCATTCAAGTCCATCGCCGTGGAGCCGACCGACAGCCCGGTACTCTCCGGCGGCAAGCCCGGACCGCACAAGATCCAGGGGCTGGGCGCCGGGTTCATCCCTAGCATTCTCGATACCAAGCTCATCGACGAGGTTGTCCAGGTGACGAACGATGAGTCGGTGGAGATGGCGCGCCGCCTGGCGAAGGAAGAGGGCCTCTTTGTCGGCATCAGCTCGGGAGCCGCGGTCTCTGCGGCGCTCAAGGTGGCCGCGCGGCCTGAGAATAAAGGCAAGTTGATTGTGGTTGTGCTGCCTGACTTCGGCGAGCGCTATCTGTCGAGCGTGCTCTTTGAGCCGCTGCGCCAGCAGGCGTTGGCCTTGCAGCCCGAACCGATTGCGGTGACAGCGTAAGAACAGGGAATAGGGGCTAGGGAACAAGGAATAGATGACCAGGAAGTAGTGCGATGAATCAAAGCCCGCGGCAGGGCTTCACCCTAAGTCCCCAGTCCCTCGATCCTTTGCAAGTATGTCTTTCTTTGGCCGAATGCGCGAAGACATCCGCTCCGTGATGGAGCGCGATCCAGCTGCGCGCACAAGCCTCGAAGTCCTCCTTTGCTACCCGGGCCTTTGGGCGGTGTGGCTGCACCGCATTTCGCACTGGCTCTGGCGCCACAAGCTGCGCCTGCCGGCGCGCATGCTCTCCCAGGTGGGCCGTTTCTATACCGGAGTGGACATCCATCCCGGCGCGCTCCTCGGCCGGCGTCTTGTTCATCGATCACGCTACCGGCGTCGTGATCGGCGAAACCGCCATCGTGGGCAGCGACGTGACCATGTACCAGGGCGTCACGCTAGGAGGCACCGGAAAAGGACACGGCAAGCGCCATCCCACGATTTGCGACGGCGTCTTCATCGGCAACAACGCCAACATTCTGGGCAATGTGACCGTGGGCGAGAACTCGCGCGTTGGCGCCGGCTCCGTGGTGCTCACTGATGTGCCGCCCAACTCCACGGTCGTCGGCGTTCCTGCTCACATCGTCTATCACAACGGCCAGCGGGTGCTCATCACCGATCCGCACGAAATCAAAGACCCGCTCTCCGACGCGCTTATTGCACTCTCAGCCCGCGTGGAGGAACTGGAAGGACGTCTCGGCGCGCACGAGCACTGGACCAAGCCCTTCGCCGACGAAGAGGCCGAGCGTACCGCTTATCGCGTAGAGCTGGAGCGGATGCGCGCTTACGTTACCATGGGCGAGGGTATTTGAGATTCTGCCGCCAGCACCGCAGGGCTCCTGCTGCGGCTCTTCGGCCAAAGGGGTAATTGCGGACTAGCGATTCTCTACCGCAAATCGCTCACTTAGAGCGCGCCGCAGGATTTTTCCGTTGGGATTCTGAGGTAAATCAGCGGCATCGAGAATCCAGATGCGGCGCGGCGCTTTGTAAGGCGCCAGATGATTCCGGCACCACTCCAGCAAATCGCTCTCACCGGCCAGGGCGCCCATATGCAGCTCGACGGCCGCTACGGGAATCTCGCCCTTCTCCTTGTGGGACAGGCCAAAAGCAATGGCGCGAGCCACCGCCGGATGCGCCAAGATGGTCTCTTCTAACTCGCGGACGTAGACCGAATAGCCGCCGGACTTGATCACGTCTTTCATGCGTCCCACCAGCCGGATCAAGCCAAGCCGGTTGCGTGTGGCCAGGTCGCCGGTGCGAAACCATCCGTCGTGCGTGAGCAGGCCTTCGCCGCCATCCCTATCGTGCCAGTAGTGCGGGTTCAAGCCCCGGCGCCGAATCTGGCATTCGCCCGTGGTTCCGGTTTTCACGCGCCGGCCGTCATCATCGGCCACGCGAACGCGGAACGGCGGCACGGGAAAGCACAGTTGTCCGCTTCCGGACAGGAATGGAAGCTCGACGCCCATCATGGCCAGGCCGCCCAGCTCCACCATTCCGTAGCCGTTCAACAGCACCGGCGGAATGCGCCCACCACCCGGCAGGCGAAGGAGAGCGCCGTACGCGCGCAGCCGCAGTCGAACTTCAGAAGGCAGTTGGTCGCTGGCGGAAAGCCATACGTGCACGCTCGCGAGCCGCGCAGGATCGGGATTGCTGTTTACCAGCCGCGCAAACATTGTGGGCACGCCCACAAACGCAGTTACGCCGAAGCGCTCCACCATGCCGAGCGCATCATCGACATTGAAGTGCTCGAGAAAACAGCCGCGAACCCCGGCCATCAGCCCATAGAGCGCAATGCTGACGGCCATGATGTGCGACCAGGGAAGCGCAACCAGCGCGAGATCCTTGTGGCCGAGGAAGAGCCCGGTAATCACCGTGGATGCCCGCGCGCCGAGCAGGGCATTGCTAGAGAGCGCCGCGCCCTTGGGAAATCCTGTGGTGCCGGAGGTATGGAAAACTGCAACGGTAGCAGCCGGATCGATGATGACGGGCGGCAAAGTCGCGCCGCAATCACTGGCGCGCACAAATCCGTCCAACGTTTCCGCCTCATCGTCCACCTGAATCCAGGTGCGGACATTCAGCGCTCCGCGGTCCACGACGTTGCGCTCGAAGGCCGCTTTATCGGTGATCAGGATTTCTGTGCCGCTGTCAGAGAGAATGCGGCGCACCTCGCTCAGCGAGAGCTGCGGATTCAGCGGCACCGCGATGCCGCCGGCGCGGATAATGGCTAAAAACCAATGGAAGCATCTGCGATCGTTGCTGCGGTAGACGGCGACGGCCTCGCCCGGCCGCAGCCCAACCGGGCCGCGCAGGAAAGCGTCGATCGAGCAGACCGCGGCGTGCAATTGAGCAAGGTGGAAGGGCCCATTTTCGTCGACCGAAACCTCGCAGTTTCCCTTTTGCCGCAGCAGTTCGTCCACCAGGTTGGCGACGGTGACCTGGCGATTGCGTGCAATCCGGAAACGCTTCAGAAGGCTCATAAGGCCGAAACCGGCTTGCGCCCCCATTCGCTCGCGACACAGTAGTGAAATAGGCGATCGAGATAGTCCAGCACGGGCGGCGGGAAGATACCTGCGGGCCCCAGCAGCCGCTCGGCATTCGCCGTATCGAACTGCATGCGCATGGTGAAGTAATCGCGGTAGGCGCGCCCGTCGATCAGCACGCGCCGCTTGCGCCCCCACAACGTGAGAAACAGCAGCGGCCTCACGGCGGCAAAAAACAGTTTCGGATCGACATACCGGGCCTCGGGTCCGCTGAAATACTCCGCCGCTCGCTGCGCTATTTGCTCGATTGTGGCGCTGCCGCGCGGGCCGGCGCAGAGGTGAACGGTATTCCCGATCGCGTCCTCGATGAAGGTCAAGTACGCACAACGGCCTTTGCCACGAAGTCCACGGGCACGATGTCCAGAATCGCATCGGGAAACCCTGGCACAGTCCGCCACAGCCGGCGCGCGTAGATCTTGAGCGGCCAGTACATCATCTTGAAGCTGGAAGTAACGCCGGTCTCGCGAATCGCCCACGATGATGCTTGGACGCAAAATCACACCGGGCAGTGAGCCCAGGCGAGAGCGCACAAGAGCCTCTGCCTCGGCCTTGGTTTGCTCGTACGTATTGCGGTAGCGCTGACCCACGTCGAGCTCGCTTTCGAGGATCAGCCCTTCGCGCTCGCCCGCGACATATGCGGTGCCGACGTAGGTGAAGTTCCTCAGATGCCGCGTGCCGGCGGCGAAATCGAGCATGCGCCGCGTGCCCTCCACGTTCATGCGCCGCGCCTCTTCGAGTGTGTGATCGAAGCGCACCGTGGCCGCGGAGTGAATCACGCGCGTAGTCTCAGCCTGCAGGCGATTCCAGGTTGCCGCGTCGAGCCCGCAGTTGGGCTGGCTCACATCTCCGGCATAAACCTGTACGCGGGAAAGGCAGGCGGATGGAACAATGGATTCGGCGCGTTGCGCGGCCGTTTGCCCCTTCCGCGGGCGGATGAGCAGCGCCAGCGTGGCGCGCGGTTCGCGATGCAGCAGTTCGCGCACCACCTGCGTGCCAAGAAAGCCCGTCGCTCCAGTTAGCAGGATCAGTTCTTCATTCATTTAGAAGGCGTTCTCAGTGCGCGGCTCGCTTACAGTCCGGCACGGCACCCGAGCGCATCCTGACGAGCGCAGAACCATATGAAAATTATAGTCTGGTGCGCCTGACGGATGAGTCAGAGTCGCGGCGCTCCGCTAGCTTCCTTGCCGGCAGCGGCTGCTTTGCGCGGCCCATTCACCCGCTTATTGCACATCCACTGACCGGTCGTCTTCGTATTCCATGATGTGGAAGTAGGCCTCCCATCCGGACCATTCGGCCGGAACGGGCAGCTTCGCCATCGGGTCCTTCAGGTGATCGGCGTAGGCCTCGACCAGCTCTCGCGTGCGATACACCCCGGTCAGCCAGTCGCCACGATACCAGTTCTTCCACTTCCCATACTCGGCAGCGTGCATTGACGCCATAATCGCGTCCAGCGCTCGCAGCGCCTCGGCCGTCTCGCCTTGCGCTTTTTCCGTGTCGCCGGCATTCGCATCTTTCACCGCGCTGGCCACTTCATACAACATGCGGTTGCTCTCGCGGTTGATGGTGATCATGGTCAGCACCTGCTCCTGGTAATAATCGCGGCGCGCGGGATCGATCAGGCTTTTGGCCGCAACGGCGTCGTTCCACACCGCGTCCCAGCGCGGCTGCGCATCGGCACAGAGCTTGATGTCGCGGTCGATGAGGAAATTGCGAACCTGCTGCGCTCGGCTCCGGCAGAACCTGAGGCTCGCGTCCACTTCGGCGACTGGCTGGGAATCGAATTCACCTGGTGCCCGCTGAGCGCGTCGAGAACCAGCCACCGCGCCTCCGAGTGATAATACTGATCGCCGATCGGAATGGGCACGTTGCTCGACTGCGCGAGAGGCGGCTCCGGTGGCGGCGCGATGCCCGCCGAGGTCGAGTCGCGGCGGCCCGAACGGCGGGCGCGGCGACGGTGCGGCAAAGTACTCCTTGTAGATTTTCGTGAGCGCGCCGGCGGACCGCGCGCCGAACTCCTCCGTGGCCCAGCGGCGGTAATAGGCATCGTCCGCATCGCCTGCCGTGTCGGACTCGCCAGTGGTCGCGGGCACGCCCGTCAAATTGCCGGCATAAGCCATATCCATCACCGCGCGGGCTGTCATCGCCACCGGCCGGATGTCGCTTGTGTTCACCAGGAAGAATGAGGTCGCGCCTGCCTTGATATAGCGGCCAATCTCGGATTGAATCGTTTTCACCGCAACCAACTCGGAGAGCTGATTGGCACGGTCGTTCATCATAGCCACATGAAAGTACATGCCCTGGCCGGCCGCAACCTCGCCGCCATCCTGCATGTCGCCGTAGCCGGAATCGGGCCACACCAGCATCACTTCAGGCGGAATCTTCAGGTATCCCTCCCTCATCAGCCGCGCGCCCTCCTGCCACAGGTTCGTGATGAACTGCGCGTTAGGAAATCTCGCCCGCACAATCCTCATCTGCGCGGCGATGGCGTCACTGATGCGCTTGCCGAGCAGCGGATCGTTGCCGCGCACGCTGGGGTCGAGCGCGGCATAAGTTTGGTCCGAGAGCCCGCGCAGACCTACGGTCCAAAGAATCTCTTCGTCGGGCTTGTACTCTGCCACGGCGTCGGTCCAGGCGCGCTCCAAAATTTCAGGATGCGTGGAGAAGTTGTAAGGCACGCCCTCAGGCCAGCGCGCCACATTCACCCCCAGCGGCGTCGCATGATGCTGGTTGATAATCAGGCCGCGCTCCGCAGCCGCGCGTACTTGCGCGTCGTCGGGAAAGATCCACGTTCCCGGAACCACCATGTTTCCCTTGAGCCGCAGAATCGTCTCAAACACCATGTCCCATGTTTTAAGCGAGATTCCGGTCTGCTCGCCCTTCGCGGGTGGTCTCCAGCCGGTCATCAGATCCTCGTCATTGGTGAAAAAGCCGCGGTACTTGAAAACTGGGCTGGGCCAGGTACGTGCGAAATCCGCGGGCAACACGATCGAAGCACGCTTCGCGGGCTCCTTGTCGGTCCACAGGTACATGGGATCGACGCCGAGAACGCGCTGCGAGAACTCATAGATCGCGTAGATGGTTCCGCGCATGTCCGCGCCGGTCAGGCAGACCACGCGCTTGCCGGCCACGCTTGCAATCGAAAAGGCAAACGCTTCACGGTTGGCGGTCGTTGCGCAACCCACGTCTGAGGGGACGTTTTCCCGTTGCGCAATCAAAATCGCAACCGGACCGGCTGCGCTCAGATTGCTCACCAGCTTCGGCTCCTGTCCGAAGACTTTGGCGAAGTCCCGGCGCAGATCCTCCGTGGCGAGATGGATGGGGCCCATGTCGTGCACGCTCTCGACAATCGTCACGGAGGAATCGATGGTGAGTGGTTTGGCCTGACCGTGAGCAGGTGGAGCAATCACCGGCGTCAGCAGGCCGAAGGCGGCCATCAAGGGGAAGGGAAGAAACGAAGGATTGAATAAGACGGGGCATCGGCATGGGCGAACCTCGCAGAATTCGCTCGATCTGCGATACTCTTCGCGCCACGAATTATACAGAGCGACGCTCCCCGGCGTTGCTCAAAGAAGGCTACTGAACTCCGGGTGCTAAAGTGGTCTGGTTCCAGGTTCCGCCATGAGGTTATGCCTGTTGCCGGGTTCTCGCACGCTGCTCATTTCGCTTCTCGCGCTTTCGAGTGCTGCCAGCGTGGCCGCGCAGGTGCAGGCAGCGCCGGTTCCGGCCGAGATGCGCAACAGCTTTTTCGCGGTCACGGTGAACAACCAGAGAGTCGACGTTGCACATGCCGCCTCGAACTACGAATTCGTCAGCTTCGATACCAAAGGGCCCGTCGACATCTCAATCACCGCGGCCGATCCAACCTTCTGGGATCGCGGGGTCGACATCGAACCTTGGCGGCTGGGGCTGCGCGCCACGCATCCTTTGGGAGAGCCCCAGACCATCCGCTTTCATCTATCCGGCCCGGCCAAGCTCTCCATCTCGCGCCCCGGCGACTTTTTGAATCAGGCTCGCATGCTTTTCGTCTTCGCCGGCTCGCCGCCTCCGCCTCCGCCGTCCGGGCCAAACGTCACCATCGTGCCCGCCGGAGTGCACAACGAAAGCCTGAATCCCAAAAGCGGCGACACCATTTACCTTGAGCAGGGCGCATACGTCTTCGGCAGCCTGAACCTGTGGCAGGTGAGCAACGTGAAGGTGCTGGGCCGGGGAACGATTGTGTATGACGGCCCGCAGGACCCGAACAGCGATACAGGCTGGATGCAAAAACCCGACTGGCATTGCATCGTCGGCTACCAGGCGCACAACATTGAGATCGACGGCCTCACCTGCATCATCCGCTCGCGCACGTGGTCGATCCAGATGAAGGATTCCACCGGCTTCCGCTACGACGATCTGCGCGTGATCGGCGGCAACCCCGGCAACGCCAATCAGGACGGCATGGACTGGCTGGGCGGCGGCGACACAGTCGTGAACCATGCATTCATCCGAGCGTCGGACGACGACCTGGCGGCGCTGGGCAACTGGGACGGCTATACGCAGGCCGCCATGGTGCGCCCCGGCGCCGACGTCAGCAATATTTTGGTCGAGAACAGCGAATTCTCCACCAGCATCTCCAACGTGGTGCGCCTCGGGTGGCCGCAAAAAATCTATAACCTGCACAACTTCACGCTGCGGGACTCCGACATTCTCCATGCGGGCATCGGCGCCTGCGGGCAGACCTTCGGGCTGCTCGGCTTCTGGGGCGCAAACGGCGCCAGTGGCGACCACTCCGACGTCACCTTCGAGAATCTGCTTCTCGACAACTGGTACTCGCTGGTGCAGATGGAGCAGGAAAAGCCCTCCCTGCACGGATTCACCTTCCGCAACATCTGGGCGCTCGATCAGCCGCCGCTTGCCGAGTCCACAATAACCGGCGACGTGAGCGATGTAACCTTCGACAACGTGAAGTACGGACAGGCGCGCGTGACCAACGATGCCGAAATACCGCTCGTCGTTTCCGGCGGCGCCGCGCAACCTGTCTTCTCGCCTGCTCCTGCGCTCGTGGCCGCGTTCACTACCGATCCGCCGGTCTTTGCGCCGCTGCAAACGGTGAAATTCACTGCGCGGCCTGTGCCCGGTGCGCATTACACGTGGCTTTTTGGCGATGGAGGCACGGCTCGCGGTCGCAGCGTGCGCCATCGCTTTCCTGACGCGCTGGGAACCGAGCTTGATGGCAGAAACGGTGCGGGCCGCTTTCGCGTGCTGCTGCACGTCACCGACAAAGCCGGCCACCAGGATTGGGCGGCGCAGGGGTTGGTGGCCGTTGAACAATGGCACGATGCGGTGAGGGCCACGGAGTCTGCCGCATCGGGCCTGAGTTGGAAGGTTTATTCCGGCACGTGGACCGAGCTGCCCGATTTTTCCGCTCTACATCCTGTGCTCACCGGAGAATCGCAAAATCTCACGGCCAGCGCGCAGAGATCCTTGGGCTACGCAACGGTCTGGGACGGCTTTATCGAGATTCCCGCCGACGGCGGTTACACTTTTCACCTCATCGACCGCGACGGCGCGCGGCTGGTGATCGACGGCATGGAAGTGGCGAAAACCGGAGCGCCGTTCGCGCAGGTCTGCGGCTCGCCCGGCAACGCACTGCGCTACGATCGCGGATCGGTTGGCCTGCGTGCCGGACTGCACGCGATCCACATTGAAGCGCTAAACACGGCAGAGCGACGGCGCGCCGCGTTTGTTGTGGGAGGGCCCGTCAGCGCCGCTCGCAGACGTGCCGGCGGCAGCTTTCTCACATTAGAGTTCCGGTAAAGTGGAACCCTGCCCCTCCCCGTGTTTCTTGCCCCAAGACCGCAGTCAGGCCGGACGATATTTCCTTCCAGCTTTGCCGAATCAGACCCTGCCCCCCTATCCCCTGGGTGCCATGTTGGCGTAGATTCCTGATTGGATCCGAGTTGCAAGACCCGCACGCTCCAGGTAGGACGATCCATTGGGGTTACCCGCAAAATCCTGGCCGCAAGAGACTTATTCTGCACCGATCGGGCCGTTCCGACGGTGCTGCCGCGCTTTCACGCGAAAAACCGCAGCAAAGACGCAAACGCGACGGAGAGTTCCCGCCGTGCGAAGGGCCTGATTGAACACTTATGGAACAATTGTGCGCCAAAGGGCCGAAATTATCTGCAAACTTGGCCTGCGATTTGTGCGCCTTGTTTTCAAAGGTTTACCGGTGAATCGACGGTGGCCGGGGCTTGACTTTTCGCGGCCGGTCAGAGGACAACTGAAGGACACGCGAGAAAACGGCAGTTCTCAATTGAGATTTTCGGAGAAGGTCCGTCAGAGTGGCCTTGCCTAACCGGACAGAACTCGAAAATCGTGGTCGTGTACGGTTCGGCGACAGCTCGCGGAGGGTCGAGCGATGGCGAGCGGAATTGCTTACAAACACGCAAAGCTGACAGACGCATGGGATGCGATCGTGATCGGCTCCGGCATCGGCGGACTCACAGCAGCGGTCCTGCTAGGGGTACATGCAGGCAAGCGCGTGCTGGTACTGGAAAGGCACTACACGGCCGGGGGGTTCACGCACACGTTTCATCGGCCCGGCTATGAGTGGGATGTGGGTCTGCATTACATCGGTCAGATGCAGGATGAGTGCGACGCCCGGCGCGCATTTGACCACATCACGGAAGGCAGGGTGCAATGGCAATCCTTGCCGAATGTATATGACCGCTTCCTCATCGAAGGCCAGACATTCGAGTATGCCGCTGGGCTGGAACACTTCCGCGAGGGTATCCGGCAATCGTTCCCCGGAGAATTGGGGGCCATCGACCGGTATCTCGCGGCGGTTCGGGCCTGCAACCGCGCGAGCGGCCTTTACTATGCGGAAAAGGCGGTTCCGGCGCCTGTGGCGGCGCTGGCTGGTAGCCTGATGCGCGTGCCCTACATGCGCTGGGCAAGACATACCACGCGTGAGATCCTTGAGGGTTTCACCAGGAATCGAGAATTGATCGGCGTGCTTACCGGGCAATGGGGCGACTACGGTTTGCCGCCTGGGAAAAGCAGCTTTGCCGCCCATGCCACTATCGCTGAGCATTATTTTGGCGGCGCCAGCTATCCCGCCGGAGGGGCGGGCGCGATCGCTGCGGCCATCATTCCGCAGATCGAGAGCGCCGGGGGCGTGGTGGTCACAAGCGCCGAAGTTTCATCCATCCTGCTCGATGGCACTAAAGCTACCGGCATCCGGTTAAGCGACGGGCGCGAATTTTATTCCGGCGTGGTGCTGAGCGATGCAGGCGCGGCCAACACATTTGAGCGGCTTTTGCCTCCTGAGTTACCCACACTAGATTCTTTGCGCCGCAAGCTGCGGAGCCTTCCGCCTTCGACGGCTCATGTGAGCCTTTATGTTGGGTTGTCGCAGAGCGACGCCGCTCTTGGGCTACAAGGCACAAATCTTTGGGTGTATCCGTCCTTCGATCACGATGCGAATGTCGAACAATTCGCGCGCAACATCGGCGCGCCATTGCCGGTTGTCTATCTTTCTTTCCCTTCGGCCAAGGACCCTGATTTTCAACGCCGGTATCCCGGAAAGAGCACGGTCGAGGCCATCACAATGCTTCCCTATGGCGTTTTCGACCGCTGGGCAGAGACGCGATGGAAGCGGCGCGGAAGCGATTACGTTGAGCTGAAAGAGCGACTTATAGCGCGGTTGCGCGCCGAATTGGAGTTCCAAGTGCCCTCCGTAGTTGGCAACATCGCACATACCGAGTTGTCGACGCCGGTAACAACGCGGCATTTTATGAACTACGGGCATGGAGAGATCTATGGCATCGCCTCTACGCCGGGCCGTTTTCTGACGCGCGAACTAGGAGCCAGAACACCAATTCGCGGCCTCTACCTCACGGGGCAGGATGTGGCCAGTCTTGGTGTAGTGGGTGCGCTCTATGGCGGAGTTATCGGGGCCTCGGCTGCAGCCGGAAGGAACTTCATTTCGGTCCTGTCAAAACCCCGGGATGCGCGAAACATGAATGGCTGATGAGAGATTGCCATTTAGGAATCGTTCTTACGGCATTTGCGTTACATCCCAGCCGCCGCCGAGCGCGCGCACCAGGCTCACGCTGGCGGCGAACTGCCGGCTCTCGATATCGATGGCGGTGACCTGATTCTGCAGCAGCGTCTGCTCGGCGGTGAGCACTTCGAGATAGCTGGTCACGCCGCCCTTGTAGCGCGCATTGGAGAGATCGAAGGAGTGCTGCGCGGCATCCACGGCGCGCTGCTCGGCCGTCGATTCCTGCTCCAGAATGCGCAGCGCGGAAAGCTGATCCTCCACATCGTCAAAGGCCTGAAAGACGGTATTGCGGTAGCCGTCGGCCTGCGCTTGATAGCTGTGGCGAGCGGCAGCGGTAAGTGCGTGGCGCTGGCCGGCGTCGAAGAGCAACTCCGCCGCCTGCGCACCCAGGGTCCACATCGAACTCGGACCCTGAATCCATGTGCCCGCATTTGCGCTCTCGAAGCCGCCCGACCCGCCCAGCGTGATCGTGGGATAAAAAGCGCTGATGGCGATGCCGATCTGAGCGTTGGCTGCGGCCGTCAGGCGTTCCGCCTCGGCAATATCAGGCCGGCGTTCCAGCAGTTGCGAGGGCACGCCGAGCGGTACCTTGGGCAACGCAAGATCAAGCGGCGAGGATGGAATGCTGAAACCGGGCAAATTGAAGTTGGCGAGGGTGCCGATGGCATGCTCGTACTGCGCGCGCGCTACGCCAAGGTCGACGAGCTGCGCGCGCACAGTATCGAGCTGTGTTTGCGCCTGGGCCACGTCCACCGCAGTGGCTACGCCACCGGCAAAGCGGCGCCGCGTCAATTCGAGCTGGCGCTCAAGGTCGGCTACCGTGGCCGTCAGCAGCTTAATCTCGGAGTCCAGACCGCGAAGGGCGAAGTAATCGGTGGCCATCTCCGCGTGGAGCGTAAGAGCGATATTTGCCTCATCCGCGGCGCTGGCCTGAGCTGTCTCATGGGCCTGCTCCACGGTGCGGCGGATGCGGCCCCAGAAGTCGGGCTCCCAACTGGCCTCACCGGCGATCACGAAGTCACCGTATGTTGTTGCTCCGCCTGGCGTGGCGAGCGGGACGGTTTGCCGAAACGCGATTGCGACTGATCGACGGACCGGCCGAGAGCGTGGGATAAAGGTTGGCGCGCGCCGCCCGCACCTGGTCTTCGGCGGCCAGGTAGAGCTCCATCGCCTGGCGCAGCTGCACGTTGTTGGAGTCGATACGCTCTTCCAGGCGGTTCAGCTGCGGGTCCTGGTAAATCTCCCACCACTTGCCCTTCAACATTCCATCGGATGGATTCGCCGGCTGCCATGCGCCACCTTGCGGATTGGGCGGGGGAACGACCACGGTCGACGCGCCGGTCTCCTTATAGGCCGGCGGCGCGTTGTAGCCGGGGCGATTGTAGTTCGGGCCGACGGGCTTGCAGCCGGCCAGGAAAATGAGCGCCGACGACACACCCAGCACCAGGCCGCAGCGCGCCGTTCGCAGCGATGGTGGACGATCCCCTGGCGATCGCTCCGCCATGATCAGAGACCTCCCGTATCAAACGCGCTGCTTTGCGACGCTTCGACCGTCACCTTTTCTCCGTCGATCAACGAGTCGGGCGGATCCTGGATGACTTTGTCTTGCGGGTTGAGGCCGGTCACGATCTGCACTGTGGCACCGTCGTCCTCGCCGATGGTAACGGGAATCAAATGCGCGACTGCGCCTTCGCTGCTTTGGTTCACAATCGCGAGCTGCAAACCCTGACGCCGGAAGATGAGCACCGAGGTGGGCACGATGAAGGTTGGCCCGGCAGGCGGCGTCTTGAAGTGAACCTGAGCCAGCGCGCCGGGCATCAGCTCGCCGGAGCGGTTGTTTACGTCAATTTCCACGAGGAGCGTGCGGCTGACGGGATCGATGGCGTCGGCGGTCCGTACCAGCGTGCCTTCGAAGGTTTTCCCCGGATACTCGGGAAAGGTGAGGCCGACTTTCATTCCGCGCTTCATGGTTTGCGAGTAAAGCTGCGGAACATTGGTGTAGACGCGCAGCGTCTCGAGCGCCTGCATGTGAAAAAGCTCGGTCCCGGCGCTCTGTCCGGATCCGGAGCTGATCAACTGGCCGGTGTCGACCTCGCGCGCGGTCACGACCCCGTCGAAGGGCGCATAAACCTTTTCGAAGGATTGCAGTTCTCGCAGCCGCTGCAGATTGGCCTGAGCCGACTGTACGGCTGCCTTGGTGGCGGCAGCCTGGCTCACAAACGTGTCGGTGTCCTGCTGCGAGACGGCGTCGGATTTGACAAGGCTTGAATAGCGCTGGGCCTGGATGCGCGCGATATTGGCGTTCGCCTGGGCCGTGGCCAGATCCGACTCGGCCTGCGCCACCTGCTTGTCCAACTCGGGAGTATCGATCACGGCCAGCAGCGCGCCCTTTTTCACCTTGGCGCCAATGTCGAAGTACCAGCGGACCAGGTAACCATCGGTGCGGGCGTAGATGGGCGAATCAGTATAGGCGGTTACATTGCCGGGGAGCACGAGCTCCTCAATCGGTGCGCCGAGTTCAGCAGGCGCAACAGCAACCGTGGGCGCGGCCAGGGCGTCGGTGCGCCCGGCTAGAACCGTCTCGGCGTGCATGCGGCGAAGGATGCCAACCGCCGCAAGAACCGCCAGTACGAGCAGAACCACGGCAACGCCAGCCATCGCCTTACGCGGCGATATAGGAGCTTGCTCGGGAGCGGCTTCGTGGCTTGCCGCTGCGGGTTGAGAACGTGGATTCGGTTCCTGGGTCATGAGCATTTACTCCGGTCTGGCATCGAATTCATCGAATCGGTCGGCATCGGCCTCGTCGTCGCGCATGCGCTGCCGCTCGATGCGGCCGTGAATGAATGAGAAGAAAACGGGCACAAAAAACAGCGTGGCCACCGTGGCCAGCAACAGACCGCCGATCACAGCGCGGCCGAGCGGCGCGTTCTGTTCACCGCCATCGCCAAGCCCCAGCGCCATCGGCACCATGCCGATGATCATGGCCAAGGCAGTCATCAGCACGGGACGCAGGCGGACAAAGCCGGCATTCAGCGCCGCGCGCCGCGCGTCGCCCACCAGAATCTCCATCTGTTCGCGCGCAAAGCTCACTACCAGGATGGAGTTGGCCGTGGCCACGCCCATGCACATGATGGCGCCGGTCAGCGCCGGCACGCTCAGCCGCGTCCCGGTGAGGAAAAGGAACCAAACGATCCCTGCCAGCGCCGCCGGGAGCGCCGAAATGATGAGAAAGGGATCGAGCCACGATTGGAAGTTCACCACGATGAGCAAGTAGACCAGCAGGATGGAAAAAGCCAGGCCGCTTAACAGCCCGAAGTAGGACTTATACATCGTCGCACTTTGGCCACGAAAGATGAATTGTGAGCCGCGGGGCAGGTCCTTCTGGTGACGGGCGACAATTTTCTCCGTGGCTCGGGTCACGCTGCCCAAATCTGTTCCTTCCACGTTGGTGTAGATGTCGATCACCGGCTGCACGTCATAGTGACTGATTTCGCCCTGCTCGGCGCCGGGAACAATGGAAGCAACATTGCTCAATACCTGCTGCGCCTTGGGAGCGCCCGGCGCAGCGGTTGCGGCCCCGGGAGTTTCGGCCGGGGCAACGCTGCCCAGCGGAGACGCTCCGGGCGCGCCGGTGGAGGTGCTGGTGGAAGGCTGCGTCATGTCCGCGTTCGTGGCGGAGCTCGTGATGGGAAGGCCCTTCAGCTCCGCCATGGTGTCCATCCGGTACTGCGGCGCTTGAATGGCGATATTGTAAGAAACACCGTTGCGGGGATCGAGGTAGAAGTTCGGGCTGGTCTGGAAGCTGCCGCTGAGCGCCACCAGCAGGCTCTGGGCCACATTCTGTTGCGTCAGGCCGGTGGCCTCGGCGCGGGTGCGATCCACGTTGACCGTCAAATTGGGATAATTGAACGGCTGCTGGATGCGCGCGTCGGCCGCGCCGGGAACATAGCGGATTTCGTTCAACATGCGCTCGGCGAGCGCGCGATTCGCATAGAGATTGGGACCGACGATCTGAATATCGATGGGCGCTGCCAACCCGAAATTGAGAATCTGGGTCACGATATCCACCGGCACAGCGTAAAACGTGACGCCGGGGTAATCGCGGGCCAGCACTTGCCGCAGACGCTCAACGTACATCTCGCTGGGGTGATGGTTCCGGCTCAACTGAACCTGAATGTCCGCATCGGAGGGGCCCACTGGCGCCGAGGTGGAGTAGGAAAGATTCAGCGCCGAATATGGCAGCCCGATGTTGTCCATGATCGTTACCAGCTCGTTCGCCGGGATCTGTTGGCGGATCGTCTGCTCCACGCGATCACAAAGCGCGGCTGTCTCCTCAATGCGCGTGCCGGTGTGGGCGCGGAGGTGAATCGTGAACTCGCCGGAATCGACGGACGGAAAAAAGTCCTGCCCCAGCTCGGGCGTCAATCCCAATGACGCTACCGCAAAGGCCAGGAAAAGAATCAGAAAGATTCCCGAGTGATCGACGCATAGCGTGAGCAAGCGCAGGTAGCCGTGGCGAAATCGCTCGAAACCGTGCTCGAACCCAACCTGAAAGCGGGTGAATGGATTGCGGCTGTGCTGCCGTCTCGCCACTTCCGCGTCGTCATGCTCCTTGAGCAGGTAGCGCGCCATGGTGGGCACCACGGTGCGCGAAAGAAAATAGCTGGCCAGCATGGCGAAGACCACCGCTTCAGCCAGCGGAACAAACAGGTAGCGCGCCACCCCGCTCAACAGGAACATGGGCACAAAGACGATGCAGATGGCGAGAGTTGAGACGAAAGCCGGAGTGGCAATCTGCGCCGCGCCGTCGAGGATCGCCTGCTCAATCTCCTTGCCTGTCTCGAGGTTTCGATTGATGTTTTCGATTTCTACCGTGGCATCGTCAACCAGGATGCCCACGGCAAGCGCCAGCCCCCCGAGAGTCATGATGTTGATGGTTTCGTGCAGCGCGTAGAGCAGGATGAGGGAGCAAAGAATGGAAAGCGGAATGGAGACGGCGATGATGAGCGTCGACCGCCAACTGCCCAGGAAAATAAGGATCATCGTCGCGGTCAGACAGGCCGCAACGATGCCCTCGCGCGCCACTCCGCTGATGGCGCCGCGGACAAAGATCGACTGATCGGACAGGGTGGAAATTTTTAACTGCGGAGGCAGCTGGCCCTTCAGGCCGGGACTGGAGATTATGCCGCGGACATCCTTGATGATGTCCAGCGTCGAGGCCGAGCCGGTCTTGAGGACGTTCATCAGGATGGCGCGGCGGCCGTCGACACGCACAATGTTTGTCTGCGGCGGATTGCCGTCGCGCACGTGGGCCACATCGCGAATGTAGATCGTTGCTCCGTTCACCGTTTTGACCGGCATGTTATCCAGCGCCTCAAGCACCGACGGCGCGGAGTTGGTTTCCACCTGATACTCGAAGCGATCGAGTTTGATGGTGCCGGAAGGCGCGATCACGTTTTGCGCGGTGATGGCGTTCACCACGTCGGCTGGTGACAGCCCCCTGGCCTGGAGCGCGTGCAGGTTCAGATCCACCATGATCTCTCGCTGCTTGCCGCCATACGGGTACGGCGTTTGCGCGCCTTCGACCGTAGCCAGAGAAACTCGGATGGTTTGGGTGGCCATGTCGTTCAACTGCTGCTCGTTCAGGCCCGGCCCGGAGAGGCCCAGCTGCAGGACCGGAACACTGGAAGCGTTGTACTGAATGATGAACGGTGGGGTCGTGCCTGGCGGAAGCGTTCGCAACTCCACCTGGCTGATCGCGGTCACCTCGGCCACAGCCTGGCCGATATTCACATGGGGATGAAAAAAAACTTTGATGAGCCCAATGCCCACCAGCGATTGCGATTCGATGTGGTCGATGTCGTTGACCGTTGTGGTCATTCCGCGCTCGGCGTTGGTCACAATGCGGTTGGCCATCTGATCGGCGGAGAGACCGCCGTAAAACCACACGACGGTCACCACCGGAATATCGATGTTGGGAAAGATATCCGTCGGCATCGACTCGATGCTGAACACGCCAAGAATTAAGATCAGCAGCGCGAAGACGACAAAGGTATAAGGCCGTCGCAGCGCAAGCCGGACAATCCACATCATAGGGCTGGTATTTGCTCCTTGGCCGGCGTCCTGATGGTAGCTAGGCCTGCAACCGATCTGCCATCAACTACGGCCGATAACCGGGCCGCCTACAGATCTGGCCCCGGCCGCGCCGGCTCCTCAGGTTCCGGGCCGGATTGCTCGCCGGCAAAGGTCCGGTCCAAAGTTTCACGGAACTTACTATGGTAGCTGATCGATAAAGACGATGAGAACCCAGGCGGGAAAAACGGCCATCCGGAAAGATCCCACTCTGATAAGAGGCGGCAACGGCGGAAAAAGATTCGGCTTTCGAAACCAATCGCCCGGCGGAGAGTGTCCTGTGCCGACGATGCGCGTCTAAGGAGCATACCGCCATGTGCGGAGGAGTCTTCAGGCATCACAAGCCGCCTGGTTCCGGTAGACTGTGAGATGGATTCCAGAAAATGGGATTCATTCCTGTTACGGGCGGCGAGCGCGGCAGGGAATTTGTGGCATGGACCCGGTTAAATGACCGAGTTGAGTCGGGCGCTCTTTGCCCCAGCGACGCAGAACCTGTCGCCCGGGGGCCCCGGAAGTTTGGGGAGGGTGGGCGCGGTCCCATATAATCGATCTTTCCTTAAGGAACGGCCATAATTTCCAGGGGAAGACCGGATTTTCAGCGATTGAGGGTGTGCATATTCTTCTCGTGAAGCCGAACTATGGAACGAAAGAGATTTTGTGCTCGCCGCAGGGCATATACCCGGTGAAGATCAAGCACACTTCCATCTTCGGTGCCGCATCCGCCGTCAAGCGCTTGGCGCGCATCTTCATACTGCTGTCCCTGGCGTCGATCGCCGGCGCAGCGCTGGCGCAGACCCCCGACACGATCGATCAGATCCGGGTCATCGGCAACCGGCGCATTCCCAAGGAGACAATCCTGGCCCGCATGTTCACCCATCCGGGCGACACCTACGACCCCATCTCCATCGAGCGGGACTTTAACTCCCTTTGGAACACCGGATATTTTGAGGACCTGCGCATCGAGCGCGAAGATACCGAGCAGGGCATCATCCTTGACGTCTTTGTTCGCGAAAAGCCGACGATCCGCGACATCATCTATAAAGGCAACAACTCAATCACCAACTCCGACATTCTGGACGGCTTCAAAAAGGCGAAGGTCGGTCTCTCGGTGGAGAGCCAGTACGACCCCACCAGGATCAAGCAAGCCGAAAACGTAATCAAGGAGCTCCTGGCCGAACATGGGCACCAGTTTGCCACCGTCAAAACCGACGTCAAGACCGTTCCGCCTGCTTCGGTGCAAGTTACCTTCAATATCAAGGAAGGTCCCGAGGTGAAGGTGGGCAAAATCACCTTTGTAGGCAACCGGCACCTCAGTTCGCTTTACCTGCGCCGCTCCATGAAGAACCTCAAGCCCATCGGCATCCCCTATTCCATCATCTTTGAGAATCTGTTCGCCCAGACCTACGACTCTTCAAAGCTCGAAGAGGACACCGAGCGGGTGCGCCAGGCCTATCGCGACAAGGGCTATGCGGCCGCCGCCGTGGAGCAGCCCAAGACGCAGATTCGCGACCAGGGCGGCCTGAACTGGTTCACCTTCCGGCCGAACAACGGCAAGCGCATCGACATTCAGTTGACGATTGAAGAGGGTGGTCGCTACCGGTTGGGTTCAATCACGTTTACGGGGAACAAGCAACTCACCAACGTGAAGGCCCTGCGCGCCACGTTTCCCATCAAGGACGGCGACTGGTTCAACGCCACGATGATTAGCAAGGGCCTAGACAACCTGAAAAAGGCGTATGGCAGCCTCGGCTATATCAACTTCGGCGCCATCCCCACGCCCAGTTATGACGACCAGAAGAAGACCGTATCGCTGAAGGTCGACATCGACGAAGGCAAGCAGTTTTTCGTTTCGCGCATTGAGTTCCAGGGCAACACAATCACCCGCGACAAGGTCATCCGCCGTGAACTGATGCTCGACGAAGGCTCGGTCTACAACTCCCAGCTTTGGGAATACAGCCTGCTTCGCCTCAACCAGTTGCAGTACTTCGAGCCGCTAAAAGTCGACCAGGACTCGGAGGCTCACCAGGACCCCGACAACGGCACCGTCGAGCTGCTCTTGAAGGTGAAGGAGAAGGGCAAAAACTCCATCGCCGTCAATGGCGGGGTTAGCGGTTTCAACGGCGCCTTCTTGGGCCTCAACTATTCCACCAACAACTTCCTGGGCCTGGGAGAAACCCTAAGCCTCCAGGCCAATCTGGGCAGCATCAGCCGTTCCTTCGTATTCGGCTTTACGCAGCCTTACGTCCGCAACCGCCCCATCAATGTGGGATTCCAGGTTTTTAATAACAAGCAGGACTACAACGCGTCCAAGACTTACTCGACCACCGGAGCTTCGGTCAATCTATCGGCAGCGGAACAGTCGCTGGCGCAGAACTACAACGTAGGCTCCGACGGCCTCAATCTCTCGATTAGCTATCCGCTGAAGAAGCATGCCTTCCAGCGCATTGGCATGACCTACTCATGGACTAAATCCGCTATTACGGCCTTCAGCACGGCTTCACAAACCTTTTTCCAGACCATCGCCTTCCGCTCTGGAGTTCAGGGGTCGAACCCGCTGTCGGGCATCATCAACAGCAACATCTCGCTCAGCTACGTCTATGACACTGTCAGCGACCCGATCCGCCCACGCGGCGGCAAGCAGTACACCGCGTTCGTCCAGGCAGCCGGGATTTGGGGCAGCGAGCGCTACATTAACCCAATCGTGGGGTACAAGCAATACATTCCCATGCACTACCTGATCCCCTCGAAAGAAGGGCGCAACGTGCTGGGCGTGCGCGCGCAGTTGGGCTACATCCAGGGCTTTGGCGGCGAAGTGGCTCCGCCCAACCAACCGCTTTTACGACGGCGGCGAAATGCAATTGCGCGGCTTTGACGTGCGCGGCGCCACACCCTACGGCTATGTGCCCACCCGGGTCAACTTCCAGCTCACCAATCCCGACGGCAGTTGTGTTCCCCGCGACCCGACCAACCCTGAAGACAACCAGTGCATCTATGTGCCACTCCCGATCTATGGCATTGCCTCCATCGGCGGCGATGCCGACCTGATCGCGAACGCCGAGTACCGCATTCCCATCGTCGGGCCGTTCACATTCGCATTCTTCGACGACTTCGGCATTGATTCCGCTACCAACCACAGCCAGTTGATCCAGAGCCCCGAGGGCTTTGCCTCACTTACCGCCCCGCTCTATGGTTGCCCGGTCTACAACAGCGGATCCTGTCAGGGCGGCATCCCGGGTTCCAAGGTCGGATTCAAAGACGAGATTCACCCGGTTGCGGGCACTAACTTCGTTCCCCGCATGTCCCTCGGCACCGAGCTCTCGGTCTTCATGCCCATCATTAATGCGCCCTTTCGCCTCTACTATGCCTACAACCCGCTGCGCCTGTATGAAACACCCTATTGCAACGACGTGAACCAGGGCCAGAAGCAGCTGAGTTGTTCGGCAGAGTTGATCACCCGCTCTATGTTCCCGCCGGGCGGCGCCGGAGATTTTACCTACCAGCAAGCTATCCAGGCCTACGGTGCGCAGGACATCTTCCACGAGCCTCGCAAGACTTTCCGCTTAACCATTTCCACCACGTTCTGAGAGGCTGTTTAACAGCCGCAAAGGGAGAAAGGAACGAATTTCGGCTCGCTCTTCCGGGGGGCCTGAGTGTTGTCCGGCCCCTGGAGGATCTGTGTTCGAGGACCCGCTCAAGTGGGCTCGGGCTGGCTTACGCGGCCGCGGACGAACTCAAACTCTGGCTCCAGAAGCATCGCCAACGGCCACTCTCCGTGCCGCAGCGGCGAGGCCGAGGAAACGGGATGCGCTATTCGTCTTATCGATGGCGCCGCCAGTTTGACGCTCCCTTGCCGGCCCCCTATAATCGCGTCTAGTTCCCGGCGATGCATCTGTGCGCGTACGTTGTGAGCAGGATTCACGCCGGACGGAGCCTCGAGCGCATTCTACGGGGTTCTGTCTCCCCAAGCCGCGCAGATGGGACCGGCAAGCAGGAATTCCGAAGGAGTTGTCAATTCGCATGAAGCGTCTGCCATTGTTTGCCCTTTTATTTTCCCTGTCATCGCTGGTTCCTGCCAGCGGCCAAACCTCAGCCACACCGTCCGCACAAAGAGCGGCCTCTTCCGCGCCCGTCGCCGTCCCCGCCAAGGTTGCGGTCATCGCCTTTCAGGCTGCAGTCAGCCAGACCAACGAGTTCCAGCGTGACTTTGCCGACTTACAGAAGAAGTATGATCCCAGGCGACAGCAACTGAAGGCCCTCAGCGACCAAATCGACACCCTGACCAAGCAGTTGCAGGCTCAGGGCGCGCAGTTGGGAGAAGAGGAACGCGTTAGCCGCGGCCATATCATTGACGAGAAGAAGCAGCAGTTGGACCGCGATTCTCAGGACGCGCAGAGTGACTTTCAGGGCGACATGCAGCAATTAATGAATAATGTTGCCGCCAAAGTGGGCGCGCTGATGACCGACTACGCGGAGAAGCACGGTTACACGCTGGTGCTGGACGCGGGCGACCAGCAGAGTGCCAGCGTGCTCTATGCCGTGCCCTCTACAGACATTACCAAGACCGTCATCGATGCCTACAACGAGAAGTCGGGTATACCGGCGCCTCCTGCCCAGGGAGCGGGGGCAAGCCAGCCTGCCGTGGATGCTCCTCAACCGCAGCCCGCGTCATCGCACTGAGCCGGCGCGTCAGGCTCCAGGGCGGTGTCAAACCGCCCTTTGTCTGCTGTTCATGCTTCCCTGTTCACTGTATAATTCCCCTAGTTCCTGCTGACGTCTCCGTTCGCGCACTTTTCAGACCCCGCACCGTCCGGCGCGGAGTTTCCGTGGAAAAGCCGTGAGGTTGGTCAGAAGATTCGTGCACGCCTTTGCGTCTAACTGAGGAGCCGAACAGGAATTCCGAAGGAGTTTTCGAATCAAATGAATCGTTCGCTGATACCTGTCTTCCTGCTGGCCTCAGGCTTGGTCCTGAGCGCCGCTGCCCAAACACCGGCCGCGCCCGCCGCTTCGGCGCCCGCCGCCACTCCAGCGAAAATTGCCGTCGTGTCTTTTCAGGTGGCTGTGGCCCAAACCAACGAGGGCCAGCGCGAATTCGCAGATCTGCAAAAGAAATACGCGCCCAAAGAGGCCGCCCTCAAATCCCTGAGCGATCAGGTCGACGGCCTGACCAAGGATTTGCAGGCCCAGGGAGCCAGCCTAAGCCAGGCGGAACGCGACAACCGCAGCAAGGTCATTAGCGACAAAAAGAAGCAGCTTGACCGCGACACGGAAGACGCCCGGAACGACTTCCAGCAGGATATGAGCGACCTCTACCAGAACCTGGCTTCAAAGGTGTACGACGTTATGCAGTCCTACGCCGAGCAACAGGGGTTCACGCTGATTCTCGATATATCGCAGCAACAGTCACCCGTTCTCTACGCCGCCGGCAATACCAACATCACCAAGGCCGTTATCGACGCGTACAACCTTAAGTCGGGCGTTCCGGCTCCGCCGTCCCAGCCCGCCGCCAATGCGCCAAGGCCAAGGCCAGCCACGTCGGCACCCAAGCTTCGAGAGCGCTGAGGCGCAACAGCAGCCATAAGGGCCCCGCATGCCGGGGCCTTTGTGCGGCCCGCGAGTTTCCTCTGTGCGTGACGGCGTCTGTGGAAAATTTTGTGGATTTCCCCTGGGAACCCTCAGAAAAAACCTGAAATTCCCCTCTTGTCAGCCTGTGTCCCACTCTGATACCGGGCCTAACCCCTTGTTTTTGAACGTGCCTTTCCGTATGATTTTTCAGCTGCTCGGGCAACAGCCGTAATCATCGCCCCTCTGCCGCTCTTGTCCGGTTTCCACAGACGGTCATGAATTTTCTGTAACATGAATCGCTGACAGCGAAGTCTTTGGCATCATTTTTGCTGGTCTTCGCCTACGCGCAACACGGCCAGGAACGCCTCCTGCGGAATGTCGACCTTGCCGATCCGTTTCATGCGTTTTTTGCCCTCTTTTTGCTTTTCCAGCAGTTTGCGCTTGCGCGTAATGTCGCCGCCGTAGCACTTGGCCAGCACATTCTTGCGCAGCGCGCTCACCGTCTCGCGTGCGATGACCTTGGCCCCGATAGCCGCCTGAATCGCCACTTCGAACTGCTGCCGCGGGATGAGCTCGCGCATCTTCGACACCAGCGCCCGCCCGCGCTCATAGGCGTGATCCCGGTGCACGATGATTGACAGTGCGTCGACCGGCTCGCCCGACACCAGCACATCCAGCTTCACCATCGGCGATTCCCACTCGCCGGCCAACTGATAATCGAGCGATGCGTACCCTCGGGAGATCGACTTCAGCCGGTCGTAAAAGTCCAGCACGATCTCGTTCAGGGGCAGCTCGTAAGTGAGCATCACGCGCGTGGGCGTGACGTACTCAAAGTTGAGTTGCTTGCCGCGCTTCTCTTCGACGAGCTTGAAGATGCCGCCGACATACTCCTCGTTAGTAAGAATCTTTGCCGCGATCACCGGCTCGCGGATGCCGGCGATGCTCTGCGGCTCGGGCCAGCGCGAAGGATTGTCGACTTCGATCTCTTTTCCGTCAGTCAGCGTGATGTGGTAGCGCACGCCCGGCGCGGTGGTAATCAGGTCGAGCTCGTATTCGCGCTCCAGCCGCTCCTGGATGATCTCCATGTGCAGCAGCCCCAGAAACCCGCAGCGGAAGCCGAAGCCCAACGCTACCGAGCTTTCCGGCTCGAAGAAGAATGACGAATCGTTCAGGCGCAGTTTCTCGAGAGCATCCCGGAGCAGGGTGTGCTCGTGCGCGTCCACTGTGTAGAGCCCGGAGAAGACCATCGGCTTGATGTCTTCAAAACCGGGCAGAGCCATATCGGCTGCGCGCGCGTCGTCGGTGACTGTGTCGCCGATCCTGGTATCGGCCACATTTTTTATCGTGGCAGCGAAAAATCCCACCTCGCCCGCCGCGAGCTCGTTTATCTCCACCGGCTTGGGGCAAAGCACGCCCATTGAGTCGATTTCGTGCGAGCTTCCGTTCCACATCAGCCGGATGCGCTGCCCCTTGCGCATCGTCCCCTGCATCACACGCACCAGAACGATCACGCCGCGGTACGCATCGAACCATGAGTCAAAGATCAAAGCCTGCAGCGGTGCATCGGGATCGCCTTTGGGGGCGGGGAGCCGATGCACAATCGCTTCCAGCACCTCGTCTACGCCCTGGCCGGTCTTGGCGCTCACCGGGATCGCGTCCGTCGCGTCCAGGCCAACTGCCTGTTCGATCGCCTCCTGGGTGCGCAGGATGTCCGCTGACGGCAGATCGATCTTGTTGATGACGGAAATGACTTCAAGGCCGTGATTGATGGCCAGGTAGGCGTTTGCGAGCGTCTGGGCCTCCACACCCTGACTCGCGTCCACCACCAGCAGCGCGCCCTCGCACGATGCCAGCGAGCGCGAGACCTCATAGCTGAAGTCCACATGGCCGGGCGTATCGATCAGGTTCAGCTGGTAGGTGTTGCCGTCGAGCGCTTTGTACATCATGCGCACGGCGTGCGCCTTGATGGTGATGCCGCGCTCCCGCTCCAGGTCCATATCATCCAGGATTTGGGCTTGCATTTCGCGCCCCGTCACAGCGCCTGTCAGTTCCAGCAGCCGGTCGCTCAGCGTCGACTTGCCGTGGTCGATGTGCGCGATGATCGCGAAGTTGCGAAGGAAACGGGCGTCCATGGGAGGGCTTCCAGGAGGGTTTGCTTTAGGAATACAATGCGCAACTGCGGCGTGCCCGCCGCGGCTCGTCCTCCATGGCATAGCTTATCATCGGCATAGTGCCCTCTGCGGTGTCACATTCGTCCGGCTGGTTGCGTCTTTTCGTGTGCATGCGCGGGAATCGGTTGCTCCAGTGCTGCCTGATCGCGGGAGTTGTCCTGCTGGGGCTTACTCTCGCCGGTTGCGCGCCCCGCCAATCCGCAAGGAACGCAGCCGCACAGTCCAAACAAGCCACAGCGCCGGTCTTGCCCGCCACAACCTCGCCACAGGCGGCCGCTCCGGCAGCGCCTGCGCCTCCCACTGCCGAAGAACAGCACGTCCACGTGCTCATCGAACAGGTCGAGATGGCCTATGCCCGCGGCGACGCCGACTACCAGAAGGGAATGCTCGCCGACGCCAAGGTTCAGTTCGATCACGCCGTCGATCTGATGCTTTCCAGCGGCCTCGACATCCGCGCCATCCCCGAGTTGAGCGACGAGTTCGACAAGATTGTCGATCAGGTGAATGTCCTGGAGATGGAGGCCCTCAAGCAGGGCAACGGCTTTGTGCCCAAGGAAGAGATCACGCCTTCAGAAGCCGCCAGCGACGTCACCTTCGCGGTGGATCCCAACCTGGTGGCCAAAGCCACAGCCGACCTGGCCACCACCAAATCCGACCTGCCGCTGATGGTGAACGATTATGTGGCCTCGTACATCAACTTCTTCGCCAACACGCAAAAGGGCCACAATACGCTTCTGCACTCCTTTGAGCGCGCCGGACATTACAAGGCGATGATTCAGCGCATTCTGGCTGAAGAAGGCGTGCCGCAGGACCTGATCTACCTCGCCGTGGCGGAATCGGGATTTCAGCCGCAGGCGGTCAATCGCCGCTCCCGCGCCGGAGGCATGTGGCAGTTCATGCCCGGCCCCTACTACGGCCTGACCCGCAACGCCTACGTCGACGAGCGCTTCGATCCCGAGAAGTCCACGCGCGCCTACGCACGTTACATGAAGTTCCTCTATGGCGAGCTTGGCGACTGGTACCTGGCTATGGCCGCTTACGATCATGGCGCGGGCAACATTCAGCGCGCCGTACAGAAGACCGGCTACGCTGACTTCTGGGAGCTCTACAAGCGCAACGAATTGCCCCGCGAGACCCAGAACTACGTGCCCGAGATTCTGGCCGCCATCATCATCGCCAACCATCCCGCCCAGTACGGCTTCGACGACCTCACTCTCGATCCGCCAGTCCTGACCGACACGGTCACCGTCAGCTACTCCATCGATCTGCGCCTTGTCTCCGACCTCGTGGGCGCGCCCGTCGACGAGATCGAGGCCCTCAATCCCAGTCTTCTGCGCATGGTTACTCCGCCCGACACCTCCTTTGACCTGCACCTGCCCGCCGGCACGGCCACGCTCTTCAACGAACGCGTGGGCCTGATCCCCGAAGACAAGCGCAATTCCTGGCGCTACCACCCGGTGGCCGCGGGAGACACGCTAGCCTCAGTGGCGGAAGAGTACCGGGTTCCGGCGGCCGAGCTCGCCAGCGCCAATCAGCTTGGCCCCGGCGACAGCATCGCAGGCGTATCGGCGCTGGTCGTGCCCGTGGCGCCCACCCCTGAGCTCATGGCTCGCACCCGGCTTTATATCGTTCGCCGCGGCGACACCCTGATCACCATCGCCGACCGGTTCGGCGTCTCGCTCAGCCAACTGCGGCGATGGAACGGGATTCCCTCCGGCATCCGAGTTCCGCCCGGCCGCCGCCTGCACGTAGCCGAGCCCACGCTGGCCGGCGCATCCAGGTCACATCGCCGCAGGGGCGCCACCGGCGCAAGGGCTGGATCCACCGCCCGTCCGCAGTTCCCGGGCATCCAGGTCCGGCCATGCGTCGCCGGAGCACAAGCGTGCCGGGTCAGCGCCCGGCAAGGGTTCATCCCGCGCCGCCAGAACCGGCTCCAGAGCCAGCAGAAGCGCCACGCACAAGTCCACCGGCCTCGCCAAGGCCTCGCAATAAGAAAAATCCGCCGCAAACCCGATTCCACGCTTGCGTTTTGCTTGTATTTCTGGGCAAGCTAAGGCTACAATCTGCTTGCGCGAGCAATACCTATTTGTGCGCTCTGCGATTTTGAAACACACTTTGATCAGCGGCGATCCGCTGGAGGCAATAGGATGGATGAAGTGTTCAGGATGTACGCGATGAGTGACGGCGACCCCTTTGGGAAGCCGGGCGACCTGGGCTCCGGTCAGGTCGATGCCTTTGCTGACGAGGAAGATGAGTTGGAAACCGCCGACATCCTTACCTCCTCAGATGACGACGAAGTGATCGCCGAAGAGGTGGTGGTTGCGATCGTCCAAAAGCCCGCTGCGCCTAAAAAGGCGCCGGTGAAAAAGGCAGCGAAGAAGGCCCCGGCCAAGAAAGCAGCAAAGAAAAAGGCTCCGGCAAAGAAGGCAGCCAAAAAAGCTCCCGCCAAGAAAGCGCAAGAAGTGCGAAGAAGAAGGCTCCGGCCAGGAAAGCGGCCAAGAAGGTAGCCAAGAAGAAGGCTGCCAGGAAGGTCGCGAAAAAGAAGGCTCCGGCCAGGAAAGCGGCAAAGAAGGTGGTCAAGAAGAAGGCCGCCAAGAAGGCTGCAAAGAAGAAGTCGAAGAAGAAGTAGTAGACTTCGCCTTCTGCGGGTGCGATGAGTGCGCGGCGCGCCGATCCTGATTTCAGTGGTCGGGGCTGGCCTTGTGCAGTCACATGCCCGCCGCACACCAGCAAAGCAAAGGCCCGGCATAGCGCTGGGCCTTTTGTTATGCCCGCTTAAAAGGCCTAGAGCCTGTTATTCACTTTCCCGCGGGTGGCGCTGGGAGCCAATTTTTCTCAGTTCGAGAAGCGAGGAGCGAAGCATACCGGGTGTCTGCGAGCGACGAGCGACAAAGAAATGAGGGAAATTGGCCCCAGCCCTTCGGGTTGCGGCGCAAATCCGGCCATGCTTCGTTGTCGGCCTCGACCTTGGAGCCACCAAAGCCTTCGGCCTCCGCCTCGTCTCCACCCCACGGACGAAGACCTATCCGTGGGGGCCCCGATTCTGGCCGGATTTCCGCTCGCAACGCCGCCGGTGCGAAAGTAAATAACAGGCTCTAGGGAATCGCGGCCAGCACGTCTGATGCCGCGGTCTGCGGATTCACCTTTACCCACACCTTAACGATCTTGCCATGCGGATCGATCAGGAACGTGTTGCGGTTGGCGATCACGATACCCGCAAATCCGCCCAGAGATCCATATTCGCTGACCACCTTGTGGCCGGGATCGGCAAGCAAGTGGAAGGTCAGGCCATCTTTGGTGCAGAACTGCTTATGGCTGTCGACCGTGTCCACGCTCACTCCCAGGATCACGGCATGCTTGGCCTCGAATTGCGGCAGCGCGTCCTGGAACTTGTGCGCCTCAATGGTGCAGCCCGTGGTCATGTCCTTGGGATAGAAATAAAGAACGACCCACTTGCCGCGATAGCTATCGAGCGAGATCTGCTCGCCGGTTTGCGAGGGCAGCGTAAATGTGGGCGCGACCTGGCCTACGGCGGGCATCGCGTCGTTATCGGCGCGCGCCAAAAAGAACGGCGCTGCGGCAACCGCCAGCACCGCTAAACCGATCAGAACAAACTTATTCATAGCGAACCTCCTGGGAAGCAGGACCTGAGGGACTCAGGGTTTGGGGACTTAAAAGCCAAACACGGACCGGAGAAAAGAACTTTCGCTAAACGGCAGTTGCTGACCACTGACCACTGACCAATGTATATCACCGCCGCGCCGCCACGATGGCAATTCCGGCCTCGCTGGCGCGCTTAAGCACCGTATCTCGGTCAAACAGCAGCGTCCGCCCGGCCTGAATCGAAAGGCAGCTTGCCTCGGCGCGAACCATGGTCTCTATCGTCGCCTGACCGATCACCGGCACATCGAATCGCATGTCCTGGTTGGGTTTGGCCACCTTGACGACGGTCAGCCTGCGCTCAAGGGTTGAATCCTCGCCATCGAGAGACCTCATTAGCTGCCCAGCCCGCTCGATTGTAGCGTCCGTGCCCTCCATTGCTTCCACGGCCACGCAGGCCTGCGCCGCCACCACCACCGTCTGCCCAATATCGAACCCGGCCAGCGCCCGCGCCACGCCCAGCCCATACTCAATGTTCTTGCACTCCTCTTCGTCGGGCGCGCGCTCGGTCAGCACGCCCTCCTCGGCCAGCAGCGGCTCCAGAAACGCCGTCGAGCTGATCAGCTCGATCCCCTCGTCGCCGAGCACCTTGGCCACCGCGCCGAGCAGCGCATCAGTCGACCGCGTCCTCAGATTCAGCAGCAGCTTGGCGAGCCGCCAGTCGGGCCGGATGCTCGAGAAAATCTGCTTGTGCTTCACCTGCCCGGCCATTACGGCCTTTGCGACTCCGGCTTTTTGGAAAGTCTCGATCAGGCGGGAAAGCTCGCCGAGCGAGAGCCAGTGCACGGTAATTCCGGAGTCCGACTCGGCGCGGCGATCAATCTCCGCGTCGGTTTCCTCTTTGATGGCGACGACGACAACTTCGAGCCCCTCCGCCCGCGCCGCATCGAGCAGCAGAAACGGAAAGCGGCCATTGCCGGCAATCAGGCCGAGCTTCATACTTACTTGATCACCCCGCGCTTCGAGCGCTCGATGAAGTTGACCAGCACGGCCACGTCGTCGCCAGCAACATTCTCGCCGATTAGCGCACGCATCTTTTCAAGCGCCTGCGCCGTGTTCAGCTTGGCTGCCAACAGCAGCCGGTAGGCCCTCTGCAGTTGCTGCAGCCGTTCCGGCGAGAACCCCCTCCGCTCCAGACCGATCTTATTGATTCCGAATGCTTTATTTTCGCGCCGCGATGAGGTCAGCGAGAAAGGCAACACGTCCTGGGTCACAATCGTTCCTCCGCCGATAAAGGAGTACGCGCCTACCGTGCAGTGCTGGTGCACGGGGCAAAACGCGCCCAGGGTCACATGGTCCTCGATGATTACATGCCCTGCCAGCGTTGCGTTGTTGGCCAGAATGCAGTTCGAGCCCACCTGGCTGTCGTGGCCAATGTGCACGTAGGCCATCAGCAAGTTGCCGGAGCCTAGCCGCGTGACGCCGCCGCCGCCCGTCGTTCCCCGGCTGATGGTCACGCACTCGCGGATGGTGTTGGCGTCGCCAATCTCGGTCTCGGTCGCCTCACCGTTGTATTTCAGGTCCTGCGGCGCCAATCCAATCGCACCGAACGGATAAAAAACGTTCCGCGCACCGATCCTGGTCCGCCCGTCGATCGCCACGTGCGAAATCAGCGTGCAATTTTCGCCCAGCACGACCTCAGGCCCGATGGTGCAAAAGGGCCCGATTGTGCACGACTCCGGAACCCGTGCTCCGGCGGCAACAATCGCGCTGGAATGAATGCTCACGCCGTCTCCGTTGGCGGCCCGGCAGGATCCTCGGGCGTCGGTCCTTCCGGCGGCTTATCTCCGTGCGCGCGCTGCTCACGTTCCCTCGTCACCACCGCACAGGTCAAGGTCGCCTCGCACGCCATCTTGCCCTCAACCGTGGCCCTGCCCTCGATGCGCCCCGCGCGCGACCGGAACGCCAGCACGTTCACTTCGATCCGGATCTGGTCGCCCGGCGTGATGGGCCGGCGGAACTTGGCCTTTTCGATGCCCGTAAAGACCGCCAGCTTCTTCTCCCGATCGCCAATCTCGGAGAGCATAATCAGGGCCCCGGCCTGGGCCATTGCTTCCACTACCAGCACGCCGGGCATGATGGGGTAGCCGGGGAAGTGGCCCTGGAAGAAAGGTTCATTCATGGTCACGTTCTTGATGGCGACGAGCCGCTTCTGGGGCTCAAACTCGAGCACGCGGTCGATAAGAAGAAAAGGGTACCGGTGGGGCAGGAAATCCATGATTTCCTGAATGGTAAACGTCATTCTGCGGCTCCTCGGAGCGGTAGGGAAAGGCGATGAACGCTCGCTCGGATTATAAATATCAATGCGCCCCGGGAGGAATGATTTGTGCGCCGTCCGCCGCGCGTCTCTACTTATTGTGTACCTTCCGCGCCTCCGCATCCGGATCCCAGAAATCCGCGGGCAGGTTCTGGTTAAAGATCACACGCGTCACGTAGTATTGGCGGACCGTGTCGCCGTCTTTCAGGCGCGTAATGGTGAACGGGGTTGGGATACCGTCGATCGTGTGGTAGTCGTCGTACTCCTCGGCGTAGGTGTCTTTGTCATGGTACACGGGGTCGCGCCACTGGAAAGAGCTCTCGAGCGGCAGATGCGTCTGCACATCCAGCAGGATGGTGATGGCCTCGTTCTGGGGCGAGATCAGCGTCACTTGTTCGGCCAGGTGCCGCTCGGCCATGTGCTCTCCCTCGTAGATCACGATCGTGTTTGGGTCCTTCAACCACACCTTTACCGCCGTCTCAATGGAGTGGTCGCGCCTCCGCAGGTAGTCGCTCAAACTGTCCTTGTCCATCGCTTTCTTGCCGCGATAGGTCACCTCCCAGCCCTGCCGTCCGATAATGAATTCCACCACATCACGGTGCTTGGTCATCTCAATGCGGTCATGGTCGGGCCATTGGTGGTATTCGAAATACTCCTCCGTGCCCAAGTCCGGATTGCCCTGGAAAAACGCGGCGACGTGTCCCTCCCGTTCCATATTTTGCATATTCAGCCATGCCTGCCCCCCGAGCGCCTGCACCATTGCGTTCAGCACGGCCCGCGCCTGCGCCGCATTCTTCGCGGCATCCTGTTCGCCGGTTTGCGTCCGCGCCGCCGGCGGCGCAACAAGCGACAACACTGCCAGCGCTACGGGCAAAACCCTCCGCATCGATCTTCCGCTTATTGATCCCATAGACAGAATGACGTTATTCACAGCACTGCGTTTCCTGATTCCTGAGCACTTTTTTGCCCACTGCCCGCCATGCACGGCCGCAAGCGAAGTTTTTCCAGACCCGGTCTGGCGAAAAAGCTATAGGCTCACGCTAATGCATCGCTAAGAGGGATGTCGAGAAGGCTTGCTTTCTCAAACCGCCCGGAACGCTCGCGCCGGCAGCATGAAGATCGCGCCGATCAGCGACAGGCAAATCTCGCGGATCCGCTCATTGTCCATGCAGCAACCTGTCGTATCCCGGCCCCTGGAAATTGGCTTCGAACGCCCTGAACCGCCGCTCCAGCTCCCACTGCGCCGCGGCCTTTTCGCTGCCGTCCAGAAATTCCTTGCACGCATCGGAGGGCTTGTCTCCGCCCAGCGTTTCTCCCTTGCAGGCGCTCACCGGCGCGCTAAACTGGTCGGGCTTGGCCCACAAACTCGCGCCGGGAAGAAAATCGTGCTCCATCCCCGTCCGCGCCAGTTGCTTCAAGTCTCTGTAGGTCAGCCCGTAATCGATCGCCGCCCGCACATACTCATGCGTGAGGTCGATGCGGCTCACGCCCTCATCGTCGGTCGAGAGCGCCACCGGCACATGCGCTGAGCGGTACACCGGAAACGGATGCTCGTTTCCCTCAACATCCAGGATTCCCTCGTTTGAGCTCAGGTTAATCTCCACCATCACATGCCGCGCCGCCATCTCCGTCAGCAGATCCCGCGCCCGGTCCTCGTACATCACGTCCACCCCGTGCCCAATCCGCTCCGCGTGCCCCAGACCGATCGCTTGCCGGATGTGAAAGCGCAGCCCCTCCGGCGGCACCAGCCCCGGCGCCAGCTCTCCGGCGTGCAGGGAAATGTGCACCTCAGGATAAACCGAGTGCAGATAGTCCAGCATCTTCATCTGCAGCGTGTAATCGCGCATGGAAATGTAGCCGTCCTCGGGTTGCACAAGGTTGATCCCCACCCACAGATCGTCCTTGGCATTCATGCTCGCCTGCACCGTCTCAAACCCCAGCAACGCCTGCGCAAACACCTGTTCCGGCGGCTCTTCGCGCAATACCTGGTAGAGATAGCGGATCTTCAACCTGGCACGCAGGCGCCGCCTCCGCCGTTCCGCAGTGCTCCATTTGCCTTCGCCCGGTCTCGGCTTGGCGCGCTTCGTCGAGGCCGGCTGCCACTTCGTCGCGCAATCCCTTGTCCAGCAGAGCCTGCCGGAACTGCGCAAACGCCTGCCGATCGCCCTCCGCCAGCTTCGCGTTCCATCCGATCGCCTCCGCAATCTGCTTCGCGTGGCTGAACGATGGCGTCTCCATCAGCTCCAGGTACTGGTTATTCTCAGCCGCGGCCCGGTTCGCAACTTCGTCAACCCACTCCGCGACATGCGTCTTGCTCAATCCGCCAAATCGGCCAAACGTCGCGAAAAACTGGTCGTGCCCGCTCCATCCCGGCGTCGCCACAAAGCTGCGCAGTGAGAACGAGTCAATCAGCTTGTCGTAGATCGCCTGGTCCGCTGGGGTCATGTTCCCTTCAAACTTCTTTGCCGGAAGCAGCTTTCCCCGACACGGCGGCTTGGCAAAGCTCAGCGCGACCGTGTCTACGCAAAGTCCGTCCTCGCCGGCGTCGCGGATGAAGGTCTCGGCGTACACCGCGCCGCTAAGATGCACATGCAGATCGGCGCCCTTCGGGAAGCCGGTAAGAAACGCCCGCAGTGTCTCCGGTCCCTGGTGCAGGTTGGCCTCGTAAATCAACCCGGTCCGTGCCTCGGCTCTCGTCGGCACGCCCTGTTCGTTCGGTCTCGGGCCGCACCCAGCCAGCGCCGCCATCGCAGCGATTCCGGCAATTTGCAACACACGAAAAGCAATACGGCTCCGCATAATTGCTCTCCAGTGTAGCCCACTCCGACCGCATCCCGTGGCGTCTCTGCGGCTTGGCCCGGTAATCCGGAGTTGGTATACTGATCAGGTTGTTTTGAGCGCACTGCAAGTGGAATACGCCTACCTTCGCCGGCATCGCTCGAATCCTCGTCCGTCGCGGCGCATAGCTGTACGTCTCGACTGAGGCCAGGTAGCTCAGTGGTAGAGCGCGGCCCTGAAAAGGCCGGCGTCGGCGGTTCAATCCCGTCCCTGGCCACCAACCTCCCCCAATCATCAGGCCCGTTTCCAGGCTCGTCCACGCCGTGCCACACTGCGAAGCTGCCTCATCGTCACTTCTCGGGCTCGCGTACAATAAAACATATCCGGCCCGGGAGGCTGATGCCCTGATTGCCGCGTCATTCACTCCTCTGCTTGCTTTCGTAAGCCCGCCTGGGGGATTGCTGCGGCCGATCGCCGCGTTTTTTGCATTTGCGCCGCAAAGCGGATTCCGTCACTACCTGGAAATGCAGTACGCCGACCAGACGTTCAGGGGGCTCTACCACTGGAACCTCTTTGATGCGTCAATGCTTCTGCCCTACTTCGCGGTAATGATTCTCCTCTCTTTCTACGGCGTTCACCGCTACACCCTCTGCTACCAGTACTTTAAGTACCGCAAGAACTACAACCCCAATCCGTCCCGCCACTTTGACGAGTTGCCGCGGGTCACTGTTCAGTTGCCGATTTTTAACGAGCAGTTTGTCATCGACCGCCTCATCGAAGCCGTTTGCGCCATGGAGTATCCACGCGAAAAGCTGGAGATCCAGGTGCTCGACGACTCCATTGACGAAACTCAGCAGGTCGCTTCCGCCATTGTCGACCGATACGCCGCTCTGGGCCACAACATCGTCTATATCCATCGCACCAATCGCCAGGGCTTCAAGGCTGGAGCGCTTGGCGAGGGCCTCAAAGTGGCAAAGGGCGAGTTCATCGCCATCTTCGACGCCGACTTCGTCCCTCCGCCCGACTGGCTCATGAAGGTCATCCACCACTTTGCCGAGCCGGAGATCGGCATGGTGCAGACCCGCTGGACGCACCTCAACCGCGATTACAGCATCTTGACTCAGATCGAGGCCATCCTCCTCGACGGTCACTTTGTTCTGGAGCACGGCGCACGGGTTCGCACCGGCGAGTTCTTCAACTTCAACGGCACCGCCGGCATGTGGCGCCGCCAGGCCATCTACGACGGTGGCGGCTGGCAGCACGACACACTCACTGAGGACACTGACTTAAGCTACCGCTCGCAAATGGCCGGCTGGAGGTTCAAGTACCTGCCCGACGTCGAGTGTCCCTCGGAGTTGCCCATCGAAATGACCGCCTTCAAAACCCAGCAGGCGCGCTGGGCCAAGGGCCTCATTCAAACCAGCATCAAGATCCTGCCCAGCGTCTTTCGTTCCAGCACTACGCGCCGCAACAAAATCGAGTCCGTCTACCATCTCACGGCCAATCTCAGCTATCCGCTCATGGTCATCATGTCGGCGTTGCTCATCCCGGCCATGATCTGCCGCTTCTACCAGGGCTGGTTCCAGATGCTGCTTATCGATGTGCCTCTATTCACCGCTTCCACTTTTTCCATCGCGGTCTTCTACGTCATGAGCGAGCGCGAACTCTACCCTAAAACCTGGAAGAAGACCTTTTACTATCTCCCGTTCCTCATGGCCGTCGGCATCGGACTCACCGTGACCAACACCAAGGCGGTGATGGAAGCGCTATTTGGCATCAAGAGCGCCTTTGTGCGCACGCCCAAGTATCGAGTCGCCAGGAAGGGCGAGAAGTCCCAGGCCGCCAAGTACCGCAAGCGGCTCAAGCTAGCCCCCTGGATCGAGCTGCTGCTGGGCTGCTACTTCGCCGGCGCCATCTACTACACCTTCACCAACAACAATTTCTTTACCGCACCGTTCCTGATCCTCTTTGTTGCCGGCTACTGGTACACCGGCCTGATGAGTCTTCTGCAGGGGCGCTTCGAGCGCTGGCGCACCGGCGTCAGCCCTGAAGAATCGAGCCCCAAGCCTTTTCCCGTGGGCGTGTGACGCGGCTCCGCCCGGTTGAGCAATACGACTCGGCTGCCTGCTCAGTAATCAGACCATCTGCTTCGGCCGGCCTTTCCCGAGCGCCGCTTCGGGGACGTGGATCAAGGATACTTGCTTGGTACCGAAGTTTTTCTGGCGAGCCAACTCCCGAACAGTTTCAAGTCTGCGCCGTGCTAAATTGACGCCATGATCTTGAAAAATCTGGCGATCGCCGCCATATTGGTTCCTCTCGCGCTGGCGCCTGCAGCAAGCGCACAGGCCGGCAATTCGTCCTCGCCAGCTCATGCCGGCAAGCCGTCTCCAGTTGCTCCCGCCGCGACTGCGCCTGGAGTTTCGAATCCGGCCGCGCCAGGTTCGCCCAATGCCGCTTCGCCCGCCGCGCCCGGCGCGTACTATCCGACCAGACCAATCCTGCTTCGCTCACCAACTGCCAGGGCGGTGCCTGCGATGCGCCTCAACCGCACATCACCATCGCCACTCCGGCGCCGGCTCCCGCGCCGTGGCCCCTGCAGGAACGCATCAGTTGGGCGGCAAATCTGATTCTCGTCCTGATCGCCTACGCGGGAATCCTGCTCGCGATTTCCCTGCTGCGCAAGATCGAGCGCCAGACACGGCTGAACGAATCCGTTGCCCAGTCAGCGGCCGAAAGCGCCAAAGCAGCACTGATGTATGCCGAGGCCCAGGCGCTGGCGCAACGGCCCTGGCTCGTCGTCTCCGCCGAGGCCGAGCCCGGTCCAGGCGACAAGTTTTCGATCGTGGCCACGAATCGAGGGCGCAGCCCCACCAGAATCGTCACGCTGGTCGATGACTTTGCGATTGCGCAGGACGATGCGCAATTGCCGCCATCTCCCACGTTCAAAAGCGAGCCGGCTCCGCCGCGCATTCCCGTCGTCCTGCTGCCGGGCGAGTCCACTGTGCTCCGATCCTTCCGCCGCGAGGATGTGAAATCGGTTTGCCTCACCAATGAAGACTTGCGCCGCGTGGAGGAGTGGGAGCGCAAAATCTATCTCTTCGGAAACGTTACCTATATAGACTTACGTGCGCCCGAAGGCAAGCAGCCGTTTGAAACCGCGTGGTGCTGCTGGTACATCCACGGCCGCCAGAAGAGCGGCATGGTCACGGCCGGCCCGCCCGGGTACAACTGGCATACGTAGGGCGCCGTGCCTCTAGACTTCGCGCGGCAACCTAACCTAAGTTTGAAGGATTCGAAAATGTTTGGGATGCACTTGCCGACACACCGGAAGAGGCAGCGAACCTGACGCTGCGCTCCGATCTCATGATGAGGATCGAGGCAATCGTCAAGAAGAATGGGTGGACTCAGGCCGAAGCGGCGAAGCGGTGCGGAGTTACGCAGCCGCGCATCAACGACTTGCTGCGCGGGCGGATTTCGCGGTTTTCGCTTGACGCACTGGTCAACATTGCGTCGGCGCTTGGGCGCAAAGTCAGGATGAGTCTTGAGGATGCGGCGTAGACCGCCGTAGACCGAGCAATGGCGATGCTGAACGTAGACGACTTGTTAGCTCGGCTGGCAAAAGAGCGCCCCGTATTTCATTCGGAGGCAGATTTTCAACATTCGCTCGCTTGGCGGCTTCACCTCCAATATCCGACCGCGCAGATCAGACTAGAGAGGGTCTTTGATTCACCGATAGGCCGGCTGCATATCGACCTGTACTGCATGATTGACGACCAGACATATGTTTTTGAACTGAAGTACAAAACCTGCGCTGCTTCCTTTTCGGTTGCTGGCGAGGAATTCCATCTGCAAAATCACAGTGCCTATCCGCCAAGCCGGTATGACTTTGTGAAAGACCTCGCGCGATTAGAGGCAGTTGTGCACAACTCAGAGCAGTTGGTTTTCGGTTTTGCGGTCCTGCTGACTAATGACAAGATCTATTGGAGCAACCCTCGAGGAATAGGTGGTGTTTCAGCCTCTTTCAGCATTCACGAGGGTCAACGAATTCTAGGTGAGGTAGATTGGGGACCAACTGCGAGCGCAGGAACGAAGAAAAATAGGGAAGAGGCCATAAAGCTGGCGGCGGAGTATGTATTTCGATGGCGAGATTACTCGAAGTTCGATGCGCGAGTTCAGTCTCATTTTCGATACCTCTGCGTCCCCGTTTCGCCGTTACGACAATAGTCGAAGTTGGCCAGCCTCCTGAACCCACTGTGTGAGATCAACAATTGTCCAGTGGTCATCTTCCCGTGCCGCCCACCGTCATCCGGTCCAGCTTCACCGTCGGCATTCCTACGCCCACCGGAACGCTCTGCCCATCTTTGCCACAGGTTCCGATACCTTCGTCCAGCTTCAGGTCATTGCCTACCATCGACACGTACTTCAGCGCCTCGGGCCCGTTACCGATCAGAGTAGCGTCGCGCACCGGCGCAGTCACCTTACCATCCTCGATCAGGTACGCCTCGCTCGCCGAAAATACGAACTTCCCGTTGGTGATGTCCACCTGCCCGCCGCCGAAGTTCACCGCGTAGAGCCCGCGCTTGACGCTGCGCAAAATGTCCTCTGGCGCATCGTCTCCGGCCAGCATATAAGTGTTCGTCATCCGCGGCATGGGAATCGACTGGTAGCTCTCGCGCCGGCCCGATCCCGTGTTCGCCATCCCCATCAACCGCGCCGACAACTTGTCCGACAGATACCCTTTCAGCACGCCGCCTTCAATCAGCACCGTCTCCTGCGTCGCTGTTCCCTCGTCGTCCACATTCAGTGATCCGCGCCTTCCGGCCATCGTGCCGTTGTCCACCACCGTCACCTTCGGGCTCGCCACCGGCTGCCCGATCAATCCCTGGAACGCAGACGTCTTTTTGCGATTGAAGTCGGCCTCCAGGCCGTGCCCTACCGCTTCGTGCAGCAGAATCCCCGGCCAGCCCGGGCCCAGCACCACTTCCATCTCGCCGGCCGGCGCGGCCACTGCGCCCAACTGCAAGATCGCGCCTCGCGCCGCCTCGCGCGCCAGGGCCTCCGGGCTTTTCGATCCTTGGAACTGATCCAGTCCAGCGCGCCCGCCTCCGCCCGCCGAACCCTTCGTCGTCACCGCGCCCTCTTTGGCAATCACAAACACATTCAACCGGCAAAGCGGCTGCGTGTCGCTGGCGAGCGCCCCATCCGACGCTGCAATCAGAATTCGACGCAGCTCTTCGCCGTAGCTCGCCCGCACCTGCACGATGCGTGCATCGAAAGCCCTCGCCGCGCGGTCTGCCCGCAGAATCAGCTCGAGGCGCGCCGCCAAGTCCAGATCGTACCCGCCCAGCGGAACCGGGTACAGATCGGCGCCGCGCGTCTCCGTGAACCCCTGGACCGTCTGTTTCGCCGGAGCCGAAGCAATCAGCGCCGCTGTCCGCGCCGCGTGCAGCAACCGCTCCGCGCTCAAATTGTCGGTGTAGGCATAGCCCGTCCGCTCGCCGCTCAGCACGCGGATGCCGCATCCGGCGCTCGTACCCTGGCTGGCCGACTTCACGATCTGCTCGTCTACGCCCAGCGCCGTCGCCGTCACCGACTCGAAATACAGGTCTGCGTAGTCTCCGCCCGCGCTCAACGCCTCGCCCAGGCAGCGCTCCAGCAGCCGCTCCGTCAGCCCGAATTTCTCAAAAAAATAGCGCCGATGGCTCGGCGTTGGGGAAGTTTCCGCGTGCGTCATCGTAACCCCAGTGTACTCTGGCGACTTCTTATATGTTGATGCCGGAACCGGCCCTCCCCCATCACCGTCTTGGCCGTTGCTCTTTGGGTACGTACGTCACCGGCGCTCCTCAATGCGCAATCCAAACCATGTTAGGATTCGTCCCATGAAGAAAATACTTGCGGCAGTTTTGCTGCTGATGACGCTCGCAAGTCCGGGGCTCGCACACGGGCAGCATCATCATCCCACCATCATCATCACCACCATCACCATCCCGCCTGATGGCCGGCCCTGCGCTCTCAAGTTCAGGCCGCAGCTGGAATCTGTGGGGCGCCCGCATTTCGCCCCCCGTTCCATCGCGGCGGCCTGGGCATGGTAACTTTTTGCCATGGCCGAGCTAGACGATCTCCGCTACCCCATCGGGCGATTCCGTTCACCTGCCGAAAGCACGCCCGCCTCGCGCACCGCGCAAATCGAAACCCTGCGCCTGCTTCCTGAGCGTCTGCGCGCCGCCGTCACCGGCCTCAGCGAGGCCCAGATCGACACGCCCTATCGCGATGGAGGCTGGACCGTGCGCCAGGTCGTCCATCACTTTGCTGACAGCCACGCCAACTCCTACATTCGCTTCAAGCTCGCGCTCACTGAAGACTGGCCCACCATCAAGCCCTACGATGAAGCAGCCTGGGCTCGCCTGCCCGACTCGCGCGCGGCCATTGAGCCGTCTCTCGTCTTCATTGATGGGTTACACGCGCGCCTTGTTGATGTCCTGGAATCGATGTCGGAAGAAGACTTTCAGCGGGGCTTCAACCATCCGGAACGCGGACGCATGACTCTCGCAGCCAACCTCGCAATTTACGACTGGCACTCCCGCCACCACACGGCCCACATCACAAGCCTGCGCGCGCGCATGGGCTGGTAAGGTTCGTCATGCACGCCGGCGATGATTCCGCTTCACCCGCGCGGCTGGCCGAGATCGTCCAATCCTATCTCGCCGACCACCCCGCCGCCGCCTTACTAGAGGACGGCCGTATCCTCTTCGACATGCGCACCGCGCGCTACTCGGTCGCCGAGTCACACGGCCGCTGCCTTCTCCAGCTATGGAGCGACGAGCGCAACCTGGTCCGCACCGTCATGGATGTGCAGGAGCGCGCACAATGTCTGCGCCTCGTCACGCGTCGCATGGGCGCCGCTAAGCCCCAGTCCCTCGAACTGGCCCCCACCAGCGACCGCCGCACGCCCACCGCACGCGACGCCACGCGCCGCAACTATCTCCGCCTTCTCGAGCGCTCGCTTGCCCGCCACTTCATCGGCGCCAAAGTCGACGGCCTACGCACGGCCATGGACCTCGAGCACAGCTTCGGCCCCGCCTACGTCCGCGGCCGCCTGCTCAAGGGATCGGCGGCCGACGCGGTCATCGGTGTCGGCGCCGCCGAATCCACCTCTGTCATCGATGGCGTTCTTACTCTGGGAATCCTCTGGCTCGACTATTGCCGCAAGCACTCCGATGCGCGCCGCCACTTTGGTGGGCTCAAGGTCGTCGTCCCTGCCGAATTCTGGCGCACTACCGCCGCACGCATGGCCTGGCTCAATCACGCCGCCGCCGATTTTGCTTTATTCACCCTCGATGAGCGAAGCGAAGAGCTTTCCCCCGTCGATTTTCGCGACACCGGCAATCTTGATTCCCGCCTCGTCCACGCCTTTTCTTCGGCCGCCGCACTCAAGCGCTGCCGGGCAAGCATTGACCGGCTTCTGGCGCTCGTTCCGGCCGCCGCGCGCAGCCGTGTCGAACTCCGGCCCCATTCTCCAACAGAGGTCGGTCTCCTCCTGCATGGCCTGGAATTCGCCCGCGTGCGCAATGGCACTTCGTCCCACTCCTTCGCGCCGGAAGACGAAGCCACCTTCGGCGTGGGTCTGAGCGAAACGCCGCTCACCCAGGAAAACGAATCTCTCTGCCGAGACCTCTTCGAGCGTCTCTTTTTCAGCCGCCACGCCGAGGGCGCGCACACTGATCCGCTCTTCCGCATGGTTCCCGAGGGCTGGCTTGAGTCGCGCCTCCGCGTTGGGCTCGCCGAGCTTCTGCCTGAGCTGCGCGGCGATCTGCTCTACACCCAGGTCCCTGCGCTCTCCTTGGGCGATCGCGGTATGTTAGACCTGCTCACCCTCGACCGCAACGGACGCCTCGTTGTTCTGGAATTGAAAGCCGGCGAAGATCTTCAACTCCCGCTGCAGTCCCTCGACTACTGGATTCGCGTGCGCGCGCTGAACGCCGATCGCCAAGCCGCCCCGCCGGCAGCCGCGCCGCTCTCCGCATTCGAGCGCAACGGTTACTTTCCCGGCGCTGAGGTTTCGCCGCTTCCGCCGCGCCTCATCCTTGCCGCACCGGCCTTGCGCATCCATCCCGCCAACGAGACGGTCTTGCGTTATTTCTCGCCCGAAATCGAGTGGGAGCTCGTCGCCCTCGCAGAACATTGGCGCCGCGAACTCAAGGTCGTCTTTCGCAAGCGCAGTTGCGACCGCTGATCACTGGCTTCCTTGGCCCCTTGTTCCGTAGCATCTTCCACTCGCCACGATATAAAAAGCCCAGCCCCCAACCCCATTCCAAGCGGGCAGGAGACTGGGCCTCGCGAACAGTAAGTTATTGATAATATATCTCGTTAGAAATGTTTGTCCTTCTTGCCCGCAATTATTCACTGGCCCCCAAAATTGATTGCGCCGACTACGGTTCCGATGCCTTCAATCCCCCCGCTTGTATTGGCCGCGCTGCGAGGGCAGGATCTGCATTGAATCCAAAATGTCGCCCGGAATTTGTGCGTCGCCGTTAACTTCGCGCCGCGTTTGGCCGCCATTTGCTCTTCGTCCCCTCTTCAAAGGGGTTCCCGGCTTAAGCGGAAGGAATATCGACTCCGATGAAACGTTTAGCGAGCCAGCCTTGGTGTTGCCTACGCCGTTCATTCCTTCAGGTCGAATCCCTTGCTCGGGAACCGGAACGAATGTTTGCATCGCAGCCAGCGGCTCCGATTGCGCTTGCGCAGCTTCCTGCTGGGCTCCATTCTGCCCGTGCTCCGTCTGCGCAAACACCGACTCGTAAGGTGCAATGGCGCGCAGCAACACCTCGACTTCAGCGCTTGGCGGCGCAGGATGTCTCGTCAAATCCAGCACCTTGAGTGCCTGCGAAAAGTGCATGCCTCTCAGTTCGCTCAGCCGAGGCAGTGTGATACGCGTATCTCCTTCCATCGCTGTTCTCGCCATCTCTTGCTCCGATTCACTTCCGTTGGAATTGTTTGACATCGCCTTGTGGAAACTGAGGTATCTGTGTCTCTGGCCATAAAAGAGAGGGATCGAAGTGCGCTGCAGTCTCGACTGGCGGCCACGGAATCTCCTCACGTGCCGGCTGTGCTGCCACCGGCGCGGAAGTCGATACGGACTCGGGCTCCGGCAACGCCGTTGTCATGGCCGGCTCGGCCTCGAATATGGTCAGCCCTGCTTCGGCATGCAGAATCTTCTCGAATGGTGCGGTGTTGAACGGCGGTCCTTGCCAGCGGGGTCGTGGTTGGTTGATTAGCCGCGCCGGCGTCAAGGTTCAAGGTGGCGCGGCCCTCTTCAATCGCGCTCCGAAGCGTCTGAAGCATTTGCCAATCCGTGCTCTGGCCCTGATTGCGGAGTTGCCGTTCCGTCTCCTTGACCGAGCGCCGGAACGCCGGATCGGCCTTTGCCAATGGCACGCGGTTCAACACGAATCCAACCGCCGTCGCCTTGATGCGCTGCAACGCGTCGGCCGCAGCGCGCAACTGCGCGCGTGTGGTTACCCCGGATTCGATCACCACGATCGCGCAATCAGCGGACCTCACCATCTGCTCGGTCTCGGCGGATTCAGTGAGCGGCGAGGAGTCGGTTAGGACCATCACTCCTGGGCCGCCTTTCTCATTGGCTCCTTGGCGCAACACTCCCAGCGGATCTCCTTGCTTGGCCGCCTCGCGTTCCTCGCGGCCGGAAGCAAAGAGTGAAATTCCCGCGCCGTCGACAATCACCGCTACTTTTCCGAGCGTCTCCAGAAGCTCCTTCACCCGGGTGGCGACGGTTGTCACTCCAACTCCACGGCCAGCTCCTGTAAAGACACAATTCCTCAGGTTACGCGCCGTGAACGTGCGCTCGATCCCGGCAGCCAGCCGCAAAAGTTGTACTTCGACAACCTCATCAGGGACTTCTGAAAAGTCTGGCAATAGCGCCATTGGCGCATGTCCTATCAGGCGCTCGACATCGGAGGCGATATATACCTTGGGATCTGATCTGTGCGCTACGACTGCGGCCATTCCGCCAAAAAAGATGAAGCTGAAAAGTAGAGCAATTGCATTGCGAACCACGTTGAAATCGGCGGCGAACGACGGAGCAACAGCCGCGGCGGCCAGATTGGCTAAACCAGAGTCGCTTCCTTTTTGAGCCGGAGCCTTCGGCAATGCGCCGAGAACTGCGCCACTGCGCTGTAATGCGCAACATCCTTGGCGCTCTGTAGCTTCGAGATGGCGCTGGCGTCAGCGGTTTCATTCTGCGATGAGCCTTCGATATTGCTTGCATCGGGGACGCTTCGATGATTCGTCCTCGCTCTCGATCCAAATTCTGGGCTGCGAGACATCCGAGTCTGCGGCTGGTACATCGGCGCCAGTCGCACTCTGAGTTTGCTCGCCGGAGTACAGATCGCTTGTGGGAGGAACCTGACTGCCGGGCGTGCCGGTCTGAGAGGATGCCGCAAGAACGGTGGATGGCGTCCACCGCACATTCACCGGGGTCTGGCCTGCGCGGATGGGCCAGGAATCGAGCAGGTAGATCGTGGTAAGGGCCAGCCCGATCAGAACCGATCCCACAGCCAGCCGGTGATGCAACCGCAGACTGCGGCGAACGTCGAGATGAAAGATCGGCCGGCTCCCACTTCTGGTTTTGCCGAATCGTGACACGGAAGAGTAGGGTGTGGCGGCGCTGTCAGCCACCTGAAACGAGTTCGCAGGTGCAATTTGGGCGAAAATCTCGTTCATCGAGCCGCTCCAGCGTGAATTCACATCTCGGCGTTGCGAAGAGACTCAATTTCGCCGCTGCGTTGGAGCGTCCAGATCTCAATTCTTCTTTTCTTGCTGTGCAGCCGGCTTAAGGGTTTCCTCGCACTGATGTCTGATGCAATCGAAGCTATCCGTTTGAACCATGAAGGACAATGCCGCAAAGGTGGGACTCGCCTGTCAGGCACTGCACCCTTAGACACGGTACGTACCAGCAAGTTGGTAACTGGAGCCGATTACCTTGGTCCTGAGTGCGGGAATGATCCGAGGCGGGGCCCAGAGGACGTGGAGCAATGGCAAAATACAACCGCCTCAATTTGAATGAGTCACGAAGAACGAATTGAATGGGCCGGGAAGAACGAACCGTGGGCACGGTTCGGGAAGCTATTCACGCCTCACTCATCTCTCTGCCTTTCGCCTCGCGCCCCATCGCCGCCAGGCCTGCCAGCGCCAGCGCCACAACGGCCACGGTAATGGCCAGCACGGCTCGATAATTGCCCCAGTGCTCGGCTGCCAGTGCTTGGCCTTTGCCGTTCCACGACGTGATGAGACCCCCCAATTGATACGCCAGGCCTGGCGCAGTGGCGCGCACCGGAGCCGGCGACAGTTCGGTGAGATATGCCGGAACAACGCCCCAGGCGCCCTGCACCATAAACTGCATCAGCACCGCGCCGGCGCCAAGCGCGACCGCGGAACGACCATAGGCGAAAAGAGGGATCACGGGAATTGCGAGCAGCGCTGCGGCCACAATCGCACGCTTGCGGCCCCATCGTTCTGACAGCGCGCCGAAGACGATGCCTCCGGCAATTGAGCCAAGCCCGTAAAGGACGCCGATGAGCCCGATGATCTGGGGAGAAAGCTTGATCTGGACGGCGAGAAACGTCGGATATACATCCTGCGTTCCATGGGAAAAGCTCATGAAGGCTGTCATCAGGATCACGAGGAAAAGAAACGTGGGCAAAAACTCGAATACCTGCCGCGGCCACGCTCCGCCGGTATGAAGAGCAGCCCGCGCCATCCGTTTTTTGGCTCCAGCGAGCCAGACCGGCGATTCGTCAACTCGAGCCTGGATATAAAGCGCAAGGAACGCGGGTGTCGACCCGACGATAAACAATCCGCGCCAGCCTATTCCAGGAATCGACACGCCATGCCAATGGAAGCCGGCAAACAGCAGGCCGAAGGCTGCCGAAGCCAGAATCGAGCCAACTGCATAGCCTTCCTGCAGGATGCCGGAGAACGTCCCGCGGCCGTCCCTGGGCAGAGTTTCAAACACGAGCGCGGCGCCAACACCCCACTCCCCGCCCATTGCAATGCCGAACAGAGCCCGCATCACCAGCAGCACTTTGAGCGAAGGCGCAAAGGCGCATGAGAGCTCGATCACTGAAAACCCGAGAATATTCGCCATCAGCACAGGGCGGCGGCCATAGCGGTCGGCCAACATGCCGAACAGGAGAGCGCCAGCAGGACGGAAGGCCTGAGTGAGGAATACCGCGCCCAGAATCGCTGAGGGTTGGGTGTGGAACTCGCCGGCGATCGCTTTGACGCAGAAGACGAGCAGAAAAAAGTCGAGGCTGTCCAGCGTCCAACCCAGAAATGCGGCCAGAAACACCTGACGCTGCGAGCGAGTGAGCTGTTGAAACTGGCCAATCACGGACACAGGCCGGAGCATAACAGACTGGCAGGAGATTCACCTTGGCGGCAAGGCGGTAACCGGCCTCGCCACCCTGGCCTTGCTGCGCATACAGGTTTCCTTGAGATGCAATCAAAAATAGAATGGGAACGGGCCAATATATGTTGCAACGACTATCCTCGCTCGGGCATCCTATCAGCGGAGTAGCTATCAATTGCATTGCTGGGGAACGTCATGCAGGGTTTTGCATGGAGTTGACGGCCGCTCCCTATATCCGCAATGGACCCCAAAAGCCCGGGACGGGCAGGAGATTCACGGCATGAAACGATTCGCCATTGCGGCTGGAATTCTGGTGCTCGCAGCGCCATTGGCTTTTGCTCAAACCACAACGTGGGTATCTGACCCGAATCATAGCGAGGTCGACTTCGCGATTACGCACATGAATATTGCGAAAGTTCACGGTCGCTTTGGCGATGTGCACGCCACGATCCGGTTAAACGCTGCAGACATCGCTAAATCGACTGTCCAGGCCACCATCGGCGTGAACACCGTCGACACGGGAGTTTCGGCCAGAGACGCGGACCTGAGGAGCGCCAACTTTTTCGACGTGGCAAGTTTTCCCACCGCGACCTTCGCAAGCACCGGTGTGACCAGGAATGGCGTCGATCTTTCGGTCGCGGGAACATTGACGTTGCACGGCGTTACCAGGCCAGTGGTTTTGGATGTTGAAGGCCCCACGGCCCCCGTGACGGAGATGGGAAACAAGGTGCATCGCGGCTTTTCGGCTACCACGACGATCAGCAGAAAAGCATTTGGAATCGCCCCCAACACTCCTGGGCCGATCCTGGGCGACGGCGTCACGCTCACCATTGAGCTGGACGTAGTCGAGCAATAAAGCAGCCGCCTGGCCGGGTCGGCAATTCATTCCGCTGCACGGCTCTCTACTCCCGTTGCGGGCGTTTGGAGGATATCCGATGGCAAGCTTGAAATCCGAGATCGCGCAGACGGCGCCGTTCTCGAGCGTGGAGGAAGAGGCGCTCCTGAATCTGATGCGCACATCGGATTGCCTGCACCGCGCATTCCAGCAAAGGATCCGCGGCTGGGGCCTTACATCTACGCAGTACAACGTCCTGCGGATCCTCCGCGGCGCGCAGCCGGACGGGCTCACCTGCGCGGCTATAGGATCGCGGATGATTGCTATGGAGCCTGACATCACGCGGCTGCTGGGAAGGCTGAAACGGCTAAAATTGGTCCGCCAGAGCCGCGGCCGCCACGATCGCCGCGTGATCTGGACGAAGATTTCCGATGCGGGTCTTGATTTGTTGCGCACCATGGATCCGATGGTTAAGCGCGTCCCGGCGGAACTTCTGGGGCACATCGGTAAGCGGGAATTGGGCGAGATGATCCGCTTGCTGGAACTCGCGCGCGGCAGATCATGCGCTCGCTCACGGCCTCCAGGCGGCACTGCGAGATGACAGGTCGGATCAAATCTTGCGCAAGGAATTGGCAAGCTCTAAGAGGTGACTATCTTCTGTGCCACCGTCTCTTCGTCCAGGTCCGTTTGGATAATTTTGTTATGCAAGCAGTAGAGCGCGAGTTCCAGCCGGTCTGACACCCCCAGCTTGTCATAAATCTTGCGTAGATAATTCTTGATGACCTGCTCGGTGGTCCCCAGCTGGAAGGCAATTTCCTTGTTGCGCTTGCCCTGGGTAATGCACGTGATGATCGACATTTCCTTGGGCGAAAGGCGGGGTTGGTTGCGCGGACTGACGAGTGCAGCCGCTTGGGCGCGATAGGCATCGATGACCCAGTTGACCGACTGGTTGTCGATCCACGTTTCGCCGGCAGCGATGCGGCGCACGCACCGGACCAGGAGATCGGGCGAGATCGAGCGCGAAACAATCCCGCGTACACCGCGCCGATAGAGCTCCACCGTATGGCTTTCGTCGGCCGCAACCGCCTGCACGATCAGTTTCACATCCGGAGACAACCGCAGAAGCTCGGGAATTACATTAGCCGTGCCGACCAGCATACCGCCTTCCAAAAGAACAATATCTGTTGGATAGCGTTCAATAGCCGAACGCAGATTCTCCAGCGAATCCGCCTGTGCAACAACGCGGATATCGTCTTCCAGCGCGAACACTTTGCGAATCCCGACCCGGTAGATCGCCTGCGAATCCGCAAGAATTACACGGATGGTCCCAGGTTTGACCGGAGTGTCAACGCTTTCGCCCTCGGGGTTATCGTCCAGGATTTCCATAATCGGCTGCGGTTACGCCAACCGAGCTCTCACTGCTCCGCAAATCGATATTCGTCAATAGTGGCTGCGGCAAGATGCTCATTGTGGCTTGTGGAGCAGCGTACCACACGCCCCTTGCAGTGGACCAGAACATCCTGAGGGGAACCCAGGACGGCGCGCGGCATTCGCATGGAAAAGCTGACGTCGAGCCCCACTTGTAAATCCTCGTCGAGAGCGAAGAGAACCCCGCTGGCGGAGACATTTCGGGTCAAGCCTACAAGCTCGGCCTCGCCGGCGGAGAGCATTACCGGCAGCGAGAGAGGAAACCGCACTGCACAACGCACTTCCTGACGCCCGTGTGCGGAGGCTGGAGCAACAGAGGAAAGCGGCGATTCTGGTTTAGGTGAGTTCATCGATCGAGCCCATATGAAAATGGCTTAACTGTCAATGTAGCGAGTTTTTCTCATTTGGCCCACGGCACCAAAGTTTTCAGTCTGGTAACCAAAACAACGCGGCTGCTCCCGAAGGCTGGTAACTTGCCAATCCCGCAATCTTTTCAAAGCATCGTTTGCGGCTAGCTCCGACGGACACCGTAGTTCTTATAGAAGCCTGGCAGCGTCTCGCACGCGGATCTTCTTCGGCCTTCCCATTGGTCTATCCACGTTCCGAACTGCTCAAACGAACTCCTAACAGGCGAAAACCCGACCCTTTAAGGCGAATATAAGTCGAAAACAGTCAGAGTAACTATAGTCAATGTTACCTGTGTGCGGAATCTTATGGTTACTTGAGGAGGAAAATTTTCTTAATAACACTTTTGTTGTAGCGCCCTACACAATTTGGGTTAGTCTTGTTTTGCAGGAATTGTGTGGCGGGGTTCCTGCCGCCAGGAGAGTGTCTTCATGAGTTCGCGTAAGTTAGATTTCCTGAAAGTCGGCTTTATTCTGTTGCTTCTGGTGTCCGCGTGTTCTGCAAACGCGGTGCCGTGGGGTCCGATTCCGATTCCGCCTCCGCATGTGGCAGCGACTGTGCCGTGGGGTCCGATTCCGATTCCGCCTCCGCATGTAGCAGTGACTGTGCCATGGGGTCCGATTCCGATTCCACCTCCGCATGTAGCGGCGA
>CAWGGA010000008.1:0-138582 GCA_963822015.1 uncultured Acidobacteriaceae bacterium
CGGGACTGAAGCGCACTACTATCGGACCTCCAACGGGACCGAGGTGGACCTTCTCCTTACGCTGCCGAATGGCGAACTTTGGGCTATCGAGGTGAAACGCAGTTCGGCGCCGAAGATCGAGCGCGGATTTTATTCAGCCTGTGCCGACCTCAAACCCCGAAGGCGCTTTTTGGTTTATTCAGGAAGCGAGCGCTTTCCGCTCGACGACATGACCGATGCAATCGGTCTCGTCGAACTCGCTGAGATGCTCCAGGAAACTTCTTGAGGTGATTCGCCAGAACAAACATCAGGAACCACAGACTATTGAGCCTGGCGGCAGGATATACATAACCACAGTTCCTAACGCACATCGCGCGTTTTTGCCTCGCACGCACACCGAGTCATCGGTCCGACGATTGCCCAAGCGCACTTTGGGTCATCGGGAACGATCTTTGCTCATTTCTGAATTGGGCAATCGGGATCGTAAATGGCTCAGCTGCACACTGAGTCATCGGGACCGTTCTTTGCTCAATTGGGAATTGGGTCAACGGGAACGATCTTTGCTCAACTACATTCTGGGGCATTGGGAGCGAAGATTGCTCAACCGCACACTGGGTCATGCGGATCGATCTTTGCTCGGGCAGGGTTGCAATGACGGGGAGAACTCGTTCACCGTAGCAGCATTGAAGACGCGATGCAAGAGCAGCCCAACTCGCCCGGGCAGGCAGTCCGTGGCATTAGATCGCCGTACACAAAAACGCCCTGGCACTCGGGCCAGGGCGAGAAAAAGAAGCGTGTGGGGTGCCGCGGTTTACTGAACCGTGGGAGCTGCCGCGTGAAGCTCGGCGGGGGTTTGTTCGTGCTTAGTGAACACGATGTAGATCTTCGTGTCGGCGGGAACGGAGACGACTACGCGGCTATTGGCATTGAGGTTCATGACCTCGGAGTCGCCCGCAGTGCCGACGTTCTCGGCCAGCCGCTCCCGTAGCATGTCGTCTTCGGAAAAAGCGCCGCTCGTATTGTTTCCGGCTACCTCGGCAAGCACTGAACCGATCCCCGATACGGCACGCACCAGGAAGTTCTTGCCTGTGTTCTTCCCGTCGACGTTCCCCTTGATCGGCCCTAGATCGAGCCCGGTGCCGACGGCGTCGATCTTCTCCCGCGCGCCATCAAGTAACTCGATCTCGTCGAACTTCACGCTGACCAGCCCGCTCCGATCGGCCTGCTGGAGTTGGCCATATACACGCGCGCCGGCGGGAACGACGATCCTGTCGCCAATCGCATAGGTGTATTCGACTACCGCCACAACAGGGGCGACCACCGCGCTCGATATCTGCGTCTCAAGCTTCGCCTGGATGCGCGTTCCCGGAGTCAGGTCCAATCGGGGCGCTCCATCGTCATCGGAAGTGACCCTGGGCGCTGGTCCAGCCTGGTTCTGCGCCAGGCTCCGCACGAAGACGATGGACGTCTCCTTCAGGCTGTTCTGCTGCGTTTGCGGCGTCTCTGCGGGTGGAGTTCCTCCGTAAGGCGCAGGATCTTCCCACCTCTGTTGTGTGTCCGCGAAAGAGGGTACCGCTCCCAGAGAACTGGCAACAACAGGTTTGGCGGCAAATGGCTTGGTGGTTGCGCCATTGTCTAATGAGCGTGTGCGCCGGATGTCGCCTGGCCCGAGCTGGCCGCTGGTGTTGTCCGGCGCCGGCGTGCGCGGGGTGTCCATCAGTGGCGTTACGCTGCCTTTGGGCGGAGTTGTCTGCTCCTGTTCGGCTTGCTGAGACTGAGACGCCTGCTTGACGGGCGCCTGCTTCTTCGGAGACTTGCCGACGATAGCCGTGAACACAAAGAACAGAACCGCGACGGCCAAGCCGCCACCGAGAAGAATGAGTTTGCTTTTGCTGATCCCGTCCGCAGCCTTGACGCCAGCTCTCGTCGCGAACCTGGCCGCAGGTTCTTCTTTGCCGCTCAGGATGGCTGGGTCACGCGTCTGAGACGGCGCTGGCGAAGCCATCGGCTCAGCGGCTTCCACGACCGGGGTAGACGACCCTCGGCTTCCGTTCGTGTTGTTGTCATTGATGCTCATAGCCTCTGGGCTCCCTTCTAGTTGCCATTGCCGGAGATGGGTGGGGTAAACGGCAGACGAATTAGGACAGGATGATCCACCTGGTCCGCCTGCGCGATTTCGAGAAATAGCTTCTCCGTTGATTCCTTGAAATTGGGCCGATCGAAGACAACCACGCCGTCGGCCCGTCCTCCCGGCTCCAGCCGGGTTGTGCTCAACCGGTAGTCCCGAATTTCCAACTGGTCCGAGATGATGCCTTTGCCCTCCTTCTTTTTCTTCTTTGTATCCCTGCGCTCCGTGATCTGGATCTGCGGTGGAAGGACCTCGACGGGTTGATTCGAGCTGTTCAGGATGGAGTAGGAGATCATGGTCTCGTTGCTCAACTGCCGCATGTCGCCAATCGATGTCTCGATCTGCTGGCCTTCCCACTTGGTCCATCTGGGAGCATTCACTCTCGCCTGGTCCTTGAATTCTCCGTCGAGGCTGGAAAGCGGCGCTGAGCCCGTGCCGGCGTCCGAGCCATTCGTGGCATCTTCCCGTTCCTTGCTCGGCGGGGTTGGCATCGCCAGAGCGCCGGAATCCGACGAGATTAGAAAGCTCCGTGCGGAGCTGTACTCAATCAGAAAGTCCACCGGTTGCGACTGATTCGCGATGCTCGCGCCATCGCTGACCAACTCTAACGTCACATGCTGACCCGATTTCATCGCAATCAGAAGGTTCGACTGAGCGGGCTCTTTGGTAATCGGTTTGACGTAGACGTAGTTGGGCTCGTCTGCACTATGCTCAGCCTTGAACTCGCCGGGGCTACCCAGAATGACGGAGGTGACCTCCTCCGGCATTCGGATCGTCGACTCAAACTCCGGATGCAGATGCAGGACTGTGATCTCTCTAGGATTGATGGCGATGGTGGCGACACGCGCCACGACCACCGCGTCCGTCGCGTTAAGCTGCAGCGGTAGAAGGAGCGCAATGGGCATGAACCAGCAATGTTTCACGGGAAGGACCTCCTCGGCGGCCTCATGGCCGCAAATCTGCGAATCATGTACTGCCGCCGGACCGCCTGCACATAGGCCACAACCTCCGGATTGCGATAGTTCAATTGCTCCCGCGCGATCCAGTGGTCGCCCGCGTAGTAGGCCGCAGCGACCAGGCGCAGATCCCCGTGGAACTCCCACATCAACGCCGTGACGTAGCGGGTGCCTGCCGCGATGTTCTGCTCGACGTCGAAGGGTTCAAAGGCGCCAAATCGCCGCGCTGTCGCGGGCATCAGTTGCATGAGTCCCATCGCGCCCTTGTCTGAAACCGCTCGCGGGTCCCATCGCGATTCAACGTCGATCAACGCGGCGATCAACTCGGGTGGCACACGATAGTGCGCCGCATATTGCCGCACGAAGTGCTCCGCCACCGCGGGATCGGCTTGGGCCAATGCAAACCCAGGAAACACGAGCAGCAACAGGATGAGCGGCCATCGCTTCATGAAACTGGCCCTCCGGAGACCGTCAGGCTCTGCGCGAACCTGGCGCCATCGTCAAGCAGACTCTTGAATCCCTCGCGAAGCAAAAGATGCCGACGATCTTTCTCAGTTTTCGCTAAAAAGGGCAGCAGAACATCGCGATGTTCCTCGGTCACGTGGTCCGTTCCGAGTAGCTGTAGCGCATTGGCGAAATCGATCATCTCGGAGACTGAGGGTGGTTTCTCGAGAGAGTAATTGCGGAACGAGAGTGCGATCCCCGCCATCTCCCGGTGAAACTTCTCATCGGCTTTAGGCGTGCGGCTGGCGATGATCTCCGCCTCGCGCTCTGGAGTCGGATGCTCCACGCGAACATAGAGGCTGCGCCTTCGGATCGGGTCTCCTAAGCCTGCGCTCCTCGTTGCTGGTCAGCACGACAAAGGGAATGCTCTTTGCCGAGACCGTACCGAACTCGGGAATCGAGAGCTGCCAGGCAGAGAGGATTTCTAGCAGCATTGCTTCGAACCCGTCGTCTACTTTGTCCAACTCGTCAATGAGCAGCACACAGGGCCGTTCGCATTCGAGCGCGCGCATCAATGGACCGGGCCGAAAGAAATCCCGTCCCTTGAGATTGGCCTGCACGGTCTGCCAGCTCTCGTGCTGGCCCTTCGAGAACTCCATGTAGAGCCGCTGCAAACTCTCATCGAAACGCCCAATCGCTTTTTCTTCCGTCACTCCGCGGTAGCACTGCAGGCGCTCAACGTGCGTGCCGGCCGCGGCGGCAACGGAGATGGCGAGCTGCGTTTTGCCTGAGCCCGCGGGACCTTCAAGCAGAAGAGGCTTCTGGAGCTTGGCCGCGAGAAAAACGACCTGCGTCATGACCGGGTCGATGAAGTAGCCCGTCCCGGCGAGTTTGCAAGCGAGGTCAGTGATCGAATCAAACATCGCCTTCTCCCTGCGGTTCCGTTCGATTTGCTGCCACGCTCAGTGCCGGCGCGCTCCGCTTACCATGGCGCGCTTGACCTAACCCGTAGATGGCTTGGGCCCAGACATTGGCGAGCGACGTTGCCGAAAGTGCTGCCAGAAGGAGCATTCGCAGGCGAATCCACACGACCCCCGACCACGCCGTCCAGATCGCTCCTCCATAGCGCAAAACCACGACAGCCTCCAGAATCGTCAGCAATAGGGCGATCGTGAGATACGCCTTGCGTTCCGCCACGGGCCTCCTCCAATGCGGAGAAAGCATGAGGTGGTTCCAAAACTCGGTCAAATTTGCTTAGTTTTAGGCCTGGAGGCTAAGTGGAATCTGCCGAGATCAATTGACGACGACCTGGAAACTCACTGCGCCTGTTTGGCTCGCTCACTTCCGCCGGACGCCGCATGTGGGAAATGGCGCCGGGGAGACTGCAAGCGCCGTTTGACCGAATTTGTAATGGAGGATATACCGGTCCCGAAGGAAAACTCATTTTGACCTGAGGGGACTCGGATGAAAACAAGAGCTGCGCAAATCGACGAATCGGCTTTGATGGAGAGCCTTCAGACAGAACCGCCTGAATTGGTCCCCAACGAAATCCCTGTCGAGCTTGCAGATTCGAACAATGGCAAGCACCCCACGGCTGAGCGCCCCATGCGAATGTACACGTCGGAGCAGGCCGCTTCTTTGCCTCATGATCCCTTGCCCCAGTCCCGTAAGAGAAGCAGAGGGCAGAGTCGGACCCGCATTCATCCCCCGCTCCTGTTTCCGCCCCAAACGCCGACGCAAATGCCTAAGCGAGCAACGAATGCCCTGCGTCGAAAGCCGCCAGAGAGCGTCAAAGTCGCTCCGGATAGCAAGTTGCTGGTCAGCCGGGGCGAGGCTGCGCAACTTCTCTCAATCAGCGAACGCGGAGTCGACTATCTCATTGCGGCCCGGCGTCTGCCAACCAGGCGAATCGGTGGGCGGGTTCTGATTCCAGTTGCGGATCTGAGGAAATATGCGCGCGGCGATGATCCGGAGCGGATTGTATCTTGAGTTGAAGCACAGCGCGATTTCGACGCAGTGGTGCAGATTCCAGATAGCCCGTGATTCGTCCGGAACCCCAGAATGTGGCTCCCGGACGGTAGATTCGCGCCTCGGCGATTATGCACTAACTGGCTTGGCTGCCCCAAGTCTCGGACGTGATTTGGCCCACTCTAAGGCATTGCTGATTAGCAGTGGTAATTCCGGCGGTGTATTCAAGGACGCAACTTCGGTAACTGGCACCCATCGTGCTCCAGTGACTTCTGTTGCTTGGGACACGAGACTCCCTGCCACGGCGTGGAGTACGTATACGAAATCTATGTGGCGGTGCTGCCCGAACTTTCCATCGTTCACATCCATCTCGATAATTGTGTAAGGTGTCGCATGCGTAGTAACCGCGGGATGAACAAACATCCCATCGTCAAAGGCCTCTGTAGAGATTCCGGTTTCCTCCAGTACCTCGCGGTGCGCTGCCTGCGCAGGATCTTCATTAATGTCGACGTGACCACCAGGATAGAGCCACAAGCCAATTCGATTGTGATGCACTAACAGCACTCGATCTTGTTCATCAAAGACGATTGCAGACGCTGTGAAATGGCGAATGACAGTCATAGTTTGCCTCTCGTGCGGGAGATCGCGGATACGCGCTCAGCCACCCATTGGACTGTCGAAGGCGGCATTGCCGGATGAACGGGGATCTGGAACGTGGATCTTACGATGGCTTCGGCGTTCGGACAGTGGGTAGCATACTCGACGAACATTGGTTGTTGGCCAAGGGCGCGGTACCGATAACGAATTGAATCGGACGGCAACCCACTTGCAGCCAGTGCCTGTGTTATCTCATGTTGGTGCTCTTTCGCGGAGAGCACGAGATTGTAGTAGTTGGGCCGGCTGTTCTCGCCATAGGCAAACTCCTGAAGACAGCCGCTTGGAGGCAGCGCATCAAGGATGGATCGGGCATTAATGCGTCGCGTCTGCAATTGTGGGTTCAGGTGGTTGAGCCGCTTTATCCCGATTGCTGCCAACGGCGCTGCCAGCTTGTAGTTAACACCGTGTACTTTACCTTTGAGATGGCCGAGGTGGGTATAGAAATCGATCCTTTCCGCCAATTCTGCGTTGTTTGTCAAAACAAAACCACCTTCTCCGGTCGCAAGCAATTTACGATCGTGAGTCGAGAAACAGCCTGCCATTGCGAGTGTACCTGCATATTGGCCTCGCACTTGGGTACCATGTGCCTGGCAAGCGTCCTCGATCACCTGAACGTGTGCCTGTGCAAGGAGCCGCATCGTCTGGGTCTCATCATTGGGGTATCCCCACAATGGCAATACGATTGCAGCTCTTGTGCGCGCAGTGAGCTTCCGTTCAACATCGGAGGGGTCCAAAGCCAATGAGTCAGGCAAAGTATCTACGATAACGGGAGTGGCGCCGCAGGTTAGAATCGGCATGGCTGTCGGCAAGGGCGCGGTCGCTGGTACCATGACCTCCGTGCCTGATCGGACGTCGAGGGCGACAAGGGTGGCGTGTAGTGCAGAGGAGCCAGAATTGACCGCAATTGCGCGGGAAACACTGAACCATGCGGCGATTGCCTGTTCATACGCTTGTATAACTGGCGCTCCGCCGGACAATCGTCCGTCTGACAAGACTTGGGTGAGTCCGTCCAATTCTCCGCAGTCGGGTGGCGTGTAGCGATCATCAATCAGCCTGGCGGAATCGATAGGCGCGTCATTTTTCATAGGTTAGCACCACCTTGATCGTGTCTTGCGGCGATTCATTAATGAGTGCATATGCGTCGGCGGCACGACTGAAAGGAACGCGGTGCGTGATTAAATTGTCGGTTCGAATACCTTTACTCACGATCAACTCCCGGGCGACGCTGTTGAGTCGATCGAGCGTCCACGCAGGATAGCCACGTTGCGGACATTGGTTTACGGTCATTGAGGAAATCAGAGTTATGCGGTTGCGGTGGTACTCTTCTCCCAAGCGCAAGCCCAATTGATCGTCATGGTACGATGCGACCGTGACAACACGGCCACCAATGCGCAGGCATCTAATTGCCTCGTGAAGACCGGCATAGCTGCCGGAAGCCTCTATCGCCGCATCCGCCCCGGGGTTTCCTATGAGATCCCTGACTTTGACTGCGACATCCACGTCAGGTTCGGCCAGCACCGTTGTTATCCCTAACGAATCAGCTGTTTTTGTACGCAGTGAATAACGGTCCACACCGATTACAGTTGCGCCAGCAAGCCGGGCCATCTGGGCGGTGAGTAATCCGACTACACCCAAACCATACACAACCACGGTCTCCCCTAAAGACAATGCCGCGTCGTGAACAGCACCGAGCGCAACGCGCGCAATGACGAAAAAAATCGCTTGCTCCGGGACTGCCCCCGCCGGGACAAGGCCCCCAAAGGCGGCAGCCTCGCCTAGTACGTGCCTATCTGAATGCGGAGCATCGATTGCGACAAGGTCTCCCACCCTGACAGAGGTGACTGCCGAACCGATCTCGACAATCCGACCGACAGACTCATATCCCGGAGACACCGGAAAACTTCTGCCGGGGCCGTCGATATAGCACCGACGATCAGGGTCCCAACGACAATGTAGTGCCGCGGCAACGCCCTTGAACCAGGCGATCTCTGTACCGTGGCTAATTCCAGACACGACTGTCCGAACGAAGACCTCGTGGTCTCCGGGTGGCGGCAACGGCTGTTCGACCACGTCAATCTTGCCTGGAGCTGTGATTACTAGCTGCCGACGGGAATGTCCAGTAATGCCAGCGGAACCGGTACAATCGGGCTCAGTCACGATAAAGCCCCCAAGGAATCGTCAAAGATCAACATGAGGCCCACAATCCAGAATCGATGAACTGGTGAGCACAGGATATTGCTCATTGCACGTGGTATAGCTTTGAGGATATTCTCTTGTCCTCTCTGAGTCCATCGCTCTCCCCGCTAGGTAGGCATTCCTCCGGCGAGGCGATGGATTGGCCGAAATCGCCAGTAGTCCCGTCCCGCGTTCTTCTAGCCTAGGAGATCATTGTTGACTCCCCCCAATGCATCCCCATCATTTAGCAAACGCAGGCGTGCGGTGATAATCGGAGCCAGCATCGCTGGTATGTGCGCTGCGGCAGCGATCGCGCCATCATTCGAGTCAGTCACTGTCTTGGAGCAAGATTATCTCTGCGATTCGGAGTCTCGGAGGAGAGGTGTTCCACAGGCGCCATTTGTCCACGGCCTCCTAGAACAGGGTAGACGAGATATTGAAACTCTGTTTCCCGGGTTCACTGCCCGCCTGATTCGGTCGGGCGCGCCTGTACTCGACTTCGGTGCAGATGTCGCAGCGCTCCGTGCCTCCGGATGGATTTCGCCTGCCCCAATAGACCTCTTGACTCTTTGGCCGACGCGAAATCTTCTAGAGAGGACCATACGCGACCTGCTTCGTACACAGTATGACAACGTTTTGATCGTCGAAGGAACGAAATGTGAGGGGTTGATACTTGGACATGACCGAAGCAGGGTAGCTGGAATCCGACTCATTGAGAATGGCAAGCAAACGGTGAGTACGGATGCGGAATTCGTAATTGACGCATCAGGAGCTGGCTCCAAGTTACCAGCGTGGTTGCAGGAACACGATCTGGGACCAGTCCCAGAATGGAGAGTCGATGCGAAAGGAGGCTATAGTTCCAGGATGTATCGACCCCCCACCGACGCTCCCGCAGAGTGGTGGTGGAAAGGAATCGTCATTGAATGCGCACCACCCGACTCGCTAACAGGCGGTGTAGTATTTCCAGTCGAGCAGGGCTTGTGGCTTGCAACGATCATGGGGTTCGGTGGGGAATACCCTCCGGCAACACCAAAAGACTTCGATAACTTTTTGTGGAGACTTCGTTCGCCCCTGCTCGCTAATGCCCTACGAAAGAGCGTTCCAGTTTCAGAAATATCCTCATCCCGCTCCTTCGCAAATCGGTTTAGACGTTACGTCGAGTTACCGCAGTTTCCTGCCGGATTAATAGCAATGGGAGATGCAGTGTGCTGCTTCAATCCAATTTATAGCCAAGGAATGACCGCGGCGGCACATGGAGCCGTGATGGTCCGAAACCTAATGGCCACGTTGGATCCTCTTGACAAAGCTTTCGGAACCCGTTTTCTCCAACGTCTCTCCACATTTCTAGCATTTCCTTGGAGAATTGCTACCAGCGCAGACTCTAATTTCCCGAACACAGACGGAATGGAATTCATCCGCAGAGGTCCACGCGAGAGGTATATTGAATTACTGCTGCAAGCCGCATGGCATAACACATCTCTTCACTCTCGTGTCGCCCGTGTGCTTCATATGGTAGAGCCAGAGGAGCGATGGTATACGCCAAGCACGTTCTTGCGAGTTGCGTCGTCACTTACGTCGCGCCATCTAGACCGTCGTCAATCGCGAGTGGATCTTAAGAATCCTCCGCCTAATAGGTGGGCAGAGAGGTCGATCGATCGAGCTACTCAATTGTTAGAGATGTTGAATGATCTGGATCGAAAAGCATCTTAGCGGTCTGTACCCCCCAAGATGTTTTGCGGAGGTGCCGCACTTTGCAGATGGATGCGCGAGGAAAGCCGAGTATGTATAGAGTTACGTTTTCTCACATATCAGCTTCTGAGGGTTTCGCGATCCGACCCAATGTTTCCTATTTGATGGAAGGAGGAGCCCTCCGCATAGTGAAAGGCACAATTCGCGACATTTCTGAATGGAGCAATAGGCATTGCTTCGATCCCCAAGGTAATTGGAATCGGAAACAAGTTCTCCTGATACGCAATGGCGCGTTCGGCGACCTTATCATGTTGACGCCACTACTCGGAGAATTGAAGGAGCGGTGGAGCCAGATTCATCTAGTTGTCTGCTGCGGAGCACGCTATCGTGAGGTGTTGACCGGTAATTCCGACGTATCAAGCATTATCGACTATCCCGTGAGGAGTGACGATATCCTTTCCTACGATGCGGTCGTCGAATTTGAGGAGACTGATGTATACAAGCGTTTCGCGCACCGTATGAACATGATCGATCTCTACGGAGCTGTTGCAGGTTTGGAGATCAGAAAGCCGACGCCAAAGATTTGCATCCCGGAAGTTGAGATCGCCGAGGCAGCGCACACAATGCCCCGGATCGCTGGGGTGAAGCGGATAGGAATTCAGGCATTCGCCTCAAACAGAATCAGAACCTACCCAGCCCCACTATTGGCAGAGACGATTATCAGTCTGCTGAAGTTAGGACACGAGGTGGTACTGTTTGGCCTCATTGAGGCTGAGATTCCGCCCAACGATCGTCTACATATTTTACCGATCAACGAATCAGGGGCGGGATTTATGGCACGTGCGGCGATGCTACAGACGTGCGATCTCTGCATTGCTCCTGATTCGGCCTATAGCCATGTGGCGGGTGCGCTCGGGATTCCGGCTATTGTTTGTTATGGTCCAATTCCGTCACGTCTGAGGAGTTCGTACTATTCAAGTGTTAAAGCCATCGATGGTTTCGCGCCGTGTGCGCCCTGCTTTCACCACACGCGAGGCGGAGACGAATTCCCCGCCTATGGACCATGCCAAACCACTCGCAGGTGCGAAGCGTTGGCGCAGATTTCTCCGGAAATCATCGTTAAGGCTGCACAGGCAGCATTGGCGGAAATAGGAGATGTTTAATTGGTTAAGATTGTTCTAACTGGGGGAGGACACGGCGGCAAGTCTAGGTTTGCTGCCGAAGCTCAGGCTTCACTGCGTAGAAGGATGGAATGCATTACGATTCCCGAACTAGCTGACACTGCGTTCTCTTGTGGAATGAACCCAGAAAGTAAAGCGTTCGAGCGGTTTGTTTATTCGATTCAAAAGGCGACTGAGGACGCCGCGTGTCATTACACCGCTGACGGAATAACACTGTGCCATAGAGGAACATTAGACAGCTTAGCCTTCTGGATTCGAAAAGGCTGGATTGAGCGGGAGTTCTTCGCTCAACTGAATACTTCACTGGAGATTGAGTACAGTCGGTATGCAGGGATCATCCATCTAGAGACCACTGCGTTGGGGGCTGAGGAAGTCTATTTGCATCAGGTGGCTTCGCGCCCGATAGAGCCCCTTGAAAAGGCTAGGGAGCTTGATGAACTATGCGCGAGAGTTTGGAGAAACCATCCCTATTACGCGCGCATCGCGAATAAGAGCAAGGAATGGGATGCGAAGTCCTCAGAAGCGCTTCAAGCGCTAGAGAGGATTCTCGCTGCGTCGCGCAACGAGAGTGGTACTAGGTAAAAGGCACGTAAACCGTTCTGGACCCGGATTTCGACGGCTACAAATCACAAGTTGTGATGAGTTCACCGACCTCGACACAGTACCGATGGTCGCCATGCAAATACTGCAACTCGTGGACTGCTGAGTACAGGCCAAACCTCGTTTCCAGCTCCGCCTCGACCCCGTCTTGCAGTTTCGGGTGATCGGTCGCCGATCCGGAAACTGCACCACTACCGATCTCGAAGCGCACTCCAGCTTCAGTGCGTGCCCGCGGACCCTCTCCCGCCGACAATTTAAATGATGTACCTGACCATGGTTTTTCAGGTAGTCAGGTACCATAAAGGCGGAGGGGTTGTCTAATGGCGAGAAAGCGGGAGAAGCTGCGCGGCATTTACGAGGACCCCAAGGGCTCGAATATCTGGTGGATTCAATACTTCGACGCCCAGCGCAAGCGCCATCGTGAAAAAGTCGGAAGGCGCGAAGCTGCCATCAACCTGTTGGCGATCCGCAGGAGCGCCAAACTGGAAGGCCGGAAGCTTCCCTCTCCGCGTCAGGCGATCCTGTTCCGCGCCCTTTGCGCCGATGCCCTCGAACACTCGCGGGCGGAGAATAGCTCAAAGAGCACGCACGAGCTGGAGCTGAAGATAAACGAATTCCTCCCCGTCTTCGGTGACCGGGCGGCCGAAGAGATTACCAAGCAGGAGATTGTCCGCTGGCTTACCGAACAGGCTGAGGCGCGCGATTGGAAACCTTCTAGCCGGAACCGCTGGCAGGCGGCCTTCTCGCTCATCTTCCGTGTTGGCATCGACAACGAGAAGATCACGAGGAACCCGGCGGCGGGGATCAAGCGGAAGACGGAGAACAACGACAAGGTGCGGTTTCTGTCCGACGAAGAAGAGCGCGCCCTGCTCCAGGCGACCGATCCCGGCTTTCATTCCCATCTGCTGCTCTCGATCCACACCGGGATCCGCATGAGCGAGCAGTACGGCCTCAAGTGGTCGCAGGTCGATAGCGAGCGGCGGCAACTGTATCTGCCTAAGACCAAGAACGGCGACCCCAGGGACGTTCCTCTGAATGGGACCGCTCTGGCGGCACTCAAAAAGCTGCGCGCTGCCTCCAAAGATGAGTTTGTGTTTCCCGATGCGGAGAGCCCGCGCGGCTGGTTCCTCGGAGCTGTTGATCGGGCGGGGCTTAAGGACTACACGTGGCATTGCAATCGCCATACTTTCGCAAGTAGACTGGTGATGGCCGGCGTGGATTTGCATACGGTCGGAGAACTTCTGGGGCACCGGACGGCACAGATGACCAAGCGGTACGCACACTTGAGCGTGAATCACAAGCAGGCGGCGGTGGAGCGGATTTCCGGGGGCGCAAGTGCCATCAAAACTGCCAGTAGTAGACGGAGGACTTCCAGAGCATCTCGTAAAGTGTTGTAAACAAAGCGGAGAGGTGGCAGAGCCCGGTTGAATGCACCTGACTCGAAATCAGGCATACTCGTAAGGGTATCGGGGGTTCGAATCCCTCCCTCTCCGCCAATTAGGGTTAGTGAATTCTGACCGCCTGTCTCTCTTCCCTTAGTACAGCAACAGAAAAGACGCCCTCCACGCACTCAAAGACGAGGCGCTCCCTGGTCCCCGCCCTACAGACACGCAGGCTGTGGTCGGTGCCGTCGACGACAGAGGGCATGGACAGCTTGAGCCCGCCTGCCAGGACACACTTTAGATTGCCCCCGATCATGTTGGACAGTTCGCCGAGCACATCCCGTACCACGTCATCCACCACCTCTGGCGGGCCCATGGAAAGAAAGCGGGAAGCGAATGCGCAAGCCTGCTTACAGCCGCATTCCAGCGCCAACGCTCCTTTCCAATCTCCCGCCAAATGGATGGTCGCTGTCAATCGGTCCTCGCCAGGGATCCAGGGCTGGTTGGACTCGCTCACTTCCAGGCACACCATGGTCCTGAACACGTACTCCACGATCTGCGCCAGTTCGCCCAGCTGTATTTCGATACTCGATTCGGTCGGCATGAATGTCCTCTCAGCGTGCGGCGTACACAGTTGCATTTCCCACCGCCAGTCTTTCAAAACACTCCTCAATACCGAATGCGGTCTCAATACCCCCCAGCAGCAGCCATCCGCCCCGGAACAAGGTGCCGTGGAGTTCTTTCAAGATGTTCATCTTTGTTTTTGCATCGAAATAAATCATGACATTGCGGCAGAACACGAGATCGAAGGGTCCGAGAGCGCGCATACTTTCGCGCAGGTCGATGATTTCAAAACTGACCATACGGCGCACCTGATCATCCAGCTGCCAGACGGTGCCGGAACGGCGAAAATGCTTGATCAAGAGGTTTGCCGGCAGACCTCTATTCACCTCGATCTGCTGGTACTTTCCGGATTGGGCGCGTTCCAAAGCCTGCGAGCAAAAGTCGGTACCCAAAATCTGAATGTTCCAGTCGCTCAACCCCGCCTCTATGAGAAGCATGGCCAGGCTATAGGCTTCCTGGCCGGTCGAGGACGCAGCCGACCAGAACCGCAACTTCCTTGTATCTCGACGGTCTTTGACCAACTGCGGCAATAGAACAGTCCGTATGGCATCGTAATGGCAAGGATCGCGGAAGAAGTAGGTCTCGTTCGTCGTCATGGCTTCCACCACCTGGTGGTTAACCTCCGGCTGACGAGAGGACTGGATGAGTGCGCACAGGTCGTCAATAGACTCCAAGCCAAGTTGCCTGACGATTGGTGCGAGGCGGCATTCGAAGAGGTATTGCTTATCCCCCTCAAGCACGAGGCCCGAATGAGTATAGACGTGCTCCAGGAGAAACTTGTAGTTCTTTGGATTGATCACCGCGATCGAGGCTTGGCCAGACATCTATCTGCTCCGCTAAGTTGGGTCTACTCTGCGCAATATTTCGGTCACGACCTGGTCGAGCGGCAAAACGCAGTCGGCAAGACCGGCGTTCACTACAGCGCCGGGCATCCCCCACACCACACTTGAAGCCTCGTCCTGTGCGAGGATGCTCGCGCCCTGAGTCTTGAGGATCTCCGCGCCGCGAAGCCCATCTTGACCCATGCCAGTGAGTACGACGGCAATGACCGCGCCGCCATATACCGCGCCGATCGAGAAAAAAAGCGCATCGACTGCAGGTCGGCATGAGTTCTGCGGCGGCGATTGATCCAGGCACACACGCGCCCCATTGCCATTGCCGGCCACCTTCATATGAAAGTCTCCTGGCGCAAGCAATATCTTGCCGACCGCCACCTGATCCCCCTGGCACGCTTCTTTAACCGACAGCCGGCAAGACGAGCAAAGACGTTCAGCAAGAAACCGAGTGAACAATGGCGGCATGTGTTGCACGATCAGAATCGGTAGGGGAAACTCGGCCGGTAGTTGCGGCAAGATCTCGCCCAGAGCGGTCGGCCCTCCAGTAGAGACTCCGATGACTACGACTTTGGGCCGCAATCTCGTACTCTGCGAGTATGGCTTGCAGCGCCAGAGCGGCGGCGCCACTTGAACCTGCGCCGGTTCAAGCCTCGCCGCGGCGCGGATTCGTCCCGGCAGAACGAAGAACTGTTTAATCTTCGGGATAAGATCTTCTCGCAAACGTTCCATGGGCGATCTAGCGACCCTTCGTTGGAAACTTTGGTCACATAGTCGCTGGCGCCGAGTGTCAACGCTTCAAGGGTTATTGCCGCTCCGCGCTCGGTGAGCGTGCTGAACATGATGACCCGTACTTGAGGATAGTTGCGCCGAAGGTGCCGCAACGTTTCCAGGCCATCCATCTCGGGCATCTCGATGTCCAGCGCGAGAACATCGGGATTGTACTGCGGTATTCGTTGCAGGGCAATCTTGCCGTTCGCTGCCGTTCCGACCACCGCAATCTCCGAATCCTCCTCGAGAGCATGCGTGACTAGGCGGCGGATCACTACTGAATCGTCTACCACTAACACACGAATCCGCTCTCCAGGCAGGAGAATTCGCTTGTTCACCGAAGGCATTTCGCATTCCTCAAGGATGGATCCCCGCAAGCTCAAGCTTCTCCACGAGAATGTCTTGAGTGAACGGCTTCATCACATACTCGTTGGCGCCAGCTTCCATTGCTTCCGCAATCTGTTCAATTTCGGTCTCCGTGGTCACCATGACCACCGCCAACGAAGAGAGCGCGGGATTTTGACGCAGCCTCTTCAGCAGATCCAGGCCGTTCAGCTCCGGCATGTTCCAATCCACCAGAACTAGCTTTACCCCGCTGTTCCCGGCTTCGATAATTTCCAGAGCCTCTTTGCCGTTGGCAGCTTCCTCGACTTCATACCCTAGTTGCGCCAGGGTCTTTACCAGGAGCATTCGAACGGCCCTTGAATCGTCTACGACCAATGCTTTTGCCATCAATTCACCTACGGATCTCTGATGAGCGATTGGGCGCGGCCTGACGGACGATTTCAATCCTTCAAGCCGCGTCCATGACCGTTGGGTTTGATCAGAACGTGAACCTTGAGACGACTTTTTGCAGCTCGGCAGCCATACGGCTCAACTCTTGCGAAGCCTTCTGAGTATCGCTGGCGCCCTGCGTGGTGTTCTTTGCCGCCACGGCCACGCTGCCAATGTTCTTGGCAATGTCGCTTACCCCTGTGGCTGCTTCGGTTACGCTGTGGCCTATCTCATTGGTTGTCGCAGTTTGCTCTTCGACCGCCGAGGCGATGCTATTGGAGATGTCGTTAATCTGGTTGATGATCGCGCTTATCTCCTCGATCGCCGTGACCGCACCTTTGGTGTCGCCCTGAATTGCCTCGATCTTTTGACCGATATCCTCAGTGGCCTTGGCGGTCTGTTTGGCAAGCTCCTTGACCTCGTTGGCCACCACCGCGAAGCCCTTTCCCGCTTCACCTGCGCGTGCGGCTTCTATAGTGGCGTTGAGGGCCAGCAGATTGGTTTGTTGCGCGATCGAGGTAATCACCTTGATGACGTTGCCAATCTCCTGGCTGGACTCGCCAAGCTTCTTCACGGTCTCGTTTGTGGAATGCGCCACATTGACGGCATTCTTGGCCCCCCGCGCCGATTCGTTGGCGTTCTTAGCGATCTCCCGGATCGAGGCCTGCATCTCCTCGGCAGCCGAAGCAACCGAGCCAACGTTCTTCGAGACCTGCTCGCTTGCCGCCGACACCACGTTGGCCTGCGTCGCCGTTTCCTCCGCATTGCCCGCCATCTGCTGGCTGACTGCGGTCAGCTCTTCAGATGAGGATGCAAGCGCGGTGGCGTTCTGCGCGGTGACCTTCAACGGCTCGACCACCATCTCAAGAGTCTTGTTGAGGCCTTCGACGATCTTGCGGTAATCGCCTTTGTGCTTGCCGGCGTTAGCGCGCGTGCCAAGTTTGCCTTCGGCTGCCGCTTTCGCCAGTTCATCGGTGTCGTCAATCAGTCTGCTGATATTGGTTTTGAGCAGGACCAGCCACTCGTGAATCTGGTCCATATCGGAGGCTTTGGCTATGGTTGCCAACATATCGCCGTTGGCAACCTTGGTGATGTACGCAATCAATTCGGTGAGCCAGGCATGCACGCCATTGATAGAGTCTTTCATTTTGGCGTGATCGCCCTTGCAGTCAATTTCCACCCGCTCGCGAAGGTTGCCGCCGCGAATGAGCGTGAGCACGCGGTTGCCTTCTCCGATAGGCAGCAGGATTTCGTCAAGCATCTGGTTGACGCCCTCGACGATCCTGCGGTATTCGCCATGGTGCTTGCTTGCGTCGGCGCGCGTGCTTAGTTGGCCGTCCGCCGAAGCCTTGATCAGCCCGCCGGTCTCAGTGGCCAGAGCCTTGATGTTATCGATGCAATTGTTCAGGTTGTTCTTGATCTCGTTGAAATCGCCGTTGTAGTTGTCCGTGATCCGGGGCGGGATGTCGCCCTTGGAGATGCGGTCAACATACTCTGCTGACACATTCAGCGGGCCGATGACCGCGTCCAGCGTCTCGTTGACGCCTTGGACGATTTTGCGGAAGTCGCCCTGATGCTTGGAGGCGTCGGCACGCGTGGCCAGCTTGCCTTCCACTGCAGCCTTCGACAGAACGCCGGCATCGGCGACAAGTGCGTTGACGGCGTCGATGCAGGTGTTCAGGTTGTTCTTGATCTCGTTGAAATCGCCGTTGTAGTTGTCCGTGATCCGGGGCGGAATGTCGCCCTTGGAGATGCGGTCAACATACTCTGCTGACACATTCAGCGGGCCGATGACCGCGTCGAGGGTGGTATTGACGCCTTCGACAACCTTGCGGAAATCGCCCTGATGCTTGGTGGCGTCGGCGCGCGTGGCCAGCCTGCCTTCGACGGCAGCCTTGGCCAGCAGGGCAGCATCGGCCAGCATGGCGTTCAGAGCCAGCTTCTGCGGTGTGGTGTCGGTGGCGTACTTGACCACCTTGAACGGCTTGCCGTTGAGATCCATGATCGGGTTGTAGGAAGCCTGAATCCAGACCTCCTTGCCGCCCTTGCCGATGCGCTTGTATTCGGCCGCCTGATACTCGCCGCGATTCAAGGCCGCCCAGAACTCCTTGTATTCGTAACTCTGCCGGTAGGCCTCGTCGACAAACATGCTGTGGTGCCGGCCTTTGATCTCATCCAGCGTGTAGCCCAGAGCCTTCAGGAAGTTGTCGTTGGCGGTGAGGACGGTGCCGTCCATCTTGAACTCGATCACGGCCTGGGATTTGCCGATGGCCGCGATTTGGCCCACATAATCTGCGTTTCGCAGCTTCTGTTCGGTCATGTCGGTGGCAAACTTGACGACCTTGAAGGGCTTGCCGTTGAGATCCATGATCGGATTGTAGGAAGCCTGAATCCAGACCTCCTTGCCGCCCTTGCCGATACGCTTGTATTCGGCCGCCTGATACTCGCCACGATTCAATGCCGCCCAGAACTCGCGGTATTCGCCGCTCTGCTTGTATCCCGGCTCGACAAACATGCTGTGGTGCTGGCCCTTGATCTCATCCAGCGTGTAGCCAAGGGCCTTGAGGAAGTTGTCGTTGGCATCGAGCACCGTCCCGTCCATGGCGAACTCGATGACCGCCTGCGATTTGCGAATCGCGGCAACCTGCCCGGCGTAATCGGCGAACAGCTCCTGGTCAACGGTGCCACGTTGGCCTCCGTTGCCATTTTTGGTTGTGGGTCGTTGATGCTCCGAGCGTTCCAATACTGCGGCGCCGGCGAACGAACTGCGGCCGGGGCGATCTCCCCGGCTGAAACTCGATTGTCTTTCCATGGTCCTCGCTCCCTTTGCGTTCCTGGTTGGTTATTTCGCCGCTACCGGCAGTTGACTCGTAATCGGCTCATGCCTTCCGCTGGCCAGCGCATGAGACGGCGAGTCGTTGCGACTCGCGCAGCCTCTCATTGCAGCCCTCGGTGAGCGGAGGGCCGTGCCCAAAGTAGATCCGCCGCACATCGCGGGCACACAGCTTCTCCAATGCCGCCCGGAACCCGGCCTCGTAACTTCCCTCGGGCGACGTGATCAGCAGCGGCGAGTCGCCGGCGAACAGCACGCCTTCCGACTGGTTGTACAGGCAGATCGAGTCGCTGCTGTGACCGGGGGTATGGATCACTTCGAACAGTCGATCGCCCATGCGGATGGTATCCCCATCGTTCACCGTGGCATCGACACCGGCGAGGCTCGGCGAAAAAGCCAGCACCCTGGGGCGGAATGCCGCACGAACCTCGGGCAAGAGGGCACAGTGATCGGAATGACCGTGCGTCAGCACCACCTGTTCCACAGCCCATTTGCCGATGCCGGTCGGCGCCTTTTCGATGCTTTCGAAGATGGCGGGATCCGCGCCGACATCGACGAGGGTGTTCACGTCCTCCAGTTGGCTCCGGTCGCCGAGCACCAGGTAAACCTGGGAGGTATACATCCGGCCAGCTGGTCTCTAGGGTCACGATGCGCATCCGCCAGCCTCCACTTTGCGGAACAGTTGCCCGTCGGGTATCACCCGCTCAAACAGGTGCGCCAGTTCCAGCGGCATCTCCTGCGTGTGCTCGGTAACGAAGAAGCCTCCCGACGCCAGCGCTCGATGAAACATCTTCAGCACTTCAACTCTTTCCTGCGGACGAAAGTGGAGCAGCACGTTTTTGCACACGACCAGCGAGTAATCGCTGCCGATTTCCTTCAAGGAAAGGAGATCGTGGCATTGAAAGACAACTCTCTGCCGGATCTTGTCGACCACGCGAAAGTGCCCCGGTTTGCCGTTTCTTTCGAAATACTTTTCGAGGATGCCCTCGGGCAGCCGCGACAACTCATCTTCCTGGTAGATAGCCGCTTCGATGGCCTGGGCGAAGCGGCCCGTGTTTTCCACGTCGGTGGCGTCGATGCGAAGGTTGTTGAAGGCGAAGTGTCCCATGCGCTCGGCAAACAGGATGGACAAGGTGTATGGCTCCTGTCCCAGGGCCGCGCCGGCATCCCAGATGCGCGGGTGGTTTCGGCCTGCAATGATGGGGAGGCAGTGTTCCACGGCCTTCTCCAGCACTTGTTGGTCACGAAAAAAGAACGTGAAGGCCACTTCGATTCCCTCTCTGCATTCGCGCGTACTGCCGTTTTTTCAAGCTCCCAAGCTTGCGCCGTCTAGCTCTTCAGTTGCACTCCGCAACTCTAGCTACAGCGATGTCCACCGTCCGTTCCGTATCGAGGACAAGTAGCAGCCGGTCCTTCAGCTTGTAGACGCCGTGAATAATCTCGCGCGCGGCGGGATCGAGGTTTTCCGGCGGCCGTTCGTACGTAGCCGCATCCACGTCCAGCACGTCTCCAATCTCGTCAACCAGCAAACTCACTGCGCCGTCGTCGGTCCGGATCACCATGTTGGTCGGCACTTGGTCTCCGGTGCGAGGCGGCAATCCGAGCCGCCGCCGCAAGTCGATGGCGGTGACGATCTGCCCGCGCAGGTTGATCAATCCCTCGATGACCTCCGGAGCCTGAGGCACGTGGGTCATCTGCTGAAAGCGCAATACCTCCTGCACGCGGAGAACATCCACGCCGAAAAACAGGTCCGCCACAAAAAACGTTGAAAGCTGTCCGTTGGTCTGGGCCGCTTCGGACTTCACGATCGCGGCATCGGTCGCCATGACTTATTTCTCCTCTCCGACGCAAATCGGCTCGTTTTTTGGGGGAGCCTCGGCCGAGGCCAGCCGCGCCACCGACTCGAGGATGGCGTTGCCATCGAACTTCGCCTCGCATTCCTCGAATCCAGCCGTCCGGGCCGCGGATGACTGGAGTTGGCTGGCTGAATCGGCCAAACCGAGGAGCGGAATCCGTTCCCAATCGGGTCTTGCGCGCATGATGGCCGCTAGAGCGGAACCGCCCTTGGGCGGCAGGTCCATCGCCGCCACAACGACGTCCGTGGGCTGCAGCTCCATTTCGCGAATTGCCTCGTCGAGATTCTCGGCCTCCTGGACCCGGTAGCCCGCCATGTCCAGCCCGCTGCGGAGCAGGCCACGGGAAAACTGCGAGCCCTCCGCGACGAGAACCCTCTTGCCGCCTCCGGAACCGCCAGCGCCCTGAAACCAGCTTTCGTTGGCTGCGTGAATGACCTCGTTGAGATCCAGCAGATCCGTGACGCGCTTGCCTACCACCGCCGACCCCAGCAGGCCTTTGCGAGTCGATTTCTGACGCGCCATGACGGTCTCTTCAACGACATCCAGAATCTGGTCGACCACCACTCCCACGCTGCGGTCGCCGTCGTTGAAGACGATCACCTGCACCGGATCGGCCGTCTCGCTCCTGGTCGGGCGCAGCGGATTCCAGTACGTCGCGCAGGGGCACCAGTGGGAGAATGCGGTTGCGATACTGCACCACCTGGCATCCGCCCGCTAACTCGATGGAGCTCAAGGGAAACTCCTCGAGCCTGGCGACGAGCGAGAGCGGCACGGCGAGGCGCTCGAAGGAGCCGGCGCGGAACAGGAGCAGCCGCTGCTGCTCGATGCCCGCATGCGCCTTTTTTTCCGTCGCGGCGCGCGCCTGCTCCCGGCTTTCGGCCAGCACTCCGGAGCGCTGGCCAATGCCGAGCACGTCGAGGATGAGGGCCACGCGTCCGTCGCCCATGATCGTCGCGCCCGCATACTCCGTGAGCCCTTTCAACTGCTTGCCGAGCGGCTTGACCACGATCTCCTGCGTATCGTTGATGCCGTCGACCACCAGCCCAAACTGTCGAGTCTTCGGCCTGCAAAACCACAATGCTGACGGCTTCGGCCCGATCCGCCGACTGCAGCCCCAGAACTCGGTTCAGATAAGCGATGGACAGAAGGCTCCCGCGCCGGCGATAAACCGGTGTTCCGTGGACCTGCTCGATGTGCTTCTCGGAGGAATCTCCCTCGAGGCGGATCAACTCGAGCAAACTTACCTGAGGAATGACGAACCGCTCGCCGCCGCTGGTAATCGACCAGGCCAGGAATAATGGCCAGCGTGAGTGGAATCTTCAGCTTGACCGTGGAGCCCTCGCCGGGCCGGTTGGAAATATCGACCACGCCGCCGATCTTCTCGATGTTGGACTTGACGACGTCCATGCCAACGCCGCGTCCGGAAACCTTGGTCACAGTTTGCGCTGTCGAAAAACCGGGCTGGAAGATCAGGTTCAGCGCCTCGCGGTCGCTCAGCTTCTCCGCCTGCTCGGGACGCAGAAGACCTTTCTCGACGGCCTTTTGCTTTACCTGAGCGACGTCGATTCCGGCCCCGTCATCGCCGATTTCGATGTTGACCTGTCCGCCTTCGTGATATGCGCGAAGCGTCAGTTTTCCTTGAGGCGATTTGCCTGCGCTCATTCGGACATCGGGCGGTTCGATGCCGTGGTCGCACGAATTGCGGACCAGGTGCACCAGTGGGTCTTTAATCGCTTCGATGATGGTCCGGTCCAGTTCCGTGTCGGCTCCATCCATCTCCAGCCGGATCTGCTTCCCCAGTGCCACGGCCATGTCGCGCACCACACGCGGCAGCTTATTCCAAACCATACCGATGGGTTGCATGCGCGTCTTCATGACGCCTTCCTGCAACTCCGTGGTAATCAGATTCAGCCGCTGAGAGGTCGCATTGAGAGCCGGATCCTCGCGCTCTGCGTTGAACTGGAGTATCTGATTGCGAGTTAATACCAACTCGCCGACCAGATCCATCAGTTTGTCCAGATGCACTACCCCAACCCGGATATTCGCATCCACTATGGCGGAAGACCTGGTGAGGTCATCGTCGACTTTTGCACCAACCGGATGATCCGAAGAGCCACCTCCCTTGTGAAGTCCTGCGGCCGCGTCAATGCAATTCATGCGGAGCCACTTCGGCTCTCGGTCCCGTCGAGACATTGCGCCTCGACCCGTAGACGTTCGGTCAAGTCTTCGTAAAGGTCAGGGCCTTCTTTTCCACTCGCCTCAATTGAGGCCAGCACCTTCCGCGTCGCGTCTACGGTTTCCAGGATGAGGGATACCAGAGATGGATTGAGTTCTCGCTTACCATCGCGCAGTTGACTAAGCAAAGTCTCAGCCTGATGGGTGATCTTTTCAAGAGTCGAGAACGCGAAGAAGCCACAAGTTCCCTTTATGGTGTGGATTGTCCGGAAGACACTTGCCAAAACGGCAGTGTCTTTCGGGCGCAGTTCCAGCTCAATAAGATCCTGATCCAGGCGCGAGAGGTTTTCATGGCTTTCAACTAAGAACTCACGAACTACGTCCTGATCGTCTTGCATGCGCTTCTTCTCCAAAGAGCACGAATTGTTCGGCGCCATCTCCTCGGCGCGCCGTATTTGCGCCCTTCCTCAACTCCATCTTGAAACTGCTGGCGGTGTTGCAGTGAGCAACGAAACTGAGTGTCTTATCGACGACGAACGAAGAATGTTGATCCGCCTTGACGGTGAGGACTGTTTCCCATGCGGCGTTCACGCCGTCCTTTAGCTGTCCGAGCTTTTGAAGGGCTACCCCGGATTTACTGCTGGCAATCGAGAGCTGAATCGAGTCGGTCAATCTAAAAAGTGAGGCCTGGATCGCTCTGTAGTTTTTTGGGGATGCCACAAGCTGATTTCTGCTTGCTGCAATAGTTTTCAGCCAACCTTGCACAAAACGCCTCTCCCTTCGGAACTTTCGCGCGTCACGCCGTATGTAAAAGGTCTATCGACACGGATGTGCTGAAACTCTAGATTTCCAGGACACTTCGAACGCACGATACCCTAGACGGTACTCGACCGGTGAGCATTCCGAATTGAATCTGAGCGCATGTACGGCTGATCAGAGCTGACCTCTCACGGCGTCTGTAAATGGGAGATCCCGGGCCATTCGAATGGTCATGCGAACCAGGCACATACGCGCCTCGTTTAGTTTCTGCTGGCTGCAACGAAGCATTCAAAGTACCAGACATTGCAAGCCAAGATGAGAATCCGCTTATCGTCGCGATTCTCCAAGTTGCTAACCCCGGCGGCCGTAATCCCGCCTAATACGAATGGAGGCGTTCCTCGCCAAAACTCGATCGCGGGCTAGAGAGGCCAGATTCTTACTGGGGCGCCTCCTCAGCCGATTCTGTGATGCGAGTGGAAGTGCCCTGCTGACCCGCATCGTCACGAAGCGCCTTCGCGCGAGCGGTGAATGTTCAGCGGACACAATTATCCCGGCGCTTATCCTCAAGTATGTTCAGAGTTGATCTGAGACGGGCTCAAGCAGCCAAATCGTGGCGGTGATGGAGTTCGCCGAGTCTTGGGATCGAAACAATCCTGCAACCGTCAACGGAATTCTTCTCTGTTTCGCGGCTGGCTGGGGTTCCTTGGTCGGCGCAGGGTGCGTTTGGTCTTCGCGGTAATAACGAATTTGCTCGTTGATAAAATGTTTCAGATGCCATTTGGCTCAGCACCACTGGTACAGAATTTGCCAGGCACTCCAATACAACCAGGATGCTAGAATGATGCCGGTAGAGCTGGGAGGATTTATTCTCAGGAGCCGCCGTCGTCCGCACGCTGTTGATCATCACTTCAGGTGCTGAGCAAGAAGCAAATATGGAACCAATTAGTGAAGCGGATCGCGTCTACAGGCAGTTGAGGGAGTGGCTGGTTACTGCAGTGCTGCCGCCGGGGCAATTTCTATCCGAACCGGACCTGGCGGAACGGTGCCAAACCAGCCGAACCCCAGTACGCGAGGCGCTCAGCCGCTTGGCGCAAGACCACTGGATCACAAGTATTCGCCGTAAAGGCTACCTGGTGACGCCGATTTCGGTACGAGAAATCGTGGAGCTTTATGAATATCGCACAGCACTGGAAACAACCACGATCAGCAAGGTGGCGCAATCGATCACCCCGCGGCAGGTTGACGAACTAAAGGAAATTCTCAAGCCTGAAATAGAACCGAGTGATGATCTGGGCCCGATTCTCCAGGCAAACGAGCAATTTCATCTTAAGTTGGCCGAGTTAGCTGGGAACCATCGCATCTATAGCCAGATCCAGCTGCTCATGGGTTATGTCCGGCGCCTGGACACGCTGTGTACACAGACAGTGCCCGGCTGGATCGGACATCAAAATCTGCTGGAAGCGATTCGTGCGCATCGGGCATCTGAGGCAGCCCAGGCAATGACAGAGCATATCCAAGCTTCTCGCGACAAAATGATCCAATTGTTCGGCAGCTAAAGCCAGGCCAACGAGCGCCGGGACGGTGTTGGGCCGGGCAGCGCCGAGACTTTCAAAGAAGTGGTTTCGCTCATGGTTGATTGGCGCCCGCTGGGTACGAGCCGGTTTGGCGGCAGGCTCTTGTATTTTGCGCAAAGGCGCGGCGGGCAAATGAGATCGCGCTTATTCCGGTGCGGGTTCCGGTAATATCTCGCTTTTCAACTGCCGACGTTTGCGTGCTGCCACCGATATTCCAATTCCTGCTGCCAGCAATACAGCGTAGGCGAGGGGAAGAAGCCGGTAGGCTGTCGGGGCGGTTGGATCGAAGCTGCTCCAAAACGCGAGGCATAAGATAAACATGGAGATCAGCATGGACCCTACAGATGTCACTGAAAGAGCCTTGTCCCGCAGTAATCGCCGTTGCGCACCAATGCAGACCATCCCATAGACGGTGAGAAAGCCGAAGGTTGCGAGAGTGCCCAGCAATCCGTTCACATCGACAGGGCTGGTGTCGCTGAACGATAGCACAACCGCAGGCGCGGCGCTGGCGATGCCAGCAAGGACCACGGCGGTGTGCGGAGTCTGATTACGGACGTGCGAATTGCCCCAACTGGAAACAGTAAGGCCATCGCGGCTCATGCGGAAGAGGGTGCGCGCACCGGCCGTGATACATGCGAGCGTACATGCAAAAAAACTGAAAATGGAACCCAAGGCGAGAAACGGGGCTAAGAATGGGAGGCCTTGGCTGACCGAAAGGGCCTGCAGAGGCGCTCCGGACTGAAAGAGATTGCCAATTTTGCTGGAGCCAATGGTCTCGGCATAGGCAGAGAGTATGAAGAAAATTCCCGAGAACAACGCCGTCGATCGGACGGCGATGGGGATCGTGCGCAGCGGCGACCGTGCTTCGGTCCCCAGAGCGGTTGCGCTCTCAAATCCAACAAAGCTGAAGATCGCCAGCACCAGCCCAGTCTGGATCTGTTGTAAAGAAAATCTTCCAACGAGGAACGGACTCTTATCGAAGTGCAGCACACTGGTCTGACCCGGCCAGAAGAACAGAGTAAGGATGAGGAGAATGGAGATCGATTCAATCCAGAGCATCAACTTTGTTGAAAGCTGCACATCCGTATAAGCAAACACGGTGGATACAAGCACCGGTAGCAGAGTTATGCCAGCGGCAAGTTGGGGCGATACATGGTTCCAACCTAATAGAGAGCATACATAGCTAGTAAAGCCGCCGGTGACAGCGCCTGCGGTTCCGGCATAGGCAATGAAAGCGGCCCAGCCGCCTAGCAAGCCAGTCCGTAGACCGAATTCATCGCGCACAAAGGAGTAGAGGGAGCCGGGGCAGGCGGATCTCTGTGCAAAAACATTTACATTCTTCGCGATGCATACCGCACAAATCGTCGCCAGCAGGTATACGAAGCTCGATGCGCCTCCGGAGACGGCGATCACCATGGGCACAAACATCGCAGGCGTAGCAGTTGGGGCAATGTTGGCAAGGGACTGAGCGATCGTATCCCATTGACCGAGACGACCAATCTTCAGTCCAAATCCCGCCTGCGCAGTCGATGATGTTGCCTGGCTCGATGAATTGTCCGGTTTCACATAAGCCTCTGCCAACTGTTTCGCAGCAAATTGCACCTGTGTCTTCGCATAGCACGCACAATCAATGATTTGAGGGTCGACGAAGAGCTATGAGAGTTCCACAGCTTACCTGCTCGATACGGGCGGAAGAGGTGTCTCAAAGGCAAGACCCCCAACGTGTCGTCCACAGTTTTTCAAGTAGCCCCTATAGCTTGTCAGAGGGCTTTTGGCTGGCAGGTTGCCCAAGGGGAGGCAACGGAATAACGGTATACTACTGGAATACTGCGCCGCTGTCAAACCACACGGCCATGAGTAACAAAGCGGCCTTGAACTTGGGGTCTGCGCCACGCTGCCAAGACCGCCGGCCCGAGTAAAAAAGGAAGAACGGGCGCCAAATCGAATGGTAGCACTCTTGCGGACCTCTCAATCGAATAAGATGGTCTTTCCTGCATTGCATAGAATGCGATGTTCGAGATGCCAGCGAACTGCGCGAGAGAGCACAACACGCTCCTGGTCCCTTCCCTTTTGCTTCAGATCTTCGATCTGGTCGCGGTGTGTTACCCTCGCTGTCGATTGTTCGATGATTGGGCCTTCATCCAGCACATCCGTCACGTAATGGCTCGTAGCTCCAATCAGTCGTACGCCCCGCTTATAGGCAGCAGCATAGGGGTTGGCGCCGGTGAATGCCGGCAACAGCGAATGATGGACATTAATGATGCGCTGCGGAAACTGCGCCACAAATTGCGGCGACAAGACCTGCATGTAGCGCGCCAGCACAATGAGATCGACTCCAGCTTCCCGGAGCAAATCTGCCTGTTCGCGTTCGACCGACTGCCTCCTTTCGGGCGTGATCGGCATGTGAAGAAAACGCTTGCCGTAGTGGGTCGCTGTCGATTCCGCGTCGGGGTGGTTGCTGATGATGAATGCGATATCGCATGCCAGCTCGCCAATCTGATGCCGATACAACAAGTCGACGAGGCAGTGTTGTTGACGGGAAACGAAAATCGCAACCTTTTCTCTCACGTTTGAGTAGGCAACATGCCATTCCATTCGGTACTTCATCGCAAGGGACGAGAACTCAAGATGAAACCCCTGTCGATCCAGATCAAATTGATCCAGCGACCATTCCAGTCGTGTAAAAAAGATGCCGCCGTGCCTGTCCTGGTATTGATCGCAGGACAAAATGTTTCCTCCATGCCGGAAGATGAATTCTGCCAAAGCGGCGACTATCCCCTTCTGATCAGGGCAGTGAAGCAACAGGATTGCGGTGTCGGACAAGGGAAAAATTCTCCTTGAAGGCAGTAAATTATACTTGTAGTATACTTTTCGTATCCAATTTGGCAAGGGGGGTCTTCTTCGACTATGTGCGGAATTGTAGGGTTTTTTGAAAAGCGCGGGGCAGACTCAACAAGAAGAGCGGCTGATGCCGGGTTTCAGATGCTGAGCGAACTCGGTCATCGGGGCCCGGATTCTGTTGGCATGGCGATTTATGGGGATTCCACTCCCGGGCGCTACATGGTCAGGGTCAATCTGGGAGCCGATGGTAGGGCGGATGATGTGGCTGCGCAGGCCGGAAAAGCCCTGGCGGGATGCGGGACAATCGAGAACTTCACCCGCTCGGGAGGCTGGGTAACCTTTGACTTGCCGGATACAACGGAAATTTCCGCAATCAGCCGGGCGATAGATTCCTGGGGCAGCGATATGGAATTGGCCAGCGTAGGCCGTCGCCTTTCCATCTCCAAGCAGGTCGGCACGCCGTCCCAGTTCGAGGAGGAGTTTCACGTGTCTGACGTGGCCAGTACCCATGTGCTCGGACACACGCGCCTCTCAACAGAATCCCGGGTTGACCTTTGCCATTCCCAGCCATTCTGGGGGCATATCTATCCGGACCTCGCGATTGTTCATAACGGTCATGTGACCAACTACCACAAGTTGCGAAGGCAATATGAGCAAAGGGGCGTTAAGTTTTACACAGAAAATGACTCCGAAATCATTGCGGTGTATCTAGGCGAGCGGCTAAAGTCTGGCGACAGTCTGGAGAGGGCGCTGGATGGCATGTTGCATGATCTTGATGGGTCTTATTCATGCCTTGCTTCCACCGATACCGAATTTGGCTATGTACGAGACCGGTTTGCATTTAAGCCTCTCGCGATCGCAGAGAACGACCGGTGTGTCGCTATTGCGACCGAGGAAGTTGCGATCCGCGCCGTGATCGCAAACGAGTTCGAGGTTCGAGAGGTTAATGCGAAAGAGGTCCGTGTATGGCAACAATAGAAGGCAAAGCTGAGGCAGCAACGGTCGTCTGCGGTGACCGGCCCGCGCGTGCCGTCAATGAAGATATTCGAGCTCTTGTTGCTGCCGGAAGGCAGGAGATCGTGATATCCGATCCGCGGGGAATGCATAACGTGGCTGTAGGAATCATCGATCCGGTGTGCATCAAGATTTTGGGCAGCGTTGGGTACTATTGCGGCGGCCTGATCGACGGCGCCCGCATTGATGTTGATGGGAGTGCAGGGTGGGGCCTCGCCGAGTCGATGTTCGATGGTGAAGTCATCGTTCATCGCAATGCGGGAAACGGGGCCGGCGCGGCGATCCGCAATGGCACCATAGTCATTCACGGTGATGCTGCGTCGCGGCTGGGTGTTTCCATGAAGGGCGGCACCATTTTGGTCGGTGGGAACTGCGGGTATATGGCGGGGTTCATGGCCCAGAAGGGGCGTTTGATTGTCTGTGGCGATACAGGCGAGGCGTTTGCCGATTCGATGTATTCGACGGTGTGTTATGTCGGTGGAAAGGTTGCCGAACTCGGCACCGACGCCGTGTATGAAGACATCACCGAAGCGGAGGCAGCGCAGTTGGATGAATTGCTAGGCACGCACTTCAGTCCCAGCGTGCGCCGTACTAAACCACTGGGCCGCGATTTCAAGAAGATTGTCGCTGGCCGTAAACTTTGGAACTTTAACCAGAGTGAATGGAAGATCTGGCAGGAGGCGCTTTAGTGAACGCATCGGAACACGGCCCGCTTCAGAAGAGCGAGATCTTCGCACCTCTTACGATTGCCGAGATTCAGCGGAAGGCTGCGACTGGACTTTACGCGATTCGAGGCTACGGCACCCTGCGCGAAAGGCGTTGGGCTACGTTTGACGATTTGACGTTTCTGCCCTGCGGTCTTACCCGAATTCCGCTGGAAGGATACCGCGAAAAGTGCTCGACTCGCACGGTGCTTGGAAAGCGCTTCGCGAAGAAGCCGATCGTGCTCGATATCCCGATCATGATTACTGGAATGAGCTGGGGAGCACTTTCCCTCAATGCCAAAACCGCGCTCGCCAAAGGAGCGGGTGCGGTGGGCAGCTCCAATACCACTGGCGACGGAGGGATGCTGCAGGCCGAGCGCAGCAATAGCAAAACGCTGATTTACGAAGTACTGCCCTCGCGCTACGGTATCAACATCCATGATATGAAACAGGCAGATGCGATCGAGTTGACCATCGGTCAAGGCGCCAAGCCGGGGACAGGCGGTCTGCTACTGGGCTCGAAGACCTCCCCAGTGATTGCAAACCAGCGTGACTTGCCTGTGGGCGTGGACCAGCGAAGTCCGGCGCGGCATCCTGATTTGTTAGGACCCGATGACATGATCATCAAGATCGAGGAGCTGCGCGAAGCAACCAATTGGGAGATACCGATCTTTGTCAAACTTGGCGCAAGCCGGGTGTACGACGACGTAAAACTCGCTGTAAAGGCTGGAGCGGATGTCGTTACGGTTGACGGCATGGAAGGCGGCACGGGGGCTTCTCCCGCTCTGTTCCAGGACCACACGGGAATACCCACTCTTGCAGCGGTTTGCGAGGCGCGGCGTGCGCTGGAAGACTGTGGAGTTTACGGCGAGGTTCAGTTGATCATTGCCGGAGGCATACGAGACGGCGTTGACGCCGCGAAGGCGATTGCCCTTGGGGCAGACGCCATTTATATAGGTACCGCCGCACTCATCGGGCTGAACTGCAATCGCGCGCTCTATGAAGAAGACTACGCGGCCTTGGGAACCGCACCAGGGTTTTGTCATCATTGCCACACTGGCCGCTGTCCGGTCGGCATCACCACTCAGGACCCCGAATTAATGGAGCGGCTTGAAGTTGATGAAGCTGCGAAACGCGTTTCAAATCTGCTTCGAGTCATGACTTTGGAAGTACAGATGCTGGCGCGAGCCTGCGGCAAGTCCGACATCCATCATCTTGAACCCGAAGACATGGCGGCCCTCACTATGGAAGCTTCCATGATCTGCAACCTGCCGTTGGCTGGAACGCGCACCGTGGTTCGGAGGTAGCCCGTGTCTTTTTTGCTCGAGTGCCCATTCTGCGGGCCGCGGAGCGTTTATGACTTTCGTTTCGGCGGAGAAATCAAGCCGCGACCGGAGCCGGGAGCAGGACAGGAGGCCTGGCTTGATTTCGTGTACTGGAAGACGAATGCCGCCGGCTTTCAGGATGAATGGTGGTACCACGCGAGCGGTTGCAAACAATGGTTTCGTGCAAGGCGGAATACAGTAACGAATGAGGTGATTGAATCCCGCCTTTCGGAGCCTGAATGAACCTTATATTTGAAGGTCAACAGGTCGCGGTCGTGCCGGGAGACGCAGTTGCTTCCGCGCTGTATCGTCATGGCCTGCGCGAGTTCAGCGTCAGTTTTGAATACCGGCGTCCGCGCGGCCTCCTCTGTGCCGCTGGAAACTGCGCTAACTGTCAGATGCATGTGGATGGCATTCCCAACGTCGTGACCTGCACCACAATGGCACGAGAAGGCATGGTAGTGAGCCGCCAGGTGGACGATCCCGCCAGCTCTGCAACTCGCGGCATCGGCCTGGGCAAGATTCCCGGACTGGATGCGCCAAGACCTGAATATGAGCACCGCTACAGTTCAACGAGCGTCGCCGTAATCGGTGCTGGTTCGGAAGGAATCGAAGCGGCTATCGCAGCGGCAAGAGATGGAACACGCGTCTGGTTGATCGAGAAGGAAAACGCAGTCGGCGGGAGGGAACGCTGGCTCAACCCGGAGCGCGCGGCAGCTCTGAGCAAGACGCTGGAGGCCTCTCAAGTCACCGTGCTGCTGAATGCCGCCTGTAGCGGCCTGTATGAAGGCGGCCTGCTTGCGGTTGTCGAAAAGCGCCCATCGGCCTGGATCGAAGAACGCCTTCTGCATTTACGCGCGCAGCGGATTATCGTCGCGACTGGATCTTATGAGGTGCCGCTGCTTTTCGAGAACAACGACCTTCCCGGCATCATTCTTTTAAGCGGCGCGCAGCGGCTCCTGCATCTTCACCACATCAAGCCCGGCGAGCGCGTCTTGATTGCAGGCAGTGGGACAGATGCTTCTGCCCTTGAAACCCAGATGATGAATATGGGCTGCGAAGTTCTCGGCATCGTCGATCCAAGCGAGGTCAAAAGAGTTGAAGGTGACCGGCACGTCGAACGCGTAGTGACCCGCGCAGGTGAATTTGCCTGCGACCTCCTCGTGGTCTGCGGCCCCCGCGTTCCTGAGGCGAGTTTATTGACTCAGGCAGGGATAAGACTCCTCTGGGACGAAGATGCCGGATACTATCGCTCGACAGAGTTAAAAGGGAACGTGGAGTGGTGTCCCGACGTGTTTTCCCGCGCTCCGGCAATTCTTCCGCTTCCGGCACTGACTGAGAATGAATTCACCTGCCCTTGCCATGACATTCAGTCAAGGGATATTCAGCGCGCTCTGGAAGCAGGCTTCACCCATATTGAGACGCTTAAGCGCGTCACCAAGGTCATGAAAGGACAATGCCAGAGCAGAATGTGCGCTTTCGCAACTGCCGCGCATTGCAGCCACGCGACGGGCGTCCCCTTGCAGGAAGTTGGCGCCGCCGTCTCACGCCCGCCGAGCCCGCCCATGTCGCTCGGCGTTCTGGGGGGTATGCACCAGCCAATGATCCGGCGAACAGCGATGCACGCAGCGCACGTCAGCCGCCATGCTGTATGGACGGATATGGCCGGCTGGAAACGGCCCAGGTTTTATTCCACGCCTGCGTCAGCGGAAGAGTCGTTGTGCACCCTCGGTGAATACAAGGCGATCCGTGAGCGGGTTGGCGTAATCGATGTCGGTACTCTTGGCAAACTTGCCGTTTCGGGTCCGGATGCCGCCTGGCTGCTGGATCGCTGCTACACGCATCGATTTGGAAATCTGAAGGCCGGGCGGGCACGGTATGCGGTCATGTGCGACGAAGGCGGATCGATCCTCGATGACGGCATGATTGCACGGCTCAGCGAGACCGAATTCTTCGTTTCCACAACCACTGCAAACGCCGAGCTTGTCCAACAGATTATGGAGTGGCAGCTTGTCGGGAGCAGGCACAGGGCCGCAATTGTGAATCTGACGGCCGGCCTTGCCGCAATGAATGTCGCCGGCCCTCTTGCCCGGCAAACGCTGAGTAAGCTTGTCAACATTCCTCTCGACGCCGAATCTTTCCCCTACATGCATTGCAAGCGGACGGAAGTTGCCGGCATTCCGGCAACCCTGATTAGGATTGGATTCGTGGGCGAGACCGGGTGGGAGATCCATATCCCTGCGAATTGGGGTGAGGAGTTGTGGAATCGCGTGCTCGAAGCGGGCGAAGAATTTGGTATCTGCCCCGTGGGCGTCGAAACACAACGCTTACTCCGTCTTGAGAAGAAACACATCATCGTGGGAGTCGACACCGATGCCTTGTCGACGCCGTTTTCCACGGGCATGAGCTGGGTCGTCAAACTCGATAAGGAAGATTTCATCGGTCGCGCCATGCTGACGCGGCTCGCCGGCCAGCCGTCAAAAGACCAGCTCGTTGGATTCAAATCCGAGGTGCTCCCGTTTGAAGGAGCAGCTGTTGTCGAGAACAACGCACCGGTTGGCCGCGTGACCAGTGCGCGCTACTCGCCTCATTGCGGCACAAACGTCGGACTCGCATGGGTGCCGCTTAATTCCGCCTCGCCCGGCACAAGGATTGAAATTGAAGCCGGTACGAAAAGAGTGGTAGCCGAGGTATATTCCGAAGCGTTCTATGACCCCGCCGGCCTTCGGCTTCAAATGTGAGGAGCATGTCACTACCAGAATCACAGCGATTGCGCGAAGAACGCGGCCTACCGGCGGTGGCATCCTCAGGCCAGGCGACGGTATTCGTCGTTCGTCTCGGTGATTGGTCCAAGAACGAAATTCACTTTCTGGATCGAGACCTTGAGGTCAAGGCCTCATCCTCCCTATGGAGGATTGCACCGCAAAAGTATCTGTCTGTCTCGGCGCCCGGGGATCTGCCCTTAGGAGCTAACGAATACCGAAACGCCATCCAGACGGACGTGACTGCTTCGTACGCACACTTTCTAATCCTGGGCCCATCCGCTGCCGATCTGCTGGCCAAGCTCACTGCCTGTAATCTGATCGATCGTTCGAGAACCGGGGATTGCCTGATTGGCCCTGTTGCGAAGCTGCGTTGCATTGTGCGTTTTGAAGATAAATATCAAGCCCCCGCATTTCATCTGCTCTGCTCCCGCGAATATGGAGTCAGTCTGGAAGAGGTGCTCCTCCACGCAGGGCGAGAGTTCTGCGTCGCGGAAATCAAGGCGGAAGCGTTGAGCTCGATGCGCGCTTCCGGGCATCAGACTGGAAGCATTGCATGAGACATGCCGATCTCGCCACCGTATTCGAGAAGCGGAATCTGTCCCGCACCTATGATGTTGTCATAATTGGCGCGGGCGCGCATGGTCTTGCGGCCGGTTATTACCTCGCAAATCGGCATGGTCTTCGCAACATCGCCATCCTCGACAAGGGCTATCCCGGCGGGGGAAATAGCACCAGAAACACCGCCATCATCCGATCCAATTACAGGACACCCGAAGGTATCCGCTTTTACGATGCTTCGATGTCCCTTTGGGAGACGTTAGAGCAGGAACTTGACTGGCCGGTCGGCGTTACGCAATGCGGTCACCTCACGCTGGCACATACGGAATCCGCCATTCATGGACTTCGCGTCCGCGAGCATGCCAATCGCGCATTGGGCGTCGACAGCAGGCTCATAGGGCCCGACGAGATCCGTAGGCTCGTTCCATCGCTCGACTTGAGTGACCGGCCGCCGCTTCCGATACTTGCAGCCCTCTACCACCCGCCTGGCGGCATCGCTGATCATGATGAGGTTGTATACGGTTACGCGTCTGGCTGCTACCGGTACGGCGTCGAGGTCCATCCATTCACTGAGGTTATCGGGCTTGAGCCGCAGGCGGCCGGCGGCATCGACGTGCGCACAGCGCGCGGGACAATTTCAGCAGGAGTAGTTCTCAACGCGACCGCGGGATGGGCAACCACCATCTCTCGAATGGTCAATGTGGATTTGCCGATCGTTACCCACACATTGCAAGCCTGCGTAACTGAGTTAGTCAAACCGTTTCTGGATAAAGTGATCGTTTCGGCAAGCCTTCACGTCTACATTAACCAGACCGCCAAGGGAGAGCTGGTTCTTGGCGCAGAGATTGACCCTTATCAGTCGTACTCATACCGTGGAACTCTGCCGACACTGGAGCAAATTTCTGCTCATGTTCTGGAACTGCTGCCGCAACTACATGGCATTCGCATCCTGAGGCAGTGGGCAGGGATATGCGACATGACTCCCGATTATGCGCCCATCATGGGCCGGGCAGCCGGCGTCAGGAATTATTACATGGACGTGGGGTGGGGTACTTGGGGTTTCAAGGCATCTCCCATTTGCGGCTTCACCATGGCAGAGACGATTGCCAATGGACAGGAGTCTGAGCTTATTCGTCCATTTTCCCTGGAGCGGTTCACTACTGGTCAGCTGATAGGCGAAAAGGCCGCTGCTGCGGTCTCGAGCTAACGACATCTCAATGAGGCGAAATCATGATCGATGCAGTTGAAGCGTTGGTGAAAGACAAAAATATCCGCTTTCTCTATTGCTCATTCGTTGAGATGAGCGGCGTGCCAAAGGCAAAGCTTGTGCCCATAACCCAGCTTCGCGAAACCGTCTCCGATGGCGCCTCATTTGCCGGATTCGCATGCGGCAATATTGGACAGGGGCCTGCAGATCCAGACATTGTCAGCGTTCCCGACCTGCGGTCGTTTATGCACCTTCCATGGAAACCTGAATTTGCCTGGGTAATCGGTGACGTGGCGGTAAATGGAAAGCCTTGGCCGTACTGTCCGCGCAATATCCTCAATCGTCAAATCGAGCGTGCGCGGGCCATGGGTTTCGTTCTGAATGTGGGCGTTGAGCCGGAGTTCATGCTCCTTCGCCGCCACGCCGATGATTTCGTTGCAGCGGATGCCCTGGATTTCATGGCTAAGCCCTGTTACGACCTGGGAACCCTTGACCGCAATGCCGAATTGATTACCAGGATTATCGGCATTTTACAGGAACTTTGCTGGGAGCCATACGCGGCTGATCATGAGGACGCCAATGGTCAATATGAGATCAACTGGAAGTATTCTGATGCGTTGACCACCGCAGACCGGACTGTTTTTTTCCGCTGGATGGTTCGCATGATTGCGGAGCAATATGGCTATCACGCAACCTTTGCACCCAAACCGTTTACTCATCTCACGGGCAATGGATGCCACTATCATATGAGCCTCCAAAACATCGAATCTGGAAAAAATGCTTTCTATGACAGCAAGGATTCTCTCGGATTGTCGTCGCTTGCGCGGCAATTTCTGGGCGGTGTGCTCACGCACGCGCGCGCTCTTTCTGCCGTTACCAATCCTACGGTGAACAGCTACAAGAGACTCCTTCGCCACGCGCCCAATTCGGGTGCAACCTGGGCGCCGGTATTCGTTACCTACGGATCCGCCAATCGAACGCAGATGGTGAGAATTCCAGGATCAGGAAGGCTGGAATGCCGAACCCCCGACGGCGCTGCAAACCCGTATCTAGCGTGCGCGACAATGCTGGCAGCGGGTCTGGATGGAATTGAAAACAATCATTCTCCGGGGTTGCCCAACGAGTCAGATCTATACGCGGTTTCTGATTCGTATCTGCAGACCCACAAGATCCAGTTTCTCCCCGAAAATTTGAAGGAAGCTGTCGAAGCCCTTGAACAGGATGTTAAGATCTGCGATGCCCTCGGCGCGGAATATGCAGGCTATTACATCGCGACCAAGAGAAGGGAGTGGGAGGAATTTCACCGCACCGTTGATCGCTGGGAGCGTGCTCATTACCTCCAGATATTCTGATTCACACTCAGGGCCTGTTACTAACTTTGCATGAACGTTTTGGCCGGAGCAGCGAGCATGAGGATGGCGAAGGCCGGATAGCGTAAGGCGGCCAGGGCAGGCTCCAGCCGCCTGTAGCGCAACAGCTATCTCAACGCAAACAAAGGTACAAAGTTAATAGCGGGTTCTAGTGGGTAAGAGCGGGACAAGCGAGGATTTGCTTCTCCCGCTCTGGTTCAGGTCTACTGGACGGCGGTCATCGTCCAGCTGCTAAGCGTAAATGTCTGGTTTGTCCCGGCCGTGCCGTTGACCTCCATGCCAAAGGTGGTCTGGGTGAAAGTGCTGTCCGCCGGCAGGCAGTCCGAGCCGGTACCGCTCGAGCTATAGCACGCGGTGTTACCCTCCAGGTACTTGAGCATGTGGTAGAGGTCTATACTCCCGGAGCTCTCGCCAAAATTCTCGCTGCCGGAAGTCGCATAGTACTGCCAGACAAGCTCTACAGACCCCGAGCCATAGTTGCCGTTTTGACATAGGTTCCAGTGCTGTACCGGGACGCCGTTCGACCCGCCGAATTGGACGTCGGTGGCTACTACGTGGGTGGCCCAATCAGTGCACACGTCAGTATTCACCATCTGGGTCTGGACCATTACCTCGTTGCCCCAATCGTTCATCCAGTTGTCGAAGCCGACATCGGTGACGGTACCCGTTGTCGAGCTCGGGACCGAATCCGACCACGACGTGACCATTTCGGTGAAGCTGTCCAGCGTCGGGTCCTCGTAGTCAACTCCTCCTTCTCCATCATTCTCCCACTGAATAGCCGAGCTGGGGTAAGTGTGGATCGCTCCAGAGCTATCCGTGGGGAAGTTGAGTACTGCATACCAGTCGCCGGGGCTGGTCGTGTACATCGTCTGACTCCACGTGGAAGGCGGGTTCCACACGTCGTTTTGCGTGATTTGCCCCCAATCAGTCGAGGTGAGCGACGTGTCGTAATACTCCCCGCTTGATGGACAGACACCCAATGCGGCAGTTATTTCGCATACCGATCCCGACGACAGGGTAAACGCGACCGTATAGCTCTGCGGCGTGTTGGTCGCACCCGTACTCGCGACGCTCACCGTAGCGTTGTAGGTTCCGGCCGCGAGGCTGCCGGTAGTCGGCTGCGTGGAACACGTGAAGGGAGCCGAGCTGCCCGTGCAGTTGACACTGAGCCAGCCGCTTCCGCTGCTGTAGGTGATCGAGGTTGTGGGAGACGCCAGCGTGCCGCCGCCGGAGTTGCTCACGGTGACATTCTGCGCGGATGGATTCGATCCGCCCACCGTTGCGCTAAAGCTCAGGCTGGTGGGAGATAGCGAGATGGTCGGCGACGACACCGGATTCACGGTAAACGCGACCGTATAGCTCTGCGGCGTGTTGGTCGCTCCTGTACTCGCGACGCTCACCGTGGCGTTATAGGTTCCGGTCGCGAGGCTTCCGGTGGCCGGCTGGGTGGAACACGTATAGGGGGCCGAGCTGCCCGTGCAGTTCACGCTGAGCCAGCCGCTGCCCTGGCTGTAGGTGATCGAGGTGGTCGGGGACGCCAGCGTGCCGCCGCCGGAGTTGCTGACGGTGACATTCTGCGCGGATGGATTCGATCCGCCCTCCGTTGCGCTGAAACTCAGGCTGGTGGGAGAAAGCGAGATGGTCGGGCTGCTCGAAGAAGCATTGTTGATCAACGTGTAGCTGTTGAGCGTGAAGGTTTCTTGTGTCGAGCCGGTGGTGTAGATCATGAAGCCGTACCGGATGTCGGACATCTTGCTGCCGGTCGGCAAATACCCATTGTTCTCCAGATACTCGATCATTGAGATGATTTCCACGCTGCCGCTGGTGAAGCCCCAGGAGCTGCCACTGCCGACGATCTGCCAGTAGTAGATCGACCCGTTGTAGCACAGGTCCCAGGAATTGGTCGGGACGCCGTACGACCCGCCAAAGGAGACGCTCGTCTTTACCGGGGTGGTGCCGTTGCAGGTCGACTCTTTCTCTACGTAGTGCTGGATCTCGAACGAGTTGCCCCAACTGTTCAAATAGATCAGGAAGCCCGCCTCTACCCCGGTGCTGGAGTTGCTGGGAATGGTATCATTGACGGTCCCGACGATGTTAGTGAAGCTGCTCACCGTCTCGCTGTTGTAGTCCTGAAGGGTTATGGGGTAAGCCAACTGGTGCGTGCTGGACCCAAAATCGGACGACACAGACCAGCTCGAGCCGCTAGTCGCCGTTAGCGTTTGAGTTTCAGGGGAGACGCCATACCCTCCCGATACGCCATTGTCGACGTAGGTGTTATAGCCATTGCTTTCGGTGAAATTCGAGCTCTCGGCGTACGCCCCGCTCGATGGACACTGGCCTGTGTCGCTAGATGTTACGCATGAAGTTGCTCTGGCTAGTGAACTGGAAATAAACAATGTCACTAGCAGGCTGAGAGAGAAAACAAGCTTGTTTTTCACCACAATCCCCCCTGCGCTTGCAAATCGGAATTTGCGTGGCGCACTTACAAATTGGGATTTGCGTAGCGCACTTACAAAGTTTGATTCACATCCCGCCCACAACTTCTACTCTCACCATTGCAGAGAGTCAAAGGAAATTAAGATTGTTTGATAGGAAAACAACATTACGGAAGGGCTATGGACGAAAGTAAGTAATCGGAGGTTGACTAATCTATTAACGCTAAGACAAATGAGACTGCACGCGATACAAGTGTGACCCGCAACAAGTTAAGACCAATAGCCACACTGAGCTACAGTGGTCAGCTATTCAGGAGAAGGTACGAGCAACCCGGGACTCCTGGCTGTCTCCGCCTGCGCGGAAGCGGTCAGAGCATCAGGATTCTACAAAAACACCGGCGCCAGCGCAAACGTGACGGTGCAATGCAGCTTGATCAGGGGATGCCGCTACCTCATGCAAAGAAAGCGCCGCACTTTTCCAGGCGGTTGCGGCGCTAACTCAGGCCGAGATTAGTCCCATCTGCCCACTCATAGGCGCAGCAGCAAATGCCGCGAGCAATACCGGCCACCGAAATCGCGTTCCGAGGTACACTCCGGCCAGAGAATCTGTTTTTTGAGCGCTCCACTATCGCTGCTAGTCTATAGTAGTGGCCGGGGCGCAGGTTTCTGCCCACGGCAGTCCGGAGCAGGTTGGACCCGAATGGGCAACCGACGCCAGGAGTCCAACCCATGCGATTGGGCCGCGAGAAAAAGAAGGAATCAAAGCGCACAGCATCGTTGTGTCCGTCGTCTTTGTGCGGTCGCCGAAGGATCGGCACGCTGGCTGGGATCGCGGTTGCTCTCGCCGTAGCCGCAATGGTTTTCGGCGGGACGAGGCTTGGCGCGCAGCGACCCGGGTCGGCATCTTCGGCTCGAAGCCAAGAAAAGCCGGAAATTTCGCCTCAATCGAGTTTGGCGCCGCCGCCGTCTATCGCCCACCGGCGACGGCAGTTTCCGCGCCGCCCGCGCCGGACTGGCCGGCCAACGAACAGCCATCCGATGCCATCGTGACCTGGGACAGACAGGGTTTGCGCGTCGTCGCGGTCAACTCCAGCCTGACGCAGATTCTTAAGGCGATTGCGAGACAAACCGGCGCTACTCTGGAGGGGGCGAACAAGGATGAGCGCATTTTTGGGGTCTATGGGCCTGGGCCGGCGCGCGATGTGATCAGCCAATTGCTCGATGGATCCGGATACAACGTGCTGCTGGTCGGCGAGCTGGGGCAGGGCGCTCCACGGCAGATCATTCTCACTGCCCGCACCGCCGCAGGCCCGCAGCCGGGAAAAGTGAACAGCCAGAGTACGGCCGAGGACCAGGATACCGAGGCCGGGCAGGAAGCGCAGCAGCCGGAGCCTCCGCCCGGAGCGCCAGCCGGGCCCGCGCGGTCGCGCGAGCAGGGTCTTCAGGGTTTGCAGGATCGCCAACAGAAGAAGCTGCAGGAGCAGCTGCAGCAGATGCAAGAGCAGCTGAACGCGCAATAGGAGCGGGATGGCCGGCTTCGGCCTACCGTGTTGATGGAAACGCTATAGCGCCGGCAGTTTTCTTGCTGCCGCATCGGCGCGGCTCAATTCGCGCCCTCGCGAGGATCAGCCGGTCCTGGCTAAGAGATACGCACGGCCTAAGGCGGCGTACTGCGGCGTGGCGGCGCCGCGGGCGCATCAGGGGGAAGCAGATGAGCAGAACGCCGAAATCAGCCAGAATTCCCAATGCCATTGCGCTTAAGCGCGCGCCAAGCAACATTGCCAAGTCGAGAAGGTTCGTCATCGCCGCTTATCCGGGGGCCGACACCATTCATCTAGTGATGGACAATCTGAGTTCACACCGTCGTAAGGCGTCGGTGGATCGACATGGAGAAAAAATCAGCGGCCTGTTCTGGGACCGGTTTACGGTGCATTACGCACCCAAACATGGTAGCCGGTTGAACCAAGCCGAGATCGAGATCAGCCTGTTCAACCGTGAGCGTCTAGTGGCTCCGCAAGATTTCACCGCTCCGAGATCTGAGCCGCGAAGCACGCGTATGGAACCGGAGATTGAATGGCGGTCATGTTGTCATTAACTGGATGTTCACGCGCAAAAAGGCACGCCAGTAGTTCTGCCGCAAAAGTAAGAAGGTAGTTATCCGCTTCATTCAGGTCCGCCAACATGTTGGCGGTCAATTAGCAACAATGTGTACGAGATGTTGCGGCCACCTGAGTCAAGTGGGTAACTACCAATAACGAATTCGGGTTGTCAGAGATCTATGGGTTAGAGCGGGAGAAGCGATGATTCGCCTCTCCCGCTCTGGTTCAGGTCTACTGGACGGCGGTCTGCGTCAAGCTGTTCACCGTAAATGTCTGGTTTGCCCCGTCCGTGGTGCTGATTTCGAAGCCATAGCCGAACTGGGTGAGCGTGCTACCCGTCGGCAGGCAGTCTGTAGTACCACTCGAGGTCTTGCATATGTCGTGGCCCTCCAGGTACTTGAGCATGGAGTAGATATCCACGCTCCCGGAGCTCTCGCCAAAGGTCTTGCTGCCGGCAGCAGCATAATACTGCCAGATGAGTTCCGGATTCGACGAGCCAAAGGTGCCGTTTTGACATAGGTTCCAGTACGCGTCCGGGACGCCGTTCGATCCGCCGAATTCGACGTCGGTGGCGATGACGGTGGTCCAGTCCGTGCACACATCCGTGTTGATGTTCTGGTGCTGGATCATTACCTCGCTGGCCCAATCGTTGAACCACATGTCATAGCCAATATCGCTGACTACACCCGTTGACGCACTGGGAGCCGTCTCCGAGAACGACCCGACGATTTCAGTGAAGCTGTCCAGCGTCGGGTTTGGATCGTTACACTCTCCATCCTCGTAGTACTGGATCGCTGTGCTGGGATAGGATTTGATCGCCCCGGAGGTGTCCGTCGGGAAGTTGGCGACTATATACCAGTCGCCGGGGCTGGTCGTGTACATGGTCTGGCTCCACGTGGAAGGCGGGTTCCACACGTCGTTTTGTGTGATTTGCCCCCAAGTCGTCGGGCTGAGCGACGTGTCGTAATACAACCCGCTCGACGGACAGATGCTATCCGCGCCGGTTATTTCGCACACCGATCCCGAATTAACGGTAAAGGTGACGCTATAGGTCTGCGGCGTGTTGGTCGCTCCCGAGCTTGCAACGCTCACCGTGGCGGTATAGGTTCCGGCCGCGAGGCTCCCAGTGGCCGGTTGGGTGACCAATGTGTAGGGAGCATTGCTGCCCTGCTCCGTCACAGTGAGCCAGCCGCTTCCGCTGTGGTAGGTGGTCGAGGTGGTCGGCACCGCCAGAGTGCCGCCGCCGGAATTGCTCACGGTGACATTCTGCGAGGACGGGTTCCCGCCGCCCTGCGTGGCGGTAAAGGTGAGGCTGGTGGGAGAAAGCGAGATGGTCGGCGACGACACCGGATTCACGGTAAACGCGACCGTATAGCTCTGCGGCGAGTTTGTCGCTCCCGTGCTCGAGACTTTCACCGTCGCGTTGTAGGTTCCGGACGAGAGGCTGCCGGTAGCCGGCTGAGTGGAACATGTGTAGGGGGCCGAGCTGCCCGTGCAGTTCACGCTGAGCCAGCCGCTGCCTTGGCTATAGCTGATCGATGTGGTCGGGGACGCCAGCGTGCCGCCGCCGGAGTTGCTCACGGTGACGTTCTGCGCGGATGGGTTCCCGCCGCCCTGCGTTGCGCTAAAGCTCAGGCTGGTCGGAGAAAGCGCAATGGTCGGACTGCTGCTCGAAGCATTGTTGATCAACGTGTAGCTGTTGACCGAGAAGGTCTCCTGTGTCGAAGTGGTGGTGTAAATGAAGAAACCGTACTCCACCATGGTCATCGTGCTACTGCTCGGCAGGTACCCGTTGGTCTCCAGATACTTGATCATGGAGATGAGTTCCACGCTGCCGCTGGTGAAGCCCCAGGAGCTGCCACTGCCGACGATCTGCCAGTAGTAGATCGACCCGTTGTAGCACAGATCCCAGGAATTGGTCGGGACGCCGTACGACCCGCCAAAGGAGATGCTTGTTTTTACCGGGGTGGTGCCGTTGCAGGTCGACTCTTTCTCTACGTAGTGCTGGATCTCTATCGTGTTGCCGTAATTGTTCAGATAGATATAGAAGCCCGCCTCTACCCCGGTGTTGGAGTTGCTGGGAATGGTATCATTGATGGTCCCGACGATGTTGGTGAAGCTGCTCACCGCCTCGCCGGCGTAGTTCTGTTCGGTTTCGGGGTAAGCCATCTGGTGCGTGCTGGACCCAAAGTCGGACGACACCGACCAACTCGAGCCGCTGGTCGCGGTTAACGTCTGAGTCACCGGTGAGACGCCATACCCTCCCGTTACGCCGTTGCCGACGTAGGTGTTATACCCATTGCTTTCTGTGAGAGACGAACTCGCGGCGTACGCTCCGCTCGATGGACAGGTGCCTGAATCGCTGGATGTCACGCATGAAGTTGCTCTGGCTAGTGAACTGGAAATAAACAATGTCACTAGCAAGCTGAGAGAGAAAACAGCTTTGTTTCTCACAACACCCCTCCTGCACTGGAAGCTGAGAGAGAAAATAGCCTTGTTTCTCACGACAACTCTCGGTGCGCATGAAACTGAGATTCGACTGCAGCCTACAACCCTTACGCGGTCAATTGCACAAGAGTCAAGGGGAATGCACTTTATTTAACAGTAGATGCGAGTTACGGAAGGGCTATGGACCAAAGTAAGTAATCGGAGTCAGTGACTAAGTGATTAACCATAATACAACTGGGGGCAGCACACTATACAAGTGCGGCCCGGAATAAATTAAGACCAATATTCACACTGAGCTACGGTGATCCGCCGGCCAGGGAAAGACGCGCGCAACCCGGGACTCCAGGCCTCTCCGCCTGCGCGGAAGCGAGCGGGGCGGGAAACTCAAAGCCAAAGGCGATTAAAGTCCGAATATCGTCCTCTAGCCTCCGCCATTCAGTTCTTCAGCTCTCAAGTTTGCTTGCTGAACCTGCCCCGCCATGCCTCGAGAACCATTCGGATGCCATACCCGTATCGCAGTTTAAACAGAAAGTCCGCCATGCTTGTCGTATCGTTCACTTCGGCCCGCCTCTGGCAAAGCGGATCGCTCGATGAGTTCAATCCAGGCTCGGCAGTGAACGCCAACCGATATCCAGCATCGGCCACGGGCCGCGCACGCGTGCCGTCGACGCTTCCGAATGGATAAGCAAACGAGATCACCTGAACTCCGAGCAGGTCTTCCAGACGATGCTTCGAATCGCCCACTTCGCGGCGCAGGTAAAGATCCGAAACTTCGGTCAGCCTTGGGTGTGTCAGGCTGTGCGACCCGAACTCGACACCATGTTTCTGCATTTCACGAACTTGCTCCAGCGTAAGAAGATTTCGTGAGCGCAAACCCGATTCCCGGTCCCACACGTTCGACTCGCCGATGCGGCCGGCAACCAGAAAGATCAGGGGCGTAAAACCAAACTGGACGGTGAGCGGCAGCAGCTCCCGGTAAAGATCGTCGTACCCGTCATCGAACGTCAGCAGGACATGCTTTGCGGGAACCGCATTTGCCAGCCACTCGGTCTGCGTCGAAGTCTTGTAGCCCGATGCCCGAAACCACCGTATCAGGCGGTGAAACCTACGCGGCGCGATGTAATACGTAACCTCATCCCGCGTCAGCGGCTCACTAATGCTGTGCAGCATCAAAGCGCACCTTGCACGCCCGGCCACGCTCTTTCGTTGCGCCGGCGCGCCACCCGCGCCCCTCGCACGGCTCCGGTCTTCCGCTGTCAAAGTGCTGTCTCCGTTCGGCCGCGGAAAAGACCCGGCGCTGTACGTGTAAACCAAAGGCCCAGATATATACACCCGCAGGTAGCAGCAGCTAGCACCAGCCAAAGGGGCGAGAGCATCTTCCAGAAGACCAAAATGACGGCGATTGCTACCGCCATGAGAACCGCTGGCAGAGCCACGTCACGGAGCGCTCCGCGTACAAGGGCAATCGGCGACGCGCGGCACACCTTGCAAGCCTCGACGGTAAACCAGCCGCCCATCAGCACCTGCGCAGTTGCGATTGAGAACGCCACGCCCGTAGCCCCATAACGCGAAACAGACAGAAGCATTCCGCAAATGCCAATCGCGTTGCCGGTGCACAATATGAATGCCGACCTCTTCACTCGGAAGGCCGCATATAGAAGCGTGAAGGAAGAAAATAGAATGGAATCGGCGAAGGCTGCGAGGAGCAGAAATTGCATGACGACCGAGGCGTTCGCATATTGACCTCCGGCCCACACAACGATCAACGGGCGCGCAAACACACAGCCCAAGACGATAACCGGGAGTATCGCGCCGAAGACCAGCTTCTGCGTCTTGAAGAAAATGTCCTGCAGGCCGTCCTGGTCGTTGCCGACCACGCGCTCCGACATCAAAGGTAAGGCAACTTGTGCGCCCTTCTCCACAGCATTTCTAAGCTGTGTCGGCAACTTAGTTGCGAGGCCAAACATTGCTACCTCTCTCATGGAACTTAACGAGCCAAGAATCGACCAGGTGCAAAGGTTGAAGAGGCACACGCTCAGGTTCTCAAGGAATGCCCACTTGCTGAGATGAACCACCGGCTTGAGCAACGCCCAATTGAGGCGTGTGAGCCGCAGAGACACTTCCGGGACGCTCGCGGGCAAAACGACGATCAGGAGAAGCAGATTGAACGTCGCGACCACGAGCTGAACGACGGCCAACGCAACAATGCGATAGCCCGCTGCCACAACCAGAACGGTGAGTACAAACTGTGCGGCGGAGGTCAGTAGTTGAACCTGATTAATGCGATCGTACCGGTTGCTTGCTTGGTAGACCTGGTCGAGGGCGATGCGCGGAAGGCCGACCTGAATCACCAGCGCTGCAACAACAAAAATTACAGCGGCCTCGTGGACAAGCTGGACCGGAATCTTGAACGGGCCGGGGAGAAACGCGGCGAACACCGAGAAGATCAGCACTCCCAGGAACCCGAGAACCGTCAGAGCCCAGAACACAGTGTTCACCAACTCGTTGAGCCGGTCGCGGCCGTGACCGGTCATAACCGATACGTAGCACTGAACAAGGACGCTTGAGAGGCCCACATCGAGCAGATAGAGGCCCGCTGAAAGCGACAAGACGAACAAAAGCAGACCGTATTCGGGAACGGACACGCGCCTGACAATATACGCAGTCGTTCCCAGATTCACTCCGATTTGGATTGCGTAACCGGCGTAGCTCCACGCGACATTTCGCGCGGTGCCTCCGCGCGTTGATCCATCGTTAACGACCTCCTTTGCTACGTCAGACATAAGGATCACTCAGGTTTTACGATGCTACCTTCAGTTGCGATCGCCGGACTGCCTTCCCGCACTACGTTGTAACTCGCTTTGTCGCTTTGACTCCGATGGTTACTTCGTAATCGGAGTCGTTGTATTCCAGCTCCTCCTGAGTCAATTCCTCCTGGACAAGCCCGTGTAGTAACCCTGTCGCGGTCAGCACATTGCCGTAGGTATGTACGACCACGTTTTCGGCGCCAAAGACCTCACCGAAGATCAGACGAGCGGAACGCCCGGTAAAGCGCCAATAATCGTCCCCTGCCCCTCCCAGCGCCTTGCCGCGCACACTCTGGCTGATTCCTGGGACCGTGACCAGCAAAACCCCACCTGGCCTGAGCATCTTGTAAAGGGAGCGCACAGCGGCAATGTAGTCGTAGATCAGAAACAATGTTTGCGAACAGATTATGCAGTCGAACAAATTTTCTGGAACGGCGGTGGTTTGAGCAAGATCGATGGTGATCGTCCGTCTTTTGTTACTCTCGTTGATATCGAGAATGTCGGAGTGCTCGACGCGCGCGCCTCCGAAACGATAGGTATAAACATCCCATTCGATTTCCGCGACATGCCCGCGGATACACTCCTGATACGTGGCCAGAAACTTCTCTACGTAGAACATATCGACGGGCTCACCGCGTCCCAGCCCGAAGTCGCGCCGATGGGGATGCACTTTGCGTAGCACCGACCAGTCGGTCACGCGGTCGAAGGTGAGCAGGGCTCGTCGCGCCGCCAGTTGAGCCGCTTCACGACGATGATTCAGCCAATTCCGCACCGGCTTTGGAATCAGATACCGGAGCTTCCTCAAACCAACCTCCTTCAAATCCATGCGCCGGCAAGCGTGGACTACGCCGCGCACGTCATGGCCTAGGCCGTCTCTCTGGCGAAGCTGCGCGCCAGCTTCCACTGCGCGCGGCGCAGAAAACCTGCCACCGGCAACGGCAGCCGATAGAACCACGATTCTTTGTGCACCGCGCGCCAGACCTCCGGATCGGCAATCTTATGATCGCGCAGATAGCCGGTTAGCCAGTCAAAGAAAAACCGCCGCGCCGCTTCAAAGTTCCGTACCGTGGCGGCCTGTCGCGACATGGAAAACGAGCTGCAGCGGTTCCTGTCTAAACAGGCTCCACTTACGTAAATCGGAACATGGAGATACAACTTCGACAGAAATGCTACATCCTCGAAATATTGATAAGTGGAGGGATTGAATTCTTCATCAAACCCGCCTGCCTGCTCGAATGCCCAACGGCGCAAGAGAAAACTGCATGGGCATGGCACACCGAACTTACCCAACGGCAGGCTGCGTGCGAGCAGCGTTGGCGGAGTGTAAAGCACATCTCCCGGCGCCACCATCGGCACCTCGTTTTTTTTATGGTTGTTTCCTTCTGCATCCCACTCGTACCAGTATTCGGTCGGACCAAAGAGAAAGCCGGCCTCGGCATGCGCGGCCATTGAGGCCACGTTAACTTCAAGCTTGGCGGGCAGCCAGATATCGTCGGAATCGAGAAACGCAAGGAACTCGCCCCGACTGCTTCGCGCGCCTAGATTACGCGCGGCGTTCACGCCCAGATTGCGATGTCTTGCGTGCTCCAGGTAGAAAACCTTGTCCGGGTAACGCGCGGCATACGATTTTGCGATGTCCGTGCTCCCATCATTCGAACCATCGTCGACCAACAGCAATTCCCAGGCCGAATAGGTCTGCGCGAGGACGGTTTCAATGGTTTCGGCAAGGAAACGCTCCGCATTGTAGAAAGGAATTGTTACCGAAACCAATCCTTTAACCTCTTTCATCCCGGCCTATCCGATGCCCCGCTTAGTTGCCTTCACACCGATCGTAACTTCATAATCGGGGTCATGGTATTCCAGCTCTTCCCGAGTTAGTTCTTCCTGCACCAGCCCGTGTAGAAACGCTGTCGCGGCAAGCACATTTCCGTAAGTCTGAACAACGACATTTTCAGGAGAGAAGACTTGACCGACTATGCTACGGGCCGACCGCCCGGTGAAGCGCCACCAATCTTCGCCCACTCCTCCGATCATCCCCCCGCGCACCGTCTGGCAAATCCCGGGCACAGTGATCAGCGCAACCCCGTCCGCCCTCAGCATCTTGTAAAGGGACCGCACGGCGGCTTTGTAGTCTTCGATCAACAACAAGGTCTGCGTGCAGAGGATGCAATCGAAAGTGCCTTCTGGGGCTGACGCCGTCTGCGTCAGGTCAATGGCCAACGTTCGCCTCCCGTTCTGCTCGTTCAGGTCGAGAATATCGCAATGCTCCACTCGGCCGCCGCCAAACTGCCTGGTGTACTGGTCGTTCTCAATCTCTGCCACTCGGCCTCGAATCGACTCCTGATAGGTGGCGAGGAACTTCGCTATGTAGAATCTGTCAATCGGCTCGCCGCGCGCGACGCCAAAGTCTGGCCGGTAGGGGCGTACCCTGCGCAGGGCTGACCAATCCGTCACCCGATCGAAGACCAGCAAACCTCGCCTCGCTGCCTTGCGGCGGCGGTTCAGCCACCTGCGCAGTCGTTTTGGGACAAGGTACTTGAGATCCGTCAAACTAACCTCTCGCAACCTCGTAGCACTCGCCGAAGAGGAGAACAACCCTCTTACTTTTAGCGGCTCGCGCACTGGGATAGATAGATTCTACCTTTGCTCAAGCGCAGCGGGATACAGCTTTGTTAGGCTTAGAGTTGTAGCCGCCGGTCACCAGGTCCAGTCGGCCATAAAGAGCACATGGAGATTTCGGTCGTCATTCCCACTTTTAACCGGCGAAAGATCGTGGTGCGCGCCGTGGAAGCGCTCTTAGCGCAAAATCTCCAATCCGCAGCCTACGAGGTCATCGTTGTCGTCGACGGTTCCACAGACGGTACAGCCGATGCGTTGTGCTCTATGCAAACCTCATGCCGGTTTCGCGTCATCGAGCAGCAAAACCGAGGGCCGTCCGCGGCCCGCAATACCGGATACCGGCTCGCTGCAGCGGATCTGGTCCTGTTTCTCGACGACGACATGCTCGCCGATCCGGGGCTTGTCGAGGCGCATATCTCCGCGCACAAGCGGTTTGGCCGGACCATCGCCTTTGGCGCTCTGTATCTTAGTCCCGACAGCCCGTCCAGCCTTGCGGCCGAGTGCTTTAGCCGCGAGATCGGAGCGTTTTACCTCGAGCGTAAGCGGAACCCTCAACTCCAATGGCGAATTGCCGACTGTGTCTTTAGCAACGCTTCGCTGCCGCGCGCGCTGCTGGAGGAGTCCGGCGGGTTCGATGAGGCATTTCACAAACGCGAGGATCTGGAGCTGGGCACCAGGCTATTCCGCTCCGGAGCTCGGCCACGCTTCATTGACAACGCCATCGCCCATCAGTACTTTGAAAAGACTCGGGCGGATTTGATTCGCGATGCGGAAGCATTTGCAGACGGAGATGTGCGGCTCGCGCGTAAACATCCCGGCGTCGTTATCGAGGGTCAATTGTATTGGCTGGCGCGAGAGCCGCGCTGGAAGCAGCGTTTACTCCGCATGGCCGCGACCTTTCCGGTGATCGCCGATCTTGGTCTCGCACCGTTCTGCGCCTGCGGCGAACTGTGCTTCCCGATGCCTGCCGCTCGCAACCTGGGTGTCCGCGCCCTCCAGGCGCTGCGCAGGATCCACTGGTATCACAAGGTTCTTCAACTTGGCTGGCAATCCAGCGATGGCGCGCCGCAGCGCGCCGCTTGAGTTTGCTTCTGTTTTGGCGGGGCGCTCTACTTCTGCTTCAGCTTTTTTGAGCGAAAATAGATCAACCAACCGCGAAATGCAGCGCGCAGATAGACTCCCAAGCCGCTAGTGATGATTTCTCCCGGAGCCTGCGGGTTTCGCGGCCAGGTAAGCGGTTTTCTCCGCAGCCGCTTGGACAGGAAACGCAGAAGGTCGAGCCGGCGGCCCGGGAAATCGAAGAAGAGCAGCAGCCAATAGGCCACCGAGTTTGCGGCCCGTTCCTCGATGTCCCCATTCGTCGCGGGATGGACAACGATCGCGTCAGGGACGTGGACCGCCCGGAATCCCTTTGACAGGAGGGACGCAAAGGCATGGCTCTCTTCGGCTATTCTGATCGGAGCGCCACGGCCCAGACGCACGTCGAACATCGCTCCATTTGGACATGCTGCTTTGCGCAGCGCCATGTTGTTGCCCACGCCGAGACCGCCAAAGGTTGCAATCTCAAACCAGAGGGGGTTTCGACTCGAAAGCGTGCGCGGCGGCTCCTGATTCTGGCAGTTGTTTTCAGCGTCGGGAAGAACGGTCTCGCCGGTTACAGCGGCAACCTGAGGGTCAGCGAATGGCGCTAGGATACGCTCCAGCCAGTGTTCACACGGTATAGCATCGTCATCGAGATAGGCGACAATGTCCGTATTGCTCTCGGCCATTCCGCGGTTCCTTGCGCGGCTCAGGCCAGGGACGGCCTCAATGGCATAGCGCGTCGAGAATTTCTGCGCCAATAACTCTGTATCTCTGTTTCCCTCTGAATTGTCAACTACGAGCACATCGTCGGGTGCCGGATTCAATGCGGCAACTGCTTCGAGGCACTTCGCCAGTAGGGCAGGACGATTGCGGCTGCAGATGACGACTGTAACCGACAAATCAGCTTCTTTTTGAGAAAGTGACACGGGCACCTGCACAGCATCACTCGCCGGGGAATTCAATGGCAAGACCTCAGAGTCCAATCAGTCATACATTCATCAGAGCTTTCTGCCTCGCACGGGCTGCGGCGTGCGAAGGCAGTGATGGGTGCATGTCTCTGTTTACGGCTATGCCATCATAGCAAACTCGTTGCGCGATTGTCATAAGAATGTTCGCTCCCAACTTAACACAAGACCGCAAATTGGCCGGGCCATTAGCCAATCCGAAACACGTCCTGAGCCGGGGAAAAGCAGGAGAGCAACCCCTTCGCGCGCCTGTCACCAAACAATGGCACGCGACCTCGCTGCTCGCAGAATTGCGTGATCGATCAGTGCCGTACTGGCAGTTCTACCCCGCCGCATTTGGGCTTCCTCTATAATCTTTGCGCTCGCGTGTCTCGGGATCGCTGTTTTGGGAAGCAAAACATTTCGCTCAAACACTTCATCCCCCAAAAAGCGTAGAGGCGATAGCGTCCTGTCCCAGAAGTCGCATAAGAAATGAATTGTATCTTGAGCGAAGGCGAATATGCGGTTGTTCTTCGCTCATTGTGTCATTAAATTCTGACACCACATACGGGGTGCGCCCCCGAAGCCACTATCGCCAAACCAACGCGACCACCCTGTTGTCCCCGGCGACGAGTCTGCGTCGCTGGGGCGGAAGCATCAGCGAGCGGCCACCTTTAAGCAACTCGGCGTAGGTGTACCTGCCCTGGAAGCGCCGTAACCGGCTCGTAGGCCGCCAGCCGCCATTTGCTGCAGAAGGAGTTCCTCGGGATTGAGGCGAGCCCTGCCTGTCCGTGGCAGGGCCCGCTATGGCTGGCCAGTCGATAGCCGCTCCGCTTACTGCGCCGCGGCCGCCTTCTTGTGGTGGTGGCGTTCCCCAAGCGGCTTGCGCGCCTGCGGCTTCACCGCCGTCTCGTCCACCGGCGTCGTCCCCGTTACGTCGGTTGTGAACATCGCTCCGGCTGGCACCAGGTAGTCCTCTACCGTCTGCCCGTCGGTCGCGTCCGTGGCCACGCTGATGCGCGAAGCATCTATGCCCTGCTCCGTCACCAGGTAGTCCTTGGCGTTCACCGCCCGCTGCGCCGCAAAGTCTTCCACCTTGGCGTGCTTGTGGTGCTCGGCGTACTTCTCTTCCCTCGCCGTCGCCGCCTTCTCCTTGGTGTCGGACTCGCCCACTACCACCGCCTTGGCGTCAGCCTGCTGCTTCAGGTCCAAAGCCACCTGGTCCAGGCATGCCTTGGCCTCGTTGTCCACGCGCAGCGGACGCGCCTTGTCGGTCGCAAAGCTGATCGAGCACAGCGCCTGCGTCTTCGGCGCCGGCGGCGGCGGCGGTGGTGCGGAGATCGTCAGGTTTGTGTTGCGCGGAAACCGTGTGTCCCTTGTCGTCGGAAACATTGCAGGTAATCCCCACTGCTCCAGTGGGCGCTCCCGCCGACGAATACTCCGCCGTCGTTCCCGTCCCCGTGATCGTTCCCGCCGTTGCCGAGTAGCTGTACGTCAGCGGCCGATTCTGCGGGCTCACCGCCGTCGAAGCGATCGTCGACGTGTCACCCGGCTTGATGGTGTCGGGGCTGGCCGAGCAGCTGATTGTCGGCGGCTCGAACGCCTTCACCGTGATCCCTGCCGTGCCCGTCGCCGTCTCCCACGGTTTCAACCCTTCCTTACCTGGCTTGCCTTCCTTCACCGTGCAGGTCACCGTGTACTCGCCCGGCGCCAGGTTGCTCGTGTCCAGCTTCTCCGTCGTGTCACTGCCTGAAGCTCCCGCCCCCGACCAGCCGTAGATCACGTGGTCCTTGGGGTTCAGGTTGCTCGCCGTTGCCGTCAATGTCACCGGGTCACCGGGATAGATCGACTCCGGCTGCGCCGAGCAGGACAACGTTACCGGCGGAGGAGGTGCAATCGATCCCGCATGGATCACGATCCCGGCGCTCAGCCGCGCCGCGTTGATGTTGGCGCGCCCCCCGTACGCTACCGGCCCCCAGTCGGCATGCATATACTCATAGTCGGCCTGGAACAGCCGGATCGCCAGGTGGTGGTTCAGCCACGGTGTCTCGTAGTCCATGCCGCCGCCCACCGTCAGATCCGGTCCCCACTTGTTGGGCTCAAAGTACGGTCCGCCCACCAGCGCCCCACCTACCAAGCCGTGAACGAACGGGGTAATGTTCTCCATGGGAAAGCGGAAAATAATTCCCCCTGCTATCGTTGTGAATCCATCGTCGTTGCCATGACTCCCGATGTTGCTCGACTGTCGACGTCTGGTCGCCCCACTCGTGAATGCCAAACTCCGCCTGGATGCCCACAAAGCGGTTGAAGAAATACGCACCGCTCACCACTCCGCCCACATTCACCGCGTCATACGATGCCGATACCGGCTGCATGCTGGGGTTGATCGTGTTCACTGTGCCCTTTGGCGACAGGTAACTGTATCCGGCGAAGATATCCCACCGCGACGGCAAATCGTTAGTCGCGCCATGCCCCGCAGGCGCCGCCTGCGCTACTAAACCCGCAGGGAAAATTATTCCTACCGAAACCAAAGCAATAACTCGACCGAGAATTTTCAAAATACCAGTCCTCATGCGCTTTTCCTCCGCAGTTCCGCTAATGTACCCAAAAATGAAAGAGAAGCCGTTAATCGTCACAATTTGTGCGCACAGCCCGTAACCCACATTGCCGTAATGTCCTGTTTCTGCTTCGATGATTGTGGCGTGGTGAGCGCTGCTTCGAACACTGGTCGTAGGCGATCCACTTGCATTCACAGTGAGCTTCAAAGCGAGACTCACGCGTGTCCAGCCTGCATTCTTCCTGAGGCTGTATCCCGACGAACAAAGCAGGCAACATCCAAGAAGAGATTACGCGGCTACATTTGCACGTTTATCGCACTTCGGCCCACAATAAGATGGTCATTTTTGAACAATCTGCCGCTCAAACCATAAACCACCCAGCAGACACCAGACCCCCGCCCATCGAAAAACCAATAACTCGCTCAATGGGCACCACCGAAAGCCAACCCCGCGTCCGGAAAGCTACCCGAGCGCCGGGACACCTCCACAGCACAATTAAAAATACCACAGGACCACAAGCGAGGGCGCATTTTTTCAATAAGTTGCTAATATTAACTTAAGTTAATATTAAATTATTACCAAAACTAATTACTTTGGTAATTCTACCCAAAAAATGTACTCCTGCCGACACTTTTCATGCGACAAATCGCACAAAACCATGCATTTTTGAACTCGGCGCGTAATCGCACTGTATCGTTACTCCGGTACCGCCGCAAGGCATCGCCAGCACTCCGCAAAACATCCGGCTTTTTGGCGCAGGAGACTGCGCTAATCGCCAAATTCGTCGCGGTCTTCTTCCTTTCGAACTGAACTTTCTTCTGGCGTGTCGGCCCGTGGCTGGAAGAAAAATGCTACCGCTGCGCGCGGCGATTCTAGCCAGCTTCGCAGCGAGGGTCAGCAGAGATTCGGTTCTGCAACGGTGCTTCCCACGCGTCGCGAACGTTGAATCCAACTTGTGTCCTCGCATCGATCCCAGGCCCGATGAGGGGCAGGATCATGATGTACGCACGCCGAACAGCGAGCCTGCAATGCCGAGCTGGACACGCTTCGCGGCCAAAATCAGCCTTCTATTGCGTACCACTTCCGTAACCTCAATTTAGGCTTGTAGGTAATACAAATGTCTAGCTTTATCGGGTAAACTGTCCTCAAGCCGAAGATATCGGCAGTTTGAACGAACACAACTATTTGATCGTGCCTTGGCGTCGAAGAAGAAGGCTGTCTCTGGGTCGCGTGAGCCGGATTGTTCCGAGAAGAGAGATGCGGGCTCACGCAGAGGTCAACTTGAACGTAGCCGGTTCGATGCCAACCTGAATTCCCCGCTCTTGCCTTGATACCCCGAATCGCAGCTTTATGCCGCTCGGCAAATGGCCGAAGGCCAATCGCATGCGGCTTTGAAGGAGATGCAGAATGCGTTTCAAGTTGTTTGTTCCCCCCATTCTCACGGCAAGTCTCTTCGTTGCGGCACTTCCCGTGTTTTCCCAGGTCGCTCCGGCCTATTCGGCACCCGGCATACCCTTGAGCGTTGGCGCCGGACCCTCCAGCTACGACGTCGACTGGGGACATGGCCGAATGCTCGGCGGCACCGTTTGGGCTGACTGGTATCCTCAATTCTTTCAGTCCTTCGTTCACGCCCGCGGTCTGGGCATTGAGCTAGAGGCCCGCGATATTCACCTTGATCGCGGGTACGGGCAGATGAACATGCGCCAGGATACGGCCGGAGGCGGACCGGTCTTCAACTGGCACCTCACGAAACGATTCCATCCTATTGCCAAAGTTCTCGTTGAGGACGGCAGCGTCGATTTCACCTCGCCGAGTCCCACTTACTCGCATGACACACGCATGCTCATCGCTTACGGCGGTGGATTCGATTACCGGTTCGTTGGCCCACTCTCGGTGCGCGCCGACTACGAATACCAGGACTGGATTGGCAAACTTCTGGGAAACACCCTCAATCCTCAGGGTTTCACGCTCGGTATCGCCTACGACCTTTCGCATCCCCACGGACGCTGACGGATTGTGCGGCTCGTTTCCGGGCCGCACATCCTCCCTCTGTCGTTGCAAAATACATCGTTTGACTTCACTCCTCCCACGTCACGGAGACCGGTATTGGCTCCGCTGGAGGTGTTAGTCTGGCGAATGTATGAACCGCTTCACCAGTACATTGGCCCTCGTTTCGGCCCTGGCCCCATTTGCGACGGGCTTGCTTGCGCACAGTGCGCAATCGCGATCGAACGCACCGTATGCAACAACTCCTGAACCGGCGATCTCCTCCGGAGATACCTACAAAGTGCGGCCAGTGCCGTCGCTGGTCAACCAAACGCCGTTTCCCGTCGAACCGCCGGCCTCCGAAGCCGGCAAGCTGATCGCGTTTCGGCCTCAGAGCCGGATGACAGAGGCGGATGTCGATCTGGCCTCGAGTGCGCAACCCTCCATTCGCGGCGACGCCACGCTGGAAGGCTTTGAACTCGACCAGGGTAAGTGGACCTACCAGCAACTTGCGTGTCCGGTTCTTCCCGGCCACTTACTTCTGCTCTACAAAGGCGACAACGGCACAGGCGATGTGAGCCTCTTCTCCGCCGCAATTCCGCGCACCGGCAACGGTCCTGTTCGCGTTATTCCCATTGAGCGCCGGGGATTCTCGCTGTATTCGCCGGCTCCCGTCAATGCGCTCAACATCGCGACTTTTAACCGCATCCGCGCCGGCGAGCCGGCCAGCAAATCCGCTGATTGGCTCGCAACCGCCCTGTGCTATGCAGCCCTCACCGGCGCTCGACCTCAGATTTCCGCGGTGCAGAAAGCATCTTCCGGCGCGAACCTAGCTCTGTCGTTTCCTCCTACGCTTGAAGTCGGAGCAAACGGCGAGTCCACAGTCCGCTTTGTCGATTCCGCGGTCGCGAACAAGCCCACGGAGTGGGCGCTGGCCTTCAGTTCGAAAGGAGAGCTAGTGAGGGTTACAACCTTCGCCGTGCCACTCTATGCGGTCAAGCCAATTCCCCCGCTTCCGGTTCAGCAATCGTCCCAAAGTGGTCCTCATTAAAGGAACCGAGCGACCGCGTTGACCGCTCGGCGTAGCCCGTTTCGCAACGCAACGCACACCGCGTGCGAAAGTGAATAACAGGCTCTAGAAGCTCACCTTCCGTGTGGGAAACCAGGTTAGCTGGATGTTGGTGGTGGTCACCGTCTGTTCCCCCGGCAAGTAAATCGGCGCCTTCCAGTGTTCCACGGTAAAGTTTCCGTTCACTTCGAAGTCCTTGCCGATGCGCTTCACCACCTGAACGCCAATGTCGTTAAGCGTGGTGCCCCCGGGGACAAAATCCTTATCCGCTTTCTGATTGCGGGCATTTACCTGGATCCACTCGTTGCCGCTCAGGTGATACGTGATCCAGGCCTGCCCACCCTTGTCCTCGCGGCCAATCCAGTCGCCGAAGAGCTGCCCCTGGTTCGTGTACCCCTGTTTCTCAATCCCCTCCCAATACATGAACTGGCCTCCAACGCTGCGCGAAGTCGGGGGATCGGTCGATACGCCTTCGAAACGCACGTCGAGCCTGGGGATGCCGGGCACGTGGGAAAGAAACAGGCCCGGCCTCTCGGCCGCCCGGCGAGGAGCGTCGATGGGAGACACATCGTCATGCACTTCTGAGTCTGTGTAAAGCGTGAGCCACTTACTTACGAATGGCAGCCGCCAGGTAAAGTCGAACGCGCCAAATCGCGCGCCAGGGTCGGTGGTGCCGTTCTTCTGAGTGCTGTTCCCTGCCGTGACGCTGAAGAAGCTGCGCAGGAACGAGTGCAGATTCACGGGCTCGTGCCCCTCGCCACCGAACATCGCTGTCCGTTCAAATCCAAATTCGAGATCCCTGTACGGCTTGAAGCTGACCTTTTCCACGTGCACCCAGGGATCGCCAGGGGCAATCACGTTGGGGATGCTCGGTGATGGGCTCATCTCGTAGGCCGGGTTGGGCATGAAGGAGTGGCCACGCAGCGCGCCAATGGCGAATTCATAACGGAACGGCCCGGTTAGCCGCGAAAGCAGCGGCACGTTCAGCGGCTCAATGCGATTGATTTCGAATGTGTAGAAATTCTGCGCGTTATTCGAAAAGGCCATGCTCGCGCCCTGCGCCGGTCCCAGCCATTGGTCCTGCTTGCCGAACGAAATAACATGGTTCAGGAATTGGTAGGAGAGATAAGCCTCCAGAAAGCGCCCGTTGGTCGCTGTAGCAATCGGTCCCTGAGGAATGGTCGTCTGGGGCAAGTAATAATTTGTCAGCATGGTGACCGGATCGGTATACGTGGTCTGGTCGATACTGGAGAGCGTTTGGGCCAGGGCGGTCGAGTACCCCGCGGCGGATGGCGCGCCTTCAAATTCCCCCCGCACATACAGCGCAAATCGTCCTGCCGTCGCGTAGCCGCTCACACCGGAGTAATTGTTGAATCCGTTTTCGAAGGGGCGGCCGTAATCGTTCACGATGGTCGAACCGAGATGAAAGCTGTCGTCGAGCGGAGTGCCGCTGATGGCCCGCGCCACGGTGTACACCGACTCAATCCGCGCGCTGCCCTCATGCGGCCCGCAAGGGCCTTCCATATCGTCGTGCAGCTCCCGGCTCACCGCATCGTAGATTTCCCGCGCCTGTTCCGCGCCTGGGTCATCTTCCGCCTCGCTGTCTTCGATCAAGTTGCCTGCCTCTTCCAGCATGTGCATCACGCTTGCCCGCGTCCATGGCCGCAAACCAACGTACACTGTGTTCACATATCCCAGGGAGAAAAGACGCAGCATAGCCGGGTAAATCCAACTATCCACCGGAATGTACGGCGATCCCAGCTTCGCAGGCTCGCAAGGGGTCGCGGGGCCGCTGGCGTCGCTTGCCACTTGTGCTGCATCTTTCGGCGCTCCGGGTGGCTCAGCTCCAAGCAGCAGAGAGCTCGCCAAAAAGAAATCCCGCCACCAGCCCTGCGTACGGCCAGAGAACCACCTGAATTCCTCGTCGTTTCCCGTTCATCACTCCTCACTTTATCACTCAGCGTAGACGCCCCGGAGCGGTCAGCACAGCGCTGGAAATAGATTCGACTCTTGCGGCGCCGCGCCAGCATGACCCGATCTTCGATGCTCGGATCGTGGACTCAAGTTGCCATTGGAGCTTCGCGCTCCCGGCTCTTGTAGCAAACGGTGCCGTTCGCCCCGGATTCAATAGGCATCACTTCCAGCCGCCACTGCATCACACTATTTGATTTGGTAAGGAACCGATGGTCGCCAATGTCCATTCGGTTTCCCATATAGCAAGCGGTGCGCGCGATTCTCCCGATAGATTGGCTGGCCTCGACAATCACTGCCTGGTCTGCGATTGCCTCTGGAGTTCGATGGTCGTCGTGAGCCCAGCCGGGCCGACGCCGGTCGCGATCGCGGTGCACTGAGTCGCTTCACACAAAGGATCCTTTTTCGAGATCCGTGCCTCGCGCTGTCCGGCTCAGCCATGAGTAGCCGTGGCATCGCGTTGCCCTTCGATCGAAAGCTTGCCGCTTAGGCGCTTCTCTTGTGAGTTGCTCTTGTCACCACCGAATGCGGTGGCCTGTTTCTGCGATTTTCCACCAATCTTTTGTCGAGTGGAGGTTTCACGGCGTGAATTGCTTTCATTGCGGTTCGAGTAATCTGCGATTATCTCATCTTCGATTCCATGATCTTTCAGACTTGATCCGGCTCAAGGTACCCGTGCGCTGCCGTGTCTGCCGTGATCGGTTCCGCACGAGCCTTTTCCGGGCCTGGCGAGAGGGAATTTTGGATAAACCTGTTCCCAGGCTGCAACGCAAGCGCCGGAGCGCGCGCGGAGGTTCAGCGATCGCCTGATCCCTCCGCTGGTCCGCCCGTTCAATCGGGTAATACGTTCCTTTCGCGCACTTTCGCCTTCACGGCAGGCACTCCGCTGTATACCGTCCAAGGCTCCAGGTCCCCGTACGCGACGGAGCCCAGTCCCAAGACTGCTCCCTCGCCCACGTTGACGCCCGGCGATACCGATGCGCGCGCACAGATCCACGAGTACGCGCCCAGCCGCATGCCATAAGAGATCATGGGGAATTCGGGATCGTTGTAGTCGTGCGTTGCTCCGCACAAAAACGCCTGCTGCGAGACGATGCAATGAGACTCAAGATAAATCGGCGAAGGATTGTAGATCTCGGCGTGGTCAGCCAGCGTGCAGCAATCCTCGCAGATCAGGTTCCACGGCGCCCACACCTTCCCGCTCGGATAAAAGTGGCAGCCCGGGCCCATCTTCGCGCCAAACAGCCGTAGCAGCATCGCCCGCCATGCGTGCATCGGCCGCGGCGATGTGCGATAGAGCAGGAGATACACAACCTGCCAAAGAAACCGCATCATCCGGTACCAAAAGCTGAAAGACGCGCGATGATAGGGATTCCCTTCGGCGCTGGCGATAATGTTGTGGACTGTACGCTCGCGTTGACGGGCCGGAGAACTCATATTCTGCGACAATTATCCCGTAAAGTTACCGCCCCGACAAATCCGCGCTGTACGGTTCGGCGTTTGTTCATCCAGATTGCGGACCAAACCCACTGAGCAATCTGGTATCTGCTCGACAGCCCGGCGCAGGGCAGCGCACCGCCGGTCTATCGCCACAACCAAAGCCCAGCTTCCGCCCTGTCACCGTCAGGCCTCGCTCACGGCCGCGTTGGCCACGTACCAGCCGTACGCTTCCTTCATGCCGGTCTCAAAATCTGTCGGCGCGCTCCAGCCCAATGCAGACATGCGGCTCACGTCCATCACCTTGCGCGGCATCCCGTCGGGTTTGGTCCGGTCGAAGGTAAACGTGCCTTTCCACCCAGCGACCCTGGCGATGCTCTCCGCCAGCTCCAGAATCGTCATATCCCGCCCCGTACCCACATTCAGGCACATCTCACCCGAATAGTTCTTCATCGCAAACACGCACGCATCCGCCAGATCCTCTGAGAACAGGAATTCGCGTTTCGGCGTCCCTGTTCCCCACACTTCCACGGTGGCGCTATTCGCCATCTTGGCGGTATGAATCTTCATGATCAGCGCGGCCACCACATGGCCACCTTCCGCGTCGTAGCGGTCTCCCGGCCCATAAAGATTCGTCGGCATCACGGAGATAAAATCGCAGTGATACTGTCGGCGATACGCCTGGCACAGCTTGATCCCGGCAATTTTGGCGATGGCATACCACTCATTGGTCGGCTCCAGCGGACCCGTCAGCAGCGCCTCTTCCTTCATCGGCTGCTCCGCCATCCGCGGATAGATGCACGACGATGCGAGAAACAAGAGCTTCTTCACGCCCGCATCCTTCGCCGCGTGGATCACATTAGTCTCAATCACCAGGTTTTCATACAGGAACTCTGCCGGCCGCGTTGAGTTCGCCAGAATGCCACCAACTTTCGCCGCCGCCAGAAAGACAGCATCGATGCGCTTCCCCGTCATCCATTTGTGAACATCCGCCTGCCGCAGCAGGTCAAGCTCGTTGCGCGTCACGGTCACGATCTCGCATTCCTCACGCTGTAGCCGCCGCACAATCGCCGCTCCGGCCATGCCGCCGTGCCCTGCCACCCAAACGCGCCGCCCTTTCAATTCGAAGCTATTCATGGTGTTGCTCTTGAACCTGGTGTTCCCGCGCAATCACTTCCAGATCCGAGCTCACCATTTCCGCCACCAGTTCCGGAAATGTTATTGTGTGCTTCCACCCCAATACCCGGTGCGCTTTGGAAGGATCTCCCTGAAGCAAATCCACCTCCGTCGGCCGAAAATACCGGCTGTCGATTCGGACTACGATTTCGCCCGTTCCGGTATCGATTCCAACTTCGTCAATACCCTTGTCTTTCCACTCGATCTTCCGGCTGACCTTTGAAAAAGCCAGCTCCACAAATTCGCGCACGCTGTGCGTTTCGCCTGTGGCCAAAACATAATCGTCCGGATCTTCCTGCTGTACGATTCGCCACATACCTTCTACGTAGTCCCGCGCATGACCCCAGTCGCGCTTGGCGTCCAGATTGCCTATATACAGCGTCTTCTGTGCGCCCAGATGGATGCTGGCCACCGCACGCGTGATTTTGCGCGTAACAAAAGTCTCGCCGCGAATAGGGCTTTCATGGTTGAAGAGGATTCCGTTCGACGCATGGATCCCGTATGCTTCGCGGTAGTTCACTGTAATCCAGTACCCGTACAGCTTGGCGACTCCGTATGGGCTCCGCGGATAAAACGGCGTCGTCTCCTTTTGCGGCGTCTCCTGCGCCTTTCCATAAAGCTCCGACGTCGATGCCTGGTAGAATCGCGTTTTTTGCGCGAAACCCAGAAGCCGGATGGCCTCCAGAATACGCAGCGCACCGGTGGCGTCGGCATTTGCCGTGTACTCCGGCGTTTCAAAACTCACCTGCACGTGACTTTGCGCCGCCAAATTGTAGATTTCGTCCGGCTGAACGGTCTGCACGATCCGGATCAGGTTGGTCGAGTCCGTCATATCCCCGTAATGAATCTGAAAGTGTGCATCGGGAATATGCGGATCTTGATAAATGTGGTCGATCCGCGCCGAATTGAACGACGACGAGCGGCGCTTGATGCCGTGCACAATATAACCCTTGCCCAGCAGCAGCTCGGCGAGATATGCGCCATCCTGCCCCGTAATTCCGGTGATCAAAGCCACTTTTCGCATCAGGAGTCCCTCATTGCCCGCGTTGAACCCGTGATTCTCCACCAGGACATTCTTTCGCGGCCGGTTTCATCGCTAACTAGGAAGATTCTAGCGCCCCACGCACGTATGCGGCACACTGCAACATGGTGGCCTTAAAAAGCGGCGGATACAGATCGCCTTTCTCCTCTACGGAAGCGCTGCACGCTAGGGTAGAATTGACCAGAGTTCGTCATGCTCCAGTGCTTGGTGTGCGCTCTGTAGCCTCTGAACGCGATCGCATCGTGAGTTGCGCCTCGCGTAGCTCTAGTCGAATAAGGCATCGGACGCGTCACCGTGCGTACGGTGTGAAGAGCATCGGGCTTTGGACAGAGCGCAGGTGTTCCTTTCTGTTGCATCGAAAACGCTCAGTAGAGGGGTCGCACATGACAAAGCCACGAAGGCCTCAGGTTAAAAACCTTCCGGCGCCTCCCATGCGACCTCCGTTTCCAGCCATCGTCGCGCTGCGGCAACCGGAGATTACGCAATGTTAGCCATTGTGGATTCTCTTTGGGCCCGGTTGCGCTCCGAGAACTCCCGGCGCAGGTACCGCATTCTTCTCGTCTATTTGACCGGACAGGGTCTGGTTCAGTTCACCAATCTTCTTACCGGCTTCCTTTTGCTCCGCTGGCTTACGATGGAGAACTACGCCCAGTTCATCGTAGCCTTCACTTTTCAGCTGACTTTGGGTTTTCTAACTGATCTTGGCTTCTCCGGAACTATCGTTGCCCTCGTTGGCCCGCGCGGCAATGACCCTTCCGTCATTGGTGCGTATATTCGCTCGGGCAGGCATCTGCGCAATGTGCTGCTCCTTGTCCTCACCCCCGTCGCCGCGGTTTTTTACGTTCATATCACCCGGCAACATCACTGGACCGTTGTGACAAGCGTTCTACTGTTTGCATCCGTTGTCGCGTCCATCTATTTTTCCACCACCGTCTCCTACTTTGGCGCGCCATTGTTGATTCGCGGCCGGCTGTCTCATTACTACCGCCATCAGTTGACCGGTGCGCTCTTCCGCATCCTCGCGTGCGGAGCGCTTTACTTTTCCGGCCTTCTATCTGCATGGACCACAAGCTGGGTCAACGCCCTCGGGTTCTTTGTCATAGGCTGGCTCTTTGCCCGCGAGGCTCGCCCATTTATAGCGCTTCCCGCGCATCCCGACTCAAAAGCAACGCGCCAGATGATGCAATATATCCTTCCCAGCTTACCTAGCTACCTGTTTTTCGCCCTTCAAGGACAAATCGCGCTCTTCCTTATCTCCTTTTTCGGACAAACGCACAGCATTGCGGAAGTGGGAGCATTAGGACGTATTGGACAACTCTTTCTACTGCTCATTGGCTTCAATGCCGCTGTCATTGAGCCGTTCATGGCCAGACTGCCGGACAAGCAAGTCCTCCGCAACTATCTCCTCATCGCTGCAGCCGCATCGGCCGTTTGCGTCCCAGTTTGCTGCTTGGGCTTCTTCGATCCCAAGTTGTTCTTGCTGCTTCTCGGCCCCAAGTATGCCTCTCTCAGCCGCGAAACGGGATGGCTCATTCTCAGCAGTTGCGTGGGCTATCTTGTCGCGGTTCTTTGGACGATGACCGCCGCGCGCCGCTGGATCTACTGGCTCACAACGTCAACCAACATCGTCCTCATCCTCGCCGCGCAGATTCTGTTCCTATGGCGATTCCGGATGGACAGTACTTTGCACGCGATCCTCTTTGGGCTGGCCACCAATTTGGCCTATTTGATCGCTATGCTTTTTAACAGTGTCTATGGATTCATCCGTGGACCGAGAATCAAAATCGAGGAGGCCTCCTCGATACAACAGGCCATTCAACATGTCGTTAGTGTCGAGCAAGGAATCGAATAATAATCTGAATTGCCCATCTTCCCCCTTCCTAGCAATCTCGATCTCAACTGGCTCTTGCTCGCGATATAACCCTCGTGCAAGACCTTTGGCATAGGGGGTAATCAGCTTCTTCTAGTAGTCGCCTTAACCCAACGGTCTGCCTTATCGTTTTAGCTATACCAGCACCTCGGGAGAACGAGGGGCTTCATTTCAGGGAAAATATCATTATCGAGCCGATGAGGGAACTCCTTTAGGGGTATCGCTCTCTTCACTCGCCGTCGATTAAAAAAGGTGAACTCCATAACTCTTGGAATCTCCACAGAGCCCATTGTCTCTACTCCACAGCAATTATTCGGATGGATATGCGCAACGACGAAGAATTCCAGAAGCTTCTCGAAACATGCAGAGAATAATCGGAAGGTAACTGGGTCAAAGACGCGATCGAGTGCGTGAAATTCGATCACAGCAATCCTGAATTGATTTAGCAAGTCATCTGCAATGTTCAATATTACCTCGTACTCAGCTCCCTCAACATCCATCTGCAAAAGTAGGTCGTCCCCGTACTCCTTAAGATATTTGTCCTTCCAAGTCGCAGGGTAAAATACTCACCCCTATCCGACGCTCCAAGATATTTCTTATCAAAGGTAAACTCCGGCCTGGAGACTGTTGGGCCGTCGACCGACGAATCTGCGAGATAGGACCTGATATGCCTCTCCGCCAGGTCATCCTCGAATTTCGATAGTTTGCCAACCCCCGGCGAAAAACAATACTCTATTCCCTCTAAATCATCCGGTATTAGATAGCCTCCATCACCGGCCCCTCCTAACCGGATTAGGTCAACTCCACAGTCATGTGGCCTGAGTTTCCGAATAAGGCTAAGGATTTCCTTGCCTTCGGTCCGCCGCACGGCGAACAGGTTCGACAGTAGGTATGAGCGTGTTGCCTTCTTAACTCTTCCCAACATAGCAAATCTTTTGATCCTCGTACCCTCGTGACGATTGAAGTGCCTATCTCCACAGCGGCTGACCGAAAACACCTGCCTCTGGTAGCCTTCAAAGCCCCCCGCCCCAAGCTTTATCCTACATTGAATGCGAACACCCTCGGCGAATTAAGCCGCGCCTCGTCGATTCGCTTGTGCAATAATCGGAGTCGGGGGAGTTCGATGAAGAAAGTCCTTGTAACCGGTTCTTCCGGCCTGATTGGGTCTGAAGTATGCCTTTATTTCGCGGCGGAGGCCTGGGAAATTCACGGCGTCGACAACAATCAGCGGGCTGTGTTTTTTGGCCCGAAAGGGGATACGCGTTGGAACCAGCATCGTCTTGAGCGCGCCATCAAGGGTTTCGTCCACCACGAACTCGACATCCGCGACCGCCAGGGCGTGCTCGACCTGATGAAGCAGCTTAAGCCGGATGCGATTGTCCATACCGCGGCACAGCCAAGTCACGACCTCGCCGCATCCATCCCGTTCGCTGACTTCGACACCAATGCCGTCGGCACCCTCAACCTTCTCGAAGCTGCGCGTCAGCACGCGCCGGAGACGCCGTTCGCTTCTATGTCAACCAACAAGGTCTACGGCGACGCGCCAAATGAGTTGCCCCTCAAGGAGCTTGAGACTCGCTGGGAGTATGCGGATCAGGCCTATTGGAACGGCATCCCTGAGACGTTTCGCATTGACCAGTCGAAGCACTCCATCTTTGGCGCTTCAAAGGTCGCTTCCGATGTCATGGTTCAGGAGTATGGCAGATACTTCAACATGCCCACTTGTGCGCTGCGAGGAGGCTGCCTAACCGGTCCCAGCCATTCCGGCGTTGAGCTGCACGGATTTCTAAGTTACCTGATTAAATGCAACATTACTGCCACTAAGTACAACGTCTACGGTTATAAAGGCAAACAGGTTCGTGATAACATCCATTCTCTTGACGTCGCGCGCTTTATCGCCGCATTTATTGCCAACCCGCGTCCCGGAGAAGTCTATAACATTGGCGGCGGCCGCGGGAATAGTTGCTCTATACTGGAAGCCTTTGCAAAGATCGAGGCTATCTCCGGAAAGCCGATGGTTTATGAATATATTGACCAGAACCGCTCCGGCGATCATATCTGCTATATCAGCGACCTGCACAAAATGAAGACGCATTATCCCGGGTGGGATATTCGCAAATCGCTCGACGATATCTTCACCGAAATTTACGCTGCCTGGGAAAATCGCGCGGAGTCTTCTCCATCGCCGTCGCTCGATCTGGCTAGCGCTGCTCACGGAATATAGTTACAACGCCGCCAAAATCGGCCCCCAGAATCGCCGTTGATGATCGTCCAGCATGAACTGAGAGCGGGCCAGCGCCAGCGCGTTCTCCGCGATTGTTGTGCGGTTCGCAATTGCCTCCAGTAGGCGCCCGGCGATTGCATCGGGATCAAGAGTGTCGCATATCTCAGCGGCGTTGTGACGCTTCAGCAGCTTGCATGCCGCCGCCTCCTCCGGCCCGTGATAGAAGATTGGCAAGCCGCTGCCCATATAGTTGATCATCTTTACAGACAAGCTGAATCGATTGAACGCTCGGGCGTACTCTTGGAACGGCATCGGCTGGTAAAGAATATCGGCAGAGAGCATATCCCTCTTGACATCCGTTTCCGGCGCAAAGGGCAGCACTTTGATCGGAACGTCGTCCGGGTAGACTGGCGCGGAGATAGCGCCACAGCGGCAGGTCACACTGATATTCCAATCCGGATGGCGCGAGCGGACGGTTTTAAGCCCGTCCAGCAGCGCCCGCAGGTTGTCGCCATAATTTAAGTGAAACAGTCCCATGAAGTAGATGCGCAGGCTCTTCTCCGGCCGTTGCTGCGGTGCTTCTGCCACGCATCGCAGTCCTTCGGTCACAAACCAGTATTCCCGTGCCCCATACCGTCGAGAGTATTCCTGTCCCAATTCATCGGAAACGGAAAAGACACCCTTCGCTTCGCGCCACGCCCTGCCCATGCCAGCGATCATCTGCCTCCTGAGCGCGTGACCGCGCGATAGATATTCAAGATCGTCGTGAACACTAAGAAAGTATGGGATGTTGAGCTCGGTCGCAACCTTATACACCGGAACTACGGTATAGGTATTCGCGAGAAGGTGAATCAGCTTGACCTTGTAGTCCGTGAGCACACGGCGAAGCTGTTGTTCGAATCGCGGGCTGAACAGCCGATCAAGCAGGCCGAAAGCGCCTTGCAGGCGCGTATATTCCAAGCGCCCAAAGCTAGGTCGCAAGGCAAGATGAACCTCATTTGCTCTAGAGGTATCCGGCGCAGAGGAAGGATTCGTAACGATGCTCAACATCGCAGGGTGGTCCCTATCGAGAAGAGACCTGAATATCTTTACCGAACCGCCTTGATTATGAGAATACAAGGCCAAATTCTGTATGAACGCGATCATTTCCGCCTTTCAGTTTATCGTTTCGGTGCCCGAGCGGTGTGGCTCGACAAGCATAATGGACCGAAATTGCGACTTGACGCCGCCATGGCCATGAGAATTCAGATCAAAGATTGTACGAGCACGATCATTTACTTTGTTGTTTGAATTCCGTCGAGATAGCTAATGTAGCGGCGTGATCGATGCCCGGTGCGCCACTATTATCCGAATAACGCCGCAAGTTAGACCGCGCCTGATTTATCCCCGGGCTTGCGTAGAACTGCCAGCATTTGAAAGCTGATCCTCTCCCGAAGGAACTGCGGCGCCTTTTGGGTGCAACTCTCCACGGCTCTGACCACACTAGCCGGCAAATACGGCAAAAAGTAGCCAAGCTTTACATGACCTGCCGTCAGCGGATTGGCCATCAAGGTGATCTGCTCAACGGCGAAGCCCGCATTGGCGGCCATGGCGCGGCACTCTTCGCGGTCAAGAAGAAAGATGTGGCCGTCAGCATCCGGCTTAAACTGCATTGATTCGAAAGCGGAGGGATCGGGGCACTCGGAGAAACGTGGATGATTACAGCGAAAATACCTGCCGTTCGGAGTAGTTAGAATGAGCAGGCCGCCCGGCTTCACCATGCCCGCCAGGCAAGCAAGAAATTGATCGGGGTGGGCCATGTGCTCGATAACTTCGGCTGCAAGGACGGCGTCAAACCGGGAAGTCCACTTGTTAGCAAGATCGAAGATATTACCGGGCGAGAATTCAACCTCTCCAAATTCCTGTTTTTGCTTCACGAATCCTGCTAGTTCGGATCGCAGATCATTCCAGGTAACGTGGTAACCCGACTCTGCGAGCGGAAGGCTGAAGTTGCCGCTTGCGCCAGCTACATCGAGAATGGCGCCGCCAAACGGCACCAACTTCTTGACTGTCCGAAGCGCCCAGCCGCGGCGCATTTCATATTGGTAGCGGTGGCCGAGGTTGCTGCCTGAATTCCAAATCTCAAGCTCGTCGTAGTTGTAACTTGATTTCCAGGATTCCGGCCAGGCTTCGTCGTAGGTTAGCCTCAGCATTGATGACCTCCAACTGTCTACAGTGCATATCTGATTTCGAGCAAAGAGTAGTTCTCTACCGGATCGACCGGCTTGGTTGGCTCGCAGGGATTCTGCATGGACCTAGCCATCACTCTCGCTGCCTGTCAACAGCGGGCGTTGGCCCGCAATCCCTGCTGCTGCGTCCGGAACCGAATGCGTGCGGCCTCCAAGATCCGTCGAGCCGATCGGAACCATGCGGTCTTTCCATCTCAGGATTGGCGATTCCAGGGTATACCAAAGCCCATAAGCCACGCTGAAGCTGAGTAGAAGCCCAAGCAGATCGCCCAACAGGAGCATCACGTGGCGCTCTCCGGGGAGATGACTCAGCAACGACGAAACGAAAAACAACGAAGCTATATGGAATAGGTAGAGACTGTAGCTGACCTTCCCGACAGAGCGTAGCCACGGCGCACGCAGTGAGCGGAGCCAAAGCTTCCGCTCACCGGATTTGCGGAGGGCGGCATAGACAATGAACGCGAAACTCAGATTTGCCAGCAGGTAGCCAAATGTTGAATCCAGGCGGTCGCCGATAACGTGGCAGTTGCTCAGTGCGAGAAAGAGAACAGTGAAGGCAACCGTGAAACCGGCCAGCTGGTCGAAGAGCTTGTCCGTAGGCAGCCATTTGGCTGGGTTGAGCCTGCGCGCCCGTGTAAGAAGAGCCACGGCCGACCCGTAGGCCAGCCCATCCATCTCGCAATAGAAACAAAACATCTCGTCGCGCGAAGGGGTGTGCAGCACATATCGCAGAAGCGGTGCTGTAACGACCATCGCCGCAATCAGAACAATGAGGCCCTGATCCGATACATACCGGACCACGGGCGCCCAAAAGGTGTAGTAGAGCTCCTCTACTGAAAGTGACCACAGAACCCCGAGCCCACCGCAGACTGCGGCCGGCAGGAGCGGTGGGACGGCAGTCAGCTCATGCGGGAGGTGACGAAGAAGGCTACTGTAATAAAAAATGTAGCGCAGCCACAAACCCCAACTCCCCGGCTTGCCTAACGCGAACGAGCTAACTATGTAGACCAACATTCCAAGCAAGTATGGCGGCAGAATGCGGAGGGCTCGCCGCGCATAGAAGACACCAAAGTAGTGTTCCTTGTTGCGCAAGTTAAGCAGTATTGAGGTGATCAGGTACCCGGAGAGCACGAAAAATAGCAAAACCCCAAAGCCGCCGCCTCTGGGCAACAGCACAATCGCTCTGACGGGTATCAGCAGCACATTAATGAGCCATCCGTGCCGTAGCGCGGGCAACGGAACCCAGCTAAAGTAATGCACGAAAATCACGGCGATGATGGCGATGCCCCTTAAGCCATCTAGCTCTTTGACGCGCATTCGCGTCTCCTCTCATAGGGGGTCTTCACTTTAAGAACCGGCTCGCCCCGATTCCGTGATCTTCAGCGATATATTCTTTCCGCTTGCCGCTTACATCACATATCCCGTGTCGCGCGTGAAGTACTTGTCCCCCGGCTCGATCGGTTTGATGGGCTTCGCCGGAACTCCCGCATAGACATAGCCGGGTGTTTCGAGGCGGGCGGCAAGCAGCGAGTGCGCGCCTAGAACGGAACTATCGGGAAGCACGCTCCCGCCTACTAACACGCTGCCCGTTCCCACAAAACAATGATGGCCGATGTGAACAGGCTTGCATCGCTGTCGCGAATCTTTTAGGTCAACACTATGTGTCAGTATCTGCGAGCGGAATCCCGCCAGCGTACTGAATGCTCCGATCGTCACCTCGTCGGTGCAGTCAACAATATGCCGGCTCGTGATCGCGGCATGGCGCTCTACAATCAACTGCGGCTTTCGTCCTGGGTCCAATTCGAAATGACGGCTCCCAGTCCGAAGCGGAAACGCAGTGATCCAATTGAATGGACCGATCAACCCGTGCTCTCCCAACCGAACCAACTCCAGACCTTTACACACCGTGAGCGCGCCGATCGACGAACCTGGCCCCATCTCAAGGCGTGACGGCAGCACCAGCGCAAATCTGGATATGTGTGCTGTTTTGTCGATCACAAACCCACACAGGGCCTGCAACACCGGTCGCCGCAGCCGCCAGGGCAGCAGTGCGGCGCACACATAAGCCACCATCGCTAGCTTTGACATGCGAGCTCCCGGTACAGCGACACGTATTCGTCCATCATGCGCGAAGTCTGAAACCGCGAACGTACATTCTCAAGCCCGCTCTGCCGCAATCGATCACGATACTGTGGATCGGCGTCCAGCTTCCGAATTTCTTCGGCCATGCCCGCTTCATCCTCGAGCGGACGCACCGCCGCCGTATCACCCAAGACCTCTACAAGCGGCGGAATGTCGCTCGCGACAACCGGGCATCCGCATGCCTGCGCCTCAATCGGTGGCCATCCAAATCCTTCATATCGCGATGGGAAAAGCAGCACCAAAGCGCGATTGTACAGTGCCTCGAGAATCTCCGCCGCGGTGTCGGGCGCCTCAACGATCCGATCGTCAACTTTCAGCTCTTTGGCCAACTGGGCTAGTGCGCGGTTCACGCCTGCTCCGGCAAAAACCAGGCGCAAGCCCGTTCCCTTTGCCGCCTGGGCGAAGATCCTCAGCACACCCTCCCGATTCTTGCGCGCCAGATTCGAGCCGACATGAAGAACAAAGGGCGCCCGCAGATCAGGAAACGAACTCAACCGCCGGTCGACTTCGCTGGAATCGAGCGGTTTGAACGGGCAGTTCAGGCCATTCAAAACCATGCGCAGGCGCCCTGCTCCGGCTAATACCCGCCGTGCGTCGCTCAGCGTGAATTGCGAGACGCATGCCACGCGGTTGGCGCGCTCTAATCCGCGCCGTATCCAGAGTTGAAGCTGCCGCCCCAGAAACGACGCCGGGCAATCCGTCGCTTCGCCAAGCGCGCCGCGGACAGCCAGCAAATCATGGCAGGTAACTACCGTGGGCGTGTTCTTCACCGTAAGGGCATACATTGCGGAGCCGTGATCGCAGATGTGCACCACGTCTGCTTTCGCCGCGGCGGTTCTCAGCTTCGCCGGAAATAAGACGAACCGGTCGAGATACCCCAACCACTTCCCCAATCCATTCGGCGACGGTTTCATTCGTCCGAAAATCGGCATCGGGCAGATCAACTCAGCGTCGATTCCGCGTTCGAGAAGCTCGCGAAGCAGCGTGTGCGCCCAGACCTTCATGCTTTTCGATCCGTCAAACTCATAGTTCCCTACCAGCAGAACCTTCATAGGGCTCCCGACGCGCGTTTTTCTCTACCCTCTCGGAAATCTCTCCAGCCGATGGCCGCGGGCCCGTCACATTTCGCCAAGGTTGATATTTGTCATCGCATCCCGTGCGCTACCATCGATGTTATGCGGCCCACCGTTATCCTACTATCCTTCAACTCTCAGGCTACGCTCGGTGCAACCATCGCAAGCGCCCGCAAGGTCTCCGACGAGATCTTTGTGGTCGACTCCTATAGCAGCGACGGAACCGTGCAGTTGGCGCGCTCCCTTGGCGCTATTGTCGTCCAGCATCGCTTCGAGCACTACGGGGCCCAGCGCAACTGGGCGATCGATAACTTACCTGTGTCACTGCCGTGGCAGTTACACCTGGATGCAGACGAGTGGATGACTGAAGAACTTGTTGCAGAAATCCAGTCGCTTCCCCCCGATCCTCCTCACGCCGGCTATTTTGTGCCCCGCTATCTGCGCTTCCTGGGGCGCGTGTTGCGCCATGGAGGCATGAGCCCCACCTGGCATCTGCGTCTATTTCGGACCGGAGCGGGCCGCTGCGAAAACCGCAAATATGACCAGCACTTCCTGCTCGCCAGTGGAACCAGCGGCAAGTTACAGGGGGCAATGTTAGACGACGTCCGCATGCCGCTGACCGAGTGGACAGCACGCCACAACCGCTGGGCCGACAGTGAGGTGGACGAACTGGAGATTACGGAGAACTCCGGACGGATCGAGCCGGACGCCCGCGGCAACCCCGCACAGCGCAAGCGATTCCTCCGTCAAAGGTATTACCGCTTACCGCTCTTCATCCGGCCTCTCGCATTATTTTTTTATCGCTATTTCATCCGTCTCGGCCTGCTGGATAGAACCGAAGGACTGATCTTCTGGGTGCTGCAGACCTTCTGGTACCGCTTTCTTGTTGACGCCAAGATCTGGGAGAGACGCCACGCCGCTGTCCTGGCCGAAAAGGCCGCAACCAAGCCAAACCTGTGAAGAAGTAGCGGCGGCGCGCTGCGCACAGAACCTCACTCAAAATCGCAGAGTCTCGTAGGTCTGATTCCAGGTTCGGGAGTGCGGCGCTTCACCGGTTTAATGCAAATCCTGGTCCAAATCCGTCGGTTCACCCGTTCCTAGCCCGCTGCGCGATGAAGAATCGTCCAGCGGATTCGGCACGCCCGTGCTTTCATTGGACGAGCCGAATGGAGAACCAAGCCCGGTCCGATTACCCGACGATTTGCCGGACGAATTGCCGCCTTGCGAGCTCGCAAAAGTTGATCTGGATGATGGAAATTTGAAAGTCGCGGCTTTCCTGCCGTACTGCATGTGGAATTGCGTACGCATGGCTGAATGGCGGCCCGGATAAGTGTGTGAGCTTTGCGCCTTGTTTTGCCGGATGGGAGTATGGCCCGCAGCCGGCATCGGCGTCAAGCCCAAAGCAGGCAGCTTTTGGACTTCAGCCGGCTTTTGCAGTCCAAACAAGGGATTGGTCCCGAGTGCGAGGGCCTTGGCCTTGCTAGTCCTCGCGCTTGCTGGTAAGGCTGATATCGAGGTCGGTAGCCCTGCACCGTCAGCCCACACACCACCCGGTTGTTTCTCCAATCCGAAGCTCGCCTTGCCCGCTGCCCATTCTCCGCCGCCTGTGAAGTGGGACGTTCCCGGTGTCTGCGCTGTTGCTGCGGACATGCGAGCTCCCCATGCGCTGGCGCCGCCGCCCGCAGGCTGCCATGACTCCTGGGCCCCCGCGCCTTGCAGCCACACAAAAAAGGCCATTGCAAGCATGGAGACGGGCAAGATGTTCCTCAACTTCTCGCCGCTCATTGGTTCACTCCTTGCTTCATCATAGACCCGGCCGCGGAGCCTGCAACTGCCGATAGACTACGTTCGAGGTCTCCCAATACGCGATGCGAAGACCACCGCTCCCTTGCGTACCGTTGCGCGTTCTCGCTCATTGCTCGCGAGTCTCGCACCCTTAGCTCCCTGATCGCCGCCAGGAGAGCATCGGGGTCTCCAGCTTCGACAGCCAATCCGGCTCCCGATTCCTGCGCAATGCGCGCAACCTCGCTGTTCGGATTCACCGAAGCAATGGTTGGACGGCCGGCGGCCAGGTAGGTCACAATCTTCGACGGAAAGGCAATCTCCGTCACTCCCTTTTGTTGGGCTACCAGGCAAATCCCGCTCGCCGCCAGCAATCCGCGAAAATCCGGCTCCTCAAGTAGCGGCAGAAACCGCACATTCCGCAAATTCAGGTCATCTGCCCGGCGCTTTACCCTTTCCCGATCGGCGCCGTCGCCCACCAGTAGAAAAAGCAGTGAGTCATCGTCGCGATTCAGCGCCGCCGCGTCCAAAACCACATCCAGTCCCTGCTTCACTCCCATATTGCCGCTGTGCGTCACCAGAAATCTCTCTCCTAGATCGAACCGCCGGCGGAATTCCCTTCCCTCCTCCGGCAGGAGTCCCGGTCAACGACTCATCCATGCGCGGCTCCAGGAGTTCTACCTTTGCCTCCTCGATACCCTTCTCCACAATTTTCTTCCTCATGCTCGCCGTCAGCGTGGTCACCAGCCGGGCACGGCGATACGCCGCCTTCTCTAACCTGTAAAGCAGTTTGATTGCCCAGCCAGGAAGCATACCCAAATCCGAGGCCGAATCCGGCTGCAGGTCCTCTACATCGAAAACAAAAGGAACACGCCACAGCCGGCTCAGCAGAATGGCGGTCACCGCGAGCCCCAGCGGCGGAGAAACCACAAGCAGCACATCCGGCCGTCTGCGCCCCAATGCCCGCAACGCGGACGAGATAATAAAACTGCTCTCATGCAGAATTCGCTTCAAGGAGGTCACTGGGTTGGGAACGTAGAGATAACTGCGGACGATTCTCACTCCGTTGCGCTCTTCAGTCAGCGCAATCTTGCCGGCGTACTCCTTGGGAACCTTCCATTCGGGGTAGTAAGGAAAGGATGTGCACACCTCCACATCGTGGCCCGCTTTGGCGAGATACTCCGCGCGATAGGTCGTGAACGCACCGATGCCGGTCACCTCCGGCCAGTAATTGATGCTCAGAATTAGAACCTTCATCGATCAGCCCAGGCGATCCCCTTGCCTGCTACCCGCGAGAAGCCCGAAACGACGGCTTCCACGCTAGCGCAAACGATCCTTAAACCTCAGGATCGGAGACTCGAAGAATCTATATGAAAGCGCCGCCACGCCAATCGTGGCGCCGACCCGCAGCAAGATGATAAATATCCACGAATCTGCTGTTCCTCCCAGAGCGCGATGCCACGGAATACGGTTCAGGACTGAGATGAGGCCGTCCTGAAATAGGTACATCCCATAGCTGATCCGGCCAATGTAGCGTAGGGGCCGGATGCTGAACACCCTCGCCAGAAGGGTTGATTCGCCGCGCAAAAGCAAAAGCAGCAATCCGGAAAACCCGATCGCAAGCGATGTAAACCCAAAGACCACATTGTGGCCGAAGATGATACCCCAACCTTTGCCGAATCCCAGCACCGCTGTTCCGGTTCCAGCAACCACGCAAGCCAATCCGATCGAGTTCAACACTCTGCGGCGAAGGGTAAACAATGAAATAACCAGCGCAACGAAGCTCCCCGCGACCAGCCCATCTAAGTGAAATTGGGTTTCGGTGTAGAGCTGCTTGAACGTGAATGCCTCGTGCAGACCCCAGAACCGTATCAGCGGAAGAAGGATAAAAACCGCCGGTAACATCCAAAGCAGGAATCGTCTCGGCAACAGAAAGATAAAGAATGGCCAGACAAAGTAAAAGTGCTCTTCAATGCACAATGACCATGTAGGCCCGAGCGTCCGCGTAATAAACATAGGAGTATAGTTTTGCAAGAAAAACACATGTTGCAGCCAATTGGTTGCCATCCCAGATGCGTCGTGGCGCAGGGTCAGATAGGCAATCGTCAGGATTGTGAAATAGAGCGGCCATGTTCGTAGAGTGCGGCGAAGCACAAAAAATCCGAAGCCTCGGGTCCCGGCTTGGCGCTTAGCAGGATCTTCGTGATCAAAAATCCGGATAGAACGAAGAAGGCGTCAACGCCGATCCACCCTAGTGAGGCAACGTATGCTATGGTGCCGGGAAGATTCAAATCGACCATGTGGTTCATCAGAACAAGTAGGATGGCCAACGCCCGCAGCCCATCTAGCTGCGGATAAAAACGGCGCGCCAGCTGACTCCCACCCGATCGGCTCGGGGCGGAGTCGCCGTCTTGCTCCCCGACTTTCGGTTCAGGAGCGTGCGGCAAAGTTAATGCTTTCAAATTCGGCATAAAGCGGACCCGATAGCGATTCAGCCCGAGGTGCGACCAAGCGCACTCGTAGCGGGGCTGCTATAAGCCAGCGGACGAGGCTGCCTTTGCGATTCATCGCCCGGCCGGACAGCGACGCTGGTAAATTTCAATGCAGCGATAGTAAACGCGAGGAAAATCACCATAAATCCCTGCCCCGTAGGCTGCTCCAGAACGCCGAAAATCACCGCGGTCGCCATCAGCGGCGCAAACAGCAAGGCAAGCGGTTCGCCCGCGCGCGCTCGCAGAACCGATTTCACGAGAAGTGTCAATGCCAAACCAATGCGAAACACTGTGAAGACAAGACCAGGGATAGGGCCTAATTCAATCATTGCGCGGTCAAACGCGCTCTCGCCTGCGTCGAATTCGGCCTCGCCTCGTTTGGCCTGGCCATGCAAAAGTGTCATCACCGCATTGGAGCCAATCCCCATACCTCTCCCCAGCGGGTTGCTCCCAAAATCGGTCTCTTGCATGCGCGTTACATACGGACCAATCGTGCGGTTGAATATCGCTGTTTCAACACTGCCTCCACCTTCGACCTCGTTGGCCCCTCTGAAGCGTTCACCGAAGCTCGCACTCGACTCGGAAAAAACCGGCAAAAATGAGGCCAAAATAAACACCAGCACGAGCGGAACGATCACCCTCGACGCCTTCAGGAACTCGGTCACCCCCATTGCCGCGGCCACGGCCCCGCAGGCAATCACGGCCGCTACCTCGTACACAAATGCGCGCGACCCCGTGACTGGCATGGAGAGAATCACCGCAAATGCGGCCGCCCATAATAGCCATCTCTGGGCGAACCATTTATGCACCAGCCCATAAAGAACGAAGACTACCGTCATGGGCCCGAAAAGGGCCGGGCCAACCACAAAGCTGAAAGTTCCTGAGGCTCTCACGTGCGCTCCGACGTACCCGATTTGCGTGCCTTCCGCGTATGCTCCCGCGTTCAGAATCGAATTTGTAGGCGCAACGTATTGCATCGCGTCCAGGGCCGCTTCCGGCAGCATCAGCCATAGCGTGCATAGTCCGAACCTGCGCAGATCCTCCGCGTCCAGGTTCTCCCCCATCACGAAGGCAACAGGAAAAGGTAGCAGATCGGAGCGTAATCCATAGAGCGCCGCAACCCATGGATTGCTGTACACTGCCACCTGCATAACCGAAAGAGCAAGAAAGCCGGCCGTAAGCAATCCAATTGTGACGCTCCATCTTTCCGGCCATTTATTGGTGCGGAAAGCCTCAAAGAGGATGAGCATCCCGATCGGATCGCGGATCACAAGCAAGGGAGCGGAAAACCCGGGAACAATCCACTTGCGCAGCGCACCTTCAAAAATCAACAGCAGAAAATAGATCCAGAATAGCTTCTTAAGCAACGGCATCCGTGGCCGATCGCTTGCCGGCTTGAGCCATTTCCCTATCTTCATAATGCGGCCCTCACCGTCTCCGCCAGATTCGTGCGGTAGCTCTCCCACGATTTTCTCGCTGCGGTCTCTTGAGCATTACGCGACATATCCGCCAGCATCTCCCTGTCCTTATATAGCCTATGCAACCGATCGGCGATCGCGTCGGGCCGGCAAATCGGCACAACAAAACCTTCGCACCCGTCACGCACAAACTCAAGCGCGCCCGTGTTCGGCGTTACAATCACGGGCAGTCCGCAGGCCAGAGCTTCCAGCACCACCAGGGCCAACCCCTCCGCCAGCGACGGCAGTACCAGTACATCCGCTTCCCGCATCCGGGCCAGCACCTCAGCGTGAGTCAAGCTCTCGAACCATCTCCAGCGATCGCACGCCGCATCCACCTTCGCATTTGCCGCGACGCGTCCGCCAACCATCGTCAACTCCACTTCCGAACCCAGATAATCCACAGCATCCAGAAGATACCCGATACCTTTGCGCTGGATTAAAGCGCCAACAAATAGAACCTTGAGCGGCCGCTTTGTATCGTTTCCTGCCGGCTTGCGCGGCCTGACAGGAGGCGCTCCGTAACTGACCACGCGAATCCTTTCATCCGGAACCACGCCGGCCAGCGTTTCACGAACATGCTGGCTGGGTACGATCACCACATCCGCGAGGCGAAGCTCTTCGTCCTTCCATTCCATGTGCCTTGGCGAATCCTTCAGTTTGGGTAAAAGATTGGCCAACTCGGGATTGCGCTGCGCCTCCTCTGAAAGCAGTTTGTGCTCCCAATACCAATGGCTGCTCGGCAACTCATACAGCGCGGCAACTCTCGCAAGCTTGGCCTCGCGGAAAGTTGCCAGCGAGCCGCCTTCATAGGCATACACGGCATCGAAGCGCGTTTCTCTCACGCGCCGCGCCACCTCGCTGTCGAAGTGCCGATACATCCCGATGACCGAGAATGGCCGCTCTCCCGAACACAAAAGGCGATCGAGGAACGAACCTCTCACGGCAAGCCGCACCAACTCGCGAGACGGAACGCAGATGACGCGCTCTTTGGGAGCCTCGGGAAACGCGCGCTTCTCCAGCTGGCTGCGCAAACCGGCAGGCAGCATCGCGCTCCACCTTGACTCCGGGTTCCATGCTAATGTCGTCCAGAACTCCGCCAGCATCTCGTTCTCGGTAAAACTTCGCAGAGCGTTGCGGACATTCTGGTTCCCCGTGGGATGGGAGAGAACAATCGAGAGGCGTCGTTTCGCCTGCTCCTCGGCATGAACCGGAATGGTTTCCGTGACGATCACTGACGTTCCGCGGGAACACCCTTCCTGGCGGTTGAGGCAGCGCCGGTCAACGCATTTCGATCACCGCCTTCGGGCCGCCTTGTTGCGCGAAGCCAACCCTTCGCCAGGTCCTTCGTTCGGATCTTCGCGCGGCGCACCGAACGGGCAAGAGGATTGAGTCCAGCCTCGGCAAGAAGAATCGCGAGAGACAGCCAAAGCGAATCTCCCAGCTTGCGGACCAGCGCCTTGTAGGTCTCGCGCTCCGACTTGCTGAACTGACGTGAATCTAGCGCATCCACGAATTCAATGGCCTTCCTGCGCATGTTCTTTCGGAGCGGCGCTAGGCTCCATCCGCGTTTTTTGTACTCGGGAATCAGGAGTTCATCGTAAATCTCTCGCGTCTCCCGCACATGTGGCATTTTGCGGGAAGCACGAGCGCCTACCGGGTCGTCCCAAACGCGGTAATTGGTGAGAAAACGCGGGGCATACACGTTTCCCCAGCCGTTGATCGCTAGACGGATGATCAGGTGCCAATCCTCGCAGTACTTCCAGGTGAGCGTCCGCCGATAGTATTCGGCGTCCCGCAGCGCTGCAGCCCGGTAGAGAATGCAGTTCGCCGCCGCCCTATATCCGCTGGCGCTTCTCTTTAGTGCTTCTTCAGGCGGCTCGAACGTATTGGTTCGCGCGAGGCGACGAAGACGCTGCACTGTGCCTTTGCTGTCGATCTCGTTGACGTCACAGTGAGCGTAGCCAGCCCCGGGGTACGATACCATCAGCTCGGCAAGGACGGCGACATAATCCGGCTCCATAAAATCGTCGGAGTCTAAGCGCACGATCAGCTCCGTAGTTGGCTGGGAAAGCAGCCAGCTAAGATTTCCTGGGAGCCCTAAGTTATATGGCTGACGGTGGTAGCGAATCTGCGGATGACTCACGCAGATCTCGCGCATAACAATCTCGGTCTCATCCGTGCTTGCATCGTCCGAAACCCAAATCTCCTTGATCGGACAGGTTTGCGAAAGAACCGATTCAATACACTCGCGAAGATACTTCGCCTGGTTATAGGTGCCGATGCATACCGCGACGGCAGGCAAAGAAGTTGCCGGCGAATGCTGCAGACGGGACTTGAAGTCTTCTGAAGGCACGATGACTTTGCGCTGCTTGCGAAACAGCCCGCCAGCAGCAAGTATTCCTGATCCCTGCCGCAATCAGCTATGCGACATCGGCCTGCGTGGAGTTTCTTAGGTCCCGCGCGAGGCCACCATCTTCTTCATGGAAGGCGCAGATATCGAAGTAATAAACCGCAACCCCGAAAGTTCGATTTGATGCCAGATAATGATCCAGATCAGCAAGGATGTTCACTTGGGCGGCATTCGCATGAACCAGGAAATTGCCGTAATTATCGAAGTATAGAAAGTCCGAATAGCCTGCCTCTTTCAATACGCCAAGCGTACGCAGTCCCGCACCCTGCTCGGCGGGCTTGAGGCCCGGATCGTACTCAAAAAAGATCACAGGCTTGGCATGGCGGATAAATTCAAGGGATTGCCGGAGGATGTCAAAATCGAATCCTTCAGTGTCAGTCTTAAGAAGCTTCGCCCGCCAGAAGGCCGGATGATCTCCGAGAATACTCCCCAGGCTTCGAAGCTTGATTGAGCCGTCATCTCTGATCGCTGCTCTTAAAGATGCATTGCGTCCCGGATCGATAATCAGGCTAGGACACACTGCCTGTCCATCGGCTCCGACAAAGCTCCGCTCGATCGTGATGCCGGATCCCATCACCGCAGCATTCTCCTCAAGGAGGGGTAGCAATTGTGGATCCCCTTCGATACAAAGCACTGGGATGTCACCGGCCTTACGGATCAACGCAGCAGTGTCTCCAACGTTCGCGCCGATATCAATCGCGCACAGCCCGGGATACTTTGTGTGGACAACTCGAGCGACATTGCCAAGCTGCGTGTCATGGAGCTTAAACCTCCGTTTGTACCGGTAGATGCGGCTATTTATGGGAACCCGGATTCGGTAGGGCCCGATCGTATCATACCGTTTCCATAGTTTACGCGCGATCTCCTTCGCTAGGGCCTTGGACAATCGAACCGGGTGAATAACGTATTCCAGCTTCTTCATGGATCCTCGGTACTTGCTTTCCAGCGGCTCCACCTTTTGCACCTCATTACCACGCCAGGTAACCGGTCTCCCACCGCCCCGCAGGCGTTTTCGCCCGTCCTCACTGGCCTGGACGCGAAGGACCAGCCGCCAGGACTTCATATCATTCTATGATTCACTTCGAGCTCCTGCAAAATCTGCGTCGGGTATTCTGGACCTTCCCATGTCGTGCAGGACACTCTTCCGGTTGCGCAACGATGACCAAGTCTTGTGTGGGTCAAGTGCCCGCAAGGCGGCATTCTGCTCGCGACGGAACAACCCGTGTTGCGGTCTCTTTTAGAGCTTATAGAGAATAGTTTTGATGATTCCCCCGTGCTCAGCGAATTGGCAGAGGACCGTCTCTTCTTTCGTTTTAAGGTTGAAAGGGGGGCTGGTGAGCACGACACCGCTGTTGATCGGGACCCTATAGAGCGGTCCCGTTGGAATGTCGAGGTTCGGCGTGAACGATTCCGAAGAAGGCAAATGCTCTGACAGAACGAGGTACTTGTACTTCTTCGCTATTTCCGGCAGCGCCGCCATAATCTCTGCGTTAGACAAGTGCTGCAGGACCTGTCTTAAAAAGATCACGTCTGCGGCGGGAAGGCTATCTTTCGTAATGTCGAGAACTCTAAAGTCCACGTTCAAGGACTTATATTTTCCCTTGTCGAAAGCAATCAGCGGTTCAACGATGTCGCAAGCGGTATAGACCCCGCACAGCGGCCGGACGCGCGACCCAACAGAGAAATCGCCGCAGCCAATATCGACTACATCTGGCTTCTTTTCAAAAGAGCGAAGAAACTGCCCGATTGCATTCGTGTAGGTCTCAACAACACTCGGATCGTGAGATCCGCTCCCGGAATAGTACTCACCGGAAGGGTCGTCGGGCAGTCCCCAGGTTCGCTCCTTATAGATCTTGGTAAAAACCTCCTTATTGGAAAGACGTCCACTGTAAAGCCTGATCCGCCGCCTCAGCCGATAGCTGGAAATAGCCCTTACAAGGGCGCGAGGCAAGATTTTTTTTACCGCGTTTCTGATCATGGACATTCGCCTCTCTTTCTTGCGAAAAAAATAAACACACCGTATTCGACTTGGCCGCCGCCACTGGTTCACAGCGGCACTTACTCAATATTCAAGAGGAAACATTGGCCAGAAGCTGCGTAGAATACTCCGGCTTCTCCCATGTCACACAGAACATTCTTCCCGCCGGGCAGCGATGATCGGGGCCGGTTCGCGTCAGGTGCCGGCAAGGATGACACTCCGCCTGCGAAGCGACGACCCGCGATGCCGGAAAGCTGGGATGAACTGTCATACTCGCTTTCATCTCGGTCATCAAAACAGTAGTTTTGTCCTTCCACATCTGCGCCAGGTGCGAGGGAAAACTGTCCGTGCAGAAGACCGACGACGACGAGGCGATCAATTTGCAGATTTCTTCCGGAGGGTTCCCAAATTTCACCACCCTCAGTCCTGCCCGCTCGTAGTCCTTCGCGAAGCTGTCCTTTGCGTGAAAGGCGAAATCTGCAAAGGGAAGCACTTTCGCAGCAAATTCCGGCGGCATGATCTGATGCGCTGCTCCCGAAGGAAAAACCACCGTCCGCTGCCTTGAATCTCGTGGCCCAAACGCCTCAAGGACGCGAGTGTGAATGCGATCGAAATCGAATTGCGCCTCGCTCAGATACTCCTCCAACGACACGTCTCGAAACGGCCGAAGTCCCTGCATCTCCATGAACCCCTGGTACGCATAAACATATTCACGGCGGGGACGCGAGAGGCGCGTAGTCGCGACGGCAAGGAGGAATCCCAAATCGTTGATTTTGTCCTTAATGGTGAAGGAAGTTCGCGTCTCGCGCAGAATCCAATAGAACGGGGAGTAATACCGCTTACCGCGCAGCATACCGGGCAGCAGGTGCCGCAAGCCCAGGTGGCTCATCTCGATGTCCGCACGGGCCGCCAGTTCCAATGTCGAAGAAGCCTTCAAATATGCGACGAGCCAGGGGAACAAGAACGGGCGGCGGATAGACGACATGGCGCTCCCGCTCGCGAATCCTGGCGAGGGTCGACAACGCCATGAGTCTCATCCAGGCATCGCCGAGACCTGCAACCCGAAAATCGATTCTCACGTTCGCTCCACTTCGTTCGTGCTTCGATTCTGCGCCGGATTCAGCGAAGCTGGCCGCGATGCAGCCTGGGAGATAAGCTCCTCATCCGATTGCTTTGCGCTTGGCTGTGCGATGAGGTCACCGCCTGCTCCCGCCGCATCGAAGATCCTCCCGCTCGCCCTCCATGTCTTCCATGCGCCAAGAACTCCGCGCGCTGAAGCGGCCGTCTTTTGCCAGGCGCGGCGGACGCCGATCTTCGGCCAGGAGAGCAAGCCTTTCAGCAGCCCGGTATAGCCATTCCAAACGCCGATCAACAGCGCGTACGGCACCAGAACCATCCGGCCCAGCGGCCGCAGATACTCGAGCAGAGCAAGCGTCACATTGTGGATGTCGTTCTCATAGGCCAGCGAATTGAAGCTTCCACGCTGATCCTCGTCGTATCGCGACGCCGGAAAGTGATCCACAAGGATCGACGGATCGTAAGCCAGCCGCTTCCCTCGTGCGCGCAAAGAAAGGCATAACTTCAAATCGCAATGACATTGCGCACCCGCCCCACGAAGGCGCTCATCCATGCGCAACCTGCCCAGCGCTGCCCTGCGGAACGACATGTTCACGCCCTTCAGGCAGTCAACATCGCGCCTTGGCCCTGCCCCGTGATGATGGTACCCGAAAATCCGTCCGTACCAGCGCACTATACCAACTACCGTAGCCGCGCCCTCATCGCATGTGCCATCTGGATGCAGGATGCGATCCCGCCCGCCCAGGCCCGCAAGATCTGGTTCGTACTCAAAGATCTTCGCGATCTTGCCTACCCAATCTGCATGCGGCGCGGCATCGTCGTCCGTTAGAGCGATCACATCGCCTGAGGCCGTGTCCAGCGCCCGATTCACGGCCTCTACCATCCCCGGCCGTTCCACCAATTCCAGTCTCAGTGGTAGCGTGGAAAGAAATTCCTTCGCAGCTTCATGGGTCGCGGTGTCGTCCCTCCGCGCCACCACGATTACCTCGTCCGCTTTTCGGTCTTGTTGCGTTAGAGACTTCAAGGCGCGGCGCAATTCATCCGTACGGCGGAATGAGGGGATCGCAACCGTAACCTTCACGTTCGGAGTACCTCTCTCAAGCCACTCTCGCATCGGATCGGGTCGTGCAATCCGGCCATCCCATGGGACAAATCGCTACAACCGATCTCATAAATACCGCAGACCTCGTTTTGTCGGCTGTGGCCCGCGAACAACGCAGGGCTCATGCGCTCTCCACGTTGATTCGGATGGTTTATGAGCCGGTCCTTGCCTGCCACTGGATTCACGCGTCTAGCCTCGATCGAGAAGCACCGCCTTAGGCATGGCCTCCAACACCCGGTGCAACGCCAGATAATCAGCCGCACCGCTCTTGTGGGGTATGAATTGACCCGCTTTCCGTTGTCTGCACGCGCGGCCTATTGTGTGTATGCGGTCTTGTAAATCGCAACCTGAGTGCCAATTCCCAGCACGGAACTGATGGCCTGCTCGGTGATAAGCTTGCCCTTGCTCGTCGGAACGTAAAGGATATCTCCGTCCTTCATCGCTAAATCCGGAGCCTGGCCCTTGTAAATCAGGTTAATGGGAACTGTAATGGCTTCTCTGCGGCCATCGTCGAGGGTCCGCACCAATTGCACGCGCTTCAATGCTGCTGCGTGTGCGTCGCCGCCCGCCAGCGCCATCGCCTCTTCCACGGTAATTCCGCTCCGGCCATCCATCACAAAGCCGCCAGGGCGGTTCACATCACCGGCCACATAGATGATCCCAGCCCTTGGCACGAGAATCGAGTCGCCCGGGAAAACCTGCACGCCAGGAATCACCGGCTTCAAGGCTGCAGGATTGTACCCCACCGTCTCCGGATGACTTGGATTGTTGCGGTGCGTAATTACCACTTCCGACGCCGCGGTCGGCTGCAATCCACCCGCGGCGGCGATCACATCATTGAGCATTCGTACGCCCAGAGCGGGATACACTCCTGGGGTTTTCACCTCACCGTTCACTGTGATCCCCTGCGTCGCATACTCAGCGATAAATACCGTGGCGTGCGACTCGGCGGGTTGCAGAATCTGTGCTTCGACAAAGCGTTTTTCGATCTTTGCCGCCGCCGCTTCTGCGGTGTCGCCCAGCACATGCACCCGGCCAATCAGGGGAACGTCAATATCTCCCTTCTCATCCACGCGGAAGCTGCCTGAAAGATCCGGATTTTCAAATATCGTGACCTCAAGCAGATCTCCAGAGCTGATCCTGAGGGGTGGTGCGACATCCGACTTCGCGCCAGCCGCCTGCTGGGCGCGTCCTCCCACGGCGAGCGCAGACAAAAAGAGCCCCAGCGCCGCGGCCCGCGCAAACCGCTTCGCCAAATTACTCTTCTTTATTGCCATCTTCTTCATCTTCTTCATATCCGTAGGCGCGTTCTGAGGTCGTTGAGCTTTGCCGGTAGCCATACCAATAATTCTTTGAACTCATGCCGTAGCGATAAGTGTAGAAGTTTTCCAGACGCATGTCGACGTCGTTTACGACCACTCCTACCACCGGCGCGTTGATACGCCACAAAAGATCGCGTACCCGGATCAGCGCCCGCTTGCGCGTCACACCGGCCCGGGCCAAAAGCACCACCGCATCGGCGCGCACAGCCATCGCCTGCGTGTCCGAAACGGCAAGCAGTGGAGCGCTATCGATCACGATGCGGTCAAATTCTTTTGTCCATTGGCGCATCTGCTCTTCCATACGGTTGGACGAAAGCATTTCAGCGGGGTTAGGCGGCCGCGGTCCGGTAGGCAGCACGTACAGAGTGGGAACCTCCGGCAGCGGCGCCGGCAACTCCCTCTGGAACCCGGGTTGAGACAACACCGTTGATAATCCGAAACTCGGATCGGGCATGCCGAACACCCGGTGCAAGCTTCCGCGCCGCAGGTCGGCGTCCACCAGTAGAACCCGCTCGCCCCGCTGCGCCAGCACAATGGCCAGGTTCAACGCCGTGGTCGTCTTTCCCTCCGCCGGGAATGAGCTCGTCACAACGATCACACGCGGCGGATTGTCGATCGACGATAGCAGCAGAGAACTCCGCATGCTGCGATACGCTTCGGCCACGCTCGATTTCGGATCCCGCAACGTGATCAGTTGCTGTGGAGCTCTTGATTGTGTCGCAGCCAATTCGTCCAACTCGCCGTTCCTGCGTTTTTGCCCGTTCGACATGTGCGGGATGGCGGCCAGTGAAGGCAGCATCGACGCAGCTTCAACTTCTTCCGATGTCCGCAGCCTGTCGTCGATCGATTCAATTACAAAGGCCAGAACGCCCCCCAGCGCCAACCCGCCAAACAACCCGATCATAAGGCTGGCGCGCTTTTTCGGAGCCACGGGGATGAATGGAACCTCCGCGCGATCCAGAACCGTGATGTTAGCCGCGGTCAGTCCTGCTGAAACACTGGCCTCCTTCAGCCTTAGCTCCAGCGTGTCGTAAAGGTTGCGGGTAAGTTCTGCCTGGTGGCGGAGTATGTCGTACTGTGCCACGTTCTCATTCAACTTGTAAGTTGCGTCTTCCTGCGCTTCCAGGCGTTTGCGCATCGCGTCTTCCAGTTCCAGCGCGCTCTCGTACTCATCGTGCACCTGGCGACGGGCAATCGCTACTTCGTTGTTGATTTGCCCCTGAAGCTTGCTGATCTGAAGATCGAGCTGCTGCATCTCCGGATGCTTGGGGCCGAACTTCGACGCCAGTTGCGCGCGCTGCAACTCGAGATCGCTGAGCTGTGTGTGCAGCGCCTCCAGCGTGGGATTGTCGCCCATCAGACCTACCATGTCTGGACCTAGCGAATCGAAGTCGCGCATCCGCGCTTCCTTCATGATTCGATCGGCTTCGGCGTCGTCCAGATCCCCGCTCAAATGCTCCAGCGTCTGAATTGTGAGGTTCGAATTTTCATCTGTCCCCACAATGTTGTGCGCCCTTTGATAATCCGCCAATTGCTGTTGCGTGTCCGAAGCTTCCTGCTTCAAGTCCTCCAGCCGCTGCTGCAACCAGGCAGAAACATGCATCGTGCGTTCGTATTTACTCCGCAGATCTTCGTCGGCGTAGGTCTCTGCCAGCTCGTTCACGATATCGGTAGCCAGCTTTGGATTGGTGCCGCGGTACCGAATCTGGACGATCTCCGTATTCGGAATGAGCGTGACAGACAACCCACTCCTCACGATTCCAATCAAGACTCGGCGTTCCCCCGGCGTGACCTCTCCCGTGGGAACTGGAGCTCCTTTTGCGCCGGTTTGTTCCTGGCCCCGCACCATACTCAGCAGATGGAGATTCTGTGCTGTTTCAAACAGCACCGCGTCGCTTCCAAGAACCTCAATCTGGGTTTGCATCTCAGTATCGCTGCCGAATTCCTCCGCGTAGAGGTCCGTCATGTCGGTAGCACTCATCTGCTGCGGAGCAATTTCAACATGCGAGACACTTTCATAGATGGGCGGTGTCCGAAATGAGTACCAGGCTGCCACGGCAACGGATAGAGTCGTCACCGTCAGAATCGTAAAGCGCTGCTTGGTGAATACGCGCCACAAGTCCATAAGGGAGCGCCGCTCGCCGCCGAGCGGAACTACTGCCCGGCCTTCGACCAGTTGCCCCCCCTGGGGCTCCGCCTGATTTTCAACGGACATTGAATCTCCTATTGCGTTTCCAGAGTAAAACTATGCGACGCGGCCGCCGTCTTCCTGTCGATCCCTCGGAGCGCGGCAAACTCTCGCGGATGATACTGCGTCAAACGGGGTCTCGCGGTCCCGGTATTGCCGCAAACAGCAACCGCCTCGTGACGGTGGATTGCAGGAGTGAATAGAATACAGCCGGTAGGCGGATAGCGACGGCTATCTCTCCATTGCCTTAGGCCGGCTCAAGCCTCCGCGGTGAGAATTCTAACGGCCGAAATGCGTCGTTGATCGCCGCCGTGGCCCGGATCATTGAAAATCGGGCCGTGAAACAAGCCCGCGCCCGCGCAGCCATCGAGGCCCGCTCTTCCGGGTCGAGATCGAACCACCGCTCAAGCAGGCGCGCCGTGCCTTCCAGCGTATCTTCCTCCGCAAGGCCCACGCCATCGTCCTTGATCTCCGGCCAGAGATTCACCTGGTGGCTAACCAGGACCGGACGCCCCACCGCAAGCGCTTCCACCACTGAAATTCCCAGGTTTTCCTGGTGCGATGGCAGAATGAAGTGCTTCGCAGCCTCGCAACGCGCCCCATTTCACGCCGCCACTAATCATCCCCGGCCAGTGTACCCTACCCGCCACACCCACCTGCTCGGCTAAATTCTTCAACTTCGCCTGCATCCCCATTTGGTCAGGTCCAGCAATCACCAGGTCCACGTCCAGAACCTCACTGGCCACCTCCGCGAATGCCTCAATCAGCAGGTCGCAGCCCTTCTTCTCATGAATGCGTCCCAGGAAAAGCAAATAGCGGCGTCCGCGAAGCTCCGGCAGCCGTGCGTAGAATTCCTCGATTTGCCCTGCGGGGCCCTCCTTGCATTCCTCCGGCTCCGTGATCCCATAAGGAACCACCACGCTTCTCCAATTGTTCGGCCTGAAACTGGTCTTCGCCAGGTCGCGTTCCGTCGCGGTGGTAAAAAACACCGCAGCCGCATGGCGCAGAACTGCGTATTGCACGGGCCAGTAAATCAGCTTCTTGATGTGCTTCAGCGGATACTTCCGGTTGAACCACGGATCCAGCGCTCCGTGAGCGAAGATTCCATACTGCGTCCCTGCTCGCCGCGCCGCAAAGTGCATCGCCAGGCCCGGAAACGTCCATACCCCATTCATCACGATTGCGTCGTATCGGCCGGCATTCTCGCGCAGCCATCGCCACAGGCGTGGCGAGAAGGCAAACCTGCCCAGATACGATTCATCGAGAGCGTAAACACGACATTCAATGTTCTTCAGAAACTCCGCCTGCGGATTGTCGAGACAAACTACTTCAATCTCGGTGCCTTCCGCACGAGTAGCTTTGATCAGTTGTCGAACAGCTTCCGGAGGCCCGCCGGCCGCGGGAGAAAAGCTGTCAATGATGTGCAATAGGCGCATGGATGCGTGTTGGCGCGGTGGCCGGTTAACTGGAAAGGCGATCAAGCCTGACAATGGTCTTTCCCGCCCATCTCGCCTCCAATCCTTTCGCAGGAAACGTGGCCAATCAGCCCGGGCCTTGAAAATTGCTCCAGAGCGGTGTGGCTGCCTAAATGCGCGAAGGATTGAACTCCATCGCGAAGGTTTGCGAGCCAGTCAGAGCTGCGGGCTTCAGCATCTCCAAATCGCTCCGGTCCACTTCCACGGCATAGCTCTGCATGATATGTTCCAGGGTCAGCACCACGCGGATCCCGTTCTTGCTTCGCACCACAATGCCTTCAAATCCCGCCAGCGCTCCTGAGCGGATACGTACCTTCTGCCCCGCCGTAACCAAAGGGTGCGGCTGAGCAAGCCGAAGCTTCAGCCCGGTTCGCAGCGCCTCAATCGTCGACTCCGGCAACGCAGCCGGTTGCCCGCCTGTTCCGCCCACCACTGACAGCGCGCCCGGCACCTTCAGCACATGTCGGCGCTCGCCCCGCGCAATATGGACAAATAGATACCCGGGAAACAGCGGAAGTTCGAGGGTCACTCTCGACCCGTCGTTCCACCCGCGCTCCGAGCGGTATAGCGGCAGGTAACACTCAATTCGCTGCAGACCCAGATGTTGGGCAACACGTTTCTCGTGCCGCGACGTTGTATATAAGGCAAACCACTTCGGCGTTTGCTCCGCAGCGGCATTTGCTCCGCATCGGGAAATGGATCTGGCTCCAAACCGTATGAAGCCTTTATCGGTCCTGGCCCGATTTTTCCCAAAGCTCCGCCTCCCTCAATTGGGTGAGGTGTTTTCCACAACTCTCCCGCCAAGACAAAAACTTAACCGGCAAAGCTGCCGCCAGCCTGAAACGGAAAAGCAATCACTCATGCCCGCAGGGAATCGCTCATTGCGGCATGTAAGAAGGTGTTTTTCACTCGGTTTTCATCGTTCTTTGTGAACCGAATCAAGGTCGACCAATTCCTTCAAATATATCTCACCGCTCCTGCGGTCAACCAGAAAATCAGCCACTTATCGCTATTGCCAGCGTCCTCGGCGGACGATCGCACGGCCTGTGCGCCGCAACAATTTTGGGGTTGCATTGCTGCACCGGAGGGCTATACTCTTGCTATTCCCCCGCGGGTATCGGAAATACCGCTTGGATTAAATCTACCCCCCTTTTAGGACCAGGATTTTCGCTGAAACTCTGGCGTCTCGTTCTCCGTCGAAGAAACGCAGAGGGTAGTCCGCGGTGCATGCGGATTTCGGCACTAAGGCTGAGCAACTTCCTTGAAAAGGGAGTGTCTTCGGCCGGCAACAAGAGGAGCGATTTCCCAGGCTGCGCTCCTGGATGGCCACGGGATGCGTGGTCTTTCCCGGAAGGGATGGTGCCAGGCGCAGCTTAAGATCCGCGGAGCCAGCCGGGGCAACGGGAGAACCGCTCAACTTCAGTTCCCACTTGGAGCGATTATGAAGGCGTATCTTCCCCTGCTCTCTGCCTTGGCTTGCGTGCTGGCCGGGTCTGTGGCTAATGCGCAAACTCAGCGAGCGCTATTGATCGGGATCAATCTCTATCAGCCCGCGGGCACAACTGCCGATCATCCCGCCGGCTGCATCTATGGCCGCTGCGAGCTGGGAACCTTCGAGAATCTCGACGGCTCCGTCAACGACGCGCAGGCCATGGCCGATCTGCTTACCAGTCCAAAGTTCGGCTTCCCGGCGAAGAACGTTGTCTTGCTGACCGATCCGGCGCCGCCTCATCCCAGCCCCGGAGTTGTCCTGCTTCCCGCCTCCGGCACTACGCGCGAAGGCATTCTCGCCGCCATGCAAAAGTACCTGGTGGAGGAGCCTCAGAAGGGCGATACCGTGGTCTTTTACGACGCCAGTCACGGCTCTCTGCGCGTCAACAGCAAGGGCAACAAACTCACCGTTCTCGTTAACGGAAGCTATGTCCACGCCGACAGCACGCTGGTTCCCTCTGACGCTTACAAGGGCGGCTATGATGTTCGCGACCGCGAAATGACGCACATCTTCAACGCCGCTCTCGACAAGGGCGTTCATCTTACCGTCATCTTCGATAGTTGCCATTCCGGAGGCATCAGCCGCGGTATCGGCCCGGTTTACCGCGAACGGGATCTCGCCTTCGATCCACGCGACATTGATCAGGCTCCCGACACGCTGCCCAACAGCCAGCCCGTACCGTCACCAACCGAGCGCATCGACAACCCCGCGCTGGTCTTTTCCGCGGCGCAACAGGATCAGACAGCCAAGGAGATGCCCACCACTGGCGCCAATTCCGAGCCGCACGGCGCTTTCACTGCCGCTTTGCTTCAGGCTCTGCAGGCTCTGCCCGCCGACACGCCTGCTTCCGTGGTCTACCAGCGCGTAAAGGCGGTCCTGGAGGGCAGCGAGGTGCCCGATGAAGATCCTGATCTCGATGCCACGGCCGCGCGACGCGAGGAGCCGCTCTTCGGTGGCGCCGCCGCAAAATCGGACAAGGTCCGCGCCGCCGCCCTCGGCGCCAACGATGACGGGTCCGTCTCGCTCGACATCGGCAGCGCCGCCGGCCTCGGAGTAGGCACCGAATTCACGGCCACCGCGCCCAACATCTCGGGCCAGAGTGTTCTGCTGCGCATCACCAGCCTCGATGGCCTCGCGCGCTCTTCTGCTCAGGTGGTCAGCCCGGCGGGCACGAAGGTTGCCGCAGGCGACATCTTCGAACTGAGCAAGTGGATTCCCGCCGATAACTCACCGCTACTGGTCTGGCTCTGGCCCTCCAATCTTTCGCAGGCGCAGATTGATGCCGCTGCGGAGCAGGTGCAGGCCTCCGGCGCAGCTCTGGTTTCGGATCCCGCGGAACAGCAGTGGACTCACGTTTTAAGCTGGGACGGCACGAAATGGACGCTGCAGAAGGCTGGCTCGGCCACACCGGTCAGCCTGGGCGCGCCACTGTCAGCCGACGCCATCAAGAGCAACTTACCCGCCGGCGCCAAACTCTGGGTCAATCTTCCGCCCTCGCAGGAGTTGGCCGCAAAGCTCAAGCCGGCCGGCAGCGACAGCGCCGTTCAGGCCGCCGACAATCTGTCTGTCGCGCATTACGCGCTCACTGGCCTCCTCACCGCGGATGGGCCGGCTTACGCCTGGTACCACAAAAGCGAACTCGCGGCCGGTCCGCCCTCGCCCAACGCGCCCCCGCACAGTCCGGGTTGCTCAGCTGCATCGCCCTATCCCGTGCGCAGCGATTGGGTGCCCGTCCACAGCGCCTCGGCCATCGACGCGGCCGGCGCTAAGCTGAACAATTACGCCTCTCTGCTTGCCAAGGTGCATGGCTGGCTCGATTTGGCCAACAGCCCCGCCGATGCGTCCAGCGACGAGTACTATTCACTCACGCTCTATCCGGCCAACGCTCAATCGCCCCTTTCTACGGATCAGACCACGCACCAGGGCGATCTGCTCAAGATGGCTCTCGCCTCCAGCGACACCATTAACGACCGCCGCTGGGTCTATGTCCTCGACATCGATTGTCACGGTCAGGGAGCCGTTCTTTATCCTCGCGACTACTCTGAAAATCAGTTTCCCAACGATGCCGACTACGGCCGCCAGTTCATTCTTCCTGGCGCTCCGGTCCTGCGCATCGGTCCGCCTTATGGCGTAGACACGCTCATCCTGCTCAGTACCGAGCAGCCGCTCGCCGACCCTTACGTACTGAACTTTGAAGGCGTCGCTACGCGCGGCACGCGTGGAGTGGAATCGCCCCTGGAAAAACTCCTCAATCAAACCAGCGGAGGAACCCGCGGACTTACTGAAGCGGTTCCCACCAATTGGGGAATTGGACTGACAACCGTTCATAGCGCTCCCAATAGTGGCTCCATAATATTGTGCCGAATTAGGTTTCATGCTTCCTATGCCGGTTTTATGAATCGGGCCCATGTACGAATTGAGCGGCCGGTGGCTCATTGAATCTCGTCGGCGCTGGGTGGGGGGCGATGTCATTCTCTTGACGGCATTTATGGCCCTCGCTTCCGTGCTCGGTATGGGCCAAAAATTCAAAGACGGTTGACCGGCAATGAAGGTATGCTGGTTGCATCGCGCCGCCGGGCCGGCGGGGCGCTTACAAGCGGTAAATCGACGGGGGTCAAGATGAGCCGTGCGACAAAGTATCTGCTAATGGTTTCTCTCTGCGTTGGGGCGCTTGCGGCTGTGCCTGCCGGCGCCCAAAGTTTTGGCGCTGCCAAAATGAAAATCACGCTCCAGCGCAAGCTTCCCGCGCTGGTCCACCTGCCTGGCGACACCCTAAAAGTCACCGTCACTTCGGCCGACGAAGACGGCGCCCTGCCCTATGATTTTCAGGCGCTCCTTGAAACCGAATTGCTCAAGGACGACCCGAATCTCCGCGACGACGATAATGGCGCCACTCAGGTCTTCTGCCAGATCACCGAATACTCCCACCCCGATCCTACTTACACCACCAGGGCGGCGCCGGGAGTGACACTCGCCAAGCCTTCGCTTTCCGCGCTTGGCAAGAGCGCCACAAAAACCGCCACCTTTGAACGCATTACGGGAGAGCTCAACGTCTCCTTCAAAGCCAAGGATGCCAATGGTCAAATGCTCATCTCCGACAACATCGATTCCGCCTATGACCAGGAATTCGATAGTTCGGGGAATTCAACCGCTCACGGCATGATGAGCCAGTTCACCGGCACCTTCTCGCGCATGAAAGGCGGACACAATAGCGAAGACATCAACCCGCCCACGCCTGCCGAGCTGCGCTCGAACCTGATCATTGACGCCGTGCAGCAGATTGCCGAGCATCTTGTCGACACCAATGAGAGTCTGGACGTTTTCCTGGCGCGCAAAGACGGTCCGCTCGACGAAGGCGACAAAGATGCTGAAGCAGGCCTTTGGGAGCGCGCTCTTGAGACCTTTGAAACCGCGACCGCGTTCCCCAAGCCGGAGGAGGACGCCTACCGGCTTTATGACATTGGCGTCGCCTATGAAGCGCTCGCCTATCAGGCCGAGGATGAAAAAGCGGCCATGAAGTACCTCGACCAGGCCGCCATCAATTATGGCAAAGCGATCGATGCCAAGCCCGACGAGAAGTACTTCCTTGAGCCGCAGAAGCGCATCGAAACTGCCATCGCTCATTACAAGGAGCTCGAAAAGGAGCAGGAGGACGCAGCCCGAGCCAAAGCTGCGGCCCTCGCTGCTGCGAACGCCAAGCCTCCCACCCCCGCCGATGCCGGCGGTTCCAAAGGTCTCACCAATGTTCAGGTCATTGCCATGCTCAAGGCAGGCATGGATGAAGCCACGGTCATTCAGGCCATCCGCGGAGCCGACGCCATCAACTTCGACCTAAGCGCCGCCGGTCAGCATAATCTCTCCAGCAGCGGCGTCAGCGCGCGAGTCTTGGCGGAAATGAAGATCCAGGCCGCGAAAAAGGCGCCTGCCCCTGCGGTGCACAAAGGACTTACCAATACGCAGGTCATCGCCATGCTCAAGGCCGGCATGGATGAAGAAACGGTCATCCAGGCCATCCGCGGGGCGGATGCCGTCGACTTCGACCTGAGCCCGGCGGGACAGCACGCCTTAACCACGAACGGCGTCAGCCCCCGCATCCTGGCCGCAATGAAAGAGCGAGCCTTGAAGAGGACCAGCGGCAAACACAAGGCACGTCGCAGAAAAATGATCTCTCCTGGTCGATTCCGTCTCGCCCTCCTCGGCGTTGCTGGCCGCGTCGCTTTTCGCCTGCCCGTGTGCTCCCGCGCAGGGAATCCGCTGCGGCGCCGGCCAGGACCTTGTCGTTCAGGCGCTGGAACGCATCACCCCGCAAAGCGGCGACGATGCCTTCGAAGACGCGTTGCAACTGCTTAAGAGCGCCGATCGCCGAGTGCCCCGAACTCGGCGACGCGTGGTACTACCGCAGCCTGGTTGAAAAGCGCCTTGGCCACGACGCTCTCGCCAACTACTCGATGGACAAGGCGCGCTTCAACGGTTCTGAAGCGCTCGATCAGGGTCTCAACCCCCTCGTGCTTGCTACGCCCGCCTCGCGGGGCATCGCGCCCGAAGGAACTGAGGAAACGCCCGTCCCTGCCCCGCCGCCAGTTCGCCCCGGTCCGGTGCAGCAGAAGTGGGCCCTCGTCATTGGCATCGGCCAGTTCACTGACACGGAAATTCCGGCCCTCAAATACACCACCGCCGACGCCAACGCCTTTGCCGCCGCCCTCAAAGATCCCTCTATCGGCGGTTTTCCCGCCGATAATGTCCACGTCCTCACCGACGGCCAGGCCACCACAAAGAACATCAAAGAAGCACTGAACTCGATCGCGCGTCAGGCACAACCCAACGACCTTGTCGTCATTTACGTCGCCACCCACGGCACGCCGCGCACCGCTGATTCCGCCGGTGGCGCCAACTACCTCATCACCTATGACACTGAGGTCTACTCAGGCGGGTCCATCGATCAGGATGCCCTCTACGCTACGGCTTATCCCATGGTCGAGTTGGCGAATGCCGTAGCCACGCGAATGAAGGCCCTGCGTACCGCCGTCTTTCTCGACACCTGCTACAGCGGCGGTGCTGCCGCTGGCGCCGTGGCCGCCGGCGGCGCAGCTCCCTCCACCCAACCTCTCCCTGACACGGCTCCCTCGAACGAGATGCTGGCCCACATGACTGACGGAACGGGCCGCATCGTCATGGCCGCCAGCGAGGTCAATGAGGAGTCGCTCGAAAGCAGCCAGCTCAAACACGGTTACTTCACTTACTACCTGCTCCAGACGCTCGAAAAGGACAAAGGCCAGGCTCCTTTGAGCCAGGTCTATTCTTCGGTCGCTCAGGAAGTCTCACAAAGCGTCTCTGCCCAGGGCATGCACCAGCATCCCGTTATGAGCCGCAGCTCTTCCGACGCGGATTTCGCCCTCCGCTCAACCGCCGCCGCAACCGCGAGCGCTCGCCCTTGAACGCAATGCAGGCCATGAAACCAACCGGCCCATCGGTCCTATCCGGCATTGATCGGTTTCGCACCGTCACAGTTTGCCTGGCGGCGATATTCGCAGTCGCATCGGCGTCTGCGCAGCCCGGCGCATTGACCACCGAAATCGCGCAACACGAGCAGAATTTGGCGCAGGCCCGCCACAGCAAAAATCCTCGCCAGCAAGTCACGGAGTTCAACATTCTCGGCGCTCTTTACTACAGCGCCGGCCAGCTCGAAAAAGCGCTCGATTACCTGAATCAGGCGTTGCCCATCGAGCAAAAGTATTCGAGCCTGCTCGGCCAGGCCACCACGTTGAACACCATGGGCCGCGTCTACACCGATCTTGGTCAGGAAGACAAGGCTCTCGACTTGCTCAACCAAGCACTGCCGTTCTGGCGCGCGCTCCCGTCGCGCGCCGGCGAGGTCGAAACGCTCAACAACATCGGTAAAGTCTATAACAACCTCGGGCAACGCGACGACGCGTTCAAATATCTGAACCAATCCCTCGCCATCTGGCGCCAAATAAATGCTCCGCCTGCCGCGCCTTCCACGCAGAACGCACCACCCGGCCCTGCTCCGGCCAAAACCGCGTCCGCTTCGGGCTTCCTCGCGACCGCTGGCATCAATGGTGAAGCGAGCACGCTCGACAACCTGGGCCGAGCCTGGTCCGACATGGGCGACGGCAAGCAGGCTCTCGACGACTTCAATCAGGCGCTTCCCATCTTCCGCAACCTGGGCGAACGCAACGGCGAGGCTCTGGTGCTCAACGACACGGGCCCTGCCTATGCCGCCCTTGGCCAGAAACAAAAAGCGCTCGACGCCTACAACCAGGCCATTGCGCTCTGGCGCGAACTTGGCAACCGCCAAGGCGAAGCGCTCACGCTCAACAACATAGGCCGCCTCTACAACGACCTCGGCGAGCATCAGACGGCGCTCGACTACTACAACCAGGCGCTGCCCATCTGGCGCGAGGTGGGAAACCCGAGCGGCGAGGCGCTCGCGCTGAGCGACATCGGCCGCGCTTACGCCGATCTCGGCCAGCCCGCCAAGGCTCTCGACTTCCAAACCCAGGCCTTGCCCATCTTTCGCCAGACTGGCAGCCGCCGCGGCGAAGCCATGATCCTCAACAACCTGGGCCGCGATCACTCCGACTTCGGCGAAGCGCAGCAGGCCCTCGACCTCGATCTTCAGGCGCTCTCCATCTGGCGCGAAGTGAAGGACCAGCGCGATGAAGCGCAGGATCTGATGACCATCGCATGGGCCTATTCGCTGATGAAGCAATCCGATCTCTCTTTCACCAGCGCCATCGCTGCGCTCGGACTTGCCAGAACGACCGCCGATCCCCAAATCGAAGGCAACATCGAAAATTCCATGATGATCGGCTTCCGCAAGCAGAATCGGCCTGAGGAAGCCATCTTTTTCGGCCTGCTCGCGGTCAACGATTACGAGCAGATCCGCAAAAACATTCTGGGCATGGAGAAGGAAGTTCAGGCCGGCTTTGCGCAATCGCGTTCGGGCGCGTACCGCATGCTGGCCGAGCTGCTCGTCGAGACCGGCCGTCTCGGCCAGGCCGAGCAGATTCTCGATCTCCTCAAGGAGCAGGAACTGCAGGACGTTGTCACTACCGCCTCGCCCGGCTCCTCGGCAGGCATCGAGCCACTGAAGCTTTCGCCCGCACAGCAGGACGCCGCGACTGCTTTGCCCAGTCTCGAGCAAAAAGCGCGCGCCATCGAGGAGTCGAGTCTCGCCTACGCACAGATTCAGGCCAAGCCGTCGCGTACCCCCGATGACGAAGCGCAACTCAAGTCGCTTACCGCGGCCATGCAACAGCAGAGCTCCGATATTCAAGCCATCCTCAACAACAAAATCTTTCCCGAGCTCGACGCGCAGTCCGCACCGGGCCAGGCTGCTGCCGACACGACGAAAAGCTTTCTCCAGGACTCGCTGGCGAAGCTCGGCCCTCGCGTCATGGGCATTCGCCTGCTTCTCGGCGACGATCACGCTTACGCCATCGTCGTCACCTCTTCGTCACGCAAGAAGGTTGTGTTGAACGCCACCTCCGGCCAGATCCGCACCCAGGCGCTAGAGGCGCTCAAAGCGGTCGGCGCGCCTTCATCCGATCCCCGTCCGCAGCTGAATCAGCTCTACTCCATGGTCGTCGCGCCCATAGAGCCACAACTTCATATCCTCGAAGCCGGCCCCAAAGGCAGCGTCCCCACGGTGCTCTGGTCGCTCGACGACGCGTTGCGCTACGTTCCTATGGGCGCTCTCTACGACGGCAGCCACTACATGGTTGAGCGCTTCCACAACGTTCTCTTTACTCCGGAGAGCTACGGCCACATGACCGATTCCCCGCTCCCCAACGGAACTCCGCCCAGCGCGCTCGCCATGGGCCTGTCGAAGAGTTATGGTGGGCTTCCTGCACTGCCCGGCGTGATACCCGAGCTTGATTCCGTCGTTCACGACCCATCCGATCCCGCCTCTCACGGCCCCATGCCGGGCAAGCTGCTGCCCGATCAGCAGTTCACTCTGGCCGCATTAGAGTCCCAGCTTGGCGCCGGCAACGAACGTCTCCGTCGTGCACATCGCCAGCCACTTCGTCCTCATCGCCGGCAGCGGCGACGAGCCCTTCCTCATGATGGGTGGAGACAACTCAGGAGACCCCAACGGCTTCGAGTGGAATCTTTCCGCTCTCGAGAATTCCACGGTCGTCTTTCACGGAACGCGTCTTCTCACTCTCTCGGCCTGCAGCACTGCGAAGGATTACAAATCGCGCAACGGTCTTGAGATGGACTCGCTCGGCATGGTCGCTCAGCAGAAGGAAGCCGAAGCCGTGCTCGCCACGCTATGGGACGTGAACGATCTCAGCACCAGCCACATCATGAGCGACTTCTACGATCGCTGGGTCAAGAATCCAGCCGATGGCAAAGCCGAAGCGCTTCGCCAGGCTCAGCTCGCCTTCATCCACGGCGGCGGCGCAGTGCCCGGCGGAGGAACCGGCCGCGGCTTTGAAGCTGTCGGCCAACCGGAGCAAGCGATCGGCTCACTCGGCTACGCCCATCCTTATTACTGGGCGCCGTTTGTCCTCATCGGCAACTACCAGTAACCGCTCAGGCGGAGTTGGAGGCATTAGCGCTGATCACTCAAAGGGCCTCTCGCGCCGGAGGCGCAGCGCTTGTTAGCCCTGCTTAGGGTGGGGTGCAATCGATATACACAGAAGACCAGTCCCGTAGGGACGGCGAAGAGAGGGCTCGCGTCCGCGCCCGGCTACCAGCAGTTCTTCGCCACCTTGATATACATTTCGACCGCCTCAAGCTGCTCTTTCTTTGCCAGCTTCTCGTGCGGCGTGTGCGCCACGTGAATGTTGCCCGGCCCCAGCAGCAGCGGCTCGCCCCAGTTGCTCAGTTGCGGAATGTCGGTGGTAAACTTCGCCACCATTGTCGGCAGCCCCTCCGGCGCGCGCAGCCGCACAAACGGAATCTCCAGCGTGAAGTCGACCTCCGCCAGTCCCTTGGCTGCCTCCAGCAGCGCGGCCTTCACCGGCGCCGAATCGCCCACCAGCCGCACCAGCACCTGCGCCTCGGCCTTGTCCGCAATCACATTCGGCGCGTGTCCGCCGTGAATCTGCCCGATATTCAGCGTGCTCGGCCCAACATCCTCCGTCACCGGTAGCTTCAGTTCGAGCAGCTTCGCCATCACCTGCACCAGCTTGTGCACCGCGCTCTCGCCCAGCTCGGGATACGCCGAGTGCGCCATCTTCCCCGTGGCGCGAAACGCTACGCGCAGCGCTCCCTTTGACGCCAGCGCCACGCGATTGTCCGTCGGCTCGCCGTTAATCAGGTAGCGGCTGCCCTTCGGCTTCAGATTTGCAGCCTTGGCTCCTGCCGAGTCGCGCTCTTCGCCCGACACAAACAACACTCCAATCCGAAATCCCTCCGCCCGCAGCGCTTCCGCCGCCGCAATCTGGGCCGCGATGATCCCTTTTGCGTCCGAAACTCCGCGCCCATATAGGAACTCCGCATCCTCGCTGAACGGGATATACGGCGGAACGGTATCCATGTGCGTGGAAAAAACCAGATCCGGCGTCTCTCCCGCTGCTCCTCCATACACATTCCAGCGCGGCCCAGCCGTCTCGCTATCCGCCGGCTGCGCCACGGGAGTCTTCTCCACCACCCAGCCGCGTCCGGCAAGAAAATCGGCCAAAAAATCGCCCACCGCGCCCTCATGGTAGGTCGTCGATTCGATCTCGCATAACTGGCGCGTCAGCCCAACCGGATCAAGAGGCTTCGCTTTCAAAGAATTGTTCATGGTGCAGCCAGAATACCTTAGCGGCCAACGGTTACCCTGTGACGGCCATCGTCTCGCCACGTGCGCCGATCCGCCCCTTCTTTCCTCCTCCACGGCCCGAAACGCTGGCCGCCTCAGCGTAAAATCAGGAGTGAAATGGTTTCTGCCTTCGCAACCTGCGTCGCCGAGCTGTTGCCATGATCCAGGCCAGTGACGCTGCTCTTGACGCCATGCACTCCGCGGCTACGGAGATCTTTACCGGCGCGCTCAAGGCCTGTGATATCAACTCGGCCTTCGACCGCCGCCTGCGATTCGATGGCAACACGCTACGCCGGCTCATGCCCGATGACAGCGGCCCTGCAACCATTGACCTCTCTGCCTACAAGCGCATCTTTGTCGTAGCCCTCGGCAAGGCCGCTGGCCCCATGCTTGAAATCCTCCTCCAGCGCATGAAGCGACGCAAAGGCCTGCGCGGCATTTGCGCCTCCAATCAGCTGCCCACGTCGCGCAACTGGCGCTTTCGCTATTTTGAAAGCGGCCATCCCGTGCCCAACGAAGACTCTTTCGCCGCTGCACGCGCTGCGCTCGCCCTCGTCCGCAAGGCCAGGAAAGACACCCTCATCTTTTTCCTTATCTCCGGCGGCGGCTCGGCCATGTTCGATCTGCCTCTCGATCCGGGCATCACCCTCGAAGAAACCATCGCCTTCCACCAATTGCTTCTCGGCTCGGGCGCGCCCATCGGCGAGGTCAACACTCTCCGCAAGCACTTTTCCGCGGTCAAGGGCGGGCGTCTCGCTATGGCTGCGCCAGAGTCGCTCAAGGTCAGTTTGCTCCTTCCCGATGTGCCCTTGCGCACTCTTGATGCGCTCTCCTCCGGGCCTACCACGCCCGACCACTCGACGGTGGCCGACGTGCGCGAGCTCCTGCAAAAGTACGATCTCGCGCCCCGGATGCCCGCCTCCATCCGAACATTTTTTGAGCGCGAGGATCTCCCGGAGTCGCCCGGCAACAAGGGCTGGCGTCCCTCATTCCTGCCCAAGCTCCCCTGGGCCGACGCCTCGCAGCCCCGCCGCATGACCTCGGCGGCCAGCATGATGGGCGAGGACGAGGCCTTTCGCGATTCCGTCTTCGAAATCCTCCTCTCCAGCCACGACCTCGTAGAAAACGCGCGAACCCTGGCGCGAAGCGCGGGCTTTCACGTGCTGGTCGACAACAGTTGCGACGATTGGGACTATGCCGATGCGGCGCGCTATTTGTTGGAGCGCTTCCATACCTTCCGCGCGCAGCATGATCGCTTCTGCCTCATCTCCGTCGGCGAGGTCACCGTCACCCTGAACCGCACGCCAGGCGCCGGCGGACGCAACCAGCAGTTTGCTCTGCACTGCGCGCTCGACCTTTCCAATTATCCCGGCAAACATCTCACCGTCCTAAGCGCAGGTTCCGATGGCATCGACGGCAATACGCGATCGGCCGGCGCCATCGCCGATCCCACCACCGTCGCGCGCGCCCGCGCCTTCGGCTACGATCCCGAGCGGTCGCTGGCCGAGTTCAACGCCTGCCCGCTCTTCACCGCCATCGGCGACTCCGTCGTCACCGGCCCCACCGGCCACAACCTGCGCGACCTGCGCCTCCTTATCTCTGAAAGCGCGTGACTGGCTTGGCCCCGGTGTCTAAAAACCCGGTGGAAATTCGAACTCACTTTCTGTTTCGCGTCCAGGCTCGCTGCGATAGGATTGCAACGTGCCTCGAAAAGCAAAACGCAAAACCGCCGGCAAACTCCCCGACATCCGCGCTGTTGCTGCCATGGCCAAGGTCTCAATCGCCACGGTTTCCAGAACCATGAACGGCTCTCCGCTGGTCAGCGAGCGCCTCACCAAACGTGTCTGGCAGGCTATCAAACATCTAAACTATCTGCCCAACACCCACGCCCGTACCCTCGTCTCCGGCCGCAGCCGCATCCTCGGAATCATCGTCGAAAACATCTCCAATCCCTTTTTTCCCGAGCTGATCCAAAGCTTTGAAGAGATCGCCGTCGCTCGCGGCTATGAGATTCTTGTCAGCTCCACCAACAGTGACCCCGCGGTGCTGGCCGCATGCGCGCGCCGCATGTTGGAGCGCAAAGTCGACGGCGTAGCCGTCATGACCTTCGGTGAGGAAGAGCCCGTTCTCGATCAGCTCATGCACCGCGGCGTGCCCATCGTGCTCGCCGAGTTTAAGCTCGACGATCCTAAGGCCAGCACCATACTCCTCGACTACTCCACCGGCATTCATCAGGCCATTCGCCATCTTGCCGGTCTTGGCCACCAAGCCATCGCATTTCTCGCCGGACCGCACAGCCTGCACTCCGCCATCACGCGCGAGAGCGACTTCCGCGCCGCCATCCAGGCCGCCGGATTGCCGCTGCAAAAGAAGTGGGTCATCGAGTGCGACCACACGCTCAAGGGCGGTGTGGCCGGCTTCGAGCAGTTGAGCAAGCTCGCCGCTCGCCCCACCGCCATCGTCTGCTCCAACGACATGACCGCCATCGGCGTCCTGCGCGCAGCCTACATGGCTGGCCTGCGCGTGCCCCACGATCTCTCTCTTATCGGCCTCGACGACATCGCTTTTGCCGAGTTCACCCTGCCCCCGCTCACCACCATCCGTCTCTCCCGCGCGGATCTGGCCCGCGCCGCATTCAATGCACTCCGCGCGCAGATCGAGGACGACGCCAGTCCTAAATTGCAGCGCGAATTCCTGGTCTCCACCAGTCTCGTTGTCCGCGGCTCCACAGCCGCCCCTTCGCCGCCCGCCGTATGAACCCAAATCTTCATTCCCCGCGTCCAATAACTGCACGCCGGCGCGCCGCTCCTTTTGAGCTCCGCCGCGCCGGGCAAGGTATTCTGTCCCAATAAGGTTGCCGCTTCCCCCGGAGGCCACGCCATGACGACTGCCTATCTCAACCGCATCGCCACGGCTGTCCCTCCACACGATATGCACGGGCCCTTTGTTGAGTTTGCGCAAAGCCTCCTGCCCGAAGGCACGCCTAGGAATCTCTACCGCCGCATGGCGCGCATGGCCGCCATCGATCACCGTTATACCTTCCTCAAGCCCATGGTCACTCCGGAGGGCTCGCTCCAGGACGCGAGTTCCCTCTTTGTGCGCGGCCACTTTCCCTCCACGGCTCGCCGCATGGAGGTCTTTCGGCAGTTCGCTCCGCGGCTGGCGCGCTGCGCCCTCGAAAAGCTCGCAATCTCCGCGGAAGAACGGCAGGCCATCACCCACGTCATCGTCACCTGCTGTACCGGCCTCTACGCGCCGGGACTGGACTACGAGACCGTCGAATTCCTCGGTCTCAATTCCTCCGTCGAGCGCACCTTCATCGGTTTCATGGGCTGCTACGCCGCAATTAACGCCCTCAAGTCCGCCCGTCACATCGTTCGCTCCGAGCCTGACGCCAGAGTTCTTCTCCTCAGCCTCGAGCTCTGCACGTTGCACATGCAGGAAACACAGGATCTTGAGCAGTTACTCGCTTTCACCGTCTTTGCCGATGGCTGCGCCGCCTATCTCGTCACCGCGCAGCCGTCGGGTCTCGCGATTGACAGCTTTCTCGCCGTCAACCTCTCCGGCACCGATCAACTCATTACCTGGCGCATCGGCGAGCAGGGCTTCGACATGCATCTGTCGGGCCAGGTCCCGGGCAAGTTGCGTCAGGGGCTTGCCGAGGCCGGCAGCCGCATCACGCAGGGGCATCGGCTCTCTTCCATTGATCTCTGGGCCGTTCACCCCGGCGGCCGCACCATCCTCGACGCCGTTGAGCAGGGCCTGGAACTCCCCGCCGGCGCGCTCGCCGAATCGCGTGGTATCCTGCTCAGCTACGGCAACATGTCCTCGGCTTCCGTCATGTTCGTCTTGCGCGAACTGATGCAGCGCGCCCGCCCCGGCCAAATCGGCTGCGCCATGTCGTTCGGGCCCGGCGTCACCGCCGAGACGATGATGTTTCATGCCGTCTGACACGCTCGACTTCCGCCATCGTGCACAGCTCTCCGAACTCATGGATGAGCCCTGCACCCGCGAAGAACTCCGCGCCTGCCTCCGCGACCTTGCGCGCCTCAATCGTTGGTTCCTTTCTTATCGCCCGCTTCTGCACTGGCTCGGCTCCGTCGTTCCGCGGCCGGCCGCTCAGCCCATGCGCATTCTCGACGTCGGCTGCGGCTACGGCGACACCTTGCGCCGCGTTGAGCGTTGGGCCCGTGCGCGCGGCTTGCCGGTCGAGCTCGTCGGCCTCGACATCAACCGTGACACCGTCGCCATCGCCGCCGAAGCCAGCTCTTCTTCGAGCGGCATCCGTTGGGTCGCTGCGGACGTATTCACTTATCTGCCGGATCCGCCCGTTCATCTTGTCGTCAGCTCACTTTTCACGCACCACTCATCCGAGCCCGACGTAATTCGCTTCCTAAAGTGGATGGAACTCCAGGCTCAACTTGGCTGGTTCATCAACGATCTCTCCCGCGCCGCTGTCCCGTATCATCTCCTCCGCATCTTTTCCAGGTTCGCGCGGCTTCATCCTTTCGTGCGGCACGACGGCCCCGTTTCCATCGCCCGCGCCTTCATCCCCGAGGACTGGCAACGAATGTGCTCGTCCGCAGGCCTCGATCTCCGCGGCGTTTCCATCCAACCGTTCAAGCCCGCGCGCCTCTGCGTCAGCCGGAGAAAACCGCTGTGACCGCCGCGCCTCGCCAGGTAGAACATCTCGTCATCGGCGGTGGTCCAGCCGGCTCCTTTGCCGCTCTGCGTCTCGTCGCCGCAGGCCGCCAGGTCGTGCTGCTTGAAAAAGAAACCGTCCCGCATCACAAAGTCTGCGGCGAGTTCCTCAGCCGCGAAGCCGTTGATTATCTCCACCAGGCAGGAGTCGACCCGCTCGACCTCGGCGCTGCCGTCATCCGCACCCTCCGTCTATCCGCGTGCAGCCGGGCCATTGAAACTCCGCTTCCTTTTCCGGCGCTCTCGCTTTCGCGCCGCGCTCTCGACTCGGCTTTGCTTGCCCACGCCGAAGAAAAAGGCTGCCAGGTTCTGCGCGGCGTCACCGCCGAATCGCTGGCCGTTTACGCAGGCCAGTGGCTTGTCGTGCTCAACAGCGGCCAACCCATCCGCGCTTCAACCGTCTTTCTTGCCACCGGCAAACATGATCTCCGTGGCTTCTCCCGCGCTCCCGCCAAACAATCTGACCTCGTCGGCTTCAAACTGCATTGGCGGCTGGCGCCCGCTCAACTCGTCATTCTCCGCGAAGTGATGGATCTTTTTCTCTTCCCAGGCGGCTACGGCGGGCTCTCGCTCATCGAAGGCGGCATAGCCAATCTCTGCCTCGTCGTTCGCCGCTCCACGTTGCGTCGCCTCGGCGGCTGGCCTGAACTCCTCGCGGAGGTTCTGCGCGGTAATCGCCATCTTCGCCAGCTTCTCGACGGAGCTTCCCAACTTTGGCCGCGCCCCCTGGCTATTTCGCCCATCCCCTACGGCTATCTCATCGCGCAACCGCACGGGCTCTGGCGCCTCGGCGATCAGGCCGCAGTTATCCCTTCTTTCACCGGCGACGGCATCTCCATCGCTCTCCATAGCGCCGCCCTTGCCGCACAAATGTTCCTCGCCGGCTCTAGCGCTGCCGATTACAGCCATACCCTTCGCGCACAGCTCACCCGATCCATGGCACTCGCCACATGGCTCTCGCGCGCTGCCGTCACGCGCCCCGGACGCACCGTGGCATTCACAGCCCTGCCGCTTTTCCCCAGCGCAATGCGCTGGATCGCCGCATCCACGCGCATCCCGCAATCTTCGATTGTTCGCAGTGAATTTCCGAATGAAGCTGCCGTGGCCACAGCCCGGCAAAGCGCGTAGCGCGCACCGATCCAATCTACCGCGCTGCCATCGCCCCTTCCGCCACAAGCGCGCCTGCCTCGCGCCACACTGTGATCTCCGCATGCGTCTGGTCAGCCGCCGCGCGCCGGCCCCGATAAATCCGCGGCTCGCCAAAGCGCAGTTGCGCCGCGAAGCCGGCTACGCCCAGCACCCTCCAGAGATGCGTGACAAAGCCCTCGTCACCGTACCAGCACAGCTCCCGCTCGGCCACGCCGCCGCCGATCGCATACCGAATCGCCGCCGCTGTAATCGGCGCTCCTGCTGTGGTCGCTGGATCGATGAGCCGCGAGTGGAACCGAAGCACCCGCGTTCCGTCCGTGCTCGTCCCTTCGGGAAAAAGCAGGACCGGAACCGGCAGTCGCAGCCGCTCCGCGATCTGCTCCGCCACCGTCATGGCGCTGGCCAGGCTCGATCGGTTGAGAAAGATCGTCCCGCCCACCCGCGCTGCCTTGCCAAAGTACGGCCAGCCGCCGATCTCCGCCTTGGCCACGAAAAAGCATGGCATCGCCGCGCTGATAATGAGGATGTCCAGATAGCTCAGGTGGTTCGACACCACCAGTCCGCATGACGGCGGCTCGCCTTCCACCTGCGATTCGATGTCCAGCGACTTCAGAACCGCCTGCGCCGATCCCTGCAGCCACAGCGCGCGCCGCTCCAGCGTCATCGGCCCGTGCAGAAGCGCCAGCCAGTAGCGAAGAATGCAGAACGCGAGAACGAACGCCAGCTCCACAGCGCGCCGGATCCGCCGCAGCATCATTGCATCAGGGGAGCCAGAAAGCGCTGGCGAGCTGCGGCCGATAGCAGATTCAGATCCAGGAGCGTCAGGAAATCGATGCTGCGGAACTCGCGGTCCCACGCCGGCGGCGCGGCAATCCGTGCTCCTATCGCAAGATAGGTCTTCAACAGCTTGGGAACTTTTACCGCGGGTGCAACGGGCGCCGGAGAAAAATCGTCCGGCAACAATTGATCGCTCGGGCAAGGCGACTGCTGTGCGTGCAAACTCTGCTGATCCCGATCGTAGCTTTCTGGGGGGCACGCATATGCCGTGGTCGGCGGCGTCTCAAACTCCACTGGAACCCTGAAATTCTCCAGTTGGCGATACATCTGCCAGCCTTCCGCCGGGTCGTTGGAGTTCAAAGAGGAGCACCCGAGCAAGTAGCGAAGCCCCATGCCAGTAGCATACTGCGCAATTCCCCGCCACAACAACATCAGCACCTCGGGAGTGCGGTGCTGGCGGTCGATCGATGCGCGCCCCAGCTCCAGGATCCCTGCCCGCAGCGGTTCATACGGCGCAAGATGGAACTCCTGCTCAGAGTAGTAGCCAAGGTTGCGTGCCGCCGTTTCGCCCGACTGCATGCGGTACGTTCCCACCACGCGCCGGCTCGCCTTGTCTTCTACCAGTAGGTGTTCACAGATCGCGTCGAAGCGGTCCATGTCGAGCCCCGTCTCGTACGAGCTCTCCAGCCCCTCGCCCAGTTCAATGTTGAACACTCTGAAGCGCAGCCGGCACGCCGCCTCGTGGTCTTCCGCCGTCTCCGCAAGCCGCAGGCGGTAGCGCCCCACGTCCGCGTGAATGGGAAATGAATTCGCCCGTAGAGGTTGTACTGCAACTCCGGCTGCAAGCGCGATCTCCACCAAAGAACTGGAATCGAGCGCCAGTCTCAGCGGAACCTTGGGCCGAATGTCTGAGATCACACAACTAGTATCCCGGCAAGCATGTGAATGTACGGTCAAACCAGCGCGAAAACGGCGCAAAATTCCTGTTTACCGCTTCATCCGCCTGTCACAATCTCCGCTCTCCACGTCCACGTCTGACTCGGGAATTGACGCTAAGGATTGCTATCGAGATTCGAACGGCCGTGAGCGCATCTGCCATTTTCGCAGGCGCGGCTCAAACGCCTCGCGGATTACCGCGATCTTTCGCGGCTCGATTGCCGAGCGCGCGGTGCAAACCATAGAATGACCGCGTGCCCCAGATCCCAACAGCCAAAAAGGTTGTCCCGCCGCACCCCACCGCCCTTGAGAGTCATCTGCCCTCCCTCGATGGAATGCGCGCTCTCTCCATCCTGCTTGTGATTGGTTTTCATGCTCAACTGTCTTACGGATACGACAGCTATTGGGCGGGTTACCTCGGCAACCTGGGCGTTTCCACCTTTTTCGTAATCAGCGGTTTGCTGATTACATGGCTCATGATTCGCGAGCGTGACGCCACCGGATCCTTTTCCCTCTCAAATTTCTATATTCGGCGCTTTTTTCGCATCATTCCCGTTTATTGGCTCCTGCTCCTCGCCGTCATCGCGCTCAAAGCCACGCATCTCGCCTCCATCTCGTGGCTCGACATTCTCCGCGCACTCATGTTCACGCACAACTATCCTTTTTCCCTGCATCATCCTCAGGAATACTCCTGGTGGCTCGCCCACACCTGGTCCCTCAGCCTGGAAGAGCAGTTTTATCTCGTCTGGCCATTCCTGTTCGCGTTCCTGCCAAAAAAGCTCACCGCGAAGATCGCGGTGATTCTTATCTTTCTCGGGCCCGTTCTGCGGCTCTTCAAGCACCATCTTTTCCCAACGATTTCGGGAATCGACGGGATGGAATCTCACATTGATACGCTCATGGCAGGCTGCGCGTCAGCATTTCTCCTCGACTCGCCCGCGTGGCCGAATCGGATTCGCAAGGTACCGGTCCGGCCGTTACTCATCGCAACTTCGTTGTTTCTCTTCGTTGCCAACCCGCTGCTTGCCAATTACTACCCGCCCCATTCGCATCTCAACGCACTCCACCACGTTCTACCCACCTTCGCAGCCGTCGCCATCGCCTCCACGTTGCTTGCGCTCGTCGCGGGAAGCCAGGGCTCAACGTTCAGGATCGTCAATTTGCCCATTGCGCGGCATATCGGAAAGCTGTCTTATAGTTTGTACATCTGGCAGGAGCTGTTCCTATCACCCGGCGCGGTCACCGGCCTGCTCTCTCTCACCGGGCGTCTTGTCGCCACTTATGCTGTCGCCTTTTGTTCGTTCAACTTTGTCGAACGGCCGTTCGTCAGGCTGCGCAGCTATTTCCGGCGCGGTATCTCGGTTTAATCGTGCCTTCGCCGCGCTGCGCTCACATTTCTCCCGCCCTCGCGCCGTCGAATCACTCACCCGGCTCGTAATTCAAGTTCGGCCCCAGCCAGCGCTCTACTTCACCGGCGCTCATGCCCTTGCGCCGCGCATAGTCTTCCACCTGGTCGCGACCGATCTTTCCCAGGCTGAAGTACCGGCTCTCGGGATGCGCAAAATAGAACCCGCTCACGCTCGATCCCGGCCACATTGCATACGACTCGGTCAGCTCGATGCCCGCGTTCTTCTCCGCGTCGAGCAGCCGCCAGATCGTTCCCTTCTCTGTGTGATCCGGGCAGGCCGGATACCCCGGCGCCGGCCGGATGCCCCGATACTTCTCATGAATGAGCTCCTCGCTGCTCAGCTTCTCTTCGTGGCCGTAGCCCCACTCCTCGCGCACCCGCTTGTGCAGGCATTCTGCGAACGCCTCGGCCAGCCGATCGGCAATCGCCTCCGCCATGATCGCGTTGTAGTCGTCGTGCGCCGTTCTAAACCGGTCGCACAACTCTTTCAACCCGACACCGCTCGTCACCGCGAACGCGCCGATCGTATCCTTGAGCCCCGTCTCCTTCGGCGCAATAAAGTCCGCCAGCGACCGGCACGGCTCGCTGCCTTCCCGGTCCGATTGCTGCCTTAAAAAGTGAAGCCGCGCCAGCGCCCTTCCCCGCGTCTCATCCGCGTAGAGTTCCACATCGTCGCCCGTCGCGTCCGCCGCAAAGAATCCGTACACCCCGCGCGCCCTCAGCAGTTTCTCCGCGATAATCCGATCCAGCAGCGCATTCGCTTCCGCAAAGATCTGCCGCGCCTGCTCGCCCTGCCTCTCATCCTCAAGAATCCGCGGATACACTCCCTTCAGCTCCCAGGTATGAAAGAACGGGCTCCAATCGATGAATTCGCGCAGTTTCTCCAGTGGAAACTCATCCAAAATCCGAAGGCCTGTGAAGGCCGGACTCGGCAAATCCTCTTGGCGCCACTCGATCGGCGTTCGCCTCGTCCGCGCCGTCTCCAGCGGCACCACCGCTCGCCGCGGCGCGGAATGCGCCTTGCGTAGTGCGTCGTATTCCGCCTTATATTGCGCCACAAACTCCGCCTTGCCGCCTTCGCTCAGCAGGCTCGTGGTCACCGGCACGGCTCTGCTGGCATCGAGCACATGCACCACCGGCCCACTGTAGTGGGGCGCAATCTTCACCGCCGTGTGTGCGCGGCTCGTCGTCGCTCCGCCAATTAACAGTGGCAGCTTCAGCCCCTGCCGCTCCATCTCGCGTGCCACGTGCACCATCTCGTCAAGCGACGGCGTAATCAGCCCGCTCAGCCCAACGATGTCCGCACTCACCTCTTTCGCGCGCTCCAGAATCTTCTCCGCTGGCACCATCACGCCCATGTCGATCACTTCGTAGTTGTTGCACGCCAGCACCACGCCCACAATGTTCTTGCCGATGTCGTGAACATCGCCCTTCACCGTCGCCATCACAATCTTTCCCTGCGCCCTCACCGTCTCGCCGGCCGCGGCCATTTGCGCCTTCTCGGCTTCCATAAACGGCGTCAGGTAGGCGACCGCCTTCTTCATCACACGCGCCGACTTCACCACCTGGGGCAGGAACATCTTCCCTGCGCCAAATAAATCGCCCACCACGCCCATGCCGTCCATCAGCGGTCCTTCAATCACCGCCAGCGGGCGCCCCAGCTTTACGCGCGCCTCTTCCGTATCCGTTTCGATGTACGCATCGATTCCCTTCACCAGCGCGTGCGATAGCCGCTCCTCGACTGCTCCGCTCCGCCATTCCTCTATCTTTTTCTCGCCGCCCTCATCGCCTGCGCCCGCCGCTCCCGCCGCCTTCAGCGCCTCGCCGAACTCCACCAGCCTTTCCGTCGCATCCGGCCGCCGGTTCAGCAGAACATCTTCCACCAGCTCCTTCAGTTCCGGCCCGATCTCCTCATAGACCTCAAGCATTCCCGCGTTCACGATGCCCATGTCCATCCCCGCCGTGATCGCGTGATACAGGAATGCTGCATGCATCGCCTCGCGCACCTTGTTGTTGCCGCGGAAGCTGAAAGAGATATTCGACACCCCGCCGCTTACCTTCGCGTGTGGCAAATTCTCCTTGATCCATCGTGTCGCCTGGATGAAGTCCACGGCGTAGTTGTTGTGCTCCTCCATCCCCGTCGCCACGGTCAGGATGTTGGGATCGAAAATAACGTCTTCGGGCGGAAAGCACAGCTCGCGCGTCAAAATCCTGTATGCCCGCTCGCAAATCCTCGTTCGGTCATCAAAACTCGCGGCCTGCCCCTGCTCGTCGAAGGCCATCACCACCGCCGCCGCGCCATACTTCAGCACCGCCGCCGCATGTTCGCGAAACTTCGCCTCGCCTTCCTTCAACGAGATGGAGTTCACGATGCCCTTACCCTGCATGCACTTCAGCCCCGCCTCAATCACCTCCCACTTTGAGGAGTCGACCATGAACGGAACCTTCGCTACTTCGGGCTCGCTCTGCAGCAATAGCAGGTAGCGCGTCATCGCGGCCACGCCGTCGATCATCCCCTCGTCCATGCAGATGTCGAGTACGTTCGCTCCGTTCTCCACCTGCTGGCGCGCCACACTTACGGCCTCTTCGTACTTGCCCACTTTGATCAGCTTGGCGAACTTCGGCGATCCGGCCACGTTGGTCCGCTCGCCAATCAAAATGAAAACGCCCGGTTGTTGCGTGAATGGCTGCGACCCCGACAATCGCAGGGGCTTTGTCGCGACATGTTTCCAAACCTGAGCTCATGCCGTCGCTCTCAACGCCGCAGGCCTCCGCGGCCGGCGCCGGAATCTTTCGCGGCGCCACGCCATCCAGCGCCTTCGCAATCGCCGCAATGTGCTCCGGCGTATTGCCGCAGCAGCCGCCGGCAATATTGACCAGCCCTTCCCGCGCAAACTCGCTCAGATACCGCGCCATATCCTCCGGCCCCAGATCGAATCCCGTCGCCGACAGCGGGTTCGGCAAGCCGGCATTCGGATAGCACGAAACCGCTACGTCAACCTTCTCCGCCAACTCGCGCAGAAACGGCGCCATCAAGTCCGGACCCAGTGAGCAGTTCAACCCCACCGTCAGCGGCTTCGCGTGCCGCACCGCCGTCCAGAACGCCTCCAATCGTCTGCGCCGAGATCATCGTCTCGCCGCCCCGCCCCACCGCCGCCGAAATCATCAGTGGCAATTCTTTGCTGCTCGCCGTCAACCCATCCTCGTCGAACACCTCGCGGATCGCCACCAGCGCCGCCTTCGCATTCAGCGTGTCGAAGATCGTCTCCACCAGCAGCAAATCCGCGCCTCCGGCAATCAGCGCCCGCGCCTGCTGCTTGTACGCCGCCTTCACCTGGTCGAAGGTCACCACGCGGAAGCTCGGATCGTCCGCGTCTGGAGAATTCGACAGCGACACCGTCAGCGGCCCCATCGCCCCCGCCACGAACCGCTGCCGCCCCGGCTCTTTGCCTACGCGATCCGCCCACTCCCGCGCCTGCCGCGCCGACTGCTCGTTGATCTCCCACGCAAGATCGTTCAGAAACCGGTCCTCGATCACTTCTGGTAAAACTCCGGATCCTTCCTGCCGCCATGCTCTCGCGGATCCTCCACGAAGAACTCGCTCTGCGCAATGCTGGTCGCTCCAAAGGTATTCGTCTCCAGAATGTCCGCGCCCGCCTCCAGAAACCGCCGATGGATGTCGCCGATCAGCTCCGGCACCGTCAGCGTAAACAGATCCCCATTGTTCAGCAGACCCTTCTTCGCATCCTTGAACCGCTCGCCGCGTATGTCCGCCTCTTTCATCCCGTAGTTGCGGATCGTCGTGCCCATCGCTCCATCCAGGATGGCGATTCGGCTCTCCATGATCTTTTCGAGAGGATGCTGCTGCGCTTTACTCATTTCTTCCCCACGGTTTACGGCCTTCATCCAGAATATCTTGCTTCTTGCCCCGCCCGAACCAATCCGCGCCGAACGTGCCTTCACGTGCACTGAAAAGCCGCAACCATCCCCTGAATGGAAATTGCTCTATTGCTTCGGAGATCGAGCCGGCGAGATCGGGCATCTGCTCTCGCGGACATTGCTCGCCCCCATGAAGGCAAGAAGGTCGCCGGGCCGGCGATTTGGGCCGGCTATTGCGTCACTGTAAGGCTGTATGGAGCGCTTTGCATCTCCGTCCCGGCCGTGCCCGTGATGGGACGGTGTAGGTTGCTGACTGCGGCTGCGATGAACTCGATTTTGAGCTGCCACATCCGGCCAGGACGGCCCCGAATGCAGCAACGAAACCGTCAGCATGAGCGTCCAGCGAAGGTTTTTCCTCGCCGGAAGAGCCACCTGACCCCAAAAAACGTCAACGCCATAGCCGCGAGCCTCGAATCCGCGACGCGCACCTCCGCGCCTTCGGCGCAAGCGCTGTCGACTGCGAAGTTGTCGCAATGGTCAGCGTCGTCGTAACCGCGCCCCCGTTCGGCTTGACGGTCTGCGGGCTGAAGCTGCATGAACCTCCCTTCGACACACCACTGCATGCAAAACTCACCTGCTGATTAAACCCGTTCGCCGGCGTCACGATGATCGTGGTCTGCGCGGAATTGCCTGCTGTCACCGAACCGCTCGCGGGCGATGCGCCGACCGTGAAGCCCGGCGTCAGCGCCTGTACCGTACGGTGACCGTGTTCGAAGTTGAGCCCGAGTAGTTCGAGTCGCCTCCATAGACGGCGGTAATGGAATCTGCTCCTACGGCAAGACCGCTGGTTGAGTAGCTCGCCATTCCGTTTGTCAGACTCACCATGGCCAACGTGGTTGTGCCTTCCATAAAGATGACGGTGCCCGTGGGCGTGCCGGTACCCGAAGCCGGCGCTACGCTGGCATTGAGCGTCACGCCGGTTCCTGAGGTCACGGTGGATGCCGATGTCGTCAGCGAGGTCGTGGTTCCGATCAGCGCAGGAGCCGTCACGGACACCGAGATTGCCGGCGAGGAGGTACTGGCCGCATACGTGGAGTTCCCCTGATACGTTGCCGTGATGGAATGGCCGCCCACGCCGAGGCTGGACGTCGATAGGTAGCAACCCCCGACCCGTTGAGCGTGCCCGAGCCCAGTGTGGTGCTCCCGTCAAGAATGTGACCGATCCCGAGGGCGTGGAACCGCTGGCCGTTACCGTCGCCGTGAAGGTGACGCTTTGCCCGGCGGCGATGTTCGATGTGGAGGTGGAGAGGGTCGTGGTGGTCGGAGTCAAGGTCGGTGCGGACGATGGTTGATTGATCAGCACAGCCGAACCGGCGAACAGGCCGGGCAAACTGCTCCCGCTGAAGTTCGCTGCCAGCGCGGGCCCATATACCAGCAGATAGATCGACTCCCCCGGCTCCGCGCCGCCGCTCGCATTTGTGAAGCTTTGCACCGTCCCATTCCCGTTGCCCAGGAAAATCCCGGTGTCAACGGGCGGATCGTAACCCGTAACGGCGACATCGAGATTGCCGTCTCCATTAAAGTCCGCCACGGCCAGTCCGAACCCTACGCTGCTACTCGCCCCAAAGTCCACGATGGTCGGCGTTTGAAATGTGCCGTCGCCGTTGCCCAGAGAGATCGCCAGTTCCGCTTCCCCTCCGTCGTTCGTCGTGCCCAGCGTCACCAGGTCGGGCTTACCGTCGCCATTCATGTCCGCAATCACAATCTGTCCCAATGCTGCGCCGGGGATGGGCAAGCGAGGTTATCCGCCACGGGCGGAGTCAATGCAGACCCGAACGTGCCGTCGCCGTTGCCCAGATAAAGCTGCAACGAAGTCGTCGCAGTTGATGAATCAAAAGTTTCCGTGAACAGATCCACTTTGCCGCTTCCCGTTGCGTCACCAATGTAGACCACTGCCGGCGGTTGCCCCGTCGGGAAGGTCGTGCCGGAATAGGTCTGGATGACCAGAGGCGACTGGAAGGTGCCCATCGCCGTTGCTCAACTGGATGGCGATCCCCTGCTCGTACACTCCGGTTTGAAAAATTTCAACGTAGTAGCTGTAGATCAGATCCGCTTTGCCGTCGCCATTCACGTCGGCCACAAACAGGTTGCTCAATTCCTCGAATTGATCGAAGTCGCCGGACGGCGCAAAGGTAGGTGCGGCAATAAACGTCGGCGCGTTGAAGCTGCCATCGCCGTTGCCGGTAGCGAGGAAATAGCCGGGCACCCCGCCGGGGCCATAGAATCCCAGCGAAGGCTGATAGACCAGGTCGACAATTCCGTCGCCCCTGGTGCTTCCCAGGCCAAAGGAATCCAGCGAGGAGAAGGAGTACGAATCCCCTGAATCGTGACCGGGGAGATTTGCAGTGTGGGTCCGGTGGTAAAGGTGCCGTCACCATTTCCCAGATAGGAAGTCATTGAGACTTGCGAGGTACTCGAGTTCGCATTGACGCCCACGCCGTCCAGATTCGAACTGCTGGTGAGATGAGCAAGATTTGTCCCCGTAAAGACAAAGGGAAGTTCAGGCGCTCCCTGAAAGGTGCCGTTCCCGTTCCCCATCAGCGCGTACGATTCACCGACGTCGAATTGGTCGCCGGCAAACATCCCCCCGCTGGCAGCTCCGCTGTACAGGTCGATGTTTCCATCCCCATCGAGATCGGTCTCATACAAAAATCCGATGTTGTCAATCGTGGCGTAGCCGGAGCCAAGCGTGAATGTGCCGTCGCCGTTGCCCGTATAAATCTGGATCGACTCCCCGTCATCGACGGCGAGATCGAGCTTCCCGTCTTTGTTGAAGTCCGCGGCCACCACATTCGGGCCCCACTGCGAAGCCGACGTTGGCGTGGCAAACGCAAGGGTTACGGATTGAGTGAAACTTCCGTTGCCGTTGCCGAGAAGCACGACGCCCGCCGAGCTTACCAGGTCTTTTTTGCCATTGCCCAGCAGGTCGGCGCTGATCAATCCGTAATACGGGCTGCTTCCGGCCATCGTGTCGAAGCCCGCCGGCGCCGTGACCGCAGAAGATTGCGGCGCCTGAAAGGTTCCGTTGCCGTTGCCCGCCAGAAACGAAATATCGTAGGTCGTGGTCCCGGCAGAGAACGTTGAAGTGGAGGCGACGATGTCGGGAATGCCGTCGCCATTGAAGTCGTCGATGACGACACTGACACCCGTATCGCCCGGAAGGGCATAAGTTACCGGCGTCTGCAATGAGCCGTCAGAGTTGCCAAGCAGAACGCTCACTGACGCCGATCCACCACTGACCCCGGAAGTATTGATGACCACCAGGTCTCCGATTCCGTCGCCATTCAAATCCGCTGTATCGATTCCCACCGGATAAGCGTTGCTGGGGCTAACCGAGCCGATGGGAATGGTGGCGCTCTGCAATGGATTGAAGAGGGCCGTCCAAACTACTTCATCGCCCGTCATGGCGTCGTATCCAACCCTCCCCACCGACACTTGGCCGCTGGCCGTTGTACCAAGAGGAAGCAACGTTTCCGAGGAGGCGCCGAGCACTGCGTCGCCGCACCCGGCCGGCCAATTGCCCCCGGTTGTCGTCAGACCTGCTTCATTGTGCAGCACCTGATCGTAATTGGGAGTCGAGCCAAGCAGGTTATAGCTCCCTGTGGGAAGGGTCAAGCTGTAGCTTGCCCAATCAATAGTCAGCGAGCAGTTCGCCTGCCGGAGGAGACCGACAAGATCGCCGTTGGGGGTCGAAATAGTGGTCGCGTTGCCCATGAACTGCGCCAATGGCGGCTGCGACGAATTCGTTGACTGCAGCGCGAAAAGAGCCACGCGGTGCGCCAGCTGGGCCAGCGACAAATCTTTCCAGAGAGGGTGCCGTTCCATTGCAGCTCACGCAAAATGGACATGCGCTGCGCCCGCGTGAACTTCGGGTATCGCTGGGAAGCAATGAGAAGGTTGGTTCGCGCTGCCAGAATCGCGTCCTTCCGACCTGAGCTCACCAGCACGACCATTGCCAGCGCAACGGCCACAAAGATCGTAAGGACGAGGAACCAACGCCTGGAAATTCGCATGCGGCACCATTGGGAAAGCGGCACAACTTGAAAGCGCGCACGAACCTGGTTGTCTGTTATCTCTTTACGGGGGGAGGCGCCGGAAGGAGCTTGCGGCGGAGCACCGGCGGTGAAACGAATTCTAAGAACTTTCGCGGCGCTAGTCAAGATAGACTGAGGACGATGATCACCACCCTCTTTGGCAGCGAAGAACCCGAAAAACCTGGTCCAAAACCAGAAAAAAGCTTCTTCGACCGCATGCGGCAGGCCGTCTCCCGCACTCGCGAGTCTTTCTCCGCCAAAATCTCCGATCTCGCCGCGCTCACCCGCACCGTCGACAAGTCTGCCTTCGAGGAACTTGAAGCCGCGCTGCTCACGAGCGACCTCGGCGTCCAAACCACCACCGCCATCCTCGATGCTCTTCGCGATCGCGCCCGCCACCAGGCCATCGAAGGCGGCGCCGAGCTACGCGAACTGCTCAAAGCTCAGCTCCGCGCTATTCTTGAGAGTCCACGGCACGAAGTGCCCACACCGCAGGTGTCGCCCAAGGTCACTTTTCTGGTCGGCGTCAATGGCACCGGCAAAACCACCTCGAGTGGCAAGCTCGCTGCCTGGTCCCGTGCCCAAAATCGCTCCGTGCTCCTCTGCGCCGCCGATACATTTCGTGCCGCTGCCATTGAGCAGCTTGAAGTCTGGGCCGAGCGCTCCGGCGTCGAGATGATCAAGACCCGTCAGGGTGGCGACCCGGCAGCCGTGCTCTTCGACGCCATCTCCGCCGCCAAGTCCCGCTCCATCGACGATCTATACGTCGACACCGCGGGCCGCCTGCACACCAAAACCGGACTCATGGACGAACTCGACAAGATGCGCCGCACCGCCGCCCGTCTCGTTCCCGGCGCGCCTCACGAAGTCCTCCTCGTCATGGACGCCACCACCGGCCAGAACGGCCTCCAGCAGGCGCGTCAGTTCACCCAATCCGCCGGCGTCACCGGCATCGTGCTCACTAAGCTCGACGGCACCGCCAAGGGCGGCATCGCCGTCGCCATCGCCCGCGAGCTCTCGCTTCCCGTCCGCTATGTCGGCGTCGGCGAAAAGATGACCGATCTGCTAGAGTTTTCGCCTACAGAGTTTGTCGATTCGCTGCTGGAGTAAGATGAACGCCTCCGACCCCATCTCCGATTGGGACCTCTATTGGATGCGACGCGCCCTCGAGCTTGCGCGCCGCGGCATCGGCGTCACCTCGCCCAACCCCGTTGTCGGCTGCGTCATTCTCGACCGCGCCGGCCAGGTCTCCGGCGAGGGCTGGCACGAATACGACCTGCTCGACCACGCCGAGATCGTCGCCCTCAAAGCCGCGCGGCAGCACGCGTCCGACCGTGTCCGCGGCGGCACGGCCTACGTCACCCTCGAGCCCTGCAACGTCACCGGCCGCACGCCGCCGTGTACCGATGCGCTCATCCAGTCCGGCCTTGCTCGCGTCGTCGCCGCCACCATCGATCCCAATCCCGCCGTCGCAGGCAAGGGCCTTGAGGCGCTGCGTGCAGTGGGCCTTCGCACGAGTGTCGGAGCGTGCGAGGCCGAAGCGCGCCGCCTCAACGAGGGCTTTGCGCGCTGGATTCAGGATCGCCGCCCCTTCGTGCTTATGAAGGTCGCCATGACCCTCGACGCGCGCATCGCGCCTCCTCCCGCTCAGCAAACGCCCCACGCGCCTTACTGGATCACCAGTGAACTCGCCCGCGCCGCCGTGCAGCCACTGCGCTGGGCCGCTGACGCCACTATGGTCGGCGTCGATACCGTTCTCGCCGACGACCCGTGGATGACCGACCGCAGCGGCAATCGCCGGCGGCGTCCGCTGCTGCGCATCGTCCTCGACTCCGCTCTGCGCATGCCGCTTGACAGCAAATTGGTCTCCACCGCGCAGAACGACGTCGTCATCTTCACCGTCTCCCACGACGAAGCGCGCTCCGCCGAGCTGCGCAACTGCGGCGTCCGCGTAGAAGTCCTACCCGCCGAAGCAGGCCGCGTCCCGCTCGAAAAAGTTCTCTCGAAGCTCGGCGAAGAAGGCGTACTCACCCTGCTCACTGAAACCGGCACGCGCCTCAACACCGCCTTTCTCGCCGCCGGCCTCGTCGACCGCCTTCATCTGTTCATTTCGCCGCAGATCATGGGCTCTGACGCCGTCCCGGCGTTTCGCGGCATGCCCAGCTTCGTCCACATGGCCGGCGTCGAAGTCGAGCGCTACGGCGACGACCTCGGCCTCAGCTCATTACTCCGTGACCCCTGGCCGAACGACAGCGGTCAGTGATCAGCGACCAGTGGTCGGCGCTCAGTGGCCAGTAATAGCCGTGAAGCGAAACATGCCGCTCAACGTCGAATAAAATAGAGAAGCGAGGTTACGGCTCTGCCCCTTTTGGAGCCGTCCTCCCGGCATCAAGAAAGTAAGAATAAGAATCTCAAATGCTCTCCAGGACTGCCATAACGGCAATCGTCTCGGTCGTCGGCCTCGCCGGCGTCCTCGTGTGGCGCGTGCGCGAAGGCCGTACCGCCGTCACCCTGAAGAAGATCGTGATGCCGCCCCTTGGTATGGCCACCGGCTTCTGCATGTTCTTCTATCCCGCCCTTCCGCGTTCCATGGGACTGGGGTCTGGCCGCATTCCTGATCGGCGCTGTCGTGCTTGCCTATCCGTTGCTCATCACTTCCGATCTGCACCGGAAGGACGGCGTAATCATGATGAAGCGCTCCAGTGCCTTCTTCGCCGTGATCATTGTGCTGGCCTTGGTGCGCTACCTGGCGCGCGGATACTTCGATCGCTTCCTCTCGCTCGAACAGACCGGAGCCATCTTTTATCTGCTGGCCTTTGGCATGATCCTGCGCTGGCGCTTGAAGCTCTTCTTCGCATATCGCGCGCTCACCAGCAGCTCCGCGCTCCCTCCCGCATCGACCCCCGAAGAAGCCCCCGCCGGCGAGTGAATCGCCAAAACGGCTCGATTGCCCCGGACTCCGCCAGCCCCGCTAACCACGCTCACTCTTTTGTTCCCTGATCTCTGACCGCTGATCCCTGTCCCCTCACTATGAGAGAATCAGCTGATCGCTTTTTCCGTTTTCCGCCACGCTAAGGAAAAACCAAATGCCCAGCGCACCCGCCGTGAACACTCTCACTCTGAAGGTCGAGCGCAAAGGCGACGTTGCCCTTGTGCACTGCCGCGGACGCCTTGTCGCCGGCGTGGGCAGCAAGTTCTACGCCGAGATCCATCCGCTCATTCCGGAGTGCAAGCGCATCGTGCTCGACCTTTCCGAACTCACCCTGGTCGACAGCATGGGCCTCGGCACATTGGTCCGCCTCTACGTCTCGGCCAAGTCGGCAGGCTCCTGTATCGAGCTCATCAACCTCGGCAAACAGGTCCGTGAGCTTCTCGGCATCACCCATCTTCTCTCGCTCTTCGGCGATATGTGCGAAAAAGGCGTGGCCGTAAAGTTCTGACTGGCGAGCCAATCGCCCCATCAAGCCCTTTTTCTGTTCCCTTTCCCTGTTCCCTGTTCCCTGTTCCCTGTTCCCTGTTCCCTGTTCCCTTAGAATCAATCCATGTTCACCGGCATCATCGAGCAGACCGGCACACTCGTCAGCCTCGTGGATCGTGGCGGAGTCCGCCGCATCACCGTCGAAGCGCCCGGCATTGCCTCCCGCATGCGCGAAGGCGATTCGCTCGCTGTCTCCGGCGTCTGCCTCACGGCGCTCGATCCCGATCCCACTTACTTCCACGCCGACCTCGCCCAGGAAACGCTCGACCGCACCTCTCTCGGCTCTCTCGCTGCCGGCGCCAAAGTGAATCTCGAGTTGCCCACCGCTGCAGGCAGCCCCCTCGGCGGCCATATCGTCCAGGGCCACGTTGACGGCACAGGGGAACTCTGTTCCCTTGAGCCTTTGGTCCCGTTTTCCAGTCCAAACTTCGACCGCCAAACCACCGACTGGACCCTCAAGGTCCGTGTTCCCGAAAACGTTCGCCAGTGGATGGTTCCTAAAGGATCAGTCGCGGTCGAGGGCATCAGCCTCACCATCGCCGGCGTCAGCGGGGCCCCCGGCGACCGGTCTGTCGCCGGGGTTGTTCGACGGCGAAAAGATCACCATCGCCATTCTGCCCCTCACCTACTGGCGCACCAACCTGCACACGCTCAGTGTGGGCGCGCCGATGAATATCGAGGCCGACGTTCTTGTCAAGCTCGCCGCCATGCAAATGCAGGCCGGGAAAAAGCCCGCATTCGACCTCACCGCCGCCTGGCTCGTCGCTAACGGCTACTGACCCGGCCGCCGCGGCAGAATCTCCGGCGGCGCTACTTCCACCCATCTCGCCGTCTTCGCCTCTGACCTGCACCTGGACCACAATGCGTAAATCTCCCTCTTCGGTACCAGCGGCGTATCCACGAGCACCGCGCTGCCCCCATCGGCGCACGTATATCGCTCGCGGCACCAGTGAACAAACGCCTCGCCTCGCCTGCCCTTGCGCATCGTAAACCAGTCGATAATTTCGTGGGGAGATTCGCCGTAAACATCTTCCGGCGTCCACCAGAACCGGACCGGGCCCTTCGGCGAAAACCGTTCTTCGATGCAGGTTCCACCACGATCCTGCATGGTCCGCAGCAGCTCCTGCCATGGGACCAGCCTTCCCTGCGATTTCATCCGCATCCGGAAGGCATGCTCTCGGTGGCCCCGGGTCCACCTCAGGACGATGTTGTACGGAATCGCAAGGCAGGCGCCCACCAGCACCACGGGGATCAGCAGAAACCCGAGCAGCGCCCCCAGAAGCGTGTCGCTTCGCTTGTGCTCCCGTACGCTCTCTGTGTCCGGCGTCTGTATCATCGCCGCTCGCCCCCTAGAGTCCGTTATTAACTTTCGCACCGGTGACGTTGCGTGTGAAAATCCGGCCAGAATCGGGGCCCCCACGGACAGGTCTTCGTCCGCGGGGTGGAGACGAGGCGGAGGCCGAAGGCTTTGGTGGCCCCAAGGTCCGAGGCCGACAACGAAGCATGGCCGGATTTGCGCCGCAACCCGAAGGGCTGGGGCCAATTTCCCTCATTTCTTTGTCGCTCGTTGCTCGCAGACACCCGGTATGCGTCGCTCCTCGCTCCACGAACTCAGGAAAATTGACTCCCAGCGCCACCCGCGGGAAAGTTAATAACAGGCTCTAAGGTTTCGCCGGCGCTTTTGGCGGAGCTGTCACGTACTCGTCGCCCACCCGCGCCAGAATCTGCGCCCGCTCGTCCGTCAGCAGCTTCAGCCGCGTGGTCACCTCGATAAACTCCTTCTTTTCGTCCGCCGTCAGGCCTGCGCCTCCCGGCTCCGCAATCTTGTTCAGCTCATCCAGGCGCGACTCCAGCACCGGAATCTCGCGGTCGATCAGCACGGGCTTAATCACCGGCTGTTTCTCCAGCCCCGCCGCCAGCTCGTTCCGGTTATTGTCCTCCCATACCGGTAGCATCCCCACGTGCCCCAGTTCCACGCGAATTCCGGCCGGCCCATAATCCTCGCGCACCGCTGAAAACAACCCAATCATCTCGTCTCTCGGCTCGCCGTCCGAGTCCGGATTCAGCCCATCCACATAACTCCGCGACTGGTTCGACAAAAAGTTCCCCAGCGAGTAAAAAATTAACGTTTCGCGCCCATCCTGTGTCCGGTAGGTCTCCATCGGCTGCAGCACGTGCGGATGCGCGCCCACAATCACGCTCGCTCCGGCCTCCAGCATCTTGTGCGCAATGTCCACGTCTTCAGGCCGTGGCGCAGTCGCGTATTCAATCCCCCAATGAATCGAGATCACCAGCAGATCGCACTGCGCCCGCGCCGCTTTCACCGCCTTGAGCACCGTCGCCTCATCCGCGCCCGGTGCGCCATTCGCCTCGCCCGGATAAGGGAAAAAGTTCACATGCGGCTGGTCGTCCTTGTCCGGGTTGCGATTGCCGTTCAGCCAGCGCGTCATTCCCAGCCAGCCTACTTTGATCCCGTTCGCCTCGGTGATCACCGGCTGCCATGCCGTCGCCGTATTGTCCGACGTCCCGGCAAAGAGCAATCCCGCGTCCTTCAGGTGTTCGCGGCTCTCGATAAATCCCGCCCACCCCTGGTCCATCACGTGGTTGTTCGCAAACGACACGATTTTGATGCCGCTCGCTCTCAGCGCCTCGGGCAGCTCCACCGGCGCGTCGAACAAAAACGGTTTCGTCCCGTGCGAGTGCTCCGGCGCCACCGGCGTCTCCAGGTTCACAAACCCGAAATCCGCCCCCTCGAACACATCCGCCACGTCGCCGAACAGCGCCGCCCACCCCTGCTCGCCCTCGCCTGCCGCCGCAGCCGCCGCCTTCACCGCCTCATGCGGAATCACGTCCCCCGCCACGGCAAAACTCACCTGCGCAAGCTCATGCGGGTAGGGCGCTACCACTGCCGCGTGCTGCCGGCCGTGAAACACCGGAATCAGCGCCGCGCCCAGGGTTGCCACTCCGATCGCGCCCGCCGCCCATCGCCAGTGCCTGCGCACGCTGTCCAGCCTACCTTCCGTCATCCTCGCGCCAAGCGCCGGCCCGCCGCGAGATCCAGCGCTTGCTCCGAGCCCGCGGCCGCCCAAAACCGAATCCATTCCCTTCCCTCGCTTTCCGGCCAGTACCGGCATTGGCCCCAGCATACAAGCACCCCGCCCCGCCCAGCCACAAAACCGCATCCCCGTATCCGCCTGGTTCACGTCGATGTCCACGCTCCGCGAGCGTCCATCCCTTCGGGTCCGTCTATCTTGCAGTTAAGACTGTTAACCTTAAGCAGGGGCAAACTTTCAAGGGCAGCCCGGTTGAGCCAACGGCGCGCAACCGGCATTCATGACCATGGCAGAGTTCGTAATCAAGCTGGCCGATGAACGTGGCCGCGTGCAGGAGCAGGTCCAGACTGCAGCCACCGCCGAGGAGCTGCGCGCCCGTTTCTCGCACGCGGGCTATCACGTCTTTTCTGTTCGCGCGCGCGGCGGACTTTCGCTCTCCCGCCGCAAGGTCAAGCTCGAGCCATTCCTCATCTTCAACCAGCAGTTCCTTACCCTCATCCGCGCCGGTCTGCCCATCCTCAGCTCCATTCAGATGCTCGGCAAAATCCAGAAGAACCCTGCATTTTCAGGCCAGTTGGACGATGTCGCCTCCCGCGTCAAGCGCGGCGAGGCGCTCTCGGCGGCCTTCGAGTCGCAGAGCGGATTTCCCGTCATGTACACCACTACCCTGCTGGCCGGCGAACGCTCCGGCAACCTGCCCGAGGTCCTCGAGCGCTACGTCAACTTCCAGAAAGTTTCGCTCGCTCTGCGCAAGAAGCTTATCGGCTCCCTCATCTATCCCTGCGTACTCCTGGTTCTGGTCTTTGGCCTGCTCACCTTCATGTTCACGGTCGTCATTCCGCAGTTCGCCAAGCTCTATGACCAGCTCGGCAGCAAGCTTCCCGCTCTCACCGTCGACCTGCTCAACTTCGGCCAGTGGATGCAGCACAACATTCTCTGGCTGGCTCTTGCCCTTCTTACCGTTGCCATCTCCCTTTACCGCTTCTCCACCACCGAGAGCGGCCGCGACTTTGTCGATGGCTTCCGCGTCAAGGTTCCGGTCCTGGGCAAAATCTGGCTCAAGTACCAGGTGGCTCTCTTCGCGCGCACGCTCTCCACGCTGCTCACCGGCGGCATTCCGCTCGTGCCTTCGCTCGACACCGCCGCGCGCTCCATCTCCTCGCGCCGTGTTTCCAAAGCCGTCGAATCCTCCATCGCCACCGTGCGCGAAGGCAAGAGCCTCGCCGATTCCCTCTCCAAAACCGCTGTCTTCCCCGATCTCGCCACGGAAATGATCACCGTCGGCGAGCAAACCGGCGCGCTGCCGCAAATGCTCAACTCCGTCGCCGAATTCTTTGAGGAGGATGTGGCCACGGCCCTTGCCGCCGCGCTTGCCCTCATTGAGCCCGCCATCCTCATCATCATGGGCGTTGTCGTCGTCTTTATTCTCATCTCGCTCTACCTGCCCATCTTTTCGCTCGGGCAGGGCACCGGGGTTTAACCGCTCGCATTCGAGGAGGGTTGTCTTTATGGCCGGAACCAACGTCGTCACGCTCCCCGCTCCCGGCGGCCCGAGCACGAGCCTCGACGATCGCGCCCATGCCGAGGCCCTCGCGCGGCGCTATCACGCCGAATTTGTCGACCTCAAAAACTTCAAGATTCAGCACGATCTCCTGCGTACTGTCCCGGTCGAGCTCATGTTCCGCTACAACTTCGTCCCCATCGAGCAGACGCCCGATTCGCTCATCATCGCCGTCAGCGACCCCTCCCGCCTGATGGTCCTCGATGAAATCGCCGGCCTTCTCGGTTCCCGCATCACCGCGCGCGTGGCCACGCTCTCGCAAATCACCGACCTGCTCAAGAAAACCGAACAGTCGCAGCGCGTCCTCGACGAAGCCAGCGAGGGCCTCACCTTCGACGTGCTCACCGGCGACGAAAACTCCGACGAAAACATCTCCATCGAGAAACTCACCAGCGAGGCCGAAGACATCAGCCCCATCATCCGCCTCGTCGACACCACGATCTTCACCGCGCTCGAGCGCCGCGCCTCCGACATTCACATCGAGAGCTACGACGATTCCGTCCACGTCAAGTACCGCATCGACGGAGTCCTCCAGGAGGCCATGGCTCCCATCGCCCGCGAGCACCACGGCACCATCCTTGGCCGCATCAAGATCATGAGCGAGCTCGACATCGCCGAAAAGCGCATCCCCCAGGACGGCCGCTTCCGCGTGCGCTACAAGAGCCGCCTCATTGACTTCCGCGTGTCGATCATGCCGACGATTTACGGAGAAAACGCCGTCCTTCGCGTCCTCGATAAAGAGTCGATGAGCGAGAAATTCAAGAACCTCACCCTCGACGTCGTGGGCTTCGCCGACGAGGATATCCGCCGCTTCCGCCGCTATATCCGTGAGCCCTACGGCATGGTGCTGGTCACCGGCCCCACCGGCTCCGGAAAAACCACCACGCTCTATGCCGCCCTCAACGAGATCAAGAGCGACGAAGACAAGATCATCACTATCGAGGACCCCGTCGAGTATCAGATTCGCGGCATCACTCAGATTCCCGTCAATGAAAAGAAAGGCCTCACCTTCGCCCGCGGCCTGCGTTCCATCCTCCGCCACGACCCCGACAAGATTCTCGTCGGCGAGATTCGCGACCAGGAAACCGCGCAAATCGCCATCAACTCCGCTCTTACCGGCCATCTTGTCTTCACCACTGTCCACGCCAACAACGTGCTCGACGTATTGGGCCGTTTTCAGAACATGGGCGTGGAGGTCTACAACTTCGTTTCCGCGCTCAACTGCATCCTGGCGCAGCGCCTCGTGCGCACCATCTGCGAGCACTGCGGCCACACGGTCCACTACGACGACGAAGCCCTGCAGGCCAGCGGCCTGAATCCGGCGGAGTGGCGCGGCTTCGATTTCCGCGAGGGCGCGGGCTGCATGGAGTGCGGCGGCACCGGCTACCGCGGCCGCACCGCCATTCACGAACTGCTCGACCTCACTGACACCATTCGTGAACTCATCGTCGAGAAGAGACCCGCTTCCGAGGTAAAGAAGCTGGCGCAAAAAGAAGGCATGAGCTTTCTCCGCGAGTCGGCCATCGAGCGCGTCCGCCGCGGCATAACTACGCTCAAAGAGATCAACAAAGTTACATTTATTGAGGTCTGACGATCGTGCCGCAGATGCTCAACAGGATTCGCAGTACCGCGCAAGCCGCCGGCCGTCCGCCCGCCGCCATCGAGATCGCGCCGGAAGGCGTCCTCGCCGCGGCCCGGCCCGCCTCGCGCAAACGCGGCGCGGAATCCGCCCATGCCTGCGTCTACGCCTTCGTCCCGCTTCCCGCCGATGCGCTCGTTCCCCATATCGAAGAACCCAATCTGCGCTCGCCTGAAATCGTCACCGCCGCAATTCGCTCCGCTCTCGACGAAGTTTCGCCGCGCACCCATGCCGTCACCCTCGTCCTGCCCGACACCCTCATCCGCGTCTTTGTCCTCGACTTCGATTCCTTTCCCGCCAAACCCTCTGAGGCCCTCCCTGTCGTCCGCTTCCGCCTGCGCAAATCGGTTCCCTTCGATGTGGAACCCGCTGGGGTCAGTTGCCAGTTGCTCTCGCAGAACGAATCCGAGTGCAAGGTTCTCGCCGCGGTCATTCCCGGCCCTATCCTTGCCGAGTATGAATCCGCCGTTCGCGCCGCGGGCTACGAGCCCGGCGCCGTTCTCCCCTCCAGCCTCGCCGCGCTTGAAACCCTCGACTCCTTTGAAGCCGCCATGACCGCCATCCTCAGCGCTCAAGCCATCACCACCTCCATCGCCACCGGCCAGGAGCTTCTCCTCTATCGCACGCTCGACCTTCCTGCCGATCCGGCGCTGCGCGCGGCCGAAATTCAGCGCAGCATCGCCGTCGCCTCCGCTTATTTTGAAGACAAACTCGGGGCGCGTCCCAGCACGCTGCATTACGCGGGGGTTCAGGCCATCTCTGAGTTTGCTGCTTCCATCGGCGATCCCGGGCTCTCCGTCGTCGAATGGTCCCCGCGCCCCGATGAGGGCGCTTTGACCGCGCTTCCCCAAACCAGTTTTGCCGGCGTCGCGGGTGCGCTGGCGGGAGCGGCTTGATCCGGTGAGAGTCAACCTCAATCTCGCTTCCCGCCCCTACGCTGACCTTTCGCCGGCGCTCAAGCGTCTGCGCATCGCCATGGCCGTGCTTGCCGCGCTCTGTCTCCTCTTCGCGCTTGGCCTGCACCTCTTCGGCCGCCAGGCTGAAGCAGCCCGCGTCCGCGAGCACTCGCTCGATGGCCAGATCGCCCGCATTCAGGCCGAGCGCGCACAGGCTGTCGCCATCATGCACCAGCCCGCCAACGCACAGGTCCTCAACCAGGCTGAAGCGCTCAATCAGCTCTTCGATGAAAAAGCCTTCTCCTGGACCCTCGCCATGGAAGCCATGGAGACCGTGCTGCCCGGGGGCGTACAAGTCACCTCCATCGAGCCTATTCGCAACAAGGATGGCCATATCACCGTGCACTTGCGCGTCGTCGGGCCCCGCGACCGGGCCGACGATCTCGTCAGCAACCTCGAGGTCTCCCGGCGATTCCTCCAGCCCCGCATCGTGGGTGAGAACGCCGAGTCCGGCAACAACCCCATGCAGCGCCAGGAGCCGGTCAGCCTTTCCAATCGCTTCGACTTCGATCTGCTGGCCGAATACAATCCGCCCACTCTGGAAGAACGCGCTGCCGCGGGTCGCGTTGCCGCCAGGCCTGAGTTCCGGTCTTCCGGAGCCGTCCCGCCCGGCGGCGTCATTCCGCAACACCGGCGCCCGGCCCTCGCCGTCCCGCGGGAGAATGGCCGCCGGCATTACACAGCCCCATCGCCGTCCAAACCGCCGGCCTCAGGCCCCAAAGGTGCGTCCGATCGCAACCCCGCCAATGGAGGTCCGCAATGAGTGCCAACGGATCTTCCTCGCAGTGGCGTGAGCGCCTCGCCTCCCCTCTCACCTGGCATGTCGCTGGCCTCGCCGTTCTGCTCGTCCTCGCGATAGTCCTCGCCATCCGCCTGGGCATGGACTGGGCCGCCATGGACAGCCACTCCAGCGATGTCCTCGCCGACAAGCAGATTCAGTTGAAGACCCTCGAGCTCCGAACCGCGCCCCTCCGCGGCCTCGATCGGCGCGTTCAAAAAACGCGCGAGCAGATTGACGGCTTTTACAAAAAGCGCGTTCCCGCCGATTATTCCTTGATCTCCAGCCGCATCGGTGAGCTGGCCGTCGCATCCGGTGTTCGCCTCTCGCGCGTGGAATACGCGCAGGGCAACCCCGCCTCCGGTCTCACAGAGATTTCTTTGGATGCCGGCATCAGTGGCGACTATCCCTCCATCATGCGCTTCATCAATAGTCTTGAACGCGATCAGATCTTCTTCATCATTCGCGCCATGTCCTTGAGCGGCCAGCAGGGCGGGATGGTCAATCTGCGTCTCCGCGTCTCCACCTGGCTGCGCCCCGCCGACGCCGTAGCCAGCGGCCTGCCTCAAGCACCGGGCTCTGGCGAACAGTCTCCGCCTGTCTCTGCCGTGGGCAAGGAGGGCGAATAGACATGGCTCTCGCCCTCGGCCTCGAAAACAAGCGCCAGGTCATTCTGGCCACCAGCCTCTTGGCGGTTGCATTTCTCCTCGGCGGTTGGCAGGTTTATCGTATGTTTTTCTCCAGCCCTTCCGCGCCGCCGGCCCCCGTCCCCGTCTCGGCTCAGCCCGGCAACCTCGCCGGTTCCACCGCCGGTAACCAAGCCGAACGGCTCACCAATGAAGGCATCGACCCTACGCTGCACTTCGACAAACTGGCGCAGAGCGAGGACGTCGAGTACTCCGGCACCGGCCGCAATATCTTCTCCGCCGACTCGGCTCCAATTCCCATCCCCAAGCCCATCGCTTCAGGACGCCCCGCAACCGCGGTCGCGCAGAACGCCCCGCCTGCGCCCCCCAAGCCTCCGGACATCGATCTCAAATACTTCGGCTACTCTCAAAACGGACAAAAAGACCTGGAGGCCTTCTTCATGCACGGTGACGACATCTTCATGGCCAAAACCGGCGACGTCGTCGATCATCGCTACAAGGTGGACGCTATCCGCCCCCTCAGCGTCGAGATTACTGACCTGGCTTACAACAACACGCAGACCGTGCCCATCTCGCAATAGTGAATCGCATCATGACTCCTTCCTCTCCAACTCGTCGCGCACTTCATCCTTTGCTGGGTGCCTCATCCTCGCCCCATCTTGTCGAAGAAGGACTGCTGGATGACTCGCCGGCAAACCACATCGCCCGGCGGCGCCGCAAACCCATTCGCGCCTCTGAGGAAGGCTATGTTCTGCTCGTCGCCATCTTTTTCATGGCGCTCCTCACTCTCTCGCTCGCCGTCGCCGTGCCCCAAATCACCAAGTCCATCCAGCGCGACCGGGACCTCGAAACCTTTCATCGTGGCATGCAATACCGCCGCGCCATCCAGCTTTATTACCGCAAATTTCACGCCTATCCCCCGAACCTCGATGCTCTGGTCAACACCAACGACATTCGCTTCCTGCGCAAGAAGTACCTTGATCCCACCACGGGGAAGGACGACTGGAAGCCCATCATGTTCGGTCAGAACAAGGTGCCCACCGCCATGGGATTCTTTGGCCAGCCTTTGTCTGGCGGCTTATCCTCTCTCGCAGGCATCGGCCCCAGCGGCGGCAACGGGTTACCCGGTTCTTCGACGAATGGCGGCAGCAGCTCCTTTTTCGGAAGCTCTTTCGAGGACAGTTCCTCTGGCAGCTCCGTCTCCGGCTCGTCCGGCTCCGGCAGCGATCAAACTTCTTCCGGCGCCGGCGGCTCATCCGATAATTCAACCGGCTCGTCCGATAACTCCTCCGGCTCGTCCGATAATTCCGGCAGCGCCTCCGGCAATACGTCAGCTTCCAATGGCAGCACATCTTCGGGCGGCACTTCATCCACCGGCCCAGGCTCCGGCACCGGACAGGGCAGCCAAACCTTCGGCGGCGCAGGCGTCATCGGCTTCGAGCCTGCCAGCCCCAAACAATCCATCCTGGTCTACAAAAAGAAAGACCATTACAACCAATGGGAATTCACCTACGACCCGCTCTCCGACATGCCAGCCAGGCATGGTGGAGGCGCCGGGTTAAACAATCAAAACTCCACTAACCCCAGCACCTCCTCTGGCGGTTTCGGCTCTACTCCTTCCAACCCGACTGGTCAGAACACGAATCAGAATCTGAGCCCTGCGCCCATGCCTCCAGACACCTCCGCGCCACAATAGCCCAATTTCTGCTACTCCCCAAAGCACAAAAGGCTCGCCCTCTTCGGGCGAGCCTTTGTCGTTGCCTGCTTTTTCAGTTTCTCACTCGTTCCCGTGTCCCCATCACACTTGGAACGATGAACCGCAGCCGCAGGTCGACTTGACCTGGGGATTTTCGAACTTGAAGCCTGCTGCTTCCAGCGTCTCCACGTAATCTACCCTGCAGCCGTTCAGGTACATCAGCGAAGTCGCGTCCACAAATACCTTTAAGTCATCAAAATTGAACACTTTATCCATCATTCCGGCCTGGTTCTCAAAGGCCATGGAGTACTGAAACCCCGAGCAGCCCCCGCCCACCACGCCGATGCGCAGCCCGGCCGGCAGCGGATCTTGGGTAGCCATGATCTCGCGCACTTTGGTCACTGCCTGCGGCGTCAGCTCAAGAGGCGGCTTCTTTACGGTTTCCTCGGTCGGTGCAACGGTTGTCGTGGCCATTGTTTCTCCCTCTGTGTCTTAAAGTCCTTACCCTCTTCGTACTGTACCGTTCGGCGAACTCTTCCACAAGCCCCATTTCGTGTACATCCTGTTAGATGCACCCCCGTCCGAATGGTCGCGGAATCCCGCCTCCGCCGCCGCGCCTGCCACCCCTCCCCCGATCAATTTCTCACGGGGCGGTTCCCAAGCTCACCAATTCGGAGCTATTATGGTCAACCGTAAGGGCCCCTCTGGCCGCGAGACCGCAGTTCCCTGCGACCCCGCGGGTTCCTGGGACCGGATACCGTTCGGAGGTGGACTATGACGTTTGTCCCGGTAATGTGGGTTGTCTGGTCGGCGACCGTCGTATTTGCGGCCGCCCTTTACATCTATCGTTCCAATCTTTCTAAGAATGAGGAGGACCAGATATTCCTCGACGATTCCTTCAGCCACGAGCAAGCGGAGCAGGCGGTCATTTCCGCCAAGCTGGCCAAAGTCGAGCCGATGGTGCGTGTCGCCAGTTGGATTGTCGTAGCCATGACCGTCTTTGTCATCGCCTACTACATCCGCGATATTCTGCTCCAGCTCCACATCGTCCAATAGGACCGCGCTGGAATGGCACGCAGGCTCTGCCTGCGGGGCTTACCCAGCCTCGCACGCAGCGGCATCATTCCCGTCGCGCTTCAAAAGCTCGCCCATTCAGGCTGCGCGTCGTCTACCGCACGAACTGCCGCAGCACGTCGAGCGCGTAGTAGCCCGCGACAATCACCGTCATCGCTCCCAGTACTCCCAGAGATGTCAGCTTGAAGGGGCGAATCTTGTTCATTCTCTCCTTGATGGCGTCCTGCTCTGACTTCACATGATTGGACGATTCCGCCAGGAAAATCTGCGCTTCTTCGTTTCTCGTCAGCCTTGCGCCAACAATCGTTACCACCAGCATTAGCAAAAATGATGCGCCCCAAAGAGCCCAAATCATCGGAACGATTCCCATCCCACTCTCCCCATATCGAAGATTCGCGTGCCTGCACCTTGCTGTTCCGCGAATTCATCGCGATCTCGTGAGACGCAGGCCTCACGCTCGCCATCATAGGGGCTGGTTCGATTGCGCCTGGGTGACAGGAATCACAGCGCATCCGTTCATTCCGAATTTGAACCACATTCCGGTACTGGCTCGCTCGCCCTACTCTACTTCCTGCTTCGCGCGATAGCCGTCTCTCGCAATAACGTCGTACTTCAGCTGCTTGTGCTTCTGATCCTGCATTCGCAGTGGCTGGCCCTCGTCGTCTACCAGCTCCACGCGAATCTTTCGCCACGTCCCATCCTGCTTCGCGTTCGTCGGCTGATACACCAGCTCGTACTTCGCCCGAATGTTCTCGTTAATCTCCTGCACGTCGTCCGGCAGCTCGCCTACGAATCGCGGCGAATAGTGCATGCCGCCGGTTAAATCGGAGAAAGCCTTCATCTGGTTGTCGCCCTGCAGGTAGGTCATGTCGCGCATGGCCCCCCCCATTCCTCCCATGCCTTCGGTCATCGCCTCGAAGAACCCGTCGGTCGAAATGGTAAAGATCGTGATGTCGCGCGTAGCTTTCACCCGCTTCAAAATCTGATCCAGATCCAGCTTCGACATGGTATCGATACCGGTGGCAATCAGAACGATGTATTTCTGCCCTTCGATGCGCGAAAGCCGGTCCAGCGACTCGTTGAGCGCATCGAAGATCGAAGTCTCCTGAAATGCCGCGGGCGCCCACACTTCGCTCGCAAGCTCATTGATGCCTTCCAGAATTTGCTGCTTGTTCTGCGTAAAGTCGCTCACGATGTGCGTATTCAGATCGAAAGTCATCATCGCCACGTAGTCCTGCGGGCGCAGTTGTCGCGTAAACGCCCACGCCGCATTCAGCATGTTCACCCGGAAAAAAAAGCCGTGCTGGGCATACTCGCACAAGAGCAGCACCGTGATCGGCGCCTCCGTGCGCCTGAACCCTAGAACCTTCTGCTCCACCCCGTCCTCGTAAACGCGGAAGTTCGAGGGCTTCAGCCCGGGAACGAACTGGTGCGTCTTTTCCAGAAGCACGCCCACGTCCACCGTCACCTCCGGAACTTCCACGCGCAGGCCTATGTTGCCCAGCCCCTCTGGGTTCTTGAACTTCGGCTCGGCTGGCGCTGGCGGCGGGTTGTTGTCCGGATTCTCCGTCTTCTTCGGCAGTGCCATCGGACCGTTATCGCCGCTGGGGCCTCCGGCTTCCGGCGCCGTCTGGTCTTGCTGTTGCTGTGCCGCCGGCTGCTGGCTCTGGCCCTGTGTCTGGCTCTGCGCACGTCCCGGCGCCGCGGCCGCCATCGTCAAAACTGCCGCAACCAACAGCCCCAGCGAAAATCTGCGAATAACCCGCGCTTTCCAACACGCCTTATTCATGACAACCTCTTGTGCTCATCAGCATACGCGATCGCCGCCGCTGGCTGACTCGCTCACTCTAACCCGCCGCCTTGCCGTACTCTAATAGACGTGGAAACCCGCCCCAAGGGAACCAAACCCGGCCTCTTCGCCCTCGCCATCCTGTCCGGTCTGATGCTGGCCGCAACCTCCTCTGCCGTCCTGTCAGCCCAATCCACGCCAGCTCCCGCCGAGCCTTCATCCGCTTCATCGCCCTCGCCTCGCGCGCCCTCCGGCCCGCCAACCGATCCCGGCTTCTTCCCCCTCAGCCAGGTTCGCGCCGGCATGACCGGCACTGCCTGGACCGTCTTTCAGGGAACAACTCCCGAGCCCATGCAGGTCGAAATTCTCGGCATCTTGCGCGGCGCTCGCGGCCCCGGTCAGGATATGATCCTCGCTCAGCTTCACGGCGCCAAACCCGAGTACACCGGCGTCGTCGAAGGCATGAGCGGCAGCCCCGTCTACATCGGCGGTAAGCTCTTGGGATCGCTCTCCTACCGTATTGGCCAATTCACAAAGGAGCCCATCGCCGGCATCACGCCCATCGAGCAAATGCTGGAAGTCCGCGACATCCCCTTCCGCAATCTCTCCGTTGAAGAGGCGCACGCCGCTTTTCCCGCTCCGGCTTCATCTCTTGTCGCAAGCAACTCCGCGGCCGATCGGGATCCGCTCTCTCCCGCCGCCATGACCTTCCAGCCCATGGACACCCCTCTCGTCATGAGCGGGTTCTTCCCTGACGCCATTCGTTTCTGGCAGCAGCAAACCGCTGGAACGTTCCTTGAGCCGGTCGCCGCAGGTGGTTCTCTCGCAGGCGCATCCTCAGCCCCCGCACCGGCATCCGTCGCATCCACTCACCCCACGCTCATCCCCGGCTCCGCGGTCAGCATGCAGCTGATTCGCGGCGATCTCGAAGTCGCCGCCACCTGCACCGTTACCTGGATCGATCCGCGGCAACTTCTCGCTTGTGGCCATCCGGTCCTCGGCGCCGGACCTGTCTCTCTCCCCATGACCACTGCCGACGTCGTCACCACCCTCGCCTCGCCCCTGAATTCCTTCAAGATCATCAATACTGGCGTCACCGTCGGGGCCTTCACTCAGGATCGCGAGTCGGCCATCCGCGGCGTATTCGGCGCCCAGGCTCACATGATCCCCGTCCACCTTTCCATCGATTCGCCCGGAGGGACCGCGCAAGGTCAAAGTCGACATCCTCGACCTGCCGTCTCTCACTCCCGTCGCTGTCCAGGTGGTTCTCTATCAGGCGCTGCTCGAGTCCAACCAAAGCATCGATCCCCTTAGCTACCACCTCACCGGCAACATCGAAATTGCGGGTTTCCCGCCCGTTCCGCTCGATCTCTGGGCCCCTTCTGGCAGCTCGATCCCTTCGTCGATGCAGGTCGCTCTCCTCGCTGGAAATGAGTTCAACAGCCTCTACTCCAATGGCGCGCGCCAGGGCGTCATCCGCGCCGTCGACCTGCACATTCAGGCGATTCCCCGCCAGGTTGATGTCGCGCTCGATCAGGCGCGAATCGTCTCCACTGACATTGCCCACGCCGGTGACACCATCGAAGTCGAAGCCACACTTCGCTCCTGGCATCAGCCCGAGCGCAATATCCGCATCGCCTTTAAGCTGCCCGACCGCCTCGGCTCGGGCAACATTCGTCTCCTCGTCTCTGACTCCGCCACGCTCGACCGCACCTTGCACCAGCCTCGCTTTCCCTCCGCGCCCGCCGATCTCGCCACCGTCCTCGCTGAAGCTCGCAGTCTGCACCCGGCCGACCGCATTTATGTCAGCCTCCTCGCTCCTGAAACGCAAGGCGAAGTCCACGGCCAAATCTTCACCAGCCTGCCTCTCTCGGTCGCCAATGCCCTTGAGCCCCTCCGCAACGCGCAGGACGCCGGCATGAATGGCGAATCGGCCGAACTCGTCGGCCAGGCGCCCGCTGGCGGCATTCTAAGTGGCTTCCGGGTGCTCGACCTCCACATCGAGCCCGGCGGCGGGTTAAACTAGAACCATTGCGGAAGCGGCTTGCTTCCCAGGTCTACCGGCTTTTGGGGAAAATTGCCGGAGTTGTGATTTCAGTTCATAGCACTTCATGGCGCTCTCGATGCCCTGAACGTCGCATTTCTGTTTGGGGACATGGAACCCGTATAGCACAGAAAATAAATCGCTTCGCGGTTCTTGGGATGCCGGAAAAGTGGTAGCTGGGTGGGCTTGCAAGTGCTATTGTTCAGCACCTGTGGCCCAACTACGATGTCCTTTAGAGAGGCTTCCGGAGCATTATGGCTCTAATTGAAGGTCTTGCAGTTCACGCGGCGGGGGCTGAGCTCCTGCCTCTCCGTTACGATCCAGGCAAGCTCGGCTCAAACGAGGTCGAAATCGCCATCACTCACTGCGGCATCTGCCGCAGCGATATTCACCTTATCGCCAACGATTGGGGCATCAGCCAGTATCCCTTCATTCCCGGTCACGAGATTATCGGCACGGTATCGGCCCTCGGCAGCGAAGTCCGATCTCTTCAGCTCGGCCAGCGCGTCGGCCTCGGATGGCAATCCAACTCCTGCGGCCAGTGTGAGTGGTGTATGCGTGGCCAGGAGAATCTCTGTCCCTCCTCTGAAGGCACCTGCGTCCATCGCCACGGCGGTTACGCCGACCGTGTCCGCGCCAACGCCCGCTTTGTCGTCCCCATCCCCGAGGCATTGTCCAGCGAAAGCGCCGCGCCTCTGCTCTGCGCCGGCATCACTGTCTACAATCCCCTGCGCATGCACGGGGTCAACCCCTCTTCGCGCGTCGGCATCGTTGGCATCGGCGGCCTCGGCCACCTCGCCATTCAATTTGCGCGTGTCTTTGGCGCCGAGGTCACCGCTTTCTCTACCACTATCGCGAAAGAAGACGAGGCCCGCTCGCTCGGCGCTCACTCCTTCGTCAACAGCCGCGAATCCAAAGCCATGAAGGAAGTCGCCGGCTCGCTCGACTTCATCATCACCACCGTCAACGCGGACCAGGAATGGAGCGCATACCTTCAGGCCCTCCGCCCCAACGGCGCTCTCTGGTTTGTCGGCGTTCCGCCCTCTCCCGTCTGCGTCCACGCCTTTCCGCTCATATCCGGCTTGCGCACCATCGGCGGCAGCCCCGTTGGCAGCCCCGCCGCCCTTCGCGAAATGCTCGATGTCGCCGCCCGCCACGGCGTCAAAGCCACCACCGAGCGCTTCCCTATGGACAAAGCCAACGAGGCCATCGAAAAAGTCAAAAAAGGCAAGGTCCGCTACCGCGCCGTCCTCGCCAATCAAAACAACGGTATGGCCTAGGTTGTATCGACATATAGGGGTGTGCGGCGCTGGGGGCCGATTTTTTCGGGTTCTAGGAGAGAGGAGCGACGCATACACCGGGCCCCCATGAACTCAGTTCATGGGGTGGATACCGGGTGTCTGCTAGCGACGAACGACAACGAAACCGGAAAAATCGGGCCCAGCCTTGCAGGTTGCGGCGAAACCTCGCTCGTACTTCGTTGTCGTCCTAGGCGGTGGACCCGCCACAGCCGTCGTCCTCCGCCTCGTCTGAGCGAGGTTTCGCAACGCAACGCCACATATCCCTATATGTCGATGCAACCTAACCCCGCTTCAAACACTTGAAGGGCATCGGATGTAGCCGTAAGAGTCGGCCCCACTCGGTTTCTTCGCGTTCACGCTCGCTCGCTGGCTGCTTCCTCGGTCTCTTGTTCCCTCGTCCCCTTGTTCCCTTGGTCCCTCGTTCCCCGCCCTCTCGATTTCCACAACCGGCCTCCGCTAGAATATTTGCGTTATGGCCTTTCCGATCAAAACCTGCGTGGTCTGCGGCGAAGAATTCGAGCTCCGCCCGGGCAAGCCCGGTTTTGCCAATCGCTGTCCCTCCTGCAGCGAGCCCGAATCCGCCGAGCCCAAATCTCAAACCCAGAAAGACATCGTAGACCGCAGGATTGAGCACGAAGTCAACGCCCTGCGCCGCCGCGCCATCCGCGACATGCTCTACCGCAAAGACAGCTAGACGTTCACTCCTTCACTCCTTC
>CAWGGA010000009.1:0-63327 GCA_963822015.1 uncultured Acidobacteriaceae bacterium
GCAGGGCGTGGCCTATGCGGCGCGCGAGGTGGGGGCAAAGGCGGTTATCGTCATGCCGTCGAACGCGCCGGCCATCAAGCGCGTGGCGACGCTGGCATTGGGCGCCGAGATCGTCGACGTGGGCATGGCCTCGAGCGAGCGGCTGGCGGTGGCCGAGGATCTGGTGCGAAAGCACGGCTATGTCGTGATTCCGCCTTACGACGACGAGCAGATCATTGCCGGGCAGGGGACTTGCGGGTTGGAGATTGCGGAGGAACTGCCGGACGTGGATCTCGTGCTCTCGCCGATTTCCGGCGGCGGGTTGCTCAGCGGGATTGCGGCGGCGGTGAAGCAGATCCGACCCAAGATGAAGGTCTTCGGCGTCGAACCGGAGTTGGCCGGCGATGCGGCGGAGAGTTTTCGTACCGGCAGGATCGTGATCTGGCCGGGGGAGATTGTGAGCCGGACACTGGCCGATGGATTGCGCACGCAAAGTGTCGGCGTGCAGAACTTTGCCCACATTCAGGCTTTTGTGGACGGCATCATCACGGTGACCGAGGCAGAGATTCGAGCGGCTATGCGCGCCATTGTGGCCGCCACGCGGCTGGTTCCCGAGCCCAGCGGCGCGGTAGCGACTGCCGCGCTGCTTTTTCATGCGAACCAGTTACCCAGCCTATCGAAAGGCCGTGGCCGTAGTGAGCGGCGGCAACGTGGGTCCCGCGCTGCTTGCGGAAGTGCTCACGGAAGACGCGCCGTAACGTCGTTCCAATATGATTTCTGATGTGATCAATTCCCGCGCATTTACGATACGCACTCTCGTCTTAGGGCTGGCCATTGCCTCTGCTGGATGCCCCGCTCTAGCCGGCCAACAGCCGCAGCAGGATGTGAAGCCGATGGCCGGCCCGCGCGCCACGGTCCTGCGCGTCACTCCACTCTACATTTCGCCCGATCCCAGCTCGCAAAGAGTGGACAAAGTGCAGATCGGACGCGAAATGGTGGTTGCAGAGAAAAGCGGGCCGTGGCTGCGCGTTTACGCCAACACGGACATCGAGGAGCAACACATGGACAAGGACACGCCTATGGTTGGCTCCGACGAAACTCCTCCGCCCATTTCAGGCTGGGTAGAGGCCAAGGGAGTGGTGGAAGAAACCAAGCCCGGACGGCGACCAGATTCTGATGGGCGCGGCGGCCAACCAGGAGGCGCTGGCCTCAAATCCGCGCGGGCCGGCCAACGCCGCTCAGAGCGCGCGGCTGCTCTATCGGAGAGTCGTGGAGATGTTTCCCAATTCGCCTCTCGCGCCCGAGGCGGCCTGGCGCGCGGCCGACATCCAATGGCAGTTGGAGAAGGCCGATGTGGCGACCCTTCCTTCATCGAGTGAGAGGAACCCGGTTTTTCACGAGCAGATGGATGAAGACGCATTGAAGAAGGTGATCAAGTATTATCCGCGCACGCGCTGGGCGGCGCTGGCGGCCTTTGACCTGATCGATAACAAGCTGTGCGGCGATTGGGAAGGCTCGGCGCAATGCCCGGCAAAGGAAGCGGATTTATACCTCAAGTACGCGGATGAATATCCCGATGGCCCGCGAACGGCGCAAGCGCTTTACGAGGCTGTGTACCGGTTCGCCGTCCTCAAGGACATGTTCGACGCCACCGGCGATGAGCGCAAGAGTAACGATGCCCATAACCAGGCGCGCACTGTTGCCGCGCAACTGAAAGCCCATTTTGCCGATTCCGACTACGCCTTACGGGCCGGCGCGCTGGTGTACAAATTGGATGAAGGGGTTCCTGTTTACGGAATTGAACGGGAGTGAGCGGCTTACGGCCTCCCGGGCGCACCGCCAGACGGATTGGAGAGACATCCAGGAGGCTTCTTGAGCCCGTATCTTTTGTCTATTCTTTTGGGGATTGTGGAAGGATTGACCGAGTTTCTGCCGGTAAGTTCGACGGCCCACCTGCGCATCGCCGAAGCGCTGATGAAGATCCCTCTTGACGATCCCTATTGGACCATGTACACGATCGTCATCCAGGTGGGCGCCATCCTCGCGCTGTGCCTGCTGTTTCTGGAGAGAATCATCAACTTTCTCCGCACTTTTCCCCGTGGCGAGAATGGCGACCGCACATGGTTTAACCACCCCATTTCGCTCACCCTAATTGCCTTTGCCTGCACATCAGCCCCGGCCCTGCTGCTGCGCAAGTGGAGCGAAAAAAACCTGAGCAGCCTGACTGCCATGGCTACCGCCCTGCTTGTGGGCGGGATCGCGATGTGGATCATTGACGCCTGGAGCACGCGCCGGGAGGCGAGCACTACGCACGTGGAGGAGATGTCGCTGCCGCAGGCCGTCTGGGTCGGGATCTGCCAAACGCTGTCGGCCATCTTTCCCGGCGTCTCCCGCTCGATGTCGACGATCGCCGCCGGGCAGCTTGCGGGACTCGACCGGCCATCGGCGCTCGAGTTCAGCTTCCTGCTCTCCATTCCGACGATGATTGCCGCAACCGGCTGGGATCTGCTGAAAGAGATTCATCCCAGCAAAGCCGCCGGTATGGCCGGCGCAGCCGCCGCGCAGGTGACTATGAACCACGAACGCTGGGTGGTGCTGATTATCGGTATCGTCGTCTCGTTTGTTGTGGCGCTGGGCGTGGTGGAGTGGTTTCTTGCCTGGGTGCGCAAGCACGGCTTCACGATGTTCGCCATCTACCGGATCCTGCTGGGCGGCGCACTGCTGATTTGGGGCGCGAGAGTGATCGGACACTAGTGTGGTGTTTCAGAAGTTCGTGACATAAGTTCCAAAGAACAACCGCAGATCCTTCGACTCCGTTTGGCCGAAAAACCGGCCAAACTTCGCTCAGGATGACATCGAATTTTATGATGCGAACTTTAGAGACAGGACACTAATGCCAAGCTGAGGCAAGATGCGAACCTTCGTACGCCACTACATTGCTCCTTTGGCCCGCAAACGGCAGTGGAAGTCCATCTGCGAGATTGGCGCCCGCACAGGAACCAGCACGGACTATTTCCTGAAGCTGCCGCTGGACAGCCACACGGTAATCGACCCCTGTATAGACGAGGACCTTGGGGCAAAATATGCAGGCGACTCCCGAGTTCATGTCATCAAGAGCAATAGCCTGGATGCGTTGGCTCCCGGCGGGGGCATTGGCCCAGACGCCAAATTCGACTGCATCCTGATCGACGGCGATCATAACTGGTATACGGTCTTCAACGAACTGCGCCTGATTCACGAACGCGCCTTGCTAAGGCCTGGCGGATTTGTTTTTCTCCACGATGTCGATTGGCCGTATGGCCGCCGCGATTTGTATTACCAGCCGGAGACGATTCCGGCAGAGTTCAGACATCCATTCGCGCAGAAGGGCATGATTCGCGGCCAAAGCGAGCTGGCTGAAGTGGGCGGCTTGAACAGCGACTACAGAAACGCTCTCAATGAGGGCGGCGAGAAAAACGGAGTGATGACTGCGATTGATGATTTTGTTGCCCAGCACCCGGGCGACTACCGGTTTTTCTGGATCCGATACCAGTGGGGGTTAGGTGTTTTGCAGCTTCGGTCCCAACGCAGGCTCGCCGACGCCTCATTTCGTATGTTGCAGGCCAAGGCGTTCTTCTATAGCCCGATTTCGCGGCTGGCAAGGTCATTCAAGTTCGCGTTCAAGCTGGACCTTGCCGCGTAACCTGCGCCGCGCCTTCGCTTTGGCCGGATAATTCGAGAACGCTCAGAATCCACGGTTAATGCCCATGATTCCCCCCCGATCCAATTCGCCCGAATCCGGCCCCACAGGAGCCGATAATAGAGATTGCTCTGGGTCGATTTGCCTGCTCCATCTGCCCGCCGATAAAACCCTGTGCGGCAGACGGAGAGCGGGACCGCCCTCATGATGAAGCCCGTTCGCATAGTTCTGGCACCCACGCGCAGCCGCCCCCTGAACGTGTTTCTGGGGCTGGTGCTGCTGCTGCTGTCGCTGCTTCTTTTCCTCGCCCTGGCGACCTACCACGCCTCAGACCCCTCGCTGAACACGGCAACGGATGCGGCCACGGCGCGCAACTGGATCGGCCTGTTTGGCGCATACATCAGCGACTTGCTGCTGCAGTCGCTGGGGCTGACGGCGTTTCTTATTCCCCTGTGGCTGGGAGGCATGGGATGGACCTGGATACATTCGCGGCCCGGCGGCTCGCCCATCCTGCGGTGGGTTGGCACGGTGTTGACGCTACTGTTTCTGCCCGCGGTATTTGGGCTGCTGCCGTGGCATTGGCGGTGGCTGCACATGATCCCGGTGGAAGGCGTGGTGGGACGTGTGACAGCGGGCATTCTGGTGGTCTACCTGAACATGCAGGGCGCATGGATGGTCGCCGCCGTACTGGCCGCTTGTGGGCTCTACTTTGCCTCGGCAATCAGTTTCTGGACCATCCGCGACAGCATTGCAGAGCGCTGGACGCGCTTTGCCGCGTGGCGTGAGGAGTGGCGCAATCGCCGCGAGGAGCGGGAGGAGATGCGCGCGGAACGGGAAGCAGCGCGGGTGGGCCGAAATCAGGCCGTACCTTTCCCGAAGCTTGTGACCGCCGACGAGCCGGACGCGGAGGCAGAGGCTCCTGCCAGCCTGCGGGACCGATTGCTCTCGTTCTTTTTGCGGCGGCGCGCAACTCAGCCCGATCCGCTGGATGAGATTCCCGCTTACCAGCGCAAGGAGATGCAGCACGAGCCGGATGAACGGATCGAAGAGGCGATTCCCATTACGCAGCGCAGGCCAAGCATTTGGGAACGCAGCGCGACGGAAACGGCAGTGGCGACGCCTGCGCCGGCAGCGGCTCCTCAGCCCCTGCAACCCACGCAATTGCAGCCTGTGGCCGCGCGCCCGCTGGATCCCTGGCCAGCCCCGAAGCACGAACCAGCTCCCGAGCCGCGGCATGAGCACGCGGGTGAGATTGCGATCCACGGCCGCGCCGACGCCGAAGTGCACGCGGTTGCGATTGCACCCAAGAATGTGAGCGGCTTTAAATTACCCTCGAGCTCACTGTTGAGTTTGGGCGAAGCGCCGCAATCCGTGCGCGAAGGCGAGTTGCGCGAAGAGGCCAAGGTGCTGGTTGAAAAGTGCGCCGAGTTCGACGTTCGCGGGCAGGTGGTGCAGATCAATCCCGGTCCTATGGTGACGACGTTCGAGTTCAAGCCCGAAGCCGGCGTGAAATACTCGCGCGTGACAGGGCTGGCCGACGATCTGTGCCTGGCCATGCGCGCCGAGAGCATCCTGATCGAGCGCATGCCGGGTAAGAGCACGGTCGGCATTCAGGTGCCGAACCACGAGCGCGAGACGATTCATCTGCGCGACGTGATTGAGAGCGAAACCTTCGTCAAGGCACGCTCGCGTCTCACGCTTTCGATGGGGAAAGATATCAATGGGCGAATCGTGACCGCCGATCTGGCGTCGATGCCGCATATTCTTATCGCCGGATCGACAGGGTCGGGCAAATCCGTGGCCATCAACGCCATGATCATGAGCCTGCTCTACCGCACCACGCCTCATCAGGTGCGGCTGATTCTGGTCGATCCCAAACGCGTGGAGCTGGGCATGTACGAAGGCATTCCCCACCTATTTACGCCCATCATTACCGAGCCCAAGCTGGCGGCGAACGCGCTGCGCAACGCGGTGCGCGAGATGGAGCGGCGGCTGAAGCTGCTGGCCAGCCGCAGCGTGCGCCACATCGACCAGTACAACAAACTTTTCGAGGGTTCCACCCTTTCACTCTTTGGACAAGAGTCAGGGGAGAACGAAGAGGAGCCGCTGCCATATATCGTCATCATCATCGACGAGCTAGCCGATCTGATGATGCTCGACCGCGCCAACGTCGAGGAGTCAGTAACCCGCCTGGCGCAGATGGCGCGCGCCGTTGGGATTCACCTGATTCTGGCCACGCAACGGCCCAGCGTCGACGTCATCACCGGCCTCATCAAGGCCAATGTTCCCACGCGCATCAGCTTTCGGCTGGCAACGAAAGTGGACTCCCGGACGATTCTCGACACCAATGGGGCCGAGGCGCTGTTGGGCCGGGGCGACATGCTCTTTCTGCCGCCGGGCACGAGCCGCCTGATGCGCCTGCACGCCCCGTACGTGAGCGAAAAGGAAACCGCAAGCGTGGTCGATTTCTGGAAGTCGCAAGGCACAGCGGAGTACGTCGAAGGGTTCCTTGAGTCACCCAAGGATGAGCGCGGCGCGATGGAAGGCGCAAGCGATGACGCTAATCAAGAGGATCCGATGTTTGACGATGCGGTCCGGCTGGTCTTTGAATTCGGCAAGGCCTCTACGTCGCTGCTGCAGCGGCGGCTGCGCATCGGCTACGGACGCGCCGCGCATCTGATCGATTTGATGGAGCGCGATGGCCTGGTCGGCGCGGCGGATGGCTCGCGTCCTCGCGAGCTGCTTAAAGCCCCCGGTTGGCTGCACGAAATCGCGGTTGGCAACGAGTAGCGCCGTTCCGTCCACCACCCCGCTGAACAGAATCTTGACAGGCAAGACTATTATCAAATAATCTGCGCTCAACCCCGGAGATCGATCCCCCGCTATAACCGCGTAAAGGTTCTCGCCCAGTCACAGTCTGAATCCGTTAAGGAATGCTGCTTTGTCAGGAGTGAAACTCATGAGCCGCAGGCACAGGCAGAAGCATACTCAGGCGAGCGAAACGGGGTCTGCGACATTTAAGAGGCCGGTTGATGGCCGCAAGGCAATTGAGAGCAGAGGGAGTTGGGCATGACCATCGAGACGACAGGCGGCGTTGGACGGGAAACGGCAATGCGCATGGTAGGTGAAGCGGAACGTGCGTTTGGGTCGGCGGACATAGAGGCTTGCCTCGGCGCTTTTACAGACGATGTCGTCGTCCGGTTTGCCGATATTCCCGAGATTTGCGGCAAGGCCGGGCTGGAACGCTTTTTGCGTGCGCGCTTTGCCCGGCAGCGGAACTACAGGCTGACGAAGCACCTGAGGATGGTAGACGATGATAAGGTGGGCAGCTTGTGGGAGGGTGACTGGGAGGACGCGCAGACCGGGCAAAAGATGCGGGGCCGCGGCATCGAGTTCTGGACCGTGCGAGACGGAAAAATTTCTGTGTGGGAAGCCGTTTTCAACGTCTGGAAAGACGGGGGCGGTCCTGTCACGCCAATTGTATGAAGCCGAAGCGTGGTACTGGATCTGAGGCGGCAAATTTTTCGGCGAACCTGGAGGCAGAGGTTTTGTACTAACGGATCATACTGACCGTAAGATTTCAAGGTGCGAGTGAACAAATTAGGCTTAGCGCCTGCGGCAGGATGGGCCTACACCTCTCGGAAAGCGCCAAATGCTGGCTTGAAGCCACGTTCACCAAATTTTTGAATCACACCAGCTAAGCGCCACCGGCCAACTGCGCTCCTGCGACGTTTGTCGTTTTGAACACGGAGCAGGCAGCGTGACAGAACGGCAACCGGGCAGGACAGTTGGCGCTCCGTATTGATTTTTAAGAATTTTCATTTACACATTTCAAACGCGGAGGAGGTTCCATGGCCATTTATCAAAGCATGCAACGAGTGCGGTTCTCGAGCCCGGACGGATACCAGAAATTCCGGTTGCTGTTCGGAGAAACGGGCAATCAGCTGAAGACCTTACCGGGGTTCCTGCACTTGACCTGGTGGGTCCATCCCAACGATCCCACCTGGTACAACGAAATCAGCCTGTGGACAAGCTTTGAGGCCCTCAAAGACTGGCACATGAACACCTACCACAAGGCGGCAAAAGAGTGGGCGGTACGAACCGGCGCCATCATGGAAGACATCATCACCAACTTCGAACTGAAGAGCACGCGCCTGATTCGAGTGTGTCCCTGCTGTGCCCATATATCGAGTAACTCGTACGACCTTCATCAGGAGCAAAAGGTTCTCGCGGAGCGTTGCCCTAAATGCGGTTTTGGATTTCCTGTGATGCCTGAATCGCCGGACAGCACCGCGGTATTCAAGGATGCTGTACCAGTGGAAGCCGGCCAGGCGTAGCCGGTTGAATCGCGCTTGTGAGCGCTGTTCATCGAAAACAGGATTGACCTAGAGCCTGTTATCAACTTTCGCACCTGTGGCGTTGCGAGCAAAAATCCGGCCAGGCGAGGCGGAGGCCGAAGGCTTTGGTGGCCCCAAGGTCGAGGCCGACAACGAAGTATGGTCGGATTTTTGCCGCAACCCGAAGGGCTGGGGCCAATTTTCCTCATTTCTTTGTCGCTCGTCGCTAGCAGACACCCGGTATCCACCCCATGAACTGAGTTCATGGGGCCCCGGTATGCTTCGCTCCTCGCTTCTTGAACTCAGGAAAAATTGGTTCCCAGCGCCACCCGCGGGAAGGTTAAAAACAGGCTCTAGGCCTTTGATCGATGCAGGAGAGCGTGGCCCCCTGAATTGAGCTGGGGTATCCTGTATGAGCGAATTCTTGGTTGTATTGGCATCCTTAAAGAATGGGTAGAAACGGTGGAAGGACCATGAGCACTTTAGAGACATCGGCTCCCGTTACGGTGACGCACTGGATCAAGGGAGAGCCAGTGAAAGCAGCGTCCGGGCGCAGCGGCATCATTACAAATCCGGCAACCGGCGAGGCGATTGCAGAGGTAGGATTTGCCTGCGTCGAAGATGTGGACCGCGCGGTTGCGGCGGCAAAGGCTGCCTCGTCCGGGTGGCGAAGCACATCGCTATCCAATCGCGCCGAAATCCTGTTCAACCTGCGAAACCTGATCGCGAAAAACCGCAGCCGGCTTGCCGAGATCGTGAGCCTGGAGAATGGCAAGACATTGGCGGATGCGCTTGGCGAGGTAGCGCGCGGGCTGGAGAACGTCGAGTTCTCATGCGGCGTTCCCAACCTGCTGAAGGGCGGCTATACCGAGCAGGCCAGCCGGGGCGTCGATGTGTACCAGATCCGCCAGCCGCTGGGTGTGGTTGCAGGCATTACCCCATTCAACTTCCCGGCCATGGTTCCGCTGTGGATGCTTTCGAACGCGATTGCGTGCGGCAACACATTCATTCTCAAACCCTCAGAAAAGGTTCCCTCGGCAAGCGTTTTGATCGCGGAGTTAGCGAAAGAAGCGGGTATTCCGGACGGCGTTCTCAACCTGGTGCAAGGTGACAAAGTTGCCGTGGACAGGCTGCTAGAGCACCCGGACATCCGGGCGATCAGTTTTGTGGGATCCACGCCCGTGGCCCGGTATATATACGAATCGGCGACGCGCAACGGCAAGCGCGTGCAAGCGCTGGGCGGGGCCAAGAATCACATGCTGGTGCTGCCGGACGCGGACATCGCGATGGCCGCCGATGCCGCGGTCTCCGCCGGTTATGGAGCGGCCGGAGAACGCTGCATGGCGATCTCCGTGGTGGTCGCCGTGGGGGATGTTGCCGATCCGCTGATCGCCGCCATCCGCGAGCGGACGGCCCGTATTCAGGTCGGCCCCGGGTCGGAACCCGGAGTGGAGATGGGACCGCTGATCACTCGTGAACATCGCGACCGTGTAGCGGCGCACCTGGATACAGCGGTTTCTGAAGGAGCGACTCTCTCCATCGACGGGCGGCTTGATCCGGCGACACACGCCAAGGGATACTTTCTTGGCCCCTCGCTGATCGACAATGCAAAGCCCGGCATGCGCTGCTATGACCAGGAGATCTTTGGCCCTGTGCTGAGCGTGGTGCGCGTCGCGAGCTACGCCGAGGCTCTTCACCTCATCAATGAGAACCCTTACGGCAACGGCACGGCTATCTTTACGCAGAACGGCGGTGCGGCACGGCAGTTTCAGTTCGATGTGGAGGTGGGCATGGTGGGCATCAACGTACCGATTCCCGTTCCTGTTTCCTATTACAGCTTTGGCGGCTGGAAGTCCTCGCTCTTCGGCGATCTGCACATGTACGGCCCGGAAGGCATTCAGTTTTACACGCGCTCCAAAGTGGTCACCAGCCGTTGGCCCGATCCCGCAGGGAGCAAGGTAGACCTGGGCTTCCCGCAAGTGCGTTAAAGCTGGTTTTGCACACGGAGCCGGCGGCTGCACCTCCAGATTTTTTCTACTACGTGGTCCACCATGCGGAGATTTCTTCCAGGGAACGATTCTTAGTTTCCGGAATTTTGCTCCAAACGAACCAACTCTCCAAAATACAGAAGCCGGCGTACACAAAGAACGAGAAGCCATGACCGAAATGCCGAATAAGGAATGGGCTTTGGTCTAACATGAGAAAGGTCTGCGAAACCACGAAGTTTGCGAGCCAGAGAGCAGCTACCGCAGTCGCCATGGCTCTGGCACGGAAGTGCGCGGGGAAGATTTCAGACAAAACAACCCATGTAACCGGTCCAACCGAAAGGGCGTAACAAGCGATATAGCCAAGGACAAGCGTCAACGACCAAGCCCCTGGATCTGAACGCATCACTGCCGCTCCCATGGCTACCAGACACCCTCCCATGCCTATCGACCCTCCGATGAGAAGGGGTTTTCGTCCCACCCGATCTACCACACCCATGGCGACAACTGTACATAACAGATTTATTGCTCCGAGGAATATAGTTTCAAGCAGGGATAGATTTCTGGAATGACTTATATGATTGAATATCTCCGGTGCGTAGTACATAAAGACGTTAATGCCGGTGACTTGCTGCAATATGGCGAGGATAACTCCTAGCCATAGAACTCTGGCTAAGTGCTCGCGGCGAGTGCCGGTAACCGCAGGCGCGTCGGAGATGCTCTCCAGCGCCTCGGAACCAACCCGCCTTGCCACTTTTTCCGCTTCCGCACGGCGGCCGTGCATCAACAGGAAACGAGTTGTTTCCGGGACAATCAACAATAGCCCAAACAAAACCAGAGACGGCAGGATCCCGGAGGCAAACATCCATCGCCATCCAATCGTCTCGTTCCAGGGAGTGGTTCCATTGCGGCGAATGGCGTAATTGACTGTGTATATCACCAACATGCCGAAGACGATGGCCAGTTGATTTAGCGTCACCAGGCGGCCACGCCATTTTTTCGGAGCGATTTCAGAAATGTATAGAGGGCTTGCGATCGATGCAGCGCCTATACCAATTCCCCCAACAATGCGAAACGAGACGAACCATGTTAAGGAAACCGCGAGTGAGGTTCCAATCGCGGAGAGCAAGAAGCAGATTGCAGAGATTTGGAGAGTCTTGCGGCGACCTAACAAATCGCCAGCCAGACCGGCTACTATCGCTCCTACGACGCATCCAGCTAGTGCTGAGCTGGCAGCCCATCCCGCCGCACCTGGACTGAGTGAAAAATGGCTTTGCAAAAGATCGATGGCGCCCGAGATCACCGCTGTGTCGTATCCGAATAGCAGTCCCCCAAGAGCAGCGACGCAAGAGATCAACACTAAATACAATGCACCGGTTCGATGCGCTGAATAGCGGCCATTGGAAGGCTCGCGTCTGGTTTGATCTGTCAGGGTCATGTCCTTTGACTGCAGAATGAGAATTTGGCGTTTCAGCAGAACGCAGCTTTAGCTAATATTTCACCTGGGCAATTCCGCCCAATCGTAGCACAAGTTTCCGGCTAGAAGTCGAACAGAATCAGCTGGTTCCTGAAGCCACTCCTGCCGGAATCGCACAGGTACGGCTGCACGGCTCATGAAAGCCGGGTTCTCTACGCTTACCAGCGGTAAAAGCGGTAGGGATTGTCTCCCAGCGGGAAATCCGTGCGATAGTCGGGGTGATAATAGCCGACCTTGGCTGCTTCGGGCATGGCTGTCGGAGGCAGATCCAACAAGCGGCTAGGTATGGGCGGTTCGCAATCGTGCCCCGAGCGATCCCCATCCGGAGCGACCCACATGCGATCCGGGTTAACGACCGGTTTGCGCGGTTGGAAGAACCGGCTGTCCGCCGCGAAACTGGCACCCAGATTGGCCAGCAACTGGGCCACGGCGCGCGTGGCCCGCCAGCGGGTGTAGCGAAAATACGTCTTGTCGTCGGCGTGGAAGCGATCCGGGTCCACCTGGCAGAAGATCGCCACACCCTCCCCCACCACTTTGCGGCCCAGTAGGCCACCCGCCCCGATCTCTACACCGCCGCTCAGGATCCAAGGGGGGGTGTCCAGGTGGGTGCGCCAGCGAAGGTCGGACGCGCTCAGACCCTTTGCCTGGGGCCAGTCCGGCGCCGACAGCGAGCCGGCGAAATCGGATGCCGCCGGGTTCAAGGTGGTGCCCAGCCACCCGTCTGCCTGCGCACGCGGCAAGAAGAATGCCTTGCCGCCTTGTTGCAGGTAAGTGTTGAGCGCGGCCGTATCAACGGTCGCATCCGCGCCGACCAGCACCAGGCCTGCGCTCGTGTCCAGCCTGTCCGACCGCTGATAACTCACCCCAATGTTGTCCAGCCAAGCCGCGCCCGCACTACCGCCCAGATACACCACCTTGCTCACTCGCGGCGCCAATGGCGCGTGCAGCGCGTAATCCATCACGCGCTCTGCCATCCGCCGCGCCGCCGGGTCTAACGCCACATGTTCTTCCAGGTCCAGCGTGCAGACGATCAGCCGCCCCTGGCCGTAGTCCAGTTCCATCAGCGGCGTATAGGCCAGGTCAAACTCGCACTCCAGCAGGGGGGTCCAGCCACTGCGGTGGGGCTTCTCAATCGCCGCGCTGCTGACCCCACCGCGGTTGCCCCAATGCCACCCTGCGTAGGGCTGGCTGCCTTCGTCCCCTCGGAGGTAATCTCCCTCGTATTTCGGGTAGGCTTCAATCAACGTGCTGCTGCCCGTCCAGTCGCGCAGGTCGTCGGCGTCGATTCCCTGAGCGGCCGGGGAATTGGGAGTGGGAAAGACATACCGGCTCACCTTCGGACACACCCGCCATCCGAGAGATTCGACCATCCAGCCGGGGTCTTGCGACAAAATCAACACCCGGCCACCGGCCTGTACGAAAGGCTCCAGCTTGGCAGCCAGCGCCGGGTCATCCTTCAAAGCATTGCGGCCGACCACCACCAACGATGCCGCGGCGCCGTTCCAGGTCTCGTGCGTATAGCCGAGGTTCGCCAGCAGCTTGCTGGTCAGGCCGTCCGGATCAACCATGGCAATGTCGCCGCTGGCCGGTTGATCTTCGCCAAAGACGCGAAACGCAAAGGAGTCCTGGTGCGCCGCCTCCCCGACCGTGGCGGAGAGCGTGATCTGGCCGTCGGCCTTGCCGCCGGCCTCCACCTGGGGCGCGGTGATCTCGATCGGCATTTTGCGAATCTCCGAAACCGCCAAGACGCCGTGCAGCTTGCCCTGGCCCACAGTTTTGCCGCCGGCGGTGGCGATCCAGCTGGCTGTAAAATCCTGCGGCTGGCGTGTGTCGTTGATCAGGACGAACTGCTTCTGGAATTTCTGGCCGGCACCGAAGTGATGATCCTTGGCGGTGTAAGCCCCTACTGGCCCGGCGATCCACGCCAAGGTCGGGAAGTTGATCTGCTTGAGCGCATCCTGCATCCACGACCAGATGCGCAGGCCGCCCGGCAGTCCCGCGGTGCGCCAGCTTCTCCAGGTGTTCGTGCGGAAGAGATCCTGGATTTTGTGCGTGTCGGCGAATTGGTCAAATCGGTCAAAGTGCTCCTCTGGGGCCTTGTAGCTCATTCCACCGAGGAACCGGCTGTTGAGCAATTGCCGGTACTTGGGCTCCTCCGAGGCATAGGCGTCGGCGCCAAAGTAAATGGCGGTGTACTCGGTTAATAAGAGTTCGGTGGTGATGTTGGTGCGATAGCCATCGTGTCCGCGCCGGAACGTGCCGTCCACTGGGGTGCCGAACTCGGTCATCGTAATCGGCATCTCGCCGCTCTCTGCCCAGGCGCTCAACCATTCCTCGCGTTCCTGGAGCGGCAGCAGGTCCAGATAGCAGTTCGCTGAGTGAACATCGCCCGTATCGGAGCCCTCGTGGCTGTAATAGACCCGCGTGGGGTCCAGCTTCCTGATCTCAGCGAACATCTGCCTGGCATCAACCATAAGCTGCTGCCAGAGCGGGTTGCTCTCAGCCCAGCCGTGGCGGCCCAGGTGACGCGGATCCAAATCGACCGCGTTGTTGAAGAAATTCGCACCAGAGATCCACATCACCGCGGAGGGGTGATTGCGGTAGTAACGCATCCACACGCCAGCGCGCTCCAGGGCACGCTGCCGGCTTTGTTCCCAGATAAGATTTTTGCTTGGATCCATCATGTATTTGTCGGCGTCGAGAACATACGCTGCCGCCAGGTACCCTTTATGATCCGCCCAGTCGAGTTCCTTTCCGGAGTCTGTATCGTCACCGCGTGTATCCGGTTTCCAGGAGCCGAATTCCGAAAAGTTGTCTCCAATCTCGCCGAGTGGGCCATTGTAAAAGCAAGGCTGCCGCAGGTGGATCACGGTGCCGTTAAGGTAAAACTGCCGGCCTTCAACCCAGAACTCCCGGAAGCCGAATTGCTGGTTGAACTGGTCATCCACACCAGTCCCTGTCGCGGTCAGCCGGAGGGTATAGAGGTTGGGCTGATCCACGTCCCACAGGCGAGGATTCGTCCAGGGCCAGGAGACCGTAACCGTCTGCGCTGGCTTGGTCTCCACTGCCGCGTCCGCCGTGAAGCTCTTCTCCACCTCGCCCTTTTCGTTCAGCATATCCGCAACGAAATGTACCCGGCCTGCCTGCTTCACGCCGCTCAGGTCCACATCCAGCGCAACATCCTTTTTTCGCGTGGAAGTACGCACGAACACGCCGCTCACGTGCGCCTCGGATGACCGGCTTTCCAAGTACACGCTGCCCGTCAAACCCCGCGTCGCGAGCCGGGCCGCGCTGTAGGTGACGGCCATAAAAGCGTTCTGCATGAAGCTCCCCACCGACTGCGAGTCCGCGATGGCGGCCACGAGCACCTGGACATTTGCCGCCTGGCCCGGCGTGATCGCATGCGTAATGTCGACCGAGCCCCAGGGCCAGGGCACCTTGCCACATTCCTGGCCGTTGACATAAACGATCGCGTCGGTGCAGACCCGGTCAAAGCGCAGGCTGACCACGCGGCCCTGCCATTCGGCAGGAATCGTCGCTTGGCGCTCGTACCACGCGCTGGCCACGTGCGACCCATCCTCATAGTGTTCCCATTGCGGTCCGCTGCCGCGAACCATAAGCGGACTCTGCAGCCTGGTGGACACAACTAAGTTGGCAGACCTGTCCTCAACCTGACGCGTCGCCCAACTGCCCGGCACATTCATAAACCCCCAGCCCAGCTTCGGCGGGGCGGTCTGTCCGGCAACGGCCGGCATGAAGCGCCAGAGGCCGTCGAGGGATGCCTGCGACCGCTTGGCGTTCACGGTTTCGATTTTCGTTTGGTCCCAATTGAGGCTCATGCCGGCCGGCAGCACGGCGTCTGATGGCTGCGATTCTGCCAGCGCCAGCGACGGGAGGAGCGTCGCGCCGGCCAGCGCTGTGGTGGAAGTCTGGAGGAACCGGCGGCGTGTCAAACCATCGCTTGCCTGGAAATTCCTGGGGCTGTGTCTCCGCTTCATGAGCATCACTCCTCAAAAAATGGCATCTCTCGCATGGATTCAGGCTGAGGCTGAGCGAGAAGATCTTTGTGGCTCAGGTGGGGAAATTCCGCCACTTTGAGCGCAAGCAATTCTTAATTAGAGGTGGGTTGTCTGACAAGCGGCCGCCGTCCGGCGGCATCCGTTCATGTTCCCGGGTGAATCATGATGCGACGGTCATTTGCGTGTGCTTCGATCGAAGAGCACGCCCGACAATTTTGGGATGAAGCCGCACCGTTAGAACTTTGCTACGGAACTTACAGCCGTGGTATATCGATGCGAGAGCGCGTAATTGTAGTTATCTCGTGTCTTTCCCAAGCGCCCAACGCCAACCAGGGTTCCGCGGCGAAGAAGGGAACTTCCCCGTTCGGCTCGATCATGACTGGGATGCAAACTGCTGAAGGATTTGGAGGCGCGGGCCGGGATCGAACCGGCGCATAAAGGTTTTGCAGACCTCTCCCTTACCACTTGGGTACCGCGCCTCGGGCTGCCCGCCTCACCGGATGCGGATCGGTCCACGCCGCGATCCAACCGGCCGAAATGCTCCGGGAAGATGCGGAATGGAGCGGGAGACGAGACTTGAACTCGCGACCCTCGCCTTGGCAAGGCGATGCTCTACCACTGAGCTACTCCCGCTTGACGCAAGTTCGAGTATACCGGGCGGCCGAAACGGGGTCAAACCGTCTATGCACCATCGGTAACTCATACTCGTAATAGCTCTAACGGATGATTGCGCGCAAGGTTTCACCGCCGTCTAATGGGACTCAGCTGAGAATTACCAGCACTGAATTGGGGGATTCTCCTTGTGTGGGGGCTGGATCGCATCCGGCCCTTTTTCTTTGGCGCGCGCCGAGCAGGACGCTGCCGACAAGATTGACCCGCCCTGCGGATTCCCGTAAACTTAGAGATTGCGAGGGATGCGGCTCGATCTGCCTTCAACCCCGCATCATTTTTCCTGAAAATCAGGACAGTCCCCTGCAATTCAGGTTTTGGAGATTGAAGCAAAACCATGGCAAACCACGTATCGGCGCTCAAGCGCGTCCGCCAGACCGAAACCCGCACTGAAGTTAACCGCGCCAACCGCAGCCGCGTTCGCACGAGCCTGCGAGCCTTGCGCGAGACGCTGGCGAAGGGCGACGCCAAGGCCGCCACAGCGCAGTACCGCGCCACTGTTTCGGCACTGGACAAGAGCGTGAAGAAGGGCGTCCTGCACTCCAATACCGTCTCGCGCTACAAGAAGCGCTTGAACGCACGCCTGAAAGCTCTGGCCACTGCCAAGGCATAACGGAGCCGTTGCCCCAAAATTCAATCAGCAGAACAAGAGCAGCCGGGAGAGATCCCGGCTCTTGCATTTTCCGGCGCCAAACCGGCTCACGGACTCTTGCGCAGAAGCGGCCTCAAGACCGAAAAGACCGTTTCTGCAATGATCGCCGAACCCTTGGCCGTAGGATGGATGCCATCGTCCTGAATGGTTCCCGGAACGTGAATCAGGTTCCGATACAGCATGGGTATAAATGCCACATGGTGCTTCGCCGCCAGATCGCTGAATATGCGATCGAAGGACCGGATGTAGTCCGGGCCGTAATCGGGCGGAAGCGTGATGCCAGCGAGCACGATTTTCACATGGGCGTTCTCGAAGGCAGTGAGCACCTGGTCGAGATTATTGCGCGTTTGGCTGACAGGCAGGCCGCGCAGCCCGTCATTGCCGCCGAACTCCACAACCACGATGGCAGGGTGCATGCGCAGGACGTAGGGCAGCGCGGCGAGCGCATCCTTTGTGGTGGCGCCGCTCGTGCCCTGATTGATTACCTTGTACGCATAGCCGCGCGCATCGAGGATCTTCTGCAGAAAATCGGGATATGCCTGGCCGTAGGGAAGTCCGTGGCCGGCGGTGATGCTGTCGCCGTAGCAAACCAGGATTGAACGATGAGCGACCGGCTGATCGGCGGCATGGAGCGGCCCGGCCAGCAGAAACAGAGAAAAAGCGACCGGAACCACGCGCCGAACGTCCACGTAAATAGTGTAGCCGTGCGCGCGAGGGCGCATCCGCGCCAAAGCTCAGAGGATCGTCCAATTACACTGCGAGTGGCAGGAGATTAATTTGATCCAGGTTAAAGGCGCGAAGAAGTGGATTCAGAACGGCTCGCGGCGCGTGGAGATTCTCAAGGGAATTTCGCTGGACATTCCCGCGGGGCAGTTTGTGGCCATCCTGGGCGCGAGCGGAAGCGGCAAGAGCACGCTGCTGGGACTGCTTGCCGGTCTCGACACGCCCAGCGAGGGCGAGATATGGCTGGATGGCGTGCCTATCCACAATTTGGCGGAGACGGAACTGGCCGCGGTGCGCGGGCGCAAGATCGGCTTCGTGTTTCAGTCCTACCAGCTCATCCAAACACTGACCGCTCTCGAAAATGTGCTGCTTCCCTATGAGCTCAACCTGGAAGGCAGTGGACTGGAGCAGGCACGCCGTCTGCTCGACGAGGTGGGTTTGGGTGAGCGCGTGGAACACTATCCCATCCAACTCTCCGGCGGCGAGCAGCAGCGCGTGGCGCTGGCGCGCGCGTTTGTGGCCGGGCCGCCGATCGTAATGGCCGACGAGCCCACGGGCAATTTGGACTCGGTGAATGGAAAGATGGTTCTCGATCTGCTGCTCGAACGGAATCGCAAAGCTGGTACGACGCTGGTGCTGGTAACGCACGACCCGGAAGTGGCCAGCCGCGCCGATCGCAAGATCGTACTCAAGGATGGCCTTATCGTCGAAGATTCCAAGCCGGGCCCGATGCCAACAGACACAAATCGGCCGCAAGGAGAAGAATGGCCAAGCGCGCATTGAGCTGGAATCGCGCCGCGGCCATCGGCTGGCGCGACTTGAAGTCCGCGCCCGGCAAGTTCGGCTTTGTGGTGCTGTCGGTAGCCGTGGGCGTGGCTGCTCTGGTGGGTGTGCGCGGATTGAGCGACAGCTTCAGGGCAACATTGGGCGCAGAAGCGCGCTCGCTGCTGGCGGGCGATTTGAGCGCGCGCATTTTCCGCGCACCCACGCCGGACGAGTTGAGCAAGATCGCGGCGATCGAAGCGCAAAGCGGCGGCGCGATCCGCTCCACATGGGTAACTGAGACGGTCTCCATGGCCTCGGTGCCGACGGATTCCGTGCCGCTGCTGGTTTCGCTCAAGGCCGTCGATCCGGCCGAGTATCCGTACTATGGAACGGCCGAGCTGGAACCGGCGATGCCGTTGCGGCAGGCGCTCAAAGGCGACTCGGCTGTGGTCGCGGATGAGTTTCTCATCCGGTTGAATGCGCATGTGGGCGACACGCTGCGGCTGGGCGGCATCGACTTTCGCATCACGGCGGTGCTGAAGCAGGAGCCGGATCGCATTACTGCCGGTGCGGGATTGGGGCCGCGCGTGATGATCTCGGAAGCGGCGCTGGCGCGCACCGGCTTGCTGGCTCCGGGCAGCCGCGCAAGCCGGCGATTGCTCGTGAAGCTGCCGGACAAACCGTCGCGCGGACTCACCGCCGATGCCGAAACGGCCGCGGTGCGAAAGCAACTGGAAGCGGCGCTGCCCGAGGCGCAGGTGATGGATTATCGCGAGGGAAATCCCGCGCTCACCCGCGGCCTGGACAATGCAACGTCGATCCTGAGCCTCATCTGCCTTGTGGCCATGGTTCTGGGCGCGATCGGCGTGGCCATGGCCATGCACGCGCATCTCGAGCAGCGCATGGACATGCTGGCGATTCTGAAGGCACTGGGCGCAGACTCCGCGGATTTGCTGCGCATCTTTCTTTTGCAGACGCTGGGCCTGGGCCTTGCCGGCGGCTTGCTGGGCGTGGCCGCGGGCGTGGCTGTGATGGCCGCGCTGCCCGCGGCATTCGGCACGTTGCTTCCGGTGCATGTGATGCTTGAGTTCCCGTGGCAATCGGCGCTGGCCGGACTGGGGACGGGACTGTTGACCACGCTGCTGTTCTGCCTGCCGCCGCTGCTCGACGTGCGCGCAGTAAGGCCGGTGCTGGTGCTGCGCAGGCTGGTGGAGCAGGGAGCGCCGGGCATTGGCGGATGGTTTGCGCGCTGGTGGGCGCGACGCCTGCAGCTGGGAATCGCCGCGGCAGTGATCGCCGCATTGGCAGGGATTGCGTGGGCGCTCTCCGATTCGCCGAAGGTGGGCGCGTGGTTTGCTCTGCTGTTCACCATTGCGCTGATCGTTCTGCTGGCCATGGCGGCCGCGGCGCTGGCAGCCGTGCGATTGCTGCTCGATCGCACGCGGCTCCGGCTACCTTCTTCGCTGCGTCACGGGCTGGCCAATCTTTACCGGCCAGGAAATCAGTCCGCCGCGGTGATGGCGGCGCTGGGCACGGGAGTGATGCTGATCCTCGCGGTCTTTCTGATGCAGAAGGATCTGCTGCGCGATTTGCGCGAGACGGCTTCGCCCAAGCTGCCCAATGTGTTCTTAATAGACATCCGTACCGACGAGGTTGCAGGAGTAAAAGCGTTCTTTGCGCATCAGCCGGGCGTGAGCCAGCAACTGAATCTGATTCCAGTCGTGATGGGACGGTTCCTCTCGATCAATGGCCAACCGGTGGAACAGATGAGAGGCCAGCACTATCCGCGCCGCATGTTGGAGAGCGCCGAGTTGAGCTGGGCCGACACGCCGCCCGAGGGCGACAAAGTGACAGCAGGCGCCTGGTGGACGAACACGGGCGCGGCTCAGATTGCGGTGAGCGATGGAGTGGCCAACCGCCTGCATGTCGGCGTGGGCTCGGCCGTGGAGCTTGAAACCGGCGGAACAACGAAAGCGCTCAAAGTTGCAGCCATCTACCGCGCAGATGGCCAGCACCTGGGCGCGCGCGTGCAGTTTGTTCTGCCTTCCGGGCAGATCGCGGATCAGCCGGCCACTTGGTACGGCGGCGCGCACATCGATCCGAAGCAAGTTGCAGAGATGGAGCGCGCGTTCTTCACTGCGTATCCCACCATCACGATCATCAACGTGGCCGATGTGCTGGAGCGCATCGAGAACGTGGTCGATCAGATCACTTTCGTGGTCCGGCTGCTCGCCGGCTTCTCGATTCTGGCGGGCTTGACGATTCTCGCCTCAAGCATCGCCAGCACGCGTTTCCGGCGCATGCAGGAGGCGGTGGTGCTGAAGACGCTGGGCGCTACGCGGATGCGCATCGTGCGCACGTTCAGCGTGGAGTTCAGCGTTTTGGGCCTGCTGGCCGGCGCAGTGGGCGTTCTGTTCGCCAACCTGCTCACGCGCGTGCTTCTGCACCGCCTCGACATCGCATTCCACATCGAATGGAGCGCGACGATGATGGCGCTGGCCGGGACCGCGGTGCTGGCTACGGCCACGGGCTGGATCGCAAGCTACCGGATTCTCGGCTTGCGGCCGCTGGAAGTGCTGCGCGAGGAATGAAACCGATGCGGGCGGGATGCGAAGACTCGCCGCAGCGCCAGATATGCCCCCGGTTCAAAGTATACAGCAATGTGGCCGGTCCGTACCGCAAGAATCGACCCTCTCCCCTCCGCATGCTTTCTGAAAATAAGTGTTGTGGTTTTCATTGGGTTGGCGGGTGCATTTGGCTGCAAAAATGCGATAACAAACGACTTATTTGCAGAAATGTGAAAGCAAAGGAGTTAGAAGAAAGGCAGGAAACAGTAAACAGGAAACAGTTCGCAGTTTGCGCTCAGAATGGCTACAGTGCGGAGAACATGGATTTACTCGATTGGCGATCCTGAATTGATTGTCCGCCAAAGCGCCAAAATAATCCGCAAAGTTTGCGGGAGATTTTTTTGCGGAGCGAGTGGGGAACAACGTGATTCAAATCATCTTATTATGGGCGAGTCCCGCAAGGACGGGTTGGGATGAGGGCTTGACACGAGGATTGGACGGCACCATGCGCGGTCCCCAGAGGCGAGGGACCGGACGACACCCTAAGGTGTGTTTTGGAAACGTCATCGGAGACCGGAGCTACGTGTCCACAGGCGGGTTGGGTTGGCCGGTTTGCTGGCGCCAATGGAGATTTGAAGGCACATGAAGTAAAAGAGGGGTGAATGCGTTTGCAATGGGGAACATATCCGATTCGACTTCGCACCCTATCTAGTTAGGGTGGCGCGCCCTCATCCGTACTCGCACCCCACCCCGGCTCAGAATGACAGTCGAATCCTGTATCAGTTCCTTGAAGAGAATTTATCTGTCGATACAGCCAGTCCCTGCTTTTCAGAACACTTCGTTATTCGAGTCAACTTCCGGCAATATATCGTTCTCGCGCGCCACCCATACATAGAGCGTGGGCAGCAGGAAGATGCTCATGAGCAGATTGGTCATCAGTCCGCCAACGATCACGATGGCGAAGGGCCGCTGCGAGTCGGAGCCGATGCCGTGCGAGAGCGCGGCGGGCAAGCAGGCCCAGCGTGGCCACCAGCATGGTCATCATGATGGGGCGCAGCCGCACCACGGCTCCCTCGACGGCTGCCTCCTCAATCGTATTGCCGCGCGCGCGCAGCTGGTTGATGTATTCCAGCAGGATGACGCCGGACTGGACGGAGACGCCGAACAGCGCCAGGAAGCCCACCTCCGAAGAGACGCTGAATTCGTGTGCCGGTAACCAGCAGCACCAGCAATCCGCCCGATGCTGGCCATCGCCACCGTGGCCAGAATCAGAATCGCCCATTTGAACGACTTGTACATCGAGTAGAGAATGATGAAGATCAGCAGCACGGTCAGCGGCACAATGATGGCCATGCGCGCTTCGGCGCGCAGCTCGCTCTGGTACTCGCCTTCCCAGGCGATGTGATAGCCGCGCGGCAGCTTGACCTGGCGTTCACTTTTTGAATGGCCTCGCGCACGGCGTCGCCCAGAGGCGCGGTCGCGCACGCTGTACTTGATGGCGACATAGCGCTGGTTGTTTTCGCGATAGATTTCGGAGCCTTCGTCGGCTTCGCGCACATCGCAGAGCTGGGCCAGCGAAACACGCTCGCCCGAAGGCGACAGCAGGCGGATATTCTCGATGGCTTCCCGTGTGTCTCGGTACTGGGGCAGATAGCGCAGCGTGAGGTTATAGACTTCCTCGCCCTTCAGTACCTGGGTGAGGGCGTTGCCTCCGACGGCGGTCTGGATGGCGTCCTGCATGTCGGAGACATTGATTCTGCCAGCGCGCCGCCTTCGCGCGGTCGACGGTAACATCCAGGTCGGGCTGGCCGGTCACCTGAAAGACGCCCAGGTCGGTAATGCCCCTCACGCGGCTCATCACGCGCCGCAACCTGGCTCGCCAGGTCTTCAAGCGTATGCAGGTCGGCGCCATAGACTTTGGTGGCCAGCTCGCCTTTCACGCCGCTGACCGCCTCCTCCATGTTGTCCTCGATGGGCTGCGAGAAGCCCCAGATCACGCCGGGAAATTTCTGCTCGAGCTCGAGGTTCATTGAGGCGATCAGGTTGTCTTTGTTCTCGTGGAAGATCGGCCGCCACTCGTTCTTTCGGCTTCAGGCCGACAAAGTACTCGGTGTCGAAAAAGCCGGTATGGTCGGTTCCGTCGTCCGGCCGGCCGGTTTGGCTGGTGCACTCGGTGGTTTCGGGAAACGAGCAGAGCAAGATGCGTGGCCTGGTTGGCAACGCGGATGCTTTCGTCGGGCCCGACGCTTTGTTCGAGAGTGCCGCGCACCCACAGCGAGCCCTCGTCCAGATGCGGCAGAAACTCAGAGCCGATGACGCCGCTGAACGCCAGAAAGACGGCCAGGATCAGGCGCACACGCCCCCGCCGAGCACGAACCGATGATGATGAATGGCCCAGGTGACGCCGCGGCGGTAGCGCTCCCGCAGAAACTCCATCACCGGGTTCTTCCACTCCTTTGCGCCTTTGCTGAGCAACATGCTGGCCAGAACCGGAGCCAGGATGATGGAAAACATGAGCGCGCCCAGCAGCGCAAAGGCCACCGTCCACGCCATGGGCTGGAAGAGGCGGCCTTCGACGGCCTGCAGCGTGAAGATGGGCAGATAGGCGGTGATGATGATGGCGATGGCGTAGAAGACCGGCCGCTGCACTTCGTGCGCGGCTTCGCGAATCTTCGCCTGGATCGGCGCGTCCGTTCTCCTCGTTGCGTGCGCGAGATGGCGAACGATGTTCTCCACCATCACCACAGCGCCTTCCACGACCATGCCGAAGTCCAGCGCGCCCAGCGAGAGCAGGTTGGCGGGAATGTGCTTGCAGGTCGAGACAGATGGCGGCAAACAGCAGCGAGAACGGGATGGTGAGCGCCACGATGAGGGCGCCGCGCACGTTGCCGAGAAAGAGAAACAGAATGATGACGACCAGGATCATGCCCTCGGTCAGGTTGTGCAGCACGGTGTGCGTGGTGAAGTGGAGCAGGTCGCTGCGGTCGATGAAGGGAACGATGCTTGACGCCCTTGGGCAGAATCTGATCGTTCAGCTGCTGCACTTTCTGATGAATGCCTTCGAGGGTCGGCTGGGCGTTCGCGCCCTTTTGCAGCGCCACGATGCCGGAGACCACATCGTCGTTGTCGATGAGCGTGCCGTCCTTGTCAGTGGTAAGCGTCGCCAAACTGGCCGAGGCGGATCATCGGGCCCTGCGTCACCACGCCGAGATCCTTCACGCGGATCGGCGTGCCGCCCTTCGTGGTAATGACCGTGTTCCCGATGTCCTGAATGTCGCGGACCAGGCCGACTTCGCGCACGTTGACCTGCTGCTGGCCCTCCTGGATAAAGCTGCCGCCGCCATTGGCGTTGTTATTGGTGAGCTGCTGCTCCACCTGGCCGATGCTCAGCCCGTAGTCGATGAGCTTGTCGGGATCGAGGCGGACCTGGTACTCGCGGGTCGGCCCGCCGAAGGGGTTGATGTCCACGACGCCGGGAACGGACTTGAGATTCTTTTCCACCACCCAGGTTTCGAGCGACTTCAGATTCATCACGTCGTACTCGGGGTTGGTGCTGCGCAGCGTGTAGAAGTAAATCTGGCCGACCGGGCTCCAGTCGGTGCCCATCTGCGGAACGACGCCCGGGCGGCAGACGAGACCTGCGAAAGCCGCTCGAGAACGCGCTCGCGGTTTTCAAAGTCCGTGGTGTCTTCGCCGAAGACCATCTCCACGGTGGAGAGCCCGAAGATGGACCAGGAGCGCACATGGGCGATGCCGGGAATGCCGTTCATCACGGTTTCAAGCGGGATGGTGACCTGCTGCTCGATCTGCTCGGCGGAGATTCCCGGCCACTGCGCGATCACGTCGACGTAGTTGTTGGCCACATCGGGATAGGCCTCGACGGGCAGGCGATGAAAGGAGACGATGCCCCAGGCGAACAGCAGAATGCCGATGCGCCAGGACGAGAAGGCGGTTCTGCAGCGCAAAGTCGACCAGCCTTCGGATCATTGCGCCTCCACCGTTGCCTCGAAGGTTCAGAACGTCCCTCACCACCTGCTGGCCGGGCGTCGATGCCGGAGAGAATCTCCTGCTGGCCGCCGGGCAGCATGTCGCCGCCGTCGACCTCGACGCGCCTGAATTGTCCTTCGCCCGCGGGAACGAAGACCCATTCGCGGTCGTGCAGGTGCAGGATGGCGCTGGCCGGGACGGCGGCGTGCGTGACGGTGGCGCGGCTGAGGAGCGTCGCGGTCACAAACATGCCCAGGCGGAGAATGCCGGGATTCGCAACCTCGATGCGCACCTTGGCGGTGCGGATGGTTGGATCGAGCACGGGGCCGATGTCGCTGACGCGGCCGGTGAGGACCTTGTCGGGATACGCGCCGAGCTTGATCTGCGCTTCCTGCCCGAGGTGAACCTTGGGAAGGTCGTTCTCGTACACGTCGCAGAGAATCCAGACGTCGCTGAGGTCGGCGATGGTGAAGGCCGTCGCCGTTCCGGAAAGAGTCACGCCCGCAGCCGCCGCGTCGGTGACGTTCTGCGCGACGATGACGCCGGAGATCGGCGCATACACATTCACTACCGGGCTGGGATGATTCTTGTCGACGCCGAGGATCTTGAGTTGCTGATCCGCTGCCGCGAGGTCGGCCTTGGCGTCCTTCTCCGCATCCTCGGCCTGCTCCAGCATGGCCTGCGAAATGGCGCCGTGCTGGTAGAGATCCTTGCGCGCGAAGGTAAGCCTTGTTGGCAAGCTGCTCGTCGTTGGCAGCCTTCAAATACGCATCGAACGCGTTGCTGACGTCGGGGCTTGCAACGCTGAACAGCAGTTGACCCTTCTTCACGTTGTCGTCGAGGCGCGCCCTGATATCGACAACCCGGCCATTGGCCAGCGAGATAACGGGAATCTCGCGCGAGATGTCGGGAAAGACGGAACCTGTGACATTCAACTTGTCGGGCGCGTCGATGCGGCCCGCAGCCACAAGGGGAAACTGCTCGGGGTGGTCAACCGTAACCAGTCCCGCGTTGCCGGTCTCAATTACTTGTGCCGGTGGGGCCGCGCCGCTGGCCGGGTTGAACTTTTTTCCGCAGCCTGCCAGCGCCAGACATGCGGCTATGCAGCAGGCGATTTTCAATGTGGAAGGTTTCGTCATGGAATTACCTCGCGTCCGACGGCAAGATTCAGTTGCGCCGCCGAAGTCAGATAGGCACCGACCAATTGCACGTATGCCAGTTGCACCTGGCGGTAGTCGCTCTGCGCGTTCAAGAAATCCATCAGCGAAGCGCCGCCGTGCTGGTAGGAATAGGTGACAGTGTCGCGCACTCTGAGCGCCTCGTCGTTGTATTTCGCCTTGTAGGGCTTGAGCAGCGCGATGTTGCTCTTGCACTTCGGCGTAGGCCGTATCCACATCGCTGAAGACCTGCGCCCGGGCAGCCTCGCTGGCTTCCTGGCGCGTTCGATGTCGATCTCGGTGCGCTTCTTTTCGCCCTGGTTGCGGTCGAAGATACGCAGCGGAACGCTCACGCTCACACCGAGCGTCTGAATGCCGTTCGGGATTATTGTTTGAGGAGTTGTACGTGTACCACGCGCTATAGGTCGGATCAGTGGAACCATTTGAAACGGCCAGCTTGTGGTTGGTTTGCGATTGCTGGATGGTTTCCAGCGCGGCCTGCAGGTCGGGCCGCGTGCTCAGCGCGATCTGGCGAAAGTCGTCGAGCGGCTGAAGGGCGTCGGAAAAATCGAAGGTTCCGGTCACGTCGAACTGCTCCACCGGGGTGCGGTCGTTGAGCAGTTGCAGCAATTGAATTTTTGCCGTGCGCAGGTTGACGATCGCCGTTTGCAGCTCGGACTCGTATTGCACGCGCTCGAGCTCGATGCGGTCGAAATCGATCTGGGCAATGTCGCCGGCATTCAAACGGTCGCTGCTGATGGCGATGATTTTGTCGTAGTAATCGAGGTCGGATTTGGCCAGATCGAGCAGCGTCTTGGCCTCGAGCGTCTGCACAAACGCCGCGCGCAGGGTGAACTCCAGGTTGCGCTTCAGATCCTCATGCTCCGATTCGGAGATTTGCGTACCTTGCTGCGCACTCTCCAGGCGCAGTTCGCGCTTGTGGTCGCGCTCGTGCAGGTAGCTCACGCCGGGCACGACAAACGTGCCTGCAAGAGGCTCCCAAACGCCGTTGTGAGGAGCGATCTGGGTTCCGTCCGCAGTCACCCCTAACTGGGGATTGGGCCGAAGGTACGCCGTGATCTCTTCTGCCCGCATCTCGTCCACGCTGTCGGCGTCGGCCTTAAGCGCGGGATTGCCGGCTTCAAACCTGGCCTTAACCTGATCCCAGGTAAGGCTCTGCTGGGCCGAAATATGGTTTGGCGCCAGGACAAGGATCGCGGCCAGTGTCCCGGCGGAGAGGGAAGTAATTATCCGCTTCATACAAAGCCTTTGCGCCGTGATCTGCACGGTGGAAACAGGGAATGAGAGAGTGTGAATGACGAAAAACGAGCGGAAAAGACGGATCAAGCGGCCGGAGGGGGGCGATTTTGAATGGGGGCCAGGCCGGGATGGTCAAAGAATGGTTCAGACGGATTGCTGGGAGCGGCCATGCGCACAAAGGCGAACGATAGCCCTGCGAATGCCGGCAGCGGGAGCCCAGCGGCCGCAGGAAGAATCGAGTGGGGACTGGAGAAGTCATGGTCGCGGCGCACGCAGGTATCGACCTCTGCGGGATTTTGGGCCGCGATCAGGTCGTCGGTGATGGAAATGGCCGGCAACAGAATCAGAATGACCAGCGCCAGAGCGACGAATTGGGCGCGGCGGTTTGAATCCGTGCGCGGGCCTAAACGCGCCCAGGAACAAAGCATCCACGCGGCCAAGACGGCCCAGCCAAGATTGAGGATGAGTTCCATTCTCAGTGCCAATTCTACCTCAGTTATGGACGGCAGCAGAAAACGCCTGTGGACCATAGATTAGATGAGAACAAGTAAACAGTGAGTTGAGACTTTCTAAAGGGGTCGTAAACATCCGTGGCGGTCCCCAACGTGCGCGAGTGCGTCAGGCGGCAGCTTGTTTCTATTCCGCGCAGCACTTCGTCTGCCTGCAGCAGCATTTCTACAGCCGTTCGAAGCGTTGACCGGGCCTGGGAATGACCGTAAGATGAAGAGGTTGGCCTTGCGCGCGCCGTTCCGATGCGAGCCGGGCCAGTCGGCTGCAAGGCGAGCCGCCACCCGCACTTGTTGCCCCCTCGTTCAATGGCAGGACAGCTGACTCTGGATCAGCATATCGGGGTTCGAATCCCTGGGGGGCAGCCAAATTACAATCAAGCACTTACCGAAAAATAAGCCCGCGCGGAAGCAGTCTTCGCAGTAGCGCTAAGTCCTTATTTGGCGCAGTTGGGCGCATGCGGTATGGCACACTTTACGGCACACCTACACGCGCAATGAGACAGCCAAATCCGCTGTGCCACTGAACGATTGTTGAATGTGCCTGGAAGACGGAACATCGCTTCCCGGACAGTCCTTCAGGCAATGGAATGTGCGCCATCGCGTATCGTTCTCATCGCACCGCAGGCTCAGCCGGAAGATAGGTCTTGCTTACGCCGACATAGCCCTCGCGCGCCACCAGCTTGCCGCGTTCGCGATACATCGCCTCGTCGCGGGGCTGCGTTGTCGCCAGCCCATCGACGTACCGGTTGAACATGCAGAACGCCGCGGCGATCAGGACCGTGTCATGGATCTCCACGTCGGTAGCGCCCAGACTTTTTGCATGCGCCACATCCTGATCCGTGACATTTTTGCCGCCGTGCTGAACCTTGCCGGCAATTACAAGCAGGGCCTTGAGTTTCCCGGAGATATTCGCGTGCTGGAAATCCGCCTTGACGCAGCGCACCAGATCCTCGTCTCCATTGAGGCTCGCCGCAGCAATGGCGCCATGAATCGACTGGCAGTAATGGCAGTCGTTCCGATATGAGACGTAGGTGGCGATCAGCTCTCGCTCGCCCGGAGTGAGCGTGTTCGGACCACGGAGAAGCACTTCCACCAGATCGTTGAGCGGCCGGGCAGTTTCAGGACGAAAGGCCATCGCGCCGCGGATTCCGGGCTGGTCTTGGGGCAGGGCAATGTGGGGCATAGGTCTCCTTCCTCTGTGCCGGAGATGTAAATGATCTTACCTTTCAGACGCTGCCGCATGCCTCCACCCAAGGTAGGAGAGAGAGCATTTCACCGGGAGGACTGCGATCGCAGCGGCAGATTATTCGTTTTCGGCGCACGGGACCGCTGCCGGTTGAACATGGGCGCGCGCGGAAGTCAGCCAAAAGATTGACTTATCTCTCAAACCGAATGAGCAGGACAACCATTGGTTATGCTGCGTAGAGTCTGAGAAGCGGCGCTAACGGGGCCTTAATAATTCCCCCAGCCCTGAAGAGCTCTTCCCCAGGAGGGAGCAGATATTCCATCCTCGCAGTGCGGCCGGATCGAATCTCCGGCGGGCCGGCCTCAGACGCCTGGTTCCGCCGCTCCTTTACGATAGTCTTCAGATCGGCAGGCCATGAAGAATCGTTTGCACAGTCTGAAGCATAGAGTCGAAACAACCCCGATTTGTCTTGTTGCCGCCGCGGGTCTGCTTGTCGGCAGGATGCCGTTCGCACAGCGGACTTCCCGCCCCGTCCTCAAAGGCCTATGAGCAGTTCGTTTCGACCTTTTACGTTGGTTTGTCCGCTCTTGCAGGTCGGCAACGATGTGCTGGCGGACAGCAGCCTTCAACAAGCCACCCAGATCGCTCCGGGAGAGCCTGCCGCATGGGCCGATTGGGGAATCCTCGCTTTGCGCGAGCGCAACTTCGCGCCGGCTACCGAGCGGTTGACGCGCGCCCTGAAGCTGGTCCCGCATAACGGCGCAATGTACGATCTGTTGGGCGTGCTCGCCTCGGCGCAGGGCGATACGCAGCAGGCGATAGACAACTACCGCAAGGCGGTCAGCCTCGATCCCGGGGACCTGCGCGCCGACTACGCCCTTGCGCTGGCCATCGAGCGCCAGGGCGGCACAGGCAGCGAAGAGCAGTTTCAGACGCTTATCGAGCAAATCCTGGCCGTCCGCCCGGGCAACCTTGCCGCGCTCGTGGAACTAAGCCGCATCTCCGCCAAGCGTGGAGACGCGGGTACACTCCGCTCCGCCGTCCAGCGCATCGCCGCGCAAAGCTCCGCATGGCCGCCCAGCGTGAAGCAGGAGTTGACGGCGCTCGAGTCCGCGGCGTCGGGCGCCGACCCGGGCAGCGCCGCCGTGCGCAGCGTCTTTCTGCGAAATGTACTGATGCAGGTTCCCAGCTTTCGCGCCGACCTGTCCGAGATCAGGCCCGAGGCCGGCGAGGAAGCGCAGCCATTCACGCAGTTTCTGCGCCTTCCCTCGCCGCGCTCGACGCCCGCGCCTGCCGATACCGCCATCACCTTCATTGCGCAGCCCGTTCCCAGCCTGGGCAATGGAAACGGAAACGAAGGCTGGAGCTGGATCGGCGCTGTTTCGCTCGACGGAGAGGGCGCGCCCACCGTTCTGGCAGCCAATGCGCACCGGGTGAGGCTCTCAACGGGAGCAACGTTTCCGTTTCCCGGCGGACCCGCCGGCGTGGCGCCCACGCCGGAAGGTATCGCTCCGCTCGACTTCAACTACGACTTCAAGACAGATCTCGCGCTCGCCGGAGCCGGAGGCTTCCGCCTGATGCGCCAGGACAGCCCAACAGCCTTTACGGACGTAACCGCGAAGACGAGGCTGCCCAAATCGATCCTCAACGCCGCATACACCGGAGCATGGGCCGTCGATATCGAAGCCGACGGCGACCTCGACATCGTTCTGGGTCAGGGATCGGGCCTTCCCACGGTACTGCGCAATAACGGAGACGGCACATTCAAAGCCATCCATCCGTTTGCGGGAATCTCCGGCATTCGCCAGTTTGTGTGGGCAGACTTGAACGGAGACGGCAATCCGGACGCCGCTCTCATCGACGGCTCGGGACATTTGCACATCTTCTTCAACCAGCGCGGCGGAAGATTCGCGGAACGGGCTGTGCCCCGCGAGTTCGCCTCCGCTAAGGCCATCACAGCGGCGGATGTGAGCAGCGAAGGGACCAAGGATCTTATCGTTGTTCAGCCCGGCGGCGCCATAGCGCGACTCTCCTGCGCGGAGAATGCGCAGGGCTGGGGGACAAGGCTGGACCATCTTCGGTTCTTGCCACCGTGCCACAACCCTCGGTCAATCTCGCGGGAGATGTTCGCCTGCGTGCCGCGGATATCGACAACAACGGCGCCATCGATCTTCTGCTTGGCCAAGTCTCGCCATCCGCTAGCCGGGCCGCGGGCGGGCTCATCTGGCTTGGTGACGGAGCGGGAAAGTTTAGCCTGCTAGACCATCCCGTCGGCCCTACCGCAGGTCTACGACCTCGCCGATGTGCAGGACGATGGCCGGCTCGCGTTGCTCGGCCTTACCTCAGACGGCAAGCCGATAGAAGAGCTGAACCGCGGCACCAGGAACTACCACTGGCAAACCATCCGCCCCCGCGCGCGCCAAGCCACCGGAGATCAGCGCGTGAATTCATTCGGCATCGGGGGCGAGGTGGAAATCCGCTCCGCGCTGCTTACGCAAAAGCTCCCCATCACCGGTCCCCAACTGCACTTCGGCCTTGGCACTCATACGCAGACCGACGTGGCCCGCATCAGCTGGCCCAACGGCACGGTGAGCGCCGAATTTGCGCTCAATGCCGATCAGGAAGTGCTTACCGAGCAGCGCCTGAAAGGCTCCTGCCCCTTCCTCTTCGCATGGAACGGCAAAGAGATGAAGTTCGTGATGGACACCGTTCCCTGGGGCTCGGCGATCGGCCTTCGCATCAACGACATTGGTACCGCAGCTATCGCCGCGACGACGGAGTGGTACAAGATACCCGGCGACGAATTAGTTCCGCGGAACGGATACTCTCCGTACGGATATTACGATCTGCGCATCACCGGCGAGCTGTGGGAGACCTACTACTACGATTCGCTCTCACTGATGGCCGTCGATCATCCCAAGTCGACCGCCGTTTTCACCGATGAGCGCTATGTTGTTCCGCCCGTCAAGCTGGCAGTTACCGCGACCGGCACGCCGCACGCGATAGCCCGCGCCATCGACGACAGCGGCGACGATGTCACGGAGATTCTGCGCACGCTGGACGGCAAGTATCTCGACAACTTCGGGCTCGGCCAGTATCAGGGAGTCACCCGCGATCATTTCGTTGAAATCGACCTTGGTCCCAACATCCCTGCCGACGGCCCGCTGTATCTGATCGCCAAAGGCTGGCTGCACCCGTCCGACTCGACTGTCAACGTCGCCATCGGCCAGGGGCATGATGAACGCCCGAAACCGCTCAGCCTCTCAGTGGAAGACGCGCATGGCGCCTGGCATGTCGTGAGGACGAACCTAGGCTTTCCCGCCGGGCGCAACAAGACCTGCCTCATCGACCTTTCCGGGCTTTTCCATCGCGGAGAGACCGCACCGCATCCGCCTCAGCACCAACCTGGAGATTTACTGGGACCAGATCGAGTGGGCGCAGGGCCTGCCCAAAACGCCGTTGAAGATTACACGCCTTGCGCCGTTCTATGCCGACCTCCACTATCGCGGCTACTCGATGATTCATAAAGCCAATGTGTCGTCGCCGGAGATTCCGGACTACAACCGCCTGATGGCTACGACCCAGATCTGGCGCGACCTGGCCGGCTACTACACGCGATATGGGGACGTGCGAGCGCTGCTCGAAAAGACCGACGACCGTTACGTGATCATGAACGCCGGGGATGAGCTGTCACTGCGATTCGCCGCGCTTGCGCCGCCGCCGGCCGGGTGGGTGCGCGACTTTGTGGTCGCCGGCGACGGCTGGGTGAAGGACGGCGACTACAACTCGATTGACTCGGCAACCGTACTCCCACTGCCCTATCACGCCCGCAGGATCTACGACACGCCGCCCAAACCGCTGGAAGACGAGTGGGTTTACCGTCACCATCCCGAGGACTGGCAGACATACCAGACGCGCTACATCGCGCCCGATTCCTTTTTGAACGCTCTGCGGAGTCCAGACGACCAATGAAACGCGGCCCCATTGCACGAGTCATTCTCAGTCTGTTTTTTGTCGGGCTGATCGCGATTCCGGTCATCCTGGGCCGGATGTCGTCGCGGCGCAAGGCGGCGACGACATTTGACGCTAAGTCGGCGCTCGCGCGTTACGGCTTCTACTTCACGGAAGACTCTAAACAGGCCGGAGTGGACTTCGTCCATCAGGCTCCGGTGCTCGACGCCCAGCTTGCCAGGATTATGCCCGAGGTGGCGTCGATGGGCGCGTCCGTCTCTATCGTCGATTACAATCGCGACGGCTGGCCCGACATCTACGTGACGAACAGCCGCGAGGGCAGCATGAACGCCCTCTACCGCAACAATCACGACGGAACCTTCACCGACGTTGCCCCCGAGCTGGGCATCGCCAACGTGAACCAGCCGGGCACCGGCGTCTCGATGGGCGCCGTGTGGGGCGACTACGACAACGACGGCTACCCCGATCTGTTTCTGATCAAATGGGGCCGGCCAATGCTCTTCCATAACGACCACGGCCACGGGTTTACCGATGTCTCAGAGCAGGCGGGTCTTCCCCGGTGGATGAACGCCAATACCGCCGTCTGGTTCGATTACGACGGCGACGGCAAACTCGACCTCTTTGTCGGCGGCTACTACAACGAGGACATCGACCTGTGGCATTTGAAGACCACGAAGATTATGCCCGACAGCTTTGAGTACGCGGACAATGGGGGCCGCAAGTATCTCTTCCACAACCTCGGCAACGGAAAATTCGAGGAGGTCAGCGCCAAACTCGGCATTGTGAGCCGCCATTGGGCGCTTGCCTCGGGTGCGGCGGACCTTACTGGAAACGGACACCAGGACCTATTCATCGCCAACGATTACGGCGTCTCCGAGCTCTACATGAACGACGGCAAGCGGTTCCACGAAGTAGGCAAGCAGGCCGGCGTCGGCTACTCGCCCAAGAGCGGCATGAACGTGGCCTTCGGCGATGTGTTCAACGAGGGCAAGTACGATGTCTACGTCTCGAACATATCGGAGGACGGTTATCTGATCCAGGGCAACAATCTGTGGGTGCCCAAGGATGGAACCGCAGGCGACTCGCCCGAGTATGAGAACATGGCTAACGCGCTCGGCGTCGAGCTGGGCGGATGGAGCTTCGGCGCGCAGTTCGGCGACTTCAACAACGACGGCAACCTCGATCTGTTCCTAACCAACGGTTACGTTTCGCTCGACCGCAATCGGAGCTACTGGTACGACTTTGCCAAAGTCGCCGCCGGCAACAGCACCATCATCGGAGATGCAAAGAACTGGCCGGCCTTCGACGGACGCAGCCTCTCCGGCTACCAGCAAAAACGCGTCTGGCTGAACGACGGCGCCGGACAGTTCGAGGACGTTGCCCGCGCCGTGGGCGTCACGGACACGCACGACGGACGCGCCGTCGCAGTTGGCGACCTTTGAGAACAACGGCGCCCTCGATGTTGTCGTCGCGAATCAGAAGGGCCCGCTGCTGATATTCAAGAATCACGTGGACCCGGCGGAGAAGTGGATCGAGTTTCAGCTCCAAGGCACAAGGAGCAACCGCGACGCCATCGGGGCGGAGATGACTCTTTACTGGAACGGCAAAGAGCAGATCCAGGAAGTCTCCGGCGGCTGCGGGTTTGCCGCGCAAAACGACCTCCGGTTACACTTCGGGCTGGGGAAGAACCCGCGGATCGAGAAGGCTGTCATCCGCTGGCCGTCAGGAACCATTCAGACGCTCGGCAAGCTCACTCCCGATCAGCTCTATCCCATCACGGAGCCGCAATGAGCCAACCCGCCGTCTCTATCCCCGCACGGCGGCCCGCCGGAGCGCCCAAATGGAAGCAGTGGCTGTCGCGCGACAACCGGTATGTGCCGCCGGTCTTCATCACGCTCATCCTGCTGGCCGGGCAGATCTCTTACGGAATCCTGGAGAGCTACGAGAGAACGCTGCTGGCCATCGCCACCGCCATGGCTACGGAATTGATTCTCGGACGCATCTTTCTCGGCAAGTGGCTCAATTTGGCCAGCGCCTACATTACCGGCATCAGCGTGGGAATCCTTCTGCGCACTCCGGCGTTCTGGCCGTATGCGGTGGGCGCCGCGCTCGCCATCAGCTCAAAGTATGTGTTGCGTTTCAAGGGCCGTCATCTCTGGAACCCCTCCAACTTTGGGATCAGCGTCCTGCTCTATCTGATGCCCGCCAGCGTCGCCATGCTCAGCATTCAATGGGGCAATAACATGTGGTCGATGGCCGCAATCTGGCTGCTTGGGTCGGTCATCATCTGGCGTGTGCGCCGCTTCAACATCAGCGCAACCTACGTGATCTCGTTCCTGGTCCTGGCTGTAATCCGCGCCTGGATCATCCATGAGCCCTGGCTTGCGGAGGTCTCTCCGATCACCGGGCCTGAGTATCAGCTTTTCATCTTTTTCATGATTACCGACCCGAAGACCACGGTGCGATCCAAGAAGGGCCAGTGCGTCGTGGCCTTTCTTGTCGCACTCCTGGAAATGTTCTTTCGGCTTGACCAGAGTGTCTATGCCGAACTGTATGCGCTCTTCTGGATTGGGCCGATCGCCATGCTCGTCGAGATGTGGCTCGATGCCCGCCGCGCCAAGGCAGCGTCAGCGGGAACTCCGGCTATTGCCGCTGCCTCGCGAACAGCGCAGCCATAAAGAATAAATCTTTCGAAGGACTGCTTTTGATCGCTCGATCTCAAAGAATTGCGCTCTTCGCCCTGCTTGCGGCCGCAGCGCCGATCTGCAGCTGCAAGTCGAAGCCCGCGGCCACAACGCCATCGTCTGCGTCGCCGCAGTCCTCCGCGTCCCACGCAGCACTTCCCGCGTCTGCCTCGTTCCAACGGCCCTCGGGTCCTATTCACTTCACGGACGTAACCGAGCAGGCCGGAATCCACTTTGTCCGCAACAGCGGAGCTTTCGGCAAGAAGTACCTTCCCGAGACCATGGGGAGCGGCGTCTGCTTTATTGACTACAACAACGACGGCTGGCAGGATATTTTCTTCGTCAACTCCATGGATTGGCCCGGCCACGCAGGCCACAAGTCCTACCCGGCGCTCTATCGCAATAACCATGACGGAACCTTTACCGACGTGACCAAACAGGCCGGTCTCGACGTTGAGATGTACGGCATGGGCTGCGCCGCCGGCGACTACGACAACGACGGTTACGACGATCTCTACGTCACGGCCCTGGGCCACAACCACCTGTTCCACAACCTAGGCAACGGCACATTCAAAGATGTGACCGCGCAGGCCGGAGTCGGCTCGTCGGGGTTCTCGACCAGCGCGGCATGGTTGGACTACGACAATGACGGCAAGCTCGATCTTGTGGTCGATCACTACGTCGATTGGTCCCCCACCACCGACAAGTTCTGTTCGCTCGATGAAGTCCACAAATCCTACTGCACGCCCGAGCTATACAAAGGCGAAAGCATCACGCTTTACCACAACCTGGGCCACGGACGGTTCAAAGACGTAACCAAAGCCGCGGGGCTCTACGATCCGTCGGACAAGGCTCTGGGCATCGCGCTGCTCGATTACGACAACGACGGCTGGCTCGACATCTTAATTACCAACGACACGCAGCCCAACAAGCTTTACCACAACAATCACAATGGGACCTTCACAGAAACCGGCGTCGCCGCCGGGGTGGCCTACAGCGACGAAGGCAAAGCGCGCGCCGGCATGGGTACCGATGCCGCCGACTACGACGAGTCGGGACGCCAGAGCCTGCTCATCGGCGACTTCACCAATGAAAGCATTGCCCTCTACCACAACGACGGCCAGGGCCTCTTCACCAACGACGCATTGAGCGCCGGCATCGCGCTCCCATCCGCTAAATCGCTCACCTTTGGAGCGTTCTTCTTCGACTACAACCTGGATGGGCTCCCCGATATCTTCGCCCTCAACGGCCACGTCTCCGACGACATATCCGTTGAACAGCCATCGCTCTCTTACGCTGAGCGGCCTCTTTTATTCCGCAACCTGGGCCACGGGAAGTTCGAAGATGTCTCGAACCAGGTGGGCCCCGCGTTTCGGCAGCCAATGGTGGGCCGCGGCGCGGCTTACGGCGACATCGATAACGACGGCGATCTAGACCTCGTGCTGACCACCAGTAACGGTCCGGCGCGCCTGCTCCGCAACGACGGCGGCAACCAGAACGACATGTTGCGTATAAAGACGATCGGCACGCGCTCCAATCGCGACGGTATCGGAGCCAGAATTCTGCTCACCACGTCCACAGGCCAGCGCATGAGCGAGATGGTCAAGAGCGGATCGAGTTATCTCTCGCAAAGCGAACTCCCGCTCACCTTCGGCCTCGGCAAGCCCGATCCTGACAAGCGAATCCGCCTGGAAATTCACTGGCCGAGCGGCGACAAGGACACCATCGCCAACATCCATCCAGACCAGTTCATCACCGTGAAGGAAGGCGAAGGCATCGTCGCGGCGCAGCCGATTCACTTCGAGGTCAAGCCGGCGAAGTAGCCGATTCGTTGAATCCGCATCGCTCCAGCATCCGCAATACCTCGTCACGGGTCGCGCCCACTTTGCCGGCTGTGCGCAGCAGATCATCCGCGACCACCGGGTACCAGCCACGCCGAGCGGGATTGCCCAAGCCAGCTACATCCACAGGCTCAATCACGCGCCGAATCTCCGCGATCACAGCTTCAGAATCGCTCTCACTGCGCACGGCACGCGCCCGCTCCAGCACCTGCGCGCATTCCGCCCCAAATTGGGGATGGTCGTAGAGCAAAAACGACGCGGCAAGCTGCGGCCGCCCAAGCCTCCGCGCCGCCTCAGAATAGCTGGCTGCGGCAAAATAGAGCAGAGATACGGCCGCGAAGACCGGGAAATTCCCCAAATTTGCATAGAGCGCTCCAATCAGCCGCGCCGTGGCCAGCAACTCCGCATCGGTTTTTGCCGCATAATCCCCGAGCCGGGCTGAAAACCGCTCCGTCTCCCAATCGTGTTCGAGAATCTCCGCCAATCGCGATACGCCCAGCAGCGTCAGCGGAAACCCCGTCGACAACAGCGGATCGACAAAGCCCGCGGCCGATGGCAGCAAGGCCCAGTTTCGACCGCAGACCGCCGCGCTTTGAAACCCCAGCCGTTGAATATGGCGGTAAGGCTGCACCGCCTTCGCATCCGCAAACTGCTCCCGCAAGACCGGAATGCGCAGCAGCAGGCGCTGCCACGCTGCCTCGCCCTCCGCCAGCCGCAACTCCTCAGCAAGCGCGCAGGTAGCCGCGATACCCGCGCTGGTAACGCCGTTGCAGAATTGCAGAACCCAAACCCATCCGCCATCGAAGACATGATGCACCGCCGCGTCATCGATCGGATACGGCGGCTCGCCCTGGAGCGCGACGCCGCCTGTTTCCTCAAGCCGCCGCACTCCAGAGAAGTGGCTGTAAAGCGACTCCGTCGCAGGAGTTCCCGGCAGGTCGCGCTCGCCCAACCCCAGAGCGCGATGGAGAAACCCGCGCGGTCCTGTCGCATCGACGACAAATCGCGCCTCAATTTCTATATCGCATCCATTGCGCGCGCCACGGAGCCGCGCATCGCGCCCATCATCGACAAACTCGCACAGCTTCACTTCATCCAGATATGCAACTCCCATCCGCTGCGCTTCCCCTGCCAAATACGCGTCGAAGTCCGCACGATACCAGTGAGTGTCCGCAATCCGGTTATGAGGGCTGGCGCCCACCAACAGCTGATCCTCCCGCTCTACCGCGCCCGCACGACCCGGCGCATGATGAAAGAAGCTGAACCCGCGCTTCAGCCCACATGCCAGCTCCGGATGACTCATTCGCCAACTTCCCCATTTGCTCAGTGGCCGGAGGTTCGCGAGGTCATAGCGTATCGCGAGATCCTCGAGCAGCAGGTTTGACAGCGGCGTTGAAGACTCACCGATTACCACCCGAGGATGGCGGCCGCGCTCGAGCAAAATCACGCGCAGCCCCAGCCGCTGTGCGATCATCGCCAGAAGCGATCCGGCAAAGCCGGCCCCGACCACTGCAACGTCAAAGCGATCGTTCAACCCACCCCCCAGATTGTTTCCGGCACGCATCGCAAATTACCGCATCGCTTAGCGACTGCCGCAGGTTCATCTCCCGCAGTCGCTGCACGCGCGCATCGAAGCATTGCGGGCACTCGCTGCTCCGCTTCAAATCCCACAGATCCGCAAGCACCCGTCCGCGCTCGAGCCCCAATCCATAGGCTGCCGCGTCCTCAAGCACATTCAGTTCCGCGGGAATAAACTCTCCCAGCGCGGCCAGCGCCTCCATTGCGCCATTGCCAGCTCGCGTCGGTATCAGCGTCGCCGCAGTCGCGCCACAGTCAAAAGCAAAATCCAGCGATCGCTGTACCCACGGGAGTGCTTCTTCAGGCTTCATGAATGGAGGTTGCACCAGGATAAAAGCGCGAACGTCGATTTCATTGGAACGCAAATACCGCGCGGCAGCGGCAAACTGGTCAAGCGTCATCCTCTTATTCAGCTTCTCCAGAACCTCAGGGTGCGCAGTTTCCAGCCCCATCGCCACTTCCAGCTTCCCTGCCAGCAAGCGGCGGAATGCAACGCACGAATCGCCAACAAACGACGGGTGGCACTCCACGATCACGCGCTCAAAATCATACAGGCGCGCGGCAATGGTCTCGTAATCCCGCGGCGGAATCGCGCGTGGATCAAAAAAACTTCCGCTATTATAAAGCTTCACCGACCGCGCCGGCCCCAGGCGTCCCAGGGCAAAATGGATCTGCTCCGGTATCGCCCCCGAGGACACCGATTCGGTGAGGGTGTTGCGCCAAAGGTCGCACATCGTGCAGCGGAACGGACACTCGCGGTTGGTCAAAAAGATTGTAGCCACCGGCTCAACGTGGCCGCCGGCGCCACACTCCTCTTCGACAAAGTAAGCGTATGGTTCATGGGCATTGACTGCCGCGCGCGGCGGCCGCCGGGCCAGAATCCACTTATCCCGCTGGGCCGCGCTCACTGGAAACGGCAACGCCACTTCGTCCTCACAGATAGAGCGACAGGAACTTCTTCCTGTACTCAGCCTCGCGCCATGGCAGCCGGCTTCTCAGCGCGTCCTTCGAGATGGCCCCATGCTGAAAGCGCCGCTTTGGAAAGACCGGCATTTTCAAACCGGTCAGGGCCGCAATCCCGCGCGACACAATCTCGCCCTTGAGGGCATACAACCGCTCTACACTGTAATCCGTCAATTTGATAAATGGAATCGCCTCCGCCACTGCGATGACATCCGGCCGCGTATATGGGCTGAAGCCCGAAAACCCAAAGTGGCGCCCCGGGGCATAAGTCCGCGTATACGAACGGCTCATGCCGCCGCTGTACGTGAGCGAATGCTTGATTCGTCCCACGCCCCAGCCCTCCTGGTAAAGCAGCGGGTTGTTCACCACGCTGCGTATGGTCAGCTCCGGATTCTCCTCGATCGGATAATCCTTCAGGTTTTCGTCGCCGCCGTCCCCGTCCAGCAGGTACTTCCACTGCGCATACCGCTCCCGGATGCCACGGCACAACGCCACCGCCATGGTGGCCGATTCCACGTCCAACGATTTGTAATCCTCTACAATCCGAATCGTTTCGTCGGTATTCAACGCTGCCGGATCTACCTCAACCGGCTCGAGAAACAGCCCCAAGCCCAAGGCGTCGAGAAACGCGCGCGCTTGCTCCACATCCGGCCCCCGGCCCAGATCAAGAACAAAGGCCTTCAGCCTACTGGGACTGATACCCAGCCGCTGCATCACAAAATAAGCCGTCAGAAACACGCTGCCACTGTCGATGCCGCCTGAAAAGCAGACTCCGATCGGCTCCTGCTCCGGCACGCGCTTGAGCCACAGCGAAACCTCTTCCGCCAGCGCGCCGATATACCTCTTTCCTATTTCATCCAGATCGGTTGGCAGCGACGCGGAAACCGGCGTGAAGAATCGCGTATATGCCGGATCGGGGTCCGGACAGCCGACCAATTGAAGTTCCACGATGTAATGCGCAGGAACCATGCGCGAGTAGCTGGGATGGAATTGCTTTTCAAGCCCCTCGCTCTGAAGCCAGTTGTAGATGGCGTCGATCCTAGGCGCCACAATTAGCACCGGCCCCTCTTGGCGCTTTGCCAGGAAGTAGCGCATGGGGCGATCAAGCGACCGGGCCATTTTCACCGTTTTGCCCTCGCGCGCAACCAGCGCAAACGATCCATGAATTCCGCGCACGGCGTCCGCCTTGCCCGCCAGCACACGAGCGCGCGCTTCTTCGATGGTGAGGTTGAATATCTGATTCGCTTCCGGCTCGGTAAGGTCAACCACCCTCTCTACATAGTGATCCATCGCTCACTTCTCCAAGGTCCATCTGTCTTGAGTGTACCCTCCGGCGCAATGCACGCAGCTCCGCCGTTTGAGTAATTGTCGAACGCACTTCTGGATTTCCGCATCTCGTCTCCACCCTCCGATGGAGTAGAATCCCCACCGAATCTCTCATGCAGATCGTACCTCCGGCTCACTATTGTTGAGAAGCCGTTGCATAGGCAGGATTTTGGAAAGCAAATCGCCCGCAAGTGCAGCGCGCGAGACACGGCACTTGACACCGGCACATTACCTGCACGACAGGTACACAGTTTTCGGAGGTCAAGACAGCAGATGAATTCCTTCAAGATAGGTGCGATTTGTGCGCGCCGAGCCTTGTCACTCCTCACATATCTGACCTTGGCTGCGCCATTGGCGCTTGCCGCTCCGTCAGCCGCCGCGGCGATCCGTCCTTCAGACCGCAACATGCAGTTCGGGTACGTCGAGTTCGTCTACCATTGGCACCCGAGCCAGACAGGAGCGGGGGAAAAGTAGGTGGGGCCGAGAGAGAGGGGCCCGAAGGTGGAGATGAGACTCAAACTTTCGATTGACTCGACAGCGAGCATGTAGAGTCTAAAATTACAGTGATAGCAATCACACTATCGCGTGACATCTGAATGGGGCCGGTATGATCCTAACAAGAACAGGCGTTCCAGAATGAAGCGGCATTTATGGCTGCGGCCGGTTCTCTTCATTCTCGTGTTGTTGGGGGCATGGCAGTTCGCCGTTTTCCTGCACCCGGATCAGCTTCTGCCGGGTCCATGGAAGACCGGCCAGGGCATCGCAGACCTGATAGATCACGGCCTGATCGTCAAATATACCGTCGCTTCCCTTTTCCGAGTCACGTGGGGATTCGCCCTCGCTGTTGTTGTCGCAATTCCTCTGGGCCTCATTATCGGCTGGTATCGGCGCGCAGAGATGGCGCTCAATCCGATCCTCAAGATCATTCGCCCCATTTCACCCCTGGCCTGGATTCCGATTGCCATCCTCTGGTTTGGCGTCGGTGATCTCGCCGCAGTGTTTCTGATCTTTGTCGGCTGCTTTTTGCCCCTGCTGATTGCCGTCATCAACGCCGTGCAGAGCGTGCCGGCGGTTTACATCAACGCTGGACGAAACTTCGGTCTCGGCCCCGTCGCGCTGATGAGAAAAATTCTTTATCCAGCCATTGTGCCCCGCCTGATGACGGGACTGCGCATCACCCTCGGGGTGGCATGGCTGGTGGTTGTGGCCGCTGAAATGATCGCCGTCAATTCCGGACTTGGCTTTCTCATCGTGGATGCCCGCAACGCTGGCAATCGCTACGATCTTGTGCTCGCGGGCATGGTTGTGATTGGCGTCGTGGGCCTTCTGCTCGATACCGGCGTGCGCTCTCTGGAACGGGCCAAGCCGCTGCGCTGGGGATATTTGGAGAAAGACTGATGTTTGCGAATCCCATTATCGAAACCGAGGCAGCCACCTCGCGCGTGCAATCCAAGCTGCGGACCGAGAATGTGAGCATGGCTTTCACCCGCGATGGGGAGAGCATGTCCGTACTCGAAAACATCAACCTCGAGTTCGGCGACGGTGAATTTGTTTGCCTGCTGGGTCCCTCGGGCTGCGGCAAATCCACCCTCCTCAGCGCAATTGCGGGTTTTCTCAAGCCCACCGGGGGCGAAATCCTCATTGACGGCGAAACCGTGCGCGGCCCCGATCCGCGGCGCATATTCGTCTTCCAGGAGCGCGGAGTCTTTCCCTGGCTTACGGTCGAAGGCAACATCGGCTTCGGCCTGGCCAGACTTTCGCGAACCGAGCGTATGCAGCGCGTGAGCCACTACATCAAGATGGTCGGATTGGAAGGCTTCGAAAAGTCTTACCCGCACGAGCTCTCCGGCGGCATGAAGCAGCGCGTTGAGGTCGCCCGCGCGCTCGCCGTGAATCCAGACGTCCTTTTCCTCGACGAGCCCTTCGGCGCGCTCGACTCCATTACCCGCATGGTGATGCGGGGCGAACTGCTGCGCATCTGGCAAGCCGAGCGCAAGACGATCCTCTTCGTTACTCACGACATCGATGAGGCAGTCCAGCTCGCCGACCGGGTCGTTGTTATGAGCGCGCGCCCCGGCCGGATCCAGCAGATCGTCCAGATCGATATTCCCCATCCCCGCGACATCAGCTCACCTCGCTATCTCGAGCTTCGAGACGGCATCCTCAGCCAGATTGGACTGGCTCACAATCTATGAGGGCACAGGGCCAACCCGGCAACTGGGAGCGCTACGCCTGGCCGATACTAGCCACAACGCTCTTTCTCGCCTTCTGGCACTTCGCCGTTGTTTGGTCGGGGACAAAAATCTTTCCGTCGCCGCGCGAGGTAGAAGGAGGACTTGCCGAGCTCATCCACGAAGGAGTCCTCTACCGCGATATCGTCGACTCCTTACGCAGGGTCGCCATCGGCTACTTTGCGGCGGTCGCTCTTGGCATCCCGCTGGGACTGCTTTTCGGCTGGTATCCGGCGGTCAATCAAGTCGTCAACCCTGTCATTCAGATTCTGCGGCCCATCAGCCCTATCGCATGGATTCCCGTTGCGATCATCTTCTTCGGCGTCGGCGATTACGCGGCCATCTTCCTTGTTTTTCTGGGCGCATTCTTTCCCATAGTCGTCACCTGCGTTGACTCGGTTGCCAACGTTCCGCTCATCTACCGTCGCGCAGGCAGCAACTTCGGGTTTACACCGCCGCAACTTCTCGCCCGCGTGGTCTTTCCCGCGGCGTTGCCACAGATCCTTGTAGGCCTCCGTATTGCACTCGGCATCGGATGGCTCGTGGTCGTTGCGGGAGAAATGATCGCCGTCAGCTCCGGCCTGGGATTCCTCATTATCGATTCGCGCAATTCCGGCAAGCGGTACGACCTCGTCGTAGGCGCCATGCTGCTGATCGGCGTCATCGGCCTGATGCTCGATCTGTTATTTCGCCGTATTGAAACGATCAAGCCCGTCCGCTGGGGGTTCCGCAATGAGTCTTAGAAATCTTGCGCACATCGAGGGGGGGAGCCTCAAGGCAAAGATCATCTCTTTTTCTCTTGTCTGGCTCGTTCTCATCAGCGGTCTGCATGGCTGGCTCAACGTTAACTGGGTTTCCGTTTTCAACGATTACCTCCCTCCCGCGAAACGGAAAATCGTTGTCGGCTATATCCCCGTCACCTGCCAATTGACCTGCCCCGTAACCGACTACATCTCGAAATATTCAGAGAGCGGCGAGATATATCTGCCACGCATGTTCCAGGGCTTTCCCGAACTGAAGGAAGCGCTCATCTCCAACAAGATTCAGGCCGCCTTTATCGTGGCGCCGATGGCCATTGCACTGGCCGCACAGGGCGTACCTATCAAGGTGGTTTACCTCGGCCACCGCAACGGGAGCGCAGTGGTGGTGCGCAAAGATGGCCCCATTCAAAACTTCGGCCAGTTGCGAGGCAAGACAATCGCCATACCCAGCCGGTTCTCCGACGAGCGGCTGCTGCTGTTCCGCGCCATGCAGGCGTATAGTATGCCGCCCGATTCAATCAAGATGGTCGAGATGGCGCCACCCGACGTCTCCGGTGCGCTCGAGGCCGGGGCCATCGACGCCTTCGTGATGGGAGAGCCTTTTCCGTCGCAGGCTGAGATGGGCGGCTACGGAAAAATCCTCTTCTACGCCGATAAATACTGGCCCAATTACATGTCCTGCATCCTGGTTGTCCGCAGCGATCTTATCAACGAGCGCCCCGAGGTCGTACAGGTGCTCGTCGACGGCATCGCTCGCTCCGGCCTCTGGCTTGACCAGAGCAGGCCGCACCGTATTGACGCGGCCGACTTTGTGGGCCGCTACTACTACCATCAGAAACCCGAGCTGCTGCAGTGGGCGCTCACCAAGCCCATGGCCCGCATCCGCTACAACCTCCTGGAACCGGAGAAGGCCGACTTCGATGAAGTACGCGACATGATGATCCAGACGGGCGTGCTGAAGGCCGAGATCCCCTTCAGCGCTTACACGGACCTTCAGTTCGCCGATCACGCCACGATTGAAACTTCATGGAAATACGAACCTGGCGACGCAGTCGCGAAATAACTTCAGATACCGCTTTCAAGGGAGATAACCATGATCCGCCGACAATTCCTACAGATGGCAGCGCTAACCGGAGCAACCACGGTCGCGTCCCTTGGGGGACTGGAAGCTCTGGAGAAGCATCGGGCCGAGGACAAACTCGACACGAGCGATACGGAAAGTATCGCGTGGCGCGTGAACGGATTTACCTGCGTCACCTGCGCGGTCGGACTCGAAACCATGCTCCGGCAGCAAAAAGGCGTTGTTTCCGCTCACGCCAGTTATCCCTCTGCTTCGGTCACGATCCAGTTTCATCCTCGTATCATCAACGAAGCTGCGCTGCGATCCTTTATTTCCGAGCTGGGCTTCACGGCGGAAGAACGGGCGAGCTGATCCCGTTTCGACGTTGCGTCGATCGGGTGATACCGGCGCGCGGCCTAATAAAGCCGCCGCAGGCGGGCTCACGCGAATCACCCCATAACTTGTAAACCTCTACTGAAAGTATCTTCAAAAATGAGGTCAAATCCTATGGAAAACCGCTATTCCCAGTTAGCCGAGAGTTTAGCCGCCGTCCTGAAACTTGCACAGCCCCCGGTGGCCGTCTGCTTTGCTAACTCTGTCCCCGCATCTGTCGCTCCGCATTCCGGCAAGGTTGCCGCAGGATGCCGCTTCTGGCAGGATGCCGCCACCAGCACCTTCGCAACTTCAGCGGCGGACCACGCGCTCTGCGCAATTGGCGTCTATACCCATAACCTTGAGCCTGCTCCGGCGCAGCAAATCGATCTGATGGACGCCCTCGGGGTCTTCAACGATCTTGGCTACGTCACGCCGCAAGATCTTCCCCTCATTCCCGTTCTGGGTACACAACCCAAGCACGTGATCTACGCGCCGCTGGCGCAGTCGCCGCTTGAGCCGGATGTCGTCCTGTTGGTCGTTGATGCCAGCCAGGCCCTCATCGTGAGCGAAGCAGTTCAACAGGTCGAGCAGCAGAATGCTCCCGCTATGGGTCGACCCGCTTGCGCCGTCATTCCGCAGGTCATGAATACGGGCCGCGCAGCCCTCAGCCTCGGCTGCTGCGGAGCCCGAGCGTACCTTGATGTCCTCACAAACGACGTCGCTCTTTTTGCCTTGCCTGGAGCCAAGCTCTCCGCTTATGTGGAACGCATCACTGCGCTCGCTCAAGCCAATTTCGTGCTTGCGAAGTTTCATCAATTGCGCCGGCGCGATGTTGCCGCCGGAGCCGCTCCCACAATCAAGGAGTCACTCGCCGCCATGAGCTCTTAGCTTTGCGGCACAACTGTGGATGGAAGGCCCTTGGGACGTTTGGATCATGAACTGTTTCAGTGAGCATCGGAAAGATCCACGAAATATCCCGGAGGCTTTATTGGCGGGCTTGCTCTACCGTGTGGCGGCCCAAACGTGGTAGCTATTGAAAAGAAATTGACCGCCAAGAATGAGCAGCCACACCCAAAGGGCGAACCGCAGGGGACGGCGCGGAATCCGCGTGCTCAGCAGAGTTCCTCCAACCGCGCCAGCCACGCCGCCGACGATCAGCTGAAGTAAGAGTTCGGGATTTGTGGCGTGCGTGAACCAGTGCGCGCCGCTGCCGATCAGCGAGACCAGGAAGCCGAAAACAATGTCGGTACCCACCACTTGAGCCGGCGGCAGCGGAGTGAGGCTAAGCAGCGCGGCGCTGCCCAGAGCACCTGCTCCCGCGGAAGAGAACCCCACCTCCGCGCCAACGGGAAACATGAGCCACGAAAGCAACGGGCTGCGATCGCGTGCACTGGAGTTGTCGCGCATGGGGCGCAACGAATAGAAGAGCTGCCAGCTCGCTGTGCTGACCAATATTATGCCCAGAATCGCGTTCAGAAGGTTGGCCGATCCCGCACCGATCAGATGCCTCAGAAGCAGCGATCCCACGAGGACCCCCGGCACTCCACCCAGCAGCATATAGCCAAGCGTGCGCCAGGCCACGTTGCCGCGCACAATCTGCGCCGGCGCCAGGATCAACTTCACTGCCGCTGAAAACATGAGCCCGATGCCCACGGCCACCGGCGCGGGCACGCCGAGAAACAGAACCAGCACGGGCACGGTAATCGTGCCGGCGCCTACGCCCGTGAGCGCTATGAACAGCGCAATGAAGAACCCGAAGACGTATTGCATTCCTGGCCTTCTGACCTCTTGGTCAAACTCACCGCGCCGGCGCGGGCTGAATATGTATTCCGCACTCCACCTTGCGCCCGGCCCAGCGGCCCGATCGCGGGTCGTTGGGATCGAGAGGCAGCGTGGTGCACGGTTCGCACCCGATGGACGTATACCCGTGCTCGTAGAGCGGGAGCAAAGGGATTCGAAGCTGTTCGCACGCGTACCAAACATCGCGCGCGGTCCACTCGGCTAGCGGCGCCAGCTTCAAGACCTGCTTGTCTCCGGGCAGTGTGAACATTGCCTGCTCTTCCAGCGCCGCGCGGCTTCTCGCCTGCTCGCGGCGCAGGCCGGTGAGCCACACCCGATACCCGGCCAGCGCTTTGAACAACGGCTCGACCTTGCGCAACCCGCAGCAGCGGTCGGGTGCGGATTGATAAAGCAATCCGTGCTCCGCTTCCTGCTCGGCCACCGTCTTTTCCGGCAGCAGATTGATCAGATTCAGATCCCACTCGCGCGCAATACGGTCGCGATAGGCGTAGGTCTCGGCGAAGTGGTAGCCGGTATCGAGGAAGAGAACCGGAATCCGCGGAACGATCGCGATGGCCAATTTTGCCAGCAGCACATCTTCGGCCTGGAAGCTGCACGTCAGGCACACGTCTCCCTTACCCGTCACTTCGCGCGCCAGTGTGGCTCGCACAGTGTCCAGCCTGGTGTTCACTTCAGCGGCAATCTCTGCAACGCCCATCACAAATCCGCCCCTTCTGGAGAAATGAAGATTCCTGCGCGCCGCAGCAATTGGTGGACCGCAGTCACTGCGTGCATCCGGTTTTCGGCATCGAGCGTAATCTCGAAACCGCCCGCGCTTGCCGTCAGCACGCCGTCTTCTCCAAGGCGCGCCAGCATCGTGATGAGCCCCGCCCGGGTTTGCACATCGGTGAAAACGTCCAGCAGTTCCATTTGCCGAAGCGGCGAGCGCTCGCCTGCGTCGATGCGGCAAGTGACGGCGCCCACGGTGAACAGCGAGCGTTCGATGGCATCGATCAGCTCCGCGGGACCGGCCAATTCCAGCAGGCCTCCGCGGTGTCCCCATCGCGCTTCGCGCTCGCCCGCGGTCACGCGACCCCATGCCGCAGCCTCGTCTTCCTCAACCGTCGCTTCCTTGCCCTGCGCCGCGGTGACCATGCCTGCCGCGACGGTGGCATTGGTTTCGGGATCGACCAGGATCAGCGCTCCGGTTCCGCGATTCTCGCGATAGAGGTCGACGGCGATGGGCCGCAGCAGATGCAACGACACCGCTCCGATGTCGTTCATGCGCAGGGTGGGAGCCGGCTGGTGTGTGAACGCGCCCAGATCGACACGGTAGTCGACCGAGGAAACCAACGCCGGCACAGTATGGCTTGTATGCTTCAGAAGATACCGGCGATTCACGTCGAGCGGGCGCTGATCCATCCACACCAGCGAGGCCTTTACGTTGCGGACCACGGCCGGCCTGGCCTCAATCCCGGCGATGAGGTCGCCGCGGCTGATGTCGAGTTCGCGGTCGAGCACCAGAGTGACCGACAACGGCGCGAAGGCCTCGTCCAGATCGCCGTCGAACGTCACGATGCGTTCGATCTTTGCCGTGCGTCCCGAAGGGTGAACAGCAATCTCGTCGCCGGCGCGAACCGTTCCCGAAGCAATCTGTCCCGCGAAGCCGCGGAACGTGTGATCGGGCCGCAAGACACGCTGCACGGGAAAGCGAAATGCCGCGCCGCGCGTATCCCGCGCCGAGGGCAGCGCCTCAAGCAACTCCAGCAGCGACGGACCCCGATACCACGGCATGGCGCCCGTCGAATGGACCACGTTGTCGCCCTTCAGTGCGCTTACGGGAACGAAGTGTGCTTCGACCGGCGTTCCGGTGCCGGCCGCAATCTGCTCGAGCACGGCGCGGAAGTCCGACTCGATGGCGCGGAAAGCCACCTCGCCGTAGCCGATCAGGTCCATCTTGTTCACGGCGACCAGCACATGGCGCACGCGCAGCAGCGACGCGATGTATGCATGCCGCCGCGATTGAATCAGCACGCCCTTGCTCGCGTCGATCAGCACAACCGCTGCATCGGCGGTCGATGCTCCCGTGGCCATGTTGCGTGTGTACTGCTCGTGGCCCGGCGTGTCGGCAATGATGAACTTTCGCCGCGCCGTCGAGAAATAGCGGTACGCGACATCGATCGTGATGCCCTGCTCGCGCTCGGCGCGCAGCCCATCGGTGAGCAGCGCGAAGTCGATCTGTCCCGGCGCGGTGGCGCCCTTGCCTTGAATCGAGCGCACCTGATCTTCGTAGACCGATTGCGTATCGTAGAGCAGCCGGCCGATGAGCGTCGACTTGCCGTCATCGACGCTGCCCGCGGTGGAGAAGCGCAGCAGATCCTTTTCGCGCTCGGCAAGAAGGAATTCGTCGATGGAAAATGGAGGAGCGGTGAGCGTCGCCACTTAGAAGTAGCCCTCCCGCTTCTTGATCTCCATCGAGCCTTCCTGGTCGTAATCGATCACGCGATTGGAGCGCTCCGAAGAGCGGAAGGAGATCAACTCCGCGATGATTGCGGGAATGGTACCGGCGTCGGAGCGAATCGCTCCAGTGCACGGACTGCAACCCAGCGAGCGCAACCTGCACTTGACCATCTGTGGTTTTTCACCGGGCCGCGCCACGAAGTCCTGCTCGATTGGCAGGAGCGCCTCGCCACGCACGTACATCGGCCGCTCTTTGGCGAAGTAGAGATCGACGACCGGAATCTTTTCCTCATGGATGTACTGCCACACGTCCATCTCAGTCCAATTCGAAAGCGGAAACACGCGGATGCTCTCTCCGGGATGGATGCGCGCATTGTAAAGATTCCACAATTCGGGCCGCTGGTTCTTCGGATCCCACTGGCCTGCCGCGTCGCGGAATGAATAGATGCGCTCCTTGGCGCGAGATTTTTCTTCATCGCGCCGCGCTCCGCCAAAGGCCGCGTCAAAGTTGTAGTGGCGCAGCGCATCCAGCAACGCCTGCGTTTTGAGCAGCCCGCAGCAGCGTTTGGTATCGAGCACGATGGGATTGGTTCCCGCGGCGATTGCCGGCTCATTGCGCCACACCAGCAACTCCACGCCGATTGAGCGCGCCACCTCATCCCGGAAGGCAAGCATCTCGGCAAACTTGAAGCCGGTATCGATATGCAGCAACGGGAAGGGAATCGACGCCGGATAAAACGCTTTCTGCGCCAGCCTGAGCATGACCGACGAGTCCTTGCCGATGGAGTAGAGCATGACCGGCCGCTCAAACTCCGACGCTACTTCGCGCAGAATATGAATGCTCTCCGCCTCCAGCAGGCGAAGGTGGTTCAGCCGATGTGATGCAGGAGGAATCGCGGGCTGAGTAGAGTTGGTTGTTTCGCTTTCGGCGACCGGCATCGTGACCTCTCAGTGCTTCTGGGGACGCTGAAAGCCGGCGCGCACAAAGACTAATCCGGCATTCAGCTACGGGTGAGTCTTCTGTGTCGATTGTGCTGAGGAGAAGAGACTAGCGGGGACACCCGTCGCAGATGTTCGACAGGCGACAACAAGAACGGCATGTAAAGGCGCGAACCATGTGTAAAACGATCATAACAAAACCTGAGTCCGGAGACAAGCGGCGGCAAGGTGCGATAGTGAGTCAGTTTGCGGGAACGGGCCCCTCAGGGGCCAAAGCCCCATTTATTTTGCGATGTTTACGGCACCCTTCGACTACGCTCAGGACAGGCTTTGAAGTCGCGCCCTGTTACAAAATCTGCTTTTGAAACCCGCCCTAACCAAGCGGTACTACCCTTTACCCGGGCTGAGGCCCACCTCAATTTCTGTTATCAGCCCGCTGTGTTCGATCTGGCGCAATGGCAGGGGAATCACGACCCGGTTGCCGGCCGGATCGATCATCCAGCCAGCCGGCGTCGAGCCAGGATCGGCTGCCGTCACGGTTGGCAACGTCTTCCCATCTACGGTTACCGAGGACGCAGCCGCCGTTCCGTAAACCAGCAGATAATTCATTTCCGGAAGGTTCTCGAGCTTCCAAATATAGCCGCCTGCTCTGGGCTGCACCGTCACTTTTGCTTCCTCGCCCCGTGAGTTGAGCAAGGTTACGGTCTCACTTCCACTGGGAGCAGTTACGACCATGGCATCGACGCGGCCCTTTGTCATGCTCGCGCCAAATTGCAACTCTTCACTCAGCTCGACCGGCACGACAGCTCCTGGCCGCAGATAGACGGGGATCGTGTCCAGAGGAGCATCAACCTTTCGCTCTACAGGCCCGGTGACCGTTTTGCCGTCCCATAAGCTCGTCCAGACGCCGGAGGGAAACGAAATCGTCCTGAAAGTGTCTTCGTTGACTACCGGCGCAACCAGCAGATCCGGCCCGAACAGATATTGATCCTGGACGGCAGCGATCTGCGGCTCATCGGGAAAGGCCACCGGCATGGAACGGATCATGGAAAGGCCCGTCCGATGCGCTATGGCCGCGGAATTGTAGTTGTAGTTCACTAAATTTTCCCGGGTCCAGGCAAGGAACTTATAGTTCGTCACGGCCGCATCGCCGAAGTACCACGGATCGCGCGGCGCGGTGCCATGAGGGCGCATCAAAGGGCTGAAACAGCCGAACTGGAACCAGCGCATATACACCGCCGGCTGCGGGAGACCGAAATACCCGCAGATGTCGCTGCCCCACAGGGAATAACCGCAGGCGCACAAGTTCAGCGCCCCGGTCAAAACGTGCCTGAGCCCGTTAAAGTTGGCCGGGTGATCGCCGGCAAATTGGCCGACCCAGTGTTGCGTGCCGGGCGCGGCCCCTCGGGCATACAAGATGAAATCGTTCCCGCGCTTCTCCTGGTAGACTTCACTGATTGTCCGTTGATAATCGTAGTAGTAGAAATTGTGCATCTCGGCCCCGCGCCGGCCGTCGTAAAAGACCGCGCCATCCGGGGTCAAATCGCCGAAGTCCACCATGCTTCCGGCCTGGCCAAGGTCCAGGGCCTCTCTCACCGCCCGCCGGCAGAGCTCCAGTGCATTCGGGTTGGTGAAATCGATGTAATTGTCATCGGGGTCTGGGACGATTGTCCCGCCTGCGTTGCGTAAAATAGGGAGTTCAGACTGCTTCAGCTCCGGCATGAGCCGTTGCTGCTCAACGAGCGGAATCACGGGATAAAAATAGCCCAACATCCTGATCCCGCGTGCCGCCAGGAATTGATTGAAACCCAGCGAACCGGTTCGCGCAGGGGCAGCGGAGTGAGGAATGTCCAGTTCCGCGAAACGGGTGACGCTTTCTTCCAGCGCCATATTTCGATGCTCCTGGTCGGTTTCAAATGCACCCTCGCGTCCGCCCATCCACGGCTCGAAAACCCACTTGGGCGGCAGCGGAACTCTGCCCGTCAGAGCTGTATAGGAATGCAATATCTTCTCGGGCGCGCCAATCCAGAAGTAATAGTCGAATATCGGACCCTGTTGCGTAATTCGATATTGGTTTGGATCCGCCTTCCCGATGTCCGCCCGTAAACGATAGGACGAGTTGTCAAAGACCATGTAACCCCTGGAACTGTGAAAGATGGGCAGAGCCTTGTACGTCGTATTCGCCAGACCCTCTCCGTTCCCAAGCCAGTCATCCGATCCCCAGAGCGTCAGCACACTGCCATTTTGATTAAAGTGCTCATACTTCTCTCCAAAACCATAAATAACCTCGTCTGAAGCAAGACGATTCTTGAAATCTATCGCCAATATCCCGCCATCCGAGCCAAACCGGAAGGCCAGGTCATTGGCGCCGATTTGCGTCACTGCACTTCCCGCGGCATCGTAGAAAACAATCGAAAACGGATTTTGGCTGACGACAACCCTGCCGTCGGCGGTTTCGATGGAGCATGAGCCCGGGGTTTGGGTGGCCTTTAACGGCAACAAACCGTCCGGCCTCCAGTATCCTTCCTCGCTGCCGTAGATTCTTACGCCGCCCGTTTTGGGCAGGACCAGGCGCAGCTCAACCTCATGGCCGCCGGCCTTGCACCGCATCAGCAGCGCGCTGCCCTGCACGTCCAGGCTCTCCGCGCTTGTGACCGGCGTCCATGCGTCCGTCAGTATGTCCCCCGGCGAGCCGTCGGCATACCACCAGCGCGACATCTTATCCAGCTGGCTCAGGTAAGTATCCAGCAGCTGACATGCCTGCTTCGAATCGTTTTTCTGCAAAGCGGCGTTCACCTTTTGCCGGATGAGCGGCAGCATCAGGTTGGGTCTTTGCAGGCTGCCCCAGGCGCCAGGGAGGGGAGTGAAGCCTTCCAGCATCATCAAGCCCATCCAGCGCTCGGTGAGATAGAGCCGCTGCGCCAGGTTTCCCTTGTCCGTCGGCGTGGTTAACGACGACTCCATCTGCCAGATCTGACGGCACGTGTCGATGCCGGGATAGGTCATCGCCGCCAGCCTCTGCCAGCGCAGGATGCCGGATGGCAACTGGCACAGGCTGCTTTGAGAATCCCGGACTTCTGCCGGACCGGAAAAGTGGGTCTCAATCAGAAGGTCAACCGGCATCGCCTCGTTGATATCAAACGCCACCGGACTGCTGAACTCGCCATCGCGCCAGCGAGTCCGCATGGGCAGAAAGCCAAAATAGGAGTTCGGCTTTCCGCCCAGCGCCTGCCACGGTATCTCAAAGAAAACCAGCCACTCATTGGCTCCCCTGGTAACAATCGCATCAAACCCTCCGACTTCGTTGACGACTTCGGAAGAATCGCCAGCGGCTGCAGCGGCGTCGGCAGCCACGTCTGTACTGAAACTCAACTGCCGCTCGCAGCCAAACCTCAAGCCCTGCGGCATCGCCGCAAACTGGAAATACGAGGGGGTGCTCGGGTCGGGCTGAATCAGAAAGTCCACTTCATCGGGATTAGGGGGCCAGTTATTTGCTGCCGATGGCAAACCACGCAGCGAATGCCAGTCCACCGGCCATAAATTCTTATCCAAATTGTGATAAGGGAAGGACATGTCGCTTTCCCCGCAGCGAAAAGCGACGAAGAGCGCATCGCTGGCGTAGGCAATGCGACATTCGGTCGATGTCTCCGGATGACCAAACCCGCCGACGCGATAAAACCGGTCCAATACGAGCGTGTGCTCCTGGTCCGCGAGCAGATCATCGGCGGAGGGCGGCTTGCTCCAGGGCGACTTGAGAACAGCCGCATTGGTTCCCCATTGCTCCTCGGCGTTTCCTGCCCCATCTCCGCTTGAATGCGCCGCCGCGCCGGAATGCTGGTTCGGATTTTCACCCTCTGCTTTCAGCACCCCGCCGTATATTCCCGCCAGAGCACCAATCCCGATTGCCGACTTCTTCAAGAATGTGCGTCTCTCCACTTCATCTCCTACTTTCGAGTTGCGCCGCAAGCTACTCCGGCAACATTCTGAACCTCCGTTCTTGGTAGTGTCCAGAGCTTTTCGCACTCTTGATTTTCTTTGAAACATTTGAAGGATGCCGGTTGAGGCAGTTTTACTGCGGGCCCTCGCGGGGGCCTGTTGCAAAGCGGCCAGGCAATGGTTGTAACGCTCAGCCTAGTGGGGATGGGACATTTGAGCACCCCTTGTGAGATCGGTGTGAGAGGGCCAGAGAATAGTTTCACTGCCGTGCGCCCGCGAAGGCACCACGCGAGAGAATCAGCACGCACCGGCCGGGTTCGTCCTTGCGAAATCCGTAGTGGAGTGCTGCGGGTTCTACGGCGGGGGCCGTGGCTTCGGAGGAGGTGGGGTCCATGGCGGAGGGTTTGCCAGCGGTGGATTCCACGGGGGAGGCGGGTTCCATGGCGGAGGCGGCGGGCGGCGCTAAGGACGTCTGATAATTGCTGCCAGGAAGTGGCCGGGTCGGGGGACACCGGCCACTTTTTTGCGTTCCGGCAAGGATTTTCAAAGAAATAAACCCACAAAAGTCATAAAATTGTGTATTATGTGATTTCATTGTTCGAGCCAGAGACTTCTTGCGGCAATTTGCAGGTCTGGCCCTGGCGGGAGGAAATCGATGATACGCAAGACACGGCTTTATACACCCGGCCCGACGCCGCTGCTTCCTGCAGCGCAATTTGCCATGGCGGCGGCCGACATCCACCACCGCACTGCGGAGTTTCGCGCGCTGTTCCAGAAGGTGCTGACGCAGCTGAAGGTTTTTGTCGGGACCAAGAACGATGTTCTGCTGCTGGCCTGCTCGGGGACCGGCGCCATGGAGGCCTCGGTGTCAAACCTGACCTCGCCGGGCGACAAGGTGCTGGTGCTCACGGCAGGCAAGTTTGGCGAGCGCTGGACGGGACTGGCCAAGGCGTTTGGCTGCGAGCCCGAAGCGTTGACAGCCCCCTACGGCGAGACATTTGACCTGGCGCAAGTGCGCACGGCCCTGAAGCCGGAGCACAAGGTCATCTACATGCAGGCCACCGAGACCTCGACAGCGGTGCGCCACGACGTGGAGGCCGTCGCCCGGCTGCGGGACCAGATCGCTCCCAACACGCTGCTGGTCGTCGACGGTATCACCGGCCTCGGCACCACATACTTCGACGTGGACGGATGGGGAATCGATGTGCTCATCGGCGGCTCGCAGAAGGCGGTCATGATTCCTCCCGGCCTCGCGTACCTGAGCGTAAGCGAAAAGGCCTGGGCGGCCATGGAGACCAGCAAGAATCCACGCTACTACTTTGACCTGCGCAAGGAGCGCAAGAATGCGGTGAAGGGTGAGAGTGCGTACACGCCGGCTGTGGCGCTGGTTGCCGGTTTGGGCGCGGCGCTGGACTACATCGCCGGGCAGGCGGGCGGCAATCTGGAAAAAGGCCGCATCGCGCTGGTCGACAACGCGCAGGTGAACGCGGCGGCGACGCGCGCGGGTCTTGTATCGCTGGGGTTCAGGCTGTTTGCGCCCACAGCGCCGGCTGCTGCGGCCACGGCGGTTGCGGTTCCGGAAGGCATGGACTCGGGCGCGGTGGTCAAAGCGCTCAAGGCGAAGTTCGCTGTGGTGGCGGCCAACGGGCAGGGCGAGATGCAGGGCAAGATCTTTCGCGTGGCGCACCTTGGCTTTTTTGATTATCTCGACACGGTGGCGCTGCTGGGCGCGATGGAGCACATCGCCAAAGACACGCTGGGGCTGCCGGTGAAGTATGGGCAAGCTGTTGCGGCGGCGCAGGAAGTGTACGCGAAGGCCGTGGACGAGTGAGGCGGTGAACGGTGGACGCGTTCATCGTGCACCTCACTTTAACGGGAGCTTATGCCGGAACTAACGTTTGGAGAAAAGCTGCTTATCGCGCGCAAGCAGCTCGATCTCTATCAATACGAGATGGCGGAGCGGCTGGGAGTGCATCCCAACTCGCTCACCAAATACGAGCGCGGCGAGGGCAAGCCGCACGCGGCGGTGGTGCGCATGTTCGATTTGCTGTGCGAGCAGCAGGGCATTCGCTTTGATGAGTATGAGAGCGCGTCCGCTGCGGCGGACAAGGGAGCAGTGATGAAGATCGTACTGGCGGAGAAGGTTTCTCCGGCCACGCTGGCCGTGTTTGCGGGCGAGCCGGGTTGGGAAGTGAAGACGCACGACCAGTTGCCGGAGGGACTGCCGGCGGCGCTGGCCGAGGCTGACGCGCTGGTGGTACGCAGCGCCGTGCAGGTGGACGATGCGCTGATGGGACACGCGCCTAAGTTACGCGTGATCGGCCGCGCCGGAGTGGGCGTGGACAACATCGACGCCGAGGCGGCAACGCGCCGCGGCATTGTGGTGATGAACACGCCGGGCGCCAACGCCGTCGCCGTCGCCGAGCTCACCATCGCCCTCATGATCGCGCTGGCGCGCAAGGTGCCCGCGGCGAATTCGACCATGCACGCAGGCAAGTGGGAGAAGAAGAATCTGCAGGGAACGGAGCTGCGCGCCAAGACGCTGGGGATTCTGGGACTGGGACGGGTTGGGCAGGAAGTGGCGCGGCGCGCGCGTGGATTCGGCATGGAGATCCTCGGCGCCGATCCGTTTGTTTCCGCCGCCGTGGCGCGCGAGAGCGGCATTGCTCTAGTTCCCGTCGAGGAGATGTTTGCCAAGTCGGATTATTTGACGCTTCATGTGGGCCTCACGCCGCAAACGCATGGCATCATCAACGCCAAAACGCTGGCCACCATGAAAAAGGGAGTGCGCATTATCAACTGCGCGCGCGGCGAGCTGGTTTGCGATGCGGATTTGGCCGCTGCGCTCAAAAGCGGACAGGTGGCCGGCGCGGCGCTCGATGTGTTCACTGTCGAGCCGCCCAAGGAATCGCCTTATTTCGAACTGGACAACGTGATTCTCACGCCGCACATCGCCGGATCGACAGCCGAGGCGCAAGAAGCGGTGGGCGTGCAGATCGCGCATCAGGTGCGCGAATACCTCAAGCTGGGCGTGGTGCAGAATGCGGTCAACCTACCGTCTCTAAGTCACGAAGAGTATCTGAAACTCGCGCCATACATCGATCTCGCCGGGCGGCTGGGATCGTTTCTGGCGCAGGCCGGCAAGGGCGGCATCGAGGCCATTCATCTGATTTACGGCGGCGCGCTTACCGAAGCCAAAACAGAACTGGTGCGCAACGCAGCCATAGCCGGCCTGCTCGAGGGGTCGGAGAATGTGAACCGCATCAGCGCAGCGGCCGTGGCCCAGGAGCGCGGCATTCGCGTGCACGAGGAGAAAGAAGAGAGCCATCGCGGCGGTGCGGCTTCGGTGCTCACCATTGTGCTGCACACCGCGCAGGGTGAGAGCCGCGCCAGCGCCACCGTCATTCACGGCGAACAGCCGCGCCTGCTCGCGTTCGACGGCATCGACGTGGAAGCGCCGCTGGAGGGCGCCCTGGTGGTCTGCCGCAACCTCGACGTGCCGGGCGTCATCGGGCGCATCGGAACCATTCTCGGCCAGCAGGGCGTCAACATCGCCAACTTTGCGCTGGGCCGCGAGCGCGGAGCAGCCACTCCAGGCAAGCCCGTCAAGGCGCTGGCCGTGGTGCAGGTCGACGAGCCGGTCGCGGAGTCCGTGCTGGATGCGCTCAAGGTGATCGAGGCGCTGCTCGAAGCTCGCCTGGTCAAGCTGCCGGACGGGAAATAACCACGTGCGGCGGGGCGGACGGCGCTTACGCGCCAAGGATTCCGAGCCTTTACTTTGTGGGATCGGCGACGCGGCCGAGGAAGAGCATGCTTCCCGAATGCGTATCGAGGAGGATGAAGAGAAACGGATGATCGGCGCGGAAGACAATGGGTGGCGGCTCGGGCATGGGCGCGCGCATGGCCGTCGCGCGCATCCCGATGAATGTGGCGGCCGCGGCTTCTGTGCCCTTCTCGTTCACGTCGATGTAGGCCTTGTGGATGGCGGCGGAGATGGTGAAATCGGGCTTGCCGGTCATGCCGGAAAAATCCGCTGCGCCGCTGAAGGCCTGCGGCATGCCCATTGCGGAAAGAGCGCCCGATAGCTCGAACTGCTGCGTCATGGTGAATCGCGGAAACGTGAGGATCACTTTATCCACGGGTTCCAGCTTTTGGATCCATTCGCCCGCCGTCCCCGCGGTGAACGCTTGCTCGAGCGCAGGCAAACCATCTCTCTGCTTCGGCAGCAGAACGACCATTGACATCTCGTTTCCCGCGTAAGGCAGTTCAAGCTCCTGGAAGGTGCCGCCATCGTAGTATCTGTAGCCGCCTGTGCGATGCATCATGGGCGTCATGACGAACTGTGTGGCTGAGAGGTGGAACTCCTCCTTTTGCGTGGAGTCATTGTCGAACTGGTCGAGCCAATCGCCTTTGAAGTAGATGGCGTTGGCCAGCACCATGCGCGTGGCGGGCGTGACGACGCCTGGACCAACCAGATCCTTGATTTTGTCATTGGTCTGCTTCTCGACCCACTGGTTGATGGTGGTGCGCGCAAGATCGGGCGAGAGCTTGAAGTTGACGCGATGAAAGCCGGCGCCGTAGTCGGATTGGACGAGCTTCAGATAGCCCGGCAGGAAGCTTGCATCCTGTTGCGCCCAGATCGCGTCGGCCACGCGCAGCTCGTAGCCCTTGTGCTGGGCGTTCATCTGGGCGAGCAGAGCGCCCATCGCCGGATGCAGCCGTTCCGGCGGCAGCGTGAAGTGGAAGACTTTCTGCATCTCCGTCGCCGTCTGGCCGCGCGCGCCGGCGTATGCCATGGCGAATGCGGTGGAGATGCTTTCCGGGGAAAAGAAGAGATTGCCCTGCTGCGATCGGAGTTGCGCGTAGAGGTCCACGGCGAAGGCATTGCTGCCATTCACGGCCTCTGTCAAGTCGGCGGCGTTGGAGGGCGGCGTTGCAGCAAGGGCCGCGTGGCTGCCCAGCAGGGCGAGGAGTGCGCAAAGCAAGGACTTCATCGAATCTCCTTCGATGCCAGCGCGAAACTCATCGCCAAGCTTACGCCCGGCTCAGGTAGGCTCCTTCGCTGGTGTCGACGCGAATCTTTTCGCCCTGATTGATGAAGGGCGGAACCTGCACCACAAGGCCGGTCTCGGTCTTAGCCGGTTTGGTGACGCTGGAGGCAGTCGCGGATTTCAGGCCCGGTTCGGTCTCGACCACTTCCAGATCGACGGTTTGCGGCAACTCAATGCCCACCGGCTGCCCATCAAAATAACTCACTTTGATCTGCAGATTGGCGGTGAGGTATTCGACTGCGTCGCCGAGCGTGGAGCTCTTGAGGATAGTCTGCTCGAAGTCGACGGGGTTCATGAAGTAGTAATCGTCACCGTCGGCGTAGAGAAAATCCATGGGAATTTCGTCGACGACGACCTTCTCGATGGCGTCGGCTGAGCGGAATCGGTGCTCGAACATGGCTCCGGACTTGAGGTTGCGAAGCTTGGCCTGGATGAAGGCGCGAAGATTGCCGGGCGTGCGGTGCTCGACCTTGAAGACCAGGTGCAGCTGGTCGTTGTGCTTGATAATCATGCCCGGGCGTAGTTGTGTGGCGGGAATCGCCATAAATGATGCAGCTCCTTACTGGATTTGCGCCAATGCGCAAAGGAATTTGCCGTTTTTGGCCTATGCTCAATTGTAGCCGAGAGGATGGTTTGGAGCGAGGCGGAGCAGGCGCCGGAAAGTGGAATCGACAGCACGGGCCAGGATGCCGCAAATCGCGCCGTGGTAATCGCTGAGATGCGCCTGCAACCAATGTTGCACAAGGTGACGATGGGAACCAATATAGAATATCGATAAGCTGGCGGGCGGGTTGGATTTATATCCGATTTGCCGGTTCTGCCGCATACAGCCGAAGAAGCATTATTTTTGAACGCTGCAGCGCCGTTGGAACGCGGCAATGAGGGATGCGCGGACGCATGTCGAATCGAGTGTCAATTTGCGTGATCGGGTCCGGCTACGTGGGGCTGGTTGCGGCCGCTTGTTTTGCGGACATGGGCCATCCGGTCATCTGTGTCGACAATGACGAAGCCAGGGTGAAACAGCTCTGCGAGGGGGGAGTGCCGATTTTTGAGGAGCACCTGCCCGAGCTGCTGGCCAGGCACCGCGGCAGCGGAGTGGTGTTCACTACGCATCTGGGCGATGCGGTGGAGCGGAGCGAAGCGGTGTTCATCGCGGTTGGCACGCCGCAGGGCGACGGCGGAGCCGCGGACTTGTCCTACGTGGAGGCCGTGGTGGCGGAGATTGCGCGCGCCATCAAGAGTTACAAGGTGATTGTGGAGAAGAGCACGGTTCCGGTTTATACCAATGACTGGATCCGGCGCGTGTTGCACCGCCATGGAGTGGAAGCGCAGCGATTCGATGTGGTCTCGAATCCCGAGTTCCTGCGCGAAGGCACGGCGGTGGTGGATTTTCTGCATCCCGACCGCATTGTGGTGGGCGCCAGCAACGAGCGATCGGCGGAGGTGCTGCGGCGAATCTATGCGCCGTTGACGGGCGGCGAATACTACATGCAGCGCGGCGCTGTGCCGGGGAGGTGCAGCACGGACAAGCCGGCGCGGCTGCTGGTTACTTCAACGCAGAGCGCCGAGATCATCAAGCACGCGTCGAATGCCTTCCTGGCAATGAAGATTTCATTCATCAACGCCGTGGCGAATCTGGCCGAAGCGGTGGATGCCGACATCGAGGACATTGCTGCCGGAGTCGGCATGGACAGCCGCATCGGCCCCGGGTTTTTGCGCGCGGGACTGGGCTATGGAGGCTCTTGTTTCCCCAAGGATGTGGCCGCATTCCACTGGGTGGCGCAGGAACGCGGCGTCAACTTTCAACTGCTCGAAGAAGTTTGCAAGATCAACGAAACGCAGAGGGAAGTTTTCTTCAACAAAGTGCGTTCGGCGCTGTGGACGCTGCGCGGCAAGCGGCTTGCGGCGCTGGGGCTGGCTTTCAAAGGCGAAACCGACGACATCCGCGAGTCCCCCGCCATCGAGATCATCAAGAAGCTGCTGAATGCCGGCGCAGTTGTGACGGCATACGACCCGGCGGCCATGGAGCGCGCCAAGGAAGTGCTGCCGCCGGACGTGAACATGAGATATGCGAGCGACCTTTATGACGCGGCAAAGGACGCCGACGCCGTGCTGATTCTGACCGACTGGAAGGAGTTTGCCGCGATCGATCTGGCGCGGCTAAACCAGGCGGTGCGTTTCCCGATCGTTATCGATGGCCGCAACCTTTATAAGCCGAAGGAAATGCAGAGCCACGGCTTCACCTATATGAGCGTGGGCAGACAGGCAACCTACCAGGCTCAGGAAGGCAAGCCGCGCAAGCAGCCGGCGTGAGCGGAGATTTTTGAGGATTACGCAGGCCGATACCGAAAGCCACGTTCTATGCCGGGACCGGCGGCTCCTCGGTATATCCCAATTTCAGCTTAGGAGTAATGAGTTTTGACCAAGCGCGCACTCGTGACCGGAGCCGCCGGATTTCTCGGCTCTCATCTTTGCGATCGCCTGCTCGGCGAGGGCTACACCGTTCTGGGTGTCGATAACCTGTCGACGGGCTACGCCGAGAACCTAGCTCACCTCGCCGGTGTTTCGCATTTCCAATTTGAAGAGCGGGACATCTGCTCATGCTTCGATCCAGGACCGGTCGAATATGTCTTCAATCTCGCTTCGCCAGCCAGCCCCCCGGAGTATCTTCGCCTGGGCATCGAAACGCTGCGCGTGGGCTCCATAGGCGTGGAGAACACGCTCCGGATTGCCGCTAAATACAACGCGGGTTATCTGCACGCCTCCACCTCGGAGTGCTATGGCGACCCGCTCCAGCACCCGCAATCGGAGAGCTACTGGGGCAATGTAAATCCGGTGGGGCCGCGCAGCGTATACGACGAGGCCAAGCGCTTCGCCGAGGCGATGGCGATGGCTTACCAGCGCTCGCGCGGCGTCAACACACATCTGGTGCGCATCTTTAACACCTATGGTCCGCGCCTGCACCCCGGCGACGGACGCGTGATCTCGAACTTCACCATGCAGGCCCTGCGTGGCGAGCCGATTACGATCTACGGCGACGGCAGCCAGACGCGCAGTTTCTGTTATGTCGACGATCTGATCGAAGGCATCGTGCGGCTGTCGCGCAGCGAGGAGCACTTGCCGGTGAACATCGGCAACCCCGAGGAGTACACGATTCTCGAATGCGCGCGGACGGTGCTTGAAGTTACCGGCTCGAAGAGCGAGTTGAGCTACGTCGATCTGCCGGAGGACGATCCCACGCGCCGCCGCCCCGACATCGCCAAGGCGCGTGCGCTGCTGGGGTGGGCGCCACGCGTCGGGCTCAGAGAAGGGCTCGAGAAGTCGCTCGAATACTTCCGGAGCAGGGCGTCATAGGGGCAGAGTTCAGAAAAACAGTTCCTGGTGGCCAGAGGCCAACAGCGGACTTCCCGGCCGCGCGAT
>CAWGGA010000010.1:0-14811 GCA_963822015.1 uncultured Acidobacteriaceae bacterium
ATTGTCTTCGACTTGGCGGCAGTACGCGTCACTGGACGGCGATCGTTTGCGTCGCGAGATTCCAGCCGCGCAGCCCGATCACGGGCTTCGCATCGCCGGCCGCAAACGCGACGGTCACCGTGCGCTCTTCGCCGGGCAAAAGCGAAAGTAGTTTCGCTGTAGTAGGCGGGCAGAATGCGTTGGCCCTGGCGGCATCCTCAAGCGTGAGCTTGATCAGGAGTGCCGGCCAGCCGGAGTCTTTTATCTTCACCGTGACCTTGCGTTCGCCGTTTGCCGCGGTCGAATCCGACGCCGAACTCGAAAGCGTGGCCCGCGGAAGCGAGTTCAACTCGCGCAAGCTCGCATCGTCTGCCGCCCACCAGTAAAAGTTGTCGCTCACCGGCGCGCCCGCGGCATCGGTGACATTCAGCTCGACAAAGATGGTGTGGCCCTCGGCCAGCTTTCCAGATCGAGCCTCGTCACCGGGGTGCGATTGTCAGCGGCAGCCAGAACCTGGTTGGTGTGGTCGCTCAGCGTCTTGCCATCCAGGCTCTCGACCCGGACGCGCACCTTGAAGGATCGCGCCTCGCCCAGGTTGATCAGGTCCACCGAGCCATCGGTCAGATCGAGCTGCGCATGAACCGGCTCGCAGGCTTTCTGCGTTCCATAAAAACTGGATTGCGTGTCGTAGTCCCAGCTCAGGAAGTTCCACTCCATGCTTGGCCAGGCGGGTTGCGTCATCCAGATCATGCGCCCGGAGTTGGGCTGCCAGAGATGCGCGGCAAAGCCTTCGAAGATGGCGCGATGGCCGGCGTAGTCGAGCATCTGCGCCTTGCGCTCGAAGTCTTCAAGGCTGGTGGGCGCGCCGAATTCGGTATCCATCTGGGCAATGTACGGTGCACGGCGCCGTTTCCGCTCTGGTGCCAGTCGTGATAGGCCCAGGTGTCGCTGATGGGCCAGCGGTCGGGCTCCGGAATAAACGATTTCAGGCTTTCCAGTGTCGGCACGCTGGGAATGCCGAGCTCGACGCTGAAGCCGCGGTTGATGCGGTAGTAAGTGTCGAGCGGCTGGTACTGATACGGCCCGGAGTTGCGCAGGTTTACCTGGTTCGAACTGCCGGTGTAATAGCGGGTGTGATCGAGCGTGCGCACCAGCTCGGCCAGTCCCTCGTTGATGACGGGCTGCGGCACGCCCTCGTTGCGCCCGCACCAGACCACGATCGACGGATGATGGCGGAAGCGCAGAATCGTGTCGCGCGCGTTCTTCAGGAACAGCGCGGGGTCTTCGGCTTCAAGGTTGTAGTTCTGCGTCGAGTCCCAGAAATCGTTCCACACCATCAGGCCGTATTTGTCGGCCAGCGCGTAGAAATTCTCTTCCGTGTTCTGTCCCATCCAGTTGCGGATGATGTTGACATGAGCGTCGCGATGCAGGCGGAAAAACGGCTCCAGATGATCGACGCTGACGCGCTTCGGCATGTCGTCCATGCCCCAGTTGCCGCCGCGCGCGGCGATGCGAACGCCGTTCACTTTGATCACCAGATCCGTTCCGGGCCAGCCGCCCTCCACGGGACGGATCGACGGCGAAGCCTCGGCTTCGGGCTCGAGCGTCTGCACCCACGTGTGCCGCATCCAGTCCGGCAGCGTTTGGCCGGGCGGCAGCAGGTTCGGCGTTTGGTCGTCGATCTGCCGGATGCCGTTATGCGTTCCGTCGATCAGCGGCAGCTCCTGGTCGTATGTGCGGCTCGGCAGCACCTCCACGCGCCGCAGATGTCCTTGCGTATCGAAGAGCGAAAGCTCGTAGCTCACCTCTCTCATGCCGAAGTCGATCTGCTTCGCATCGCTGATTCGTTGGCCAATCGCAAAAGCGACATTGAGCGTGTGCAGCGCCGGGTCTCCGTATCCATTCGGCCACCATAGCCGCGGATGCTGAACCTTGAGCTGCGCGAACTCCGCGGGCTCCAGCCGAATCACCGTCTCGCCGGGAGCAAGATGCAGGTGCTTCGTCACCTTGACGTCGTCGAAGCCGGCTGTCAGTTCGCCATCGATCGGCGCGCCGGTGGTGTTGGTCAGCGGCGCTTCGATCTCGATGTCTGCCTCGCTGCGATCGGGACTGGGCAGAGTTGTGATCACGTTCAGGTCGCCGATCTCCACCGGCCCCGTCGCCGTCAGCGTCACGTCCTGCCAAATTCCCGTCTCGCGGTCGCGGATTCCGGGAATCCAGTCCCAGCCCTCGGCAGCGGCAAAGGTTGGCCCATCCAGCACCTCCATGCCGCCGTTCTCGCCCGGCCCGGCCTTGAGCGACTGCTCGTGCGCAATGCCCGGATGCGGCGGCGGCGCTACGCGGACGGCGAGTGCATTCAGCCCCGTGGCAGTTACGGCGCCAGTCACGTCAAACGTGCCGCGCAGAAAGGCGCCGGTGAATCCACCTAGCCTTTTCCCATTCATCCAGACTTCGGCCGCGTAGTTCACGCCTTCAAAGGTGAGCGTCAACCGCCGGCCACGCGCTTCAACGGGCGTCTTGAACTCCACGCGATACCAATAATCCTGATGCGCCAGGCTCTCGGGTATGGCGAGATTGTTGAGCCCGTAATCGGGATCGGGATAGATCCCGCGGTCGATCATCGTGGTGAGCACTGTACCCGGCACAGTCGCCACCAGCCAATCCTTGTCGGGAAAGCCGGCCTGCGAAATCTCCTCGCCCGATGCCTTCACCTGCGGCGCCGGCGCCAGCCTCCAGCCGCCTTTGAGCTTCCACGGATTGCCGCCCGTCAACCGGCAGTGAAGGTCAGCCGCGCGCAGCTCTTTCGCAACCGGCTTCTGAATTGCGCCTTTGCCGCGGGGAAGCGTGGATGGATCCTGCGGTGCGCTGTATCCGGCTTGCGCACTGGTCTGCACCGGCCAGCGTTGCGAGGCTTCCTCATATGTGGCCAGGCTGAAGTCGGGCGGGGCGCCGGCCATGGCCTTTACCTGCTCAGCCGTCAGCGCGTCGCGGTAGATTATGAGCGCCGCGATCTTCCCGCCGAAATGGCTGTTGGCCACTTCCGGCAATGCCGGCGGCGCCATCTCAAGAATCGGGCGCGACACTGCCCTGTGCCAGCGTGCTGGTGGAAACTTTCACGCCGTCGGCATAGAGGATCACATTTTTGCCATCGCACACCGCGACTGCCATGTGCCACTTCGCCGAGTCGAGCGTGCTGCCGCCGGCGACAAACCCGGCGGAGCTTTGCGCGCGCCCCAGCCAAAGTCCAAGCCGGTTGTCCCGGATGCCGATGAAGCGCGCGTCCTCAGCCGCAGGATCGCCGATGCCCGCAAGCAAGGCCGCGCCTGGTGCCGGCTCCGACGGCTCAAACCAAAACGCGATCGTCCACGAAGCGTTCCCCGCCAGTATCGGGTCCTGTCCCGCAGCCTGGGCTGACCCTTCACTGTCCCACGCAGGCGTGGCAAGACCATCGAGCGAAGTCGCCGGACCCAACGTTTTATTCAAGCCCGGCCCACCGATGAGAAACACGGCGTTAAACGGCCCGTAAGCTTCAGCTGGCGGCGCCGATGCCGGTTGTTGCGCATGCAAGAAGGCTGACAGCACGAATGAAGCGAGGGCAACGGTCACTCGAACCCACTTGCGAACACGAAAAGGAAGCCGGAATTCAGCTTTCGGGCTCATTGCGGTATGCGTGGGCATGGCTCAACCATCCTAAGTGGCCAGAGCCCCGATCGTCATCGGCAATCAGTATCGAAGCCGGATCTCTCATTCAGATTCCAGCCTTCTCAGGGATCGGTGTGGTAAAAGTGGTAACAATCTCAAACTGAACTGAAGCGCTCTCTTCGGTTGAGGTTTACTGTACTTAGTGATGGCGTACCTTGTGGACGGGAGTGTCCTTGCGTTCGATGTCGGTGGCAGCCACGTTGCCGCGGCTGTGTGCACCGGAAGCGACTTCCGCCTCGGCCCCGTCGCCAGCGCTCCCCATCCCGCCGAACATTCCTCCGCAGCGTTTCTCGATCTTCTGTATGGCTTGGGAATGAAAGCTCGAACCGGCCACGACGGAAATATGGGAGCGATGCTTGCCGTGCCTAACCCTTTCGATCTTGAAACGGGCGTGAGCCGGATGCGTCACAAACTGCCGTACCTCTACGGAATCGATCTGCGCCAGGCACTTGCCGCGCGATTCGGTTTGCAGCCTGCCCAGGTACGTTTTCTGAACGATGCCGATGCCTATCTACTGGGCGAGGTCGGCGCGGGGGCAGCGCGCGGATTCAGGCGTGCAATCGGTCTCACGCTCGGCACAGGAATCGGCTCGGCATTCGCGGTGGACGGCAAAGTGTTAGTCAAAGGGCCGGCCTTGCCTGGCGACGGCGAGATCTGGAATCTTCCCTATCGGGGCGGAATCGTAGAGGACTTCGTCTCATCGAGAGCCATTGTGGAAAACTACCGGCGCCGCACTAGACGTGAAGCGCGAGGTCAGTTGACCTGGCCTCAGCAGTCACCCACCGATCCTGCCGCGGGACAGGCCTTCACCGAATTTGGGCAACATCTCGGAGAAGTAATTCGGACCGTGCTCGTCGAATTTCACCCGGAAGTGATCGTGCTGGGAGGCGGAATCTCCCGTTCCGCCAACCTCTTCTTGTCCGCAGTGCAGTCCGAACTTGGCGATTTGCCGATTCAGCTGCGCGTTTCGGAGCTCAAAGACAAGGCTGCGCTCGTGGGCTGTGGCGTGGCCGCGTTCCAAATTGAAAGTGGCGCTTGCTGACGCCAAAAAATGGTCAATCGTCAGGCTTTCAATCTGGAATATGGAGCCGACGGTCAGACTTGAACTGACGACCTGCTGATTACGAATCAGCTGCTCTACCAACTGAGCTACGTCGGCCTGCTCCTCGATTGTATCTTTGCGCCTGACCAAGGTAAAGGCACGCTCGAGTCCGCCCGCGGCCGCTATTTGGCGCTAAAGCATTTCCCGAAATAGGGTAAGCCGAAGGCACTCTCTCGAGCCGGCGCGACCCCAAGGAGCGACGGCCCTGCTCAAAGCTCGCGAGGACCAAATAATTTCGGGAAATGCCGTACAATCCTGCCCATGCAAGCTGATCCCATATTTGAATGGCAGAGGCTTACTGAGCACTATCGCCAGATGAGCGACGATGAGTTGCGTGAGTTGGCCGCCGATTTCGCCGATCTGACTGAAACAGCGCAGCAGACTTTGCGTAGCGAGATGCGAAGCCGGGGCCTGGGCGATGCGCAAGCTTCGAGACGCGCGGAGCAAATTCCAAGCCGTGCGCCAGGACGCCGCGGCCACGGCGTCCAATGCACCGGAACTCCTTGCTGAGCGCGCATCCACGGCGCCCGGCTTTCTGGGGCATGCGCCGGAGCTTGTGCCCAATACTCCGGGCACAGAGGACGAAGACAACGGTCCCCACGACTACACGTGGAAGACGATCCTCTGCGATTGCGAAACATCCGAACAGGCAAATCAACTTTGCAAAGCGTTAAAGCAGGCGGGCATCGAAAGCTGGATTGAGGGGCCAGGCTCGCAGTCTCCCTTCGCGAACCTTGAACTGGCCAATCCTCGCGTACTCGTCGCGGCCGATCAGCTCGATCAGGCGCGAGCGATTATCGCGAATCCGATCCCACTGGAGATCATCGATCAATCCGAAAGCGAAGAACCGGAGTTCATTCCGCCCACGTGTCCCAGGTGCGGGACCAATGATCCGGTTCTTGAAGGCGTTGACCCCGGGAACACGTGGCGATGCGAGCAATGCGGCGAGCAGTGGACCGATCCAGCATCCGTGGCGGAAGACGGAGCGCAGAAACCCGGCCAAACACCCCTCTAAACGGAAAGAGCCGCCCGGCAAATGGGCAGCTCTCTCCTCAGGGAGAATAGTTCCAACGGAGGCAAACCCATTAGAACTTTCTGGCTGCATAGTAGGAGCGGGGGAAAGCAGTGTCAAGGGAAAATGTTTATGAAAATAAGTAATTTTGTTTCAATTATTTAACAAAGGAATGTGGTAAATGAAGCCACCGGATTCTTCGCCGGACGTTCGCTGCCAATGTTCCGGAATTTCCCGTGATTTCGGTGTGTTTCTTCGGGTTTCCGTCCGTTTTTCCACAGATCATGGCGCCGTTAACCGTTCGGATGCGGACCTCGAATTGCTTCCCTGTTTCCAGTCCATTCTTCCCGCAGATCGAGATGGATGAACTCTTCGTCGAAGAGTGAGGAGGCTGGTTTCCCTCTCGCAATGCGGTAAAGTGCTCGCCCACCCCCCAGGAACCCTCCCAGCAGGATCGCCGCTCCAGCCCCGATGACGGACAGAACGGCAATCCCCATCAGCAGTTGGCTGGTTTTCTCCACATCAGACTCGACCGGCTGCGGGATTGCCGTCAGGTCCGCCTCGTAGTGCACTGACTCGAGCAACCGGTGGCTATCGTCAGGCACCGCATCCCCGCTCACCAACGCCACCAGCGGCCCGCTATGACGCACTTCGAGCGATACCTGGTCAGAATCGGTCAAAGGCTTGGGCCACGCCGGCTGCGCCCGGCTTCCCGCTTTCAGATAGTCGCGAATTGCCGCCTCCTGCGCCTCGGCAATCTGCGGTGTGGGGTAATCGATGATGGTCAGCGTTGCCTGGCCCGAGATGAGCGAGTAATTGGCCGTCGCGGCTTCAGCTCCCTTGTCGAACCCCACCAGCGAGGGCGGCAACACGCCGCCAGATCCCGCGTAGCCGGCCGGACCCTCTGCATAGTGCGTCGTCTGTCGGTCCAGCGATGCCTGGGGCAGGCTGGCCAGGATCGGCGGAAGCAACGCGCGATTTCCGGTAGGGGCCGGTAACTGGCTCGCGATCTCCCGAAGTTCTCCGGCTGTCATCGGCCCAATGCGCGAAAACATCGCATCCACTACCGTCGTCCCCTTCCAAAAGATGACGCGGTTGTTGTCTGAGGCCGCTCCTGTGCCGATGTCCACCTTCGGCCATCCATTCTGCCGGTAATAGGAATACGCGCCATAGGCGCCGCTCACGTCGTCGAAACGCAGCGCGCGCATGCTCAGTGTGTCTCTCTCTCGCTTGTAGTTGGCCAGCACGCCTGCGTTAAACCCATATTCCTTCAGCGCCGCGGCATTTGCCGGGTCGAACTGCGCCGCATCGGTCATCACTTTCGATGGCTCTGCAGTCACCCATCCGTCAAACGCGTCGGGCAGCAGAGCCTTTGGCGACGGCGGCAGAACAATCGTTGTTGCCGACTGCCTTTCCGCTGCCGTGGGCTGCTCAGCCTGCGCAAAGGCAATTGCGGCACAGCAAACCAGTGCCGTGCAACCCGCCAGAATGGCTATGCAACGATTCAAGAAGCGCCTCACTCTTCAGGGTACACGTTCGCGCTCCATCGCCAACCGCCATGCATCGAACGCCTCAAGCGCCCGCTCGCACTGTATGCGGTGCCGCTCCATTTTGTCGCGAACTCGCTTACGCACCTCTTCGTCGAGCGGCTCCAGAAGGTCAAAGGTGATGTTGGCCGGCTGAAAGTTCTTCGCGTCCGCGTGGGTAATGTAGTGAACCAGCGACCCCAGCGCCGTCGCGCGCGGCACGGGCGCCGGCTGCTCGCCTCGCACAATTTCCGCCGCGTAAATTCCCGCCAGCAAACCCGTGGCAATCGATTCCGTATACCCCTCCACGCCGCAAATCTGCCCCGCGAACATGAGGCACTGGCGCGTATTTCCCTTCAGGACGAGGGTTTCGTTAAGGAGAGCGGGCGCGCAAATGTACGTGTTGCGGTGAATCTGCCCATAGCGCACGAAGCGCGCGTTCTCCAGCCCCGGAATCAGCCGCAGAACACGAGCCTGTTCGCCAAACTTCAAGTGATTCTGGAAGCCCACCAGGTTGTAGCTGTCGGCGCGCAGATTCTCCTTGCGCAGTTGCACTACGGCCCACGGCGTCTTGCCGGTGCGCGGGTCGCGCAGACCCACCGGCTTCATCGGCCCGAAGCGTAAAGTATCCCGCCCGCGTCGCGCCAGCTCCTCGATCGGCAGGCAACCTTCGAAATACCGGGGCCCCCACGCGTCCGTTTTTGACGCGTGGGGTGGAAAGTAATCGAGCTTCTCCCAGTCCTTTTCTTCCGCTGCTTCGGCCGACAGCAGCGCGTCGTAGAAGCGGTCGTACTCCGCGCGATCCATGGGGCAGTTGATGTAGTCCGCCGTTCCCTTGTCCCAGCGCGCGGCAAAGTAGACGCGGTTCATGTCGATCGTGTCGGCATCCACAATGGGCGAAATGGAGTCGTAAAACGCCAGATGCCCCGCGCCGGTCAGCCGCTCGATCTCTTTGCTCAGCTTGTCCGAGGTGAGCGGCCCGGTTGCGACGATCGTCACCGCCGTCCCGTCTTCGGCCGGCTCCAGGCTCGTCACCTCTTCGCGTACGACGCGAATCCTTTGCTCTGCCCGAATCGCTTCCGAGATGCGCCGCGAAAACTCCACGCGGTCCACAGCCAGCGCGTGCCCAGCTGGTACCGCTGATTCATCCGCAAGCCGCAAAAGAGCGGAAGCTCCGCGGCGCATCTCCTGCTTCAGCAGCCAGGGCGCGGAATTCGGTGACTCGCTCTTGAGCGAGTTGGAGCAGACCAGCTCGCCGAAATCCGTGGTCTGGTGGGCGGGGGTCAAACGCGGCCTTCCATCCACGACCGCGCGCATCTCGTAGAGATCCACCTGGCAGCCCAGCCGCGCCGCCGTCAGCGCCGCTTCCGGTCCCGCCAGCCCTCCGCCAATCACGCGAACCCTCGTCATATCATCCTCGGCCGGGTACCTCTCGCCGTGCCCTGACCCTTCTTGCGCCGATCCACAATTCTCATGGCGCGCAAGCGCCGTCTGCCCCACCGCAGGTGGCCAGCCGCGTCAGCGCATCGCCGCTGAGGCGCACATTACGCCATTCATCCAGGAACTCGGCGCCCATGGTCCGGTAGAAGTCGATCGCCGGCGTATTCCAATCCAGAACCTCCCACTGCAATCGCTGGCAGCCCTTTTCTAAGGCGATCGCAGCCACCTGCTTCAGCAGCGCCCGGCCAATCCCCCGACGTCGAAACTCCGGCAACACAAACAGGTCCTCGACGTAAATGCCCGGCCGCCCTACCCACGTCGAGTAATTGAAGAAATAGAAAGCGAAACCGGCGGGCTGGCCGCCGAAGTCTGCAATCAGGCAGTAAAAAAATGGGTTCGGGCCAAAGCCATCGCGTATCAGTCCCTCTTTGGTAGCCGTCACCGCATCCGGCGCACGCTCAAAGGCAGCCAGCGCCTGAATAAACTCAAGAATCTGCGCGGCATCCGCCGCGGTTGCCCTCCGAATCACGGTTTCCATAGCTAAATTCTAGAGCCTGTTATTCACTTTCGCACCGGTGGCGTTGCGCGCGAAAATCGGGCCAGGCGAGGCGGAGGCCGAAGGCTTTGGTGGTTCCAAGGTCGAGGCCGACAACGAAGTATGGCCCGATTTGCGCCGCAACCCAGAGCTCCCGGCGCGCGGTCTTTGCGTGCTGGGATGGAAACCGAAGGGCTGGGGCCAATTTTCCTCATTTCTTTGTCGCTCGTCGCTCGCAGACACCCGGTATGCTTCGCTCCTCGCTTCTTGAACTCAGGAAAAATTGGCTCCCAGCGCCACCCGCGGGAAAGTGAATAGCAGGCTCTAGTGTGTGATACGTGCCACACCCGCCTTATTGCCTTCCGCACTACCATGACAATCGTGATCCGCGGGCACAGGGCATCCTTACCACGTAGGGGACAATGCGGCGAGCCGCTCCCTCGCCGGTGAAATTTGCTGGTGGCGCGACCCAAACCCCTCATGAGGCCACTGGGCCGCATCCCCTTGTGCAGGGCGCACCGTTGGATTTAACGTTGGTCTTGCTGGAAATTCGCGCTGGTGGATGGTCCCGCGTTGTTTCGCCTGCCCATTCACCGGGAACAACGGCGTCCGGATGATAACGGCATCCAGCCTTCGCAAGGCTTACCGGCGCCAAATCGCAATAACGGGCCCGCCGTGGGGTTGCACGTACAGTTGGCGGCGGGCGCCCGGAATTTGAATTTTTTGAGGCTGCGGGCTGCACTGCTCCCGCCGCTCCCAAGGAGAAGACATGAAGCGCACTCTTACACTTTGGCTGGGTATCACCGTCGCGGCAGGCCTGCTGGCATTGGCTCCGGCATCTGCCCAGGCACAATCGCCTGCCGGAAAAATGGGCAAGATTCACGGTCACGTCATCAACCCCACCGGCGAGCCCCAGGGAGGCGGTACGGTGAGCCTCTCCACCGACGGCGGCGTGACGTTGAAATACAACTTCCCGGTGTCTTCGACAGGCGAGTACTCCGGCGATGCGGTGGAAGGAACCTACATGTTGGTTTACCGCGCGGCCGACACTCCAGCCGGGAAAGTAGTCGACACTATCCACGGCATAAAGATCGTGGCTGGACAGGATCTTGAACAGGACGACGACATGTCGCGGCAGGAATACATCGGCAAAATGACGCCCGAAGAAAAAAAGCAGCTTGACGCGCTCAAGAAGTCCAATGCCGAAGCCTTGAAGGCGAACGCGGTCATTAGCCAGATCAACGCCGACCTGAAGCTCGTTGGCCAGGACAAGAAAGACATCGACAACGCCGTCGTAACCGCGGCGCAGGCTCTGGGCGCGAGTGCTTCCAAGGCCGACCTCGCGGCCAAGGTCGCCGAGATCAAGACCGCCAAATACACCGATATCGAGAGCCTGATGACAAAAGACTCGGGACTCATGCCGGATGAGGGCCTCATGTGGGTCAACCTGGGGTTCGGGCAGGCCGGTTTGAAGAAATATGACGATGCGATCGTTTCATTTAAAAAGACAATTAGCCTGGAGACGGCCTCCCAAAAGCCGCGAATGCCCGTAATCGGTCAGGCACAGGCCGGTTTGGGGGAGATCTACGCGCGCACCGGCAAGGTGCCCGACGCCAACGCGGCATTCGACGCTGCCGCTAAGGCGGATCCCTCCAATGCGCCCCTTTACCTCAGAAATGAGGCAATTATCTTCTACCAGGAAAATAACAACGCCGCCGAAGCGGCCGCTGCCGATGAGGCCATCAAGGTCGATCCCAACCAGCCCATCCTCTACTACATCAAGGGGCAGGGATTGATAGCGAACGCGACCGTCGATCCCAAAACCAGCCGGATCATTCTGCCTCCGGATTGCGCCGCAGCGTACCAAAAGTACCTGGAGCTGGCTCCGAGCGGTCAGTTCGCCGACGAAGTGGCGGGGATTCTGCAGCAGGCAGGAGAAAAGGTCAGCTCCTCTTACAGAGCGCCCAAATCGCACTAAGGGCCGGTTTTTCTCACGCAAAGGGCGTCCGTCCGCGGACGCCCTTTGTGATTGCTTCCCTCTGCGATTCTCCGCCAGCATTTCTGAGCCCATGCCGCCGTCCTCTCAATACCCCCAGTTTGTTGCAAGAATCGCGGTGTCGCTCGTATTGGCGAGGGTGGAAGCCGGCAACAAGCCAGATTCCATGACCTGCGCGATCCACGGATGCCAGTTTTGAAACGCGCTCTACTACAATCCATTGCATGAGTTCTGCGCCGCGCTTGCGTTTGCCTGCCGTGGCAGGCTTATCCGTCCTCGCCGGCCTGTATCTCAGTTGTGCTTGTCACATCGCCTGCGCAGTCGCCGTCCTCTGCGGAGATGGGCAGGATTCACGGCCGTGTCATCAATCCCGCGGGTATGCCCCAGAAAAACGGCACGGTAAGTCTTTCCATCGACGGCGGCGTAACACTGAGCTACCTCTTCCCCGTTTCCAATTCGGGCGAATACTCCGGTCAGGCGCCTGCAGGCGACTATATGATCGTCTATCGCGCTCCGGATACGCCGCCAGGCAAGATCGCCGACTACATCAGCGGGGTTGAAGTTGTAGCCGGACAGGATACCGCACAGAACATCGACATGACGCGCGCTGAGTTTATCGCCAGGCTGTCGCCGGAACAGCAAAGGCAATTGCAGGAGTTGAGGCAGGCCAACTCATCCGCTGCCGTGTCCGCGGATCTCAGTGTATCCGCCATCAATTCCGACCTGCAGATTGTCGATCTTGACTTTGTGGCCGCAGAAAACGCGCGCGCAACTGCAATGCAGAACCTGGGCGCCGGCGCCAGTCAGGTAGACGTTGATGCCATGACCGCGCAGATTAAGAATGCCAGGCTCACTGAGGTCGAAACCCTGATAACCAAAGACGTACCTGCCGATCCCGATGAGCCTATCTTGTGGGTCGATCTGGCGCGCGCCGAGGCTCGCCTAAAAAATTACCTTGACGCGGAAACTCACTACAAAAAAGCTGTGGATCTGGCTTTGAAGGCCAACCCGGCGCGGCCGCGGGTACTGGGCGCGGCTGACGCCGGTCTCGGGGAAGTCTACGCCCGCACGCTCATGGTCGACGACGCCAACGCGGCCTTCGCCGCTGCCGCCAAGGCCGATCCGTCGAACGCTGCCACTTACTTCCAGAATCAGGCCGTGATCTTCTTTCAGGAGAAGAACTATCCCGCGCAGGTAGACGCGGCTGAAACGGCGATCAAGGCCGACCCCAGCCAGGCGTTCCTTTACTACATCCTGGCTGAAGGACTCGCCCAGAACGCCACCGTCGATCTGGATACAAACAAAATCATTCTCCCTCCCGGTTGCGTCGCAGCTTTTCATAAGTATCTGGAGCTTGCCCCAACCGGCCCTTTCGCAGCCAACGCAACCGAATTTCTGCAAAAGGCCGGAGAAACAACCAGTTCGTCTGCTGCGCCTCGCGCAAACTAGCCAGCCTTTTCCATTCCGATGCGTCTCTAGAGCTTGTACGGTCATCATCCTTTTCGCCAAGCCGCTTGCTGAAGCCCTCGTACCGCCTGCTAACCCTCTACAATCCATTCCATGAGCTCTGCCCAGCCCGGCCCCAATCTGCCGAGTTTTGACGAGGCGGCCGCGTTCGTCGCCGCATACGCCGCGAAGCGTCGCTCGATTGCGTCCCCGCGCACAGCAGGTCCGCCTGAGCCAGGCCCAGGGCCGCGTCCTCGCCAAGCCGCTGCTGGCCGACCTCGACCAACCGCCCTTTGCCCGCTCCACGCGCGACGGTTTTGCCTGCCGCGCGGCCGAGGCCTCCACGCATCGGCCGCTCTCTGTCGCCGGCTCAATCCGTGCCGGTGAAGCTCCATCCGGCCCGCTTCCGCCTGGCTCCGCCTGGGAAATCATGACCGGAGCGCCCGTTCCAACTGGCGCCGACGCCGTCGTCATGGTCGAGCACGTCGCAACCGCAGGGAGCGCATCCGCTCCAACCGTCCGCCTGCTGCCGCCCCGTACCGTCAAAAAGGGCGACAATATCGTGCCGCGCGGCGCTCAAGCACGCAAAGGAGACGAACTGCTGCCCGTAGGAACCATGATCGGCGCCGGGCAGGTGGCGCTTGCGGCATCCTGCGGCTGCGCGGAGCTCAAGGTCTTCACCCGGCCACGCGTAGCTATTCTCTCTACCGGCGACGAGCTTGTCCGCATCCGTTCCACGCCTCGTCCCGGTCAGATTCGCAACTCATCGAGCGCCATGCTGGCTGCGATGGTCCGTGCCGCCGGCGGCGAACCATGGGCCCTGCCCATCGCGCGCGACACCGCCAAATCTCTCGACGCCGCGCTCGCCCGTGCCGCCACAGCCGATCTCCTGCTCATTACCGGCGGCGTCTCCGCGGGCAAATTCGATCTCGTCGAGCCGGCCCTCACCCGCGCCGGAGCCCGCTTTCACTTCACCGGCGTCCGCATTCAGCCCGGCAAGCCGCTGGTCTTTGGCGAGATTCCCCACCACGCCACTGATCTCGTCCAAAACAAGAACAGCACGAAGTGCTGCTGCTTTGGGCTTCCCGGCAATCCCGTCTCCTCCGCCGTCACATTTCTGCTCTTTGCCGCGCCGGTGCTCGCCGCGCTTGCCGGCCGCATCGATCTTGGTCCGCGCTTCGCCATGGCGCGCCTCGCTCAAGATGTCAAAGCGAAGCCCGGCCTCACGCGCTTCCTTCCGGCAGCCTGCACCTTCTCCGCCGCGGAGCCGCAGGTCGCGCTCGTTCCCTGGCAGGGCTCTGGTGATCTGGCTGCCATGGCCCGGGCAAACTGTTTCCTGGTCGTCCCTGAAGAGGCCGATCGACTTCCCGCAGGCGCCATCGTCCGCATTCTGCTTTCCTGAGGAGTCCAATGCCCAAGCTCTCGAAGCTCTCTCACTTCGCTGCCTCCGGTCAGGCCGCCATGGTCGATGTCAGCGGCAAGCCGTCCACCCGCCGCACCGCAACCGCTTCGGCCTTCGTCGAGCTCTCGGCAGCCGTGCTCGCCGCTCTGCCCTCAAACCCCAAAGGCAATCCCCTTGAAGTCGCGCGCATCGCCGGCATCCAGGCAGCCAAGCGCACTGCCGGCCTCATCCCCATGTGCCACCCTCTGGCTCTCACGCACGTTGAAGTCGAGGCCCAAATCGTCGCCCGCGGCGTGCGCATCACCTCCACCGTGGCCACCACCGGCCCCACCGGCGTCGAGATGGAGGCCCTCACCGCCGCCGCCGTCGCCGCGCTCACCGTCTACGACATGACCAAGGCGCTCGACAAGGCCATCGTCATCCGCGACATTCGCCTCGAATCGAAATCCGGCGGCAAAAGCGGAGATTTCTCAAGAGATAAGAAGTAAGATGCGCCTCGGCACGCGCCCCGCTGCGGTTGCATTGCAACCCACGCCGTTTTCCCACTAGACTTGGATTGGTTGGGTACGCGCCGCCACGCGCTGTGCGGAAGTGGTGAAATGGCAAACACACTAGCCTTAGGAGCTAGCGCCCAAAAGGCTTGCGGGTTCAAGTCCCGCCTTCCGCACCAA
>CAWGGA010000011.1:0-259639 GCA_963822015.1 uncultured Acidobacteriaceae bacterium
TTGAGACCAACCTCCGTCGACCGGAAGTTCGGCGCCGGTCGTGAAGGTCGCATCGAACGCGAGGAAGAGGACGGCCTTCGCGATTTCCTCCGACGTCCCCCAGCGCTTCATCGGGATCATGCCAATCATCTTCTCCCTAATCTGAGCGGCTGCTTCACCGGGAAACGCTTTGCCGATGATCGGCGTGTCGATGGGACCGGGCGTCACCGCGTTGACGCGAATCTCGCGAGGAACCAACTCAGCAGCGAGCGTCCGAGCGAATGATCGCAGCGCGGCCTTGGCGGCTCCGTATGTGGCGTTGCCGGCCATTCCCTTGACGTTGGCGATCGAGGTCGTGAGGACGACAGAGCCTCCCCGGTTTATTAGCGGCGCGAACTTCTGCACCGCGAAAAGCGGTCCCTTGGCGTTCAGGTTGAACATCTCGTCGTAGATGGCCTCGGTGATGCTCTCCAGAGGCGCTCGGATGCTGAACCCGGCGTTGACGAACAGCAGGTCGATGGTGTCGAACTCGGCCTTCACTCGAGAGGCGAGTGCGTCGAGGTCCGTCAACGACCGCGCGTCGCTCGAAACCACGATGGCGTCATTCCCAAGCTCTTTCTGCGCCGATTCCAGGCCTTCCTTCGAGCGACCCGTCACCAGAACGCGCGCGCCTCCATCAAGGAGCATCTTCGCCGTAGCGAGCCCCATGCCGCTCGTGCCGCCGATGATTACCACCTTTTTACCTTCGTACCGTTTCATATGTATTCTCCTTGTGAATGGTTGTTGTTCGTTCTGTCGCCGTGATTCCAAGTTAGGGAAGTGGCAATGTTGTTTTGCATCCAGTGGCGCGCCGATCAGCGCTCCTTCAGGACACCGCGCTCAAGGATGCTGGGTAAGACAAGTCGACGCCGGAGACCTTGACGACGGCCTGCCACGCGGCTTCCTGGCTGGCGCGATCGTGGAGGTGTGGGTGGCGCTGCGCCTCAATTGGGCCTGAGAACTTCCCTTGAGCCGAGGCGAAGAATTGCCCTGAGACGTCGGTTCCGAACTCCGACGCCTGGAGGTACCGACGGGCCGCGGTCTCCGGCGTCTGATTCATGCCGGGAATGAGGTTCACGATTGGGATAAACAGATACTTCAACAACGGGCCAGCGTTTCGCACCACCTTGGTGTCGGTCGCCCCACCGGGCGATACGGCGTACACGGCCATGCCGGAGGGCAGCCGGCGGGCCAGCGCCGCGGTCCACCAAGCGATGATGAGCTTCGCGTCAGCATACGCATTGTTGGGCACGTACTTCACGTTCGGCCCGTTGCGCAGCAGGGCTTCAACAGCCGCGGTTCGGTCGCCCCGGTAGTATTTGGCCGCGAAGGCTGGCACGTCGGTGTACTTGAACATGGGTACGCCCCCGCGGGCAGGCTCCGCGCCGGCGATAACAATCCGCGCGTTGGGGCTCAGCAGGTTGGCGCGGAGCAACCCGACAGTCAGTTGATGATGGCCGATCAGCGGGGCCTGAGAAGCCTCAACGCCCGCCGCAGTGATCACGCGCTTCTTGGTTGGGACCAATCCGGCATTGAGCAGTAGGAAATCGATCGGCCGACCTCGCTTGACCAGCGAGGCGAGGGCGGACTGAACGCTGGCTGGCGCGTTCAGATCCAGCTCCAGCGGCGTGAAGATCTTCGTTTTGGTCTCAGCCGCGAGTTGAGCGGCCGTTTGCTGGACCCGGGCCAGGCTGCGCCCGGTGACGATGACCTCGCGGTAGCCCTTTGCGGCGAGCAAGCGGGCTGCCGCATAACCGAGCCCGGAGGTGGCGCCGGTGACGAGTGCGATCGAATGTTCCATGGGCGTCTCCGTGGTGAAGGGTGAAGGTCGTGCTGTTTTTCCTTTGAACCTATCCATGTTGTCTCCTGTGTTTATCCGTCTTGAAGTATTACATACGCGAGAGTACGATAATCACAGCGGCAATGCAAGGAGTTTCGTACGCTATGGTAACTAATATTTCGAAGCGCCCCCGAGGACGTCCAAAAGGCTTTATCCCCGACGAAGCACTCGACCGTGCCGTTGAGATGTTTTGGGAGCATGGGTATGAAGGAGTCGACGTGGATCGGATCGCGCGCGCCGTGAACGTCACCAAACCCGCGCTATACCGGGCCTTCGGAGACAAGTCCACCCTGCTGCTCAAGGCGGTCGAGCGCTATGCGCTGACGTATGGAACTCCCAAAATGGCAGCATTTCAAGCGGAGCCGGACATCCACAAGGCCGTGACCGCCTTTTGCGAGGCTACCGTCGACTCCTGTACTGGCGAGGCTCGCAGCGGCTGCATGATGGCCGCCGCTGCGCTGGGACAGTCGGAGCGGGTAACGGAGATCCGTTCCCGGCTCGAGAAGGGCCTGACCGCATCCGCTGATATTTTCGCGAAACGTTTCGAGCAGGAGATAAAGGCGGGGCGTCTGACTCGCACACCCTCTGCCAAGGTGCGAGGCCGTGTGCTCGTTGACTTGCTGCAGGGTTTGCAGCTTCGCGCCAAGGTTGGTATTGCGCGCGAGCAATTGCTGCAAGACGCCCGAAGCTATGTGCCCCTGATTCTTGGCAAGCAAATCTAACGCACTTCTCGGCGGGGATGCGTCTGGACGAGTGCCAAATCGCCATATCACTCGTTGACGGCGGAATTAGTACCGGAATGTCAGCTTGTCGGATGGAGTCTTGGCCTCAGTTGCCGGAGGTGGGGTCGGGTTTGGGGTCGTGGCGTATTGCGGCCGTGAAGAACAGAAGCAGTGCCCTTCGGCTCCGCTGAAAAGCGCTGCGCTCAGGATGACACGGGGTCGGCCCAGCGAGGTTGGCTCGCTGGGCCGTACTTTGTTTTCAAGGTTTATGTGAGTGGGTTTGCGGAATGACTGAAGTCAAGCCCTGATACAAGGCTCGTGAGTTTGGGTTGGTGGTATCCCACCCTAGCGGCAAAAACAAATGCGCCGCGAGGATGGGGCACCCCGCTATTCGTGGTGGGTTTGGGCGCGGCTTCGCCGCGCTTTTTGGTTTTCAAATTCGGTGGGTGGGTTGATGTGCTCGAATGCGTCTGCGACAAATGGATGGATTAGAACCCATCCCTACCGGCCCGCGCCTTTCTCTAAAGGTTCTGTCGCCCCGAAGGGGCTGGATCTCTTGACAAGAGCGGACTGACCGATGGAATGGCTCTATTCGACGGGGGCCGTTTGTTTGGTGCGGAAGCGAGGCTTCTTCATCAGGTAGCCAATGGGGATGAGGCAGACGGTGAGGATGACGAGGGTGTGGATGGTGTCGATGTACGCCATCATGTTTGCCTGCTGCACCATTAAATCGTAGATGTGAGCCATGGAGCTGCCGGCGGCTCCGGCGGGGGAGTAGCTGTGGCTTTGCATGATCCCGCTGAATCCGCGATTGAGGATGCCGTAGTTGGCTGAACCAGGATAGACGTGGGCGGCGAGGTAGTTCTGATGCACCTGGGCACGGCGCACGAGCATGGTGCTGATGAAGGAGATGCCGAGGCTGCCGCCGATGTTACGGGCAAGCGCAGTGAGTCCGGAGACCTCGTTGTTTTTCTCCTGCGGGACGCCGACATAGGACATGACGCTGATGGGGACGAAGAGGAACGGCATGCCGAGCACCATGATGACGCGCCAACTGGCGGCATCCCAGAAGCTGATGCTCAGGTCGAGACTGGAGATCCGCCAGATGCCGAAACTGACCCAGGCAAATCCGAAGCAGATCATGGCGCGGGGATCGACCTTTTGCCCGATGAAACCCACGATGGGCAAAAGAACGATCAGCACCAGCCCGCCCAGCGAGAGCACCATTCCGGCCTCGGTAGCGGTGTAGCCCATGATCTCCTGCAGGAACTCCGGGATCATGACGGTGGTGGCGTAAAGCGAGGCGCCGATGACGACCATGACGAGCTGGGTCATGCTGAAATTGCGGCTGCGATAAAGCTTGAGGTCGATCACTGGGTGCGGAGTCGTCAGCTCGCGCCACAGAAAAGCGATGAGGCCGATGCCGGCCACGAAGGCCAGGGTGACGATGAGGTGCGAGCCGAACCAGTCTTTTTCCTGCCCCTTGTCGAGCATGATCTGGAGAGCGCCGATGGTGACGGCGAGCAGGCCAAGACCGATGCCGTCGACGCCGCCAAGTTTCTTGCGGACGCGCTTGAGGTAGGGCGGGTCCTCCACGATGCGGCTGGTGAGAACGATGGAGAGAATGCCGACGGGGATGTTGAGGAAGAAGATCCAGCGCCAGGTGTAGTTGTCGGTGATCCAGCCGCCGATAGTGGGACCGATGGCGGGCGCGACAACGACGGCCATCCCGTAGATGGCGAAGGCCATGCTGCGCTTGTGGGGAGCGAAGGTGTCGGCGAGGATGGCGCGCTCGCTGGGCTGGAGGCCGCCGCCGGCCGCGCCCTGAAAGATGCGGAAGAGGATAAGCACAGCGAGAGAGTTGGCGAGGCCGCAACAGAAAGAACAGACGGTGAAGGCGACGACACAACTCATGTAGAAGCGCTTGCGGCCGATGCGGTTGGCGATCCAGCCGCTGATGGGAAGGATGATGGCGTTGGACACCAGATAAGAGGTGAGAATCCAGGTGGCCTCGTCGTAGCTGGCGCCGAGCGACCCGGCGATGTGCGGGAGGGCGACGTTGGCGATGGAAGAATCGAGCGCTTCCATGAAGGTAGCGAGCGTGACAGTGAATGCGATGATCCATGGATTGAACCGCGGCTTCCAGGTCTCATCAAAATGAAATTCGCTGTCGGCATCCCGCGGTATCGCAGAAGAGGCCGCGGTCGACTGCGCCATGCACGCTCCCTAAATGATTTTCTCTTACGATGCGGTTCCGGTACCGGGACGAAAAGGAACGGAAGCCGCGAAACGGAGAGTTCCGTAGTCTATACCGGAGAAAAAAATCCAAGGACACAGAAAACCGCGAGCAGTCCTGTTGACAGGATAAAACACCGCTGGCGCTCGAACGCTGAGAAAGACACTTGCTGTAAGGTTCTTGCGCTTGCCGGCCGCAGAAGCCTGGATTGAAGGCTCAAGCGAGCAAGGGGATGAGGAGCAGGAATAAAGAAGAGTTGACGGTGCGTTGATCGGACGCCCGGTCAGGCAGGGAGCGCGGCGACAGCGTGACTCTGGGAGTCCTTGCGCAAGCCACTGCGCGACTTGGAAGCCATGGCAGAACGTGCGGGCGATTTGCGGTGCACAGCAGAGGATTGAGCCGCGGCACGGCAGGGAAGAGAGCGCATGCTGATGAAAACCTCTCCGACAGTGAGCCGGGCATTGCCTTCGAGGTCGAGGAATCCGGCGCGATGCTGCTCGCAGAGCGCTTGCGCCCCGGGCGAAAGAGAGGGCGCGATAAGGACCGGCGTGGTATCGCCCGGAAGAGAAGCGCGGGTGGCTATCAAATTCGAAGCAATGCGTCGCGCAGATGAGCGGGCTCCGCGCTGGGATTTACCTGGCAGGCGAGAGTGTGGCTGTGACCGAGGACGAGGCAGCGCGCCAAGATGGCGGCACTACGGCCGGGGGACGGTGACTGGCGATCGATCTGCTTAATCTGGATGGCGGAAAGACGCCCGAGCAGCGCCGTTAAAGCGGCAACGGCGCGCGATTCGAGTTCATTCAACGCTATGGCCGTTTTCATGAGGCCCTCCCATGTGCGCGCGCGAGCGTTTCGCGCCTTCCATGCTGGCGGGCCGAGGATGAAGGAATTGGAGCCGGAAGGGATCAAAGCCATGGAAACCGGCACTTGAATCTTTCCGTCGCGCTGCTTGGATTCAAGCCACAGGCACAATCGGGGATCGTGAATCTCCGGCTGGTCATGCCAGAAAGCCGGGGCGAGGCCGCACTCGATTCGCAAGTGGTCGAGCTGGAGCTCAATTTGCGTGATGCGCTTGGAAAAATAACGCCGCACGTTGCTCGCGCCGACCAAAAGGCCAGTGACTCGGTGACCGGTGCATTGTGAAGTAACGACCATCGCACGCCTCCGCTGGGTTAAATGCAACCGGAGCCGATTTCGGATAGAAACCCGCGCTCCGGAGTCTCGAGAGAACCCGCATTCTAAAGCGTCAACCGGCGAATGGCCCACGGGAACAAGAAGCGCCGTTGGATGCTGCAGGGCCGATGCACGCCCGGGCATGCATGGAAAGAAACCTACAGCGCTCTCGTGCGGCGAACCAAGTTCCAAAGAAGAGAAGTTCCGTATTAAGGCGTAGTGACACCTACTGCGGAAAGGACGCGCACGAACTTAACGATGCAAACTGGGAAAAAAGGCAGGGCAGGATGAAGTCCGACGTACGCTGAGTGGCGATCCTGGCCGTCTGGGTTTTTCCCCGCGTCCTGTGGAAATCTTGCCTCCGATTCGATTGCTTGTCAAGACGATTTGATGAATGTCGCGAAAAGATTTTAAGCGCGGTTGTGGAAAATCGCAGGCGAGCGGAGGTTGCGGCGGATAAAGATTTCTTTATGCAGCACGAGAGCTAGCGTTGACGCGACGAAGGCTCGTCAGAAAAGATCTGTCCGTCGCGGATGTGGACGACGCGATGGGCAAACTGCGCGATATCGGCTTCGTGAGTGACGAGGACGATGGTATTGCCGCGAGCATGAAGCTGGTCGAAGAGGGCCATGATTTCGAGGCCGGTTTTCGAGTCGAGGTTGCCGGTGGGCTCGTCGGCGAGGATGATGGACGGGTTGTTGACCAGGGCGCGAGCAACGGCGACGCGCTGGCGCTGGCCGCCGGAGAGCTCATTGGGTTTGTGCATCATGCGGGATTCCAGACCGACGTCGGCCAGGGTCTGGCGGGCGCGGGTCAGGCGGTCGGCCGCAGGGGTGCCGTTGTAGATGAGGGGCAGCTCCACGTTGTGCAGCGAGGTGGCGCGAGCAAGAAGGTTGAAGGTCTGGAAGACGAAGCCGATCTCCTTATTGCGGATGCGCGCGAGCTGGTCATCGTCGAGTTCGCTGACGAGCTGGCCGTTGAGCCAGTAACGACCTTTGGAGGGGGTGTCGAGACAGCCGATCAGGTTCATGAGCGTGGACTTGCCGGAGCCGGAGGGGCCCATGATGGCGACATATTCATTGCGGCGGATGCGCAGCGAGACGCCGCGCAGAGCGTGGACCTGCTGCTCAGAGCCCATGTCGTAAGTGCGCCAAAGGCCCTCGACGACGATCATGTCGTTGCCGTTGACAACCTTCGTCCGCGGTAGTTCCTCGATGCCGATGCCGTCTAAAGCCATCCCGAATTCATCCTTTTTTGACGATCAACTGCTGTTTGGCGAAGCACCGGCACATCAACTGGAGCTGCCGATGGAAAGAATTGGCGCAGATTTGTCACGCTTGAGCAGCGCGCCTCCTTTGAGGTCGCGCAAAGTCTTGTAGGGACCGGTGACGATCTCCTGGCCGGCGGCCAAGCCGGAGAGTACTTCGATGTCGGTGGCCCCGGTGATGCCGGTGCTGACGGGAACGAACCTGGCGCGCAGCCTTCCGTGCGAATCCTTCTGAACGACGAAGACACCCTGTACCGGGTTGGACTTGACGGGGGCGGATGCGGCCTGAACACTGCCGCCGGGTCTGGCAACGTCGCTGGCGGGATCGTGCATGGTGAGAGCCTGAATGGGCAGGGCGAGCACATTGGTCTTATGCGCGGTGGTGATCTTGGCGGTGCAGGAGAGGCCGGGACGAAGCTCATCGGAGGGATTGTCGAGCGTGACGACGACCTTGAAGTCCTTGGCTTCCTCGGTGCCTGTGGTGGACTGCGATGTGGCGACGCCGGTAGAGCGCAACAGAGCCTGATCGCCGACGAGGGTGACGTGTCCCTTGAAGACCTCGTTGGGCAGCGCGTCTACAGTCACGTCGGCCGGCTGGCCCAGCTGAATGTTCACGATGTCGGTTTCGTCCACCTTGACCTCGGCGGTGACGACGCTCATGTCGGCGATGGTCATCAACGTGGAGCCCTCGGTGTTCTGGATGCCCTCGACGACAGTTTCGCCTTCGCGTAGGGGCTCGTTGGTGACGACGCCGTCGAACGGCGCGATAGAAATGGTGCGGTTGAGCAGATCCTCGTTGACCTTGAGATCGGCCTGCTGGGTGCGGAGATGACCGCGGGCCGAGGCCGTGTTGGCCCGGGCCTGGTTAAGCTGGGCAACGGCCTGGGCCACGGAGGCTACGTCGAGATCGTATGCGGCCTTAGCGTCGTCGTACTGCTGCTTGGAGTCGATGCCGTCCTTGTAGAGGGACTGGGCGCGGTTCCAATCGAGCTGCTTCTGCTCGAGGTCGGCCTGGGCGTGTTCGACGTTAGCCTGCTGAGTTTTCTCGGCAGCGATATAAGAGGAGATGTCGGTTTGCGCGGCGGCGATGGCTGCTTCCTGACCGGAGACGTTGGCCTCCTGCTGCACGTTCTCAACGGTGGCGACGATCTCGCCCTTCTTCACCTTCTCGCCCTCTTTTACGTAAAGGTGAGTGACGCGGCCCATGGCTGTGGCGCCGACATTGACGTAATTCTTGGGCTTGATCTGGCCGGTGCCACTGACGACGGTGGAAAGGTCCTGGCGCGTCAAAGTAGCGGTGTAAACCTTGGTATAGCCGGACTGCTGCTTGATGACCATGAAAGCAACGAGTGCGGCGGCCACAAGCACAACAAGAGCAATGAGGAGGATTTTCTTCATGGGCGCGCGTAATCCCTGGTTTTTTCTACAGTCTAGTGTACGCGGCGGCGCAGCGAAAGGTTCCCTGAAGCGCGAGACGGGTTGATGGGCGCGAAGACACCCGCGTGCTTGCCAAAGGCGTGGAACCCGAGCGAAATCAACTGAGTAATTAGACATCCGGACCCGTTCTTAGCGAGCCGCACAGGCCGCAAATCCCATGAATTTTAAGGGCCGCGCGCCGCTGAAGCGTTGACATTGACGCCGCTGATGCGTCCAAAAGGCGAACAACTGCCCACTGAACCTTGCCCGACGTCTCACGTAGCCGTAAAATGAAGAGATCGCAGGAGTATTCAAGGCAATGATGTTCTTCAGCCGCCGTCTTCTTTTCACTGCCCTTGGTTGCGGGCTGATGCTGATGCCCGCGAGCGGTCTTTGGGCTAAACAGAAGGACGCTGCGCCGGCCAACGATCAGGCACAGGCGCCCGCGAGCGACCAGGATACTAACCTGCTCGACCGGCCGCTCTCGGATAAGGAGAGATACAGGCAGCAGAAGGAATTGCGTCAGGAGTTGAAGGGCCCCTACAAGACGTGGCTCGACGAAGAGGTTCCTTACATCATCACCGGCGAAGAGCGCAGAGCGTTCCTGAGCCTGAGCAACGACGAGGAGCGCGAAGCGTTTATTGAAAGCTTCTGGCAGCGGCGCAACCCCGATCCCGATTCCCCGGAAAACACATTCCGCGAAGAGCACTACCGGCGCATTCAGTATGCCAACGACCACTATGCGGCGGGCACACCGGGATGGAAGACCGACCGGGGGCGCATCTATATTATGTGGGGTGCACCGGACTCGATTGACTCGCATCCCGCGGGAGGAGAGTATGAAAGGCCGCTGGACGAAGGCGGCGGCGAGACGTCGGCCTTTCCCTTCGAGATTTGGCACTACCATTATCTCGAAGGCATCGGCGAGAACATCGACATTGAGTTTGTGGACACGTGCCAGTGCGGTGACTACCACTACACCATGGACCCGACCGAGAAAGACGCCCTGAAACATGTGCCCGGCGCGTTCACCTCGCAATATGAGCAGATGTCGCGCACGAGCGCCCAGAACGGGTACGGGCAAAAAGGGGAAGGCGGTTCTTTGGGCAGTCCGGATCCTGGCAAGGAGTTCGACCGCATCAGTATGGCCGCAAAACTGTTCTCCCCGCCCCCGGTGGAATTCAAGGACTTGGATGCTACCCTCGACGCCTTCAGCTCTTCGCACAAACTTTTGCCCGGCGTACCGTTCCCATTTGACGTGCGCACCGACTACGTGAAGGTGACCGACGGCATGGACATGGTGCCGATCACCATCCAACTCCGCAACCGCGACATCACGTTCGTGACCAAGGATGGGGTATCGAAGGGCGTGGTGAACATCATGGGCAAAGTGACCACGATCATGCACAAGACGGTGCAAACCTTCGAAGACACGGTGGAGGTTGAGGAACCGTCGGAACTGCTGGGGAAGGCGCTCGATCGCAAGTCGCTTTATTGGAAGGCGCTTCCGCTGCAGCCCGGACTTTACCGGCTGGATATCGCCATCAAGGACATGAACAATCCGGATCACGTTGGAATTTACGGAAGGGCGATCGATGTTCCGATGTACGAGGACGACAAAATCGGCGCGTCGTCGCTAATTCTGGCCGACGAAATGAGTACCGTCTCGTCGCGGCAAATCGGGAGCGGCAACTTTATCATCAGCGATATGTTTATCCGGCCTCGCGTGGCCTCGAACCCGACCACGCCAGTGAGTTTTAAACGCGACCAGGGCCTGAACTTCTGGATGCAGTTTTATAACCTTGGGATTGACGAGGCCACCAAGAGTAACTCCGCGACAGTTACCTACCAGATTACCAATGCGACAGGGGAAGTAATGCTGCAAAAACAACTGGAATCAAAGGATTTAGGGGCTCATAGCGACCAGTTGACGGTGGACAAGACACTCGACATTGCCGGTCTGGAACCAGGCAAGTACAAGGTAACGGTAAAGATCGACGATGCTATTTCAAAACAAGAGGTTGCGCAATCGGCGCCTTTTATCGTCGAATAGGTACTAATCCGCGCAGACGCCAACTGAACCTGAGAATTCGGGAGCGAGTGCGGAGAGTGCTGAGGAGGAGAATGCCAGGGACGTGGTGGGGATTCAGATCTGCTGATGAAGCGTAGCTCCCATCTCGCCGGTTTGGCCGTGCTGTTCGTGTTTGGAACTGCTTCAGCGTTTGGAGCGGCAACGGCATCGGTGTCGGGATTGGTTCGCGACTCGGCAGGTGTGCCTCAAATAGGCGCTGAAGTGCAGCTGCTGCGCCCCGACATGAGCGTGGTGGCCAGTGTCTACACCGACAGCGCCGGCCGGTTCGTCCTATCGTCGCTTGTCCCCGGCCGTTACGCATTGAAAGCGATGGGCTCCTACTTCCTTCCTTCCCTCAGAGAAGACGTCAGAGTCCGGGGCGCGGTGGTCGTCAATCTTACTTTGAATACCCTTTACGAAGTCATCCAATGGCTTCCTGCCCAGCCGCGCGCGAACAGCTCGGAAAAGGATGACTGGGCGTGGACGCTGCGCTCGGCCGCAAACCGGCCACTGCTGCGCTGGCTGGAGGACGGTCCGCTGGTGGTGGTGAGGGACGGGCCGGGAGCCGCGCCGAAGCTGAAGGCTCGCCTGATGGCCACCGGCCAGGCCGGAACCTTCGGCGAGAGCGGCGAACGGTTCTCGACAGCCGTGGAGGATACGCCCAGCGGCAGCAGGGAACTACTGGCGCGCGTGGATTTTGCACCCGATAGCGACGCGGGCATGGAGTCGATGCTGGGCTTCCGGCAGGACCTGGGCATGGCCGGGTCAGTGCAGTCAGTGGCCGCGGTGACGGTGCAGCCTGAGGTTGAGGGAGCAGGAGATCAAGGTCTGGATGAAGCCGCGGTGCGCAGCTTCGAGACGATGCATTTCGGTCCAGCGCTGGAGGCCGAGGTGGGTTCGACCGCGGCTGTGGGGCGCATGAACGGAGACAGCCCGAGCACGGTAACCGCGATGCTGCCGTACGCCGATATTGAGTGGAACAATGGCGCCAACACAGTGCGGTACCGTATGGCAACGATGACGCAGGAGATGGCTCGAGGCGAGGATGAATCCGAGGCCACGATGTGGATGCCGGCGATGACGATGCGGGGCAGCACACTGGCGATCGAACACGGAATGGACCAGGAGATTGGCTGGCAGCGACAGACGGACGCATCGGACGTGGCCGTTCTGTTTTACTCCGATCGTATCGAGAATCCCATGCTCCAGGCGGTGGGGCACTTTTCCGAGGGCAGTTTTCCGGGCGCGGCCGCCGTGCTCTTCGATCCAGAGAGCGATTTGCTGCGCGTCGCCGGGCCGGCCTTCTCTTCAGCAGGCGTCGAAGCCAGCGTGGAGCGCAGGTTGAAAGGGAGCAATCGCGTGCGGTTGAGCTATGCGAGCGGCGCCGCGCTGGTGATGCCCGCTTTGCCACAGGCAACTCCTTTGGCCGAGGTTCTGGACGCGGCGCATCCACGGCGCGCGCAAACTTATGCAATTTCGCTCTCCGGCACCCTGGATGGCACAGGAACCCGCTGGCGCGCGAGCTACAGTTGGCAACCTGACAACACGGTGACGGAGGTCGCACCCTTCTCAGAGGACGCGGTCATTGCCGTACCTCAACGTTCGGATGAGGCAACCAATTCATGTAGCGCGCGAGGGATCGTGCGGGCTGGACGCTTTGATCGAGGTGAGCAATCTGCTTGCCCAGGGCTATCACCCGTATCTGCTGAGCGACGGCTCGCTGCTTCTGTTCGCGAACAGTCCGCGCAGCATGCGCGCCGGCCTTGCCTTTACGTTCTAGACTCTGCGCGAAATCCAGGCAAATTCTTCGCTCGGGGCGCACGTTGTTTCGCGGGCGTGTCTCCTTCTGCGGATCGAAAAAATGTGGGTGGCTCCGCTGGAGTACATTTGGGTTTGGGCCGAAACAGCCCTGGCAACGAGGGAAAGCCGCGATGAATCAGGTTCGCTTGAGCCGCCGTGCTGCGTTAAAGTCGGGTCTCGCGGCGACCGCGTTAATCTCGCTGCCTGCCCTTGCCGAGGGCGAGGAGGCCGCACCGGCTCGCAAGGGCAGGATTCGCCAGTCGGCTTGCAGGTGGTGCTACAAGGACATTCCGCTGGACCGGCTTTGCGCGTATGGCGCGCAGATCGGCTTGAAGGGGATCGACCTGCTGCAGCCGGATGAGTACGAAACGCCGCGACGTTACGGGCTGATTTGCACCATGGCCTATGCCGGGGGAGGAACGATCCCCGATGCGTTGAACCGCACGGAGAACCACGCCGCGATTGAGGCCGCTTTCCGCACCAACATTCCGCTGGCGGCCAGAGCCGGAATACCCAGCGTGATCACTTTCTCGGGATACCGGCACGGAATGGCGGACGACGAAGGCGCGCGCAACACTGTCGCGGGGCTCAATCGCGTGAAGAAAATCGCCGAAGACAATGGCGTGACCATCTGCCTGGAACTGCTCAACAGCAAAGTGGACCACCCGGACTACATGGCCGACCACACCGCATGGGGCGTGCGGGTGATGCAGGAAGTGAATTCGCCCAACGTGAAACTGCTCTACGACATCTACCACATGCAGATCATGGAGGGCGACCTGATCGCGACCATCCGCGCCAACCTCGCGTGGATCGCGCATTTCCACACCGGCGGGGTGCCCGGACGCCACGAGCTCGACGATACGCAGGAGGTACAATGGGACGGGGTCATGCGGGCGATTGCCGGTGCTGGCTTCAAAGGGTATGTCGCGCACGAGTTCATTCCGTTGCGCGATCCGTTCGCAAGCCTGCGCGCCGCCGTGGAGCTTTGTGACGTGTAATCGGCCTGTTTTCGACAGCGTGATTAAACGATAAAGGAAGGTTCAGACTGCGATGAAGTCATTGCTTCTTTCCACTTATAACCATCTTGAGGTTGCCGAGACGCCGAAGCCGGCTGTGGGCGCGGGCGAGGTGCTGGTGCGCGTGGAGGCTTGCGGCATCTGCGGCAGCGATGTGCACGGCTATGACGGCTCCTCAGGGAGGCGCATTCCTCCTATTGTGATGGGCCACGAAGCCGCCGGAACGGTGGAGGCGATTGGCGCCGGCGTGCAAGGGTATGCCATCGGCGATCGCGTGACCTTCGACTCAACCGTGTTCTGCGGCGAATGCGATTTTTGCAAGCGCGGGGAGATCAATCTCTGCGACAACCGCCAGGTAATCGGAGTCTCCTGCGGAGATTATCGCCGCGAGGGCGCTTTTGCCGAATATGTGGTGGTGCCGCAGCGCATTCTCTATCACCTGCCTGCGAATCTTTCTTTCACTGACGCAGCGATGCTGGAGGCCGCCTCGGTCGCGCTGCACGCGGTGCGCGTCTCCGGCGCCGCAGGCGGCGAAACCGCGCTGGTGATCGGCGCGGGCATGATTGGCTTGCTGACCGCGCAGGCCGCGCGCGCCGCGGGATGCAAGCGCATTTTTATTGCCGATGTGGACGCGACGCGATTAGAGCTAGCCAAGCGGATTGGCGCCGATGAGGTTCTGCTGGGTTCGGGTGCGGAGCTGACCGGCGAAGTGCTCAAGCTAACCGCGGGGCGCGGCGTGGATCTCGCATATGAGGCCGTGGGTATAAACGCGACTGTGAATGCCGCAATCGAAAGTACACGAAAGGGAGGCACGGTGACGCTGATCGGAAACATCCAGCCGGAAGTGACGCTGCCGCTGCAGAAGGTAGTCACACGGCAGATCCGGCTGCAGGGATCGTGCGCGTCGGCGGGGGAGTATCCGCAGGCCATGGAGTTGATGGCGAGCGGAAAAATACAGGTTGGCCCGCTAATCACGGCTGTTGCGCCGCTGGAAGAAGGACCGCGATGGTTTGAACGGTTGCACTCGCACGAGCCCAACCTGATGAAGGTGATTCTTACACCGAGGGGCATATGAACGACTCACTTTTCGACTTGACCGGCCAAGTGGCGATGGTGACCGGCACCAGCCGCGGGTTGGGCCAGTATTTTGCGCGGGCCCTGGCCAAGGCCGGAGCGGATCTGGTGTTGACGAGCCGCAAGCGCGACACGCTGCGTGATTTTGAAGCGGAGATCAAGGCACTGGGCCGCCGCGCGGTTTGTCTTGAGTTGGATGTGCGCGACCATGAGAGCATCCAGCGGATGGCGGCAGAGGCCGAAGCTGCCGTCGGGCAGATTCATATTCTTGTGAACAACGCAGGCTGCAACATTCGCAAGCCCGCGCTCGACGTGACATGGGCAGATTGGAATCAGATCCTGGAGACGAATCTGCGCGGAACTTTTTTTGTAGCGCAGGCCGTGGCGCGAGGGATGATCGCGAAGAAGTATGGGCGCATCGTCAATATCGGCTCGGTTACCAGCGTCTTTGGCTACGCAGGGCTGGCACCTTATGGCGCCAGCCGGGGAGGCGTGCGCCAACTGACCATGAGCCTCGCCGACGACTGGGGTAAAGACGGGGTAACGGTCAATTGCCTCGCTCCGGGATGGTTCCGCACCGAGCAGAACAAAGTCCTATACGAGAACCAGGAGTGGGTCGACTATCTGGTTGACCGCATACCCGTAAAGCGTCCTGGCCAGCCGCACGATCTGGACGGAGCGGTCGTCTTTCTGGCTTCGGAGGCGAGCCGTTATGTGACCGGACAGACGCTGCTCGTGGATGGCGGAATTTCGGTCGGCTCCACGCGCGCAACCGTAGCCCGAAGCTAAACACTGTGAGGAGTATTGCGGCTCGCGGCCGGGCGCGGGTCTACTGCACTGAGAGCGGGACCGTGCCCGTCGCCGTGGTTGATCCCGATGTTGCGGTCACGGTAATGGTGTAGCTGCCACTGGTGGTCCCAGCATTGACTACGCCTGCAGTGTTGCTGCCGCCGCAGGAAACTGCACCGAAGACGAGCGCCATAGACAAAGCAACCATGCCGAGGGCGTTGCGCCAGCCACGCCGGCGCACGGGAATCCAAAACAGCGCGATGCAAGCGAGCACAGACCCGCTTGTGGTGTACCAGCGGCCTGCCGGGTTCACCGGGACCTGATTCGCAGCGGCGGATGCGGGGGTGGTGTAAATGACCAGCGTAGCGGTTGCGGCGCTGGCGCCGGTGATCCCAATCTGGCCGCCGGAAGGAATCCAGCTAAGGATCGGCGGATCCTGCGCACCGGCCGGACTGGAGGTAACAGCGGCGCTTAGCGTGACGCTGCCGGTAAATCCACTCGACGGTGTGACCGAAATCGTGGAGGTGTTGCCGGTAGTCGCTCCCTGGGAGATCGTTACCGCGGTTGCAGCGACGGTGAACGCAGCCGCGACCGGCGTGGTAAAGCTCTGAATGGACCCCATCGTCGTGCCGGAGGCGTTCTGGGCAACGGCCTGGAAGTAGTAGGCCGTGTTCGCGGTGAGGCCAGTGAGGCTGAAGTTGATATTGGTGTTCGTGAATCCGGAGCCAATGTCCTGCTCGGCCGTCTGGCTGGCGCCGCTCAGCGTGCTGCTGGTTCCATAGAGGAACCAGACGTGCGTGTCGGTCCCGTTGGAGGTGGCCTGCCCATTCAAAGTTGCGGAGCTGGACGCGACGGCGGTGGCGCCACTTGTAGTGACAACGGGCGGCAGCGTTGCGGCCGTGACCGTGATTGTGACCGAGTCATTCGCCGGCTTGTAGTCAATGGAGTCAGTGGGAGCGAAAGCGACTGAAAGGGCGAAATTTCCGGTTGCGGAGAACAAGGTACCGGCGGCCGGGCGTGTAAGTAAATGTGCCGGGCACATTGGCTGTGGCGTTTAACTGGGTTGCGCCCAACACGGTTCCGGCGGGAACGGGAGCCGGCGCAGCCCAGGACAAGATGGGCGTAAGCTGGCTGACTGTGAGGGTTACGCTGGCCGTGGCGCTCGAGTAATCGGCTGTGTCGTTGGGGACGAAGACTACGGTTAGCGTGTGCTGGCCGGCCGTTAAAACCGTGCCTGCCGCGGGCGAATAGCTGAAGGTGCCGGGGACGGTGGTTGTGGCGTTGAGCTGCGCGGCGCTGAGCGCAGTGCCATAGGGGATGGGTGCAGGCGTGGCCCACGTGATCGGGGGAGCGGGTTCTGCCGAGGTGACGACGATGGAGGTCGATCCCGAGGCGTTGTAATAGGTGGTCGAACTCGATGTGTAGTATGCCGTGAGCGTGTCAGTCCCAAGCGCAAGGACGCCGCTGGGAACGACGATGAACACGCTGTTGCTGTTGGGTCCGGGAATGTCGAGCGCCGTTGAGGCGGAGGAGTATGTGCTGCTGGAGAGCACCACCGAGCCGGTGGGAACAGTGCTGCCATCTCCGGTTACGGTGACCTCGACTGAGGCGGATTGCGCAGTGGTGACCGTGGGTTGCGCGTCTAACGTGACCGTGGGCGTGATCCCGGAGGATTCGGATGAATCGTCGAGAAACTGGCCGACGTCGAGGGAGCCCAAGCCGGTGACTTCGCTGTAGCCGCCGTTTTGACCCAGCTGATAACCCGCCTGCCCGCCGCTGAGCCCGGTTGGGCCGGGGATGCTGTTGTTGCACATGCTTGGGGTAGCGACGGCGCAGCTCGACACGCCGCTGGAGGCAACAGATACCTGATGAAACGCGGCGGGTTCGTGGACGCGGTGCTGTAGATCGCGGGATTCAGATTGCCCTGCGCGGCGCCTGATTTTTGGTCAAGCAACGCGGCGACGCCGGCCATTCCCGGAGCGGCCGCCGACGTGCCGGAAAAGATGTCGAATGGGGTTCCGCCTGGACCGCTGACGCAACTGCCGCCGCCGGCGGCAAAACAAGCGAAGTAGCCGTCGTGCTCGGAGGCGGAAAAAGAGACGTCCGGTGTATATCGCCCGGTCCGGGTCGCGGGCACGCCCGTACCGGTTTGCCAGCTTGGAGTGAGGATATAGGCGCTGACGCCGCCGCCCGAAGACGCAACCTGCGGCCCCGAGTCAGAATTGAGCGGCTCGTTCCAAGCCCCTTCCGGGATGTAGCCGAAGGCCGATGCGAGATCGGAGCCGTTGTTCGAATTCCAATAGGCAGATGGATTGCTCGAGTCGTTGAATTCGGTTCCGCCAACGCAGGTGGCGTAGCTGGAGGAGCAGATGTAATTTGGGCTGTTCGGGCTGGGACTCGCGGGAGGCGTCGAGAAATGCCGCATCGCAACCCGAGGCGCCGGAGTCGCCGGACGACACGAAAACGGAGATGCCTTCGCCGGCGGCCTGCTGAAACAGCGTGTCCCAAAAATCCACGCCGGATGGTCCGGCCTCCGATTCGCATGCGCCAAAGCTGATGGTCATCACCTGCGCCGGAGCGGGCGTGGATTCGACGATGTATTCCGCATCGACCGCGACGCCGCCGCTGGCGCTTGAGGCGACGACCGACAGGAGCGAAGCGCCGGGAGCCACGCTGCCCGAGCGCAGCACATCGAGCGTGGCTTCTCCCTGGAGATCCAGCAATTGGCCGCAGGGGCTGGACGGGCTGCAGCTTTGCTGGGTGGTGTATGCCGGTCCGGGATCGATGCCGCCAAAAGCCGTGGGAACTACTTCAGTGGGGTTCGAGAATGTGGAGCCGGTGAGGCCGTTGAAGTTGTTGAAGTCGGCAAAGTCGGTGCGGGCCTCGGCCACGATGCCGATTGTGGTTCCGGCCCCGGTGAGGCCGGCGGGCAGGTCGTAGATCGTGGCGAAGTCGGCTGGCGCAAGGAAAGTGATACGTGACGCCACCGCTGGCGATGGTCAGATTGGGAGCGCTGGATTCGATGGGCGCGACGACGTGAAACGGCCGATCCTCGATCGTGAAGAGTCCGCGAATGGACTTGACGGCCGGCGCAAGGGCCGAGGGGATCATGGGATCGGAAGCAACGGAGATGCGCTGCTGGCCGTGCACGTTGTAATAGTGGAATTCGGTCTGGAGGGCGCGGCCGACATCCGCGGCCGTTCCTGAAAATGCCGATGAAAACGCGGCTCGGCGCAACCCAATTCACCTGCAGCCCTTGAGACTGGAGCCAGCCGGTGATGGCGGCAATGTCGTTTTCAGAGAGCCCGAAACGCTCGCCGATGGCTTCGGCAGTGAGCCAATGGTGATAATCGGGCGATGCCGGGTCCTGCTGCTGCGCTGAGCAGTTGGTCGAATGCCTGTTCCTGCTGAGCGGAACGCGCCAGGACCAGGGTGATGTTTTGGAGCGGAAGATTGGCGGGAACGGCTCCGGCGTCGTTGGCTGGGACTGCCCACAGGGGGTGATGATTGGGAAGTACCTGTACTTGGGCGGGGTCAATTGGCTGAGCGATGTGGTCGGCGGCCTGGGCGTGCCCCGCAACCCCCGCAAGCACAATGGCAGCCAAGGGAAGGAAATGCATAATTTGCAATGGTTTACGCCGAGTCATCGTTTGACGCCTGCCTTACCGGGGAAGCAAGAAAGGGCCCTGAAATTCGGATGCGCACCGGTCAAATTACTCCGTTGCGCCGGCTTTTGTTTATGAGCTATGACAATATTCGGCAGTATGCGTTGCAACTTCAATAACATATCGGTGTTATTCCCCGGCTTTGCCGCAGGCGTGGAGAGGAGGCGGAATTCGCTTGCATTTTGCAAGGGAAACCGGGAAAAATGGCGATGCGGCGTTCCCCAGCAGGCAGGTAAAACCGCCCGCAGCGCTGTGTAAAGCGGCGTTGAAAGGCGGCAAGATGGAGGTTCAAGATGAGCGGTGTGCGAGTACTTATAGGGACGCACAAAGGTGCGTTCGTGCTGAGCTCCGACGGCAAGCGCAAAGACTGGACGGTGAGCGGGCCGTTCTTCGCCGGGTGGGAGATTTACCACATGAAGGGCTCGCCCGTCGATCCCGACCGGATTTACGTTTCGCAAACGAGCGGGTGGTTCGGGCAATTGATCCAGCGGTCGGACGACGGCGGCAAGACGTGGCATCAGCCCGGATTGGCCGATGAGAATTTGCCCGCGCCCGGCCCGCCGCAGGCTTTGCCGAACCGATTCATGTACGACGCGTCGCCGGAGACGGGCAAGCCGCTGACTACACACCAGTGGTACGACGGTACGCAACATCCGTGGGAGTTCAAGCGTGTTTGGCACATTGAGCCTTCGCTCACCGATGCCGACACGGTGTACGCAGGCGTGGAGGACGCGGCGCTGTTCCGCTCGACCGATGGCGGTGAGAGCTGGCGGGAGCTCTCTGGGCTGCGCGGTCATGGCACCGGACCCAAATGGCAGCCGGGCGCGGGCGGCATGGGTCTGCACACGATCATCCTCGACCCGAGCAATCCCAAGCGGATTTACATTGCCATCTCGGCGGCAGGAGCGTTCCGCACCGATGATGGGGGCGCCACGTGGAAGCCGATCAACAAGGGCCTGGTGTCGAACTTCATGCCCGATCCGAAGGCCGAGATCGGCCACTGCGTGCATCACGTGGCCATGCACCGCTCGCGCCCGGATGTGCTGTTTATGCAGAAGCACTGGGACGTGATGCGCTCGGACGATGCGGGCGAAAGCTGGCGCGAGGTGAGCGGGAACCTACCCACCGATTTCGGTTTCGCCATCGACGTGCACGCCCACGAACCGGAGACGCTGTACGTGGTGCCGATCAAGAGCGACTCGGAGCATTTTCCGTTGGGTGGGAAGCTGCGCGTTTACCGCAGCCGCACGGGCGGTAACGACTGGGAGCCGCTTGCCAGGGGGCTGCCGGAAAAAGACTGCTACGTAAACGTTCTGCGCGACGCCATGGCGGTGGACACATTGGATGAATGTGGAGTCTACTTCGGCACTACCGGCGGCCAGGTGTATGCTTCGGCGGACGCGGGCGATAGCTGGGCTCCGATTGCGCGCGACCTGCCGGCGGTGCTCTCGGTTGAGGTGCAGACGCTGAATTAGGGACTAGGGACTTAGGGACGTAGGCGGAGGGCGAATTGAGCGGCGCTGGAGAGGCAAACGCGGCGGCGGTGCGGGTGGCGTTGCCGTACCATTTGCGCACTTTGGCGAAGGTGGAAGGCGATGTGCAGCTGGAGGTGTGCGCACCGGTGACGCTGCGTGCCGTTCTCGACGCTCTGGAAGCGCGCTATCCCATGCTGCGTGGGACGATCCGCGACTACGAGACGGGCCAGCGACGCGCGTTTCTTCGCTTCTTTGCCTGCGAGACGGATTGGTCACTGGAATCGCCGGATAGGGCACTGCCGGACAAGGTGGCAGCGGGTGAGGAGCCGCTGCTGATTCTGGGGGCGATTGCGGGAGGGTGAAGAGAACACGGAACAGAGGACGGAGGTTGCCGACAACGCGGCTAGAAACGAGCGAGTAGGCGTGTTGGACTGAAGGCAGCGGTTGAGGGAAAGCTGAACGCAGGCCGACTTTTCATTACAAAAGAGCCTTTCGAAGCGTGATTTGGCGACAGTTGACATTTAAGAATTGTTCAACACGCTGAAGGCGTCCACGGTGGAGCGCGGATTCATCCGCTCGTGGATTCACTTCGATTTCCGTTTTGCCCCCGCTAATTTCATCAAGCTCCAGTTCCGTTGTCTGCCTTCTCTGCGTCCGGTGTAGCTGCTTTTTCAAGAACTCGAAGGGCCCTTTGCCGGCAGCAAGTCGAAATGATCAGGACTGGCTCGGATCTGCCGAGCCGGGGATGACACTTGTGAGGTCGTCACTCAAGATCGATGGACACCAGTGGGTCTCGATGTGCTCGACGATCAGTTCGCTGCCGCGCGCGTGGCTCATGAATGGAGGCTTGCGCGGAAAGTATCCCGAGTCGCTCAGGTCCCGCACCAGCACCATGTTGAAGCCCAGCCGCGTCATCATGCGGATTCCGAAGGAGCGGTTGAGGACACACTCGTTGGTGTGAACGCCGGTGATAGCGAGATTGGTGATGCCTTCCTGCTTACAGTAGTTGTAGACTTCCTGGCCGTTTTCACTGACGCCGTCATAACCGGCTATATCGATGGCCGGGTGCTCGCGCTGCCAGGGAACGTTGTTTCTCGAAGTAGACGGTTCGGGACCTGTAAAAAATCCTTTAGAGATATTATCGCCGCAGACGCCGCGGAACAAAGGGTCAGGGTTCTGCGGGGTCGCACTGATCGGAATGGGTGAGGGAACCACTGGCGCACGCTGCATTCTGAGCCGCTGGGGGATCCCTTCGTAATATCCCATCGTGTCACTGGGACAGTGAAAGATCATCACGCCCAGGCTTCGGGCCGCGCTGACCGCCTCGTTTATCCGCGGCGCCAGGATACGGTTACGCTGCACCTCAGTCACACAGCGGTCAGTGTCCCACACGTCACAAATGATTATGGCCGTCTGAGCCACCTCCCACCGCAGCACCTCTTCGGAGGTTCGGAACTTGCCGCTGCCGGGTGAGTCCTCCACGCGGCGGCGCGCCCGGAGGCTAAGCGTGCCGGGGACTTTGAAGCGATTCTGCCGCCATTCCTCTTCCGACTGCGGTATCCACTTCTCTGGCGGCTGCGTTGCCCATTCGTCTTTCGGCTGCGGCGTCTCCGCCACGGCCATCCCTACCGCTCCCAGCAGCATGCCCAGCAAAGTTCTTCGGTACATGAATTCTCCTTTTGACCCCGAGGGGGTGAGTAGACATTTTTAAATTGCACAATTCTCAGCGTTGGCGGCCGGTCTCTCCAACAGCGACTTTCGAAAATCCCTGGTGAGCCCGATGCCTTTCAGATCGATCTGTTTGATGCCCATCTTCAACGCCGGCGAATCCGGCTTCAAACGGAAATCACCCTCCTTCAAATTGGCGAACAAGGGGTCCGCGTACGCATCTGTCCGGGCGACGCCCAGAGCCTGAAGGCCCTGTAAGAATTTGGGCGTGGAACTCTCTTCCACGCCGGCGGCGTAATACAGATTGTGTTCGACCTTCGAGGTAGCCAGCTGCTGCGGCTGCCCGTTCAGGAATGTGTAAAAGACCGCGGGCCCATTGGGGCTGTAAAAGATGTTCCGCTCGATCACACTTCCGTCGACCGCGCAGCAGGCGCCCCTGCTGGCCGACATCCGAAAATAGCCTTCGGCAAGCAGGTCAATGCAGTAATTATTGATCACGTTGTTGGCGCCCTTGTGCTCCCAGGCGCCGGTGTTGGAGCGATAGATGATGTTCTCTTCCCAGGTGGTTCCGCTCTGCCAATCGTCGGTGCGCAAAACGCCGCTCACCCATTCGCTGGCGTAGATTTCGTGCAGGTAGTTGCGCCGGATGAGATTGCCGTCGCCGCAGCCGCTCACGTTGATCGCCGCGCCGTCCCCCAGCTTCTGCAACACGCGCTCCACTTCATTGTTCTCGACGACATTTTCCCTGGTGTGAAGATACGGCATGGCCTGATCCCAGGTTTGCACCTGCCCGATTTCCCGCCAGCGCACGCTCTTGCAGATTTCCCGTTTCTCACAGGGTCGCAGGAAGTATTCCAAGCGCGGCCCGCTCAGACAGATGGCGTGCCGCGGCATGTGGTGAATGTAGTTGTTGGCGATGCGGTTCTCCCCGCTCTGCCACAATACGATGCCGAGCGAGTGCCAGTAAATCAGCCCGCAGTGATGGATGTGGTTGTTGACGATCTCGTTGCGCTTGTTGACATCCTTCACCCCGGCTCCGTAGCCCAGCAGTCCGATGCCGCCCTGGCCCATCTGGCGGATCTCGTTGCCCCTGATGCGGTTATTCTGGGCGTACAGATCCAGGCGGATGGCATTGCCGCCGCTGTCGCGGAACTTGCAGTTTTCGACGGTGCATCTTTCGGCGCCGCGCAGCCGGAGTAAAGCGTCGGGCTTGTCGATCATCTCCCAATCGTGCTGCATGCCGGTGTCGTTTTCGGTCCACACGTCACGATCGGCGTGCGCCAGGGTCAGCCCTCGAAAGATGAGGTCTCGCACCGGAACATCGGTGGGGCCGTCGGCATCGATTTTGCCTTCGACGCGGATCAGCTCGCGCAGGCACGGCGCCAGGATCCCTTCCGGCTTCTCCGTCCGCGGCCACAGGTAGAGCTTACGCGTATGAGTGTTGAGCACCCATGCGCCGGGGTGGTCCAGAACATCCAGGACATTTTCCACCCATGCTGAGGGCATCGCCAAAAGGTCCGCGTCTGTGGTCTTGCCCATGGGGTAGGTGGCCGGGAGCTTGGTGCGGGCCATCCGCGTCTTTTCGTCCACTGATTCCAGCGCCAGGATGTTCATGGTCGAACGGGAGACGGGCAACGAGCGAATGACGATCTCGACATCATCGAGATTGCTCCAGTTGCGGATGACCCCCGGCGGAAAGTAGAGATTGCGGAGCCGGGCGGTCCGGTTGCTTCGATCGGCGCCGCCGGCGGGTCTTCCGGCATGAAGCGTTCCCCTGCGCCGCGGCAGATGCCCCTGATGGTCGTACAACGTGTAGAACCGGCCGAGCGATTCGGGAACGTCCGCCACCCACACCTTTCCACAGGCGGGCACCGGCAGTTCGGGCAACATGGCGTCGAGTTGCTTCCAGCCTTCGATCTTCACGCCGGACGTGATCACCGGCTCCTCGCCTGGAACCGCCGCATAAGTGATCGAGTACTCATCCGTCCCCGAATCCTCGGGTCCGAAGATCAGGGTCTCTTGCAACGTGTATGTGCCACCATGAATCCAGACGGTGACATTTGTCCTGAGCCCCTTGGCAACCAGCTTGCGTACCTCGTCGCGCGCGCGCTGGAGGGTAGCAAAGGGCCTGCTCCTGGCGCCGGGATTCTCGTCCCGGCCAACAGGAGCAACAGAGAACCAGCGCCTGCGCGCCGGAGGCCCGGGCCCGCAACCCGGGGACGGCGGCAACGGCGGCTAAGCCGCTCACCAGAAACGATCGGCGGTTCATCACGCCTCGGTCCGCTTTCGAGTGGAATATATCGTGTTCACCACGTCAGCCGCAAAGCGAACTGAAGATCGCGTGGCGAGTTGGCGAATGGATCCGGAATTTCCATTTTGCTTTCCCGGCGATGACAGTATACCGCCGGCTGCCGCTGCCGCGATCCTTCTCCGCATTTCTTCCAGAGACCAGAGAACCAGATGCGCCGACAGAGAACTAGCAGAACCAGAGATCGTGATGTGCCCCATCTTCCGGGTTCCGAGCGTATCGCCGCCTAACAGTCAGTAGCCGGTTAAGTAATAGCCCGCCAAAGAGTGCAAAGCCGGCAGCACGGCGCCGCTTGGAGATTCTGCCTCCCGACACCCAAAACCAGCCGGTTTAGCCCGGCGCGGGCAGGTTATTCCTCGAAAACGCCGCAGCTTCTCTCAGTTTCCAGCCCCTACTCGATCACGAGATCGGAGGACGCTGGGCGAGTTTCCGGTTAGGCGCGGCTTGGCCGGTTTTTGATTCCCAAGAGGGTGGTGACGATTTGCGGCGCGACTGAACTCGTGCCCCTTCAAGGCATCCGGGCCTATAGGCCCCTGCTCCCTCCGTCGGGGCTTAGTGTTCTTCCTTGCCGGGGCGGAGCATGAGGTCGCGGATGGCTTCGCGGGGGTCTTTGCCTTGGTTGAGGATGAGCTCCATCTGCTCGGCGATGGGCATCTCGACGCCGTGTTGACGCGCCAGGCCGAGAGCGGCGTGGGTGGTGAGGACGCCTTCCGCCACCTTGCCGCCAAGGGAGTCGAGAATTTCGGGTAGCTTGCGGCCCTGACCGAGCGCCTGGCCGACGGTGCGGTTGCGGCTGAGCGAGCCGGTGCAGGTGAGGACCAGATCGCCCACGCCGGAGAGTCCGGCGAGGGTTTCGCGGCGCGCGCCGCAGGCGACGGCGAGGCGCGTGATTTCGACGATGCCACGGGTGATGAGGGCGGCGGTGGAGTTGTGGCCCAGGCCCACGCCCACGGCGATTCCGGCGGCGATGGCGACGACGTTTTTGAGCGCGCCGCCAAGCTCGACGCCGATCACGTCGGTGGACGTGTAGAGGCGAAGGGTTTCCGACGAGAACTCCTGCTGGATGAGAGACGCGACCTGCGGATCGCTGAAGGCCACGGTGACAGCGGTGGGCTGGCCTTGAGCGACTTCGAGCGCGAAGCTGGGCCCGGAGAGCGCACCGATGGAGAGCAAGAGCGAGGCCGGCTCAAGGGCCGCAGAGAGGACCTTGGTCATGCGGAAATGGGTGTTCTCCTCGAGACCCTTGGTCGCGCTGACAACGAACTGGCCGTTGCGCAGGTGGCTGCGAATGCGCAGGATGGTGGAGCGAAGAAACTCAGAGGGAATGACGGAGACGACGATGCTGGCATCGGTGATGGCGGCGCAGTCGCCGGTGACGGTAATGGCGGAAGGGATGGGAAAGCCAGGGAGAAATTGCGTGTTTTCCCGGGCGTGGACGATCTGGCCGGCGAGCTCGGGCGTGTGTGCCCACAGGGTGATCTGGTGGTCGCCGCGGCGGTGAAGCGAGAGGGCGATGGCGGTTCCCCACGCGCCGGAACCTAAAATGACGATGCGGCTCATGCTGGCTAATTAGCTCCGATGCGAGATTCCGTGCCTGCGATGAGGCGGCGGATGTTCTGGTGGTGTTTGACGATGATGAGCAGAGAAACGGCAGCGCCGGCGACAAAGAAGAAGGGCGGGCGCGAGCCGGTGACCAGGAACCAGGCAAAGACAGGAAAGCTGGCCGCGCCGGCGATGGACGAGACCGAGACGTAACGGCTAAGGGCTAAGACAAGGGCGAAGACGCCGAGGGCGGCCAGAGCAGCCCAGGGCGAGATGACGAGAAAGACTCCGAATCCCGTAGCGACGCCTTTGCCGCCGCGGAAATGCAGCCAGCAGGTGAACATGTGGCCAAGCACGGCGAAGAGGGCAGCGAGGGCTTGCGCCGTGCGCAGAGGAACGGAAGGCATGAGAAGCGCGCCGAGCCAACCGCCCAGCCAGACGGCGGCGCAGCCCTTGAGCATGTCGAGGAGAAAAGTGGCCGCGCCCAAGGCCTTTGCCTCCCGCGCGCAGCACATTGGTGGCGCCGATGTTGCCGCTGCCTACGGAACGGATGTCCTGCCGCCGGAAGATGCGGTAGAGCAGGTATCCCATGGGGACGGACCCGATGAGATATGCGGCGATGGCGATGCCGGCGAGGGGCACAACGAGAGAGTTTAGCAGGTGAGGGTGAAGGAAGGAACGGGACAACGCGCTGGAGCTACCGGACTTAGGAGCGGATCCAGACAGACGGATGGGATGGGATGCGCGCGCCGGGCATTCCCGAGATGCAGGGTGCGACGGCAAGGGCAAGCACGCTTCCAGACTAATAGATTGCTTTGCGGGCGCTGCGTACCTCGGCGGCGAGGACTTGCAGGATCTTGAGAGCCAGTTGCGGGTCAGCCTGCATGAGCGCGGTGAAGTCGGCGCGCGCGACAAAGCTGACCTCTGCGCCGGCGGAGGCGGTGGCCGAGAGAGTGTAGGGTTGATCGCTGACGACGCCGGGAAGGCCAAGCAAGGAGCCGGGCTTTGCCTGCGCTGCGAAGAGCGAATGGCCATCGTGCGAAAACATGCTGAGCGTAACCGCGCCGCCGTGGACGATATAGAGCCCCTCGGACGGTTCGTCCTGGCGGAAAAGAACGCGGTCCTCGTGGCACGGAACAGGAATAGCGCGCGCGCTCAAAGCGCGAATCAGATCCGCATCGGCGAGGAACGCAGAGGAGTCAAGTTGCACGGGCAGCCTTCCTTGCATGGCAGACGCTTTCATGGATTTGCTCCTGGTGGGAGCGCCGTTTTGATCTTGTCATTCGTGGGCCCGGGATTTTGTGATCTTTATCACGTTTGCTTGGTCAACGCAACTGTGGGATGCGTGCGACAGGCCCTATCTTTGGGGAGCTGGGAGCTGTTCCGCGGACGCCGATCGTGCTTGGTGAGAGGCGCAACGCCGGCGTTGTCTCCGATAGACTGGGAGCAGGGTTCAGACGCAATGATGAACATTCTGAACAAGATCGGGATTCTGAACAAGGTCGGGACTACGCTGGAGATGATCAAGTGGGAGCACTCGATCTTCGCGCTGCCGTTTGCCCTGACGGCGATGCTGCTGGCCGCAGGTGGGCTGCCGCAGTGGCGGACGGTGGGGTGGATTGTGGTGGCCATGGTGGCGGCGCGGTCGGCGGCCATGGCGTTTAACCGCTGGGCCGATGCCGATCTGGACGCCGACGAATCCGCGGACGAAGATGCGGGCGATTCCGGCGGGGCTGCTGAGCCGGCAATTCGTGATGGGATTCACCTGCGTGGCGGTGGCGGTGTTCGTGGTGGCCGCGGCAGAGCTCAACCGGCTGGCGCTGGAGCTTTCGCCCGTGGTGCTGGTGGTACTGCTGGGCTATAGCTACCTGAAACGCGTAACGCAGTGGTCGCACCTGGGACTGGGACTGGCTCTGGGCCTGGCGCCCGCGGCGGCGTGGATTGCGGTGCGCGGCTCGCTCGATGCGCGCATCCTGGTGCTGACCGGCGCGGTGACGCTGTGGGCGGGCGGCTTCGACGTACTTTACTCATGCCAGGACTATGAGCACGACCGCTCGGCTGGGTTGCACAGCCTGCCGCAGGCGATGGGGCTTGGGGTTGCGTTCTGGACGGCGCGGCTGATGCACCTGGCGATGCTGGCGCTGCTGGCGTGGTTCGGGTTTCTTTTTGGTTTTGGACTGGCGGGGTGGCTGGGAGTTGCAGCGGTTGGTCTGTTGCTGGCCTATGAGCACGCCATTGTTTCACCGCGCGACCTGCGCCGGCTGAATGCCGCGTTCTTCACCATGAACGGGGTGATCGCGATGGTGTTTCTGGGATTTGTGGCGGCGGATTTGTGGATGCGGCGGTGAGGGGTTGGGTCGACCGTCAGATGGACGAACGGCCGGGAACGCTCCATCGCGCGCTCCAGGGGACGAACCATTCGCCCGAGCCCAATGGGCTGTGGGCAGCGAAATCCGGCACGGCTGGCGAGGCTACGTCGTAAACCGACGGGGATGTGTCTTGCAATGAGGCAGGGCTGTAGCGGCTGTTTTCGGACGGACTCGACGACTGGCCGGACCAGTGACATTCGAGGCGGCCTGATTCAGTTTGCCACGAGGTATTCATGGAGCCCCTTTTTCGCGGCGCTCGCAGAGGGTTTTGCATCGGAGCGCTGCGGAGTTCCTGATCTGCATAGGATTTTACTCCTGCCGGCAGCGCTGGAAGTGCAGACTGCCGGGCGGAGCCGTGTGCTATGGTGCGAACAAGATGCGCGGATGAGATTTGAATACCTTATTGTGGGTATGCAGGAGCAGGCAACGACAGCATGAAGATTGCAATTCAGGGAGAGCCGGGCTCGTTCAGCCATGAGGCGGCGGTGAAGCTGGTTCCGGGCGCGGAGATTGTTCCCTGCGCGCTCTCGGCGGAGGTGTTTGCGGTGCTGGATTCGGGGGCGGCGGATGCCGCCGCGATTCCCATTGAGAACAGCCTGGCCGGGTCGGTACTTGAGCATTTCGATCTGCTGCTGAAGCACGACGTGAAGGTTGTGCGGGAGACGCTGGTGCGCATCCGGCATAACCTGATCGCAATCGCGGGCGCGAAGATCGGTGAGATCGACCGGGTGTATTCGCATGCCGTGGCGCTGGCGCAGTGCCGGCGCTTTCTGGCCGAACATCCCCACATGAAGGCCGTGGCATTTTACGACACAGCGGGCAGCGTGAAGCAACTTGTGAGCCTTGGCGACAAGCGCGCGGCGGCGATTGCCAGCGAGCAGGCGGCCGCAACCTACGGCGCGGAGATTCTTGCCCGAGGCATTGAAGACGATGCAGAGAACTACACGCGGTTCTTCCTGGTGCGGCGCTCGGGCGAAACGGAAGCCGACCGCGAACCGAACAAGATGAGCATTGCATTTGCGCTTGAAAATCGGCCGGGCTCGCTGGTGGCGGCCTTGAGCGCGTTGAGCGCGCAAGGCACCAACCTGACCAAGATCGAGTCGCGGCCGGTGCAGGGCAAGCCGTGGGAGTACATCTTTTACGTCGACTGCCAGATCGGCTCCAGCGAAGAAGGAAGAAGTGCTCTGGAAGCGCTGGGTGCGCACTGCGGAATGGTGAAGGAGCTGGGCCGCTACCGGGAGGCGCGCGGAACGGATGACGCCGGGAATTGATCGACATGGATTCCCAGAAGGCACCGGGCAGAAAAAAGGACCGGCTGAAGCCGGTCCCCTTGCTTTTTGACGGTTGCGTGAGCAGCGTGCTCAGAAGTGATAGGCCACGCCAATGATGGGCTCAGACATGTTGAACCAGCGTTTGGTGGTGAAGTTGTAGTCGGTCTCTCCAACGCCAAAGGTGGGCACCTTGGCCACCAAGCCGCGATATTCGACGCGGATGTCGAAGCTAGGGCTGACCTCATAAGCAAAGCCTGCGCCATACATGCCGCCGATCTCAGTCTGCTGATGAGCGTCGAGGGTCTTGGTGCCGGAGTTGTAGATGGGCAGGAAGACGATAGCCGACGGCCCGGCCTCGACAAATGGGTTCCAGTTCTTATATACGAAGGAACGCACGTAAGCGCCGGAGATTTCCTCGTTACGTGTGAGCACTGTGATGCCGCCCGGGAATTGAGGGGCGGTATAGGTGATCTTGTTCTGGTAGGTCATGCCGTAGTTGAGCTCGACCGCGCTCGTGGGAGTGAGCATAAAACGGTAGCTGACTAAACCTCCGTATGCGGTCGTCGAGTCGACCTGGACATCGGTGGAAGAAGCAATAAATGGTTCAATCAGCGCTGTCCCGCTTATGCTGATGTCCTGGCGGCTCTCCTGGGCTGGGGCTGCGGCCACGCAAACGGCCAACAGAAAGAATACAAAGGCAATCTTCTTCATTCGATCCTGATCCTCAAGAATGCACAACCGTACGGCTGGCGTAAAAGCATGTCGATTCCGGCGCGCCGGATGGTCCAGTGCCCCGCTCTCAGCATTGTAACTGGCCGGGGCGGGTTGGGCGCGCCTGGGAACCCTGGGGTTATAGACGGATGAGCAGGAAATAGGAAATAGGGGGGAGTAGACGGGAAGCATCGGCTCTCTCGCCCGGCGTGTGCCGTTCAACCCTCGCCAACCGCAGCAGAAGATATTCCGCAAAACTGAGCGTGACGGCTTTTCTATTCCCTATTCCCTGCTTTTTTATCCTGCCCGCTCCACATGGTAGAAGAACGGCGGTCCCTGTTCCTGGGCGAGGGTTTTGACGGTATGGAGAAAGGCTTTCGCGGCGTAGGAGAGCGAGCTCTGGCGCCGGTGAGCGAGGCGCAAAACACGGCGCACTTCCAACTCGTCCACCCGCACGTGGACCAGATCGCCGGCTTCAAGCTCACGCACCACGGTGAGGTGAGGGACCAGCGCTACGCCGTTGCCGATGGCCACAAAACGCTTGATGGCCTCTATAGTGGGCAACTCGATGCCCATGTTGAGCGGGGTGCGATAGCGCTGGAAAGCTTCAATCACCTTGCGCCGCAGCGGCGAAGCAACGTTGTGCGCGATGAAGGTTTCGTTACCCAGGTCGCGGATGGAGACATGCGGGGCGCGGGCAAGCGGATGGCGCGGACTGACGATGAAAGCCAGACTGTCGCCATAGACGGCGATGGTGCGGATCTGCGCGGGGTCAGGGCGGAAGGAGATGATGCCCAGCTCGAAGGTGCGCAGACTGAGCTCGTCGGGAATGCGCGAGGCCAACATGCGTTGCACGGTGACGCCGACGTGGGGGAACTCGCGGCGGAAGGCGTCGATGGCCGGCAGCAGAACCATGCAGGTGTACTCGTTGGCGGCCAACTGCAGGTGGCCGCGCTCGAGGCTCTTGAGCTCGTCGAGGGCGCTGGCGGCCTCGCGGCGCAGGGCCAGCAGGCGGAGAGCGTAGTCGCGCAGCAGCTTGCCGGCCGCGGTGAGAGAGCCATCGCGCGCGGCGCGGTCGAAGAGCGTCTCGCCCACGGCTTCTTCCAGCTTGCGGATGACCTGGCTGACGGCAGGCTGGGTGCGGTGCAGCCGCTGCGCAGCGCGGGAGAATCCGCGTTCTTCGGCGACGGCGAGGAAGGCTTCGAGCTGGCTTAATTCCATGGAGGCTCCAGAGATCAGGGAACAGGGAACAGAGAACAGGGAACAGCAATTTTGAGTCCTACCGATTGTTTGGAGGCAATCAAAAGGCCACACGCGGCAGGCCGATACGAAAATGCACGCCGCCCCCGACGGCGAATACCGATCCCTGACTTCCGATCCCCATTATTATAAGCAATTCTAATCTATTCCAGAAAAATTATAACTTTGCCTTATGGAGGCCGAATGCGCGACAATAAAAGGGCTGGATACGATCGGTATTCCCCGCAGGCAAAGGCAGGAGCCACAGCAGGCAAAGCCATGAGTTCAGATCACGTAGCATTCTTCGACACCACTTTGCGCGACGGCGAGCAATCGCCGGGGTGCAGCATGACCACGCAGGAGAAGCTCACCATGGCCCACGCGCTTGAGGATTTGCGCGTGGACATCATCGAGGCGGGCTTCGCAATGGCCTCAGAGGGCGACTTTGCCGCCATTGCGACGATTACGCAGGCCATACGGAAGCCGCGCATCGCGTCATTGGCTCGGGCAAAAACCGAAGACATCGAGATGGCGTCGCGGGCGCTGCAGTTCGCCGACCGGGCGCGCATCCACGTGTTTCTGGCGTCGAGCGATCTGCATCTGGAATACAAGCTGAAGATGAGCCGCGCCGAGGCGCTGGACCAGTGCGGCGAGAGCGTGCGGCTGGCGCGGTCATTGTGCGACGATGTGGAGTTTTCGCCCGAAGATGCTACGCGATCGGATCGAGACTTTCTGGTGGAGATGGTGCGGATTGCGGTGGAGGCGGGCGCAACCACGATAAACATGCCCGACACGGTGGGCTATGTGACGCCCGAGGAGTACGGGCAGATGTTCCGCGAAGTGCGCGAACGCGTTCGGGCGATCGACGAAAAGGGCGTGGTGCTATCGGCGCACTGCCACGACGATCTGGGGCTGGCGGCGGCGAATTCGCTGGCGGCCATTCAGGCAGGCGCGCGCCAGGTGGAGTGCACGATCAACGGCATCGGCGAGCGGGCCGGCAATGCGGCGCTCGAAGAGATTGCGGCGGCGCTTTATGTGCGCGGCGACCGATTTGGCGTGTCGACAGGCATCAAACTCGACCAGCTTTATCCTACGAGCGAAGTACTCGGTCAGCTAATCACCTTCAAGCCTTCGCCCAACAAGGCGGTGGTGGGCGCGAATGCTTTTGCGCACGAGTCGGGGATTCACCAACACGGCATGCTGGCCAACCCTCTGTGCTACGAGATCATGACGCCGCAACTGGTGGGCGTTGCCAAGACGCATCTGGTGCTGGGCAAACATTCGGGACGCGCGGCGCTGCGGCATCGGCTCGAGCAGCTGGGCTTTATGGTGAGCCGCGAGGAGCTGCAGCACGTGTATTACCGTTTTGTGGCGTTGGCCGACCGGAAGAAGAACATTTACGACCAGGATTTGATCGGATTGTTGCCGGATGGGATACGCGAACGGCGCAGCGAGCCGGTGAGCGAGCTGGATTGAAGAAAACAGAGAACAGAGAACAGGGAACAGAGAAGCAGGGAACAGGCGAACAGATCGCGACAACAGAGAACAGGAACAGGGAACTGGGGATTGAAAATGAAGCTGAAGATTCTAGTGACGGCCGGCGACGGCATCGGCCCGGAAGTGACCAACGAGGCGGTTGCCGTGCTGAAGGAGACGGCGGCGCAGGGCGGCCACGAGTTCACGTTTGCCGAAAAGCGCATCGGCGGCGTGGCGATTGTGCAGGACGGAACGCCGCTGCCCGCGGAGACGCTGGAGGCGGCATTGGCGTCGGATGCGGTTTTATTGGGCGCGGTGGGCGGCAACGAGTTCAACTCATTGCCTCCGGACAAGCGGCCTGAGGCCGGACTGCTCCAGATTCGCGCGGCGCTGGGCGGATTTGCCAATCTGCGGCCCGCGTTCGCATTCAAAGAGCTGGCAGTAAACAGTCCCCTGCGGCCGGAGATTGTAGAGGGCGCCGATGTCTTGTTCGTACGCGAGCTGCTGGGCGGGCTCTATTTCGGACAACCACGCGAATGGGACAAGGCTAAAGGCGAAGCGTGGAACACGATGCGCTACACGCGCGAAGAAGTGGCCCGCGTGGCGAGAATTGCGTTTGAACTCGCAGCCAAGCGGCGTAAGAAGCTGACCAGCGTGGACAAAGCCAACGTACTGGAGGTTTCGCAGCTTTGGCGCGCGACGGTGAATGAGGTTGCGAAGGAGTTTCCCGGCGTGATGCTGGAGCATCAATATGTGGACGCGATGGCGATGCACCTGATGAACCGTCCGCGCGACTTTGACGTGGTGCTGACGGAGAACCTGTTTGGCGACATTCTGAGCGACGAATCGGCGGTGATTACGGGGTCGCTGGGCATGCTGCCTTCGGCAACGATCGGCGGCAAGGTGAATTTGTATGAGCCGGTGCACGGCTCGGCGCCGGACATTGCCGGCAAGGGGCTGGCGAATCCGCTGGGAGCGATTCTGACGGGAGCGCTGATTCTGCGTCACTCGGGCGGGCTGGAAGCGGAGGCTGCGGCGATTGAGTTGGCAGTGCGTAAGGTGCTGGAGCAGGGCTTCCGTACGCCGGACCTGGCGCGGGGCCAGAAGCAGGGAGTTGTTGTGCTCTCGACGAAAGAGATGGGCGCAAAGGTGCGGGAGACGGTGAAGACAATGCTGGTGAGCGCATAGGAGTTCGATCAGTGAGGGCAATAATCCGATTCTCAATCGATAATGAAGATAACAGCGCGCTCCGGAATAAGCTGCAGGCCGTGCTGAGAAGACAAGGGTTCTCAAACAAGAAGAACACTGCCACATATAGTGGCAAAGGCCCGAAGACCGATGCAAAGAAGCTCGCTGACGCGCTCTACGCATTCTGGGTGAAGCTCTACAAGCACCCTGCACATAGGCCAGGCAAACTCGACCACTTCTGGATGTACGTGGAGAGGCAGCGACGCTCAGCAAAGAAGACGACGAGACTGCGCGTAGCCCGAACGAAGGCAAAGAAAAGTAGGAATAAGGCAAAAAAGGACAGCAAATGAGCGCCCCCAAAACATTATTCGAGAAGGTGTGGGAGCAGCATATGGTGGTCGAGCCGAAGGGCGAGCCGACGCTGCTTTACATCGACTTGCAGCTGGTGCACGAGGTGACTTCGCCGCAGGCATTTGAGGGGCTGCGGCTGGCGGGGCGCAAGGTGCGCCGGCCGGATCGCACCATTGCGACGGTGGACCACAACGTTCCGACGACCATCGAAGGCCGGCTGAACATCGTGGACCAGATTTCGGCAACGCAGATTGCCACGCTGCGCAAGAACTGCGAGGAGTTCGGCGTGGAGCTGTACGACGTGAACTCGCGCGAGCAGGGCATTGTGCATGTGATCGGGCCGGAGCTGGGGCTGACCAAGCCGGGGATGACGATTGTGTGCGGCGATTCGCACACTTCGACACATGGAGCATTTGGCGCGCTGGCGTTCGGCATCGGCACCAGCGAGGTGGAGCACGTGCTGGCGACGCAGACGCTGCCGCAGTCGAAGGCGAAGACATTCCGCATCGCCGTCGAGGGCAAGCTGCCGCTGGGCGTGACGGCCAAGGATGTGATTCTGGCGATCATCGGCAAGATCGGCACCGATGGCGCGACGGGCTGCGTGATCGAGTACGCGGGCTCGGCGATCCGTGGGCTTTCAATGGAAGGCCGTATGACGATTTGCAACATGAGTATCGAAGCCGGCGCGCGCGCGGGCATGATCGCGCCGGACGAGACGACGTTTGCTTACTTGAAGGGCCGCAGATTCAGTCCAAAAGGAGACGCGTGGGAACGTGCGGTGGCAGAGTGGCGCAAGCTGCCCTCCGATCCCGGAGCGAAGTTCGACCGCGAGCTGGTAATCGATGCAGCGACGCTGGCGCCGTACGTAAGCTGGGGCACGAGCCCGGGAATGGTGGCGCCGGTGGTGGCCAATGTGCCGGATCCGGCGAAGGCAGAGAGCGAGGCCGACCGCAAGTCGCAAGAGCGCGCGCTCGAATATATGGACCTGAAGGCGGGAACGCCACTCGAGGAGATCGCGATCGACCGCGTCTTTATCGGCTCCTGCACCAACGGGCGCATTGAGGACTTGCGCGCGGCGGCACGCATCGCCGCGGGCCACAAAGTTTCAATGCATGTGAGCGCGATGGTGGTGCCGGGCTCGCAGCAGGTGAAGGCGCAGGCCGAAAAAGAAGGCCTCGACCGCATCTTCCGCGAGGCTGGATTCGACTGGCGGGAGCCGGGCTGCTCGATGTGCCTGGGCATGAATCCCGACATTCTTTCGCCGGGCGAGCGCTGCGCTTCGACGAGCAACCGCAACTTCGAAGGGCGGCAAGGACGCGGCGGGCGCACACACCTAGTGAGCCCGGAGATGGCCGCGGCAGCCGCGATTGCCGGGCACTTTGTGGATATTCGGACATGGAGCGTTCGCGAGGAGGTAAAAGCCTGATGGAACCGTTTCGCACATTGACCGCGCTGGCCGCGCCGCTGGATCGCGCCAATGTGGATACCGACCAGATTATCCCCAAGCAGTTTTTGAAGCGCATCGAGCGCACGGGCTACGGCGATTTTCTGTTCTTCGACTGGCGGCGGACGGCACTGGGCGAGCCCGATCCGAATTTCGTGCTGAACGACAAGCGCTACCAGGGAGCGAAGATCCTGATTGCGGGCAGGAATTTTGCCTGCGGGTCGAGCCGCGAACATGCCGCGTGGGCGCTGAGCGACTACGGATTTCGCGCAGTGATTGCGCCGACGTTTGCCGATATTTTCTTCTCGAATGCGGGAAAGAATGGGATCGTGCTGGTGCGGCTGAGCGAACAGGAAGTTGCCACGTTGCTCAAGAACGCGCAGGAGATCGCCAATTATCAGCTCACGGTTTCGCTCGAAGCACAGACGGTGACGGATGGGCGAGGATTCACAGCGAAGTTCGAGATCGATCCCTTCCGGAAGTTTTGCCTGCTGGAAGGGCTCGACGATATCGGCCTGACGCTGCGGCACGCCGCGGCGCTGGACGAGTTTGAAACCGCGCATGAGTCGGCGGGTTGGCTGAAAGCGAAGTGAGGCAGTTTTCCAAAGGAGCTGTTATGGGACACAAGGACAACGCGAAGGCGAAAGCGAACGCATCGAACGGGAGCGCGGCCAAGGCCAGCGAGACTTTATCGGACGCGAATGCGCACTTGAACACGCCGACAAAGCTTACAGGCTCGGAGATTCTGTGGGCCACGCTGGTAGGCGAAGGCGTGACGGACGTTTTCGGCTATCCCGGCGGCGCGATTCTGCCCGCGTACGATGCGCTGCGCAAGTTTCCCATTCGGCACGTGCTGGTGCGGCACGAGCAGGGCGCCGCGCACATGGCGGACGGCTACGCGCGCGCCTCGGGTAAAGTTGGCGTGGCGATTGCGACCAGCGGCCCCGGCGCGACGAACCTGGTGACGGGCATCGCGACGGCGATGCTGGATTCGATTCCCATTGTGTGCATCACGGGTAACGTCTCAAGCAAGGTGCTGGGCACGGACGCATTTCAGGAGGTCGATATTACCGGCATCACGCTGCCGGTGACGAAGCACAATTTTCTGGTGAGTAAAGCCGAGGATTTGGCGGGCGTGTTGCGGCAGGCGTTCCAGATTGCGCGCTCGGGACGGCCGGGGCCGGTGCTGGTGGACATTACGAAAGATGCGCAGCAGGCGTCGGCGATCTACGACTTTGAAGCCGCCAAGCCGCGACCTTACCGTCCCCACCCGATGCTGCGCGTGGAGGAGTCGGGGCTGACGCAGGCTGCCGAGTTGATTCGCAATTCAAAGCGCCCGGTGATTCTGGCCGGGCACGGAGTGATGGAATCGGGCGCGATGGAGCAGGTACGAACGCTGGCCGAGCGCGCGCAGGTTCCGGTGGCACTAACGCTGCTCGGGTTGGGAGGTTTTCCCGCTTCGCACCCGTTGAGTCTGGGCATGATGGGCATGCACGGCGAGGCGTGGGTGAATCATGCCATCCAGGAGGCCGATCTGCTGATCGCCTGCGGTATGCGCTTCGACGATCGCGTGACAGGCTCGCTCTCCACCTACGCCACCAAGGCGAAAAAGATTCACATCGAGGTGGATCCGGCCGAGGTGAACAAAAACGTGAAGGTGGATGTGGCGCTGGTGGGCGATCTCAGCGAGGTGCTGGAGCAGTTGCTGCCGCGCGTCGGTAGTTCGGGTTCCGGGGGCCGCGACGGATCGGCGTGGCTGAGGACAATTGAAGCGAGCAAGGGAGCGGTTGCGGTACATGACATCAAAAACCTGCCTGACTCCGGGCACCTGTACGCGGCGCACGTAATGCATGACCTGTGGCGGATGACCAGCGGCAATGCCGTGATTGTGACGGACGTGGGCCAGCACCAGATGTGGGAGGCGCAGTACTTCCGCCACGAGCAGCCGCGCACGCTGGTGACGTCAGGCGGGTTGGGCACGATGGGGTACGCGTTGCCGGCGGCCATCGGCGCCAAGTTTGCCTGCCCCGAAAAAGAAGTGTGGGTTGTGGCCGGAGATGGCGGATTCCAGATGACGGCGGCGGAGCTGGCGACGATCGTCCAAGAAAAGATCAAGATTAACATCGCCATCATCAACAACGGCTACCTGGGCATGGTGCGGCAGTGGCAGGAGTTCTTCTACGAGCGCAATTACGAGGCCACGCCGCTGGTGAGCCCGGACTTTGTGAAGCTTGCCGATGCGCACGGCATCCCGGGACGCGCGGTGCGCAAGCGCGGCGAAGTGGAGGATGCCGTGAAGGAGGCGCGCTCGTCGCCGGGAGCGTTCTTGCTCAACTTCCTGGTGGAGAAAGAGGACTCAGTGTACCCGATGATTCCTGCCGGGAGCGCGCTGCACGAGATGATTCGCAGGCCGGAAAAGGATCCGCTGGAAGAGTCTTAAGGCAGTGAAGAAGTGAATGAGTGAAAAAGTGAACCAGCTTCTTCACTCAATTCACTCTTTCACTTGTTCGCTGTTTCACGAGAAAGGTTCTTATGTTGCACACTTTCGTCGCATACGTTGAAGACAAGCCGGGCGTGCTGACGCGCGTGGCGTCGCTGTTCCGGCGCTTGAACATCAACATCATTTCGCTGACGGTGGGACGGAGCGAGCGCGTGGGACTTTCCCGCATGACGATCGTCGCCGAAGCATCAGCGGAGGCCGGGGATCGCATCCGCGCCAGCCTGTTTAAACTGGAAAATGTTGTCGATGTGGACGATCTGGCACAGGATCCGTCGGTGACGCGCGAACTGGCGCTGATCAAGGTGGCAGCCTCGCCGCGCGATCGCGGACGGATATTCGATCTGGTCGAGGTCTTTCGCGCACGCATCGTCGACCTCACGTCGGAGTCGCTGATGATCGAGATGACCGGCGTGGAGAGCAAGATCGAAGGGCTCATCGAAGTGCTGCGCGAGGACGATGGGCGCATTTTGGAGATTTGCCGCAGCGGAAAGATGACGATGCGGCGCGGGCACCACGTAAGCAGCGTGGTAAGAGCGATGAGCGTCGACGGGTTGGAATCCGCGGCGGCGGAAGAAGAGCCGGCAGAGGATACCGTGGCAGGTGAAGCGGAGTAAGCGGATCATCCCACCCTAGAGCCTGTTATTAACTTTCCCGCGGGTGGCGCTGGGAGCCAATTTTTCTCAGTTCGAGAAGCAAGGAGTGAAGCATACCGGGTGTCTGTGAGCGACGAGCGGCAAAGAAATGAGGAAAATTGGCCCCAGCCCCTCGGGTTGCGGCGCAGATCCGGCCATACTTCGTTGTCGACCTCGACCTTGGAACCACCAAAGCCTTCGGCCTCCGCCTCGTCTGGCCGGATTTTCGCTCGCAACGCCACCGGTGCGAAAGTTAATAACAGGCTCTAGCCGCAAAAAGAACGACGCGGCCAGGATGGGCGCCCAGAATCGTTGCGGCAGTCGTGGGCACGGTTCCATTGAATTCGTTTTAATATCTGAAAAAAAGGAAGAAGCTGAAAAACTCATGGCGAAGACTTATTACGATAACGATGCCGACCTGACGCTGATTCAGGCCAAGAAGGTAGCCATCATCGGCTATGGCTCGCAGGGACATGCGCACGCTCTCAACCTGAAAGACTCGGGCGTGCAGGTGAAGATTGGACTGGCGGCGAGCTCGAAATCGATTGCCAAGGCGCAGAAGGCGGGGCTGGAAGTGGTGACGCCGGCCGAGGCGACGAAGTGGGCGGACGTGGTGATGATTCTTACACCCGACCAGACGCAGGCGAAGCTTTACGCCGAAGAGATCGCGCCGAACCTGAAACCGGGTACGCTGCTGATGTTCGCGCACGGGTTCAACATTCACTTCAAGACGATTGTTCCGGCCGCGGGCATCGATGTGGGCATGGCCGCTCCCAAGGCGCCGGGGCATCGCGTACGCGAAGTGTTTCAAGAGGGCGGCGGCGTTCCCTGCCTCATCGCCGTCCACCAGGACGCGACGGGTAAGGCCCATGCACTGTGCCTGAGTTACCTGAAGGGCATTGGCGGCACGCGCGCCGGAGTGCTGGAAACTACTTTCAAGGAAGAGACCGAGACCGATCTCTTTGGCGAACAGTCGGTGCTGTGCGGCGGCGTGAGTGCACTCATCAAGGCTGGGTTCGAGACCCTGGTTGAAGCCGGCTATCAGCCCGAGAGCGCCTACTTCGAGTGCCTGCACGAGCTAAAGCTGATCGTGGACCTGATCTATCGCGGCGGGCTGGCGTATATGCGCTACTCGATCAGCGACACCGCGGAATATGGCGATTATGTGAGCGGGCCGCGCGTGATCAACGCCGAGAGCCGCAAAGCGATGAAGCAGATTCTCGCCGAGATTCAGGATGGGACGTTCGCGAAGCGGTTTCTGGCTGACCAGAACTCGGGCAAGAAGGAGTTTCTGGCCTTCCGCGAGGCTGAAGCGAAGCATCCGGTCGAAATTGTCGGCAAGCAACTACGCGCACAGATGCCGTTTCTCGATCCGGTGACGGTGGAGGAAGTGGCAAAGACGCGGTAAAGGAAAGCAGCTTCTAGCTTTTAGCTTGTTCGCGGAGGGGTAAAGTCGGGCGTTCCCAGATCCTCCGCCGCGGCTAACCGCGGCGGAGGATCTGGAGTGCGCGCACTCGCAAACTGCTGCGAGGGCATCAACAGTTTGAAGTTAGTAAGTTGAGCACTGCCCCTGCAAGTGCCCTCCTGCCGTATCTCCTCCTCCGGTAATAGAAGTGTTGCCCTGGCACTGCAGATTGCCGCCCACAGTGTCGGAAGAGACGTCTGTGGAAGCGGTGTTGCTCTGGTCCTGCAGATTCCCTTGCACGGTGTTGCTGTCCACGATCGTCGCTCCGGAGTTGTTTTGGACGGTCAGGTTGCCGCTAACGGTATTACCAATCGCGCTCACCGCAGCAGCGTTATTCTGAATCTGCAAATTGCCGTGGATGGTATTCCCTGCGCACGATGAAGCGGGCGCCCCGATGAGCAGGAGCACTCCCGCCCCGTTATTCTGGAGCTGCAGATTGCCCTTAATCGTACTTCCACAAACCTGGTTTGTGGCGGAACCTGCAGAGATACCCTGAATTTGCAGGTTGCCGTTAATAGTGGAGCCGGACGTAACTGTAAACGTCCCACCGCCGATCTGCAAGTTACCGCTAATTGTGGACGTGTCCATCTCCAGCGTTCCACCACTCTGCTGGACGTTGCCCGTGACTCCGCCATTGGTGAAGATGCAAGTCTGGCCTGCTGATACCATCAGATTGCCGTGGAAGGTCCCATTGTATGTGCCGTTGCACGTGGTGCCGGAGCTCGGTACCGAGCCCGTAGAAGTCACAGTCAACGGCACGGTCTGCGTAGTTGTTGCATAGTCGGTCGTATCGTTGGGCGTGAAGGTCACCGATAGGGTCTGCGCTCCCACCGGCAGCACTGTACCCAACGCAAGAGAGTAGGTGTACGTCCCCGCGATCGGAATGTTGCCGTTGTACGCGGTGGCGCTGTTGTACGCACCGCCCGCATCCAATTGCGTCGCTGATAGCGCCGTGCCATAGGTGATCGCCGCAGGAGGTGTCCACGGGATAGACAGTGAGACAGGTACTACCGGGATTGTGGAGCTAACGGAATAGCCATTGACGCCGAACTCCTCGTTTTGCCCGCCTGTGCTGGCAATTTCGAAGCCGAACTCAAGCTGCACTAAATTGCTATTCACCGGCAGGTACGGAACACAAGTCGTAACGCCGCGTCTAGTTGAACACCCTTGATTATTTTCCATCCATTGAAGCATGGAGAGGACGTCCACACTGCTCGACGGGATACCGTAAACGGTAGCACTCCCGATGCCCGGTTCATCCGCCTGGTCGCGCAACCAGATTTCCTCACCGCTGCCAGGTCTGCTGCATATATCCAGATCCCAGAGTGATACCGGGACCCCGTTCGATCCGCCGAATTGAAGGCCCGTGACAGCCGGCGTGGAGTTGCAGCCGAAATAGCCGGCTCCGCCGCGGTTGGCCTGATCGACCCAGATCATGACCTCATTGTTGTAATTGTTCAGCCAGATGTCGTAGGCCGCCTCAGCGTCGGTGGTGCTGGGGTTCAAGTACTGTTCCATATTTTCCGCATACGACGAGTAAATGTACTGGAAATCATTAATATTGGAATCGGCATAACCGGAGTAAATCGGGTCGCTGTCTGGATAAGTCCAGATTTCCGTCTCGCCGGCAGGGAAATTGTCTATCGTATACCAGCTTCCGAGTCCGAAGCCGGACACGAACATCGGCTGCGTACTTCCCACGGGCGCCGCTGCTTCGTTCCAAAAGTCATTCTGGACATTTGTGTTGTAGCCGTTGCTGCCGCTGACCGGTATGTAAGTGTACGGTTGGCATATGCCCAGCGGCACGCTGGTGTCGCATGGCGCGGGGGCCGTTGCCATCACCGTCACCGTCGCTATCGCCGTCGCGGTTGGGACGAGCTCCGAGGCTGCCGTAATGACATAGGTTCCGGGCGTGTTCGGAGCCGTCCAGGTAATCGGAACGCCGCTGGCCCCAAGCCCCGCGGGGCTGAATAAATTCTGCCCCGTTGTGTCCGTCCACACCACTGCGTCGCCGCTCTGGGCGTTCGCCAGGGTTGCCGAGAAGGTCTGCGTCTGCCCCACCGCTAGCTCTACTGAAGTCGGGGCGACGGTTATCGTGGTCTGCGCCGATCCCAGAGTGCCGAACATTAGGATCAATGGCGCAAAAAGGAAGTAGCAAATATGTGCTTTTCTCATGGGGGGATCTCCTTATTGGATGTTGTGGCGTAGTCGCTTTCGTACAGCCACTACACAGCCTGTCCTGACTGAACGGCCTTCGACTTGAAGTCGAGGGGGTTCGGGTCGCATGTGAAGCGTTCGTCGTGTCGCCAGCAGAGCGAGTGTTATCGTCTTGAGGACGACTGAAAGGCTACCCGATTCAAAACACACGGCTCATGACCGCAAAAGCAGCGATCATTCCTCTCGCCTGAGGGCGACGAGCTCCAACCGTCCCCCAGGCTTAGAAGGTGAGGGGTTCGGCTAGCGTATAAACCGCTCGGGCTCTCGGGCCCAATTTGCAGAGATGGGGAAAAGGGAAATTCTAACTAATCGCTCGGGCCCTCGGGCCCTGCTTGTTGAAACTGGGGGGAAGTTTCAACTAGCAATTATGACCTTGTCAAGAGCTATTTGAGAAAAGACGGTTAACATATCAGCTCAAGCGGTGTCGTCTTCCTGCAAATCAAATACCATCGATCAAGCGAGCGCGAATTCGCGTTTTCAAAAACAAACCCCGCGCGATATAGAGGGGACATCCCTCTTCCGCATTCAGGTCGCAATAAGGATATATCAGGGTCTGGGCGGTTTGGCCGTTGCGCGGCGATCCGCAGTCGTTCTGGCCCTATGCAAATCATCTGGCAGCCTGTGAAGCGCCTATACTTCTCCTGTAAAATCAACCTGAATCCCGCCTCAAACCGGTGAGTGGAGGCTCCTTGCTTTACTGGCTGCTCTACGAAAAGCTGTTTCCGTTCTTTCATCCGTTCCGGATCTTCCGCTACCTCACGTTTCGCACCGCATTTGCCTCGCTCACGGCGCTGCTGATTGCGCTGTTCATCGGGCCTTACGTGATCCAGAAGCTGCGGGAGTTCCAGATAGGCCAGTATGTGCGCGACGACGGGCCGCAGTCGCACCTGAAAAAGACGGGAACGCCCACCATGGGGGGAGTGCTGATCGCGATTGCCATTCTGCTGCCCACGGTGCTGTGGTCAGACCCCGCGAATCCCTTTGTATGGGTCGTTGTCTTTTCCACGCTCGCATTCGGCGCCATCGGCTTTGCCGACGACTACATCAAAGTGGTGCAGCGGCGCAGTTTGGGATTGACGGTACGCGCCAAGCTCGCGTGGCAGGGGTTGGCCGGAGCGACGGTGGCCGTGGCGCTGGTGGTGCTGAACCAATTCGACGTGTTTTCAACGCGGCTGTCGGTGCCCTTTATCAAGAACCTGCGCCCCGGCCTGCTGTGGCACGGCTGGCCGGCAACGATTCCGCATCTGGGGCTGATTGCGTTTGTGCCATTTGTGATTTGGGTCGTGCTTTGGCTGGTGGGCACATCGAACGCAGTGAATCTGACGGACGGGCTGGACGGGTTAGCCATTGGCTGCACCATCGTGGCCGCGGGCGCGCTGGCGGTGCTGACGTATATCACCGGGCACGTGGTCTTCGCCGATTACCTTGAGCTGCAGCGCATGCCCATGGTGGGCGAGCTGACGGTTTTTTGCGGGTCGATGGTGGGCGCGTCGATCGGTTTTCTCTGGTATAACGCGCATCCGGCGGAGATCTTCATGGGCGACGTTGGATCGCTGGCGCTGGGCGGGGCAATCGGCACCGTGGCTATCATCATCCGGCAGGAGCTGCTGCTGCCGTTCATCGGAGGCATTTTCATTCTTGAAGCGCTTTCGGTGATTCTGCAGGTGGGCAGCTACAAGCTGCGCAAGAAGCGAATTTTCAAGATGGCGCCGCTGCACCACCACTTCGAGCAACTGGGCTGGAGCGAGTCGAAGGTGATTGTGCGCTTCTGGATCGGCGCGCTGGTGTTTGCATTGTTTGCACTTACCACTCTGAAATTGCGCTAGAGGAGCCCGCGCGCGCGCGGCGCGCGGTGCACAATAAAACTGTCGTCGCGCAGGATCGACAATGAAGAACAGATACGAGATCGAATGATGGAGCTGAAGGGGAAAAAGGTTCTGGTGGTGGGCCTGGGGAAGTCCGGGCTTGCGGCGGCGCTGTTTTTGCGGCACAAGGGCGCGCAGGTGACGGTCTCCGATATTCGCTCGGCCGAATCCCTGGCGAAGGAGATTCCGGCGCTGCTCGACGAGGGAATCATGGTGGAGGCCGGCGGCCACGGCCTGCTGACCTTCCGCAAGCAGGACCTGATTGTGGTGAGTCCCGGCGTGCCGCTGGATACGCCGGAGCTGGTGCAGGCGAAGAACTTTGGCCGTCCCGTGATCGGCGAACTGGAGCTGGCGGCGCGATTCCTGAAGGGGCGGATCGTAGCGATCACCGGATCGAACGGCAAGACGACGACGACCGCGCTGGCGGGCGAGATGCTGAAAGAGGCCGGATATCCAACGCTGGTGGCGGGCAATATCGGCGTCCCGGTGGCGGGCCTGATCGAAGAGAGCACAGACGACACGTGGTCGGTGCTGGAGGTGTCAAGCTTCCAACTGGAGAGCACCGAAGAGTTTCACCCCAAGGTTGCCGTGATCCTGAACATCACGCCCGACCATCTGGACCGGCACGGGACGTTTGAGAACTACGCGCTGGCCAAGGAGCGGATCTTCGCCGCGCAGGACGCGAGCGACAGCCTGGTGCTGAACGCCGACGACGCCCGCGCGGCAGAAGCCGCGGCCCGATCGAGCGCGCCGGTTTATTGGTTCTCAGCCAGACATGCGGTGAAGCAGGGCGCATGGGCTGAGGATGGAATGGTGGTCTACCGCTCCGCGCCTGAGGCGGCGATCGAGACGATTCTGCCAGCTGAGCGAGATTCCGCTGAAGGGCGAGCACAACGTAGAGAATGTGCTGGCCGCGGTATGCGCGGCGAGGCTGGCGGGCGCGCAGTTTGAGGCGATTGCGCGCGCCATTGAGAAATTCCAGGCGGTAGAGCATCGGCTGGAGTACGTGGCAACCATCAACGGCGTGGAGTTCTACAACGACTCGAAGGCCACGAATGTGGACGCGACCGCCAAGGCCGTGGCTGCGTTTCCGGGCGGCATTCACCTGATTCTGGGCGGCAAGGACAAGGGCTCGGACTACACGACGCTCACGCCACTCTTGCGCGAGCGGGTGCGGGCCGTGTACACGATCGGCTCGGCGGCGGCCAAGATCGAGTCGCAACTGCGCGGGGTGGTATCTATCCACTCATGCGAGACTCTGGCCAAGGCGGTGGGCGCAGCGGCCGCGGCGGCACGGCCGGGCGATGTGGTGCTGCTGGCGCCGGCCTGCTCCAGCTTCGATCAATTTGAGAACTACGAGCATCGCGGACGCGTCTTCAAGCAGCTGGTTAGCGAGCGCGGAGATTGGAAAGTTCGGCAAAACGCGTAGGAGTGTATGGCAAAGCGAGTAGGAGTCGATAAGTGGATGTTCTTCACGACCCTGGTGCTGGTGGTTACCGGGCTGGTGATGGTTTTTTCCGCATCCGCTGTGGTCGACGAAGAGAGATATCACTCGGCTTACACGTTCGTTCTGACGCAGGCAGTGTGGGCCGTGGTGGGCGTGCTGGCATTGCTGGTTCTGATGCACGTGGACGTGAGCCGCTATAACTCGCCGCGATTCATCTATCCCGCCATCTGCATCACCTCAGTGCTGCTGGTGCTGGTGTTCCTGATGCCCGGCTCGCACCATACGCATCGATGGATTCGCTTTGGCAACTTCTTCACCTTCCAGCCGTCGGAGATCGCGAAGCCGGTTCTGGTGCTGTTTCTGGCGTGGTTTCTGCACACGCGGCTCGGCGCGATGCGCGATTGGAAACACACGCTGCTGCCCGCGGCGCTGATTCCCACGCTGTTTATCGTACTGGTGGCGGGGCAGCCCGACCTGGGCACCGCGCTGGTGCTGGCCGGCGTGACAGCGATGGTGCTGGTGCTGGCGGGGATGGAGTGGAAGTATCTGCTGGCCGGGGCCGCTGCCGCGGCGCCTGCGCTGGCCGCGCTGCTGCTCATGGTTCCATGGCGGCGGGCGCGCCTGCTGGTGTTTCTCAATCCGGAATCCGATCCGCAGGGCGCCGGCTACCACATCTACCAGTCGCTGATTGCCGTGGGCACCGGCGGGCTGACGGGCCGCGGCTACATGGAAGGGATGCAGAAGCTGTTTTACCTGCCCGAGGCCGCGACGGACTTCATCTTCGCCAATATCGCCGAGGAACTGGGCTTTATCGGCGCCATGTTCATTGTGGCGTTGTTTGTGGTGTTTGGCGTACGCGGGCTGCGCACCGCATTCCGCTGCAGCGATCCCTTTGCGCGGCTGGCGGCCTTCGGCATCACGATCACGATCCTGCTGCAGGCCTTCTTCAACATCAGCGTGGTTCTGTCGCTGGTTCCCAACAAGGGCATTCCGCTGCCGCTGATTTCGCATGGAGGCACATCGCTGTTCTGCACGCTGGCCAGCATCGGGATTCTGCTGAACATCAGCCGGCAGGCGGAGTGAGAAGACAGGGAACAAGGGACCGAGGGAACAAGGGAACAAGACGCTGACAGAGCTGAGCGAACTGTGAACTGCTGAGCTGCGAATTCTGATTGCGGGCGGGGGAACGGGCGGGCATGTGATTCCCGCGCTGGCCGTGGCGCGCGAGCTGGTCGAGCGGCACGGGCCGAGGTCCTGTTCGTGGGCACGGCACGCGGGCTGGAGACGCGGCTGGTTCCCGAGGCAGGATTCGAGCTGCGGCTGATCGACGTGGGTCCGCTGAAGAGCGTCTCGCTGGTGACGCGGTTGCGGACGATGGCGCGTTTGCCGCGTGCATCGGCGACTGCAAGCGGCTGATGCGCGAGTTCCGGCCGGGCGCGGTGTTGGGCGTGGGCGGATACGCGTCGGGCCCGGCGATGGTGGCGGCGCTGGGGATGAAGATTCCCGCGATGGCGTACGAGCCGAATGCCATGCCCGGGCTGGCCAATCGCCTGGTGGGCAAGCGCGTGCAGGCAGCGGCGATCAACTTTTCCGCCTCGGCCAAATGGTTCCGCAACGCCGAGGTCACCGGCGTTCCGGTGCGAGCGGAGTTTTTCAGGCTGCGAGACGCCGGAGGGCGCGCCGCATCTGCTCGTTTTCGGCGGATCGCAGGGCGCGCGGATCTTCAATACACATCTCCCGCGCATTATCGCGCCGTTGCTCAACGCGGTTCCCGGGCTTACGGTGCTGCACCAGAGCGGGATGCGCAACTATGAGCCGACGCGGGCCGCGTACGAGGCGAGCGGCGCCGATGCCGCGCGCTGGGAGGTGCGGGCGTTTTTCGACGATATGGCGGCGCGATTTGCGCGGGCGCACTTGATCCTTTCGCGCAGCGGCGCAACCACCGTTGCCGAAGAGGCAGCGGCGGGCAAGCCGGCGCTGCTGGTTCCTTTTGCCGCCGCCGCCGACGAGCACCAGCGGCGCAATGCAGAAGCCATGGTGAATGCGGGAGCGGCAGCGATGCTCGTGGAGACTGAACTGGAGATTCCGGACAGGCTGCTGGATACGCTGACGGGCCTGCTGAACGATCCGGCCCGACTGGCGGCGATGGCAGCCGCGGCAAAGACGCAGGCGCATCCCGGAGCGGCGGAGCGAATTGCCGACCGGCTGGCGGAGATGGCGAAGGAGCAAGTTAGCGAGTTAGTGAGTTAGTGGTTCGGCACAACAAAAAAGCCCGCCTGCCGAAGCAAGCGGGCCTTTGACCGTTATGCGGAACTTCCATCGTCCGCGTTCAGCCGTCAATTACCGGCGGCCACCGCCGCCACCATGGCCGCCGCCCCGCCGTGGAAGCCACCACCGCCGCCACCGTGGAAGCCGCCGCTGAAGCCGCCGCGAGCGCCGCCGCTGAATCCGCCGCGAGCACCGCCGCTAAAGCCGCGCGCTACGCCGCCACCCGCGTAACCGCGGGCGCCGCCGCCGGCATATCCGCGCGCCACGCCGCCAGCATAGCCGCGACCCGCATAGGCTCCGCGTCCACCGTAGGCGTAACCGCCGCGACCGTATCCGTAGCCACCGCGACCGTATCCATAACCGCCGCGGCCCCAGCCGCCGCGACCCCAGCCGTACCAGGGACCGGCGCCGATGAAGATGCCGCCGGCGAACCAGCTAGGACCGTAATAGCCGTAAGGAGCGCAGGCATAAGGGTAATAAGGGTAGTAGCCCCAGGCGCAATCCGGAGGGCCGTAATACCCGTAATCGTAATAGGGAGCCACGGCCGGGCCGACGCCAATCCCTATCCCGACCTGGGCGTTCGCCGAGGCGGCGAACGGCAAAACCGCAAACATTCCAACCAGAACCAAGCCGAGTCTCTTCATACTGTCCTCCTTGTGCTGCCCAGCCCTCGCCTTGCCCGGACTGGGACCCGGAGTCGCCTCCGGCCTCAGCACCCCCCGGCCGCTCTTTCTATGCTGCAGCCGGCTTTCAAATACTTAAACAACATTTTCTCTTTTTTGTTGCGGTGCGATAAAAGAATCGGCCACCGCACCGAAAAGAGCAAGAAGTTTCGGCGGCGCCTGCTTTCGCGCTCACGCCAAAGGGATTTACGCCGCACCATTTAGACGCTGGAGCAGGCAAGAAGGCGCAAAAAAGCGGCCTCTCCAGTTGAGAGAGGCCGCGTGGTGCAGGCAGCAGAAGGCGAAACTACCTGCGAAAACGAGCGACGACGAAAAGGGGAAAACCGGCCCCGTCCCTCCGGGTTCCATCCCAGCAGCAGAGACCGCGTGCCGGGAGCCCTGGGTTGTGGCGGAAATCCGACCATACTTCGTTTTCGCCCTCGACAGTGGGGCCGCCACGGCCTTCGGGCTCAGCCTCGCCTCCACCCCACGGACGAAGACCTGTCCGTGGGGGCCCCGGTCTAACCGGATTTTCGCTCACAACGCCATCCACCCCAGTAGTGCTAACAGACCCTCTGCTACCTGCGAAAACGAGCGGGGGCGAAATGCCGGTCGAAGCCGCGGTGATAGAAGACCGGCCCGCGGTGAAAAGCGAAGCCACCGCGATAAACGGGGCCGCCGACGCGGACGCCGACGAAGTTCCAGTAACCCGGCGTCCAGTAGCCGTTGGCCCAGTAGCCGGCTACCCAGGCATATCCTGCTCCGGGGCAAGGCGGAACATAGGCCGCAGGCGCGCCAATGTAAACTCCGATGCGAGCTGCCTGAGCTTGCGGCGCGGCGAAGCACAGAGCTCCGATGGCTAAAGCTGCCGCGAACATCCAATTCTTCATGCTGCCCATAGATCCTCCGATCCAGGCGGACTGATTTGCTGGTTCGCCTCGGCTCGCCACCACCTGTGAGGCTTGGATCTTGCTGCCTCACTGGCTTGCCGGTTCTGCACATGTCAAACACGGGCGCAACGGAAGGTTGCGGGTACGGCGCGAAAATAAAGATGCGCAACTTTTGCGCGCGAGCGGCGTTGCAGGGCAGCCTGGCTCGGCGCGGTATGCTGAGATGCAATCGCTGCTGTTGAATTTTGCCGCCAGGCGTGGCGCCGGTTGCGCAGCTCGAAACGAGGAGATCCCGATGCACGAAGCCCATGGCACATTTACCGTCGACATTCATCCCCTTGCGCCCCCGCCCGCCGATTGCATTGGGCGCTTCACCATCAACAAACAGATCCACGGCGATCTGGAAGCGACCACCATCGGAGAGATGTTTACATGCGGCGATCCGAAGCTGGGAGCGGCGGGGTATGTGGCCATCGAATTGGTGACGGGGACGCTCGAGGGAAAATTCGGTAGCTTCGCGCTGCAGCACTTTGCCACGATGGACGGAAGCGGACACGAGATGCGGGTGATCGTGTCGCCGGGCTCGGGGACGGACGAGTTGAAGGGGATCGAGGGAACGTTCACGATTCGCATCGAGGACGGAAAGCATTTTTACGATTTTGAGTACACGATGCCGGAGAACAGTGGATCGTGAACGGGGAATCGTTTTTCCGGGGTTGAACGACTGTTTTGCTCAGCAGGCCGCGCGCCCCAAGCATTGATCACTGTCCCCTGATCCCTGTTCTGTGAGTGGTACCCTGATTGTTCACCACCATGTTTGCCACCTCGCAGCACGCGCACTTCATCGGGATCGGCGGCATCGGCATGAGCGGCATCGCGGAGGTCATGCTGAACGCTGGGCATCAAGGTGTCAGGTTCGGACTTACGGCGCAGCGCAGTGACCGACCGGCTGGCGCAACTGGGCGCAACAGTATATGAAGGCCACCACGCGGCCAACGTGGCGGGCGCGACAGTGGTGGTGACCAGCTCGGCTGTACACGGGAACAATCCCGAGGTGCTGGAGGCGCAGGCGCGCAAAGTTCCCGTAATCCAGCGCGCGGAGATGCTGGCCGAGCTGATGCGGCTGAAGTACGGCATCGCCGTCGCCGGCATGCACGGCAAAACTACGACTACGTCGATGGTGGCTGCCGTGCTGGCGGCGGGCGGGCTCGATCCCACGGTGGTGGTGGGCGGGCGCGTGGATGCGTTGGGCTCGAACGCCCGGCTGGGAACGACGCAGTATCTGGTGGCCGAGGCCGATGAGAGCGACCGCTCGTTCCTGAAGCTATCGCCGATTCTGGCGGTGGTGACGAATCTGGACCGCGAACATATGGACTGCTACCACGACATGGCCGACGTGGAGCGCGCCTTTGTGGACTTCATGGATCGCGTGCCGTTTTACGGAGCGGTGACGGCCTGCGTGGACAACGCGCTGCTGAAGGGGATTTTGCCGCGCGTGCGGCGGCGCGTGTTTACCTACGGCGTAGCCGCGGAGGCCGATTACCGGCTGGAGTTGATGGAACCGGGACGCGGGCAGGACGCGGGGCAGGGAAGCAGGTTTGCGCGATTCCAGGTGCATACGGGCGCGGGACCGCTGGGGCCGTTCGAGCTGCACGTACCGGGCCGGCACAACGTGCTGAACGCGACGGCGGCAGTGGCGATCGCGCGGCAGCTAGAGGTTCCGCCGGGGAGGATCGCCGAGGGGCTCAAGCACTATCGCGGCGTGGACCGGCGATTTCAGCAGCGCGGCGAGACTCGCGGCGTGAGGGTGATCGACGATTACGGTCACCATCCGACGGAGATTCGCGCAACGCTGGCCGCGGCGCGAGAGTGCTGCGGCGGAAGGATTCACGTGGTCTTTCAGCCGCACCGGTACTCGCGTACCGCTGACCTTTTGGAGCAGTTCGGTGGCGCGTTTGCCGACGCCGACACCGTGATTGTGCTGCCGATTTATGCGGCGAGCGAGGAGCCGATTCCGGGCGTGACGGCGGAGCGGCTGGTGGAGAAGATTACAGGGCGCGCGCGCGGAGTTCGCGCCGGAGTTTGCCGAAGCGGTGCGCGCGGTTGCGGCTGAAGCGCGCGAGGGCGACATGATTCTGACTTTGGGCGCGGGCAGCGTGGGCCAGCTCGCGCCGCAGATTCTGGCGGCGCTGGAGGGCACCTCCCGCTGATCCCTGATTTCGCTTTATTTTCCGTCTTTTTGTTCCCTCATTCCCTTCTGCTCACCTCGGTCTTGTTCACTTTGCCCCCGTAACGGTGCGGGTTCCCCCGGCCGGGATGGGGAAGAAAGCCATGCAAGCCCGTTCTATATTGAAGTCTGGCGACTCTCACGACCCTGCTCAGGCGTGATTAATCAAGGGAATAACAAAAACCGGCCCACGCTGTGGGAGGATGAACCGCCCGCCGAGATCCGCATGCGGCGCTCGCGGGAGGATTCTTCTTTCCCAGGGCAGTTCCGTCCCGGTGGGGCGGGCAGACGCGGGCCTGGAATGCCACTGGAGTTCGACGATCCGGACGGCGATGGGAGCCTGCGCCTGGCGACGGATCGCTTTGGGGATCGCTTTGGCGCGGCGAAGCGGCCATGGTGGCGGCCGGCGAGCACCGCAGGCCGCGTCTTTCTTGCGATTGGCGCAGTCGTGGCGCTGGGAGCGTTGACGACGGCCAGCGTGATGCTCAAGCACTTTCTGGAGAGCGACGCGCGATTCCGCATCGCCGGCACTGACGACATTCAGGCCAGCGGGCTGACCGAGGTGAGCCGCGCGCAGATGCTGCCCGTTTTCGGCGAAGACATCGGCCGCAACATCTTTTTTGTTCCCCTGATCGAGAGGCGCAAAGAGCTCGAACAGATTGCCTGGATTCAGCAGGCGACGGTGATGCGCCTGCTGCCCGACCAGATTCGCGTGGCGGTGGTGGAGCGGCAGCCGGTGGCATTCACGCGACACGGGGACCAGATCGGGCTGGTGGACGCGAACGGCGTGCTGCTCGACATGACGCCGGCCTCAATGGCCAAGCACCACTACTCGTTCCCGGTGTTGACGGGGATCGATCCCGGCGATCCGGCGGACTCGCGCAAGGCGCGGATGGCAGTGTACATGCGGCTGATGGCGGATCTGGATACGAATGGGAAGCACAACTCCGAGCAGATCTCAGAGATCGACTTGACCGATCCCGAAGATGCGCGCGTACTGATGCCGGAGCAGGGCGGCGACATTCTGGCGCACTTCGGCGACGATCGTTTTCTGGAGCGCTATGAGCGCTACGAGGCGCACATCGCGGAGTGGCGGCAGCAGTATCCGAACCTGAAGGCAGTGGATCTGCGCTACGACAACCAGGTAGTGCTGGAGATGGCGTCGGGCAAGGAGACGGCGGCGCACGCCGGATGCGCAGGTGGCGCAGAGTAACGGGCAGGCGAGGCCGACCGCAAGCGCGAAGACGGCCAGCGCGGCCGCGGCGAAGAAGAGCAAGGCGGCGCAGAACAAGAAACATGCGGCGGTCCAGCAAAAGCGGGCGGCTCAAGCGAAGACAACCAAGCGGAACACCGCAAAAACATCCCGTCCGGCGGCAAAAAGCATGACCGCGGGCGAAGTACAGGGCGGGTGAACGGCGATGGGCCAGAAGCAGGACAACCTGATTGTGGTGCTCGACATCGGCAGCGCGTGGACGCGCGCGCTGGCGGCCGATGTGAATGAGGGGGTGCTGCGCTATCGCGGGCACGGCGTGGTCGCATCGGCGGGGATGCGCAAAGGGCTGATCGCGGAACTTGGGCCGGCGGCGAAGGCGGTGCGCGCGGCCAGCGAGCAGGCGGAAAGGGTGGCGCGAGTCAACATCGACGAATGCGTGGTGGGCATCGGCGGTCCGCACATTCGCGGGGTCAACACCAACGGCGGGTTCCAACTGAGCCGCGGCATGCGCGAGATTACCGGCGAGGACGTGAGGGCCGCGATCGGCCGCGCGCGGGCCATCGAGCTGCCCGCGGATCGCGAGATTCTGCACCTGCTGCCGCGGCAGTTCATCCTCGACGAGCAGGCCGGCATCTTCGATCCGGTGGGCATGGTGGGCGCGCGGCTGGAAGTGGAGCTGCACATCGCCACGTGCGGAGGGAGCGCGCTGCAGAGCGCGGTGACCTGCGCCAACCGCGCCGGGCTGGAAGTGTCAGAGGCGGTGCTGGAGCCGCTTGCCGCGGCCGAGTGCACGCTTTCAGGCGACGAGCGCGAGTTGGGCGTGTGCCTGCTCGACATCGGCGCACACTCGAGCGACATTGCGGTTTTCTTCGAGGGCGCGGTGGCTTATACCGCCTCGGTTCCGATTGGAGGAGCGCACTTCACCAACGACCTGGCCATTGGGCTGCAACTGCCGGTGGAGCAGGCCGAGGAGCTGAAGAGGCAGTATGGAAACGCGGTGGTCACGGCGGTTCCGCAACTGGCGGAGGTCGAGGTGACCAATGCGCAGGGCGCGCCGGCCATGCTGCCGCTGCGCACCATGGCGGAGATCCTGGAGCCGCGGGCACGCGAGCTGATGCACTACGTGAAGGAAAGCCTGCGCTTCGGCGGCGTGGTGGACGCGCTGGGCGCGGGGTGCGTGCTGACCGGCGGCGGCGCCATGCTGCCCGGCATACTGGACGTGACGGAGAGCCAGTTGCGCGTGCCGGCGCGGACCGGCTTGCCGGTGCGTCTGTCGCAGATGCCGCAGGAGCTGAATCATCCCGCTTACGCCGTAGCGATCGGAATGGTTCTCTACGCGCATCGAACCAGAGTGACGCGGGCCGCGGAGGACAACAACAGCAGTTTGCGCGACAAACTGCGCGCCATGTTTGCGGCGAGCTTTTAGAGAGACAGGGAACTAGGGAACAGGGATCGGGGATCAGAAAAACGGTGGCGGAGCGAGGTCGATCACGGTGAGGAAACAGATAAAAGTCGAGGAGAGCGGAGCAAAAATGGAACAGCCAATCAGCGAAGCCGGAGAGATGCGCATTCAATTTCACGACGAGACGGTGCGCGACGCGCGGATCAAGGTGATCGGCGTGGGCGGGGGCGGCGGCAACGCCGTGAATCGCATGATTCAGGCGCACATGGAGGGCGTGGAGTTTGTGGCCGCGAACACCGATGTGCAGGCGCTGAAGCTGTCGCAGGCGCCGGTGAAGCTGCAACTGGGCGTGCGGCTGACCGCGGGACTGGGCGCGGGGTCGAATCCCGACATCGGGCGGCGGGCGGCGCTGGAAGACTCCGAAAAGGTGATTGAGGCGCTGGAGGGCGCCGACATGGTGTTTGTGACCGCGGGGCTGGGTGGGGGAACGGGCACAGGCGCCGCGCCGGTGATCGCTTCGCTGGCCAGCGAGATGGGCATCCTGACGGTTGCAGTAGTGACCCGGCCATTTGCTTTCGAGGGCAAGCGCCGCCTGATGCAGGCCGAGCGCGGCCTGAAGGAGCTGATCGAGAGCGTGGACACAATGATCGTGATTCCCAACGAGAAGTTGCTGGCGGTGGCCAAGGACGCGGGCTTCTTCGAGAGTTTCCGCATCGCCGACGACGTACTGCGGCAGGGCGTGCAGGGCATCAGCGACATCATCACCATCCCGGGCATCATCAACCGCGACTTCGCCGACGTGAAGACGACCATGGCGGGCATGGGCCACGCGGTGATGGGCACGGCGGTTCGCACGGGCGAGAACCGCGCCATGGAAGCGGCACAGGCGGCGATGGCTTCGCCACTGCTGGAAGCGGGCGCGATCGACGGCGCGCGCGGCATCCTGATCAACATCACCGGATCGAGCACGCTGAAACTTTCGGAGGTGAACGCGGCCTCGTCGCTGATTCAATCGGCGGCGCACGAAGACGCCAACATTATTTTCGGCGCGGTGCTGGACGAAAAGATGGGCGAAGAGGTGAAGATCACGGTGATCGCGACCGGCTTCCGCGACCAGATGCCCGAACGGCGCGCGCGCATGTTGAGCGTGGAGGAGACGCCGGTGGTCTCAGTGCCGGTGGTGGCGCCGAATAACTGGATGGGCGAAAGCGAGCCGGAGCCTGCCCGGCAGCCGGCGCGCTTTATGAGCGAGGAGCAAGAAGCGGCGGAGAGCGGCGAGAACGCATTTTTTTTTGCCGCGGCAGCGCCGGGCATAGCGACGACCGTGACCGTAACTGAAACAGCGGTGAAGACGGAAGCGGAGTATGCAGAGGATACGGGGTGGAACGGGGGAGGTGCGACGCCGTCCGGAGAGCAGTTCGGGGCTATGAGCGCAGAATCCCGGCCCGCTCCACCGCCCCGAGACTACGCCGCGGAGTTCGATGCGACTCAGCAGAGCGTGGCGGAGCCGGGTGCGTCGCCTGCGAAGCCGCTGTTTGCCGAGCCGAATGAGGGGCCTGAGCGCGATTTGGATGTTCCCACTTTCCTGCGCCGGCTGAAATTTTAGGGTGTGTTTCAAAAAATGGTTCAGCGTTGCTCAGCAACGGTTTAGTACACAACCCGGGCGCAGGAACGGTTTGAAAACGAGCCGAATCGGTTTATAGTGGAGGGAACGCCCCGAAAGTTGTATGGGTTGCGATTGCAGATCGCGGGAAACTACTGTCTCCGGGGTTGAATTTGGGAACAAGGGTAAGCGGGCCGGCGGTAAATCTTGTGGTCGCGCAATTGACTTGCCGCACAATAGTGGGGCGGCAAGGAGGACGAAGCCGGTCCAAGGCGAAAGAGCCGGGCGTGGCATGCGTTGAGAGCACGAAGTGCGACGCCTGAGGGCGAACGCGCGGCACGGGATCCAAATGTTGGGAGGATGTTGACTGGATGAAGCTTCACCGCGTTGGGCCCATACAATTGGCTTTTTTGATTTTTGGCATCGGCGCCGTTAGCGCGGCGGCGTTGGATGCTCCGCAGCCCCTGCATCACACCAAGTCCAGGCCAGAGTCGCACATGGCGTCGCACGTTAGCGGCACGCATCGTACGACTGCGCATTCCGCTGCGGCGCGAACAGCAGCAACGCACGCAAGGGCCAGTCACGCGGCATCGAGGACCACGACAGCGCATACGTTCATGACTCACAGTGTGTCCGCACATTCCTCCGTGCGCCGGACCGCATCCGCGCACAGGTACACGACTCACGCCAGAGCAAGAACCACCACGGCGAGGCGAACCGCTACCTCGACAAGAGCGCATGTGCGCTCGGCTTCGTATCATCGCCGCCATCGCTATTACGAGCGGTTCACGGCCAGTTCGTTTGTTCAAGGCGCGATTGGCGCGGGCGACATTACGACAGGCGAGGATCCGGTGGTGCGCCAGGCGGCGATCGATGCCCTGGGCGACATGAACGGGACCGCGGTGGTCATCGACCCCACGAACGGGCGCATTCTTGCCATGGTGAACCAGAAGCTCGCGCTCTCGCCGGGCGCGGAGCCGTGCTCCACCATAAAACTGACGGTAGCGCTGGCCGCGCTTTCAGAGGGGCTGGTTACGAGCGACACAATGGTGCAGCTTCCCGGCTTCCGCATGGACATGACCCAGGCGCTGGCCAAGAGCAACAACCTTTACTTCGAGGAGGTGGGCCGCGAGCTGGGCTTTGAGCGCGTGCATCACTACGCCACGGAGTTCGGCCTGGGCGAGCTGGCCGGATACAACATTCCCGGCGAGCAGTTGGGCGAGTATCCCGACCAGCCGATTCCCGAGTCAGAGGGCGGCGTGGGCCGCATGTGCAGCTTCGGCCAGGGCGTCTCAGTAACTCCGTTGCAGTTGGGCGCGTTTGTGGCCGCCATCGCGAACGGCGGAACGCTTTACTATCTGCAGCATCCCACCACGCCGGAAGAGATCGCCGACTTCAGGCCCAGGGTCAAGCGCACGCTGGATATCGCCAAGTACCTTCCCGATCTTGAAGACGGCATGGCAGGAGCGGTGGAATATGGGACCGCGCGCAGCCTGCGCACCAACTTCCGCGAGCTGCCGGTCTTTGGCAAGACCGGAACCTGCTCCAACGACGGAACGCGGTTTGGCTGGTTCGCTTCCTATTCCGAATCGCCGCGGGGAGGCCTGGTGACGGTGTTCTTCCTGGAAGGCGGCAGGGCCACTTTCGGCCCGCACGCCGCCGAGCTGACGGGCGTGTTTTACCAGGATCTCTGGGACCACGACTACTTTGGCGAGAAGAACCAGGAGGCGCAGACCGCACCGACAGGGACGCCTGCAGCCAACTCTGCCGAGCCGGCTCCGGCTGACTCCGCAGATCCCGTGCAATAGCGGGAACTTATCCGATACTTCGAAAAAACATGAGGCCGCCGGCGGGCGGCCTTTTTGCCGCGCACTCGCCGGGAAGGTATTCTGGCCAGATGGCGAGCAAGCTGAACTGGGTCGTCGCCGGCATCGGCGATATTGCGCGGAGGCGGGTGATTCCGGCCATCGAGACGGAGCCGCGAAGCAGGCTCGCCGGATTCGTCACGCGGAATCCAGCCAAGGCGCAGGCGTATCCCGGTACGCGGACGTGGGGGACGGTGGAAGAAGCAGCGGCCGATCCGGGAGTCGATGCCGTCTACATCGCCTTGCCCGTTGCCCTGCATGCGGAGGCGGCGAATGCGGCGTTGCGCGCGGGAAAACACGTGCTGTGCGAGAAGCCGATGGCTATGAATTATGCGCAGGCGGAGCGCATGGCCGCGGAGGGCCGCGCAGCGCAACGGCTTCTGGGCGCCGCTTACTACCGCAGGTTGTATCCCAAGTTGATCCGCGCGCGGCAACTAATCGCCGAAGGCGCTATCGGCCGACCGCTGCTGGCTGAGGCCAATTGCCAAAGCTGGCTTGAGATCGAGGGGCGAGAATGGCTCATCGATCCGGCGCTGGCCGGCGGCGGGCCGCTCTACGACATCGCCTCGCATCGCATCGACGCCATGAACTATCTCTTCGGCAAGCCTGGGCACGCCTGCGGCGTGCTGTCGAATGCGGTGCACCACCTTCGCGTCGAGGACTCCGCGACAATATTGATGAAGTTCGCAGGCGGAGTGCACGGGGTTGTGGACGTGCGCTGGAACTCGCGCGTGGCGCGGGATCAGTTTCGCATCATCGGCGAGGACGGCGAGATCGGCCTCGATCCACTCTACGGGCCGGAACTGCGAGTGGCGCGGCCGCGTGGAGATGCTACCTCCGCACACAAATCTGCACTATCCTATTGTGGAGAACTTTGTCGATGCGGTGCTGGCCAACGATCCGGGGCGGCTGACTTGCCCGGCTGAACAGGCCGCCTGGGTGGACTGGGTGATCGAGCAGGCGGCTCTGCCGCATGCGAGGTTCGCGCTGAGGGGGTGCAGCGCGGAGATTATTCTTCAAGCTTCTGCAACGAATTCGGCAAGACTTCATCCGATAGGGTGAGGCCGCTTTTCGTCCGATGCAGAAGCCCGCGGAGCCGGGCGGCCTGAATCCCCAAGGCCTTAACCCGGGACTTCAATATGGCGCTACCAACGAATTTTTTGTTGATGTACGGCTACCTGGTGCTGTTTGCCTGGGTGCTGGTGGAGCAACTGGGCGTGCCGCTGCCGGCTACGCCGGTGCTGCTGGCTGCCGGTGCGCTTTCGGCCCAGCGGGAGATCAGCTTCCCGCTGGCGCTCGCGGTGGGAATGGCCGCGACGCTCACTGCCGACAGCGTCTGGTTTCTTATCGGGCGCAGGCACGGGCACCACGTGTTGCGTGTGCTTTGCAAGCTCTCGATGGAGCCGACGACCTGCGTGCGCCGGACACAGGAATCGTTTAGCAAGCGCCGCGGCTCCATTTTGATGGTGGCCAAATTCATTCCCGGGCTGGGACTTCTGTCGCCGCCGGTGGCGGGGCAGAACGGGATGGGCTTCGCCAGTTTCCTGATGTATGACGGAATCGGCTCCGCGCTGTGGGTAGGCGTGCTGCTCACGCTGGGCCGCTTCTTCGGCGACGCGCTCAAACGGAATCCCGGCCTGCTCAACTGGGTGGGCCGATTCTCGGGCGCGCTGCTGGTGCTGGGAATCGCGGGATTCTTCCTGGCGCGAATCTGGCGGCGCCGCGTGGCGCTGAAAGAGCTTGCGGCATTGCGCCTGGAGCCCGACGAGCTGAAGCGGCAACTTGACGCCGGCGAGCCTGTATATATTGTGGATCTGCGCCATCCGTTGGAGCTGGTGCCTGATCCGTTCACGCTGCCCGGCGCAGTGCATCTTTCGCCTGACGCCCTGGCTGCGCGCCACCATGAGATACCGCGCGACCGCGATGTGGTGCTTTATTGCACCTGCCCCAGCGAGGCCACCTCGGCCAAAATCGCCATGACACTGCACAAGCTGGGTATCGAGCGCGTGCGCCCGCTGCGCGGCGGATTCGACGAGTGGAAGCGGCTTGGCTATCCCATGGATGCGATACCGCCGGTGGTTCCGCTGGTGGAAGCGATCGCGCCAGCGCAGTGAATTGTTGATTCTATCCGTTCAATAACGCCGCGATGCCGGCTGCGATGGGCGAGCCGATGCCGCTGCACGGGTCAGGACCGACGGCGGCCGAATAGAATCCGTTGCTGCTGGCTGCGATGTGATCGCGGACGTTCGAAGCGAGTCTGGCCGTGCTTTTCTCCGATAGAGGCAGATCACCTGACGTACTATGAGTGAGGAACGGTGACGACCGCCCGGGAGCACGCCCTTGGCCTACGACGATCTGCGCGACTGGATCAAAACGCTGGAGAAACACGGCGAGCTGAAACACATCCGCGAAGAGGTTTCGCCGGAGCTCGAGATTACCGAGATTACCGACCGCGTGTCGAAGGCCGGAGGACCGGCGTTGGCTGTTTGAAAACGTCAAGGGGCATCCTGGGCACAAGGTCCTCATCAACCAGTTCGGCAGCGAGCGGCGCATGGCGCTGGCGCTGGGCGTGGAGCGGCTGGACGAGATTGCGAAACGAATCAGCGAGCTGATGAGCGTGAAGGCTCCCGAGGGCCTGCTGGACAAGCTGAAGATGCTGCCGCAACTGGGCGCGCTGACGAGTGCGTTTCCCAAGACAGTGGCCGCGAAGGATGCGCCATGCAAAGAGGTGGTAAGGCGAGAGAGATTCGATCTCGGCTACTTTCCCATCCTCAAGTGCTGGCCGCATGACGCCGGGCGATTCATCACGCTGCCTTGCGTGCACACGCGCGATCCGCGAACTGGAAAGCGCAACATCGGAATGTATCGCATGCAGGTGTACGACGGCCAGACGACCGGCATGCACTGGCAGCGGCAGAAGGTGGCCGCGGAGCACTATCGCGAAGCACTGCGTGCGGCGGCCTCTCGGACGGATGAAGCGGGAGGCCCTGCGGGCGCGCGCGTGGCCATGATGGCGGAGTCGGCCGGCGGGGCGGTGAGCTTACCCGAGCGATCGATCGCGGGCGCGTCGCAGATCTCCGTTGGCAGTTTGAAAGGCTCGCGGATGGAAGTGGCCGTGGCGATCGGTACCGATCCCGCGACGACGTTTGCCGCAATCGTGCCCGCGCCGCCGGAGGTCGAGGAATTCACTGATCGCAGGGTTCCTGAGGGGCAAGCCGGTGGAGATCGTGAAGTGCGAGACGGTCGACCTGGAAGTACCAGCGAATGCCGAGATCGTGCTCGAGGGCTACGTGGAGCTGGGCGAGCTGCGGCGCGAGGGTCCGTTTGGGGATCACACCGGCTTCTACACGCTCGAGGACGAGTACCCTGTCTTCCACATCACATGTATCACTCATCGCAAGGATCCCATCTACGCCGCGACGATTGTGGGCAAACCTCCCATGGAGGATGCGTGGATGGGCAAGGCCGTGGAGCGCATCTTTCTGCCCGCGATGAAGATGGCGATTCCCGAGCTGGTGGATATTCATCTGCCCGTCGAAGCTGTTTTTCACAACCTGATGATCGTGTCGATCAAGAAGAGCTATCCCGGCCAGGCGCGCAAAGTGGTGCACGGCATCTGGTCGCTGGGCCAGGCCATGTTTACCAAGTGCATCATCGTGGTGGACGAGGATTGCGACGTGCAGAACATCCCGGAGGTTGTGCTGCGCGTGGCTAACAATATCGATCCGGAGCGCGACATTCAGTTCACACTCGGGCCGGTGGACTCGCTCGACCATGCTGCGCGGCTACCGAACTACGGGTCAAAAATGGGCATCGACGCCACACGCAAGTGGAAGGCTGAGGGATTCGAGCGGCCGTGGCCGGCGATGATCGAGATGGACCGCGGGACCAAGGCAAAGGTGGATGCGATGTGGGAGAAGCTGGGGCTTTAGTGTTAGGCGTGCAGACGGGAGCGGGCAAAACCTTCGGTAATGGTGCAATTTCCGATTTGCCGGTGATTACGACCGGAGTGCGAGTGCGGCTCAAAGGGAAAGACGTTTGAAGTCCGTTGATGAGGGCTCGAACTCTAATCTGCGGTCGGCCTCGTAATCGGATGATAGCCTTCTAGCCATGAATCTAGCCCTCAGCATCTGGCTTCTCTTCGCAACGACCCATGCAACGCTACCGCAGCGGAGCATTGACTGGTGTGCGGAGGACGGAGCTTATTTTTACGCAATGAGCGATGATCCTGCCCAACCTGTGCAGGTCGAGTGGGACGGAGTGGGAATCCGGATTGTGCACCCTGATCCAAAAAGCTCCGATGCTACAGTCAGCTTTTCGGAAGGGAACCGTGTCCTGATTCAGAAGCAGAAGGATTTCGAAGCTGCGGAGGGTTGGTTGACGGTTTCACCGAGCGGAACGTTCGCTGCAACATGGAAAGTAAATGCCTCCAGCGCAGACACGCAGCTTTTCCGCGTGACGTCCAGCGGCGGGATCACAGAGGACACAGAGTTGATTCCACTAGCGGAGAAAACGTTCAAAGTAGACGCCAAACTCAGCTGCAAGACCCCTGGGGTAAATACGACCGCTATCAAGTGGGTAGATGACGATCACCTGCTACTTTCGATTAATGCTTGGTCGTCTGGATTCTGCTATTCAAACTTCACCGAAGGTTTCATTCTTTCGCTTTCAAAGCGGCAAATCGATAGGAAGCTGTCGGAAAGGGAACTCATCAACTTGCCAGCCGTCTGCAGTTGGAATCTTGTTCCGGTTGAGCCGCATTGACGAACGAGCATCATAGTGGCAGTTGCAGGACTCGTGGCTGAGGTCCGGCCTTAAGTGACAGCAGTATCTAAATTCGACTTGGCTTGGCGGCGATATGTCGGCTATCGGAAACTGCACCACCGCCTAACCTTCGCTTCGTATTCACCCCGTGAGATACTAAAAGATGACGAACCCTACACAACCTCTCATCCTTTCTGACCGCTTCACCCGCGCCGTTGACTACGCGCGCACGCTCCACACGGAAACCCGCAAGGGCACCCAGATTCCCTACATGGCGCACCTGCTCGGGGTCGCCTCACTGGTCATGGGCGAAGCCGGCGGCCAGGTTCCCGTCACGGAAGACATGGTGATCGCGGCGATTCTTCACGACACGGTCGAGGACCATGGCGGCAAGCCGCGGCTCGACGATGTGGAGAGAGTGTTTGGAAAACATGTCGCGGACATGGTGGAGGGCCTCTCCGACACGCTGGCCGAGGATCACGACAAAAAAGAGGGATGGGAAGAGCGCAAGAACGCCTATCTCGTGCGCCTGAAGACCGAGCCAGAAGACGTGCTGGTCATCTCGGCCGCGGACAAGCTTTATAACGCGAAGACGATTCTCGACGACCTCAAGGAGATCGGCCCGGCGGTGTGGGAGCGGTTCAAGCGCGGTCCGAAAGAGCAGCTCTGGTACTTTCATGCGCTGCTCGAAGTATTTGAAACTCGCCTGAAGAGCCGCATGGTGGACGAACTGAAACGCATCGTCGATGAGATTTCGTACCTGGTCGTAACCGATTGGCCGGGAGAGCAAGGCGCGACTTCGCCGGGAAAAAGCTGAACCGACTTCGACACGAAATGGCTCGTTTTGAACTGGCTAACCGGCCTCCTCGCCTGTGCTACGCTTCCTTTGTGCGCTGCCTGCGAATCCATCAGACCCTTTGCCCGCTCTTTGCGCTCGGTCTTTTCGTCGCCGTCGCCGCGACGGCGCAGAAGCCCGCTGCAGGGCAGAAGGTAGTCCAGAATCCAGCCGAATATAACGCCTACGCCGCCGCCGTGAAGACGCAGGATGCGACGGCGCGGGCCGAGGCGCTGGAGGCTTTTGCGCAGGAGTATCCGCACAGCGCGGTGCTGACCGATGCGTTGCAACAGGAGATGGCGGCGTGGCAGACGGCGGGGAAGCCGGCGAAGGTGAAGCAAGCGGCCGAGCGCCTGCTGACGGCCGAACCGGGCAACATTCGCGTGCTGGGGATTGTGGTGGCGCTTGACCGGGCGAGCGCGGAGCGGGGCGACCTGGCGGCGCTGAACGAGATGTGCGTCGATGCGTCGGGAGGAATGCTCGCGGTGCCCATGTGGCGCAAACCCGCGAATATGACGGACGCGGATTTTGCCAGCCTGAGCAAGCTGATGAGCGATATCTTCGTGGGCGCGGAGGGCTATTGCGCGGTCCAGCAGAAGAATTATTCGCAGGCGAGGGATTGGCTGACGCGGGCGTACAAAATCGATCCCAAGAACGTGCAGGACACCTACCAACTGGCGGTCGCCGATCTTGAGTCGACGCCGCTGGTGAGGGAGGGATTCTGGTACTGCGCGAGAGCGATTCATCTGGCGCAGAGCTCGGCCATTCCGCGGGACGCGAGTACGATGATGAGCTATTGCAAGGCGAAGTACACAAGCTATCACGGAGCCGGCGATGGCTGGGATGAGCTGGCGGCGGGCGTGGCGAAGCAGGACGCGCCGCCGCCGGACTTCGCCAAGCGCATCAAAGCCGCGCCGGCGGTTCCGGCTTCCGGGCAGAAGTAAACTGGAACGCGCGGCGCGCCTTTGCCCGAATCCGGCCGCGCCCGCTCTGCTATATCTAGATTTATGCGGGTTGACCTTCCCAGAAGGCGCCTCCTCGCTGTTTTCGCAGCGATGGCCCTCACAATTCCCCTTTGCGCCCAGCAAACCTCAGGCAACTTTCGCTGGATCGACTTTCATAACCCGAAGGACCAGAACATCGTGACGTGGGTGACGCGCGCGATGACGGTGGAGAAGTGGACGGCGATCCGCGAGATCGGCGTGGTTTACGACGCGGCGCTGGTGGTGACCACCGATCGCCAAGGGCCGCAATCGACGCCGAGCGACGATACGTTTACCATTTGGAACGTCTCGCTTACGAGCCACGTAGTGGCGCCGCTGATTACCGGCGTGAACCTGCGCTGGTTCGACTGGGAGCACTTTGCCCCGAACGCGCCGGAGGAGCTGACCATCCTTTACGACAATTGCCGCGAGTGCGCGGCGAGCACCTACTTCACTGCCTTTTATTACGACGTCGCGCATCACATGTGGACGGCGCGCTGGGTGCATGGCGGCGAGGGAGTTCCGGTGTGGAATTCGGGCGGGCCCGGTGCGGCAAGCGGCATCGCCTGGACGCAGATCTTCGCGCTAATGTCCAGCGCAGACGGCCGCGCATTTCTGTGCACATGGAATCACTTCGACTACGGCAAGCAGAGGACGCCCGCCGACACGGTGTTCCGCTTCGACGTGGACCCGCTGAGCGGATTGGAGCGCACGGTGGAGCTGACCGGAGACGAGGGACGGGAGATGGAGTTGCGCATGTGCCGCGGGCAGGATACCGTGCAGGGGCTGGAGCGCGGGCAGGACTCGGCGGTGTGCGAGCAAATGCTGAAGTCGCAGTCGCAGCGCAGGCCGGTGACCACGCCGCCGGCTAACAACTACGGCCGTTCAGAGCCGCCAGGAGTCCGGCATTGATGGTCCGCGCCGGCGCGAGATTCGATTGCATTTTACCGATAGCCATTTCCCATGCGGTTGCGCTAGACTGGGGAACCTCGGACAATTTCCGACGACTTGGAGGGTGCTATGAAAAGTCTTCCTCGCTGGGCGCCGTGGTTCGCCTTTGCGTTCGCAGCTACATTCTGCCTGACAGTCTGCCACCAAAGGCTGAGCTCGATCATTCCAACTGTCTATGCCAGCGCGGTCGGCGCCCAGGACCAGGCACCAGCGGATCAGGGGCCAGATCCGGCCGCGGTGAACGAGGCGCCGGCAGGACCGTCTTACACCACCGAAGCTCCGCCGCCTCCCGGCCAAGCGGCCGCGCCGGACCAGGCTCCCGACGACTCAGGTTACGCCGAGATGCCCACAGAAACAGAAACCGAGCCGCCTCCGCCGCTGCCCGACTATGAGCAGCCGCCAGCGCCCGGCGATGGCTACATCTGGACTCCCGGCTATTGGGCCTGGGGCCCGAACGGCTACTACTGGGTACCGGGCGCGTGGGTCGAGCCGCCCTACATGGACGCGCTCTGGACACCCGGCTATTGGGGATTCTACGGCGGCCGCTATCTGTTCTATCCCGGGCACTGGGGCCTGCACATCGGCTTCTACGGCGGCATCAACTACGGGTTCGGCTACATCGGCCTCGGCTACGAGGGCGGCTATTGGAATGCGGGCCACTTTTTCTATAACCGCGTCTACAACAACATCAACGCGCGGGTTGTGCACAACGTGTATAGCTATCGCGCGAATACTCGCGTGTCCGTGAATCGTCAAGTGACGAATACGCGTTCGAGCTACCGTGGCGGAGTGGGCGGCGTGCAGGCGCGGCCTCAGCCGTCTGAAGCCGCGGCCGCACATGAGCCGACTACTCCGCGGATGAGCACGCAGGTGCAACATGCGCAGAGCTACTCCGCGGTTCGCGGACAGTCTGCGGCCCAGAATCACGGACGGCCTGCCACTCCGGCCGTGAGCCGGCCGCTTCCGGCGGACCGCAGCGCGAAGCCGCAGACGCGGTCTCAGGGCGGAGGAAGCAACGGGCGGCAAAAGTAGCCGCGGAATCGGAATGGTTGTGATAAAATGGGGGCCGCGCGACTGATTCGCGAAGCGCGCGGCCTCGGTGTTCGGCTCGATTGCCCTGGAGGCTGGACGCGTGTGCGGGCTGGTTTGCGCTTACTCCGCCACCTGGACGCGAAGCGCAACCAGGTTTCGCACCCAGCGCGCAGGGCGCTTTTCCCCGGTAGCGATCAGCTTGAGAGGGCCGTCGGCGGCCAGCGGCTTGCCATCCTCCGTGTCGGCCACAATCACCGTGGCGTCATGTACATCGGGAGTCACTTCGCCGATGGAATAGACCACTTCGTATCCGTCGGAACCTTCGGCCACCACATAAAGGCGCAGTTGCTTGCCGCGCGGTTTGTCGCTGACGCCGAGCGGAGTGAGCAGCGCGATGACCGGCACGCCGGAGTAGGTTTCGTTGGCCCTGGAGTGCTCGTTGTAGACGGTGACAGTGACGTGGGGCAGCGGAGCGAGCTTGGCTGCCGTCCAGGTTGCCGTTTTGTCGCCGAACGTGACCTGGAGCGGCCCGGCCGGCGGCGCGGGCCTGTCGATCCCGCCCATCTGGCCCATTTGCCCCATCGGCATGGGCGGTGGCGCCGCGGTGTTCTGCGCTGATGCGGCGATGGTTCCGAAACTCATTACCCACATGAAGATGGCGGCACATGCGATGGCAGGCTTCATGATCTGCTCCCAACGACCATCGTATACTGGACGCATGTCGATTGTGCGCAACCTCGCCGGGATCGCCAAGGGCATGAGTATCACTTTCGGCGAGATGCTGGAGCCGACGCAGGTGGAAAACTACCCTGACGGCAAGGGCCCGTTGCGCGGCGCGGTTCTGGAGCCACGCTTCCGGGGCGCACACGTTTTGCAGCGAGACGAGAACGGGCTGGAGAAGTGCGTGGCGTGTTTTCTGTGTGCCGCGGCCTGCCCGGCGAACTGCATCTATATTGAGGCCGCCGACAATACGGAAGAGAATCGCATTTCCTCGTCGGAGCGCTACGCCAAGGTTTATAACATCGACTATAACCGCTGCATCTTTTGCGGGTATTGCGTGGAAGCCTGTCCGACGGATGCGATCACGCACGGCCACGGCTTTGAGCTGGCCACGCTGAACGCCACCAACCTGGTGGTACGCAAGGAAGAGATGCTGGTCCCGGTCAGCGCCCTGACGACGAAGTAGCATCGGTGTCGAGATATGGAAGTCCTCGAATGTGGATTTGCCGGCGCAAATAAGGACGTTATTCGGATGTGTGCCGATCTGGACCGTGGGTGGGCGAATCTCGGCCGCGCTTGGGGATTTGATAGGACCGAGTATCTGGAATATGGCGAATCTAAATTCAGGTGCCGACTTCGATTGGTCGAGAAGGCTATGGCCTCACTTGAATCGAGAAAAACCTTTCCTGAACGCTATCTAATCGAATCTGTGAAACTTGGGAACAACAGTGTCTCACTCCACGGAGTAAAACTGGAGGTTGACGTCCCGCTGGCCCAAGCGTGGTTTGCCACTAACGATCAAAATAGAACGTCCGAGCATCTACGAAATTGCAGAAACTATTTCCTCTGCAGACGTGCCTGATGGGGTGATAGATTACCGCCTGCAGATTTGGGTTGTGCTTCATGGGCAATCGAGGATGTTTGTGAGGGATCAGTACGAACAGGACGACGGATTTGCCTGGGTAGGCGGGCGTCCTGAGTCTAATCGGCGAAAATTCTGAACTGCCAGATCTTCCCCCTATCGCGCTCTGCGCGCTAAACGCTGCCGATCTAGCGCCTGCCGCAGCAGCGATTTGATCACCGCCTGGCGGCTGATATTCAGCGCACGCGCCTCGTCGTCCAGCTCGTTCAGCATCGGAGCCGTAAAGTCCACATTCACGCGCTGAATGGGCGGCATCATCTTGCCTTTTCCGGTGAAAAAGCGCGAGATGTTCTCGCCTCTCTCGGCCAGTTCCGCGATCTCATCGGCAGTCGGCGGCTTGGGGGATTCAAGTGTTTTCGACATAGAGTTCCTCTTCTTCACGTGTAGATTTCCAAAGTGTGACCAGGTGGTAAATCTCGCCTTCCGCGTCCTCCCGCATCTCAAATACGAGCGAATATAAACGCTGGCCTACCCACCCAATAGCGCAGTATTGTTCGGGCACGTCGGACCGTCGATCAAGATAGTATGGGCGGGCGAATATCTCCTGGGCCTCTTCAAAGCCAATGCCCCGCCGCGGATTCGACCTCAGCGTCCGACTCTTACGTGGATCGAAGTCAAACCGCATTTATATAACAGTTATACCATATCGAGTTCGCAACGGCAAGAGCGATCCGCCGGTGCCTTTTACGCCGCTCCCGCCAGCAGGCCGCGCTTGCGTATCTCCGTCATCACCCGCTCCACCTTCCAACCTCGCCTGCAACCCTGGAGCGGGCAACGTGGCTCACGGTTCCGCTTCGATTCTTTCGACGATTCTTGGCGTGAGCCGTTTGAGCAACCCGGCAAGGCGGCTCTCGACCCAGCGGCCGGTTTCGCTCACCTCTTCGTGACTCAGCGGTTTTGTATTCAGCCCGGCGGCCAGGTTGGTAACGCAGGAGATGCCCAGCACCTCAATACCCATGTGCCGTGCCACGATGGTTTCTGGCACGGTGGACATGCCCACCAGCGTTGCGCCCAGCGCGCGGAAGGCGCGAATCTCGGCCGGTGTTTCGAAACTCGGCCCCGGAGTGGCGAGATAGACGCCTTCTTCCATCGTGAATCCCTCCTCGTACGCGGCCTCTTTAGCCAGCCTGCGCAGCGGCCTACTGTAGGCCTCGGTCATGTCGAAGAAGCGTAGGCCCGCTCCGGGACGGGAAGCAAAGCGCGGCTCGTTGGGACCGTGGAGGGGATTAAAGCCCATCAGATTGATGTGGTCGCTGAGCAGCACGAGTTCGCCACGTGTGCAGGCTTGATTGGATGCCTCCGGCGGCATTTGTGAGCACTGCAGCGCGTATGCCGAGTGCGCCCAGAACGCGCATGGGGAACGTGACCTGGAGCGGGGTGTACCCCTCGTAGAAGTGAACGCGCCCCTGCATGACGACCACCGGCGCGCCGCCGAGAAGCCCGGCGACCATGCGACCGGAGTGGCCTTCGACCGTCGATTGCGGGAAGTGCGGAATCTGGCTGTAAGCGACGACGGCCGGCTCTTCGACCGCCTCGGCCACAGCGCCCAACCCGGAGCCCAGCACGATAGCCACGCGTAGAGCGCGCGAGCCCAGGCGCGCTTTCAGGAAAGCGGCAGCCTCGGCGACTTGGTCGTAGTAATCCACTTGTTGGGATGCGCGATACGCTTGCGATCATTCTATACACCAAAGTGCGCCCCGCTCCGTGCAAACGGGCCTTCGGGGCCGTCCGCAATTCTCATGAGGAACGGCTCGCGGGTTCCGCTTGCGCGAGGCCGGCAATCGATTTATGGTTATGGGGCTTGAGAAATCGTGAGGGAAGTGCGATGCGGACCAAGCTTTTTCTAGTTGCTCTCGTTGCGGCGATCTTTTGTAGCCGCTGCCGCGGGGCAAGACGCGCCAGCAGCGGCCTAAGATTACCGGAATTTCGCACGTAGCCTTGTACACGTCGGACGCGGCGGCCACCGAGCACTTCTACACCGTGGTTGTGGGCGCGGCGAAGCTGCCCGATCCCGAGAATCCGCGGGGCGTGCGCTATGCGCTGAACGCCACACAGTTCATCGAAGTGCTGCCGCTGCCCGCCGGCGCGGGAATCCGGCGGATGGACCATACGGCGTGGAACACGGAGAGCGCGGAAGGGATGCGGAAGTACCTGGCAGCGAAGGGATGGAAGACGCCGGCGCACGTGGAGCACGGCGTGGACGGCAGCCAGTGGTTCACGGTGCTCGATCCCGAGGGAAACAAGGTGCAGTTTGTTCAGCCGCCCGCACACCCGAAGCCAGTGGACGCTCCGAACGTGATCGGGGATCAGATCATTCACTTCGGCTTCAGGGTTCACAGCCGCGCGACCGAGGACGCGTTCTACCGCGGACTGCTGGGATTCCGGCCGTACTGGTGGGGCGGAATGAAAGAGGGCGAGGTTAATTGGGTGAGCCAGCAATGTCCCGACGGACACGAGTGGCTGGAGTACATGATTCAGTCCGCGCCGGGCAAAGGAACTCCGGCCACCGAGACGCAGAGATCCCTTGGCGGTACGGATCACTTGTCGATCGGCGAGGTCTCGGTTCCGGATGCGTATCAGGTGCTCGTGAAAGGCAACCGGCTCGAGGGGATACACGATCCGGCGCCAAAGATGGGTGGGGACGGGAAGTACCAGTTCAATCTCTTCGATCCCGACGCCACGCGCATTGAGCTGATGGACTTTCACGCGACGGAGAAGCCGTGCTGCTCGCCGTTCACGGCGGCCGATCCGTCGGAGTGAGGGGCAAGGGAGCGAGGGAGCAGGAAGTTTGGCGGTCAACCAGAATGCTGCTTCGCGCCACTCACGGATTGAACTTGACCAGTTCGCGGCAAATTGATGGTTACGGTATACTGTTTGAGGCCCTGAGAGGCAAGGAAGTCCCTGTCTGACAGGCTCTTGGCGGCGCGATCCGTGCCTCCAAATCCAGGAAAAGAAGAAGAAAATGCCAAAGTTGAAGACCCATTCGGGCGCGGCCAAGCGCTTCAGCAAGACCGGCACCGGCAAGATCAAGCGGGGCCAGACGAAGACGCGGCACATCCTTACGTCGAAGTCGCCAAAGACCAAGCGGAAGCTGGGCAGAACCCTGCTGGTTTCTGACGGCGACTACAAGAAGGTAGCGCGCATGATTCCCTACGCCTAGCGCTCCGCGCCGCGGCTCTTTGGAGGAGGGGCGTGCGATGCGAACGGGCCGATGGATGGCCCCCGCCGGTTGCGGAAGGCGTTCGCAGCAGGCGAGAGATCGGGCTTGACAAGAGCGAGTGAAGAGGTTGACAGCCGTCAGATTCACGGCCTCCTACCTCCAGCCGCGTAAAACCAGCCGCTAGCTATTAGCCCTTAGCTTGACGTGCTTGAACTGGATTCCGCGATCTCCGCGACGGACGGAATTGAATCGGGTGGATCCAAAAAAGGAGAGAAACATGCCCCGCGTAAAACGTGGCACCAAGCGGAGTGACCGCCGCAAGAAGATTCTGAAGCGAGCCAGCGGTTATTTTCTGACCAAATCCAAGCTTTACCAGGCGGCGCAGGAAGCCGTGCAGCGCGGCCTGAAGTTTGCCTACACGGGCCGGCGGCTGAAGAAGCGCCAGTTCCGCTCATTGTGGATCGTGCGCATCGCAGCCGCATGCAAGCTGAACGGGACCAGTTACTCGCAGTTCATCAGCGGATTGAAGAAGGCCGGCATCGAGCTCGACCGCAAGATTCTGGCGGAGATTGCCGTGAAGGACGCGGCAGGCTTTACAAAGCTGGTGGAGCAGGCGAAGAAGGCAAACGCAGCCAAGGCAAAGGCCGCCTAGCAGACCGAGGCTGGTTTGCGTGCTAGGTTTCCGCCCTGAGCGCCCGAGCAAAATCGCGGCAAAGATGCGGCGCGACTTGGGCGGAGGGGCGAAAACAAGGCAATCCTTACCGTGCGCGGTAAAAATTACATGGTTCATGGGTGGATCCAAGACTCCAGCAGCTGATGGGATATCCTTATTTTTCATTGTGTTGCACGTCTGTTGCGGAATGGACGGCGGCGTGCACTTATAGGAGGCAGAGGAAGATATCCCCTCGGCCGGGAGTGCGATAAGAGCGCCGGTCAGGGGGTGGAGAGGCTGAGACCATGACCATGCAGCGATTCGGATTTGCGTTAACGGCCGCGGCGTTGATGGCATTTGGCGTGACGGGATGCGCCACAAAGAATTATGTGAGGAACCAGACGGCGCCGCTTATCGATCACACCGGTCAACTGGACCAGAAGACCGCAGAAAACAACCGACAGATTCACGATGTGAATGACCGCGCGATGGCGGGAATCAACAAGGCGCAGGGCACGGCCGATGCAGCTGAACAGGATGCGCAGAACGCCTCGCAGGCGGCGACCACCGCAGACACGGCAGCCACCGACGTGGCGCACCGCGCAGACTCGCTGGACAGCGTAGTGAAAGGGCTGGACAACTACAAGCAGGTGGCGAATGTCTCGGTGACCTTCGGCTTTGACAAGTCCGTGCTGACCAGCGATGACAAAGCGCAACTGGACACCTTCGCCGGCCAGCTTGGTTCGGCGAAGAGCTACATTCTGGAAGTGACTGGCGGGACGGATTCGGCGGGGCCTGCGCAGTACAACTTTGATCTGAGCCAGCGCCGCGCCGACGCCGTGGTGCAATATCTGGCCGCAAAGTACAACATTGCGCCGCACCGCTTCTATCTGATCGGCATCGGCAAGGATCAGTACGTAGCCTCGAACGACACGCCGGAAGGGCGCAAGGAGAACCGGCGCGTTGAGGTGCAGTTACTCTCGAACATGAGCAGCGAGGCGCAGGCGCAGAGCAGCCAGCCGGCGGCGAAGACCGGACAGGCTGCGCCGGCTTCGAGCCAGACTCAAAGCAGCGTGGTTGAGGAGTAGCGCACGCAGGAATGATTCCAGCGGAAGCGCATGCTCGAATGAGCGAAGGGCAGGCCCGAGCGGGTCTGCCCTTTTGCTTTGAGGCGAGATCAGGAATTCGGCGGCGGAAAGCTGCTTTACGTGTTCCGCGCGGACTTCATTGGCCGTGAAGAGGCGCAGAAACGGTGCTCCGTGCGCAGCTGCTTCGACGGCGGGGCGTCCGTTGGCCTCTTCGCGCTCGACGATACAGACGACGGCGGCAACGATCATGCCGGCCTCCTGTGCGGCCTGGATGGCGGCGATGGTGGAGGCGCCGGTGGTGCAGACGTCGTCGACGATGACGACGCGAGCGCCCGCGCGGCAAAAGCCCTCGATACGGCGGCCGGTCCCGTGCGCCTTCTCCGCTTTGCGGACGAGGAAGCCGTGGAGCAGACGGAGCGTCTGCGGATGCGAGAGCGCGCGCCAGGCGCTGGCCGTGGCCACGTTGGAGACGATGGGGTCGGCGCCCATGGTGAGGCCGCCGACGGCTTCCGCTTCAATCTGGTTGGCTTCGAGCAGCTCGAGGATGGCGTGGCCGGTGAGGCGTCCGCCTTCGGCGTGGAGCGTGGTGGTGCGGCAGTCAATGTAGTAGTCGCTGGTGCCGCCGGAGGAGAGCTTGAACTGGCCGAGTTTGAAAGCTGGTGCGGGCGAGGAGCGAGAGGAGCTGCTGGGCGTGGGTTGGTGTGGGCATGGAGGAGATTGTAAGCGGTGACGAGCGATGGGTGAATGAGCGAACACGTGGAAAAGTGAACGAGTGAATGAGTGAATGAGTGAAGAATCCGGCAGTTTCACTTGTTTACTTATTCGCCCCTTCACAGCTCAAGTCACATTTTGTCGAAGTGGCGGAAGCCGCTGGTGCCGATCAGGGCCAGGGAAAAGATGATGAAGTTGTAGCAGGCGTGAACCAGCGTGCTGGAGGCGAGAGACCGGGTTTTGAGGCGCACGGTGCAGAGAACCAGACTCACGACGATGAGGAGGAGAAATGGGCCGAGGGAATGGCCTTGCTGTTCGACGTGAAGCAGGGCGAAGGGAAGGCTGGTGAGAACGGAACCGACAATCATGGCGGGCATGGACCATTGGGGATGGCCGTTGGCATCGAGCGGCGGAGCGGGTTTGTGGTCGAATTCGCTCGACGGCCCAGTCCCAAGCGGTGGAGAGCGAGGGCAGAAGAAACCCGCGGAAGAACAACTCCTCAAAGAAGGGCGCGAGGGTGACGCCGAAGGCGAACATGAGCCAGGCGGCTCCCGGAGCCTTCAGCATCTGTTCGATTGGCGCGTTGGAGGGGCCGGGCATGAGCACTTCATCGAGCGCAGCAAGGCCTGCACAGCCCAGGGCGGTTGCGGCCAGTAGCCAGAACCTGTCGAGAGCCAGCTTGCCGCGCCATTGAATTCCGGCGAAGAAGGGCTCGTTCCAAAAGAGCGGAAAGACGATGAGGCTGAAGCCGAAGGTGGCAAGGTACAGGATCGCCTCACTGGCGAGGATGAGGCGGATGTCGGTGGTGGACCTGGTTGAGAGGTCCCAACCAAAGAGGTGGAAGTGCATGGCAAGAAAGAGCAATGCCACCGCGCAAACAAAGCCGATGCACCCCAACAGCACCAAAAGGCACAGGTGGCCGAAGTTGGGAATGCGCGCCGGCGGGCGGACTGGAGACTGAGCAAAGGACTGGAAGAGGGACGGCTCATCCGAGCCGGGAGGCGGGTACGACGCAAAGACTGACTCGGGAGGCGGCTCAGGAGCTGCGAGCGGGGGCTGAGGCACATCAACCGGCTGAACTTCGGGAGGCGGAAGTGCGAAGGGCGAATTCGCGGGCTCGGGCAGTTCATCTTCGTGGAGATTGGTCATTGGCCTACCGGATTTTTCTTGCGACGGGCGGAGCGCGCTGCGAGGTTATTTTGTCGCGGACGCCTGGAGCTGGAACGCGGCGCGGGTTGACGGCCAGCTCCGGTTGAATCCGGGGCAGGAGGGATGGACGCCGCGTCATTGGCCGGCGCGGCGGCGGCGAAGTCCTCATCGGAATCGGCGGGGGTGAGGCGGCCGTTGGTGGATTTGTAGTAGCGCCTGAGGAACTGGCCAGTGTAGGAGCCGGGCGTGGCGGCGATCTTTGCGGGCCGGCCCTCGCCGACGATGCGGCCGCCGTCCTCACCGCCCTCGGGACCGAGATCGATGACCCAGTCGGCGTTGCGGATGACGTCGAGGTTGTGCTCGATGATGATGACCGAGTTGCCGAGATCGGCGAGGCGGTGAAGCACTTCGAGAAGTTTGCGCACATCGTCAAAGTGCAGGCCGGTTGTGGGCTCGTCGAGGAGGTAGAGTGTCTTGCCTGTCTGCCGCTTGGAGAGCTCGCGGGCCAGCTTCATGCGCTGCGCCTCGCCGCCGGAGAGCGTTGTTGCGCTCTGGCCAAGGTGCACGTAGCCGAGACCGACATCGACGAGGGTTTGGAGCTTCTGGCGAACTTGCGGCACGTCGGCGAGCAAGGGCAATGCGTCTTCAATGGTGAGGTCGAGGACGTCGGCGATGGAGTGGCCGTGGAATTTGACGGCCAGCGTCTCCTGGTTGTAACGGCGGCCGTTGCACACTTCGCACTGGACATAAACATCGGGCATGAAGTTCATCTCGATGCGCCGCTGGCCGTCGCCCTGACAGGCCTCGCAGCGGCCGCCGGAGACGTTGAAGCTGAAGCGGCCGGGTTTGTAGCCGCGCTCGCGCGCCTCGGGCAGCATAGCGAAGAGATCGCGGAGGGGCGAGAAGACCTGCGTGTAGGTGGCCGGGTTGGAGCGGGGCGTGCGGCCGATCGGCGACTGGTCGATGCGGACGACCTTGTCGATCTGTTCGGCGCCGGTGAGTGCGTCGTGCGCGCCCGGCTCTTCGCGCGAACCATAGATGGTTTGGGCGAGCGAGCGGTAGAGGATGTCGTTGACGAGGGTGCTTTTGCCGCTGCCGCTGACGCCGGTGACGACGGTCATGACGCCGAGCGGGATGCGGAGGTTCAGATCCTGGAGGTTATGCTCGCGCGCGCCGGTGACCGTAAGCCACTTACCGGTGAGAGCGCGAGGCTTGGGGCGCTGCAGCATTGTTTCGACGCCGGAGAGATAGCGCCCCGTGAGCGATCCGGGCTCGGCCATGATCTGCTCCGGCGTTCCCTGGGCGACGACGCTGCCGCCAAGGCGGCCAGCGCCGGGACCGAGATCGAGCACATAGTCGGCATGGCGGATGGTCTCTTCGTCGTGCTCGACGACGAGGACGGTGTTGCCGAGGTCACGGAGCCGCTCAAGGGCCTGGATGAGCCGGTTGTTGTCTCGCTGATGGAGGCCGATGGAGGGCTCGTCGAGGACGTAGAGCACGCCGCGCAGGCGGGAGCCGATTTGCGTGGCGAGACGAATGCGCTGGCCCTCTCCGCCGGAGAGCGTGGCGGCGCTGCGGTCGAGCGAGAGATAGTTGAGGCCGACAGCGCAAAGAAACTCGAGGCGCTCCGCGATCTCGCGGCGGATACGCTCGGCTACGAGCGACTCGCGCTGGGTGAATTCGAGGTTGATGGCCGCCGAAAGCGCGCGATTGAGCGGAAGAGCAGTAAAGTCGGCAATGGAAAGGCCGCCGACTTTGACTGCGAGCGACTCAGGACGGAGGCGTTTGCCGCGGCAAACAGGGCAGGGCGCAGCCGACATGAAACTAAGCATGTATTCGCGATAGCTGTCGCTGCGCGCTTCCTCGGCGTTGTCGCGCAGGTAGGCGAGGATGCCATGGAAGCCGGTGCGCGGCGCTTCGCCTTTGGGCGGGCCGTAGACGAGGATGTGCTGCTGGCGCGGCGGCAGATCCTCGAAGGGGATCTTCAGGTCGATCTTGTAGCGATCCGCGGCGAGTTGAATGAGCTTGATGAGGTATTGCGATGTGGAGCCTGGGCCGAGCCCGCCGTCGAGCAGCGGCTTGGACCAGTCAGTAATGACCTTGGCCGGGTCGAAGTCGTAGAGCGAGCCGAGGCCGTGGCAATTGGGGCAGGCGCCGAATGTCGAATTGAAGGAAAAGCTGCGCGGCTCGAGCTTGGGCACGTCCAGTCCGCAGTCCGGGCAGGCCATGGAGGAGGAAAATAGCTGTTCGCTTCCTGCGTTGAAGAGGACGAGGACGAGGCCGTTGGCGAGCTGGAGAGCCTTGGCGACGGCCTGACTTCGACGCGCTTTTCGACGGGGCGCTTTTCGACGGAGGGTCTGCTTGAGGACGCCGTGGCCGGTCTGCTCCCCTCCCCGGTCCCCGAATGCGAGGGACCGGAGGGCACGCGCTCAGTTTGGCAGGAGCACGCGATCGACAATTGCCTCAATGGTGTGGTTCTTGCGTTTGTCGAGGAAAAGGGGCTCGGAGAGATCTCGCACCTCGCCATCGACGCGTGCGCGAAAGCCTTGGCTGTCAATCTGATCCAGCAAATCCTTAAACTCTCCCTTGCGGCCTCTGACGATGGGCGCCATCACGGTAACACGCTCGCCGCGGCCCTGGTCGAGAATGCGCTCAACGATCTGGCCGGCGGTCTGACGTGCGATGGGCCGTCCGCAGTTGGGGCAGTGCGGCGTACCAACGGAGGCGTAGAGCAGGCGCAGGTAGTCGTAGATTTCGGTTATGGTGCCTACAGTCGAACGGGGGCTGCGGCTGGTAGTTTTCTGCTCAATCGAGATCGCCGGGCTGAGGCCCTCGATGGAGTCCACGTCGGGGCGCTCGATCTGGTCAAGGAACTGGCGCGCGTAGGCGGAGAGTGTTTCAACGTAACGGCGCTGGCCCTCGGCGTAGATGGTGTCAAAGGCAAGCGAGCTCTTGCCCGAGCCGGAAAGACCGGTGACCACCGTGAGAGCGTTGCGGGGAATGCGCACGCTGATGTCGCGCAGATTATGCTGGCGCGCCCCGCGCACCGAGATGTGCGTGATGGACATGTGGTGTTAGCAGATCCTGGTGAATGGCAGGTGCATTGGAGCGTTTCGCGCTGAGGATACCGAAGAACAACCTAAGGGTATTCTATTTGGCAACAGAAATCAGGGTCAACGCAGCGGCATCTTCTGAGACAATCACATAAGCGACTGCTGTTCGGACGAAGTCTTGTCCGGCGGCAGGGCGGCACGTTGCGGAGTGCCGGCACATCCGGGCCCAGAGGCTGTTGGAATGGCAGATTTGTTGAATTTGGCGATGCTGGTTTGCGCTTCTTTGGGCGCGATGGCGTTCGGCATTCTGGCTGCTTATGCGATCCTGCGCCTGGGATTTGCATTCATGCGGCCGCGGCAAAAGCCGGCGGCCGTGAAGACGCAAGCCGAAGCTGCGCATATTTCCTGATCGAGATTCAACTCAGTTTTGCGTGTCCTGCGGCTGGTCCTGCTGCTGCCGCAGCATCTGCCGTGCCTGCGTTTCCTGCTCAAGCATTTCCCCGGGAACGGGCGGGGCGGCGTTCAGGTCGGACGGCGGCTCCGAGGCTTGCTCGTTTGCCCCTGTACCCTCGTTGGCAGCACCGACGGCGTGGGGCGCGGCGGCCTGTGAGCTCAGCACGATCTCTCGCGGCGTGCCCGCGCCGCGGTCGCCGATTATCAGGACGTTGTAGCCGGAGCCATCCAAAAGCTGCGAGAGCACGCTGAGTGCCGGGCCGGGGCCGTATGTGCCGAAGACCCGCTGATCGGCGCCCATGCCCTCCACTTTTGCGCCAGTTTCGGTTGAAACCTGATTCAAAATCTGCGCCAGGCTGGAATTGGAGGCGGCGATGTGCAGCCCGCGGCTGTCGAACACGACCGATGCCTCGGCGGGAGGATCATTGGCGGGCCAGTTCGGTGCTTTGGGCACCACTGGCGCGGGCGCCGGCGGCGCCGGCTGCGCCACAGGCTTAACCTCGGCAGTGCTCCCTGCGCGCGCGAACATGCCGGTGCGCGGATGCGGGGCTTGACGCGTGTGCTGAAGCGTGTGTTGGAGCCGGATCGGATTGCGCGGCGAGCATTGCGCCTGAGAACAGCAACGGAGCGCCGAGCAGAGATGCGCAGGAGGCGAGCAACGCGGCCGGCCTGCGCGCAATGCGGCAAAATCGCGGGCGCGAGCGGAAATCGCGCGAGGATTCCACTTGCGGCGATGGATGAGAACGCATCGGAATCGGATCCTTGCAGTCTATTTGAGTATCAGCCGACGCCGCCCGGATGCCGGCAGAGCCGCGGCGCTCGACTGCCGCTCCACTGTACTAGACTAGCAGTGGCCGATAAACGTTCAAAGAGCCGCTCGAAAGGGACTTGAATTGAGTCTTCGGGCAGGGGGGATTTTGCAGAGGATGCGCAACGGGCGGAGGGTCTTAACGGCATTGGTTTTGCTGCTGGCGCCTCTGGCAAGCCGGGCGACGGGCTGCACCTCGCAGGCGGAGCTGGGTTCGCTGGACCGCGATGCCCTGTCGGCAGTTGCGGGCCGAACAGCGAACGCAGTCCTGGCGCAGGACTTTAACGCGTTGCAGGCGAATTTGCTGCCGCAGGAGGCGTCGCAGTGGCCCGGAATTCGCGCGGCGGTGGAACAGGCCGCGCCACTGGTCAAGGGCGGGCAGTTCCAGTTGCGGGATGTTTATCTGCTGGACGCGAGCGACCTGAAAGCGCCGGCTGACACAGAGTTTTTTTGCTCGGATGCGTCGGGATCGCTCACCGTGACCATCACCATGAACGCGCTGCCGCAGGGGCGATATGCCGTGGTGCTGGCCGATGCGGTGGGCGCGCCGCTGGCCGCGCAGATGGGGCTGGTGCTGGCGTGGGATGGCGCCTCAACCCAATGGAAGCTGGCGGGCCTGAATATTCGGCCGGGAGTCTTCGACGGACATGATGGCGTTTGGTACTGGGCACGCGGACGGGAGCTGGCGGCGACCGACCCGTGGAGCGCGTGGTTCAGCTACGACGCGGCGCGCTACCTGCTGCTGCCGGTGGATTTTCTCTCGTCGCCGAACCTGGAGAAGCTGAGGAAGGAACAGTCGGACATTGCGCCGTCACCGCTCAACCAGTTGCCGCTTTCACTGCCTGATGGGGATCGCACGTGGAAGATCGATTCGGTGGTTCTGGATCCCTTGCTGCACGAGCCCGATCTGGGCCTGGCATACGAGTCAACTGGCGTTACAGATCCCGCAGCGCTGCGCACGGAGGCGACGGCGGTGATGAGCGCGTTCCTGAAGGCGCAGCCGGGGATAAGGGCGCACTTCCACGGGCTGTGGGCGTATGCGGAGAAGGATGGCAAGCGGACGCCGGTGATGGAGCTGCCGATGGCGCAGATTCCGTAGAGACAGGGACTAGGGACTAGAGAACAGGGAAGCGTTAACTGAGCAGGGCAGGCGCCCAGTGAAAGTGAAGAACGATGTTCAAGAAGATTGCCGTAGCGTACGACGATTCTCCTGAGGCTGGCCGCGCGCTGGCCGTCGCGATTCAGCTTGCCAAGACCTTCGGTGTCGGCCTCGAGACGATCACCGTGATGGAAAGGCTTCCGGCATACACCGCGTACGCGACCGGCGCCGATGCTGCCATGCTGAACACGCTTGAATTAGATCGCAAGAATTACTACGAGCAGATTGAAGCAAAGGCGCGGGAGCTGGCGTCGCGCGAAGGCGTGCAGATTGCGACTCACCTGGCGGATGGCGAGACGGTTGACGGCATCGTCCAGTTCGTTTGCGCGCAGAAGATCGATCTGCTGGTGATCGGACTGCATCGCCGCCATGACCGCATCTCGCGAATCTGGAGCACGGTGTACACGATTGCGCAGAATGTTCCGTGCAGCGTGTTTGGCGTGCATTGAGGAACGTTCAGTTCCGCATGGCGGCGATCTTCGACACGAAAGGAAGAAAACTTTGTCCTCATGATTGATCTGCGTTCGGATACCGTAACCAAGCCGACGCTGGAGATGCGCGCGGCGATGGCTGCGGCGGAAGTCGGCGACGACGTCTACGGCGAGGATCCCACGGTCAATCTGCTGGAGCGGCGCGCGGCGGAGGTGTTTGGCCGCGAGGCGGCGCTGTTTGTGCCCACGGGCACGATGGGCAACCAGGTTGCAATTCGCACGCTGACACAGCCGGGCCAGGAGGTGATTGCGGAGTCGCGGGCGCACATTCTGGACTTTGAGATGGCGACGACGGCGGTCTTTTCCGGATGCCTGATCCGCGCTGTACCCGCCGAGGGCGGCATTCTGACCTGGAAGCACATTGAGCCGGCGATCAGCCCGTATGGAGGGTTCCGCGCGGCGACCGGGCTGATTGAGATTGAGAACACGGCAAACCTTGCGGGCGGGGTCTGCTCGACCCCGGAAGTTTTGGAGGAGATCTGGGCTGGCGCAAGGGCCCACAAGCTGCCGCTGCATCTGGACGGGGCGCGCATTTTTAACGCCGCGGTCGCGCTGGGCGTGGGCGTGAAGGCGCTGACCCGAGGCTTCGATACGGTGATGTTCTCGCTGTCGAAGGGATTGGGCGCGCCGGTGGGATCGATGCTGGTGGGTTCGGCGGAAGTGGTGGCGCGGGCGCGAGTTTATCGGAAGGCAATGGGCGGCGGCATGAGGCAGGCGGGCGTGCTGGCCGCGGCGGGACTGATTGCGCTCGAAGAGGGGCCGAAGCGGCTCGGCGAAGATCACGCCAATGCGCGGCTGCTGGCCGAGGCGCTGGCGCATACCGAGGGCGTGTCAATCGACCTGGCAACAGTGGAGACGAATATTGTCGTCTTTCGGTTGAAGGCAGGGAATGGCGCGGCGGAGCTGGCGGCGCGGCTGAAGGCGCGCGGCGTGCTGGTTGGCGCGTTTGGGCCGGATGCGGTCCGGCTGGTGACGCACCGTGACGTGAGCCGGGACGACTGCATCAACGCGGCCGAGGCACTGACGGAAGAGATTGAGGCGGGGATAAAAGGCCGGCATCGTAGTGATGCTGGCCGCTTCCGGTTTCTGCCTGACTTTGTGGGTTCGCCTCACAGATCGTAGTAGAGGAAGAACTCGTAGGGCACAGGGCGCAGGTTGACCGGAGCCAACTCCTTCTCGCGCTTGTAGCTGATCCAGGTTTCGATCAGGTCCTGGGTGAAGACGTCGCCCTGAGCAGGAAGTCGTGGTCCTTTTCCAGAGCGGTCGAGAACCTCGCCCAGCGAGCCGGGCGTGCTCTTGATCTTCTTGGCCTCTCGCCGGCTCGAGCTCGTAGAGGTCCTTTCGAGCGGCTCGCCGGGATCGATCTTGTTCTTGATGCCGTCGAGACCGGCCATGAGCAGGGCCGCGAAGCAAAGATAGGGGTTGGTGGAGGGGTCGGGGCAGCGGAACTCGATGCGCTTGGCTTTGGGCTCGTGGAGTACACGGGAATGCGCACGGCTGCCGAGCGGTTGCGCTTGGAGTAGGCCAGGTTGACCGGCGCCTCGTAGCCCGGCACCAGGCGGCGGTAGGAGTTGGTGGTGGGCGCGGCGATGGCCAGCAGCGCCGGCGCATGCTTGAGCAGGCCGCCGATGTAGTACTTCGCGGTCTGGCTCAACAGCGCGTAGCCCTTGGCATCGAAGAAGACATTGTGTCGCCCTTCCACAGGCTCTGGTGCACGTGCATGCCGCGAGCCGTTGTCGCCAAAGAGCGGCTTGGGCATGAAGGTAGCGCGTCATGCCGTGCTTCTTGGCGATCATGCGGATGATGTACTTGTAGTTCAGCAGATTGTCGGCCATCTTGACCAGCGGGCCGAAGCGCATGTCGATCTCGCACTGGCCGGCGGTGCCTACTTCGTGGTGATGGACTTCGACGGGCACGCCCATGCCGCGCAGCGCGAGGATGATCTCCGAGCGGATGTCCTGCAACTGGTCGGAGGGCGGCACCGGGAAGTAGCCTTCCTTGTGGCGCAGCTTGTAGCCGAGATTTGGGCCTCTCGTCGCGGCCCGTGTTCCAGATGCCTTCGTCGGAGTCGACGTAGTAGTAGCCGCTGTGCGCGGTCTGGTCGTAGCGCACGTCGTTGAAGATGTAGAACTCCGCCTCCGGGCCCCAGTAGCTCATGTCGGCGATGCCGGTGTTCTTCAGATACGCTTCAGCCTTCTGCGCCACGTGGCGCGGATCGCGGCTGTAAGGCTTGCGGTGATGGGGTCGAATACATTGCAGATGATGTTCAGGGTGGGAATGGAGAGAACCGGGTCCATCACTGCCGTGTCGGCATCGGCGATGCAGAAGCATGTCGCTCTCGTGAATCTGCTGGAACCCCCGGATGCTCGAGCCATCGAAGCCGATGCCTTCGCTGAACAGGTCGTCCTCAAGGTCTTCGACTGGGATGGAAAAATGCTGCCACATGCCCGGCAAGTCGATAAATCGAAGATCGACAATTTTTGCACCGGCTTCCTTGGCAAGCTTTTTTACGTCAGTGGGAGTGCGCGGCATTCTTAACTTCTCCTTTCGCTTCTTGCTGTGAAGTTTAAGCACAGGTTTCGTTATGGAAGTAGATAGCATTTCCGGAAACGATGTCTTCCTGGTGGATTGCGCCTGGCGCACCGATCCCGAGTTGAGGGCGTTGAGTACAGGCTTGTAGTTCCCCGGACACAGGGTTTCCGAAAATGCTTGAGCCAAACTGCGGCAGTAACTGAAAAAGTGCGAACTGGATTCAAGCTTAGCGCTCAACCGCGCAAAATCACACGAAACGCGAGGTTTGAGCCGCCACCGGGCACATATTCGATTCAAATGGGCTAGGCGCCCAAGATGCACAGGAATCCTAGTGTCTCCAGCATAAAGAATCCGTGAGGATTGGGGGAACAGGGGTGTGGAAAACCCCAATCAGCGGGAGTGCGCGATGAGGACCATGATGAGCAGAATGACGACGGGAATGAGGGCTAAACCGCCGTAGTAGAGGATTTTGCGGGAAAGCTGGGACTTGCGTTTCTGCCAGTCGCGAATCTCTGGGCGGTCTTCCACGCCGACCTGGTCGGGATGCTCGAGGTCGCGGATGAAACTCCTGGCGCGGTGGAGTAGCGATTTTTGGGATCCCGCTCCAGAGCGCGGTAGAGAATCTCCTGCAATTGCGGGGATATGGAGGGATCGGCCACGCGCGGAGGAACGGGGTGATTCAAAAGGCGGTCATTCATTGCTGCAAGCGGCGAGGGCCCTGAGAAGGGCAGCTTGCCGGTGAGCATCTCGTAGAGGATCACGCCCATGGAATAGAGGTCGGTGCGTGCGTCGCCGCGTTTTCCTTTCACTTGCTCGGGGGCGATGTAATCGGGCGTGCCCAGCAGTGGCGGTGAAGTTGGCGTAGGTGAGGCGCCGCGAGGCCGTGTCGCCGGCAATTCCGAAATCGATGAGCTTAATGTGGTCATGGTCGTCGACCATGACATTTTCGGGCTTGAGGTCGCGGTGGACAACGCCGTTCGAGTGAATATAGTCGAGCGCCTTCAGAACTTCGATGGCGATGCGGATGGCGCGGTCCTGGGGAAGGCGGCCTTCTTCGAGGATTTTGCGCAACAAGCGGCCGTCGCACCACTCCATGACCATGTAAATGCGGGAGCGATGGTTCCCACCATAAACGCGCATGACGTTGGGGTGCTGGAGGCGTTCGCCGATGGCGGCTTCGCGCCTGAAGCGGTCGAAGAGGATGGGATCGGCTTCCATGTCGGGGTGAGGAATCTTGAGGGCGACGGTGCGGTCCGTCGCGCGTGTCGGTGGCACGGTAGATGGTGGCCATGCCGCTCTTTGCGACAGGCGCGTCAATGCGGTAGGAATCCAGCATGCGATCCCGGTTCAAGAACATCGAAAAAACTCATGGCGCCACACGCTCCGTCGGGGCCTTTTCTACTGTATCGAGAGCTGCCCCCGAAAACGCAAGGAATTTCTAAGAGTGCCGAAGAAGGAAACAGAGGTTCATTGCAACAAGCGTCCTGCCCCTCAGATCGGCAGCCGGTAAGGGCGGCCACGGTACATTCCGACCTGCTCCACCGAGCGAACGCGGATAACCTGCGCGGTGGTGTTGTCGCCGCCGTCGATTTCGACCGCGCGGGCGACGAGTTCCCGGGCGATCTGTGGGGGGTCTTTTTTTTGCGAAGCGATCGCGGCGATCTCCTCTTCGCTCATCTCGTCGTGCAGGCCGTCAGTGCACAGCACCAGTACGTCGCTCGGCTGCAGGGAGAGGGCGGTGGTATCGGGAGAGACAAACATCTCCGGGCCGATGGAGCGGATGAGCACGTGCCGGGAGTCGGAAGAGGGGATATCGCCGGCGGAAATCAGGCCCATCTTGCGCTGCTCGTTGACGAGGGTATGGTCCTGAGTGACTTGCCGGGCCTGGCCGTTGCGGACGAGGTAGCAGCGCGAATCGCCGACGTGAGAGACGACTGCCTGATCGTAGCGCAGTGCGCAGGCAACGAGCGTGGTGGCCATCTTCTTGCCGCGGTATTCGGGCTCGAGCGCTGCAATCGTGCACGGCGGCAGTTGGCGTTGCTGGATCAGGCGGGGCAACAGGCTGATCAGCATGGCCCCCGATTGCGCCCTGGCAAATTGCTCGGTCAGGACAGAGACAGCCGTGGACGACGCGACCTCGCCAAGGTCGAGCCCGCCGACGCCGTCGGCGACCACAAAGAGAAAGCCGTGGGAACGAGCCTGCTGGCGTGAAGCGGGGATAAACGACCCCATGGCGTCTTCGTTGTTGGTGCGGACTTTGCCGAAGTCGCTTGCCTGGCCGAACTGTACATCCAACATGTGCGCCGCCGCGTGAAGCATCTCCCGCAGTCTGCGCGGCCGGAGATACTGGTCTTTGTCAAGCATCAACGGGCCAAGCGCGAAAAACAACGATCTGGGTGGTCCTGCTCTCCCCGGCCTCTCATAAGAGGCTGAGGAGAGAATCCACCCGAGGCTTTGACTCGGGTTGGAGCACTGTTCATATGGACTGCTTTGAAGTCAGCAGGACCGCCTTGCCCTTGGCCTTCGACGACCGCAGGAAGTAGATCGCGCCGTAGAGGCCCCAGACGGCCGCGATGCCCGAGCGCGGTCAAGGGCTCCATCTTGGTGCCCAGGTTGAAGAACGGGCCGGCCAGGTAGAAGCGCCATGCAGGTCAGGTTGGCGAGAGGCCGAAGCCGGGGATGAGCTGTGTGCGTAAGGAAGTTGTGGTCAGGGCGCTTGTGGTAGGCCACGATGCACAGCAAGCAACTGAGCGCGTAGAGGATGAAGGTGCCGAAGTTGGAGGTGAGCGTGAGGGCGAGCAGCGAGTTGGGCAGCGCGGCCAGCTTGTCGTGCGGAGTGTAGCCGAAGCTGGAGAAGATGCCGTGAGGCAGAGCGGCGATGGTGGCGTCGGTCGGCGCGCCGGCGTCGCCGAAGACCAGCGAGACGGCGATGACGCCGATGACCGCGGAGATGCAGGCCAGCGTCCAGATGGCTTGCGCGGCGACAGCGATCTTGGCGTGCAGCATGCCGAAGTGCTCGGGAACTTCGTCGTCCTTGCCCATGGCGTAGGTGACGCGGGCGCCGGTGTTCATGCAGCCCAGCGTGGTGCCGATGAGCGCGAGGAAGACGGTGACGGCTTCGGCCAGCATGAAGTACTTGCCGTGGCCCTGGCCGAGCAGCTCATCGCCGACAATGATCATCATGTCGCCGATGGGCGCGGCCGAGCTGGCTGCGCTTTGCATGGTATACCCCGAGTTGAGGAAGTAGTTGGCGCAGAAATACTCAAACAGGTAACAGAACAGGCCCTGAATCAGCAGCGACGCAATGACGGCGATGGGAATATGCTTGGTTGGATTTTTGGCCTCGCCTCCCATCGAGGTGACCGATTCGAAGCCGACCAGAATGAGAATGGCGACCGTGGCCTGAATGAACATCCAGCTGAATTTGTGCAGTCCAACCACCGAAGCGGCGTTGGGATGGGTGAGGAAGTTGCCGCTGGAGTCGGTCGCGGGATAGGTGATGCGAAGGGAACAGGCTTGCCGGCCGAATCGAGCAGCGGCAGAGGCGTGCCGCTGGCGTCGCGGATCGTGGAGCCGTCCTTGGCGGTGGCGAACTGGTAGGTGTAGGTGGCCAGGGTCTGCCCGTCGTACTGGAAGCCAGGCGTGCCCGCTGGGATGGCTGGCGCGATAGCCGAGGGCCAGGACGCTGAAGACGATCAGCGCGGAGATCTGAATCACGTTGATGGCGATGTTGACGGCCGTCGAGGCGCCCGCGCCCTTGGAGGCGATCCAGGCGACGAAGAAGGAGAAGACCACCGCGACCAGCGCCATGAAGACAGGCCCGGGGTTGGAGCCGCTCATGAAGTTGGGATAGAGGAATCCGACGACATAGCCGACAAAGACGCCGGTGACGGCCACCATCACGCCGGGATAGACCCAGTAGTAAAGGTGCGAGCCCCAGCCGACGATGAACTTGGCCACGCGGGCGTATTTGAAGGCCTTGTCCTTGGAGAGCATGGCCTGCTCGGCGTAGTAGTAGCTGGAGCCGGTGCCGGGATAGAGCTTGGAGATTTCGGCGTAGGAGACCGCGGTGGCCAGGCAGAGCAGCAGGGCGACGAAGATGCCCAGCCACATGGCCGGCGCGGTGGAAGGCTGGCCCGCAACACCGGTGGTGGCCTGGATGAAGAAGGTGAGCCAGAGGAAGGCGCCGGGGGCGATGAGCGCCATTGCGTTTGCGGTCAAGCCCGGTAAGGCCCAGAGTGGCCTGCATCTGAGGTGCTTTCTGATCTGCCATGAGCATTCTCCTGAGATTTGAAGTTCGTTTTGGCTGATTCTCGGAGTTCGAGTGCTCTCTTCAGTTCTGCGGAATGCTCGCATTGTCTTCCGCCCGAGCGGCGAAGACTGCCTTGGGACCGGTTAAGCTGAATGCTAGCGCCGAGTAGAGCTGAGGTATGCAACTGATGAAATGCTGTAAGTGGCTCCGGCGGCTGACCGACCGGGGAATTGCTCAGACAATGTTGATAGCGAACTCATCTCCGCCGGTCATCATGGTCGCGACGGCGCTGTCTGTTTAGGACCTGCCGTTCGCCCGGTTTGGCCTGGGTCGGTACCGGTTTCATTGGTGGTAGTGCGAGTCTATCGTTCGCCCCATCAGGACCAAATAAAGTTCCATGAGGCGGGGATAAAATGATGCCGCTGGCCTTAGCGCCTGGCCCAAGAACGCGATGAACCCTGCGGAGCTAGCGCCTCGATTCGGCTATTTTTCGGTAATGTTGTTGCCGAAGATGAAGCCGAATTCAAGCACGCCCCGGAATTGGTTCGCATCCGTTCCCGTCTTGCCAAAGACATCTCCCGTCGTGTAGTTCGTTGCGTGCACCCACGCGAGATCGCCGCGAACGTACATGCCTCCTTTTTGGTAGGTTGGCGTCGCGGTAAAAGTGGTGCCTGCGCTGCCCGCTCCAAAGCCCAGCAAGTTGACCGATCCGTCGGTTGCACTCCCCGAACTGGTGAGGTATTCCACGCGCACCGGAAGCGAGAAGCCGCTCTTAAAGGCGTAGCTGACATTGATCGCGCCGCCGGTTGCGGATGTGCCCTTGGCGACGCCTACCTTCGCGTTGGTCGGCAGCTTGCCGTACTGGAAGTACGGCGAAATGATCCATGGGCCCTTGGTGTAGGTATAGATCACCGCGTGCATATAGCCGTTGTTCTGCACCGGCGTAGCTGCCGTTTGATAGACGGTCTGTCCGAGGTTCCCCATCCCGTCGTACACCAGGGTATGAGGCCCCTTCGTAAAGGTCACCGAGCCCGAGAGCCACGAGTAGCGGTTGGAATAGTAACCGTCGTTCCAACTGATCGAGGCGGTCAGGTACTTGCCCATGGTTTGATTCACCTGGATGCCGCGATTGATGGCGTTTTCCTGGTTCCAAACGATGCCGCGCTCGATGTTGAAGTTCTGGTAGGTAAACGTGGACTCGGCGCCCATCAGCGTGGGAAGAGAGCCGATAAGGAACTGGGTGGTCTTTCCCGCCTGCAACTTCAGGTAAGGCGACCGGAACAGGCCCGTAGAAATTGTTCACGGTGTTTTGGGCGTTAACAAACGGCACGCTGAGCGTCGGCATGGTATAGACGCCCGCCTGGACGTAGTACTGAACTTTCCGTCCGCTTTTTGAATGAAGATCTGTCCGTTGCTCAGAGTGGCCTGCGCATTGTCGTCTCCCGGCACGGAATTGTTCTGGAACTGCGAGAAACCGGTCACGATGCCGTTGACGGACAGCTTGCCCAACGGTCCGGCATCGAAGGTCGCCGGCGGCAGCCATTGCAGCGGACCCGTGAGAACGAATGTGGAAAGCGGGGCTGGGGCGCCGCTGCAGCGGGCGCAGCGGGGGCTTGCGCCGGCGCCGGGGAGGATGAAGATGCAGGCGGCGCTGGTGTTTGCGCGCCGGCCATGAGCGCGATTGCCAACGCAGTTCCGGCCATCGATTGAAGGATGACCTTTGTGTTCAAGACATCGTCAGTTACCTCCAAAGAGAATTTGTGAATGATACAAGGGTGGTTCATGCTGCACGGAAAGCCATGGGCGCATCGCCCACGTGCAGGATCGAGCCGGCATTGCATTGCTGCGGTGCGCACAACGTACGGTTCAGACCGCCAGCGGTGAAACTGGCGATTGCGCGGTTGTGGTAGGCGCCGTGAACCGGGTCAATCGAACTACCACCAGTAATGCAAAGAGAGCATAAAGAATAAATGAAGAAAGCAAAAAATTTTTAATGCGAGCGTAGCCGTGACTTACATTTCCGACAAGGCGAGATCGTGAAAGAAGCCATCATTGGGATTCTCTGTGAATGCGCTACGATCCGTCGTCGACGCAATGGAACTAAGAGCGCATGACGGTAATTTAGGGTTTCTCTGTCCCGAATGCCGTAAGCCTGTCAAACCTATGACCATGGACAGGACGGCCCTCACCTTGAGCATACAGCGAGGCCCTCATTGCCTCCTCGGCGACTCTAGAGAAAGCCGGGGCACCACCATCCGCAAGGAAGCGCTAAAGAACCTGATAAACTTCTATTTTCCCGCTTAGAGTTAATAACAGGCTCTAGACCCTGCAAGCTGTTGGCAACTCCGCGCTGAGTCACGATCTCCCGAATGTGAAGGGTGGGGTGCAGGCGGCAGTGCTTCCTCATCGTTTTTCTACAGGGGAGTCAGGTTTCCTTGGTGAACTCGAACCTGGAAGGTAAGTATCCGGTTGACTCAGAGCTATCAAGCCCGATCGGTCTTCTGCTTGGCCCGCCGCGTGCTCCGGGCAGCGGCTGCTTCTGTTCACGCTGGAGTGTGCGTTGGGAGTGGTAGCTGTGATGCTGGTTGCGGCGCTGGCGCATTGGTCCAGCTGGCTGCTGCCGGTGGCGGTGCTGCTTTACCTGCTGATAGTGGTCCCCACAGCGTTGCTTTGCGGATTTTGGCAGGCGGTGATCGTTTCGCTATCGGCGGTGGTGGCGCAGAGCTGGTTTTCGGCGCAGCAGCCGCGAACTGGCCATGGCGGCCAACCCGGCCAACTCGGTCACACTGGTGGTCTTTGTGCTGGTAGCGCTCACCGTGAGCCGGCTCTCGTCGCGCGATCACCGAGCACGCGCGCGAGGCGGAGTCGCGCGGCGGGCAGATGGAGGATCTCTACGAATTCACGCGGCGCACCCTGCAGATGAATCTGCACATGGAGCCCGGGCCGCAACTGGCCGAACTGGTGCACGAGATATTCAGCCTGGAGGCCGTTGCGGTGTTCGATGCCGACCTGCACGATGTATACCAGGCGGGATTCTGGAACGTGGACCCGCAGGAGATGGCGCAGAACGTCTACTACTTCGAAACCTCGGACGACGATCCGGAGACCGGAATCGGGCGCCGCGTGGTGCGGCTGGGGATGGTGCCCGTGGGCAGCCTGGTGGTGCGCGGAGACACCAGCCCGCTGACCAACAACGCCATCGCGTCGCTGATCGCCATCACCTTCGACCGCTACCGCGCCTTCGCCAATGAGAGCCGCATCGAGACCGAGCGCCGCACAGAACAGCTGCGCGCCACGGTGCTGGACAGCCTGGCGCACGCCTACAAGACTCCGCTTACGGCTATTCGCGCCGCCTCGACCGGATTGGCCGAGATGGGCCGGCTTTCGCCGGGGCAGGCGGAACTGGTGGCGCTGATCGACGAGCAGACCAGGCTGCTGGGCGAGCTGACCACGCGTCTGCTGACCACGGCGCGCCTGGACGCGGGCGAAGTGGCGATTCACGTTACGCACGTGAGCGTAGGCACGCTGATCGAAGAGGTATTGGCCGGCGCTCAAAGACCGGCTGGCGAGCATGAAGGTGGCCATCGAGATTGAAGACGAGAATCTGGTGCTGGGCTGCGACCAGCAGTTGATGGTGATGCTGCTGACCCAGTACATTGACAACGCATGCAAATACTCGAATCTTCGGGACCACCATCACGATCCGCGTGCTGGTTGCCGAAAGCGGAGGCGATCTTTTCCGTGCACAGCTTCGGGCCGGTGATTCCCATGGCCGACCGCGAGCGCATCTTTGACCGCTACTACCGTTCCTCGACCTACGCAAATCGCGCTCCCGGAACCGGAATCGGACTTTCCGTGGCCAAGCGCGCGGCACAGATTCACGGCGGCTACGTGTGGGTCACCAGCGATGAAGAGGAAGGCACAACGTTTTTTGCCGCCATTCCGCTGACAACGGAGAAGGAGAGTTCGTGATGAAGCAGCCATGCGATCCGCATTCTCGTGGTCGACGACGAAACGGCCATCCGCCGCGCGCTTCGGCCGCCGCTGATGGAGCTTGGGTTTCAGGTGGCCGAGGCCTCGCGCGGCGAAGAGGCGCTGCAGGCGCTGCGCGCCGCTGCTTACGACGTCGTGCTGCTGGACATCAATATGCCGGGCATTGGAGGCATCGAGACGCTGCGCCGGATTCGCGCTTCGCGCCCCGGCTGCCAGTGCTGATGCTTACGGTGCGCGACGAGGAAGAGGATAAGGTTGAGGCGCTCGATCTGGGCGCCGACGACTACGTGACCAAGCCGTTCAGCACGCGGGAACTGATTGCGCGTATCCGCTCCGCGGTGCGCCGCGTGCGCGCTCCGGCGCGGCCCGAGGACGCGCCCATCGAGATTGGCGAGATTCGTCTGGAGCCGGCCAAGCGGCAAGTGACCAGGCGCGGCTCGCCGGTGCGGCTCACGCGCAAGGAGTTCGACATTCTCCACTGCCTGATGAGCCGCGCGGGCCGCGTGGTGACCTACGCGAAGCTGTTGACCGCCGTGTGGGGCGCCGAGTGCCGCGAAGAGGTGGAGTATCTGCGCACCTTCGTCCGCCAGTTGCGCAAGAAGATCGAAGACGATCCGTCGAATCCGCTGTATCTGCTCACCGACGTCTATGTCGGCTATCGTTTTGCGGACGCGCAGATGTTTCAGGAAGACTCCGGCATCCAGGGCCCGGCGCAGGAACAAGAACACGCTGCGGAGGACGCGGGTTGATGCGACGCCTCGCTTCCGCCGATTTGACTGGGGCGAAGGCCCATTCCGGAGGGGGATGGGCTTTCTTGTTTTCGATGTCGAGCGGCGCGGTTACTTCTTACCCCAGAAGTCAGGCGACGCCTTGAGCCAGGAGTCTCTGACGTAGCTCATCTGCGGAACAATGGCGAAGATGTCCGACTCAGAGGACTTGATCGTAGCTGCACCCAGTTCGCGCATCAACTGGAGTTGATCCTCGCCGGCCGTCTTGGGGAGGTTTTTGCCATCGATCATCGCCTGGTCCTCTTCCGCCAGTGATTTCATGGGGACGACGAGGATAAAGGTATCGTCGCTCTCTTCGCCGTAATGCTTCTCAAACATCGCCCAGTGCGCATTGGCGACGGACGCATACGCCTTGGCATAAAGCTTCACCAGCTGCTCCCAGTCCTCATAGTGGCTGGAACTGATATGGAAAAGCGTGATGTCGAAGAAGCGCATCGCGAAAGATCGACAGCCGCATTCAGGCTCAGGTCTTCGCGGTACTCGTAAATGCTGCCCGCGCTGCCGGCGATCATCGGCGCTTCGGATTCGCTCTCCGTTTTCAGTGCATCCTCCAGCTTGGCGTTTGCCATGTCCTGTTCATGCTCTTTCTGCATGTCGGCAAAGGAGTCGAAACCGGCGAAGAAGAGGGCGCGCGAAGTGCCAGTGATGCCAAGCATGCCGAAGTAATGGACCGGCGAATTGGCGTCGCGCACGGCCTGGACCTCGGAGCCTTCATTTGCGATAACGGCCCCTTCCATCCCGGGCTTGATGGATTCGTTGGTCAAATACAGGTACTTGCTGGGGCGGTGCACCTCACCCGGTTCGGGACTGGGCGAGCGCGGGGATCCGCGCCAAAGATAGACCCTGCGATGAGAAGACACACGGCTGCGTTGACAGCCAAATGAGGTTTCATGCGTTGTTACCTCCAGGGATAAATTTGGGGGCACCCAGAATACCACGCGAGACACAGACACGGAGTTTTCGATGGCAAGTGGGCGCAAATCGAGGATTCATTTACTCGTCGTAGTGCAGCAGGCTGAAGACGTCGTACTCACGAAAGCGATCGCGGCCCTTAAGGAAGTCGAGCTCGACGGCGAAGCCCAGGCCGGCGATGACGCCGCCCAACTGCTTGACCAATTTACCGTGGCCTCCATCGTGCCGCCGGTGGCGAGCAGGTCGTCGACCAGGACCACATTTTGTCCCGGCGCGATGGCATCGACGTGGATCTCAAGCGTGTCCGAGCCGTATTCCAGCTCATAGGTGACGCGAGCAACGGGAGCGGGTAATTTTCTTGGTTTTCGGACGGGCACAAAACCCGCATTCAGGCGGTAGGCGAGAGCGGGGCCGAAGATGAACCCGCGAGCCTCGATGCCAAGAATCAGGTCGATGTTGCGCCCAATATAATGCGCGGCCATGGCGTCGATGAGCTGGGCAAATCCCGTTTTATCTTTCAGCAGCGTGGTGATGTCGTAAAAGAGAATCCCCGGCTTGGGAAAATCCGGCACGGTGCGAACCAGTTTTTTCAGATCCTCCACGTTCACGGGCTTTGCTTCCTGCAGCATGACAGTGCGGCGCTCCTCTTTCATTTGTCAGTGATCAGTCTACAGCCTGAAAGAGCAGGGATCGAGGAACATTGGAAATAGGTCGTTTTTCCTCTCTCACCAGGCGCCATCGATTCGAAACGAGGTAAGGTCCTGGACTTCGCTTTCAGCCAGGTGGTGTTCGACCACGCGATCGACGCGTGCGCCACGAGGGCCACGGCGAAGGCTGACGCGGAGCTCGTCCAGGTCTCCGGGCTCGCCCGCGGCGACGACTTCCACCTCGCCGTCTTCGGTATTACGGACCCAGCCGCGCAGCTCCAACTCGGCAGCCTCGCGCTGTACAAACCAGCGGAAGCCGACACCCTGGACGCGCCCTTGAATGAGGAAGTGGAGGACCATCGAAAAGAACCACGGCCAGTGTTGCAGATGCACGCGAGGCGGCGCAAGCCAGGAAAACTACTTGAGGGGCCAGGCGCGCGGCAGACCGCATTGCGCGGCGCGTTACACTGGAGTTCACCATGGTCTTTGTTCTGGACAACTACGATTCGTTCACGTACAACCTCGTGCAATATCTTGGAGAGCTGGGCGCGGAGGTTGTGGTGCGGCGCAACGACGAGTTGACGCCGGAAGAGGTGGAAGCCATGCATCCGGAGCGGATATTGTTGTCGCCTGGGCCGTGCACACCGCACGAGGCGGGGATTCTGGTGCCGCTGATCCGGCACATGGCGGGCAAGGCGCCGATTCTTGGAGTTTGCCTGGGGCATCAGGCCATTGGGGAAGCTTTTGGCGGCAAAGTGGTGCGCGCGCAGACGCTGATGCACGGCAAGACCAGCGCGGTGGAACACGACGGCAAGGGAATTTTTGCCGGGCTGCCCACGCCGCTCACCTGCACGCGGTACCACTCGCTCATTGTGGAGCAGAAATCGCTGCCGGGCGAGTTGACCGTAACCGCGCGGACACCGGAGGCAAACGGCTCGGGATCGGTCATCATGGGCGTGCGGCATCGCAGTTTGCCCGTCGAGGGCGTGCAGTTCCATCCCGAGAGCGTGCTGACCGAGGGCGGCCACCAGATGATCCGCAACTTTCTGGACATGTAGCCGATGTGTGCCGCGCCGAAAGCTAAGACACGCCGCTCAAGTAAACTGCGCGCAGCGGTAACGGCCGCCGGGCTGGGAGTATTCGACAGCTTTCGCCCTGGCGGGTCGCGCGCAAACGCCTGCGGCGCAACCTGCTTCGGCACCTGCCAGCGCAACGCCGGCGGCAGATGCGGTACCGCCAGCGCAGCCCCCTGCGGGTGGTTCGGCCCCCACATTCAGCTCGCCTCCTGTCGCCATCGTTCCCATCGACAAGTCCATTCCAGGCGCGGCGCTAGAGGTCGCGGGATCGCTGCAAGCGTGGAACGGCCGAGCGTACATGACAGGAAGCGGGACGATCACGGCCGGGACGGAACGGCGCAGGTGACGCTGCCATATCGAGGAACGCTGCACGTTTGCGCCTCGAGTTCGGTAAAGCTCGCAGCAGACTCGAGCACACCGGCCGGCGAGGTACCGGGGTTGCTGATTGCGCTCGATCACGGCGCGGTGGAGATGAGCTTTGCGGCAAGCGACGCACGGGCGCGCAATGCCGACGCGGTGCTGACGCCGTTCTTTCGCATCCTGATTGGCGGGCCAAATCCGGCCGATGTCAAGGTACGACTGGGCGACAACGGCGACACGTGCGTGGATAACGCGGGCGCGAACGCGCCGTATGTGGTGGTGACCAGCGTATTTGAGGGAGGACTCTATCGAGTGCAACCGGGCCAGCGGGTAATGTTCGAACACGGCAGCCTGCAGTCGGTGGTGGACCAGGAAAAGGAGCCGTGCGGGTGCCCGCCGCCGGCGAAGTCCGAGGCCAACGAGTTTCCGCTGGCGCAGAGTGAGGGACTGACGCCGGCATCCGCGCCACCAGTCGCTACCGCCGCGCCGAGCCATGGTCCGAATGCGACGGATACCTTTGCGGTCAACGGCGCCAATCGCGCGGCGCAGGCGGGAGCGCCCGCGGCATCAGCGGCCGCGGCCGGTCAAGCCGGTCGGGCCGGCCAAGCGGCGAAGGCCCCGGCGCAGCAAAAGAAACCGGGATTCTTCCGCCGCATTGGGCGGTTCTTCAAGCGCGTGTTTGGCGCGGAGTGAAGACTGTCAGGGCTGAGCAGCCGCTGCACCGGAGACACGAGGAAGCGGTGAATGACCTCGCCGAGGGCAGCGTCATCTGAAATCTTGTAGCGTGCATTGCACATTATGCATTTCCAAAGGGGTTGCGCCCTGGTAGAGGTAGACAGTCCGTCGTTTGCGGCTCAAAGACGAGCAAGCGAGCTTGCCTCGTTGATTCCGGCGTAGCTGGAACTGCACGCCCATCCCGCTGGAATCGTAACTGGAGGCCTTGACCGCGCGCCCTGATCCCAGCCAGAAATCCCAGAGCCAACACTCGCCCCGAGCGCCAGATTGTTTCTCACCCAACCCCACACTCTTTCCATTGCGTTCTCCTCCTGTGGATGCGTTGCCTCCAAGGACGCACGCGCAGGCAGGCTGCCGCTCAGTCGATTTCCGGAATAGCTGGCCATCCAGGAAGACTGCGCTACATTTCCCGCGCACGCTCAATGGCGCGGATAACGGCCTGGGCTTTGTTGAGCGACTCCTGATGCTCGAGCTCGGGCACGGAGTCGGCGACAATGCCCGCGCCCGCCTGCACGGATCCTTTTCCGCCGACGGCCAGCATGGAGCGGATGGCGATGCAGGAGTCGAGATTGCCGGAGAAATCGGCGTAGAGGACCGCGCCGCCGTAGGTGCCGCGCCGCGCAGGTTCGAGCTCTTCGATGATTTCCATAGCGCGGACTTTGGGCGCGCCGGAGAGCGTTCCGGCAGGGAAGCAGGCGCGCAGCGCATCGACGGCGGTGAGTTCGGGCCGCAGCCGGCCCTCAATCGCGCTCACGATGTGCATCACGTGCGAGTAGCGCTCGACGAACATCAACTTGTCGACCTTCACGCTGCCGAAGCGGCTGACGCGGCCAACGTCGTTGCGGCCCAGATCGACGAGCATGACGTGCTCGGCGCGCTCTTTTTCATCGTGGAGCATCTCCTCCGCCAGCCCGTTATCCTCGGCCTCGGTTGCGCCGCGCCGCCGCGTGCCTGCGATCGGCCGGTATTCGACTTTGCCTTTGTTGACGCGAACCAGCAGTTCGGGCGACGAGCCGGCCAGCTCAACCATCTCCGATGCGTTTTGACTTTTTGGACGAGCTTCTTGGCTGTGTTGGCCGGCCCCGCACCGACCGGGCCATCCGGGTCGAAGCGCAGGAAAAACATGTAGGGGCTGGGATTGACGGTACGCAGCGCGCGATAGACCTGGAAGCTGTCAACGCCGGGCTCGACGTCGAATCGCTGCGAGAGGACCACCTGAAACGCGTCGCCGGCGCGGATGTATTCCTTCGTGCGCTCCACCGCCGCGAGAAAGTCCTTTTTCGCGGTGCGATGCTTCACTTCGAGCTTGCCCGGCTTGATTGGCTTGCGGGGCTTGAGAATTGGCAGCGGCTGGGCGAGGCGCTTTTCCAGCTTGCCGAGCCGCTTCAGGGCGCGGTCGTATGCGGCTCCCGGGCTTGCCTCGAGAAACGTCGGCGGTGACCACCAGCCAAATTTCCTTGCGCACATGATCGAAGGCCAGAACCTCGTCGAAGAAGAGCAGGCAGGCGTCGGGGATGCCGAGCTCGTCCTTGGCAACGGCTGGCAGCCGTTCGATCTGGCGCACGGCATCGTAGGCAAAGAAGCCAACGGCGCCGGCGGTGAAGGGGGGCAATCCCGGCAGACGCGCGGGCTTGTGGCCGCCGAGCGCGTCGCGAAGCACGGCGAAGATGTCGCCTTCAATGTGGGTGGTCTTGCGGCCTTCGGTGATGGCGATCTGACGCCCACGCGCTACTATGCGCTTGAACGGCGTGAGCCCGATGAAGGTGTACCGGCCGACCTGCTCGCCGCCCTCGACCGATTCGAGGAGAAAGCACTCGCGCTCCGGCCACGCCGCGCGCAAGAAGGCCGAGACGGGCGTTTCCAGATCGGCCATGAGGGTGCGGCAGACGGGGACAAGCGTGTGTGTCCGGGCGAGGGCCAGGAACTCCTTGCGTGGCGGATGAACCGGGAGGGAAGAGGCTTTCACAGCCTAAGTGTAACTGCTGGTGCGGCCTGGCCGCCTGATCGGCGTTCGCGCGACGCGCCAGATGGCTGAACAGGCGAATCCGGCGCAGGACGATTGATTGACCAACGATCTTGGCAGCTTGACGGGAAACCTGGGGTGGCCTAGACTCACTGAGGTTTGGGCGCGCGAGCGCTCGCGACGGAGCCGAACGCTCAAGAGTGGAAGATGCGGAAAGCCTTGCGGAGAACAATCGCTGGCAGGAAAGACAGGGGTGAGAATCGACGCTTCGCCTATATGCTTGAGAAGCGGGGCTTGGTTTAAGAATCCGGGTGGCCAGAAGAACGGCGGGAGATGGAGATCGATATGTCAACTGAAAAGGCCGGGGTCGCGCTGGATCAAGAGATCAATCCCTGGGAGGCGCAAAACACGCGCTTTGATTTTGCCGCGCGCAAGCTGAATCTCGATGAGGGGTTATGGAAGGTACTGCGGTCGCCGCAACGGGAGATCATCGTTCATTTTCCCGTTATGCTCGATAACGGCATGATCGATATGTTCACCGGCTTTCGCGTGCAGCACAACATCGCGCGCGGCCCGTGCAAGGGCGGCATCCGCTATGCGCCGGATGTGACGTTGGACGAGATGCGCGCGTTGGCCAGCTGGATGACCTGGAAGTGCGCGGTCGTGAATATCCCCTTCGGCGGAGCCAAGGGCGGCGTCATCTGCGACCCGCAGAATATGAGCAAAGGCGAACTGGAGCGGATGACGCGCCGCTACACGTCGGAGATCATTGAGTTCATTGGGCCGGAAAAGGATGTGCCCGCGCCGGACGTGAACACCAACGAACAAACCATGGCATGGATCATGGACACCTATTCCATGCACATGCGCAAAACGGTTACCAGCGTGGTCACCGGCAAGCCGCTGAACATTGGCGGCTCGCAGGGGCGGATTGAGGCTACGGGCCGCGGCGTCATGGTGGTGTGCAACGAGAGCCTGCGCTACCTGAATCTACCCATCGAAGGCTGCCGGGTGGTGATCCAGGGATTCGGCAATGTAGGATCGAACGCCGCGCGGCTCATGCAAGAGCAGGGCTACAAGGTTGTCGGCATTGCCGAGCGCGATGGCGGGCTGTACAACTCGGCGGGCATCGATATTCACCAACTGCTCGAGTACAAGTACCGTAACAACACGATTCTCGGTTTCCGCGGCGCCGAGGCCATGCCCAGCGAGGAACTGCTGGTGACGGAGTGCGAGATTCTGATTCCGGCGGCGACGGAGAACGTGATCACGAGCAGAAACGCGGACAGGGTGAAAGCGCGCATCGTGGTGGAGGGCGCCAACGGGCCCACCACCGCGGTGGCCGACGAGATTCTGGCCGAGAAGCGGATATTCATCGTGCCCGACATCCTGGCCAACGCCGGCGGCGTTACAGCCAGCTACTTTGAGTGGGTGCAGGACCGGCAGGGCTACTTCTGGAAGGAATCGCTTGTCAATGAGCAGTTGGAGAGCATTCTGCGCGACAGCTTTGAAGATGTGGTGCGCTACGCCGAGGCGCACGATGTGAACAACCGCATCGCCGCATATATGCTGGCGATCGACCGCGTGGCGTTCACGATCAAGCAGCGCGGCTTCTACGCGTAGCGCGCCGGGTATGAGGCAACCAACGTGGCGGGAAGAGCGCGGAGCTTCTTCCGCCATTCCGTGCGCGGGAGCAACCCTTTCGAGCGCAAGGGCATCCTTCTCGCTGGGCGCACAGCCCGCAAGGAGCAAGACAATGAAAGTTGCTTTGGTTTTTCTATGCGTTGCCGCGATCGCGTTCACCCAACAGAAAGAAGGATTCGGACAAGACCCGGGCCAGGGTGGCGTGGCATCGGCCTGTGGGCCTGCAGGGGTGAGCTACAAGGTCAGCCTGGATCGCAGCCAGCACGGCTCCGTGCCGCCCGTTGCGGGAAAAGCGCTGGTCTACTTCATCCACGATTCCGGGGGACCGTCAGGGGATTCAATGGCCTATCCAACGACCAAGTACGCGGTCGATGGCGCGTGGGTGGGAGCCAATCACGGCGATTCGTGGTTCGCCGTTCCGGTCGCTCCGGGCGAACACCACGTTTGCGCAACGTTGCAATCATCTTTCGTCGATCAGCGCGTAGATCTGGCGCATTTCACCGCCGAAGCGGGTAAAGTGTATTTTTTCCGCACCCAGCTGATCACGTCACCATCGGTGGAACTCCTGGAGATGGACCGGGTCGACAGCGACGAAGGCGAGTACCTGATTGCTTTGTATCCGCTGGTCGTGTCGCATCCGCACAAGTAGGGCGCGAATAAGCTCTGCTTCTTGCTCATTTCACGCTCCGGCCAGCCTCGGGCGTCGAATCGCGTCTGGTGCAATAATGGTGTCACGCCGCCAGAGACACGAAAGTGTGCCGCGATCCGCATGAACCTGCCCAATTCCATCACGATGACGCGGATCATCATGATTCCGCTGTTCCTGTGGATTCTGTCGCCGCATTTTCCCTGGCAGGGCGCGGGTGGGAGCAGGAGACACTGGCGTCCATCCTCTTTGTGCTGGCCTCGATTACCGATGGGCTGGACGGGTATCTGGCGCGCAAGCGCGGGCAGATCACGACCATGGGTATGCTGCTCGATCCACTGGCCGACAAGATCATGGTGACGGCCGCGTTCGATCGCTCTGGTGGCCTATAACCCGCAGGTCGTGAAGGTGTGGATCGTGGTGGTGATCATCGGCCGCGAGTTCCTCATCTCCGGGCTGCGATCGATTGCAGCGTCTGAAGGGTTCACCATCACCGCCAGCGAACTGGGAAAGCTGAAGACCGTGGTGCAGATCGTCGCTGTGGTTTCCGCCATCCTGGCCCACCGCTGGGATTACTGGCAGATCGGCGTGCTGGTCATTCCAGTCAGGTGGTACGCGATGGCGGCTATTTACTTTACCGTGCTGGTGTCGACGATCTCGGCGATCGATTATTTCATCGGCTTCTGGAAGAAGATCGATCACGCCTCGAAGGACCGGCGCAAGGCGGCCGTGCTATCGCGGGGCAAGAGCGTGCGCATCTCGTAGAAGCAGTGAACAGGGAACAGAAATACAAGGGCGCAAGCTAAGCGGAGCCGACCCGGTGCGTCATTCGGGTCCGCGATCCGGCACCGTGCTACTGCCCGATCTCATAGCGGACAACGGCCAACGCGGTTTGATAAGAATAGCGCGCGTTGGTGTTGTGCGATTTCGGCCTGGGTCTGGTTGAGCTGCGCCTGGGTGATCTCGACGATTCCGCTGAGGCCGATCTTGTAGCGCGCCGGCGCCAGGTCCAGCGCGAAGTTGGCCTGATCGAGCATTGCTGGGTGACACCGATGCGCTGGAAAGCGGTCTGCGCATTGAGCACGGCGGTGCGCACGTCGCGCGCGATCATGTCGCGCAGATTGCGGACGTGTTCCTGTGCGGCCTGCGCGCGCAGTTTGGCTTCCTTCGCCTCGGCGTTGTAGAGAAAGCCATTGAAGACTGGAATGCTGATGTTGGCTCCGGCGGCGCCGTACCAGGAGGACAGGATCTGGTCGCGCGCGCACGGGCGTGCCGCCTACGGCGGCCATTGCGGAGACGGTCGGCATCCACAGATCGCGCTCGGCAGTGCTGTACTGCTCGGGCGGCGAGGAAGCTGTCGTTGAGCGCGGCCAGGTCGGGGCGCGCGGTGAAGCGGCGTTGCACCAGCGCTTCGGGATCGTCGGGCGCGGGCGGCGGATTGCCGTTGGTCTCGTCGACGAGCGAGTACTGCTGGTCCTGCTCGGAGCCGAGGACGTTATTGAGGCGGCCATGGCAGACTGCGTCATTGTTTTCCGCGTCGAGCAGCAGCAGCTTGGCCTGGGAAAGCTGGACATCGGCAAAGCTCAGGTCGAGATCGGATTTGATCTTGGCCTTGGTGAGGGCGCCAACCTGATCGCCGGTTGCCTGGCGCTGGGCGACGGTCTGCTGCGCCACCTTCAGCACGGCCTGCGCGGTGAGCGCCTGGTAGAAGGCCTGATCGACGGCGAGCGTGATGTCGAGTTCCGTGGCGCGCTCGCTTTCGAGCTGTGCCTTCGCGGTGGACTGCGCGCTGAGAACCAGGTTGTGGGTGCGGCCGAAGTCGGTAATCAACTGGCTCACGGTCAGCCCGCCGGCCGCGCGGTTGTAAACGGATGGGTTGTTCAGGCCCCGCGGTGATGCGGCTGTCCGTCGTGCGCGTCGACCGCCGTCAGGTCGCCGGAAGCCATGGGCATCTCGGCCGAGCGCGCTTCGCGTGTGACCTGGGCCTGGGCGAGCGCGAGCAGGCGCGCGACGCTGATGTTGGGGTTGTTGCGGATGGCCATCTGCTCGGCCTGCGCAATGGTGAGCGGCGGACCCGCGGGCTGCGTTGCGCGCCGTGTGCTTCGTCCGGCGTTTGCGGGTCTGCGCAGCCGGCGGCCGGAGCTGGCTGGCGAGGCTGGAATCCTGCGCCAGAGCCGCGATGAGTTGCGTCGGCGGCGCGTCGGGCAGCGGCTGCTGCTGGGCCGCAGCGGCGACAGGGCAGAACTCCGAGCGCCGCCGACAAGATGCAGCGCAGAGCTGCGGACGAATGTGCAGATTTGCGGATTGCTTACTCATGTTCATACCCTCCGCGGCAGGCGCGCTTCCTCCGCCCCGGCCGTGGATGACGAGATAGACGGCGGGAACCAGGAAGACGGTGACGACGACGGAAAGGGCGAGTCCGCCGATGATGGCGCGGGCCAGCGGCGCATACTGCTCGCTGCCGGCTTCAAGCCCGAGCGCCAGTGGAATCATGCCCAGCAGCGTGGCCAGCGACGTCATGAGAATGGGCCGCAGACGAACCCGGCAGGCCTCGACGGTCGCCTCGAGCAGCGGCTTGCCCTGCTTGTGCAGAATGCCCGCGAACTCGACGATCAGAATGCTGTTCGACACCACGATGCCGGCCATCATGATCACGCCCATCAGCGACATGATGTTAAGCGTGCTGCCGGTGACGAGCAGGATCAGCACCACTCCGACCAGCCCCGGCGGAATGGCCATGAGAATGATGAACGGATCGATGAAGGAGCGTGAACTGCGCCATCAGGATCAGGTAGACCAGCAGCACGGCGATGATGAGGCCGAAGCCGAAATCGTGGAAGGCCTCGTTCATGCTGACCACGGCGCCGCGCAGGTCGATCACCGTGTTGCGGTCGTGCTTGGTGTCGGCCAGAAGGCTGGTTGATTCGCGCTCCCACGCCCTGCAGCGCCTCGGTTTTGGTGGCCACATAGATGTCGATCACGCGGCGGATCTGGTAATGATCCACCTCGGTTGGCGTGTTGATCTGTGAAATATCGGCCACCTCGCCCAACGGCACGTAACCCGCGGAGTGATCGCCGGCGAGAAGCTGGCGGCGAAGCCGGATCGGCCTGCTCGCCCTCCTGCATCGGGGTGTAGCCGGCGGGCCGTACGCCGCGCAGCGGGATGTTCTTCAAGTCTTCGAGCGACATGTTGTCGATCCAGCTGGTTGGCGTACTGCACCGTGACCATGTAGTTGTTGCCGGTCTTGGGATCGATCCAGTAGCTGGGCGCCACCATGCCGTCGGAGGTGAGCGCGGTGATCACGTCGTCCACTACATCCTTGGCGGACAAGCCCGATCAGGCTGGCGTTTTCGCGGTCGATATTCAGCGCCATGCCGGGGTAATCGATGCTTTGCGGGATGTACACGCTGCTTACGTTGGGGATGGCCTGGATTTTAGCGGCCAGTTGCTGGGCCAGATCGTAGGCGCTTGTCCATGTCGTTCGATTTGATCTGAATGTCGATGGGCGCCGGAAGTCCCTGGTTGATCACGCCGTCGACCAGACCGCCGGCCTGGAAATAGGTCGAGAGCTCCGGCATCTGGCGCGAGAGCTTTGCCTGCACCTCGCGCATGTACTCATAGCTGCCAATGCTGTGGTCTTCTTTCAGGCTGGTCTGCACGAAGGCCGTGTCCATGGAGGCGTTGGTGGTGTAGATGGCGGACAGATCGGGATAGACGCCGATGTTGGAGACGATCATGCCCAGGTCTTTCGGCTTCACCACGCTGCGGATGACGTTCTCGACTTTGGCGATATAGTCGTTGCTCACTTCGAGCCGCGTGCCGCTGGGCATGCGCACATTGATAATGAACTGGCCGGGGTCGGTGCGCGGAAAATAGGCGCGGCCAAGAAAGGGAAAGCGTCACCGCGAGCAAGCAGCGCCAGCCCGCCGCAGCATGACAGCGGTGGTGAACCCCGGCCTGCTGCAGCACCTGGAAGGCAAGCGTCTCATAGCGGTCGAGAAGCCGCTGGAAATGCCGATTGAAAACGATCAGAAAGCGCTTGAAGAAGTTTGGTTTGGTTCCTTCAACGGCGTCGATGTCGCCTTCGTGTTCTTCGCCCTTCGGGTCCTGGCGAATAAACTTGCGCGCAGAAAAGCGGCACCACCGTCATGGCGAAGAAATAGGAGGCGAAGATGGAAAACACCACTCCCAGTGCCAGCGGCGTAAAGATGTATTTGCTGACGCCGCTGAAAGAACGTCACGGGGAAGAAGACGATGGCGGTGGTAAAGGTTGCGGCCAGCACGGCCATGGAAACCTCGGCGCCGCCTTCTTCGGCGGCAACCTGCGGAGACTTGCCCATTTCCATGTGGCGGAAGATGTTCTCGAGCACGATGACGCCGTTATCGATGAGGCGCGAGAAGACAAGCGCCAGCCCGCCCAGGATCATGGTGTTGATGGAGCCGCCCATGCAATTCGTGATCAGCAGGCACACCAGCATGGAGAGCGGAACGGCGAGCAGCACGGCAACGGTGGCGCGCGGGCTGCCCAGAAAGATAAGAATCATCACGCCGGTCATCACCAGCCCGATGACCGCTTCCCGCGTGACGTTGGCGATGGCCAGCTTGACGAAAACCGACTGATCGAAGACCACGGCGGTCTTGAGAGTGGCGGGAATATCGACCAGTTTTTTGACTGCAGCCTTAATGCCGTCGACAATTTCGATGGTGTTGCTGTCGCCGCCCTGCTTGAAGATGGGCACGTAGACCGAGCGCTGGCCGTCGATGCGCACGATGTTGTACTGCAAGCGCGCCGGAATCGACCGCCTTGCCCACGTCGGCCACCAGCACCGACGAGTTGCCCACCGACTTCAGCGGCATTTCATTCATCGCGTTGGCGTCGGGAAACTGGCTGTTGGCGTAAATGTTGAAGTCCTTGGAGCCGATGCGCACATCGCCGGCGGGCAGGATCAGGTTCGAATTGTTCACCGCGGTGACCACGTCATTCAGGCTCAGGTTGCGCGCTTCGAGCTTGAGCGGATCGACGTAGATCTGGATCTGGCGGTAGGTTCCGCCGTAGGGCTGCGGAACCGAGGCGCCCTGCACGTTCGAGATCTGGTTGCGCACCTCGAATTGCGCCAGGTCCTTGAGCCGCGTCTCGTTCAGCCCCTGGCCCTTCAGCGTGACCAGGCAGACCGGCTGCGTGGAAGCTGTCATGCCCAGCACCACAGGCGGCAAGCGTGCCCGGAGGCAAGCGGCGCAGGTCGGCCATGGCGAGGTTGGCAATGTTGCTCAGCGCCGCATTGGGATCGGTTCCCGGCTTGAAGTAGATCTTGATGAGGCTGACGCCGGTGAGCGAGCGCGATTCGCTGTGGTCGACGTTGGCGGCCAGCGTGAAGAAGCGCTCGAAGGTGTTGGTGATGTCGGCTTCGATCTGCTCCGGCGGCATGCCGTTATAGAACGTAGCCACCACGACCACGGGCATATCGATCGGCGGGAAGAGGTCCACCGGCATGCGCGCCACGGTCACGGTTCCGACCAGCGTGACCACCAGGCATAGCATCAGGATGAAAAAGGGATAGCGCAGGGCAAATTTCGGCATTACTGGCTTCCTCCGTTTGCCTCGGCTTTCAGGTCGATCGTGCCGCCGGTTTCCTGGAAGGTTTCTGAAGCGGGCTCGGAGGCGAGTACCGGACTGACCTCTTCGTCTTCGCGGTATTTTTCCTGCCCGCCAACGATCACCCGGTCGCCCGGATTCAGGCCGCTCGTGATATCGGCCAGCTTTTGGCCTTCCAGCCCACCTGATCACATTGCGGATGTGGACGCGGTTGCTCGCCGTCCAGTACATACACCGTCTCTTGTTGATGCGCATTCAACACCAGAGCTTCGACGGGGATTGTCACCACACCCTTGACCGACGCGAGCTGCAGCGCGGTGTTGGCATACATACCGGGAGCGATGGAGAGGTCCTTGTTCTCCACGTCCACTTCCGTCTCCATGGTGCGGGTTTCAAAGTTTACACTGCGCGTGAAGCGAACGATTTTGCCGGTGAAGGAGCGATTGATGGCGTCGACGCGAACCTCTAAAACGTCGCCCTCGTGGACATACTTCACGTCATCTTCGGGCACGGGAACGCGGAGGCGAAGAAGGCTGCTTTGCGACAGGCGGACAATGGGCAGGGTCTGATCATTGGAGTTGGTGCCACCCTGGATCAGGGCGCCGGTATCGGCGTACCGCCAGACGACCACGCCGGAGATGGGCGCGGTAACAGTGGTGTAGTTCTCCAGCGCCTGAACGCGCTCATTGTCGGCGCGCGCCGCCTCAGCATGTTGCTGCGCCGCGGCCAGTGCGGCTTTGGCCGCATCCACCTGCGCCTGGGAATTCAGATCCTTTGGCTTGCGCGTCGTCCAGTTCCTGTTGCGCAATCAGCCCGGGCCGCGTGGCGGCCGCCTGCTGCAAGCGCACCGACTCGGCGTGCAGCGCGAAGTTCAACGCCTCGGCGCTCTTCACCTCGTGCTGCGCGCGAGTAATCTCCTCCTGGCTTTGTTTCAGCTCGAAGACCGTCCCCTCCAATTGCGCTTTCAGCTCGGGGACTTCAAGAACCGCCAGTGTCTCGCCCTGATGCACGATGTCGCCGATGTCAACGTTAATGCGCTTCATGTAGCCGCTCACCTTGGGGTGCACATCGACCATCTGATAAGCCTGGAACTGGCCGGCCAGGGTGAGGACATGGGAGATGTCGCCGCGCTGCGCCACGGCGACACGCGCCGAGGGCACCGTAGCCGCGCTTGCTTCGGAGCCGGAGTTTCCGGAGTGGCATGAGGTGATGCCCGATGCCGCGCACGAGGCTGCCAAGGCTACCAATATGAAAGAAAATCGTCTCTGCATGTCGAGCTTGCTCCTGGTTCCTACCGCAATTCCAGAGCAGTTGTACTTCGGGCCGATGCGTTCAAGCCGATGCGACCAACTGGGAACAGCGACCTTGCTCGAGTACCAAAAGGGCATAGTAACTCTGAATTGCCGTAACACCGTCTACCGCCGCGGTGCATGGAATCAAATGGGAATTGAACCAATGGAGGGCGGGTAGCATTGGGTATGATGCAACCCACCGAAAGCTGGTTGACCGACGGCAGGTTACCGTGGCGTGTCGATCCCCATGTGCCGTGATTACTCCGCCCCAAAAACAAGTTCATCGAAGCGAACCTGAGCAGACAACTCCTCACAAGTCCGGCGCGGCTCAAAAAAATGGCGCGGTCCAGTAAACGAAGCAGTGCGAATTTCTCATCGCCCAAAACCGCCAGGCCCCTTCGCGGAAAAGAGGCTACGGGATCAAGATGCGATCAATAAGGGATTAGAAAGCCGGCGGAGGGCGGAAGAAACTGGAAGGAGAAAACCATGCCGATGAGAATAGCGGAAGATGGCTAATGAAGTTGACCCCTCCCGCTGACACAGGAACGCGCGCTGACCCAGCGGCAGCAGCCGCAGCGCGAACCGTAAATGCAAGATGTGGATGCGCAGGATCGGGCGCGGGCACGGACACGCCGTGATCGACAACCTTTGGCGTAGCCACAGGCAGCGCCTTTGCGGCGCGAACGCTGCTACCGACGCCAACGGCCGGACCATACCAGGCCGTCTTCGCTTCAACTGCAAAGAGAAATGCCAAAAGGCACAGGCCGAAGGCTAGCGGAGCGCGCCGGGTCAAAGGGGAAGCGGCGAACGATCCTGACATAATGGCAGTCTACCATGCGGCCGCCATTCGGAATCGACCCAGTGGATGATCGCGGATGCGGCGCGGGCCGCACCTGCGCGCTCGAATCAGCGCACAAAGAAGAAAGGAATCCCCACGCAGAAAGGCTCGCCCGAAACTACTGCAAGGCGCCGACAGCGATCTCGATCTTGATCTTGGGCGGCGACAAGAGCGTGTTGTGGATCAGGCAGTGGTGCACGAAGCGCATCATTCCGTCTGTTTGCTCAGCTGTGAGCGGGACGGGGCTCGCAACCTCGACGCGAAAGTTGCCAAGCCGTGCCGGCTGCATCAACTTTTCCGCCGTCACCGTGACTTCAACTCCGCTTTGAGCCAGATTGCGGGCTTTTAAATATTGCGCGGCATAAAAAGCGGCGCATGAGCCCAGCGACGCCAGCAGCAGCTCAGGCGGAGTCATGCCGGAATCCGCGCCGCCGTTGTCTATCGGCTGATCGCACGTGATGATGTGGGACCGTGCCTGAATGTCGAACCGAACGCCTTCAACTTGTGACACTTTTACTTCCATATAGGGCCCTCGCTTCCTATATCAAGAAAGCCAACAAACAGGAGATTTGTTACAGAATAGCGAAGAATCTTCTTGCGTGCGCAGCTGGGGAGGGAAAAATGGGCCCAATTGCCGTAATGGGACGGTGAATGGGAAGAGGCGGTTCACCTAAAGCATTTCTCCTTCTCATATAGCCCATTTGATCTTCGGGAAGGGTGGCGTTTCCTTCCACCCCACGGACGAAGACCTGTCTGCAGGGGCCCCGGCTGAGGGAAACGCTAGTTGAGGTCATCGGCTCCGGTATACAGCGGAGGGAGAAATGCTTTAGTCGGCAACGGCCGCGGTCTCATCTACCGTTGCGGCTACCATGGCGCGAATGGAATCGATCACCAAATCGGGCTCGTCGAGGTGAATCCAGTGTTCGCTCTCCGAGGCGATCACCTGTTGCGTGCGGTCGCCGATGCGATCCAGATACTCCTGCGAGAGCGGCTCAGTATTGCCGGGCGTGAGCACGGTGACGGGAATGGAGCGGATCGGCTCCGCCGTGTGCATCTCGGTGACGGTGGCGGGGATAGAGCGAATGTGGCTGCGCAGTCCGGCATAGAACGCGGGCCGCGACCAGTGCGCGGCGACCGCAGGCCACACAGCGCGGGGCATTTTGCGGACCTCAGTCTTGATCCGGCTCAGCACATGGCGGCTATTCCGGCCGGCGGCGCCGGCAATCTGGTCAGAAAGGTTGCCCGCCCGGCAGAAAAGCAGGGCGACGAACAGGCGTGCGATACCGCAGCTCGCGACGGGCATCGCGTAGCGAATCAGTCTGCGGCCTAAAGCCAGTTGAGATTGTTTTGAGGGGTCGAGCGGCGGCCATTCTTCGCAGCGCATCGGGTCGATGAGCACCACACCGGTGACTTCGTCGGGGTAAAGAAGCGCAAAGCGGCGCATCACGAGTCCGCCGAACGAATGTCCCACTAGAATAAAAGGCGGATTGAGCCCGGCGTTGCGTAACATCTGGTGCAGCTCGACGGCAATGTTAGAGGGCGTGCGCGGGGCGCGGGAACGACTGCTCCAGCCCAGGCCGCAGCGATCATACGAAACCGCACGCGTGGATCGGGCTGCCTCCTCCTGGACGCCTCGCCAGTTGAGATGCGTGGCCCCGATCCCGGCTTCAAAGAGAACGATCGGCTCGCCCGTGCCCTGTTCGAAAAGATAGATGCTGCGGCCGCCCCCGATGGGTACACATCGTCCCTCGGCGGTATAACGCCTGCGGTCGCGGCGGCCGCCGACCATTTGGTAGACGATACCCGCCACAATGAGACCAGAGACGAGCACGGCAATCCAGAAAATCGGTTGCATGGGTACCACTAGAAGTGTACAAGCTCCCCTGGACTAAAGTCAGCAGCTTTCAGGTTGGCTCTGATGGTACCGCGGTCGAAGATGAGCAGGGCTGTGCCGGCCTGGCCGCGCGTCGTTTCTTCGATCTGGTGAGCCGACCATTGGCCTTGATCGTGGCGCAGGCCATACGAGGTGAACTCCTTCACTGCGCCGCTGTCTTTCAGCGTTTTCTCGGTATAGACCGGGAATCCGATGGTTGGGTCAATCCAGGTTTCCACTTGCGCGTAGTGCGATCTGTCGGCAGGGCCGGGCGTGCTCTTGACCACATCGCAATCGCGCTCGCCGAATCTGGATTTGCCTTCTGAAACCTGGCCCGGCCAGAAGTATTGCTCTTCCAGAAAGTCCTCATAGCTGAAACCCGGCCCCAGCGGGCCGTCGCTCCATTTTTCAAAGGGCAGGGGCGATAGGGATTTGTCCCCGGGGTGCGCGATCCATATCGAACTTTCGCCGTTGGGGCGCATTTCGTAAAGAGCGTGGGTGGCGAGGCTCCCGCCGAACGGCGCCGCGCCTGTTGTCTTTGGCGCCGCGCCCACTTCCACGACCATACGCAGCAAGCCGGGGAACCAGCGGGCTTTGATGGTGATGGGAACGCTGATGCGCGCGCCACCCGGCTGCACCCAAACCAGATGCCCTGTGGCGCGAAAGTCGGCCGTTTCGATCTGTTTGCGCTGCGTGGCAAACAGATCGTTTACATTGGCGGACTGCGCGTACAGCACCGGAACCAGCGCGACCAGGCAAACCGCCCGGAGGACCTTCATGGCCGCAGCCCTTCGTGCTCGACCCTGCCATCCCGGATGCGGATGTGGCGTGGAGCGTTCGAAGCAATTTCATCTTCGTGCGTCACGATCACCAGAGTCATGCCGCGCTGCTCACGAATACCGCGCAGAATCTCCATGATGTGAGCCGTGTTGACACTGTCGAGATTGCCGGTGGGCTCGTCGGCGAGAAGAATCGCCGGATCGTTGGCCAGCGCGCGCGCAATGGCCACCCGCTGCCGCTCGCCGGCGGAGAGTTCATTGGGGTAATGACGCATGCGATGCTTCAAGCCCATCTCTTCGAGGAGAGCCGCGGCGCGCTCGGCGCGGTGGTTGCCTCGGCCATTCATCGCCAGCATGGCCACCTGCACATTCTCCACGGCGCGGAGCGTGGGCAGCAGGTAAAAGGCCTGGAAGATGAACCCGACCTGGCAGGAGCGATAGGTGTCAAGATCTACGGATGTTCCCAGGGGGGATCCCCGGAACAAAACTTCGCCGCTTGAAGGAGAATCGAGCCCGCCCAGCATGTGAAGGAGGGTTGATTTCCCGCTTCCGCTCGGTCCGCTGATTGTGACGTACTCACCGGCGTCAATCCGGATGTCCACGCCGCGCAGAGCCGAAACACGGCCGTCATCGTAGTTCTTGACCAATCCGCGCCCTTCAAGGAGAGGATCACTCATAACGCAGGGCCTCCACAGGCGAAAGCCGCGCGCCGCGCCACGCGGGGTATGCTCCGGCGATGAGCCCGGAGGCAATGGCAATGAGAAGCGATTCGAAGAGGTGAAGCGGCGAGACGGATGCCGAGACGATGCTCGCCGTTTGCGGCAGGGCTGAAAGCACGCGCAACCCGCCCCATCCAATGCCGATGCCAAGAAAACCGCCTGCAAGGCCCAGGGCCGTTGCTTCAGTGAGAATGAGCAGAATGACATGCCGGCCCTTCCAGCCCAGCGCGCGCAGGATGCCGATCTCGCGGGTGCGCTCGAAAACCGACATCGCCATGGTGTTGGCGATGCCCAGGATGCCGATGAGCAGCGCGATGGACGAAGTTCCCCAGGCAACGGAATGGGCCAGGTCGACAAATTGATTGTTGGCGGCGCGCTCCGCGGCGGGTTCGGCGCGGACTCCCGGCAAGGCGGCTTCAATCTCCGCCGCGACACGCTTCACGTATTCATCCTGCGTCACCCCGGACGGAGCAGGCCTAAGCCGCACATGGAACGCCGAGACTTTGCCTTGACGGCTGGAGATGATTTGCAACTGGCCGAGCGGCATGATCACGGCTCCTGCTTCCAGTGCCGTGCCACCCCGGTAGATACCCGCAACCGTGAAGGTGGTGCCCTCAATGGAGAGCGTATCGCCGGCCTTTTTATTCAGGTTGTCGGCGAGGACCTGGCCCAACAGGACTTCCGGTTTTCCGGCGTTGAAACGGCGTCCGGAGACCAGATTCAGAGAAGCCATTTCGTAGGAATCGGCGCGCCAGCCATAGACCAGCGCATTGATATCCGGCGTCAGATCCATCAGGTTGAAGATCATCGGCGCCACATCGGCCACATCCGGCAGAGCGCGAATCTTGTTTGCGAGCGACTCATCCATCGAACTGTTCAGGAAGTTCGTTTCAACAACCGCGATGTCTGTACCGCTGTTCTGATACAAAAGCAGCCATTCATGCTCAAACGCGCGCGAGAAACCCACGAGAGCAACGAAAGCACCGATTCCCATCGTGATTCCGACAAGCGTCAACAACGTTCTGAGGCGCCGGCGCCGAAGATTCTTCCAGGCGAATCCGGTGAACGAGAGCTGGGAGGCCATGACCTTGGCAAACTTCCTTCAATACACGGATGTCCGGGAGGGGGCCGTGAGGGTCAGTTTATCGGGCGGCGGCGGTTCTGTCCAATGCAGATACCATGAATCCGGCAAGATGGAAGTTGCGAATAAGGCGCGGCTCCGGTCGAACCCCGGGAACGATCGCGCGTTCCCGGGTCATCGGTTGGATGTGAGGAGTTGCAGTGCAGAGAAGAAATTCCCCACGGCGCACAAAGAGCGTAGAGGCGATCGAACACTCCCCTACAGACTTGCCGTTCCCGGACTTAATCCGGCGCGGCGGACTGTCATGCCGCAGGTTGTTCCAGCCAGCGAACCGGCCAGTGCCCGATTAGCGGTCGCGCCCTCGCGAGCCCGCCGCCGCTGCCTTTGCGCGCCGTGTAGCAATCGCGGCAATACACCGGACGATCACCACGCGGCTCAAATGGAACCGTAGTTGGCTGGCCACAACCCGAACAAATCACAGGCGTTCCCTGTGAAGGAGCCGAACGGTAGCCGGATCCACCTCCCCCTTGTTCGTTTTTCTTCGCCTGACGGCAAGGTTTGCAACGCTTGGGAGTGGAATAACCGCGTTCCTGAAAGAACTGCTGATCGGCAGCGGTGAAGGTAAATTCCTGCCCGCAATCGCTGCATGTTATTTGCATGTCTCCGGCCATAGATCTCCTATGTGCGAATTGTACAGCCGAGTCCCCGGAATTCCTATAGGGATTCTTTTGAATTTGCAAAGCTTATCATGGAATCCTTATTCGGGTACCCTGAACGTGCTCACGGTATAGTTTTTCCAGGAGAGCGGCAAGAAGGACCCAGCGGCCGGTACGAAATTCAGGGCAGAATGACGAACGCAGCCAATCCGGAAGCCGAATTGGAGTCGATCCGCCGAATTCTGGCCGGGGAACGGCAACTATTTCACGATCTAATCCGCCCCTGCGAGCGCCCCATTTACTTCCTTCTGCTGTCAATTTTGCGCAATGAAGCCGAGGCCGAGGATGCGGCACAGGAGTCGGCGATCAAGATCTACCGCAATCTGCATCTCTTCCGCGGCGAATCACAGTTTCGTACCTGGGCGCTCTCCATAGCGCGCAACGAGGGCCTGGGCCGGCTACGCAAGGCTGGAACTCGCCGGGAAGAATCGCTGGACGCGCTCAGCGAAGAGCAGGGCGGGGATTTTACGCCGGCGATCCTGACCAGTTGGCGAGAGGTGCCCACCGAGGCTCTGGAGCGCAAAGAGCTCGGCGCCCTGCTTCGCCAGGCCATTGAGGGCCTGCCGGAGATTTACCGTAACGTAGTGCTGCTCAGAGACATCGAAGAGATGGACGTGCGGGAAACCGCGGCCGCGCTCGGCATCACCGAGGCAGCGGTCAAAGTCCGCCTTCACCGGGCGCGGGCTCTTTTGCAGCGAAGCCTGACGCCACGGCTGAAAGGGTTTGCGCCCAAACGGGGTGGCCGGCTCTTTGGGTGGGGAAGATGAGGATCGACTGCAAACACGTATGGGAGCACATCTCCGCTTACATCGACGGAGAAGTGGACGCGGAGCTGCGCGCCGAGATCGACAAGCACCTGGAAACCTGCGAGATCTGCTCGGCGGTGCTGGACTCAACGCGCAATGTGGTGGTGCTCTACGCGGACGGGCGCGTCTTTGAGCTGCCCGCCGGCTTCAGCACCCGCCTGCACGAGCGGTTGGATAAGGAATTAGAGCAGGCCGAACCGTAGTCACAGGCAGAGCACCCGCAGGAAAGTGAATAACAGGCTCTAGAACGCCGAAGCTCCATGATTCACAATGGGATGAGTCCACATCTCCAGTCCCACGAGAACCAGCGTGAGAATCGCCAGCGCCACCTGCAGCTGCTCGGAGTGACGCTGCTTCTTCGGGATCTCCCGTTGACGCCATTGCGACTCGGGCCGCGCGCGCAGGCGCCAAACCCACCCAAGCACCGCGAGGTTCGCCACCGCGCCGATTACGGCAAACGCCAGCATGGGGATGCGAATGGCGTCGCGATGAAAGGAAAGCAGCGGCGTGGCGATGCTGCCGGCAGCCAGCGCCGCAAGGCCGATCCCCACGCGAATGCCGTTGATGGTCAGGATGGCCGTGCAGAGGCTCTGCAGCAGCGCCATCACAGCCGTGGCGCCCGATAGCGCTCCCCACCCTTTTGTGTTTTCCATTCGACCCCCTACGGCGCCAACCCGCAATAAGGCTCAAACAGAGTAGCGTACAGCACCCGCGGCGGCCAATCGGAAACGAAATAAATCACAATTGACAGCACCGGCGCTCCTGAGTTGTAGAATCTCAGCAGCCGCGCGGTTTCCCTGTAACCATTTTGCCGCGCAGGCACTCCAAGGTTGCGTACCACCGGTTGTGCAGGGTGGACGAGCTGACCATCCTGCTTTCTCCAAACCCGCGGAGGATCTCCGCGCAATCCCCAACGAGGTCAAAAAAACGCCATGAAAAACCAGTTCAACGTATTGCTTCTCAGCGCAGCGCTCACCGGCCTGGCCGGCGGAAGCGCCGTTGCGGCCCACGCGGCCACGCAAAGCCCCACAACCGCAAGCGCTGCCAAGCTCCTCAAGGCGGGTTTGCGCTATGACGGCGTCAACGCCGCCACCGCCAAGCACTCCTGTAAAGGCAAGAACGACTGCAAAGGCCAGGGCGGCTGCAAGTCCAGCGACAACGGCTGCAAGGGCAAGAACAGTTGCAAGGGCAAGGGCGGCTGCGCCACCGACGGCTCCAAGATGCCGGGCCTCGTCTAGCCAGCTGTACCCAGTTCGCAGTTCATCGTGCACAGTTTCCGGCACGCTCTTGCGCCTCCCTGTGAGCTGTGAACTGCGAACTCCAAATTAGTTTCGGTCCACGAATCACGAACTACAACTTCGCTGATCTGTGTTCTCTAATCTCTGCCTCTATGCCCGGCAACCGCTTCAATGCGTTTCAAGACCACGGCGTCGGCGTAGGCCTGCGCATTCCGCACTATGAGCACATCCTTTCGCGTAAGCCGGTCGTCGACTGGTTCGAGATTATCTCGGAAAACTACATGATCGATGCCGGCCGCCCGCTGGCCACGCTCGACCGCATTCTGGAGCAGTACCGCGTGGTGCAACACGGCGTCTCGATGTACTTCGGCTCCGCGACCGCGCCCGACCCGGAACATCTGAAGCGCCTGAAACATCTCACTCGCCGCACCAAAACGCCGTGGCTCAGCGATCATCTCTGCTGGGGCTCGGTGGACGGCACCTACACGCACGATTTGCTCCCGCTGCCCTACACCTGGGAGGCCGTCCATCGCACCGTGGAGCGCGTGCGCATGGTGCAGGACTATCTCGAGATTCCCCTGGCCGTTGAAAATGTGAGCTCCTACGCCGCCTTTACCGGCTCCGAGATGACGGAGTGGGAGTTTTTGACGGAGGTGGTGGAGCGCGCCGACTGTGGCATTCTGCTCGACGTGAATAACATCTACGTCTCGGCGATGAACCACGAGTTCAACCCCATGGACTACGTGAATGCCGTGCCCGCGCATCGCGTGGCGCAGATACACATTGCCGGCCACTCCAAGTACGAGAAGTACATCCTCGACACGCACGACCATCCTGTGATCGATACCGTCTGGACTCTTTACGCGCGCGCCATCGAGCGCTGCGGGCCCACGCCGACGCTGCTCGAATGGGACGACCGCATCCCCAGCTTCGAGGAGGTGCACGCAGAGGCGAAGAAGGCCGAGCGCTACAGGAATCGCCAGGAAACAGAAAAAGCGCACGAGCTTGCGGGAGCGGAAAAATGACCGCTCACGCCAACGGACATGCAATGGATTTAGCCGCGTTGCAGCGCGAAATGGCCGCCGCGGTGATGCGGCCGCTGACACCGGATGAGGGCATGCGGCCCACCGCGCCCGATGGGCGCCCGATGGCCGAGGTTGCCGAGTCGTTCATCGCGCCCAACAGCCGCCTGACTGCGTTTGAGCGCCTCGAAATCTACAACCGCCAGTACTGGTTCCGCGTGCTCAGTGCGCTGGCCGAAGATTTTCCCGCGGTGCGGGCCGTGGTGGGCAGCCGTCGATTTGAGGCGCTGAGTGTCGCGTATTTGACCGAGCATCCCAGCCGTTCGTTCACCCTGCGCAATCTGGGATCGAAATTGCCCGCGTGGCTTGCGGCCCATCCTGAAAAGGCCGGACGCCGTCACCGATTGGCTGTCGATGTCGCGCGCATCGAGTGGGCCTTTGTGGAGGCGTTCGATTCGGCAGAGCACGATCCGCTCACCTTGGAGCAGATCGCCACGCTCGATGGCGAATCGCGGCTTGCCTTGCAACCGCATCTGCGACTCATCGCGCTCAGCTACCCCGCCGACGATCTGGTGCTGGAGCTGCACCACCGCGAAAAGCGCCTGACCAGCGAAGCCGGGGTCGCGCATGAGGAGGATTCGGACGCCGCCGTTCCGGTTCCTCGCCTGCCGCTCAAGGGCACCTGGCTCGCCGCGCATCGGCTCGACTTGTCGGTCTATTATCGGCAGATCGCACGCGAAGAGTTTCAAACGCTTACGGCACTGCGCTCGGGCGCGACCCTTGCCGAAGCTATCGAGGCGGGATTTGCCGGATCGCGCATCCCTAAGCGTCAGCGCGCGGAGCAGGTGCAACACTGGTTTGGGACCTGGGCTGAGCTGGGTTGGATCTGCGCTCCGGAACTTGAAGCTTTGCATTAAAAACAGGACGGAAGTCAATGGGAACATTTGTGAATCTGATCCGTGCCCCATACGCTGGCATGCGTGCATTTCTCAACCGCCTGCAAAGCCCCTTGCTGCTTGCCATCCGGCTCTACTGGGGCTGGCAGTTCGCGCAGGACGGCTGGGGAAAGCTGACGCATCTCGATCGCGTGACGGAGTTTTTCACCTCCCTGAACCTGCCGCACCCCGGCGCGACCGCAATGCTGGTATCGCTCGTGGAGCTTGTGGGCGGAGTGCTTCTCGCGGCTGGCCTGGCATCGCGGCTGGTGTCGCTGGTTCTCTTCGTCAATATGACCATGGCCTACCTGAGCGTGCCCGACGACCGCGTGAACTTCTCGCACATCCTCTCCAACCCCAGCGATTTTTATAACGCCACGCCCTACACCTACTGGTTTGCCGCGCTGCTAATCCTGATTCTCGGTCCAGGGCTGTTTGCGCTCGACACTCTCATTGGCCTTCGCTTCTCGCCCCCTGCAAGGGCGGCGCACTCTGCGGTATCATCGATCCGATCAATCCTCAATAAGGTTCGGTTTCAGGTCCGATGCGGATCGTCTACCTGCTCTACGTCTCTCGGCATGGGCGGGGCGGAAAAGCAGGCGTTGGCAGTGTGCGGAGCGCATGGCCAAGCGCGGCCATACGGTGGCTGTGCTGGTGCTCATGCCGCGCCTTGCGGAAGAGTGGCCCACGGCGATTCCCACGCTTCGCCTCAACGTACGCAAAGCACCGGGCAGCGTTCTTGCAGGCCTGAAGCGAGGGCGCGATTTTCTGCGCGAATTCCGGCCGGATCTGGTGCACAGCCACAGCTTTCACGCCAACATCTTTGCTCGCCTGCTTCGGCTTCGTCGGTCCCCGGTTCGTCGTGCTTTCCACAGTACATAACGTGCATGAGGAAGGCAGGTGGCGCATGGCCGCTTACCGGCTGACGGATGGACTGAGCAGCCGTACGGTTGCCGTAAGCGAGGCCGCCGCCCGGCACTTTACACGGCAAAAGGCCGCACCGCCGCGTAAGTGCGCGGTCATTTTGAACGGGATCGAGGTCGAAACATTCGCTCCCGATGGGGAACAAAGAGCGCGCATGCGAACGGAGATGGGCGTTGGAGCGGCAAACGCCAGCTTTGTCTGGCTTGCTGTTGGCCGCGTTGTTCCGGCGAAGGATTATCCCAATCTGATTCGCGCCTTCGCTCAGGTGCGCGAGAGGCGGCCGGATGCGCGGTTGTGGGTCGCGGGAGAGCAGCGAACCGGAGAGTTCGCAGCACTGGAAGTGCTCTCGAAGGACCTGGGAGTCGATGCACACGTCCTGCTGCTTGGCCTGCGCCGCGACATTCCTGCACTGCTGGATGCGGCTGATGCATTCGTATCGGGGTCGGTGTGGGAAGGCATGCCGCTGGCCGTGGGCGAAGCCATGGCCATGGAAAAACCCGTCGTCGCCACCGATGCGGGCGGCGTGCGCGAGTTAGTCGGAGATGCAGGCGTCGTGGTTCCGGCAAAGAACCCCACGGCGTTGGCCGAGGCGATGATTGCAACCATGCAGCAGAGCGGGGAAGAACGCGATCGGCTGGGCCGCGCGGCGCGAGAGCGCGTCGTCCGGCACTTCAGCATGGACGCGACCGCCGATACCTGGGAGGCGCTCTACCACAAGCTGATGTCCCTACGCGGCGGTCAGAACTGGAAAGCTGTCTGGAAATAGATGCGCCGCGACGCCGAGCTGGTGGAGAAGATTCCCCCGGCCAGGCCCGCCGATTTGCCGAACTGCGCGCCCGGACTGTAAAGCCCGGTGCCCGAATTGTAAGTTGGCTGAATACCGCCCACTGGCGTGCCCAGATTGATGTCGTTGAACAGGTTCAGCGCCTGGACGTTGAAGTTCAGCGAATACTTCTTCGGGTTCGAGTTCGCGCCGCCGCCCATGGGGCCGCGTCCGCCGCCGTCGCCAAACGGGCCGCCAAATCCGCCGCCGTGGCAATGGCCACCGCCCTGAGGCGGCGCCGCCGGAGGGTGATTCCACCTTGGGGCCGATCCCGAAGGTTCGTCCGACGCGGAGGTTGACGGCAACGGAGGACGGGCTGTTGCCCAGCGAAATTGGGATGATCGATTCACCCGCCTGAGGAACAACGTCCAGGTCGCCAAAGCCGGTCTGAACCACGTTGCTGGCTATCGCTGAAGAGCCGGCATAGGCGGGCCGGTCATTGAAGAAGTTGTCGCCGGTCAGATCGTAGGGCGAAGTAACGTTGTATGGATGGCCTTGCTGGGCGATGATGAACGGGTTGAAGGTGATCTCCCAGGGACCGGTGTAGTTGCCCATCAGAAAAAGCCACTGCGGATGGATCCACCCGGAGCGCCCGTAGTCCTGCATCAAGTCGATAAGAGTTCGAAGGGTTCGATCCGCCCCCACCGTCGGAGTTCGCCCAACTGGCCGCGTAAAAGCCGATCATGCTGAACTTGGGTGTGAAACGGGCGTTCATGTTCACGATGATCTGATTCTCGTTGAACACCGCCTCGGGGAAGTACTGTTGCACGATGCCGAGGCTTGCAGTCGGGGCGGGTTCCGGTGAGCGTTGCGCTGCCATATTGGAATGTTCCAGGCTCGTAGGCGTTTGAGTCGCGCACCACCAGTTGGTGGAACCCGGAGGAATGCATGTAGGTGAAGGTGAGCGTGGAAGCCTTGGTCAGTTGACGCTCCAGGCTCGCGCCGGCCTGCTCCATGTAGGGCGACCGGTAGGTGGGCGAGATGGAGTAAATCTCCGGCGTGACCGCCGTTCCCGAGCCGCACGAGGCCAGGCCGCCGGTGATAGCGCTCAGGCTGGTGCCGCTAAAACAGGTTGGATCGCTGATGGTGGTTTGGATCTGGCTCTTGGCGGTGCCGTTCAGCATTTCCAGGTTCATCAGGTTTCCCACCGAGAAACGATCGTAGAAGAGGCCAAAACCTCCGCGCAGAACGGTCTTGGATACTGCGCCCTTCTTGTGGCCGTCAAGGGCGTATGCAAAAGCCACACGCGGAGCCCAGTCGCTGTGATCCGCAATGTGATTCTGCGACTCCCAGCGCAAGCCGCCGGAGAGCGTGAGATTCTTGTTGACCGTCCAATCGTCCTGGTAGAAGAGCGCGGGGGTGAAGACATTCCCCTGGAAGGCATACGGCCCGGCTGTTGTAGGTGAGTTCGGTGGGTACGCATCCGCCGGTTTGATCCGCAGGGCAGGCCGCGGCAACCTGGGCAACCGTATCGCCGGCCTCGACGCCGTTCCATGTGTCGACGAATGCGGTGACCGAGGGGAAGACGAAGTTGCCGTTAAAGTTTCCGTCGGTCGAAGTTGCCTGGCGGTCATCGCGGATCCAGGCGCCGAACTTGATGGCCTGCGTGCCCAGGGTCAGCGTGGTGTAGTTCTGCAGCTCGTAGTGATCCATGTGAGCGTTGGAGACCTGGCCTCCATTGCCACCGGCGGAAAACATACCCGGCACGCCGAAGCTGGGCGCGGTGCTGACGGGCGAGGACGAGGAAGCCCCCCGCCGGTACTCAAACCTCGTCTCGTTCACAAGGCGGTCGCTGACCACCTGCGTATCGTCCAGTTGAACCGTGTGTTCATAGTAGTCGGAGGTACTAGAGGTCGTAGGAAGCGACGTTTGCCCAAGCGAGCCACGCACATTGTTCCGATAGAACTGGTAGCGCATGGTGAGCGTGTTCTTTTGTCCAAGTTGCAGATCGATGCGGGGCGAGACATTGAGGTGATTGGCAGGGCTGAACAGGCTGCCCGCAACCGACCCGGGACTAACGGTGTAGGTGTTGCTGGCTTCGTCAAACAACGGACCGCCCAGAATCGAGTACACATTGTCGGTCTGCGTATTCCGCTGTTCCACGCTGACGAAGAACGACGCCCATTTGGAAAGTGGGCCGCTGACAGTGCCGTTGTACTGGAAGCTGTAGTACGAAGGAAGCTCAGCGGTGAACGGGTTGCCGGTATTAAAGGTATTATCGTTGCCCTGCGCGAAGACCCGGCCGTGCAGCGTGTCGGATCCCGGCTTGGTGAGAATCTCGATTCGCCCGTAGCCAATGTGGTCGAACTCGGCCGAAAACGGGTTCCTGTTGATGCGAATCTCGCGGATCGCCGACTTGGGAGGCAGTTGGCCGCCGGTAAATCCGTCGATGTAAATCTGCCCGCCGTTCGGCCCCGCGGAAGGGCCGGCCAGAGCCGTCAGTTCGTTCGAGAGTTCGTCGGGATCGTCGGAAAGGGCGTTCAGGTCGCTGCCCTTGAGGACCAAAGCGTTCGCGTTACTGCCGGCTTCTGTGCTCACCGTCGGTGCGCCTTCGTCCGTGACCACGATCTGCTGTTGCGCGGCCTCGATGGCCATTTTGATGTCGACGTTCTTGGTCTGCCCGGCGCTCAACGGAATCGGCGACGATACGAACGGCGCGAAGCCCGTGTAGTTTGCTTCGATCACATAGCTTCCCGCGGGAAGCCCGCGCACCTGGTAGCCGCCGGCGGCGTCGGAGGTCACGTTGCCCAGTTTTTTGCCGGCCGCGGTAGAGATGGTCAACTGCGCGCCGGGAATCATCGCACCGGTGGGGTCCATGACGTGTCCGTGAAATGTCCCGGTTGGGGCCGGTGCGGCTTGCGCCGCGGCCGCCGGGCTTGCCGGCGCTGTTTGCGCCCGTACTGCCTCGCCGGCGAGGGATAGCGTAAAAGCAACGATGAAAGCAATCAAGCAGTGCGATTTCGAATACAAGATTTCCTCGCTTATGGATGAAAGAAAACGGTATGGAATTACTGGACGCCCGCCTCGGAATCGTCCTGGCTCAGGCTCCAGTTGGAGAGCAGATTCTGCTCATCCGGAGACTCGAGCAGCGGTTCGACTCCAGCCAGCAGCTTGATCGCGTTCACGCCCGCGGCGTCCTGTGTTGCCACGATCATTACCGCTTCCCCCTTCTTGAGGCCGGCGAGTTGAATCGCAGGCGCGCGCTCCAGCACGGTCTCAAGGTCCATCCTTCCCGTGCCGCCTGTGCCCTGTCTGAAGGTGCGCTGCGCGCCTCCACCCGCGCCCTGCGCGCCGCCAGCGGGATGTTCGCCCGTAGCTCCCTGAGCGGCCTTGAGCCGCGCGGCAATCAAATCGGCCACATTATCGTCCAGCCGCCGCAACTGTGAGTCGGCGGTCACGCGGATCGTGACCGGCTTCTTCGTGGCCAGGTCCTTTACCGTCAGTGTCGAGGCGGAGGGATCGGTTGAAAGGACGGTTCCGGCAATACTGAGAAAGCTGCCCGAGACCACGGCTTCAGCCGCAATTGCGGTGTCATCGGCATTTTTCGTTCCGCGAGCCCAAAGCTGGTCACCGGGATGAATGTCGCCAATCGGGCCCGGCTGCGCCTGATCGAAGCGCACGGAGCCGGAAGCGTACCGCTTGAGCACCGTGGACGGGGTGGTATTTACGGTGATCTCCCGGGTCTGGGGCCCCTGGCGCACGCTGACGACAATCACGCCTGCCGCGGGATCGACGCTCTTCACCAGGCCATGCACTCCCTGATTCCACGCCGCCGCCTCGGCTTGCTGTTTCTGGGCGACGTCGGCCCGCTTGATGGCGATGATTCGCAACGCCTGCGGCACGGGACCGGTCGCGCTGGGGTCAATGTTCACCAGTACCCGGTCGCCCACGGCCAGGCTGCTGAAGTCGAGAGCTTCCGCTTTGCTCAAGTCGGTCTGCCCAGGCTCGATGCGCTTCAATTGCGTGGTGGATGGAACCTCGACTTGGTGCACGTCGCCGGCGTCTGTCTTGACCGTGAGCGTGTCGCCGGTGATGGCCGTGATCGTGCCCAGATAGCGTGTCACCTGCGCCTGCACGGAGGGCGCGGCTGCCAGGAGCAGCGCAGCCAGCGCCGTTCGCGCCAGGATGGCGTCGCGCATCTTCTTTCCAATTAGCATAGGGTCTTGCTCCACGATTTAAGGCGGTCCTCCAGTTTCTGTTGCGTTTCCGGTGTATTTCAAGGTGGCCCTCTTTTGATGATAAGCCACTTCGTTGCTGAGACTTCGAACGATACCGACTGAAGAACTGTGTCCGTGGCGGCGAATGGATCAGAAAGCCAGCCCACTCTTGCTAGACGGACCACCCCGGCAAAAGGTTGAAACGGCGTCTCACCATTTGCCACGAGAATGGGAAGCCAGGGAATTGGGACCGGAAGTCTGCGAACATCGGCCGTGCGGGCCTTATTTCCAGGCTCCGAGCAGGCGGCGGACAAGCACCAGTTCGCCGAGATGGTAGGCATTGTGATCGGCAACCAGCAGCGCTTCGCGCAGGATGGTCTGCCCGTCTGCCGTGCGGGATTCTGGCGTGAAGATCGGTGGACGGATCCTTGACAAGATTGCACATTGCCTTCAAGTCCCGGTGAAAAGCGCGGACACTTTTGTCCCAGGCCTTTTCGTCCGGCGGCGCGGGCGTTCGAGGCCAGTAGCCGCCCGGCCATTCGGGCGATTGGTGGCCGGCGTCGCGCGAAAATTCCAGAATGTCCCATTGCGCGATGCGCAGGTGCTCGAGGATCTCCCACGGCGAGTGTTCGGCGCCCTTGGGCCGCTTGCCGCGCAGCGCTGGGGGAATGCCCTTGGTGGCGGCGTCGAAGGTCGCGTGCGCCTGCCCGCCCGCGAGCAGGTCGAGCAGATGTTGCCGCAGGGATGCGTCGCGGTCTGTGACGCGCGATTTTTCCCGGAGTTTTCTTCGCCGGCATGAGGATTCTCCCCAATAAACGGAATTTGCGGGTAGGGCTGTCCCATTCGACTGGATTCGATCACGAGGCCGGCCGATGCAACAATTTTCTCGCGCGGTAGATTCAGAATCGAGGAGAATCGCCGCGAGACAGATTAGTCTCTGATCGTCGTTCCCCGCTCTCGCGTTCCCCTGGCCCGTCGTTTCCTTACTTCCTGCTGCCTACTTCCTACTCCCTGCTTTTTCCAGCACCGCCCGCTGCGCGGCGAAGATCTCTTTCAGGCCCGCATCCGCGAAGTCGAGCAAGACATTCAATTGTGCACGAGAAAAACTGCCTCGTTCCGCCGTGGCCTGGGTCTCCACGAGACCCCCGTCGGCGGTCATCACCACGTTCATATCCACCTCGGCCTGCGCGTCTTCTTCATAACAAAGGTCGAGCAGCGGCACGCCGCCGACGATTCCCACAGAAGTGGCGGCCACCAGTTGTTTGAGCGGCGATGTCTTCAGCGTTCCCGCCCTGACCAGGGCATCGAGCGCTAACGCCAGAGCAACGGCCGCGCCGGTGATGGCCGCCGTACGCGTGCCGCCGTCGGCCTGGATCACATCGCAGTCGAGGATCACGGTGCGCTCGCCCAGAGCGTGCATATCGACCACGGAGCGCAGGCTCCGGCCGATCAGCCGCTGAATCTCATGTGTGCGGCCACCGATTTTGCCGCGCTCGCTTTCTCTGGGAGTTCGGGTGACGGTAGAACGGGGCAGCATCGAGTACTCGGCCGTGACCCAGCCGCGCCCCGAATTACGCAGCCAGCCGGGAACGCCCTGTTCGATCGTGGCGCAGGTAAGGACGCGGGTGTTGCCCAGAGACACCAGGACGGAGCCCTCGGCGGTCTGGACAAACCCGGGTGTGAGCGTGAGCGGGCGAAGCTCGGTGGGGCCTCTGCCGCCGGGACGAAGAGAGAGGTCGATTACATGCCCAGTTGCGTGCATAGACGGATTGTACGAGAGCGAGGACAGAAAGGGAGCAAAGCTGGATCGGCGGTTCCGGGATGGGAATAGAGATGATTCGAGTTCCAGAGGAGGAAAATGATCGCAAGTGGCTGACATAAAACGGTTTTTATGCTCGACTCTGGCGACCGTCAGTTCCGTTTTGGAACATACGGGAAGCACACCGGCGCGCCGGAGAACGCTCGATCCCGCCTTCATCCATTCTCTTATCAGGAACTTAGGGAGTGCGTTCTGGTTTGGCACGTAACGTGTATGAAAACAGGACAAAGCCCATCGGCAGAAGCAGAAACGGGAAGTGGGCGAGGCAACAGAGAAGGGCAGTTTCAATGACAGCGGTGGGACCTTCGAACGGACCACTGTTCACTGGGCACTGTCCAATGATTCAGGAAAGGAACCGGCATATGCAGCAGGCGGAACGCGTGGCGGCAACAGACAGAGCGGCGAGAAAACGGGAGAGCACGGCGCGGAGGCGCGAGAGCGTGGGGCGAAAGCCGTACGGCGAGGAGCGCAAAAGGGTGGAAACGGTGGTCGAGACGCTGGCTACGCTGCGCGGCCCGGGCGAAACCCTCCCCGAGGTGGCACACGACGCGCGCAACATGGTCACGGCGCTGGGCCTCTACTGCGACCTCCTGGAGGAGCCGGGAGTTCTGGCCACCCCATTTCTGCATTACGGCCACGAACTGCGGTTGGTGGCCGCGGCCAGCCGCCGGTTGGTGGAGAAGATCGTCGCCCTGGACGCTGAAGGGGCCGCGAAGACAGCGGCAACCTATATTGATTACCCGCTGGAATCGAGACGATGGACGCCGTCGGCGCCGGAGGCTGGACCCGACCCGGACGCGGGCACGGCAATCGGGCTGGGTTTCGGCAAAGGCACAGGAACCGCCGCCGCGCCGCCGCGAACCGGCGCTGGGATCTGCTGCCGGCCATGCCGGTGGCTAATCTGGCCGCCGATCTGCTCGCCAACCGCAATCTGCTGGCAGCGCTGGCCGGGCCAACCATCGCTCTGACTGCCGTTGCCGACGGAGGGGCGCGCCCGGTGAGGCTCACGGGCGAGGACCTGACGCGGATTCTGGTGAATCTGGTTAAAAATGCGACTGAGGCCATGCCCTCCGGCGGGCGCATCCATATCGGCCTGCGCGAGCGCGCGGCTACCCAGGGCACCGCGGCCTACCTCCTGATGACCGTCGAGGACAACGGGCCGGGAATCCCCGAAGAGAGCCTGGAGGGGATCTTCGCCTCCGGATACACCACGCACGGTATGAGCGAGGGATCGAGCGGCAACTGGACGCTCCGCCATCGCGGTCTGGGCCTCACCATCACCCGATCGATCGTGGAGGGCGCAGGAGGACGCATCACAGCCGGCAACCGGGAGCAGGGCGGAGCGCGCTTTGAGATCGAGCTTCCGGTGCGGAGAACCAGCTTCTAGCCCTTAGCCGTTCGCTATTCGCTTGTTCGTGCCTGGTTGGGCCTTGGCCGGAATCCGCCGGCATCAGGCCCTGAAGAAGACGGCGAAACGCTAACCGCTAAAGGCTACAGGCTAAAAGCTGAAAGCCAAGAGCTACAAGCTCCTGGCTACAAGCTTCGATCGAAAGCTGCCGCGAGCACTTTGGTTTTCTTGGAACCTGCGAAAGGCGAATACAATGCTGAATACAGTCTTCAACACACGCGAGATGGAGTTTATTCCACAACTTGGGGAGCCGCCGGTCCGCCTTCATCTGCTGGTGGTGGACGCGGACGCGGCAGTGCGCTCGGCCTGCGCCGAGATTGCCACGACCCTTGGCTATGCCGTCGAGAGCACGGGCGACCTGGGCCAGGCGCGCAGCCTTCTGCGCGGCCACATCGCCGACATTCTGCTGGTGAACTTGCCCGCGGGATCGAACGAAGGCCTGGAACTGGTCTCCGAGGTCAAGCTTCTCTACCCCGACCTGTCGGTGATCGCCATGACCGCGACGGGCTCGGTGAACGCGGCGGTTGAAGCCATGCGATGCGGCGCCTCGGACTACCTGACCAAGCCCTTTGCCATGGACGAGCTTTCGACCGTGCTGGACCGCGCCGCGCAAAGCCACATGACCGACACCGCGACGCGGCAGTTGCGCGAACGGCTGCGCCTGTCGGAAGGTTTGGGTTCGATGATCGGCCGCTCGCCGGAGATGGAGAAGGTTTACCGCATCCTTTCGAAGGTCGCCCAGAGCACGCACCCGGTCCTGATCCTGGGCGAGAGCGGCACGGGCAAGGAGCTGGTGGCGCGGACCATCCACGCCTATGGTCCTAACTCCACCAAGCCCTTCCTGCCTGTCGACTGCGGCTCGCTGGTGCCCACGCTTATCGAGAGCGAGCTCTTCGGCTACGTCAAGGGTGCGTTCACCGGAGCCAACCACTCCAAGGATGGGTTGCTGGTCTCGGCTGAAGGGGGAACGGTCTTTCTCGACGAGATCGGCGAGCTCTCGCTCGATCTGCAGGCCAAGCTGCTGCGCGCCCTGCAGGAGAAAGAAGTCCGGCCGGTGGGCGCTACCCATCGTGTTCCTATCAAGGCGCGCATTGTGGCCGCCACCAACCGCGATCTGGCCGTGATGGTCGAGAAGGGAACCTTCCGCAAGGACCTGTTCTACCGGCTGAACGTGGTCAACCTGCGGTTGCCGCCGCTGCGCGACCGCAGCGAGGACATTCCGCTGCTGGCGGCGCACTTCCTTGACCGCATCAGCCGCGAGCACAACCGCAAGTTCACGTTGAGCGACGAGGCGCTGCGCACCATGATGCGCCACGACTGGCCGGGCAACGTCCGCGAGCTCGAAAACTCTCTGGAGCGCGCCTGCGCGCTCAGCTCAGGGCCGGTGCTGCACCTGGGCGATCTGCCTACGCAGCTCCAGCAGCAGGGACTGGAGGCGCGGCGAGCAGCCGCGGCCGCCGGCGAAGATGCCGGTGCGGCCGGCGCGCCCGAGTTAAAGACGCTGGCCGAGCTTGAGCGCGAGGCGATTCTGGGCGCCATCCGCACCCTGAAAGGCGACAAGCTGCAGGCCGCGAAGCTTCTGGGAATCGGCAAGACGACGCTCTACCGCAAGCTGAAGGAGTACGGCATCGCCGACCCCATGCAGGAGGAATCAGGGCAGCCATCAGCCATCCGATAACCGCTTCTTTCGCGAGCCTTTGGATGTCCGGCTTTGTACCCGGGCAGCCGCTCCTGGCAATTGAAAGCTGGTCGCGGATACAACGGCGGCTCGAAGGCTGAGAGCAGACGGCTAAAAGCTCCAAACGAGAGGTTGCAAAACCAAAATCGGGGAACGAACATGAGCATTCTCATGGTGACTGGAATTGAAGGCGCTTCGAACTGCGCCGCCACCGTTGGCGCGCAACTGGGTATGGATGTGGAAGTCGCGCAGGGACGCCGCGACGCGCTCACCGCATTGCGCCGCCGCGAGTTTTTGGCGGTCGTTATCGACGAGACCCTGGCCGAGTGCGACCCGGCGGCCACTGACCGCATCTGCGAGCAGGCCGGCCTAGCCATTCCCCTGCAGATCAACTTCGCCGTCTCCGGCGCGGGACGGCTGGTGCGCGAGATTCGCTCGGCGCTCCACCGCCGCGAGCGCGAGCAGGCGCTGGCTCGCCGCGCCGCGGCGGCTGCCATGGAGTCCGAGCTGAAGTCCACGGTCGCAGGCCTACTCCTGCAGTCGCAACTGGCGCTGAGCGCAAGCGAGGTGCCGCCCCCGGTAGCGGACCGGCTGCGCGTGGTCGCGGACCTGGCGGGCAGCCTGCGCCAGCAGTTGAGCGCGCCGATAACAGCGCGCGGTGGCGCAGCGGCCTGAGCTGTGTGCTTCGATCATTCCATTCGGGCCGCGCTGTGGGGCAGCCTTTGATCACACATCTGCGGAAATGCGCTTCGTCCAGGCGGAGCAGATGGTAAACGCCTTCTGCTTCGTCGACTCTCTCCCTCCACCATTCCCCAAAGCCGGAATCTCCAAGCTCAATTCACGCCTCCGAGCGTGCCTGCTGTTTCCACGCCCCATCCGGCATCGAATACCCTAGAGAGTTGAGGGAACCCTCATGACCGTCATCCGGCAGGAAGATTTCATCGCGAGCGTAGCGGGCGCGCTGCAGTACATCAGCTACTACCATCCCGTCGATTACATCAAAAGCCTCGCCCAGGCCTACGAGCGCGAGCAGTCGCCCGCCGCGCGCGACGCCATGGCGCAGATTCTCATCAACAGCCGCATGTCCGCCGAAGGCCACCGGCCAGTCTGCCAGGACACGGGCATCGTGAACGCCTTCGTCAAGCTGGGCATGGATGTGCGCTTCGCGGCTGCGCCGGGCGAAGATCCGAAGGATATGCAGCAGATGGTAGACGAAGGCGTCCGCCGCGCCTACCTCGACCCCGACAACAAGCTGCGCGCCTCGGTGCTGGCCGATCCCGCCGGTGCGCGCAAGAACACGCAGGACAACACGCCGGCCTGCGTCACCGTCGATCTGGTTCGCGGCAACACGGTGGAGGCGACGGTCGCGGCCAAGGGCGGAGGGTCTGAAGCAAAATCCAAGTTCACCATGCTGAATCCCTCGGACTCGGTCGTCGAGTGGGTGCTCAAAACGGTTCCCACGATGGGCGCAGGCTGGTGCCCGCCGGGTATTCTCGGCATCGGTATCGGCGGCACTTCGGAGAAGTCGATGCTGCTGGCCAAACAATCTCTGATGGACCCTATCGACATGCAGGAACTCATTGCCCGCGGTCCCAAAACCACCGCCGAAAAGCTTCGCGTCGAGCTCTACGACAAGGTGAACCGGCTGGGCATCGGCGCGCAGGGATTGGGCGGGCTGACGACCGTGCTCGACGTGAAGGTGCTCGACTACCCGTCGCACGCGGCCAATCTGCCCGTCGCCATGATCCCCAATTGCGCGGCCACGCGCCACGCGCACATTGTTCTCGATGGCTCGGGGCCGGTTTTCCTCGATCCGCCTTCGCTCGACGACTGGCCGAAGCTCACTTACGATGTCTCCGGAGCGCGGCGGGTGAATCTGGATACTGTGACACGCGCCGAAGCCGCAACCTGGAAGCCGGGCGAGGTGCTGCTGCTATCCGGCAAGCTGCTTACCGGGCGCGACGCGGCGCACAAGCGTATGAGCGACATGCTCAACCGCGGCGAAAAGCTGCCGGTCGACTTTCGCGATCGATTCATCTACTACGTCGGTCCGGTCGACCCGGTGCGCGACGAGGTCGTGGGGCCTGCCGGTCCGACAACGGCCACGCGCATGGACAAGTTCACGCGGCAGATGCTGGCCGAGACAGGGTTGCTGGGCATGGTGGGCAAGGCCGAGCGGGGACCGGAAGCGATCGCGGCTATCCGCGAGTTCGGCGCGGTATATCTGATGGCCGTGGGCGGCGCGGCATACCTGGTCTCGAAGGCGATTCGCGCATCGAGGGTGCTGGCCTTCGCGGATCTCGGCATGGAGGCCATCTGCGAGTTCGAAGTGAAAGACATGCCGGTGACGGTGGCCGTGGATTCGAAGGGAACCAGCGTGCACGTGACCGGCCCGGCGGAGTGGCAGAAGCGGATTGCGGGGATTCCGATCCTGCAGTGATCAGTGGTCAGAGATCAGTGGAAAGATTCGTTCTTGAAGAGCGGCTCCGACCGTTCCAAATCGCGTCTTTCGCACCCGATTTCTCAAAGCTTGCTGCACATACCGCCCACGCAGGATTCGCCAATCCCCTGCCCCGTATCACTGCCTGCCAAAGCGGTAAGCAATACCGATGGTAAAGCCGCGGCTGGCTTGCGTGGTGGAACCGAAGCCGGTAAAGAAATATTCGGGCACCAGTTTGAAGGCGATGTTGGGAGTGAGATTGTACTCACCGATCACGTTGACGGTTGCCGCATATGTAGCGCCGTCGGGATACAGGCCGAGGGACTGGGGCGGAACGCGGTTGGTGTCGCCGGAAAAATTCCCATAGGCCAGTCCCGCCATAACGCGCCCGGAGATGGAGAATTTGGGCTGCAGATAAAAGCGGTAGACAGGGCCGACGAGCAGATCGTATTGGCTGATGGCTGGCCGGGTGAAGTAGCCCTGACTTTCCTGGCTCACGCCGACAAAAGCAGTGCCGTAGTATCCGCGCCCGTCGAGCGTGAAGCCAAGCCGTTCAGTGGAAAAGCGGGTGAGGCCTGCTCTCCCACGCGTAGTAGGTGAGCCGCTGCAAAGGTGCGCCCGGCTGAAGGCCAGGGCCCGGCCGAAAGCGCAGGTACCCCATGTCCATGTACGATTCCCAGCGGTGGTCGTAGGCATCGTGGATCGCCGTCATGCGGCGCTGCTCGCGGCGCTGGCGAATCCGCTCCTGTACGCTCAATTCCCCCGGGGTCTCGCCGGGAACCTGCTGGGCTTCGCCGGAGGGCGCGTTTTGAGCCAGGTACACCGTTGGATCCTGGATAGGATTGGATAAGGAGCTGCTTGAGCTTTGGGCCAGAACGGCGGGCATTGCCGGAGATCCGAGCGCCAGCAAAAGAGCAAAAGAGCGAAATGAGACCATCGGGCTAGACTTTCCTCCACGGAACAACCGGTTTCACCAACTCCGGAGCATCCTGTTACGGCGACATGGAACCCGCATCAAAGCGGAGCCCAGGACATCTACGGGTTGATTCGGCCGGCAGGTGAGACCGGTTCGAGTATGGAAGCACATTCGTTGACCGCCCCAAGGACGTCCGCCGCGGCGGAATTGCTTCCCGGGGATCGTAGATTCAGAACGATCTCGAAGGAATGCTCCCTCACTTGGTATTAAACCATCTCCAGGCGCACTCTTGTGCCGGGGCCGATGAACCGGCGCGCGGAAGTTAGACGCGCACCGGGGCGAACCGGCACCGGCCGGCGGCGAACGATTGCAGGCTCTAGGTTGCCGGATCGGAACTCCGGTTTATCCCAGGAGCCCGAAAAATCTCTGCGATGATAACCAAGGGAGGGGTAAAGCAGGATGGGACGGATCGTTCTTGGAGTTGTACTGGGGTTGGTGTTGGCGCCGGCGGCGCTACTGGCGTGGTTCCGTTGGGGGCAACCGCCGGTGGCGGTAGCCGATCCGCCGCTGCCATTCGAGCGGCAGATTACGCATGTACCCCTCAACGCGCGTATCGATCGCGAGATGCCCGCCAGCCCGCCGATTCAGGCCGATGAAGAAAATCTTGTTGCCGGCGCGCAGGCCTACCGCGATCAGTGCGCCGCGTGCCACGGTTTTTATGGCAAGCCCTCGAGTTTTGCCGCGCACATGTACCCCAAGGCGCCGCCGCTTTGGGAGAAACACCGCAACAGCGATGTAGTCGGCGTGAGCGATGACCCGCCGGGCGAGACCTACTGGAAGGTTGCAAACGGCATCCGCCTCTCCGGAATGCCGGCTTTCCGCGACGTGCTCTCTGACACTCAGATTTGGCAGGTGGCCATTCTGCTTTCCAATGCCGACAAGCCGCTGCCGCCTGGGGCGCTGGCGATCGTGCGCGGCGGACAACCGCCGCAGGATGCGGTCCCGCTTAGGGCGAAGACAAAATCACAGTGAGAGTGGAACCGTGCCTGATTCGAGCTTGTTTGGAGACAAAAGGGAAGTGCGACTATGAGTCTGGCTGATCTGCTGCGCAAAGGATTTGGCTACCTTCTGTTAAGCATGGGAGTCTCGCGGCCAGCACCCAAGCCGAAGCCCGGGACGAAGCCCGCGCCGAAGACGAATAACGGCGGGTAGCCGTTCGGATTACGATGGGCATGCCGCACTACCGCATCCATTCCTTTTCGCGCCTGTGGTTTCCCTGCCTTAAAACCCTGATCCCCGTACAATAAAGACGGAAGCTTTCCCACCCGGCCAATGGCGGAAAAAGAAAAAGAGCAAATCCAGCAAAACGGTGCGTTGAACGGTTCCTCGAACGGCTCCTCGGACGGAGCAGGGCAGCCTGTGCGCCGGCGCGACGACGATGTGGTTGGCAAGGTCTACGATGCGCGACTCATGCGCCGGCTTGGACACTACGTGCGCCCCTACTGGCTCCAGGCCGGCACCGCTTCGATTGCGGTGTCGCTCAAATCCCTCTGCGACGTTGCCGGGCCCATTCTTGTCATGGTCGCCGTGGATCGCTACATGGCCCCAGAAAAAGGCGACCTGGACTCCTCCAATTTCGTCGCACACTGGGTCGCCAATTCGAGCCCGCTCGCGCGCATTCTCCCATCCGATCCCTATCAGGGCATCACGCGCCTCGCCACCATTTACTTCGCGCTGCTCGTCGCGGCTTACCTCTTCCAGTTCGTCCAGGTTTACCTGATGCAATGGACCGGCCAGAAGATCATGTTCGATCTGCGCCGCGACATTTTCCGCCACATGCAGCGCATGCACGTGGGATTCTTCGACGTTCATCCCGTCGGCCGCCTGGTCACACGCCTCACCTCCGACGTCGACGCCATCAACGACATGTTTACCGACGGCGTGCTGGCCATCGTCAACGATGCCTTCATGCTTACCATCATGGCCGCCGTCATGCTGGCCATCAGCTGGTGGCTGGCGCTGCTCGCATTCTCGGTTTTGCCGCTCATTCTTATCGTCACGCGCATCTTCCGCGACCACGTGCGCGAAAGCTACCGCCGCGTGCGCACCGCCATCGCGCGCATCAACAGCTTCACTCAGGAACACATCTCGGGCATGAGCGTGGTGCAGCTCTTCAACCGCGAAGACCGCGCCTTCAAGGACTTTGAAGACGTGAACCGGCAGCACATGATCGCCTTCATCGACACCATCTTCGCCTACTCGCTGTATTACCCGGCGGTCGACTTTCTCTCCTCCGTGGCGATCGCGCTCGTCGTCTGGCGCGGCGGAAACGGCGTGCTTCGCCTGCCGCCCACCGTCACCATCGGCGTGCTCGTCATGTTTACCCAGTTCTCACTGCGTTTCTGGCGCCCCATTCAGGATTTGAGCGACAAATATAACATCCTTCAGGCGGCCATGGCTGCCTGTGAGCGCATCTTCAAGCTCATGGACTCGGCGCCGGAGATCGTGAGCCCGGCGCAGCCCATCCAGGGCGACGGCTCGAATCGAATTGAGTTCGACCACGTATGGTTCACATATCAGAAATTGACCGACGCACAAAAAGCAGCGGTGACCAGGGCCGAGCAATCGGCCGCCGACGGCGCGGAACTGGCCGGCCTCGACGGCATCGAGTGGATTTTGAAAGACGTCTCCTTCACCATCGAGCCAGGCCAGACGGTGGCCATCGTTGGCCATACCGGCGCGGGCAAAACCACGCTTACCAGCCTGATGATGCGCTTCTACGAAGTCACTGCCGGCCGCATCCTGCTGGATGGCGTGGATCTGCGTGAGCACGACCTGACCGCGCTGCGTGAGCACTTCGCGGTCGTCCTGCAGGATCCGTTTCTCTTCTCCGGAACCATCGGAGAGAATATTCGCCTCGGCAACGAGGACATCGATTTGGCGGTCATGCGGCGCGCCGCTCGCGACGTGAACGTGCTGGACTTTATCGAGAGCCTGCCGCACGGTTTCGACGAGCCGGTGCGAGAGCGCGGCAACTCTCTATCCACCGGGCAAAAGCAGCTCATCAACTTCGCCCGCGCGCTGGCCTACGATCCGCGCATCCTCATTCTCGACGAAGCAACCTCCAGCGTCGATACCGACACCGAACTGCGCATCCGCGGCGCGCTGGAACGCATGGTGGAAGGCCGCACCAGCGTGCTGATCGCGCACCGGCTATCGACAGTTCAGAGGGCCGACACCATCCTCGTGATGCACAAAGGCCAGTTACGCGAGATGGGATCGCACCAGGAACTGCTGGCGCAGCGCGGCCTCTACTGGAAGCTCTACCAGTTGCAATACAAGGATCAGGAGGTGGGCTTCCTCACGCCGCCTTCGCCAGAGCCGTCCGCCGCGCAGGCGGTCTAGCTTTTGTTGAAGCACCGGACAGGTGCACGAGATCGGCGCACCATCGGACGTATTGCGCTCAGGATATGATGGTAACTTGAAAGTTTTTCCGCGCATCTTTTGGAAATTTGCTCGTATTTGCGGCCAACGCAGGGCCCAATGAAAGAAAACACGATCAGAAAAGTCGAGGTCTTCGACACCAGCCTGCGCGACGGGCTGCAGCAGCCGGACCTCGAAATCTCGGTGCCCAACGCCGTGCTGCTGTTGCAGCGCATGGCGGCGTTCGGCGTGCGCTATGCGGAGATCGGGTTTGCCGGGGCTAATCAGTTCGTCGCCGATCTCACCGGCGCTCTGGCTTCTGTCGATACCGGCCAAATGAAGCTGGCATTGTTCGGACGCACGCGCGGGCGCGGCGCCAAGGTGGAAGATTGGCCCGATGTGAAGTTCATCGTGCAGCACAAGCACCGCATTCCCGCCGCCGTCATCGTCGTCAAGTCGCGGCTGCTCGACGTGGAGCGCTCGCTGGAGACAACGCCTGAAGAAAATCTGCTCATGACGCGGGAGACCATCGAGTGTCTGCAATCGCAACGGACTCGAAGTCCTTGTCGATTTCGAGCACGCAATGGACGCAAATTGCGGCCGGCGCGAAAACGGCAATCCCACTGATGCGGAATTCACGAAGCGCAGCCTCGACTACTTCCACCAGTTGACGGAGCAGTGCGTCGGTCAAAACGTCAGCCGCATCGTGGTGTGCGACACGAACGGAGGCGCCAGCCCTGAGGAAGTCACGCAGGTGATGGCTGGGCTAATTCGCCAGTATCCCGGCGCGCGGTTCGGATTCCACGGCCACACCGATCGCGGCCTGGGCATCGCCAATACACGCGCCGCAATTCTGGCGGGCGCCGAGCACGTGCAGGGCACGCTGATCGGAACCGGCGAGCGCTGCGGCAATGTGAACCTGACCACGGTCATCGGGGCGATGCAGCTCCGCGGCGAAGCGGAGTTCGTCCCGCGCGAGTCGTTGAGCGGACTCGCCAGCCTGGCGCACTCGGCTTACGCGGCCTTCGGCCTCGAGCCTCCGCACGGCGCGCCCATCGTTGGACCCGGCGCGTTCGGCACATGGGCCGGCATGCATGGCTCCAGCGAGCGCAAGAATCCCGGCGCATATCTCTGGACCGATCCCGCGCGCGTCGGCGCAAGCCCCACCATCGGCGTCAACGCACAGTCGGGCAAGGCGAACATCATGCTGCTTTCCGAGTCGCTTGGCGTGCCTCTCAATTCCGGTCAAGCGCAGGCGCTGATGGACGCCAACGAGGCGATGATCGAAGGCGGCGGCTTTACGGCCAGCGAAGTCTCGTTCCGCCTGGCCTGCATGAGGACGCTGGGAACCTTGCGCGACTGGTTCACCGTGAAGAGCTGGCGCGTTCACGACGAATCCGACGAGGTCGGCGGGCGTTACGTTCAGGCCCACATGGTTCTCACCGTCGGCGAGTCCAAGGTCGCCGTTTCGCGCGCCGAAGGCGCAGGCCCTGTCGATGCTCTTACCAAGGCCATGCGGCACGAGCTGGATAATTGGTATCCGGCGCTGGCCGAGGTGCGCCTGGGCACTTTCACGGTCGCGGCCCTCGACGTTCGCGCGCACGACTCGGCGGCGCACGTCCGCGTCACGGTCAGCTTTAACGCCGACGGCAGCGAGCCGTGGGTTACCGCCGGCGTGAGCAGCGACTTGAACGAAGCCGCTCTGATGGCCATCGTCGACGGCTTCCACTATTGGCTGCTCGTAAAATGCGGCGAAGCCGGCAAGCAGACCGGCGAACAAACGAGCGGATCAGCGAAACAGCCCGTCAGCGGCCTGGTTCATTAACCGATCCCCGCATAAACTCTCGCAAGCTGTTCATCTGGAATGAATTATTGCATCCGCCCAATTGTTGGGATCGTCATTCCCGCTCCGCACTGCCAGTGCAGCCCTGGGTACCATCCCCATAATGGGTGATTTCGCTCACAGCAGTTCTGCGCCAATACTCCCACACTAAGGCCAATCCAGCAGGAGAACTGGAATTGTCCGGCAGGGAAAGTTAGATCGCGACGCCGGCCTCATTTTCGCCTGATCTGTTGTGATCGGCCCCGTGGCAATGCCCCGGAGGGAGGACTGCAGTGTCCACGCAACTTCTTTACGCGCCACTTGATGCAGCAACCATCGGCCCCGCTTCCCGGTACATCCGCGAGACACGCGATGTAATGCTCACCTATGAAACCGAGGAGCTCGCCGCATTGCGTTTTTCCATCATTCTTACGGCAAGGTGGGAAGCCGCGGACGACGAAGATCCGGAGCGCCGCGCCGAATTGCGCCAGGAGCTTGCGCTCCTCCGCAAGCACTACGGCGACAAGATCGACGATCTTGCCATGACCTATGGCGTCCAGCAGGCAATGAAGACGAAAGAGGAAGTGGAACGAACCGTGATTGTGCCTCGCGAGGTAGAGCCGCCGGCGAACCCGGACCTTTACGAAGAGTGCGGCGAAGGAGATTACGGCCTCTGATCCCGGTTGAGGGATGAATGCGCCCCGGATTTCCGCAGAACACAAAAATGCGCCACCCCGGATTGCGAGGTGGCGCATTCGTTTTGGCTGAGTTATCCGGCGCCGCAGCTACCTGGCCGCCAGCGAAGGCCGAGGATCGAGAGATCCGTTCTGCGTAGCCCTTGGCCATCTCGCTGATGGGAATCGGCTTGTAGTCGCCGGCGTGACCGGCCTGCCCGAATTGCGTCATGCGCAGGGCGACAACCTTGGCCATGGCTTCGCGAGCAGGTTTCAAGTAGTCCCGCGGATCGAATTTCTCCGGCGACTCGGCAAATACCTTTCGGATTGCGCCTGTGATCGCAAGTCGGTTGTCGGTGTCAACGTTGATTTTGCGCACGCCGTTGCGGATACCGAGCTGAATCTCTTCGACGGGCACGCCCCAGGTGGGCTTCAGCTTGCCGCCAAACTCATTGATGATGTCCTGCAAGTCCTTGGGCACCGACGAGCTGCCGTGCATTACCAGGTGCGTGTGCGGCAGGCGCTTGTGGATCTCGATGAGGATGTCCATCTTGAGCACGGAACCGTCGGGCTTCTTTGAGAATTTGTAAGCGCCATGGCTGGTGCCTATGGCGATGGCGAGCGCGTCAACGCCAGTGAGTTCGGCGAATTCAACAGCCTGGTCGGGATCGGTGACATGCTCAAGGCCCGAGCCACCGGCGCCATGTCCATCTTCCACGCCGCCCAGCACGCCGATCTCGCCTTCCACGGTGACGCCGCGCTCGTGCGCGTAGTCCACAACCCGGCGGGTGACATCGACGTTCTGCTGAAAGGTCGACGGGGTCTTGCCGTCCTCGAGCAGTGAACCGTCCATCATCACCGAGGTATAGCCCAGCGCGATGGCGCTCTTGCAGGTTTCAAAGCTGTTGCCGTGATCCTGGTGCATGGCAATGGGAATGTCGGGATTGAGTTCGGCTGCAGCCTGAATGAGCTTGAAAAGATAGAGGTCTTCAGCAAAGGCACGTGCGCCGCGGCTGGCCTGGACAATAACGGGCGACTTGGTCTGCCGCGCGGCCATCATAATGGCTTGAATCTGCTCCATATCGTTGACGTTGAATGCGCCGACGCCGTACCCACCTTTGGCAGCTTCATCGAGGAGCTGCCGCATTGCTACTAGAGGCATAAAAATTCTCCTTTATCTTGACTTGGGCCGCTCCTGTGCTCACGCAAACCAGCCCGGCCGCGAGGACTGTAGTCACTTCTATGGTAGCAGAGGGGCAGGTGGAAAAACTCCGCGCCGAAACGCACACGCGGTTTCGTCGATGTGCTCCGATGGCTCTTCGGTTCCGATGCGCGGGTCGAGACTCGCCGGCGAACTCTGGATGAGGAAAACGACGGTTTGTAGATTGCGCTGCGGAGTACGGCAGCCTGCCAGCAGCAACAGCACCGCTAACGCGACCGCTTTACGCATACGTCACCTGGCCCAGAATTGCGGGCTGCCTGGCCCCCGTCGCCGCCGGCACATTCCCGGGCAATCGATGCCAGGTTTGCCACGCGAGCAGCGCAAACGCCGCTGCTTCCTTGGCCTCGGCGGGCATGCCAAACTCTTCGCTCATGGCGAGCGCACATCCCAGCGCTTCCAGCCGTGCGGCCAGCATCGCGACCAGCGTCTTGTTTCGCGCTCCGCCGCCCGAAAGAATGAAGTCTGACGGATCGCCCCTTCATCTTCGGCCGAACAAATTGTGCGTAGCTTCGCGCGATGGTCTCAACCGTTAGCGCCGTTGCCGTGGCCAAGGCATCATTCGGGTTTTGCGTTTGAGCCAAACATTTGTCCAGGAAATCGCGGCGTAAGTCTGGCCAAACTGTTCACGGCCCGCGGTCCGCGGCGGTAGCAGTTTGAAGTAAGGGTGTCGCAGGGCCGCCGTGAGCACTGGCGCGAGCACTTTTCCTCGCGCAGCCAACGCTCCGCCACGATCAAATTTCTTGCCGAAGAGCTCTTGCGCAAGCCAGTCGATCACCATGTTGCCCGGTCCGGTATCGAATGCAATCAACTCGTCCGGCGCCGCGCCCGCGGGGATGGCTGTCAGATTCGCGATGCCGCCGATGTTCTGCAGGACGCGCCCACGCTTTGCATCCGCGAACAGCATGTAGTCGAGCAAAGGAACCAGCGGCGCGCCCTGGCCGCCGGCCAGAATATCGGCGGGACGAAAGTTCGAGACCACGGGGACTTGAAGCTCGGCAGCGATCGCCTGCGCCTCGCCCGCCTGCCACGTGCAGGGAAATCTCCGGCCGGCGTAGGCTTCCCCGCGCGGCTGGTGGTAAAGCGTTTGCCCATGGCATCCAACCAGGTCGAGCCGCACCTTATGCCGCTGCGCCGTCTCCTTCACCGCCTCTGCATACGCGAGGCCCAACCGCCAGTTCAGCCGCGCCAGCTCTGCCGTCGAAGTCGACTGCTGCATTCATTGCGGCAAGAACTGACTTTCCGTAGCGCGTCTGGATATGCGAAGTGTTCATGCGCGAGCAGCGCGAGTTTCGGACGCGGCTTCCCGGGCGAAACGCGCACGATCGCCACATCGATTCCATCGGCCGAGGTGCCGCTCATCACTCCGGCTACTGTCATGGCGCGCTGGCTCATGCGGTTGCGGCCTCCTGTGCCGATGAGGTTTTCTCCACTGTTTCGCTAAAGCGCAGAATTTGCGTGCGCAGCGCCTCGAATTGCCGGTGGCTCAGCGGTGCAGGGCATGCTCCGCCGAAACACACGCTTCCGCTTGCGCGCCGACTCGCGTGCCCGATCAAGTAGATGTTTGCGGAAGACCGCCGACCGCTCGCCCTCCGCGATCAGCGACTCATATACGCTTAGGATCGCTTCCGGATGGTGGCAGATCAACGCCAGATCCGAACCCACCCGTATCGTTTCAACCGCGGCATCCCCAATCGGCATGAACCTGGCCACTCCGCCCATCTCCAAATCGTCAGAGAGAACGATGCCCCGGTAGCCAATTCGTTTGCGCAGTATGTCTCTGATCCAGAAATTCGACACGCTTGCCGGCCGCTTTTTATCTCTTGTCAGCGGATACGCCGCGTGGTTCACCATCACCATGGGCAGATAATCGCGCAGCGCGCGGTAAGGCTCCAGATCGTCCCGCCACAACTGCTGCCATGTGCGGTGAATCGCGGGCGTGTCCAGGTGCGAGTCGAGCGTTCCTCCGCCGAGGCCGGGAAAGTGCTTGCCGCAGCCCGCCACGCCTTGCGCCGCCATGCCGGCGAGAAACTCGCGCGCGTACGCTACGATTCCGGCCGCGTTGGACGCGGCGCAGCGCGTTCCCATCACTTTCTGCGACTCCGGCAGACCAAGATCCAGCACCGGCGCCAGCGGCGAGTTGAATCCGAACGCTTTTACCGCTTGCGCGATCAGCCGCCCATGCTCGCGCGCGATTTCAGCCCGTCCACTGGTTCGTGCGGCCTGCGCCACAGCCTGTACCGCGGGGATAGGAGCCAGCGCATCGCGCAGCCGGTCAACTGTTCCGCCTTCCACATCGACGAATCGCGCGCAATGCGGCGCGCAGAATTGCGTTGCTTCGCCGAGCAGCGCGCGGGTCTGCTTTGCGTGCTCAATATTTCGCCGGAAGAGAATGATCCCTGCGGGACGCACCAGCTTGAGCCACGCGCGTTCGAGCGCGGTCAGTTCCGTCCCCTCCAGCCCGACCACAAGCAAACTTCCCGCAGCCTGGCGCAACTTCATCGTCATCCGCATCCCTCAAATCCCGCACGAATCGCTTTCTAGCCGCTGGCCCCCGGTCCCTTATCCACTGTCTTTTTCAGCTCGCTCTGCAGCTCCTCAAGCAGATTGAGCGCCTGTAGCGGCGTGAGCGAGTTCACGTCGGTTGACTCGATCCGGTCCACAATCTTCTGCGAGAGCGGGGTAAAGATCGTCAGTTGCACCGGGTCGGCCTCCGTTTCCACCTGCACGCTCTGCCGCTCTTGTTTCTCGTGCTGCCGCAGCACATGCTTGGCCCGGTCAATCACTGCTGCCGGCAGGCCAGCAAGCCGCGCCACCTCGATCCCATAACTCTTGCTCGCCGCGCCCGGCTCGATATTGTGCAGGAATACAATTCCGTCCGCAGCCTCTTTCACGCCAACACGGAGATTGCGCACTCGCAGCAACTTTTCCGCCAGCATCGTCAATTCATGGTAGTGCGTGGCAAACAAAGTGCGCGCGCCAACCTTCGCCTGCAGGTACTCGACCGTCGCCCAAGCCAGCGAGAGCCCGTCGAATGTCGCCGTCCCTCGCCCCATTTCGTCGAGCAAGATCAGCGACCACTTCGTTGCCGTATTCAGGATGGTCGCCGTCTCCGTCATCTCCACCATAAAAGTCGACCGGCCGCGAGCCACGTTATCGCTGGCGCCGATGCGCGTGTAGATGCGGTCGGCCAGCCCCAGCCGCAGTCTCTCCGCGGGCACAAAGCTGCCCATTTGCGCCATCAGGACGAGCATCGCCGCCTGCCTTAAATAAGTGCTCTTGCCGCCCATGTTCGGACCCGTGATCAGCAACAGGCTCGGCCCGTCGCCGCCGGCGTTCATATAAATATCGTTGGCGATGAAGCGCCCCTCGCGCGTCTCCTCCATCCACTGCTCAATGACGGGATGGCGCGCGGCTGCGGCTTCGAGCACCGGTTCATCGGTGAGCTGCGGCCTCGTGTAGCGCCGCTCCGCGGCCAGATGCGCAAAGCAAGCCAGCAGATCCGCTTCAGCCACCGCGCTGGAGCTGCGGCGAATCCGCCCCGCGCTTTCGAGCACAAACTTCCTCAGCTCCGCAAAAATCCGCTTCTCGATCTCGATCGAGCGATCGTGCGCGGAGAGAATCTTCCGCTCGTGCTCCTTCAGCTCCGGCGTGGTAAAGCGCTCCGCATTCACCAGCGTCTGCTTGCGCTCGTAGTCCGCGGGCGCCAGCGCCAGGTTGGCCTTCGTGATCTCGATGTAGTATCCGAAGACCGAGTTGTAGCGCACTTTCAGCGACCCGATTCCCGTCCGATGCCGTTCACGGTCTTCGATGGCCGCAATCGCCTGCCGCCCCGACGTCGAAACGGAACGCAAGTCGTCCAGCTCCGCGTCCACGCCTGCCGCGATCGCGCCGCCATCGACTAGCGTAAGCGGGAGGTTCGGCAACCAGCGTCTTCGCAATCCGTAACCGTCACATCGTCGAGCGTGTCGAGATGCGAAGCAATCGCCCGCCATTGCGGCGCAGCCATCGCGCCGAGCGCCGTGTTCAAGCCCGGAAGCCGCGCCAGGCTTGCAGCCAGCGCGCGCACGTCGCGCGGGCCCGCGGAATCGAGCGAGATACGCGCCAGCAGCCGCTCCAGATCCAGAATTCCGGAAAAAGCGCGCCGGATTTCTTCGCGCTTCAGCAAATCCCTGTGCGCTTCGGCGACGGCTTCGTACCGTGCCTCGATCTCCGGCGCATTGTTCAGTGGCCGCAGAATCGTCGCGCGCAGCAGCCGCTTGCCCATCGGCGTCAGGCACGCATCGAGCGTGCGAAATAGTGTTACGCGATCGTCCTGACCCGCGAAGAGCGGCTCGACCAGCTCCAGATTTCGCACCGTCACCTGATCCAGCTCCAGCGCCGCCGAGTGCTCCTCGAACTTCAGGCTATCGATGTGCAGCGCCTCATTCTTCTGCGTCGTGCGCACGTAGTGCAGCACCGCTCCCGCCGCAATCACCGCCGGCTCGTGCCCACTCAACCCAAATCCCTCGAGCGAGCGCACGTTCAATTGCCGTTCGACCAGCGGCACGGCAAACTCCCGCGTCCACACCCAATCGTCAACGCGCGTCCGCGCCGGAATCCGCTCCAGTTGCGCCGGCATCTCCGCGCTCGCGGCCACAAGCACCTCACTCGGCGCCGCCAGCAGCAGAGCGTCAATGGCCTGCGCCCGCGCATTCTCGCCACGAAACTCCGCGGTGCGAAACTCGCCCGTGGATACATCGAGCAGCGCCAATGCGTAAACTGCGTCGCACGCAGGTCCACTCTTTGGCGTTACCGTGATGCAGCGCTGCAAGAAAATTATTCTGTTCCTGACCAAGCCCCACATCGAGCGCCGTTCCCGGCGTGAGCACCCGCGTCACCTCGCGCTTCACCAGCTTTTTGGTGAGCCTGGGGTCCTCCATCTGGTCGCAGAGGGCGATGCGGTATCCCTTGCGCAGCAGCCGCGACACATATTGCTCCACCGCGTGATAGGGCACGCCGCACATGGGAATATTGCGTTCCTTATCCCGCGCTGTCAGCGTCAGTTGCAATTCGCGGCTGGCTGTTCCCGCGTCGTCGTAGAAGAGCTCGTAAAAGTCACCCATGCGGAAGAAGATCAGGGCATCGGGATTCTGCCGCTTGGCCGCGGCCCATTGGCGCATAAACGGAGTCAGATCGGCGGCAGGTTTCTCCTGAGGAGTCTTTTCCTCGGGAAGCGCCGTCAGTGCGAAATCCGGCTCCGCTTCCGCAGTCGAGACATTCGGCTCAGCACCGTCAAAAACAGAAGGCGGCGGACCGCCGCTTTGACTGGGCTCTCATCCAGGAGTGGAGAGCGCGGAGCGCCCGCGCCTGCGGGTTGGGAATCGTCTCGGGTCACGCTGGTTTTAAGACTATCGCGGCAGCGCTCGGCGGCGATAGCTCGATCCGGCCCGCAACTACCATCTAAAACAGGGGCATGGAACGGATCGCCTCTCTGCGGCCGCCGGAACGCGCTGTTCTCCCTGAAAGGTATGTCGCGTGATCCAAATCACATTCAAGCGTCGGCATTTGGGCCAAACTGTGATTCTCGATAGCCTTTTTCAGGGGGGCTTGTGAACTCCGTCATCCTGCTACGAAAGCTCATTATCATTGAACGGTCGATTGGCACGGCAAGCAATGGCACCATCCGCAACCTGGTGCGCGATGCGGAGGACTGTGTGTTGCAGATGCAGAAGGAGCAGGCGGAAAGTTTCCTCAGGGATGCCTGGCGCGGTGCTACGCCGAAGCTACAACTGCCGTTTGAGCCCGCGGAAGGCAACTAGAGTCCGTTATAAGCCTTTGCGCCCGTGGCGCTCAAAAGCCAGCCTGAATAGAGTTGAGAAAGCTGCAACTAGGCTCCGGCTGCCTGCAAACTTTTCGCTCCCTTGTTGGCCCAGCCACCTTGAGTGCGCCGAAAAGCGCACGCCGGAGTTCACCCTGCCACATCCCTCACCCCAAAAGGTGATTTGCATCACAGTATACTGATTGGTTACAGCATAAGGTAAAAGCTGCCATGTACCTGCTTTGGCTACGAGTTGCGGCCATTCTCTATGCCGGGGGGTGTGTGGCCGTTTTCCCAGCCATCCTCTACAACTCGCTGCCGTGGCGCAAGACCAGTGTGCACCTGAGCGGGCTGGCGTTCTTCTTTCATTTTGTGTCGGTGGTGGAGATGCTTGTGGTGGCCCATCGCTGGATGCCGGTGGGCTTGCGCGAGATCGAGTCGCTACTGGGGTTTGCCGTGGCCGGGCTGTTCTTCCTGGTGTGGTGGCTCTACGACGCAATTTCCCTTGGCATCTTTGCTCTGCCGGCGACGTTCTTTCTGGTGTTCATTCCCGCGCTGGGGCCGGATACATACCACTTCCGCTCCCAGGGTGTGTGGATGAGCTGGCTGGTGGCCCACATCATTGCGCTGCTGCTTGCCTATGCAGCGCTTTGCTTTAGTTTGCTGGCGTCGATGATGTACCTGGTGCAGGAGCGCCGAATCAAGTCCAAGCCAAAGCCGGGGAAGAAGTCCGGGTGGTCGCCTGTCGACTGGCTGCCGCCGCTGGATACGCTGGAGCGTCTCGCTCTTGCCACCCTCGAATTTGGATTTCCGTGCATGACGGTCGGCCTGGTGATTGGCTCGTTGCTGGTCCAGGAAACCTCGCTTGGCGCCTCGTATTTTCTCGACCCCAACATTCTGGCTTCGTTCGCGATGTGGATCGTTTACGTAACGCTGCTTCTGCTCCGGCGCGGCGTGGGAATGCGCGGGCGAAAGGCCGCCTATGTCTCCGGGGGCGCGCTCATCGTCATGATGGCCGTCTGGGCAGTCAACTTCTTCACCCAGGTGCACAGGTTCGGTCCCCAATGACGCTGACGCTCATTGGCGTGAACCACAAGACGGCGCCCATCGCGCTGCGGGAGAAGATCGCCATTGGCCGCGACGAACTGGCGGAGACGACGCGTATGCTGGCCGCAACGCCTGGCGTGACCGAGTGCATGATCGTATCGACATGCAACCGGGTAGAGCTGCTGGCGGTGGTTGAGGGCGCGGAGTCGTCGCCGGCGGGATTTTTGTCGCGCCACTTCGGCATCGATGCCGCTGTGCTCGCGCCGCACCTCTACGAGTATCGCGACAAGGAGGCGGTGAGCCACTTGTTCCGCATGGCTGCCAGCCTTGACTCGATGGTCGTGGGTGAGCCGCAGATTCTGGGCCAGGTGAAGGAAGCATTCGCGGTGGCGCGAGCCGCAGGGACCGTTTCGGGCCAACTGGAGCACCTGCTGCAGAGCGCGTTTGCCGCGGCCAAGAAGGCGCGCAGCGAGACCGGCATTGGTTCAAATTCCGTGTCCATCGCTTCGGTGGCCGTGGATCTGGCGCGAAAGATCTTCGGATCGCTCGAGGGACGCACGGTTTTTCTGGTGGGCGCGGGCAAAATGAGCGAGATCGCCGCGCGGCATCTGGTGCAGCAGGGAGCCGGCGCGATTCTGGTCAGCAACCGGACAGCGGAGCGCGCTCGGCGCATGGCAGAGGAGTTCCAGGGAACGGTTGCGCCACAGGTGATCGAGTTTGAACAGCTCTACGAGGCTGCGAGCCGGGCGGATATCGTCATCAGCTCGACGGGCGCGCCGCATCCCATCTTTAGGCCCGAGCACGGCCGCGAGTTCCTGCACCGCCGGCGCAACCGGCCGATGTTCTTCATCGATATTGCCGTACCGCGCGATGTCGATCCGGAGATGAACAAGCTCGACGGCATCTTCGTTTACGACATCGACGACCTGCAGCAGGTAGCCGTGGCGCACATGGAGGAGCGGAGCCGCGAGGCCGTCGATGCAGAGGCGCTGATTGCCGCCGAGGTGGAGCGCTTCCACCAGCGGCAGCGCACGGTCAACGCAGCGCCGGTCATCGTTGCGCTGCAGAAGAAGGCCGAAGAGATTCGCGTGGCGGAGATTCAGCGGATTCACGCCCGCCTGGGCACGTTCACTGAAGAACAACTGGCCGCGGTGGAGGCTCTCACGCGCGGCATTGTGAACAAGTTCCTGCATCCGCCAATGCAGGCGCTGAAACAGGCGGCGCGCGAGGGTGACTCTGCGCGGCTGGATGCGCTGTGCGAGGAGTGGTCGGTTTCGGCGGTTGCCGCAGGCGAAGCGGCGCTGAAGAGCGAGACGCCGAAGATTGCGGCCCGCGACAGCAGTGACCGCGCAGCGGAGGCTGACGCGAGCAAAAGTGTGGAGAGCGTGAAGTTGAGCGATGGCGGAGTGGAGGCGCGGCGATGAAGCTGCGCATCGGCAGCCGCGGATCGCAACTGGCGCTGTGGCAGGCCAATCACGTTGCGGCACTGCTGCGCGAACAGGGGCACGAGGCCGAGATCGAGATTATCAAGACCACCGGCGACCGCTTGCAGGAAGTCACGTTTGCACAGGTGGGCTCCAAGGGGATGTTTACGAAGGAGATTGAAGAGGCCCTGGCTGAGGGCCGCATCGATCTCGCGGTCCATTCGCTCAAGGATTTGCCGACGGAGCTGCCTGAGCCATTTGCCCTGGCGGCAACGCCGGTGCGCGTCGATCCGAGAGATGTGTTCGTGTCGTTGAACTACGCGAATCTTGCCGCACTGCCCAAAGGGGCACGCGTGGGAACCAGCAGCCAGCGCCGGCGCGCGCAGTTGAAGGCGCTGCGGCCAGACGTTGCTCTTCAGGAATTTCGCGGCAACGTGGATACGCGATTGCGCAAGCTCTCAGAAGGCCAGGCGGACGCGATTCTGCTCGCTGCCGCGGGACTGGACCGCTTAGGCAAAACGGATTGGGTGCGCGAGCGGCTCAACCCCAAGGATTTTTGTCCGGCTGCCGGCCAGGGCGCGCTGGGCATCGAAACACGCAAGGACGATGCGGCGACCATCGAGGCGGTGAGCTTTCTTGACCACGCCGACACGAGGTTTGCAGTGACGGCGGAGCGCGCGGCTTTGGCAGCTCTCGGCGGCGGATGCCAGGTTCCGATAGGAATTCACTGCCGGCCGGCGTTTGATGACGCCAATTCGGGCCATGCCTGGTGGGAGATCTTTGGCGTCGTCGCTTCGCCGGATTCCGGCAAGATCGTGCGCGTCCATCTTGATGCGCCGAGCGAGAATACCGATCCTTTCTCACTGGGGCGCGCGGCCGCCGAGGCGCTTTTGGCGCAGGGCGCCGGGCTGCTGCTTGCGGCCGCAGACGGAACCGGCCGCGAAGCTGCCGGCGGAGCCGCCTGATGATGGCGCCACAGCTTGCAGGCAAGCGTGTGCTGGTGATGCGCGCCGCGCACCAGGCGGGCAAGCTCAGCAATAGCCTGCGCGCTCTGGACGCCGAGCCGGTCGAGGTTCCACTGCTGGAGATTCGCCCACCCGCGAACTACGACGCGCTCGACCGCGCGCTCGCCGAGGTTGACCTCTACGATTGGCTCATCCTGACCAGCGCGAATACGGTGCGGGCGCTCGTCGATCGCGCGGCCGAGCTCATGTACCCCCTGGTTTCGGTGGCTCAATTGAAGGTGGCCGCAGTGGGAGAAGCAACGGCCGCGGCGGCGCGCGAGGCCGGGTTCCTGGTTGCGGTTGTTCCTGAAACCTACGTGGCCGAGGCTTTGATTGAATGCCTGGCCGGCCGGACGGCGGGGCAAAGAGTTCTGCTGGCGCGCGCGGAGACGGCGCGCGACGTGATTCCCGATGCACTGCGCGCCGCGGGCGCCGAGGTCGATGTCGTCGATGCGTACCGGAACGTAATGCCGGATGCCGCGCCGAAATTGTTGCGCCAGGCGCTTGAAAAGGGAGTCGACGCGGCGGCGTTCACCAGCTCGTCGAGCGCGACGCACCTGGCCGAGGCAGCGCGGCGAGCTGGAATCGCATTTCCGTTTGCCGGCGTGGCCGCGGTTTCAATTGGGCCTATCACGAGCCAGACGCTGCGCGAGCTGGGATGGGAGCCGGCGGCAGAGGCGAAACAGTCCGACATTCCGGGCTTGATTGCGGCAGTTGAGCGCGTGCTGCGGAGCTGAAGGTTCCTGCATAAGTAATGTCCTGCGCCGTCCCTACGGGACTCCGGAGTGCATTTGTGGATACCGCATTCCCCACGCTAAAGCGCGGGGCTAACAAACACTGCGCCTACGGCGCGGCTGCCAGGACATTCCTTATGCAGGAGTCAATAAAGCTCATCGCAGTTTTGCCAAGCCATGGTCCCGTTTTAACCGCAATAAAGCCTCGTTCGGCAGTGCCAGATGTGCCCCCGGTTCAAAATGTCAGGAATGTGACCGGTCCGTACCCTCAGAATCGACCCTCCCCCCCACATGCTTTCTGAAAATAAGTGTTTTGGTTTCATTGAGTTGGCGGTTGCATTTCGCTGTAAAAATGTGAAAACAAAAGACTTATTTGCAGAAATGAGACAACAAAGGAGCTACGGACGGGAGAACCGTGGTCCATGGTCCGTGATCCGTGACTAGTGATTCGTGTCCCGTGGGCGGTGGATCCGCTGAGATGACCGCTGGGACGAACGCTTATGAATTGATTGTGCGCCAAATGGCCAAAATAATCCGCAAGGTTGGGTAAAGAAATTTTGCGTTGGGAGATGCCACGCTGGCGAGCGGTGAAGTTAAAGAAACGATAGACCTTAAATGATGGCGCAAACTTTGTCGCGGCATGAGGATGAGCGCGGCGGGCTCTTGACATTGAATCCAAGCAACAGGTACTGGCTGAAGCAGGGCGGTCAGGACTGCCAGGTCTTGTCTTTCGAGCGGCAGAGGGGCTCCAGATTGCATTGATTGCATTTGGGATTGCGAGCGATGCAGACCTGGCGTCCGTGCTGGATGATCTGGTGGGAGAAGCTGATCCAGCGGTCCCGCGGCAGAAGCTGCATCAGCTCCTGCTCGACCTTTTCCGGTGTGTCCGCTTTCGCCAGCTCGAGACGGCGCGAGATACGGAAGACGTGCGTGTCGACGACCACACCTTCCGCCTTGCCGTAGCAGACGCCGAGCACGACGTTGGCGGTTTTGCGCGCGGCGCCGGGGATGGTAATGAGCTCGGCGAGGGTTTGCGGAACCTGGCCGCCGAAATCGGCGATTATCTTGCGCGCCGCGCCCTGGATCGATTTGGCTTTGTTGCGGAAGAAGCCGGTGGTGCGAATTTTCTCCTGGATTTGGTCGAGCGTTGCGTCAGCGAGGGCCTGGGGCGTAGGGAAGCGCCGGAAGAGCTCGGGCGTGACCATGTTGACGCGCACGTCGGTGCATTGCGCGGAGAGAATGGTGGCGACGAGCAGCTCCCAGGGCGTGCGATGGTTGAGCGCGCAGACGGCGTTGGGATAGGCTTCGTCGAGAGCTTTGAGGATGGCGGCGACGCGGTCGGGGGCGAGCGGGCCGCGCGGCTGGCTCGGAGCCATAAAGCTCGGCTTGCTCTTAGCCGCCTTCCGCGCGGGCAACTTCTTTGGCGGACTTTTCTTACTCGATTTCATCGATAGTAATCCCGCACATAGAAGCTTAGAACGTTAGGAACGAGGAAATAAATCAGAACGACGACAGGGAGAATACCAGCCAGTCCACCGAAGAAGAAGAGTACCGCTGCAGAGGCGCCATTGCCGACCAGGCCCGTGACCCGAGCCGAACATCATCCCCTTTGACAGACCGAAGAGTGCGGTTGCACAAAGCGCGAATGCGGGAAAGAAGACGATGCCGGTAAGCACCAAGTGCCACCAGGATAAGATGCCCCACGATGCCCACAGTGCCCATACAGCCAGAACGAGGATCGCAACCAGCGCCTGCAAGCCAGTCGCTACCTTCGCGCACATGGGAATGCTCGTCCAGTTCATAACCGTACGCTAATCTTCATCCTCAATGTTTCGACCGGCCGCGTGTTTTACAGCTTCCCCTCAACCCACGCGCCCAGCTTCTCCACCGGCAGCCTCACCCCGATGAAGAACTGACCGAACAGCGCATAGACCGCGCTGACTTCGTCGAAGCGCATCTCGTAGATGAGCTTCTTGAAGACGACAGGATCGTCGGCGAAGAGGGAGACGCCCCACTCCCAATCGTCCATTCCGATGGAACCGGAGATGATCTGCTTCACCTGGTCGCCGTAGCGCCGGCCGATCAGGCCGTGCTCGTGCATCATGCGCTGGCGCTCGGCGAAGGGGACGGTGTACCAGTTGATTTGCTCGCCGCGCTTGCGGTCCATGGGATAAAAGCAGAGGTACTTCGCATCGGGGACGGCAGGGAAGAGACGCGGCCGCATGGCTTCGGATGCGCGTTCGAGAGAAGCGGCGATTTCGGCGTTCCACTCGGGCGTGTGCGGCTCGAAGCCCTTGGCGGAGGCGGCTTCGTAGGTTTTGCGGCTGGACTCGTAGAGGCCCAGCTCGACGACGGAGACGTAGGAGTGGCGCAATTCGAGGAAGTGGTAGAGCGGCATTTGAGCCAGCGTGAGCTCGACCTGGTTGAGGGCCTCAAGCGAGTCGCGGAAGTGGATCAGCATGAGGTCGCCCTTGTGGCCGAGCTCGGAATAAAGAGCGCTTTGGACAGGGCCATTCGGGCTCGAGCGCTCAAGAGAGCGCAGGGCGGCCGTTGCGCCGGCGACGATGCTTTTCCGTTCGCCGTCCGCGGAGGCGTGCCAGGCCTTCCAGTCGAAACGGAAGAACTGGTGGAGCACGCTGGAGCCCTCAAGCGTGAGCGGAACGGGCGGATGATCGGGCAACGGAGCCTCCTTACAGCGTTTTCGGTTCCGGTGTTTGCGCGGTTGATGCTGCCAAGTGGCTCTTTCCTTAAGAAAGAGCCACATCGCGTGATTTCAGCCAGTCAACGTATGAACCGAAAACGCTCTAGAACACACCTCATCCTAGCAAATGAGAATTGCAGGCGGGTCGAGGGTTTTTTCCCGCGCGATATGGCCGGCGAAGCGCGGGGGCGCGAACGGCCTATATACTGGGAAGGCTCATGAACGAGAAGATCATCGCGCTGGTTTTTCAGTTCGTTACTCATGTGATCAGCGCCGGCGGCTACGCGGGCATCATCGGTCTTATTACCTTGAATTCATCCGGCGTTCCGATCCCCTCAGAGGTCATCCTGCCGTTCTCCGGGTACCTGGCTTACCTGGGGCGCTTCAACCTGTTTTTAGTGGCGGCGGCGGGAGCGGTGGGATGCAATATTGGCTCGGCGATCGCGTACTGGATTGGCGCCAGGGGCGGACGGCCGCTGGTGGAGCGCTACGGCAACTGGGTTCTGATGAGCCACAACGACCTGGACCGGATGACATGGTTCTTCGACAAGTACGGCGCGATAGCAATATTGATCGGACGGATGCTGCCTGTGGTGCAGACGTTTGTGGCTTTTCCGGCGGGAATCGCCAGGATGCCGCGGCTGCGCTTTCACATTTACACAACCGTGGGCGCGTCGATTTGGTATTTTTGCCTGGCCTGGGCGGGAATGAAGCTGGGCGAGAAGTGGAACACCGATCCTCGATTCGAGCAGGCGTTCCACCGCTTTCATATTTCGGTGGAACTGGCAGTGCTTGCGGCATTCGCGTGGTTCCTGTGGACGCATCTGAACCGGCGGCGAGGGCCGAGCGCAGCGCAAGAGAGTTCAGTGAATTGATTTCGAAATCATCAGCAAAGGAAGGATAGGAAAAGAGATGACAACGAAGCAGAAAGGCGGCCAAAAGAAGGGGGCCCAGGCGGGCAGGTCTTCGCTTGCGGGATCCAAGGCCGCCGCGTTGAAGGTTGCGCCCGCAAAAGGCAAGCTGGGCGTGATGGTAGTGGGAATGGGCGCTGTGGCGACCACGATGATTGCAGGCGTGGAAGCGGTGCGCCGGGGACTGGCCAAGCCGATCGGTTCGCTCACGCAGATGGGGACGATCCGGCTGGGCAAACGGACGGATAACAAGTCGCCGCTGATTAAGGATTTTGTTCCGCTGGCCGATTTGAAGGACCTGGTGTTTACGGGCTGGGACATCTTTGAGGACGACGTGTACGAGGCGGCCGCGCACGCGGAGGTGCTGAAAAGCGACACGCTGAAGAAGCTGAAGCCGCACCTGAAAAAGATTAAGCCGATGCCCGCGGTGTTCGATCGCTACTACGTGAAGCGGCTGGATGGCACGCACGTGAAGAAAGGCAAGAACAAGCGCGACCTGGCCGAGCAACTGAGGGCGGATATCCGGGCCTTCAAAAAGACCGTGGACCGCGTGGTGGTGATCTGGTGCGGATCGACGGAGATCTTCATTACGCCGAAGGCGGTGCATCAATCGATCGAGGCTTTCGAGAAGGGGCTGGAGAAGAACGACCCGGGCATTGCGCCGTCGCAGATTTATGCCTACGCGGCGCTGAAAGAGGGCGTGCCCTTCGCCAACGGAGCGCCGAATTTGACGGTCGATTTTCCGGCCATGATCGAGCTCTCGAAGCAGAACGCGGCGCCGATCTGCGGGAAAGACTTCAAGACCGGGCAAACGTTTATGAAGACGGTGCTGGCGCCGGCCTTCAAGGCGCGCATGTTGGGCGTGCATGGATGGTTCTCGACAAACATTCTGGGCAACCGCGACGGCGAGGTGCTGGACGAGCCCCATTCGTTCAAGACCAAGGAAGAATCGAAGCTGGGCTCGCTCGATTACATCTTCCAGCCGGAGATCTATCCCGATCTGTACAAGGACATCTACCACAAGATCCGGATCAACTATTATCCGCCGCGCGGCGACGAGAAGGAAGCGTGGGACAACATCGACATCTTCGGATGGCTCGGGTATCCGATGCAACTGAAGGTGAACTTCCTGTGCCGCGACTCGATTCTGGCGGCTCCGATCGCGCTGGACCTGGTGCTGTTTCTCGATTTGGCGAAGCGCACGCCGGAGCTGCAGTCGATCGGGATTCAGGAGTGGCTGAGCTTCTATTTGAAGTCGCCGCAGACGCCGAAGGGACTGTATCCGGAGCACGATCTGTTTATCCAGTCGATGAAGCTGAAGAACACGCTGCGGCACATCATGGGAGCGGATCTGATCACGCATTTGGGGCTCGAGTACTACGACTGAGGGGAAACAGCGAGTCAGCATGTGGGCGAGTCGGCGGGCGGAACGCGAGATGACGTAATCTGAACCGAAGATGAAGGATTCGGTGTTTTGCTCATTGATTGCCCCGACCGCAAGGGAGTGGTGGCGCGTGTGTCGGGGCTGCTGCACGAACGCGGCGCCAACATTCTGCACGCCGACCAGCACCGCGACCAGGTGGAGGATCTGGTGGCGCGGGGTAGGGATGTGAAACGGGTGGGCTGTCGCGGGCGGTGCGCTGGCACCTGGACCGGCGGGTCCTATGCTACGGGAACAAGACGGTGGTGTTTGATTGACAGCAGACAGAAAGCAGCAGACAACGGGCAGAGGGACAGAGGCTTCACGGGCCGGAGCGATTTTGGGACCCTCGAAGGTAATGTTTTGCATGTGAATAAAGGCTAATAATTCTTATTGTTACAGTGAATTCCTAAACAACATAAAGGAAAATAGCTTGCAAAAATTCAACGATCTGGGGTAGTTTACTAACCAGTTAGTTAATTATGACCCCACATGCAACAAGTGAAGCCCAGGCAGAGCGCTCAGCGGAGACGAGGGCCCGGATTCTGGACGCGGCGTTGAGCGAGTTCTCCGCGAACGGCCTCGCCGGAGCGCGGACGGAGCATATAGCCTCAGCGGCCGGGGTGAACAAGGCGCTGCTCTACTACTACTTCGAGAGCAAGGAGAAGCTGTACGCCGCAGCGCTGGAGATGGTTTCAGCGCGGGTGCGCGATAAGACGATGGCGGTCTTTCTGCGCGAGGCCAGCCCCGGAGAGCGGATGCTGCGCGCGGCGCTGGACCATTTTGACAGGATTCTGACGCAACGCGAGTTCCAGAGCCTGATGCAGCAGGAGATGATGCGGCTGCACACGGGCGAGGCGGGCGAATTGCCGATCTTGGTAAAGAGGGTCTTCGGGCCGCTTCAGGCCGTTTTCCAGTCGCTGGTGCGGGAAGGGATGGCGTCGGGAGAACTGGTCGAGGTGGAGTGGCTGCAGATGGTGCTGGCGGCGCTGGGAGGGAATGTCTTCTATTTCCTGAGCGCGCCGGTGTGGCGGCTGATTATGCCGTTCGAGCCGTTCGATCCGGAGGTGCTGCAAGCGCGGAGGGTGGCGCTGGTGGAGTTTTTAGGCAAGGCAATTTTTGTGGACCGGAAGCATGGCGCCGAGCTGGCGGCGAAGGTGCTCAAGGATACGCCGATGCCCGAGTGCGGCGACTTCAAAAGTTTGAGGTGACAAGCGAGTGAACGCGCGGAATCGTGTTTTTATGATTTTGGGAGTTTTGACGGTGGGATCGCTGATCTGGTACCTGGCGACCACTCCGCGGGGCGGCGATCTGCAACTGGTGGGGACGGTGGATGCGAACGAAGTGGTGGTCAGCTCCAAGATTCCGGGGCGCATTCAAACCCTGACCGTGCAGGAAGGCGACACCGTGAAAGCGGGCGAGCTGATCGCAGTGATGGAGAGCGAAGATCTACAGGCGGCGCTGAAGGCGGCCGAGGCCACCGCCGCGAGCGACAAGTGGAAGCTGAGCGGAGCGCTCGACACCGAAGACCAGAACCGCGGCGAGACGACCAGTACAACGTTGAGCGCCGAGGCGCAGGTAAAGGCCGCACAGGCGACGCTCGCGCAGGCACAGGCGAATTTCGAGCATCAGCAGGCGGACACGAGCCGGACGGTGGCGCTGGCGCAGCAGGGAATTATGAGCGCGCAGTCGCGGGACGACGCCGTGACGAGCCTGCAGGCGGCTCAGGCGGCAGTGAATGCGGCCAAAGGAGAATCTGGCCGCGGCGCGAGCAGCGCTGAACCAGGCGCGAGCCCATGAGTTACTGACACAGGTTTCAGTGCGCACAGTTGACCAGAATCGCGCCGACGCGGCGAATGCGCGCGCGCTGGCTCAGGAAGCGCAAGCGGAGGAAAGCTACGCGCGGGTGGTTTCGCCGATCGATGGCAGGGTGGATGTGTGGGCGGCGCGCCAGGGCGAAGTGGTGACCGAGGGAGAGCCAATCGTCACCATCATGGACCTGACGCAGACCTGGGTCTACGCGCCGCTGCCGGAGACGCAGGCAGACAGCGTGGAGCTTGGCGATACGTTGCGCGTGGTGATGCCGAGCGGCGAAACGGTGTATGGAAAGGTGATTGCGAAAGCGGCGGAGGGCGACTTTGCCACGCAACGCGATGTAAGCCAAACCAAGCGCGACATTGAGACCGTCCAACTGAAGCTGCTGATTCCCAACCCCGGCGAAAAGTTTGTGCCCGGCATGGCGGCGTATGTCTATATTCCGAAAGCCAGGCTGGTGAAACAGTGAGCGCGATGCCGAATCACAGCGTGCCGGCGAACGGCAACGGCGCGCCGCGGCCCACGGCCATGGCGGTGGAGCACATCTGGAAGCGCTACGGTGACTTTGAAGCAGTGAAGGATGTGAACTTCAGCGTTTCTGAAGGCGAGATTTTCGGGCTCCTGGGTCCGAACGGAGCCGGGAAGAGCACGCTGATCCGCATGATGACGACTTTAATTCCGGTGACCTCGGGCAAAGCGATCGTGGCCGGTCACGACGTGGCGAAAGATCCCGACGAGGTACGCCGGATGATTGGCGTGATTCCGCAAGCCCTCACGAGCGATCCCGACTTGACGGTGGGGGAGAACCTGAGCATCTACGCCAAGCTCTACGGCGTGTCGCGGGCGCAGCGGGAGAAGAACATCGCCGATGTATTGGAAGCAGTCGACCTGACGAAGTGGCGCGAGGCTCAGACCAAAACGCTCTCCGGCGGCATGAGGCGGCGGCTGGAGATCGCGCGTGGGCTGGTGCATGATCCGCGCATTTTCTTTCTCGACGAACCGACGACGGGGCTCGATCCGGTGTCGCGCATCGCGGTTTGGGAGATGCTGAACAACCTGAAGGCCCAGCGCAACCTGACCATGTTGCTGACGACACACTACATGGAAGAAGCGGACAAGCTGTGCGACCGTATTGCCATTGTGGACCATGGCAAGCTGGTGGCGCTGGGGACGCCGGCGGAACTGAAGAACAGCGTGGCTGGCGCGAACGTGGTCGAGGTGCGTTTTGACCGCGAAGACGAAGAGTGGCAGGGACGGCTGGAGAAGCTGGAGGGCGTGACCAGCGTGCAGCCGGAGAGCGCCGGATTCTATCGGGTGATCACGAAATCGGGGTCGAAGACCACCATGCAACTGGTGGAGATGGCGTCGAGTTTGGGCGAGACGTTGACCTCGCTGAGCGTGCAAAACACGACCCTTGACGATGTGTTTGTGCATTACACGGGCCGGCAACTGCGCGATGAGCAGGTGAAGCCAATGTTGGCATCCTGGGCGATGCTGCCGCGGTCTGGAGACCAGCGATGAATAGAATGTGGGCCATTGTCGAGCGCGAGATGCGGAAGTTTTTCCGCTCGCCGGTGCTGATGATCATGTCGTTGATGCTGCCGCTGGTGCAGCTGGTGATCCTGGGCAATGCCTTCGGCGGAAAAATCGTGAATGCGCGCGTGGGCGTGGTGGACTACGATCACGGCCCGGAAGCGGTAAAGGTGCGCGAAGACTTCGATGCGGTTGGGGCGACGATCAAGACCTTCACTACAGTGAATTACACCGACGAGGTGCATGCGCGGGACGATGTGCGCACGGGCAAGATCGACGCAGCGGTGATCATTCCCGCCGAATTTTCGCGCCGTTTTTACTCGCAGGACGCGCCCAAGCTGGGGTTGGTGGTGGATAACTCAGACCAATTCACTTCTGACTCCCTGGAAGCCGAGATGCAGTCGCTGGTGGATGCGTTGAACGCGCCGCTGATCCCCGACGCGATCGACAAGAACGTGGCGCTGGATATCGTAGAGCTGTATCCGTATGTGGCGTACATGAAGTTTCTGCTGGCCGGGTTGATCGCGTTGGCCATGTATGTCTCGGTGATGATTGGCGGAGGAATGTTGTACATCGACGACAAAGCGCGGGGTGTGCACGAGGGCTACCTGGTTACGCCGATCACCAAGCTGGAACTGGTGATGGGGTTGAACGTGGCGGGAGCGATCAAGGCCGTACTCTCCGGCATCACAATGGCCGTGGTTGGCTCGATGCTGGCGGGGCTGGGGACGGTTTTTCATCCCATGCAGGACCTGCAACTGCTGTGCCTGATTCTGGTGACTTCAGTTGCATTCAATGGGATGATGTTCCTGATGATGGTGCGCGTAGACGATCCACTGGTGCCGCGCGCGATGTTCGGGGTCCTGAACACGTTGCTGTATTTCCCCTCGGGAGCGATCTATCCCATCGCCGCGTTTCCCAAGTGGCTGCGCGCCATCGCCGTCGTGGATCCATTTACCTACGCGATCCATGGCCTGAAGGAAGTGCTGCTCAAAGATGGCGGCTTTACGGCAATCAAGTTCGATCTCCTCTTCCTTTCACTGTTCGGAATCGGCACGCTGCTGATCGCGACGCGGCTGTTCAAGCGGACGCTGTAGGCCCGAGCGCAAAGGCTGACTGGAAGCACTGAAGAAGTGAACGAGTGAAGAGGTGAACGAGTGAAGAAGTAAATGAGTTAATGAGTGAAGAAGTGAACGAGGAACAGACGCCGTTGCGGAGATGACCAGCCACCGGCGGCTCGGCGTGGATTAGGATTTTGGGATCAGAATGGCGCCAGCTGAGGCTAACGTCGTTTCTGTTTGTGGCAAACAGCTTACTGCGCTGGCGGCGTTGCCGGCGGAGGCGTGGCGTTCGCGGGCGGATTGGTATCGGCTTCGGTCTGCTTGGTGAACTGGAACGAGCACGGCCGGCCCAGAATGCCTGCGCCCTCTTCGCGCTTGCCGGCGCCAGACGTGTCAGTGAATGTCGCGTCGACGTAGTAGTCGTATTTATTACCTTTGAGCTCGGTGACGATACCGGCTTTTCCAGCCTGCACCTTGCCCTTGGCATGCAGCTTCGCCGTGCCGTCGGGCCCGATCGGTCCGTCCATCACCATGTAGCCCGGTCCTCCCTCCTCGCCGTGCTGGCCGTGGAAGGCACTGTTGGCGATCGTGCCGATGAATGTCCACTTGTAGGCGGGCATATGGACACTCGCGTCACACGACATGGTTGTGGTCCAGGTGCCGTCGAAACGGCCGCCAGCAGCCTGTGCCCACAGAAGGATGGGGGCCCAGACCACTGCAACAAACACTGCTTTCATCACTTTCATGGATGACCTCCAGTGGAAGCAGAATATGACGAGCGGCGGTGAATCCGGCAAGTATTTTTTGAGGAAATCCTGAAGCGGCAATGGGCCTGGCCGCACTATCCTCCTGGCCGCAGCCTACCCATTCAGGACTTTCTCGTAATAGCGCACGTATTGCGGGACGACGAGGGTGGCGCAAAAACGTTTTTGCGCTTCTTTGCGGGCAGCTTCGCGCATGGCCTGGAGGCGCGGCGGGTCGTTGAGCAGACTCAGCGCTCCGGCAGCCATGGCGTCAACGTCGCCGGCAGAGAAGAGCAGGCCGGTAACGCCATCGTCGATCAGCTCGGGGACACCCCCAACGCGCGTGGCGATGGACGGAACCTTGCAGGCCATCGCTTCCAGCGCGGCGAGGCCAAAGGATTCCATCTCACTGGGCATGAGGAGCAGATCGGCAAGCGCGAGAAGCTCGCTGACGCGCTCCTGCTTGCCGAGGAAGTGGACACGGGCGTGGATGCCGAGATCGTGGACGAGCCACTCGGCCGCGGAACGGTCGGGGCCGTCGCCGACGAGAACGAGCTGGGCAGGGATCTCGCGCGCGACGAGCGCGAAGATCCTGACCACATCCGTCACACGCTTGACGGGGCGGAAATTGGAAAGGTGCATGAGGATTGGTTCATCGGGCGCGGCGTAATGGGAGCGGCAGCGGGCGCGCCTGGCCTCATCATTGATAGGTGTGTAGACATCGCAGTTGACAAAGTTAGTGATGGTCTCGATGGGGCGGGTAACGTCGAAATCGGCGATGGTTTTCTCGCGAAGGTAGTTGGAGATGCTGGTGACTCCGTCGCTCTCCTGAATGGCATGGCGGGTGATGGGCAGATAGCTACGGTCGAGGCCGACAAGAGTGATATCAGTACCGTGGAGCGTGGTAACGAAGGGCAGTCGTCTGCCTCGTGCAGCCAGCATCTGGCGGGCGAGCAGCGCGGAGACGGAGTGGGGAATGGCGTAATGCACGTGGAGCAGGTCGAGCGAGTTGTATTCGGCCACTTCGGCCATGCGCGAGGCGAGAGCGAGATCGTACGGCGGAAACTCGAAGAGCGGATAGCTGGAGACGGGAACCTCGTGGTAAAAGATGCCGTCGTCGCGGCCGTTGAGGCGGAAGGGCTGCGAATAGGAGATGAAGTGAACCTCGTGGCCGAGGTTCGAGAGCTCGATGCCGAGCTCGGTAGCAACCACGCCCGAGCCGCCGTAGGTGGGATAGCAGGTAATCCCGATGCGCATAAAGCCTTTCCGGTACTTGTTTCGCCGCTGCGCTTTTTTTGACGCATGGGGCTGGGTGGAAGATGCGGTAAAACAGCAGGCAGGCAAATTAACAGGCCGGCAAGCCGGCGGAACGGCGCCCACTGCGCAGCGCTATCGAGCCAGTAAGCCGGCGGCCACTCAAGGGTCGCTGAGGCCGGCAAAAGAGATCCGGTTGATTGCAGGAAACTCCTTGAGGACGGCGAGGGCCGCGCGCTCGACGTCGCGCGAGCCGCGAAGGCGGGTGCGAACGCGGTCCAGGTCGGCATCATTATAGCCGGGGTGGGTGACCAGTTCCCATGTGCCGGCAGGGAGCGCCCGGAGCAGGGAACGGAGGGTAGTGACGTCGAGGATGCCGGTGCCGGCCACAGCGATGGTGCCGTCGGTGGTGACAAAGCCTTCCTCGGCGAGGATGCGGCGGCAGATAGGTTCAAGCCAGCGCAATGCGGCCACCTGCGCGAGACGCAACCATGGAGCGCCGTGCGTGGCGCGAATGGCCCATTCCGGCTCGAAGGGGCTGCGAATGGCACGAATGCCGGCAGATCGCGCAGCGCGGAGAATGGGACGGAGGACCGAGGGAAAGATGTGGGTGTGTTTGTGGGTGTCGATATGAGTCAGCACCAGACCTTTTTCCTGAAGCGATTCGATCTGCGCGGAAACTTCGGCCTCGAGTTCAGTAGTGCGGATGCGGCCGGCGAGGAGCCGCGGTAGAAATGCGGCAAGCGTGGCGTGGAATTGGTCAGTCCGGGGATCGACGAGAGTGGGAATCTGATGCGGCGGTAGAAGGGGCTCGCCATCGACCAGGACAATGTGGCAGCCGACACCGAGCGAGGGAGTGGAGCATGCGATTTCAATGGCCTCGGCCGAAGCCTGGGCACGCGCCATGAGCGAGGTGCTGGTGAGGACGCGGGAGCTGTGCAGTTCGGCGATGGCGCGGTTGACGCCCGACGTGAGGCCAAAGTCGTCGGCGTTGACAATGAGACGGCCCACGGAGTGAGTTTATCAAGGGAAGAGGCAGCGGAGTTCGCGGAGCTAGCGGAGTGAATACGCAAGCGCAGGCAGTGACTCAGTTTGAAAAGCGATTTCACAGGGGTTGGCCTCTGAAGGAAGTTTTCTGGTTAGCGCCGGGGGTCTGCGCGAACAGCGCGAGGGACGAAAGCACCCGGCCGCAACTTGACGACCCCAGCATCCGCCTCGAATAATGCGAGTGGATCAGAGTTCGAGCTTCCGTCCCTCAATCTAAGACTGCTTCGCCCTGCAATCTTAGGAGCCAAATTCTTCATGGCAACCGTTCAACCCTCCGCCGCGCCTCTGCATACTGTCCGCCGCGGCGTCGAGCCTTTGCGCGCCGGCCAGGGAACCAGTTTTATCTGGCGCAAGCTGCACTCGCTGCTCGGCATCGTTCCCATCGGGGCATTTCTTCTCGAGCATCTGCTCTCGAACTTTGAAGCCCTCAAGGGCCCATTGCCTACGGCCAGCAGGTTAACTTTCTCAACCGTCTGCCGCTGGTGCGCGTGCTGGAGTGGGTCTTCATCTTCCTGCCCCTCCTCTATCACGCCCTCTACGGCGTCTGGATCTGGCTGCGCGGCAAATCGAACATCGTCTACTACCCGTGGGCGGGCAACTGGATGTATCTGGCCCAGCGCTACACCGGCCTCATCGCCTTCATCTACATCGGCTACCACGTGGCCACGCAGCGCTTCATGGGCGTGAGCCTGCCCGAGAACCCCGGCGCGGCATTCTGGAAGGTGCAGCATGAGCTGGCCAATCCCTGGATCGTCGCCGTCTATGTGATCGCCATGATCGCCGTCTGCTGGCATTTTGCTTACGGCGTGTGGCTGTTCTGCGCCAAGTGGGGCATTACGCCGGGAGAAACCGCGCGCCGCCGCTTCGGCTGGGTTTGCCTGGCCGGCGGCGTACTGCTGGCCGCCATGGGACTGGCCAGCATCTGGGCTTTCGTCGGCCCCAAATACCCTAACGCCCCCGAAAATGTGCCGGTTTCCACCTTGGCCGCTCCTGCATATACCGGCGCAATCGTTACCCGAAAGGCTTCCAGTCTTTCGCTAGAAGCTAGAAGCTGAGGGCTAGGAGCTGAAGATGGCATCACCCAGAATCATCGTGGTTGGCGGAGGGCTGGCAGGTCTCGCGGCAGTGATCAAGATTGCCGAGGCCGGCGGCACAGTTGACCTGTTCTCGATCGTTCCGGTCAAGCGCTCGCACTCGGTTTGCGCGCAGGGCGGCATCAACGCGGCCAAGAATCTGAAGGGCGAAGGCGATACCACCGCGCAGCACTTCGACGACACCATTTACGGCGGCGACTTCCTCGCCAACCAGACGCCGGTGAAGGCATGTGCGAAGCCGCGCCGGCAATCATCGATCTGCTCGACCGCATGGGCGTGCCCTTCAACCGCACTCCGGAAGGGCTGCTCGACTTTCGCCGCTTCGGCGGCACGCTCTACCATCGCACTGCATTTGCCGGCGCCACCACCGGCCAGCAATTGCTCTACGCGCTCGACGAGCAGGTGCGCCGCTACGAGGCCGAAGGCAAAGTCCACAAGTTCGAGGGCTGGGAGTTTCTCTCCGCCATCATCGACGCGAAAGGCGTGGCGCGCGGCATCGTCGCCCTGGACCTGCGCACGATGGAGCTGAAGGCCTTCGCGGCCGACGCCATCATCCTGGCTACCGGCGGCATCGGCGCAATCTTCGGCAAGAGCACCAACTCCGTCGTCTGCACCGGCTCGGCGCAGTCGGCCATCTTTCAGCAGGGCGCCTACTACGCCAACGGCGAATTCATCCAGGTGCATCCCACCTGCATTCCCGGCGAAGACAAGCTGCGCCTGATGTCGGAGTCGGCGCGCGGCGAGGGCGGCCGCGTATGGGTTCCGCGCACGCCGGGCGACAAGCGCGCCGTCAAGGCCATCCCTGAAGCGGAGCGCTTCTACTTCCTCGAGGAGTGGTACCCGAAGTACGGCAACCTCGTTCCCCGCGACGTGGCTACGCGCGCCATTCACAAAGTCGTCTACGAGCTCGGCCTGGGGCTCGACGGCCAGCCCATGGTCTATCTCGACCTCACGCACATTGACCGCGAGACGCTCCACCGCAAGCTCGGCGGCATTCTCGAAATCTACGAGAAGTTCGTCGGCGTCGATCCGTGCGTGGAGCCGATGAAGATCTTCCCCGGCATGCACTACACCATGGGCGGACTGTGGGTCGACTTCAACCAGATGACGAACATTCCCGGCATTTTTGCGGCGGGCGAGTGCGAGTATCAGTACCACGGCGCCAATCGGCTCGGCGCGAACTCGCTCGTCAGTTGCATCTTCGGCGGATTCCACGCCGGCCCCAATGCGCTGGCGTACGCCAAAAGCCTGCCTGCGGCCGAGGGCGACGGCGGCGCTGCAGCCGAAATCGCGCGCCAGGCTGAGATCAAGCACAAGTTGATGAAGAACGAAGGCGGAGAGAATCCCTTCAAGCTGTGGCGCGAGCTGGGCGCGACCATGACCGAGCACGCCACCGTGATCCGCTACAACAAGGACCTGAAGGAGACCGACGAGAAGATTGTGGAGCTGCTCGACCGCTACAACCAAATCAACCTGAGCGACAAGAGCCAATGGGCCAACACCAGCTTCGCATTCACGCGCCAGCTGAAAAACATGCTGGAAATTTCGCGCACCGTAGTGCAGGGCGCGATTCTGCGCGACGAGTCGCGCGGCGCGCACTACAAGCCGGATTTTCCCGACCGCATCGACGAGCGGTTCCTGAAAACCACCAAGGCCAGCTTCACCGGCGATCGAAGGCCCGCGCTTCGAGTTCGAAGAGGTCGATACGCAGTTCATCAAGCCGCGCCCGCGGCGGTATGACGCAGCGAAGTAGATCGAATCGGGCAAGGTGAGTCTGGTAGACACCTGACGAAGACGATCTGGGGGGCTTTACCATGAAAGGAACCATGGCAACCAGAACCGTCAATTTGAAATCAAGCGCCAGGCCAGCCCTGACGCGCCCGCCGCATGGGAGAGCTTCGAGCTCGCCTGGCGTCCCGGCATGAACGTCATCTCCTCCATGATGGAAATCGCCGCCAATCCCGTCACCGCCGACGGCAGCCGACCACTCCCATCACCTACGATTCCAATTGCCTCGAAGAGATTTGCGGGTCATGCGCGATGAGGATCAACGGCCGGGCGCGCATGGCCTGCTCCGCGCTGGTCGACAATCTCGAGCAGCCCATTCGCGTCGAGCCGCTGACAAAATTTCCGCTAGTCCGCGATTTGCAGGTTGACCGGTCCGTGCTTTTCGAAAATCTCATGCGCGTCAAAGCATGGGTTCCCGTCGATGGGACCTACGATCTCGGTTCCGGCCCGCGCGTCTACCCGCAACAGCAAGAAGCCAACTACCCGCTGTCGAATTGCATTTCCTGCACCTGCTGCATGGAGGTTTGCCCGCAATTCAATGAGCCCACGGGGTTTGTGGGCGCGGCCACCATCGCCCAAGTCAAGCTCTTCAATAACCACCCCACGGGCAAGGTTTTCAAGGAGGATCGCCTGCGCGCTCTCGCCGGCGACGGCGGCATTCAGGAGTGCGGCTTTGCGCAGAACTGCGTCGAGGCCTGCCCCAAGCAGATTCCCCTCACCAACGCCATCAGCGACATCGGCCGCGACGTTATGGTCCAAAAAGTGAAGGACTGGCTGCGCGGATAAAGGCAGCGGCCGGGCGTGAGGTGGTCAACGTGGTTCGCGAGGCGCGCCGCATCCGCCAAATTCTCTAACAGAGCCCCCCTTTCAAGTAAATTTGGGCTATGCGCGGCCATGGGATTGAATCTCGATCCAAGTGGATGAGTGTGCGCGCCGGGGCTCTGGGCGCAACGATCGCCGTCGCTGCATCTCTGGTGTGCCTGCTCTTTGCGCGCCATGCGCTCGAAACCGCCTTTGGCGTCTACGACGACGAAGGCTACATGCTTCTTTCTTTCCAGCATTACTTTGCCGGCGGACATCTCTACACCGAGGTGGCCAGCGAGTACGGCCCGTTCAACTTCTTTGCCGAAAGAGCGCTGTTCCAGATTCTCCATCTGCCCGTGAATCTCGATGCCGGCCGCATCGTCACTCTGATCTGCTGGCTGTTTTCCGCACTCCTGGGAGGGTGTTTTACTTACAAGCTGTCAAAGAACACTATTCTGGCATCATCCGCCGGTCTGGCGACCATGGTGCTGGGAAGAGTGCTGGCCAGCGAACCCGGCCACCCTCAGCAGTTGATTCTTCCCCTGTTGCTGCTGGCCTGTTGCGCTTCGTTGTTTCGCGGCCGCATCGCTCTGCTGCTCCTGGGCGCAATCGGGGCGGCGCTGTTTTTCACCAAGATCAACGCCGGCGTGTTTTATTTCGCCGCGATTGCACAAACTTTTTTGTGCGGTTTTCCGGCTGGCCGCATCCGGAAAATCGGAGCGGGGCTCTTGTTTTTCTACTCAGTTTGCGGGCCCTTGATCCTGATGCGGCAGAACCTGCCGGGATGGGCCGGCGGGTACTGTCTTGTGGCGATCGTATGCGGCGTTTCAACCCTGGCGGCGGCTCTGCTCACTACGCCTTGCTGGACAAAGCCGTCGCGCGGCATTCTCTACGTGACTGCGGGGGCTTTGCCGACGGCGGCCCTGATCGTGGCCGAAACCATGCGCGAAGGCATGTCGACCAGCACGCTTCTTGACGGAGTTCTTTGGGCTCCTCTCCGGCATCCACAAATATTTTCGATGCCGCTCGATGTATCGATGATGAGCGGGTTCGCCGCCTTGCTGGTATCCGCGTGCATCGTTGCGCTGGTTTGGTTTCGCGACCGGTGGCTGGCGCACGTTGATTGGCTGGATGCTCTGCGCTGTCTGATCGGGTTGTGCGCTATTTCGCAGGTCACATTTTTTCGCGCGCATTACTTTTTCGTGGCGTTTCTTCCCCTGGGTCTTATCCCGGCAAAAGGCCGTGCCTGGCAGCCGGCGGAGAGTTTCCCGCGTTTGTTTGTCACCAGTCTCGCCGCCACCGAGTTCCTGCAGGCTTACCCGGTTGCCGCTAGTCAACTTAGTATTCAGGCCGCGCCATTGCTGCTCTGGGCCTTTGTTTGTGTGCACGATGGAGCCGCGGGCCTGTTTCGTTTGCTCAAGCGGGCGGCGAATGGGAGCGGCGTTGACGCTGCCAGGCAGGAATCGATTCTGGGCGCCGTTGTGGCTTTCGCATTCGCGCTTGTCATGGTGGGCTTAAGTCCATGGTCTTACCCCACTCCTCCCTCGCTTCTACAAGGCTCAGCGGCGCTGCATCTCCCCAGTAATGTGGAGGCTCGTTATGAAGCTCTTGCCGGGGACATTCGCGCCAATTGCTCCATGCTCTTCACCATGCCCGGAATGGGGAGCCTGAATTTCTGGTCGGGAGTCCCGGCTCCTAATGGATTGAACTTGCCGTCCTGGGTGAGGGCGTTCAACCTCGAGCAACAGGAGGAGATTCTGCATATCCTGGAGCTGAATCCTCGATCTTGTGCGGTATACAGCGCAACCGTCGCACACCTGCGGGGATTGACCATGCAGGATTATGAAAAGTCTCCGTTGGCGAACTATATCCTCTACTCCATGCCCGAGGTTTTTGAGGACGGCGGTTATGAGATCCGAGTGAATCCCCGGCGGAATGCGCCTTGGGTTGCGGCTGCCGCGCGTCCACCTTCTTAACTATGAAAGCCCTTTGCGCCGGGGGCTTAGTCGCCGTCCCAGCTTTCGGAACATTCACATACGAGCGATCAAGTTCGGCGACGGAGGCGCAACCGAGCAGCCTCAACGTGCGGTCGAGGTCGGCGCGCAGGATTTCGATGGCGCGGTTAACGCCGGCTTGTCCGGCGGCGGCGAGGCCATAGGCATAGGCGCGGCCACAGAGCACGGCACGAGCGCCTAGGCAGAGGGCCTTCACGATGTCGGCGCCGCGGCGGATGCCTCCGTCCATCAGGATTTCGGCTGCCCATTGACGGCCTACAACTTCCGGCAGAGCACGCAGCGAGGGGGAACGCAATCGAGCTGGCGGCCGCCATGGTTGGAGACGGAAATGGCTTCGGCGCCTTCATCGAGGGCGCGGCGGGCGTCGTCGCCGGTGAGGACGCCTTTGATCACGATGGGGCCGCGCCACATCGCGAATCCAGGCAGGTCGCCCCAGGTGACGGCGGATTCGGCCAGGGCGGCGTCAATATCGACGAGCGGCATGGGACCCTTGCCGGGGACAACGACGTTGGGGAGGTGGGGATGCCGCCATCGAACAGAAAACTGGCCAGCCAACCGGGGCGCGAGAGCATTTGCGGAAGAAATGGAAGTTTTGGCGAGGGTGCCGCTGACGAGTTCTTTCATGCCGTTGCGGAGGTCGCGCTCGCGCATGCCCGCAACGGCAGTATCGATGGTGACAACGAATGCGGAAAAACCGGCGATGCGGGCGCGTTCGATGGCCGCCTCGGCAGCGCCGCGGCCACCCATCAGATAAAGCTGATAGAAGACGGGGCCGGAGGAGGCGGCTTTTACGTCTTCCAGTGGGTGGCCGGAAATGGTGGAGAGAATGTAGGCGGTGCCGGCGTTGCCGGCGGCGCGGGCTGCGCCCACTTCGCCCCCAGGGTGCATGAGGCGGCTGTAGCCGACGGGAGCGAGCAGGAAGGGGAGAGCGAGATCGAGGCCGAGAACGCGGGTGCGCAAGTCGCAATGGGGGAAGGCGACCGCATGACGCGGGCGGAAGGTGACGTCTTCATAGACGCGGCAGTTTTCGCGCAGGGTGACTTCGCCTTCGGCGCCGCCATCAAGATAATCGAAGACGACTTGGGCACGCGGCGATGGGCGATGGCCCGGAAATCCTCGATGCTGACGACGCGGGGAGAGGCGACGGAACGGGAGGATCGAGGCATGTCAGATTGTTATACCAAGGCGGGGACACGGAGGGAAACAGGGGGCAGGGAGTGGGAAGGAGAAGCGTTCAGTCGCCGAATTCGAGCTCGTCGAAGCGACGCCATTTGTAGATGGCGATGGAGACGATCCAACTCAGCGCGAACAGGCCGACGATGAAGTAGCCGAGCGTGCCGAAGTTGTTGTTGAGACGGACCACGGCGGTCCAGAACGTCCCGGCAAGATGGGCTCGCCGGCAAAAAGACCAAGCGCCTCGATGCCGCCAACCACGAGGGCTACAAGCACCGAGACGAATGTGATGGTCATATTGTAGTAGAGCTTGCGCACGGGCTTTATAAACGCCCAGCCATAAGCCCCGAGCATCAGAATATTGTCCGTGGTGTCAATAAGCGACATGCCTGCGGCAAACAGCGCAGGGAAGACGAGGATGGACCAGAGGGGAAGGCCGCGCGACGCTTCGGCAGCGGAGATGCCCAGCAGGCCGATCTCGGTCGCGGTGTCGAAGCCGAGGCCAAACAGCACACCGAGCGGGTAGATGTGCCACTGTGACGGATCATGGCGAACATGGGCCGGAACAGGCGCGCCAGGAATCCGCGGCTGGCCAGCAGCATATCGAAGTCTTCATCCACGTACGGCGCTCCATTGCGCACGCGGACGAAGGCGCGATAGATGGAGACGAGCACGAAAATATTGACGATGGCGATGCCGATCAGAAACAGGCTGGAGACCAGAGTGCCGATCACGCCGCCGATATCGCGCGCGGCGTCAATGCTGTGCTGCAAGGCGAGTGCGGTTGCCGCAATCGCCGCCAAGCCGAGCACAACGATCGTCGAATGGCCGAGCGAGAACATAAAGCCGACCGCGACCGGCCTCTTGCCCTCCTGCATCAGCTTGCGGGTTACGTTATCGATTGCGGCGATGTGGTCGGCGTCGACGGCGTGGCGCAGGCCGAAGCTGTAAGCCAGCAGCGCGGTTCCCAGCAGCAACGGGAAGTGGCGAAAGGCGACTGCGGCCCAGAGCCCGCCGGCATTCAACAGGAAAAGAATCCCGTAGATGCCGATGACCTTGCATCGAAGATTGCCCTGGGCGTCGTCGAAGAGCGTGCGCAGGCCTGCGCCGGAGGTGGGCGGAACGGTCGTGCGGTCAGGCTGGGACGCGGGCTGCACAGCAGAGGCTTTCATCGAAGTCTTTCTGCATGATAGTACTTTTTGGAATTTCGTGCTAACAGGGTCGGGCTGCGGTGGCAGTGAGGCTTCGGCCGATGTGAATATCTCAGCAAGCGCGGAGAGATCCGGGCTTGCTGCTTTTGCGGCCGCAAACTTGAACGGCTACGATGCGACGGCTTCGGCCATCTCGGCGAGGATCGCCTGGGCGGCCGCGGCGGGGTCAGGCGCCTGGGTAATGGGCCGGCCCACAACGAGATAACTTGCTCCGGCGCGCAACGCTTCGGCGGGCGTTGCGAGGCGTTTCTGGTCCATCGTGTTTGAGCCTGCCGGGCGGATGCCGGGAACCACCAAAACTCCTTCAGGCCCGGTGAGGGCGCGCAGGGCGTTGACCTCCTGTGGAGAACAGACAAAGCCGCGGATGCCTGCCTTGAGACCCATGCGCGCCAGCAGCTCGACCTGATCCGAGGGTGAGCGATTCACTCCGGCCTCTTGCAACGACGCGGCATCCAGGCTGGTGAGCACTGTGACCGCCAGGAGTTGCGGCGGGTTGGCGACGCCGTCCAGAGCCTCCAGCGCAGCAGTCAGCATTGCCGGCCCACCCGCAGCGTGAACGGTCATCATGCGCACGTCCCATGCTGCCGCCGAGCGAACTGCTCCAGCCACCGTATTGGGAATGTCGTGAAATTTGAGGTCGAGAAAAATGGAGTGCCCGCGAGCTAAGAGCGATTCCAGTACGGCGGGCCCGGCGGCAGTAAAAAGCTCCAACCCCACTTTGAACCACTGGCAATTGCCTTCGAGCTGCTGCACGAGTTTGACCGCTGCCTTTGCGCCGGGCACATCGAGAGCAACGATCAGACGCTTACGCGCCTCATCCATTTCGTCAGAGATGGGCAGGCGCGCAGCAGCGAAAGCTGGGTTCAGCCGGTCTGGGATGGGCATACCGAAATGCTAACCGATTCCGCGGTCTAGGTTGTATCGACATATAGGGGTGTGCGGCGCTGGGGGCTGATTTTTTCGGGTTCTAGGAGAGAGGAGCGATGCATACCGGGTGTCTGCTAGCGACGAACGACAACGAAACCGAAAAAATCGGGGCCAGCCCTACGGCTTTCTACCCAAACGCACAAAGACCATGCGTTTGGGGCCCAGGGTTGCGGCGAAACCCCGCTCATACTTCGTTGTCGTCCTAGGCGGTGGACCCGCCACAGCTGTCGTCCTCCGCCTCGTCTGAGCGGGGTTTCGCTACGCAACGCCACATATCCCTATATGTCGATACAACCTAGAGCAGCGAAGGTGGACCTGCCGAAAGACGATGGATACAACCTAGTGCGAGGGACCGAAGAATTCAGGCAGAGGCTTCACGGCGCCTGAATCAAGAACCGCCTTAGAGCCGCCGGCAATGGAGCGCGGCACCAGAACCACGTAGGGAACGTCGGTATGTGAGAACCGGCTGCGTACCTCGGGATTGCCGAACGGCGGCATATGGTCGCCCACAATGGCGAAGACCGTGGGGCGCGGCAGGCTCCCGGTTGCCACCTGAGCGACGGAACGCTGGACATTGTCGATCAACTGATACCACGAGCAGAGCGCTGTACCCGGAGTGACAGAGAACGACGCCTGGCAGGGAGCAGGACTGGAAAGAGGCGGGGGAACAGGCTCCGGAAGATGGGAATTGAGCGTCATCCAATGAATGAAGTAGGGCCGTGAGGCGGTCTGATCAAGCCGCCGCCCGATCCAGGCTGCGATATCCGCGTCGCATGTTCCCACGAAAGCTCCGATGCAATCGTGCAACCCCTGGCGCTTGAGAGCGGTGTGGAACCACATCTCCTGAAACCCGATGGTCTTGTACCAGCTATTCCGGCTGAACATAAAGCCGATCATTCCGTGAACCGCAATCGGCCGATACCCGATTGCAGCGAGCCGGTCCGGCAGGCACCCGTGCAACTCCGATGCCGGAGCGTCGATAAGGTAATAGCCGATATAAGTGCCGCACAGCTCACGGGCCTCTCCCGCGACCGTGGACCCGTAAAATGGCGCACTCCCCTGAATCACTTCATACCTGGAAAGGACATCGGGCTCGAGATAGGGTTGAACGAGCGCCTGGCGCAATGGGGCGTCGTTAGCCAGTCCCCAGGACTCGACGATGACCAGGACGAGATTCGGCGATTGGCGACGATTGTCAGCGGAGAAGATCCCCGCGGCCTCAACGGCGGCAGCGGTCGCGCCCAGCACAGGAGCCTGCTTTCCCATTCCGCGCATTTCCTTGGCGCGTGTGGCGGCATCAATCTTTGCAAGGCGCATCAAGCGAAAGAGGGGAACGCGGGCGAGTCGCAGCACTTTGAAGCCGCCCAGGTCGAGCACATCGTTTTTTGACTGCATGCGGTAAGAAAGCAGCGGCTCGCCGGCGGCAAGCCGAAGTGAAACAAAGTCGGCGCCGACAATCAAAGTCGTCAACGCCATCAGGCAAATCGCGGCCTTCCAGCGCTGGGACCCGGCCAGCGAGCGGCCTGGAACGAAAGCCGCAGCCACTGCTGTTAGCAACGTAAGTACGAGAGCCGCAACCAGGTAAAGGAGTCGCGAAGAAGAGAAGGCATGCGCGACGCGGAGGTTCAGCAGGCATTCACGAACGGGGATTAAATACGTTTCGCAGATGCCACAAAGGACATCCGCACAGATGGCGAGGAAAAGCAGCGGTACGGTAACGAACCTGGGAACAAAAAGAGAGATGAGACCGACAGCGGCGTATTCGACGCAAAACAATCCCATGGGAGAAAAGCCGGATACGCGCCATATAGCCCAGTAGGGAACATTGGCGAAGATCAGATAAAAGACAACACAGGAGAGCCAGGGCGTGTATTCTCCTGATCGCAATGTCAAACGGCGCCAAAATCTAAGCGCTGTTGCATCCTCTACACGCTGAATAACGGTACCCATCTGGGTTCCACCCCCAATTTCGGCTGTGAGTCGTTATGCGGCCGCTGGCTAAAAGAAGCTGTGTTGCAATTGGGTTAAAGTTACTAATTCGGTTACCTTTATGCAATAGGGAATTTTGGGTATCTCTTTGGTAACGAAGCGGAAAACTCGTCCGAAATTCTAAACTGGGCCGACTGGATCCCAGCCAGTGGAACCAGTGGACGATCAGCGAGTACATTGAAGAGTGGATTTCAGGTTAGGTGCAGGACCGTTTTCTATGCGATGGCAGGTGATTGGGGCCCTGTGGTTGGGCATAACCATCCCTGCGTGGGCGTCCGCGGTAGACACCAACCCCATGAACTACGACCCGCAGGTACGCGCGGCATACAAGGATTTTTACAACCTCGATTACAGCGGCGCAGTCACCCTCTTTGAGCGCTTTCATGCCCAACACCCCGGTGACCCGCAGGCCACAGCGTACCTCCTCAACGCGCTGATTTTTAAGGAGTTATACAACAAAGACTTGCTCGACACAACCTTTTACGCAACCGACGGGTTCCTGACCGGACGGCATGCCGTTGAGGAGGACCCAAAGAAACGCGACGAGATTTTTGCACTGGCCGACGAGGCGGTCCGCGAGGCGGACTGGAGGTTGAGCAAGAATCCGAACGACGTAAACGCGCTGTTTGCGCGCGCGTGGGTGCGCAGCCTGCGATGCACCTACGTGGCGATGGTGGAGCGAGCCTATGGCACGGGATTTCGCCTAGCAACAAAAGCCAAGTACGACGCCGAGCGCGTGCTTCAACTGGATCCGAATTACGTGGACGCAAAGCTGATAACCGGGGTATACGAATACGTTGTTGGCGCGCTCCCCTGGCCCTTCAAGCTGATGATCGGATTTGCCGGGATCACTGGATCGAAGGCTACGGGCCTGGCGATGTTGCGCGACGACGGCAACCGCGGCGTGCTGACCAGCGTTGAGGCGCGAACCGCGATCGCGCTCTTCCTGCGCCGCGAGGGGAAGTACCAGGAGGCTATTCAGGTGGTGCTGGAGCTCAAGAACGAATATCCCCACGACTTTCTCTTCTGTCTTGAGGAGGCCAACCTGCGCAGGGATGCGGGCGAGGGCATGAGAGCGGTGGATGCATACACACAGATTCAGGCCGAGAACGCGAGGCCGGGCTATTTTGCCGATGCGCGAATGGAATTGGCCGACTATGGTCTCGGCGACGCACTGCGCGGCCAGCGGCATTACGATGAGGCAGCGCAAGCCTACGAGCAGGCTGCATCCGCTCGCGGTGTGGGGCCGGATCTCAAGATCCGTTCGCTGCTGAATGCCGGCGAATGCCGCGATGTGGCCGGCGATCGCCAGCTTGCGCTGCGCGATTATCAGGAGGCGATCGACACAGGCCCGGATACTTCCCGCGCCGGCCAGGCACGGCGGTATTTGCGCGCGCCCTACAGAGGAAACTGAGGGGAAGGGAACAAGGCGGCGAGCGAAAAGCGGACGGGAACCAACGCGGACGCGTCATCGTATCATCATTGCAGTTGGGCTTTTCCGCAGGAGTTACCGATAATGGCCGCCTACTGTCAGCATTGTGGAACCGCCTTGCACGCATCAGCGCGCTTCTGCTCAAGCTGCGGCGCGGCTGCGCCCATGCCACGGCACATTCCGGGCCGGCCGCTCATCCGGCCACGCGCCGGCCGCCAGATTGCCGGGGTTTGCCTCGCGCTGGCGCAGGCGAATGGATGGGATGTGGCCGCGGTCAGGATTCTCACCGTGGTTGGCTTTTTCGTTTCCAGCGGATTGGTTGGCGTGGCCTATCTGGCAGCTTGGATCGGCATTCCCGAAGAGACGGCGCCGTATCCCGGAGCGTATCCTCCAACAGTATGAGCGGCAGTTACGTCTCCGATGGCGCCCGGCTGAGTTTCAGCGACACGGGCACGGGGCTTCCGGTTGTTCTTCTGCACCCCACTCCGCTGAACAGCGAGTATTGGCGTCCTCTCACGCGGGAGCTCGCCGGCATTCGCGCCATTGTTCCCGACCTGCGCGGCCACGGACTCTCAGAGCTTGGATCGGCGCTTCCAGCAGGCGGCTTTGGCCGCGTCCCGGACGTGCCGGTTCTCACAATGGCGCAGCTTGCCTCCGATATTCTTGCGCTCCTCGACCACCTGCGCGTTCCCAGGGCCGTATTTTGCGGATGCTCGATTGGCGGCTACGTGCTGCTGGAGTTATGGCGGAGGGCGCCGCAGCGCATGCTCGGCCTGGTATTTGCCTGTTCCAAGCCGCAACCGGATGCGGAAGCAAACCTAGCCAGGCGCGCGGAAACAATCGCGCGGGCCAGAACCGAGGGCGTTACCGCGCTCTTCGACGGCATGGCACAGAACATGGTTGCGCCTTCCGTGTGCCGGGAACGGCCTGAGGTTGTCGCTGAGGTGCGCGCGCAGATGACTCTGACGCCCGAAGCGCTGGTTGCGGTGCAGGCGGGGCTGGCCACGCGGCCGGATTCTGTTCCCACTGTGGGTACAATCCGCGTGCCCGTGCTGGCGATAGCAGGCGCAGAGGATTCCACCGTCACGCCCGCGGATATGGAGACATTTCGCGCCGCTCCGGGAGGATGCGAGTCTCACGTGCTGCCCTGTGCGGGTCATTTCGCTGCTTACGAGCGGCCGAAAAAAGTTGCCGCGCTCATGGCTCCATGGCTGCGGCAGTTCGAAGCCTGAGAAGCGGGGAACTGGGAACGAGCGAGCAAGTCTTCAGCACTGAAAATGGTGTAGTGTCCCAGTTTGAATCCGCAAGCGGTCAGAGTGGAATGCGGCGAGCCGGAAAAGCTACGGCTGCGAGCGATAGGCTGTTTCTCAGTTTCTGCTGCGCAACTTGGACAGAAGGCGCAACATCTCCAGGTACAGCCACACAAGCGTCACAATGATGCCGAATGCGGCGTACCATTCCATGTACTTGGGAACGCCCGCGGTGACGCCCTGCTCGACAAAGTCGAAATCGAGAACAAGGTTCAGCGCGGCAACGCCAACGACAATCAGGCTGAAGCCGATGCCGACGATACCCGACGAGTACACGGAGCTGAAGAACGGGATGTGGAAGAAACCGAGCAGCATTTGGGCCATGTAGAAGAGAAAGATGCCGCCGGTGGCCGCGATCACGCCGATGCGAAACTTCTGGGTGACCTTGATGATGCCGGATTTATAGAGGAACAGCATCACGAAAAGGGTCGTGAAGGTGAGCCCCACCGCCTCCATGGCGATGCCGGGGTAGCGCAATTCGAACACTGCGGAAAGACCGCCGAGCACGAGCCCTTCGAGCAGTGCATAGATGGGCGCGGTCACCGGCGACCACTCCTTTTTGAAGACCGTAATCATGGCAACGATGAAGCCGCCGATGCCGCCGATCGCAAGCGCAGGCGCGGCAACCGACAGGTCGTGCGTCTGCATGAAAGAGCTCCACGTCCACGCCGCGGTGGCGATGGCGCAGAGCAGCAGAATGCCGGTCTTGTTGATGGTGCCATTCAGCGTCATGCGCGTTGAGGCGTCCACCAGCGGGCCGCCATACTGGCTGCGCGCAAAATCGCTGAAGGTGTTCTGGCCAAGGGCCGGATTTGAAGTCTTGATCATTGCCATTGAGGTTTCTCCGTCATCGAAGGCGGGTTGGGGATTCGTAGGGCTCATCGAGAAGGCCTGGCCCGCTGTTTCTATTGTAAATAGATGAGAGAATGGCCGGTGAAGTTTCAACCAGGCCGCGTCGGTCAGTCGAGCGATGCAACGCTGTATTTGCTTTCGTAGCGCGCCACCGTGGCCATCAGCGTCTCGACCGCTTCCACAGGCCGGATGCCGCCGCGCGCGCCTTGCGCCATGCAGTTCATCGCCGCCGCGGCGCAGGAGAAATCGAGTTGCCGCTCCAGAGACCAATCCTTGAGCAGGGCATAAATGAATCCGGCGCGGAAGATGTCGCCGGCTCCGGTGGTGTCGGCCACAGGAACGCGATAGGCGGCGCAATGAACCAACTGTTTACCGTCCCATGTCAGTACGCCGTGTTCGCCGAGGGTTGCGGCGCTCAGGCGGCATCCGTAGCGCGATTGCATCCCGCGCAGGGCGCGTTCCAGGTTCGTGTCGTCCATCAGGCGGCAGGAGAATTCCTTGCTCACGATCAGATAATCGATGTTGGCGACGAGCTCTTCGATGCCTCCGTAGGTATCGTCGAGATCGGCGACCACGGGAATGCCCGCGGACCGAGCCCAGCTTGCGGCCAGCGTGGCCGCGGCGGTGTCGTGGCCGTCCACGTGGAGCACGCGGGCGCTGACGATCCACTCGCGGCGAAGGTCTTCGGGTTGAAGGACCATCCGCGGGTTACGCTGGCACAAGACGGTGCGCTCGCCGCCCGCATCGATGAGGATGACGTTGTGCAGGCTTGGGGCGCCGGGAACAGTGACGATTTGTGCCTCTACGCCGGCGCGGCGGAACGCCTCATGGTGCAGGCGGGCCGCGTCGTCGTCGCCCAACTTACCCACGTAGCGGGTGCGCAATCCCCATGTCTGGCAGGCCACCAAGGTGGTCGCCACTTGGCCGCCCGGCATCACGCTCGCGGTCGCGTACTCGATCTTGGAGCCGCGCTCGGGATATGCCGACAGGGGAATCAGCGTGTCCGTGGCGTTCAGGCCAACGCCCACCACATCAACCTCGGGCAGGACCGTCATTCCGACATTGTAGCGGGGTGGTGGGATGCGGCTGTGTGCTTCGATCCTGACGCGCGAATGCTGTACGCTCAATAGAGTATTCTTCTGGTTTTGGAAGTGAGCAGTGGCACAGATAACGACCTCACGCCCGTTTCACTATCCGCAGCGTGGCGGCGCGTTGTACTGCGACGGCGTCTCGCTGGAAACACTTGTCCGCCGCTTTGGCACGCCGCTTTACGTGTACTCGGCCGATGCCATCGTCGGGCGGCTGCGATTGTTTCAGCAGGCGCTCGCCGGGAGAGACCATCTCATCTGCTATGCAGTAAAAGCCAACTCCGCGCTGGCGATTTTGAAGCTGCTTGCCGAGCGCGGCGCGGGTTTTGACATTGTTTCCGGCGGTGAGTTGGAGCGCGTTCTGGCCGCCGCGCCTGAGGCGGCCGGGCGCGTAGTCTTTTCCGGCGTTGGAAAGACCGCGGCGGAGATTGACGCGGCGCTCAAGGCGGGAATCCTCGAGTTCAACGTGGAGAGCGAGGCGGAGCTTGCGCTGCTTGCGGCACGCGCGCGCAAACTCAAGGTGAAAGCGCGATTCGCGCTGCGCGTGAATCCCGACGTCTTCGCCGATACGCACCCATACATCTCAACCGGATTGCGCGAGCACAAATTCGGCATCGACATTCGCCGCGCGCCCGCGATCTATAAGAGCGCGGCAGGCAATCGCTGGCTTGAGGCGCACGGGGTGAGCGTTCACATCGGCTCGCAAATTCGCTCCGCCGATCCGTTTGGCGCGGCGATCGAGCGGGTAAGCAAGCTGGCGAGGCAGCTCCGACGCGAGGGAATCGCAATCAAGGCTATCGATGCCGGCGGCGGTTTGGGCATCGACTACCATGGCGGTGCTTTCGACGCCGAGGCCAAGGTGCGGGAGTACGCAGCGGCGCTCGAAACGTCGCTGGGCGGCTTCGATGGCCGCTTGCTGATCGAGCCTGGCCGCTTTCTGGTGGCTCAGGCTGGCGCGCTGGTGGCACGCGTTCTGTATGTGAAGCGCAACGGCAAGAAAACATTTGTCATTACTGATGCGGCCATGAACGATCTGATCCGCCCGGCGCTTTACCAGGCGCATCACGAGATTGTTCCGGTGCGGCCAAGGGCAGGCAAGCCGCGCATCGTAGATGTGGTGGGGCCGGTCTGCGAATCCGGAGACTTTTTCGCGCGCGACCGCGCGCTAAAGCCCGTTGAGCCTGGCGATCTGGTGGCGCTGCTCGATGCCGGGGCCTACGGCATGGCGCAAGCATCGAACTACAACACGCGCCCGCGCGCCGCAGAGGTGCTGGTGGAAGGCGTGAAGGCTCGGCTGATCCGGCGGCGCGAAACCTTGGCGGATTTGTTTGCGCCGGAGATGGTCTGAAGCCGCGTACTGCCGCAGGCGAGCGCGTAATTTCAGGGGAGCCTCCGCCGCAGCGCGTCCCTTGTCTGTTTTCTGTTATTGTGTTGCACGGGAGAAATCGCAATGCATATTGGAGTGCGAATGATGTGCGCACTAATGATCGCCGGGCTTGCGTTTGGGCAGCTCGCGTCCGCTCATGCCGATCCGCTGAAAGTGACGACTGAACAGGGGAAGGTTCACGGCAAGCTCATCAACGATGGCAAAGTGCGCGCATATCTCGGCCTGCCCTATGCCGCGCCGCCGGTAGGCGACTTGCGCTGGAAGGCGCCGGAGCCGCCTGCGCACTGGAAGGGCGTGCGAGATGCAACGCATTACATTGCGCACTGCTTTCAAGGCGTCATTTATAGAGACACGACTTTCCAGGATGGCAACGAGAGTGAGGACTGCCTCTACCTGAACGTCTATGTTCCCGCGGACTCTTCACCCAAGAGCAACCTGCCGGTGATGTTCTGGATCCATGGCGGCGGCTATATGGGCGGCGCAGGCACGGAACGCCGGCACAATGGCGACTTTCTGGCCACCAAGGGCGTGGTGCTGGTGACCATTAACTACCGATTGAGCGTCTTTGGCTTTCTGGCCACGTCGGAGCTGGCCAAGGAGGCGGGCGGTACGGCTGGGAATTACGGCCTGCTGGATATGGTGGCCGCGCTTCAGTGGGTGAAGGCCAACATCCGGGAGTTTGGCGGCAATCCGGAAAACGTGACCATTTTCGGCGAGAGCGCGGGATCGTTTGCGGTGAGCACGCTGATGGCGTCTCCACTAGCGCAGGGACTCTTCCAAAAGGCCATCGGCGAAAGCGGGGCGGCTTTCGGCCGTGGGCTGAAGGCCGATACGCTGGAAGCGCGCGAGCAAAAAGATGACGAGTGGGTTGCCAGGCTCGGCGTAAATTCGCTTGAGGAACTGCGGGCTCTTCCTGCCGAGAAGATTATCGGTGCGGCAATGGAATGGAAGTACGGCTTTCCTCCAGTAATTGACGGCAAACTGCTGGTCGAGCCCGTAGCCGACACCTTTGCCGCCGGAAGGCAGGCCCACGTGCCGCTCTTGGCCGGCTGGAATCGCGACGAGGGCATGTCAGACGGCATGACGGTGGAGAAGTGGAAGGCCTTCGCGGAAGAGCACTTCAAGGACCGGGCGGGGGAGTTTTTGAAATTGTATCCGGGCGATACCGACGAGCAGGCGGCGCGTTCAGCGGCTGATTACAACGGCGACATGTTTATCGCCTTTGGAACATGGAAGTGGATTGAGGCGCAGGTGAAGACAGGAGATGCGCCGGTCTACCGATACCACTTTGAGTTGGCCGCGCTGCCCAGCACATACCACCCCGGCCTCGCCTTCCACTCCGACGACATTGAGTATGTCTTCGGTACGCTGGATACGCGGCCCGGCGAAACCGTGCGGCCCGAGGATCGCAAGCTGAGCGACGAAATGATGAGCTACTGGACCAACTTCGCCAAAACCGGCGATCCGAATGGACCAGGACTGCCGGAGTGGCCGAGATACGACAAGACCGGCGAGTTGATTCACCTGGACGCGACGATCACGAGTGGCCCGGACACCGTGCGGCCGCGATATGAGTTTCTGCTAGAAGGAATGCCGGCGGAAACGCCCCGATAAGGGATGAATGCCGCTGCGGCTTATTGATTCACGCGCGAGGCTGCGGCAAAGCCGGCCACTTGCGAGGGAGTCGCGTCGTCTGAGGCTGGAGCAGCAGCGAAGTTCGATCCCTTGGCGTTGATGGCTCCGGAATAATCGGGGCCGAGGCCGAGATTCTTGAGAGCGCGCGAGTCGGGCGTCAGCTTGGTTTGCCATCCATGGTCGGCCTGGTATTTTTGCATCGCAGCTATCGTAGTGGCATCCCATTTGCCGTCTGGCTCACCGGTCAGATAATGCGCACGAATGAGGGCCTGCTGGATCTGCATTACGCGCTCCGGCTCGATGGCTTGCTGGCCGCGGACGCGACGCGATCTGCGCCGGCTGTGCGTGAGCTTGCGGCGGGTGTGGGTTTGGCTGCTAGTGGGGGAGCGGTGAACATGCGATGCAAACGCAGGCGGCGCAAGCAGGGCTGTGGAAATCAAAAGTACCAAACCGGCATGAGACGAGAACATCCTGAAGCCGCCTGAATAGCGAAAGAATATCAAGAACTCTTCGTAAAAGTTTAACGAACGTATCGTAATGCGGCAAGGGGAAAACGAACCAAGCGCACCGATTTGATTACTTTTGAAACCAGCGCCGGTAACGGGAGTCCGCGACCGGCGCTGCGCAGAGTTGATTACAACGTGCCGCCGATATAGAGGATGCCCTCCTCAGGATGGCGCGGATCAATGGCCTCGAAGACCACATCGTCCCCACTCTTGAGCTTGCTGACCACGGCGTCGAATTCGTCCTTGGTGGGGACTGGCTGCTTGTTGACTTTGGTAATCACCAGCCCCGGTTCTACCCCTTGCAAGTCGGCAAACGAGCCGGTGCGGACTGAATCGACCACAACACCCGAACTGTGAATCTTGGCGGCCATCTGCGGCGTGATTTCGTGCACCACGACGCCGAGCTTGGTTTCACCAGCGCCGCCTCCGCCTTCTTCGATTGCTTTCAGGCTGCGGGTTGTTCAGATTGGCGAACACTTTGTCGCGATCGCCAATCGTCACCGTGGTGTCCTGCGGCTGGCCATTGCGAATGAACCCCAGGCGGATGGTCGATCCGGGTCTGCGGCTGGCGATTTCGTTTACCAGATCTTCGCCATCCTTGATGGTACGGCCATCGATGTTCGTGATAATGTCGCCAGCCTTGAGGCCCGCCTTATCCGCTGGTCCGCCTGGCTGGACCTCCTGGACCAGAACGCCATTCTTGAAGCCATAGACGCGATTCACGGCGCCAGACAGGCCCTCGCGGAACTGGATGCCGATGGAGCCACGAACGACTTTATGGCTGGGGCTGATGAGGTCGTTGTAAACCGAAACGACCGTGTTCGAAGGCATGGCGAAGCCAATGCCCTCATAGCCGGCCGATTGTGTGTAGATGGCTGTATTGACGCCGATGACCTCACCGTTCATGTTCAGGAGCGGCCCGCCGGAGTTGCCGGGATTGATGGCTGCATCCGTCTGGATGAAATGCTGGAACTGGCCCGGCGCGCCCTGGTCGATGGTCCGATTCTTCGCGGAGATGATGCCGGCGGTGACGGTCTGCGCCAGCGCAAACGGGCTGCCAATGGCCTCAACCCAGTCACCCACCTCAGCCGTATCGGAGTCGCCCATCTTCACCGTCGGAAGCGGAGTGCTGGTATCGATCTTGATCACCGCCAGATCGGTGGCCTTATCCACGCCGATGACACGCGCCGGACGGCCCAGGTCCTGCGTGTCGGGATCGGTTGAAAGCTTAACGTAGATCTTGTCGGCTTTGTCGATTACATGATCGTTGGTGATGATGTAGCCCTTGGGATCGACAATAAAGCCCGAGCCGAGAGACTCCTGCACCTGGTTGTTGTCCCCTTCGTCAGGCGAAGGCACCTTGGCCAAAAAAGTGGTTGAAGAAGTCCTGGAAATTATTGTCGGGGCCTGCTGATCGTTGTTGCCGTTGTTATCGCCGGGATTCTGCTGGTCGGGCCCGGATGCGGAAATGGAAGTTGTGCTGGCCGCCATTGTCCGACTGCTTGGGCAGAGTCTCGGTATTGATGTTCACCACCGCCGGTCCCACAAGCTTGGCGATCTTGACAAAATCGTTCGGTGGAACCGGAGTATTGACAACCTTGAGCGGGGTGGCGTCGGTGCTGTTGCTTTGGTTTTCCTGGCCACTGACCCCGTGAGCGGCAAAGGATCCGGCCACAATAGCGGCCGAAATCGTAGCGAGCAACACAAATGCCGAGGCAAGGCGGCGCGAGCGAAGCCGTTCGAAAAGCGATTTCATAGAGTTCACTGACCTCGTAAAGCGCCCAGCCTGACGGCCTGTATGAGAATGGCGCTGCTTTCTTAGTATAGCCATCGGCGAGGCAGTCCGGCTTATCTGGCACCTCTCTTGGAGCCCATCATCCGGCGTGACATCAAAAAAAGCTGCGCCTCACCGGTTAGACGCGGCGCTGGGCAAAAGAGTCGTAACTTAGTGTGGTGTCCCAGAATTTCGTGACACAATGAGCGAAGAACAACCGCAGATCCTTCGACTCAGTTTGGCGCAATACGCGCCAAACTTCGCTCAGGATGACAGCGCATTTTTGATGCAAACTTCTGGGACATGACACTAGGGCCGTAAGTGAGGGAAAACCGGCGCTACTGTTCCGCCGCCCACGCCAACATGGCAAGGGTGAGCAGCAGCACCCGCTTGAGCGCGAGTTCGCGGTCTTTGGGCGAGTACCATTCATGGAGAGTGTGCGCGGCGCCGCCTTCGCCTCCGGCTCCGATCGACAAGGCAGGAACGCCGAGCGCGAGCGGAATGTTGGCGTCGGTCGAGCCCAGCCTGAGATCCGTGCGCAGGCCGAGGTGGCGATCAACGGCGCGCAATGTGGCAAGCAGCGGAGAGTCGTCGGGAAGCAGCGCGGCGGGGCGGTCGCCGATTTTGGAGACCGCGAAAGACAAACGCGAGCGTGGGCCGCCGACGGACTTTGATTTTTGGTTGCAGTGCTCGACTGCATCTTCGACGGCGCGGTGCAGCGCGACTTCGAGCCGCACCAGTTGATTCGGGTCGGTGGAACGAAAATCGACTGTCGCCTGCGCGGACTCAGGAATCGAGTTCACGCTGATTCCGCCGCCAATAGTGCCGACATTGAGCGTGGTGCGCGGCTTCTCGGGTAGAGGCGTCTCCGCAAGCGCGGCCAGAGCCGAAGCGAGCGCGGCAATGGGGTTGGGCGTGCCCGCGTCAGTAAAACTGTGGCCGCCGGGTCCGGTGATGGCGATTTGAAAACGGCGGCTGCCGAGAGCCTGGGTCACGGCTGCATCGGCGCCGGGGCCGTCGAGCACAATATGAGCGGCGATGCGGCCAGCCATCGCGCTTTGTTCGTAGATGTGGCGCACGCCGCGCAGGTCGCCCTCGCCCTCTTCGCCGACGTTGCCGAGGATGACTAGCGGCGCGGGCAATTCCGCGCCCGCGTGAAGCAGCGCGGCGACGATGGCCAACATGCCCGCCACACCCGCTGCATTGTCGCTTGCGCCAGGAGCCTCGAGACGCTCTCCGTTCAGCACCGGATGGATCGGCGTGCCGTCGGGAAAGACGGTATCAATGTGCGCGGAGAGAAGAACGATGGGGCCCGAGCTCTCCGGCGGCAAATCGGCGGCTGGCAAGATTCCAAGGACATTGCCCGCAGCATCAATCTCAACGCGGCTGAGGCCCAATTCAGTGAAACGTTGGGCGAGCCACTCGGCGCGCGCCTGCTCGCGGTTAAGCGGCGCGGGAATTGCCGCCAGCTCCATCTGCCAGTCCATGATGGTTTTCGGGTTCGCATGCAGCCAGGCAAACGCGGCATGAACCGGCCTCTGCGAAGCCAGCGCCGTGATGCGCGAGAACGCCGAGGTTGGAGTGAGAACCGGCATGGAGATGAGTTCAGAGTAGCAGGGCGCATGAAGCGCCAGCACCGACTCATCGACTCGGGGCCTTCGAAATTCAACCGGCGGCGGATAGCAGTTCTTCTGGAGGGTACTCCACCGAATGCAGGAACAAGCCCCGCGCCGGCGCGGTGGGACCGGCTGCGGAACGGCTGCGTGCGGCAAGAATGTGAGGAATCTCTTTGAGCGCGAGATGACCGCGTCCAACATCGATCATGGTTCCCACCAGGTTGCGCACCATATGGTGCAGAAATCCATTGCCGCGGACGCGGTAGACGAGAAGCTCTCCGGCGTCAGTCTCGCGCTCCTCCCAGGCCGAGGAGAAGATGGTCTTTTTCTGGTCTCGGAGGAGGGCATTGGGTTCGGAAGTGCGGTGCGCGAGGTCAGGGTCGGTTGCGGCAAAGCTCTGTGAAGTCGTGTTCGCCGTTCAAAGAGCCGCGCGGAAGCCTGAAGCGCGTCGAGATTCAGCGGCCAGGGCAGGCATAAACGTAGCGGGCGATGAAAGGGCGGGGCAATCGGCGCGCGGAGGATGCGATACTCGTAGGTTTTGGCGATTGCGGAATGCCGCGCATGGAAGGTGCTGCGCACGGGTCTGGCTTCGCAGATGCGAATCGACGGGGGTAGAGTCCGATTCAGCGCGCGCTTGAGATTCTCCGGCGGAATGGGGGCGCACAGCGAAAAGCTGGCGACCTGGGCCAGCGCGTGGACCCCGGCGTCGGTGCGGCCCGAGCCTTGCGGCAGAGGGGATTCACCGGTGACGCGGCCCAGAGCAGCCTGCAGTTCACCCTGAATGGTCGGTTGGCCCGGTTGGATCTGCCAACCCTGAAAGTCGGCGCCGTCGTAGGCGAGGGTCAGCTTCCAGGTTTGGAGTTCCTCGACGGGTTGGGCTGAATCCAGCAAAAGAGTTTCTACGAATCAGGGTATCCGAGCCGGTTCGAGCTGCGAAACGGAGATACACAAGGGACTGGCAGATGCAATCGATTACCGGCCGGCCGGAGCGGCGCAGTCGAATGCATATAAGTAATGTTATATGAATATGTTGCGAGAAGTTTTCCAGAGCGATTTTGCGGTAGATGGTTGCCAAAAATGTGTTTCAGACGTATTTTACTAACCAGTTAGTTAATTTTGTACCCTTTGGTTCAATTGGGCTGTAGAGGTTCGAATGCCCTTATCGCCAAGTGCGAAAGATCGCGAGCGAGACTTGGTGTATGCCCGACGCTTTGGAGAAATTAGCCAACCAGGCGCGACAGGGGAACGAGAGGGGTATCGATTTCGTAATCAGGATCATCACCCGGAGAGAAATATTCGGGCCAAGTGGAAGCGATAATCGTTTTGACAAACCCGAAATGTGCAACTCGGAGCGGCAGAAGCGGCCGTCCGGGAGGCAAAACGATCCGCGCGGCACAACCTTTTGTGGAGAGGTAATATGCATTTTTCAAGGACTCGTGTGTGGCTTGGGGAACTCAGTGCGGCGAGCGATAAAGGCAAGCCAAGGCAACGAAGACAGGAGCGCGCGGAGGAAGGCGGGCGGGCGCTTACACGCCGTGGCCGCTGTGTTGCTGACGCTGACGGCGACGATGCCGCCGGGTTATGCACAAGAGACTGGGGCAGGCGCCAAGGGACCGGATAAAGCGGCTTCGCAGTTGCCGCCGGCGCCGGAGCCTGATGCCCACACAGCCCATCCCGCTGCGCACTTCGAGCCGCGATTACTGCGAGGCCCTTCGCGACGTGGCTTGGCGACCCGTTTAAGGTTTATATGCCGACCTCGATTCCGAAGGCGAGCTTCGTCAATTCGGTGCGGCTCGACGACCTGGTGAAGGACGGCAAGATTTATCTGAGCCTGTCGGACGCGATTGCCCTGGCGATCGAGAACAACTACGACATCGCCATCGCCCGCTACGACCTGGACATTGCGGATACGGATATTCTGCGCGCCAAAACCGGAGCGACGCTACTGGGCGCGCCGTCGGGACTCGTAACGGGCACGCTGGGCGGTTCAACATCGACGCTGTCCACAGGAGGAGGGCCGGGCGGAACGACGGTCGGTTCCGGCGGCGCAGGTTCGGGCGTCAATGGATTGACGTTGAGCACGAATGGGGCGGGGCCACTGCCAGAAGCGCTGGATCCGACGCTCACCGGCGTGATCCAGTTGCAGAGGCAGGAGTCTCCAGCGACAAGTATTTTCCAGCCGCGCGCTTCGACGAACACGAACGAGTACAACTTCACCTACAACCAGGGATTCGTGACCGGAACGGCGCTTTCAGTCGGCTTCAACAACCAGCGGCTGACGACAAACAGCCCCTACTACGATTACAGCCCGCTGTTCAACTCCAGCTTCCAGGCCCAAGTTACCCAGCAGCTTTTGCAGGGAGCAGGGATCTGGGTGAACAAGCGCTTTATGTATCAGGCACTGAACGACCGGCGTATCACGGACTCGTCGTTCCGCCAGCAGATTCTTTACACCGTGAACCAGGTGGAGAAGATTTACTGGGGGCTGGTGCAGGCCTATGAGGACGTGCAGGCCAAGGAGCGGGCGCTGGAGCAGAGCCAGCAATTGCTCAGCGACAACAAAAAGCAGCTTGAGATTGGAACCATGGCGCCGCTGGACGTGGTGAACGCGGAATCGACAGTAGCGACAGACGAACAGGCGCTGATCAGCGCGCAGACCGCCTTGAACTACCAGCAGCAGATCATCAAGCAGGCCATCGCGCGCAACCTGAACGATCCCAGGCTGTCGTCGGCGCCGGTGATTCCAACGGATCGCGTAAGCCTGGAGCCGCTACCCGAGGAGAGCGAGCCTGTGGAGGCGCTCGTGCAGGAGGCATTCCAGCGAAGGCCGGAGCTGGAGCAGGCGGTGCTGACGCTGCGCAATGACGAGATTACGCTGAAGGGCGCACGGAATGCGCTGCTGCCCACGCTGGACGTATACGGATTTTATGGCGCCAGCGCAGCGGGTGGCACACAGAGTCCGAACTGCTACAACTTCCTGACGAATCCACCGGGACCGTGCAGTCCAAATACGGTTCCGAACATCGGCTACGGTACCACGCTGAGCAATCTGGTGAATAGCAGCTCTCCCGACAAGGGCGCAGGCTTTAATTTGACGATCAATCTTCGCAACCGCGAAGCGCAGAGCGAGCAGGAGCGCTCGCTGATGGAGTACCGGCAGGCGGAGTTGCGGCTGGAACAGCTGCATACGGAGATCCGCATGCAGGTGGTGAACGCGATGTTTGGGCTGCGCAACGATCGTGCGCAGGTGCGAGCGGCTGTTGCAGCGCGCGACTATGCGCAGCAGAGCCTGGACGCCGAAGTAAAGAAGCTGCACCTGGGCGCATCGACCACGGCAAATGTGTTGCAGCAGCAGCGCAATCTGGCCATGGCCGAGGATAATCTGATCGCCGCGCACGCCGCCTACGCGAAAGACCGCGCAGGACTCTACCAGACACTCGCTTCCACCTTGCAGCACTACGACATCAACTTGACTGAAGCTGCTGCGGGAACCGTAACCACTGAGCCCGTGGTGCCGGGAGTGGAACCGGCCAAGCCGGGCAATGAGCCTTCAATGACTCCGCCGGCGACTCAGGAGCAGCCCACGCAGGCTCCCACGCAATAGGCAGTACCTCAACATGTTGACGAGACGGCCCGGCATGCGCCGGGCACTTTTCAGCGAGGGAGGAATCCGGTGCGCTACCGCTCGGCCACCTGATCGAGCAGGTCGAAGAACTCGGGAAAGCTGATGGCGGCGGAATCAGCGCCGTGGATCATGGTCTCACCTTGGGCGCGGAGCGCGGCAATGCTAAAGGCCATGGCGATACGGTGATCGGCACCAGAGTCAATCGTGGCGCCGTGGAGGGATTGTCCGCCGGGCACGTCGAGCCCATCGTCAAACTCCGCGACTTCGGCGCCCATGGCGCGCAGGTTTTTTGCGACCAGCGCGATGCGATCGGATTCCTTGACACGTAATTCGCGGGCTCCCCGGATGCGGATGCCGCCGGTGGTGTAGGGAGCAATGGCCGCCAGCACAGGCAACTCGTCAATGAGCAGTGCAGCGAGCGTGCCGCTCACTTCCGTCGATCCGAGACCCTCAGGCGGCGCAGAGATCTGCACTGTGCCGACCAGCTCCGCGTGTTTTTCTTCGAGGTTGAGAACCGAGACATGCGCGCCGAGATTCGTGAGCACGTCGAGTAGCGCAGCGCGAGAAGGATTGAGGCCGATCTCACCCAGGACCAGGCTGGAGCCAGGAAAGAGCGCCGCTGCGCAGAGGAAAAACGCAGCGGAAGAAAGATCGCCGGGTACGGCGGCTTCGATGGCGTGCAGTGGCTGTGGGCCGGCGATCGAAATCGAATCGGCCGTTCGCGAGAGCTTTGCGCCGAAGGCGCGCAACGCCAATTCGCTGTGATCGCGGGTGCGTACGGACTCGCGAACGGTGGTGGTCCCAGCGGTTTGGAGAGCGGCGAAGAGTATCGAGCTTTTGAGCTGTGCGCTGGGAACGGGAGTGGTGTAGTCAATGGGACGCAGCGGGCCGCCCTCGATGGTGAGAGGAGCATGGCCGTCGGTGAGCGTGAGACGCGCACCCATGAGCTCGAGCGGTTTACGGATGCGCTCCATGGGGCGGCGCGATAGCGAGGCGTCGCCTATGAGGGTGAAGCGGCCCTGCTGCGGCGCGAGCAGGCCGGAGATCATGCGCATGGTTGAACCGGAGTTGCCGCAGTCGAGGGGATGATCGGCAGGAGTGACGCGGCCAGCGGTACCAGCGATCTCGACGGAATCCTTGCTGAGATAGTTCACTCTTGCGCCAAGCGCCTGCATGCAGGCCAGAGTGGAAGCGCAATCGGCGCCGGTGGAAAAGTTGGTGAAGCGCGAGACGCCCTCGGCGAAGCCGCCCAGCATGGCGTAACGATGGCTGATGGATTTGTCACCGGGCAGACGGAGGCTGCCAATGATGTTGCGTGCGGGACGGATGAGGCGTTCCTGGGCGGCGATGGGCAAGAGGGCTCCGGTTCAGCAGGCGATCCCTTCAGTCTATCGAAGGCTGCCAGCATGTGGAATCGTCTAGAGCCTGTTATTCACTTTCCCGCGGGTGGCGCTGGGAGCCAATTTTTCTCAGTTCGAGAAGCGAGGAGTGAAGCATACCGGGTGTCTGCGAGCGACGAGCGACAAAGAAATGAGGGAAATTGGCCCCAGCCCGTTGGGTTGCGGCGCAATTCGGACGATACTCTGTTGTCGGCCTCGACCTTGGGGCCACGAAAGCCTTCAGCCTCCGCCTCGTCTTGGCCCGAATTCCGCTCGCAACGCCACCGGTGCGAAAGTTAATAACAGGCTCTAGCGAACGCGCAGCACGATGATGGTCTCGTCGTCGAAGCGGTCTTTATTGCCCTGGAAGCGCGTGACGTCGGCGAGAATGGCCTCGGCGATATCTTTCGCGGGCAGGTCGCGGCTTTCGCAGAGGAGTCCGGCGAGTCGATCTTCTCCGTACATCTCTTCCTTCTCGTTTTCGGCGTCGAGAATGCCATCGGAGATAAAGGCGATGACATCGCCGGGCTGGGTGGAGACGCTGAACTCCTCGTAGGTGACGTCGGGGAACATGCCAAGCGGGAAGCCCTCGGCTTTGACGGGCAGCGACTGGCCGGCGCGGCAAAAGACGGGCTGAACAGCGCCCGAGTTCGCGACCTGGAGGGTTTGGTTCTCGTCATTCCACACCGCGAAGAGCATGGTGACGTACTGCGAATCGAGCTTGCGTTCCTGAAGAGCGTCGTTGAGAAGAGCCGAGCATGGCTGCCGGCTCCGGTTGCTGCGCGGCGGCGGCGCGCATGATGCCGCTGACCAGAGCGGCGAAGAGCGCGGCGGGCGCGGCCTTGCCGCTTACGTCGCCGAGGACGATTGCGGTGCGATTGGGGCCGTAGTCGAGGAAGTCGTAGAGGTCGCCGCCGATGGTGCGCGCGGGAAGGAAGCGGACGGCCATATCGGCATGAGGATGTGAAGGAGCTACGGATGGCAAGAGGCGGAGCTGCACCTCGCGGGCCATGGCGATGTCTTTTTCCAACTGGCGCTCCTGGCGATGCACGGCCTGATAGAGGCGGGCATTTTCGATGGCGATGGCGATCTGCGAGGCCAGGGTGGTGAGCATGTCCTCGTGCTCTTTATTGAAGAAGCCTGGACGGGTGTGTTCGAGATCGAGCACGCCGATCACCCGGCCTTTGTAGAAGAGCGGGACGATGAGCTCGGAGCGGGTTTCGGGGTTCATGGGCAGATAGCGCGGATCCTGGGTGACATCGGGAACGTTGATGGGGCGCCACTCGCGGACAGCGGCGCCAACGATGCCGCTCTGAGATGGGAACGCGGCGGATGGGCGCGTGGACGTAGCCGAAGCGCCAGGCGTATCGGGTGATGAGCGTGTCGCCCTTCTCGTCGAGAAGCATGATGGTGAACATCTGGTAGTCGATGAGGCGGCGAAGGAGCTGGCCGATGCGTTCGAGCAGGGGATTGAGATCGAGTATGGAGGCCAGCTCGACGGCAATCTCATTGAGGACTTCGAGGGTCTGCGCCTGGCGGGAGACACGGGCGTAGAGGCGGGCATTCTCAATCGACTGGGCGATGCGCGAGGCCGTCATGGTGAGCACATGGAGATGCTCGGGACGGAAGAAATCAGGCTGTTCGCTTTCAATATCCATGACGCCGATGAGCCGATTCTTGGCGATGAGGGGGACGGACAGCTCGGAACGCACGTCGGGATTGGCGGCGATGTAGAAGTCCGCGGTGGAAACGTCGTTGAGCAGGATCGGCTGGCGTGTTAGCGCGACCTGGCCGACGACGCCTTTGCCGACAGGAACACGGGTACGCTCGACCTGAGGCGTGTGGCCGATCTGAAAGCGCATGCGCAGCTCATGCGTGCGGTCATTGATCAGGAAGATGGCGAAGATGCGGTATGGGATGACGGCGCGAACCAGCTCGGAGATGCGGCTGAGCAGGGTTTGCAGATCGAGAGTTGTGTTGAGGGCGTCGGTGAGACGCATCAGATAGGCGAAATCGGCCGGCTCGATGCGTGCGTTGATGGGATCGAGAGCAGCCGGCGAGGTGGCATCGCCGGCGGGGCGATAGTCGCCCTCGAACTCGTGCGATTCCGGCGATGGCGGAGTAGAAGACATAAGGGGTTAGAAGGGAATGATAACGCAGAGGCCAGTTCGTCAGTTCACAGTCTGGGCTCTGCAGGCCCGACCGCTTGCATCTGTGAACTATGAACTGCAAACCGTGAACTGCCGTCATTCGCGCGCCAAGCTCGCGCAGAATGGCGACGGAAGCCGATGACCCGATGCGGTTGGCGCCGGCTTCAAGCAGCGCGCGAACCTGGGCGACGGCGCGGATGCGGCCGGAGGCTTTCACGCCGCACCGCGCGCCCGTCACGCCGCGCATCAAGGCGACATCGGCAGGGGTCGCTCCGCCCGAAGCGAAGCCCGTAGCGGTGTTGATAAAGTCGGCGCCGGCCTGGATAGCGATCTCAGAGGCGCGAAGCTTTTCCTCCATGGTGAGCAGGCAGGTTTCCAGATTTACCTTGAGCGGAGCGCCGTGATGATGCGCCACATGAACGACTGCGTGGATGGCGTGATGAACGGCTTGATAGTTGCCGCTTTTGAGCTGGCCGATGGGCAAGACCATTCCAAGCTCGCGGACACCGAGGCGCATCAGTGCAGAGGCTTCCTGACGCAATGTGGAGACCAGCGACGCGCCAAGAGGAAAGCCGACGACGGAGCCGACGGGAACGCCGGTCCCGGTAAGAAGACTGACAGCCGTAGATGCCCAGATGGGGTTGACCATGATGCAGGCAAAGCGGTATCGGGCGGCCTCTGCGCAGAGGTTTTCCACCTGTTGGCGCGTGGCGTCGGCCTTGAGCAGAGAGTGGTCGATGACGGCCGCAAGCGACTGCCAACTGCTGAGAGCTTTCGCGGTAAAAGCGGCCGAGTCGAAGGTCCCGTAGTCGAAGTCCAGATCGGAAGGCTGGATCGGGATGGCGGCAGTCATGGGGAATGCTCCTTGCACGGACAGCCCTCTGCGGGGCTCGTCAATACCAACTCCTGTGGGGTCTCCGGGAGACGAGTATACGGCGTCGCCGAACCTGAGACCAAATGAATAGATGCAAAACTGAGCGAAAGGACACTGCACGGAAGCCACTGCGGACTCTGGCGCACTATTCGGGATGGCCCGGCGCCATGATGCAGATGTCGGGCAGATTGCGGTAGCGCTCGCCGTAGTCCATGCCGTAGCCGATGACGAAGAGGTTGGGAATGGAAAAGCCTACGTAATCGGCCTCGATCTTTTCTATGCGCCGCGACGGCTTATCGAGCAGCGTGGCGATGCGCAATGTCTTCGGGTGCTGCTGCAGGAGGAGCTTGCGCAGATAGGCCAGCGTGAGGCCCGTATCCAGAATGTCCTCGACGATAAGAACGTTCTTGCCCTCGATCGGCTGGTCGAGATCCTTGATGACTTTGACGGCGCCGGAGGAGCGCTGGCCGTTACCGTAGCTGGAGACGGCGACGAAGTCGAAGGTGGCGTCGGCCTGGATGGCGCGCGAAAGATCGACGAGGAAGAAGGCCGCGCCTTTGAGCACGCCGATCATGACCAGCTTTTCGCCGTTCAGGTCGCGGGTGATCTGCGCGCCCATCTCGGCGACGCGCTCGGCGATCTGCTGGCGGGAATATAGAACGTCAAGGCCCTGGGTGGTCATAGTAGCCATGCCCACAGTATCGCGCGATTTTCATTGGGGCGGCCTGTGAAAATCGAGGGCACATTCTGGCAATTGCTGCCCGGGCCTTTTGGTGACTAAAACCTTGAAATTCGCTAATTACCTTGCCGGCGGGCGATTGAATGCTTGTTGCGACAGATTCGGGCGCGCTCGCGTCTATACTGGAAGAGATATGCGTCCCTATCTCCATTTCGGGTCACTTAATCTGCCCGTCTTCGGGCTAATGCTGTGGGTGGCGGCCGTAACCGCCGCGATTGTGGTTGATCGCGCCTTCAAGCGGGCGCGGATTACGGCGGATGCCGTGGGGATGGTGGCGATTGCCTTAGTGGTGGGCATCATCGGCTCCAAGATCTGGCACGTGGTGGACACGCCGGTGGAGTTCCGGGAGATTGGCTGGCGGGTTTTGTGGGACAACGCCGGATTTGCGTGGTACGGCGGCTTGACCTTCGGCATCGCGGCACTGGTGCTGCAGGGCTGGCGAGCGAAGATCGGGGCCTTCCGGATGCTGGATTTGTGCGCTCCCGCGGCGGCGATCGGCTATGGCGTAGGCCGTATCGGGTGTTTCCTCTCCGGCGACGGCTGCTACGGGATCGCGATCACGCCGGTCCATTTTCTCGGGTTCACGTTTCGCGCCTGGGGAATGGCCTTTCCCAACGGCATAGAGCCGATTAACGTTCCCGTTTACCCCACGCCCTTATATGAGCTTGCCGCGGGGTTGCTGATTGGCTCCTGGTTATGGTGGCGGCTGGGCAAGCCGCACGCAACCGGGACGATTCTTGGCCAATACCTGATGCTGTGCGGCCTAGCTCGCTTTCTGGTTGAATTTATTCGCCGCAACCCCAAGGTTCTTTGGGGGTTGTCGAATGCGCAGTTGGCGAGTGCCGGGGCTGTTCTGGTAGGGGTAGCGATCACCTGGTGGGCCGTCACGCGGCCGTCCCTGGGCGTGGAGAAGACACCTGCGGTGATGCAAAAGACGGCCTGAGAACCGGCTATAGCCAGGGGTTTACAAGCTGAATTCTGCTGTGCTCGAAATGAGCCGTGTTCCGCGTTGGTGATTCTTGTCACGACCTGCACGTACTATCCCTCACAAAAGTGATTTGCAACACATGTGATGGCGCGCACAGCCACTCGTGTTTTGCGGAAAGTAACGTCGGTCACATTGACCGGCGAGCTCTTGGGTTGCCCACGTCCTCCGGGCGCTTTTGGATCTCGCCGGCACATGGTGTGAGCGAGGGAAGCATGGGGCAATCGATTTGGAACGCGATGCAGCAGAAGGGCTACAGCCGCAGAGAGTTTCTACAATTCTGTACTGCCGCAGCGGCGGCGGCCGGGCTGGGAAGAACCGGCGTGGCTCAGGTTGTTTCGGCCTTTGAGAAGAAGGAAAAGCCAGCCGTGGTGTGGATGCACTTTCAGGAGTGCACCTGCTGCAGCGAGTCGTTCATCCGGTCGTCGCACCCCATTGTGGCCGACGCCCTGCTCGATGTTTTATCGCTGAACTACACCGAGACGTTAATGGCCGCGAGCGGCTTCCAGGCAGAGAAAAGCCTGAGCGACACGATCAAGAACAACAAGGGTAAATACATCGTGCTAGTGGAAGGCGCCGTGCCCACCAAGGACTCCGGCGTTTACTGCATGGTGGGTGGCAAGACCGCGGAACAAATTTTGCAGACCGTGGCCGCGGATGCTGCGGCCATTGTGGCGTGGGGCAGTTGCGCGTCGAACGGGTGCGTGCAGGCGGCCAAGCCGAATCCGACGGGCGCTACGCCGATTGCGAAGCTGGTGAGCAAACCGGTGATCAATGTGCCGGGCTGCCCGCCGATTGCCGACGTGATGATGGGCGTGGTGACGCACCTGCTGGTGTTAGGACAAATTCCGGCGCTCGACGATCAGGGCCGGCCCAAGGAGTTTTACGGGCGGCGCGTTCACGATACTTGCTACCGCCGGCCGAACTACGATGCAGGGCTTTTTGTGGAGTCGTGGGACGACGAGGGCGCCCGAAAGGGGTATTGCCTGTACAAAATGGGCTGCAAGGGACCAGTGACCTACAACGCCTGTTCGGTGGTGCGGTGGAACGAAGGTACCAGCTATCCCATTCAGTCGGGGCACGGTTGCATCGGCTGCAGCGAAGCGGGCTTCTGGGATAACGGCCCGTTCTATCAGCACTTGGCCTCGTTCCCCGGTTTCGGCATCGAGAGCACAGCCGACACCATCGGAACCGCCGTGGGCGTAGCCACGCTGGCCGGCGTCGCGGCCCACGCGGTGGTGACCAACATACGCAAGCGCAGCGTGATCGCGGAAGTGCACGCTGAAGATCAAAAGGAGTCGTAATTGCCATGGCGACACGCGTTGTTGTCGATCCCGTAACTCGTATTGAAGGCCACCTGCGCGTTGAGGCCGTGGTGGAAAATGGCGTGATCACCGATGCCTACAGCTCGGGTACCATGGTGCGCGGCCTGGAGAAGATTCTGATGGGCCGCGACCCACGCGATGCCTGGGCGATTACGGAGCGCGTATGCGGGGTATGCACCACGGTTCACGCGCTGGCCAGCGTGCGCGCGGTTGAGGACGCGCTGGGCGTGTCAGTGCCGCCGACCGCGGAGCTGATCCGCAACATCATGCTGACCACGCAATATGTGCAGGATCACGTGATCCACTTCTACCACCTGCACGCGCTGGATTGGGTGGACATCGTGAATGCGCTCAAGGCCGACCCCAAAAAGGCCGCGGAGCTGGCGCAGTCGTTTTCGCAGTGGGACAAGAATACGCCTGCATATTTCACCGCGGTGCAGGACAAGATCAAGGCCTTTGCCGCCAGCGGCCTGGGCATTTTCGCCAACGGCTATTGGGGCCATCCGGCTTATAAGCTGCCGCCGGAGGTGAACCTGATCGGCGTTGCGCACTATCTTGACGCGCTCGAATGGCAGAAGGAAGTGGTGAAGATTCACGCCGTTTTCGGCGGCAAGAATCCTCATCCGAATTATCTCGTCGGCGGAGTTCCGTGCTCCATCAACGTGAACGAAGTAGCGGCGATCAACTCTGACCGGTTGAACCTGGTCGCGCGGCTAATCGGGCAGGCGGACGAGTTCGTCAACCAGGTCTATATTCCCGACCTGCTGGCGGTGGCGTCGTTCTACAAGGACTGGGCCAATTACGGCGGCGGGCTGCACAACTATCTCAGCTACGGCGAGTTCCCGACCAGCGGTTACAGCCATCCGGAGTCGTTCAAATATGCCCGGGGTGCGGTGCTCAATCGCGATCTGAGCACCGTATATCCGGTAAATACTCGCGACTCGCAGGAGATCAAGGAGTACATTGCGCACTCGTGGTACGACTACAGTGAAGGCGACAATGTGGGGCTGCATCCGTGGGCGGGCGAGACGAATATCGATTACAAGGGGCCGAAGCCGCCATTCGAGACGCTGGAAGGGTACGACAAGTACTCGTACCTGAAGACGCCGCGGTGGAAGGACAACCCGATGGAAGTGGGGCCGCTGGCGCGCCTGATCGTTTCGTATGCGGCTGGCCACGCGGATGTGAAGGAAACGGTAGGCATGGTGCTGGGAAAGCTCAACGTGCCTGTCGCTGCGCTGTTCTCGACGCTGGGAAGGACGGCGGCGCGCGGGATCGACGCGGCACTGGCCATGATCTGGCTGAAGGAGTTCTACGGCGATTTGATGGGCCGCGTGAAGATCAACGAGGTGTCGACCTTCAACGGCGAGAAGTGGGATCCGAAGACCTGGCCAGCGGATTGCGAAGGCGTGGGCATGGAAGAAGCTCCGCGCGGCTCGCTGGCGCATTGGATCAAGATTCACAACGGCGCAATCGAAAACTACCAGCTCGTAGTGCCGACGACGTGGAACGGCTCGCCGCGCGACGCCAAGCAGCAGCGGTCGTCGTTTGAGGCCGCGCTGATCGGTACGCCGGTGGCGAAGATCGACGAGCCTGTGGAGATTATCCGGACGATCCATTCCTTTGACCCGTGCCTGGCCTGCGCCGTGCATCTGTACGATCCGCAGGGAAGGCACCTCAACCAGGTTTCTTTCGAGTGACGCCGCATGAGCACACGGAGCACTGGTGTCAAGAGATATTTTTCGTCTGAACGGCGGAGCGCCGGTCGAGTACCGGCGCGTCTATGTGTGGGAACTGCCGGTGCGCGCTTACCACTGGATCAATGCAATTGCCTTGACCCTGCTCTGCATCACCGGCTTTCTGATTGGACATCCCATTCGCATCGCCTACGCATCGGAGGCTTATCAGCAATACTGGTTCGGATGGGTGCGGTTCATCCATTTCGCATCCGCATGGGTCTATGTGTTTAATTTTCTGGCGCGCCTCTACTGGGGCTTTGTGGGCAATAAGTACGCCAAGTGGAGCGCATTCTTTCCGCTGAAACGGTCACAGCGGCAGGAGATCGTCGACGTCGTCAAAGCCGACGTACTGGAAACCAAAATGCAGGGGCCCATCTCCACCGGGCACAACGCGCTGGCCGGTCTGATCTACTTCGGCACATTCTTAGTGTTTGTCTTCCAGACGATCACCGGCTTCGCCCTCTACGCCCCCATGAGCACATCGTGGTTCCCACGCATGTTCGTCTGGGTTGTGCCGTTGCTGGGCGGCGACTCCGGGGTGCGCTTCTGGCACCACTTGTTCCTGTGGTTCTTTGTCACGTTCGTCATCGTTCACATTTATCTCAGCTTCTATCACGACTACATTGAGGGCCGTGGCACCGTATCCTCGATCATTGGCGGATGGAAATTCGACCGAGTGCCGGAAGCAGGGAGCGAGGGGACGAGTGACCAGGGGAACAAGAAGTAGGTGAGTACAAACCAGAAGACGCTGGTGCTGGGCCTCGGCAACACCATCATGGGCGACGAGGGCGTTGGCGTGCATGTGGTGCGCGTGCTCGAGAAGCAGGAGCTGCCTGCCGGCGTCGAGTGCCTCGACGGCGGTACCGGCGGCTTCATTCTCCTGGAGCCCCTGCAAAATGCCGGCCACATCATTCTGATCGACGCCGCGGCCGACGGCAATCCTCCGGGCACCGTGACACGCACGACGCCGCGCTTCTCGAAGGACTATCCGCCGACACTCACAGCTCATGATATTGGGGTCAAAGACCTTCTCGACGCGTTTTACATGCAGGGCGGAACGCGCGACGTTGTGCTTTATGCCATTGCCATCGATCCGAAACAGCCGATCTCGATGGATCTCTCGGCTGAGTGCGCCCATGCCGCGGAGACCGCGGCCTACGAGATCCTCGCCGAGCTGCGCACTGGCGCGGCCAGCGCCTGAGTTTGCAATTCGGACAAAATCAGTCTATTATTCAGTTCATGGAAGGGATGGCCTGTTGTCGCTGCTGTATGCTGCCCGCGCGGCACAGGTGACCTGGGTCTGACCTTTTCCATATAAGTCCACGGTTTCCCCGGTGCCCGCGATACAGCTTAGCTGCCGCGGGCATTTCATTTTTGCTCAACTTAAGGACAAAATGACAGAAGCTACCACCCCAAAAGAGACCAAAGCGCAGCGCGCCGAACGCCTGAAGCGCGAAAAGAACCCCTGGGCCGTCTTTGACGAGGTACGCGCTTTCGCTCGCCAGGGCCGCTCCAGCGTGGTGCCGGATTGGGCGTCTTCTACTTCAAATGGTGGGGCGTTTATACGCAGGGCGACGGCGTAGGCGCAACCGGCGGCAAAGGCGGAGAAGGCCTGGCCACGGAATGGTTCATGATGCGCATCGGCATTCCCAACGGCATCATCTCTTCCAGCCAGCTTCGTACAATTGGCGGAATCGCGCGCAAATACGCCCGCAACCTGGCCGACATCACCGTCCGCCAGAACATTCAGCTTCACTGGTTGAGCATTGAGTCGCTGCCCGAAGTGGTTGACGCGCTGGATGCCATCGGTCTCTCGCCCAAAGGCGCTTGCGGCGACGTGGTGCGCAACGTGACCGGCTGCCCTCTTGCCGGCGTTGCCGCCGACGAGCGGATTGACGCCTCGCCGATTGCGCGCGCCATCGCCCATGAGCTTACCGCGAATTCCGAGTTCTATAACCTTCCGCGCAAGTTCAAGATCTCCGCCAGCGGCTGCCCCTGGTGGTGTACCTATCCCGAGATCAACGACATCGGCTTTACGCCTGCGGAGCGCGACGGCGAAGTGGGCTACTCGGTGCGTGTGGGCGGAGGACTTTCGCAACGAGCCGCATCTTGCTGTCCGGCTCGATGCCTTTGTACGTCCCGACCAGGCCGTGCAGCGTGGCGCGCGGAATTGCCGAGATCTTCCGCGAAGAGCTGGTGCTTCGCGAAAGCCGCGAGCGCGCACGCCTCAAGTACCTCTTCATGCGCGAAGGTTGGACGGCAGATCGCTTTCTGGATGAACTGAACACGCGAAGATCGGTTTCAGGCTCGATCCGGCGGCGCCGGAAGAGGTTCCAGACGATGTACTCCGCGACCACGTAGGCGTGCATCCTCAACGGCAGCCGGGGCTGGCGTATGTGGGGGCCAGCGTGCTGCGCGGCCGCATGACCGGCGAACAACTGGAGGCCGCGGCCGAACTGGCCGAGCGTTTCGGAAGCGGCTCTTTGCGCGCTACCGTTTCGCAGAACCTGGTTATCGTCGATGTGCCATATGGCAAGACCGGCGAACTGGCGCGCGAGTTGGGCCAGATTGGCTTGCACGTGGAGGCGTCGACCTTCTGGCGTGGCGCCATCGCCTGCACAGGTACGGAGTTCTGCAAGCTCGCCATCTCTGAGACGAAAGGGTTCACGCGCTGGCTGGTCGACGAGCTTGAAGAGCGGCTGCCGCAGTTCGATCAGCAGCTTAAGCTGCACGTGACGGGCTGCCCCAACAGTTGCGGCCAGCACTGGATCGCCGATATAGGCCTCGAAGGCAAAAAGATCAAGTACGAAGGCAAGCTGACTGACGCCTTCTATTTCTGTTTGGGCGGGGCCGTGGGCCAGCAAGCGGGCGTAGCGCGGCCGATCGGCTACCGATGCGCTGCGCCGCTGGTGCCTGAGGCGATTGAGCGGCTGCTGCGGCACTACCTCGCGGGCCGCGATCCGGACGAGAATCTACGCTCCTGGTTCGCACGCCACAACAATGACGAACTGCGCGCGCAGCTTGCCGGTGAGGGTCCTGTCGCCGGTGGAACGCGACGTGCCGGCCGGCCCCGTGCCGCATGCGGTGGCGGATTAAAGAGCAGGGACTAAGGGACGTAGGGACGTAGGGACATAGGGTAAGGGATCGAGGGAATGAATGCACGATCTTTGCCGGAACTTTATTGCCGGTGAATGAGGATGAAAGGCAGTGAGATGACTTTGTTGCCGATCTTTTTGAAGCTAGAGGGCCGCCAGTGCCTGCTGGTGGGCGCGGGAACGGTTGCGCTCGAAAAGATCGGGTCGTTGCTGAAGACCGGATTGCGGCTGCGGGTGGTTGCGCCCGATGCGCGGGAGGAAATTCAGCAACTGGCGGCCGAAGGCAAGCTCGAGTGGGTCCCCCGCCAATTTGAGCCGGCGGATCTAGACGGCAACTTTATTGTGATCGCGGCGACAAATGTTCCCGAAGTGAATGCTGCCGTGTATCGCGAGGCCCTTGCGCGCGAGATTCCCTGCAACTCCGTCGACGACATTCCCAATTGCGACTTTTTCTTCGGGTCGGTGGTGAGCCGCGGCGATCTGCAGATCGCCATCTCCACCGCGGGAGAGAGCCCGGCCGTTGCGCAGTGGCTCCGCCGGGAGATTGACGAACAGTTGCCCGGCGATCTCGGTCCTTGGCTCGCGAAGCTCGGCGCGCTGCGGCGCGAAGTGCTCAGCACCCATCCGCGCGGTGAAGAGCGCAAGCTGCTGCTGCACGAACTTGCCACGCGGCAGATCTGCGATTCCGCTTTGTGCGCGACGAGGCAGTTGGCACACACGGGAAGGGAAGCGGCCCGGGCGCAAGCCGGGCATGTGTATCTTACGGGCGCGGGGCCCGGCGATCCCGAGCTATTGACCGTAAAAGCGCTGCGATTGATCGAGAGCGCCGATGTAATCCTGCACGACGACCTGGTTCCACAGGTGATTCTCTCGCTCGCTGCGCCGTCCGCCGAAGTCGTCAACGTGGGCAAGCGCTGCGGCGTGAAAACCATCACCCAGGGAGAAATCAATGCGCTGATGATCGATCACGCGCGCGCCGGCCGCAGTGTGGTGCGGCTCAAGAGCGGCGATCCACTCTTATTCGGGCGAGCCGCCGAGGAACTGGATGCGCTGGCCGAAGCCGAAGTGCCATGGGAAATTGTTCCCGGTGTATCCGCTGCGTTTGCGGCGGCCGCGGCCATCGGCCGCTCGCTTACCGATCGCGACTGGGCTTCGCACGTAGTCTTATCCGCCGGCCATCACGCGCAATCGCACAACCGCGAAGCCCTGCCCGCTCTTGAGGCCGCCACGCGGGTCGTCTACATGCCCGGCCACGATCTCGCTCTGCTGGCCGCCGAATGGCTCGCCGAAGGCCTGCCGCCCGATCTGCCGTGCGCACTGGTTTCGCGCGCCGCACAGCGGGAGCAGCAGGTGGTGCACACGACACTTGGCGCGCTGGGCGAAACCGAGCCCGCTGCCGCGCCGAGTTTGCTGATCGCCGGATGGGCAGTCAGGGAACTGCCGGCAAACGATGCTCGTCCCGCAGCCGTGGACCTTGCGGAACTTGAGAACAAAGCCTGAGAGAATAGCCGCGCTCCAGATACAGCCTTGCCCTCTTCCGCAACGCTCTCCACCCCAACCGTTGCCGGCAGGCGAGGCTGGTACCCTGAAATCATGAAATTCGGGGTGGTGGTTTTTCCGGGATCGAATTGCGATCACGACACCTACAACGTGATTGCCAAAGTGGCGCGGCAGCCAGTCGAGTTCCTGTGGCATGACTCAGAGGAGCTGTACGGCGTAGATGCGGTGCTGGTTCCGGGCGGATTTGCCTACGGCGACTACCTGAGGACGGGCGCGATCGCGCGCTTTTCGCCAGTGATGCAATCGGTGAAGCGGTTTGCCGCGGGTGGCGGGCTGGTGCTGGGGATTTGCAATGGATTCCAGATATTGACCGAGGCGGGATTGCTGCCCGGCGCGCTGATGAGGAACGCGGGGCTGAAGTATATCTGCAAGCAGGTACATGTGCGCGTAGAGACAGCCGATAGCCCGTTTACAAATCAACTGAAGACGGGCCAGGTGCTGAGAATTCCCATCGGGCACATGGAGGGGAACTACTTCTGCGATGCAGAGGATCTGAAGAGGCTGGAGCGAGACGATCGAATTGTGTTTCGTTACGCGACGCCATCGGGGGAGATCACGCGGGAGGCGAATCCAAACGGATCGCTGAGCAATATTGCCGGGATCCTGAATGAAGGCAGGAATGTGCTGGGCATGATGCCGCATCCTGACCGCTCGAGTGAGGCGTTGCTGGGCTCGGCGGACGGTTGGGGGATTATTGCGTCGATGATGGAAGGGCAGGGAGTGGGCAATCGGGGTTGAGAGCGCGGAAGAGGCAGCGCGAGGCGGTAGCGGAGATTTATAAATAGATACAGACATGATCGACATTCATCATCACTTAATTTATGGGGTGGACGATGGCGCGCCGGATCTGCAGGCATCGCTGGACATGGCGCGCGTGGCGGCGGATGAGGGCGTAACGCACATCGTTTGTACGCCGCACGCGAGCGACGGATACCCCTATAACAAGCCGCTGATTGAGCAGCGCTTCGCGGATCTCAAGGAACGGCTGAAGGACGTGGTGGAGTTGAGCCTGGGATGCGACTTCCACCTTACTTCGGACAACGTTCTGGATGCAGTGATGCACCCGCTGAGGTACTCAGTCGGCGAGAAGGGGTATTTGCTGATCGAATTTCCGTCGCAGGTGATACCGCCCAGCATGAGTGACGCGATGTTCCGGCTGCAGGCGGCGGGATACAGGCTGATTATCACGCATCCTGAGCGGTATGCGGCGGTGCTGCGGCAGCCTCAATTGCTCGGCGATTGGATGCGCCACGGGTGCCTGACGCAGGTGACCAGCGGCTCGCTGTACGGGAGGTTCGGGAAGGCTCAGGAAGCGTTCGCGAACGAGCTGCTGGAGCGGAACTGGATTCATTTTCTGGCTACAGATGCGCACCATCCTGTATGGCGGCCACCGCACCTGAAAAATGGATATGAGTATGTGGCGAAGCGCCGGGGCGAGGAAACAGCGCAACGGCTGTGCGAGACAAATCCACAGGTGGTGGTGGAGGGCGCACCATGGCCGGAGCAGCCTGAGGCGGAAGGACTGTGGGAAAATGTGCCGCTGCAGTTTTCAGAACGAGTAGCGGCAGCCAAGGCGAGGACCGAACGGCCGAGGATGGGTAAGGTGGGAACTGGAAGCAACGTGGGAGCGAAGGCGGGCGGTTTCTGGAAGCGGATCTTCGGGCGGTGAGGGTAAGGCAGCGGAGTTGGCGGCTAGAGATGCAGCAGCGTCAGGAAAGGCCGAGGCCGCCATCGACCACGAGCGTTTGGCCGGTGATGAAGTGCGGGCCGGTTGAGAAAAAAAGGACGGCCTGAGCCACATCGCTGGGGTCGCCATTGCGGCCCATGGGGGTGCGGGCGGCGAAACGGTCAGCTTGTGATTCCGCCCTTCGCTCCGCCTCGGTCGCCAGGGCACCCGAAGGGTGAGATAACCCGGCATCGGATGGGGCGGCTGGATCGGAAAGTTCGTCGATCTGAATCCAACCGGGAGCGACGCAGTTGACGCTGACTTCCGGAGCAAACGCCTTGGCCATGACCTGGGTGAGCATGTGCAGCGCAGCCTTTGAAGCGCAGTAGTGCGCGTGTCCGGCCCAGGCACGGAGGCCACCAAGGGAACCCATGTTAATGACGCGGCCGTACGTGGAGCGGAGGTGCGGCAGGGCTTCGCGCGCAACGAGAAAGGGACCGCGCGCGTTGGTCTCGAAGACTTCATCCCATCGATCGAGGGGCAGGCTCTCAAGGGCCGCGGAGGCGAAGACGGCGGCGTTGTTGACGAGGATATCGAGACGGCCGAATGCGCTGTTCACCTCGGCGACGGTAGAACGAACGGAGGGCTCGGAGCGGACGTCGCACTCGATCGGGAAAGAGCGGCGGCCGAGGGCAACGACGGCGGCAGCGGTGTCGGAGGCTTCGGCTTGGGATGTGCGCCAGGTGACAGCGACATCGGCGCCGGCGTGCGCGAGGGTGAGCGCGATGGCGCGGCCCAGGCGGTGCGCACCTCCGGTGACAAGTGCCGATTTGCCGGCGAGAGGTTCAGAGGACATAGCGAGGAATAATCATGGCGTCGAATTCCGGAAACGTGCTCACGGATGGATTCGATGGTAGCAGAGGACTCTGCCACTTACTTCGGTTGCGGCTGAGGCTGGTCTGCACTCGGCGGCGGGTCCGATTGACTGGAAGAGCCTGAGGGTTTGCTGCCTGAGGCGGGCGGAGTGGAGTTTGAAGATGGACCAGAGGAATTGCCGGATGTGGAGTTATCTTTCGAGCCGGATTTATTGCCTGAGCCAGCGCCATTGCCCGCGCCAGAGTTTGCAGCGGAGTCCCTTGTATGTGGAGTATTGCGGGACGGGCCTGTTGAGGCGAACCGTCATTGACATATTAGCCTTGTTGATCTTGTAGACCTGGCCGTAAGTCTGGAAGCCGTGGGCAATCACTTGAAGGGTAACGGTGTCACCGATGGGGATCACGTTGATGAGGGCCTTGCCGTCCTCGTCGGTCTTGACCTCGAGCGCGCCCTTGTCCTTGTCGCCCTCGATGGGATGAAAGATGACGTGTGCGTCTGCAATGGGCTTGCCGTTGTAATCGCGCACAACGGTGACCTCGATGTTGGAGGAGGGTGGTGGGGCCTTGTATTTGCGGAGGTAGCGGGTACTGTCATCCTGAGCGCGCAGGGCGAGGGAACCGACAATGAGACCGAAAGTGGCCAGTACAACGCAGAAACGGAGGAATGGACGGCGGGACATGGCTTCCATTGTAAACGGAAGTGGAAGCCTCCGATCTGGCAAGTGATGGAGGTGGAGCTGGGGGTGACACCACCAGCAGCGGCGATTCTCGCTGATGCAGGTGTTCAGGATGCAGATAATATTACTATCATATTATATTAGTTAAAATAACTAATATATTGGCGAAAACGAGCTTGACAAGCAGGTGTGAGTTTGCCTATCGTTAGCAACTGGAAGGTGTGAGTGCTAGTCGACCGCTGATGAAGGCGTTCGGGAGACCTGCGGGAAATGGTTGCCGCGGGTACTCCAACACAAACCCAACCTTTTTGAATTCAGCAGTTACCGAGACCAGCGCGCCGGGCACGGCCTGGGCGCGCGCAACAAGCACGTAACAAGGAGAAGAGAACCTATGGCAGCAACGGCAGCTAAGACTACGACGTTCACCCCGCTCCACGACCGAATTCTGGTCCGGAGGGTGGAAGAGGCTGAGACTGTTCGCGGGGGAATCATCATCCCCGACAGCGCAAAGGAAAAACCCCAGGAGGGCGAGGTCATCTCCGTGGGCAAGGGCAAGTCGAACGACGAAGGCAAGGTGTTTCCGCTGGACGTAAAGGCGGGTGATCGCGTGCTGTTCGGCAAGTACTCGGGCACCGAGATCAAGATTGACGGCGAAGAGCTTCTGATCATGCGCGAGGAAGAAGTCCTCGGCATCGTGAAGAAGTAGTCCTGGCCGGACGGGCGTACCGCGCTTGCGCGCGCCAGCAAAGGTTGCTGTAGCAGGCATGACGGCGGCGCCGAGAGTTCAACACACGATTTGAGAATTTGAAACCCGATTAGGAGAGTTGAAGAGATGGCAAAGCAAATCTTGCACGGTGAGGATTCCCGTCAGGCGATTCTGCGCGGCGTGAACACGCTGGCAGACGCCGTGAAGGCGACGCTCGGGCCCAAGGGCCGGAACGTTGTAATCGAGAAGAAGTTTGGATCGCCCACCATCACCAAGGACGGCGTGACGGTGGCCAAAGAGATCGACCTGAAGGACCCGCTGGAGAACGTGGGCGCGCAACTGGTGCGCGAAGTTGCTTCGAAGACCAGCGACGTGGCCGGCGACGGCACGACGACGGCGACGGTGCTGGCGCAATCGATCTTCCGCGAAGGCGTGAAGACGGTGGCGGCGGGCGCCAACCCGACAGCCCTGAAGCGGGGCATCGAGAAGGCCGTGACGGCGATCATCGGCACGCGCGACAAGGACGGCAAATGGGCACAGGACGGCGCGCTGGGCAAGTTGTCGAAGCCGGTGAACGAGGGATCAGTGGCCCAGGTGGGCACGATTTCAGCCAACGGTGACGAGGAGATCGGCGCGATTATTGCCGAGGCTGTGAAGGTAGTGGGCAAGGACGGCGTGATCACCATCGAGGAATCGAAGACGATGCACACCGGCCTGGAGACCGTGGACGGCATGCAGTTCGACCGCGGCTATCTGAGCCCGTACTTTGTGACCGATGCGGAGCGCCTGGAAGTGATTCTGGAGGATCCATACGTTCTGATCTACGAGAAGAAGATCTCGGCGATGAAGGACCTTCTCCCATTGTTAGAGCAGGTCGCGCGCGGCGGCAAGCCGTTGCTGATTATCGCCGAAGACGTGGAAGGCGAGGCGCTGGCAACACTGGTGGTGAACAAGCTGCGCGGCACGCTGAACGTGGCGGCGGTGAAGGCACCTGGATTTGGCGATCGGCGGAAGGCCATCCTGGGCGACATCGCGATCCTAACCGGCGGCAAAGCAATCACCGAGGATCTGGGTATCAAGCTGGAAGGCGTGAAGCTCGAGGATCTGGGCAAGGCGAAGCGCATCACCATTGACAAGGACAACACCACGATCGTCGACGGCGCGGGCAAGGCCACGGACATCGAAGGCCGGGTGAAGGAGATCCGTTCGCAGATCGAGAAGACCACCTCGGACTACGACAAAGAGAAGCTGCAGGAGCGGCTGGCGAAGCTGGTGGGCGGCGTGGCCATCATCAAGGTGGGCGCGGCGACCGAGACCGAGCTGAAAGAGAAGAAGGCTCGCGTGGAGGACGCGCTGCACGCGACGCGCGCGGCTGTCGAAGAGGGAATCGTCCCGGGCGGCGGCGTGGCGCTGGTGCGCTGCATTCCTGCTGTGCAGGCGCTGATCGGTACGCTCAGCGGCGACGAGAAGACCGGCGCCCAGATCGTGCTGCGGTCGCTGGAAGAACCGCTGCGCCAGATCGTCGCCAATGCCGGCGAAGAGGGCGCGGTGGTGGTAGCCAAGGTGCTCGAGTCGAAGGAAGCGCACTTCGGTTACAACGCTTTGACCAGCAAGTTCGAGGACCTGGTGAAGGCCGGCGTCATCGATCCCACGAAGGTGACGCGGACAGCGCTGCAGAACGCGGCCTCGATCGCGGCACTGCTGCTGACCACCGAGGCACTGGTGGTTGAGCTGCCCGAACCCAAGAGTGCGGCACCGGCCGGCGGCCATGGCGGCGGAATGGATGGAATGTACTAACCACCGCAGCGATGTGGACCTGTCGCAGGGAACCCCGGCGGACTGGCCGTCCAGGCGTACGCGCCTTCGGCGCAAAGACAAAGGCCTCCAGCAAGAGATGGGGGCCTTTTGTTTGATACCTGTGGATGATATTGAGTTTGAGTTATCGGTTTAGCCTAGAGCCTGTTATTAACTTTATCCCTTTCTTTGCAAAGGGATAGGTATTTCGCCGTGGCCGGCTGACGATGGTTTGATGGGGAATCGGGATCGGCGCAGCTATCCGACAGATGTGACCGACGAGGAATGGTTCTTTGTGGCGCCGTATCTGGCGCTTTGCCGCGAGGATGCACAGCAACGTGAGTATCCGTTGCGGTCGGTGTTCAACGCGCTCCGCTACATTGTCAAGACCGGCTGCCACTGGCGCATGCTGCCGAATGATCTGCCGTCCCGGCCAGTGGTTTATCAGCAGATGCGCCGCTGGATGGAGGCACGTTGTTTCGAGACGATGGTTGAGGATCTGCGCACTTTGTTGCGTGAGTACACAGGCCGGAAGGGGCAACCGACGGCAGTGATTCTCGACAGCCGCACACTGCAATCGACGCCGGAGTCGGGTGCGCGGGCCGGCTACGACGGGGCTAAGCGGCGCAAAGGCTCGAAGGTGCATGCCGCGGTAGATACGCTGGGCCACCTGCTGGCATTGCATGTCACAGCAGCCGACCAGCAAGATCGCGCGCAAGTCGAAACACTGGCTGCGGCCGTGCAGGAGATTACCGGCCAGAACGTGGAGTTAGCTTACGTCGACCAAGGCTACACAGGTGAAAACGCTGCCGAGGCTGCGGAAAAACACGGCGTTCAGCTGGAAGTCGTTAAACACACCGAAGCCAAGCGAGGCTTCGTCCTCCTGCCGCGCCGTTGGGTCGTCGAGCGCAGCTTTGCATGGGCCGCACGATTTAGAAGGCTGGCAAGAGATTATGAACGACTGGCCTCAACGCTGGCTGCACTGCACTATCTCGCATTTGCCTGCCTTATGCTCGCAAACCTGGTAAAGACATTCGCGCAAAGTTAATAACAGGCTCTAGAAGCAGTCTCACAGATGCCTCAGCATGATTAACATGCAACCAAGCTGGACCATGCCGAGGAAGTTGTCTGCGTGGCGCTCCCAGCGGCAGCAAATTCGCCTGAAGTTCTTCAGCCAGGCAAACAGCCGTTCGATCTTCCAGCGGTGTCGATAGCGGCGGAGCGGTCTTCCATCCTGGGTTTTGCAACGTTTGCGCCGGTTTGGGGCAATCATCTCGATGCCTCGTGCCTGCAGGCGCTCGTCCAGCGGATCGCTGTCGTAAGCTTTGTCGCCGATCATGCGCTTGGGCAAAGGGCCGACGTGGCGCCGGTCGAGCGTGGACTCGACAAGCGTGGATTCATTCGGCGAAGCGCTCGTAACCCCGACGGCGATAGGAACACCGCCGCCGTCTGCGATTGCCATGATCTTGCTCCCTTTGCCGCAGCGCGTTGGACCAATGCGATCGCCCCCCTTTTTGCCCCGCTGAACGAGGCGTCGACCAGGCTCTGGCTCAGGTCCAATTTCCCGCGCGCCATCAGGTCCTCGCACAGGGCCCACAAAATGCCGTCCAGCACCCCAGAGCGCTGCCATTGCTGAAAGCGGCGATGGCAGGTTTGATAGGCCCCGTAACGGCGCGGAAGATCCTTCCACGGCGCACCCGTGCGCAGTATCCAAAGCACACCGTTCAACACTTGCCGAGCCTCGCTCCAACGCCCGCCACGGCCATCCGGCCGCTGCCGCCGCTGCTGATCCCACTCCACAAAGTCCCGCACGCTTTCCCATTGAAAATCACTCAAATCAGCCATGCTTCTGGTTTGCCGCAACTACCGCCAGAATGCAAGCATTTATTCTTCAGATACATTAGTGAGACTGGGTCTAGAGCCTGTTATTAACTTTCCCACGGATGGCGCTGGGAGCCAATTTTTCTCAGTTCGAGAAGCGAGGGGCGAAGCATACCGGGTGTCTGCGAGTGACGAGCGACAAAGAAATGAGGAAAGTTGGCCCCAGCCCAGAGGGTTGCGGCGCAAATCCGGCCATACTTTGTTGTCGGCCTAGACCTTGGAGCCACCAAAGCCTTCGGCCTCCGCCTCGTCTGGCCTGATTTTCGCTTGCAACGCCACCGGTGCGAAAGTTAATAACAGGCTCTATACCGCCTCATATAAACTGAATGCAGTGAGTCGTACTTTTTTCCGCGCGAACCGGACACTGCGATCAGTCCGGTTTTGGGAGTGAGTAGGGGCTGCGCCGTTACGGCAAATTCATCGTTCTTAAAACGCCGCGAACGGGTACAACGTGGTTCATTCGTGAGGAAAGAGCCACCCGAGCACACTGACCGGCACGCACAGCGCTGTGAAATTACCGGAGACCGCGCGCAAATGGATATACGCGCGAGCAGAGACACCGACAAAAGGAGAAACACCTAAATAATGGCCAAGATTGCAAAAACCGGCGACCGCAAGAAAGTGATGGACACGACGAAGTCGACAGACTGTCCTAAATGCAGCAAACCCACGCGCATCGTCAAGCGCGTAAAGGACCGCGAGCGGGGTGTGCCGGGCGGTGTTTATATTTCGTGCTCGGTGTGCGATTTTTACGAGAAGCTTTAGCAGGATGGGGTCCGGCGCTAGTGTGGTGTCCCAGAATTACGTGACACAAATGAGCGAAGAACAACCGCAGATCCTTCGACTCATTTTGGCGCAATACGCGCCAAAATTCGCTCAGGATGACAATTCAGTTCTTATGCGAACTTCTGGGACAGGACACTAGAGCCTGTTATTAACTTTGCGCGAATGTCTTTACCAGGTTTGCGAGCATAAGGCAGGCAAATGCGAGATAGTGCAGTGCAGCCAGCGTTGAGGCCAGTCGTTCATAATCTCTTGCCAGCCTTCTAAATCGTGCGGCCCATGCAAAGCTGCGCTCGACGACCCAACGGCGCGGCAGGAGGACGAAGCCTCGCTTGGCTTCGGTGTGTTTAACGACTTCCAGCTGAACGCCGTGTTTTTCCGCAGCCTCGGCAGCGTTTTCACCTGTGTAGCCTTGGTCGACGTAAGCTAACTCCACGTTCTGGCCGGTAATCTCCTGCACGGCCGCAGCCAGTGTTTCGACTTGCGCGCGATCTTGCTGGTCGGCTGCTGTGACATGCAATGCCAGCAGGTGGCCCAGCGTATCTACCGCGGCATGCACCTTCGAGCCTTTGCGCCGCTTAGCCCCGTCGTAGCCGGCCCGCGCACCCGACTCCGGCGTCGATTGCAGTGTGCGGCTGTCGAGAATCACTGCCGTCGGTTGCCCCTTCCGGCCTGCGTACTCACGCAACAAAGTGCGCAGATCCTCAACCATCGTCTCGAAACAACGTGCCTCCATCCAGCGGCGCATCTGCTGATAAACCACTGGCCAGGACGGCAGATCATTCGGCAGCATGCGCCAGTGGCAGCCGGTCTTGACAATGTAGCGGAGCGCGTTGAACACCGACCGCAACGGATACTCACGTTGCTGTGCATCCTCGCGGCAAAGCGCCAGATACGGCGCCACAAAGAACCATTCCTCGTCGGTCACATCTGTCGGATAGCTGCGCCGATCCCGATTCCCCATCAAACCATCGTCAGCCGGCCACGGCGAAATACCTATCCCTTTGCAAAGAAAGGGATAAAGTTAATAACAGGCTCTAGGCGGCCAGAACCTGCACCTGGCGGCGGACCGTGAGAACGGTGATGTCGTCCTGCTGGCCGAATGACTTGGCCGCCTGGGCCAGACCTGCTGCAGATTCCAAGCTCATGTGACGGACGCGATCGAAGCCGAAGAACTCGCCGGAGGGTTGGCGTGGGCTCGAAGCGTGGCGGGGGCCCCGGCAGCGGAGCTAGGCGGCAGAGGCGCAGCCTGACCAAGAAGCATGGTTGTTTCGCAGACGGCAAACGAGACTGCTGCCAGGAATTTCAGGTGCAAAGCGCCTCCCGGAATGTTTTTATCCACTGTACTCGCAGGAGGTTTCAAGCTCAATGGGTTTGCCGTGGAGGTGGTAGGAGGGCTCCGATTGCTCGTAGATTCGGGTTCAATCCGGCCAGTTTGAGGTTAAAAAGGGGGAAAACAGCCTTTCCTTTGTTGCCAAAGTGGCAGATACTGGCGTCTAACGAATAGAGCGAAGCGGGGCAGCGTGGCTGAATGCCAACTGCACGCCCCAACGACGAAAGCCCGCCGTCTGGGGCCCCGGGACTGCGGCGGAGGTGAGGTCATGAGGGCATTGGATCGCGTGGGATTGAGGACGACGGTTCTGGCAGGATTGGCATTGGCCCTGAGCGCGGCGGTGTGGGCGCAGTCGAGCGGGACGACGACCGGCAATGGGACCGGCAATGCGCCAGGTGACACGCCTGCAGCGCAGGCTCCGCAAAACGCGCCAGCGGCCAGCGGCAGCGCGCAGGCGGCTCCGGCCGCGGGACAGACAACATCGACTACGGATAAGGCGCAACCGGCTCCGGGTACCATGCCGGTTGGCGGAGATGCGCCACTGCCGGCGAAGCAGCCGGACTCGACAACGGCATCCAGCGCGAAAAGCGGTCAACTGGCTCCATGCGAAGCGGCCAAGAAAGAAGACAAGAAGGACAAGAAAAAGGACACAGGACAAGGATGACGATTCGCTCGATCAGGCGGAGCCGGGGACCACGCCAGCAGGCGGCGATTGTGCAGGGCCTTCCGCAAACGGCGTCGATCCCGACAAGGTGATCGACCCGGGCAGCGACTTAATCAAGGTAAAGCCGGGCAGCATCGAGGATGTGAGCGCGGTGGGCAACCGCGATATCGGCGGGCGCGGGTTGGGCAACTGGTACTCAACCGACAGCGAGATCAAGATGGGTAAGCAGTACGCCGACGAGGTCGAAAAGAGCTCGAAGTTCATCACCGATCCGATGGTGGACGAGTACATCAACCGCATCGGTCAGAACATCGTGAAGAACTCCGATTGCAAGGTGCCATTCACGATCAAGGTGATCGATTCGGACGAGATCAACGCCTTTGCGCTGCCGGGCGGATTCTTCTACGTGAACTCGGGGCTGATTTTGGCGGCGGACGAGGAGGCGGAGCTGGCGGGCGTAATGGCGCACGAGACGGCGCATGTTTGCGCGCACCACGCGGCGCGCGAGATGACGCGGCTGAATTACGCGCAGATCGGCATGGTGCCGCTGGAGATCATGCTTCCCTACGACTGGACTGGAATACGGGATCTACGAGGCGGCACAACTGGCGATTCCGATCACGTTCCTGCAGTTCTCGCGCGACTTCGAGGCCCAGGCGGACTATCTGGGTGTGCAATACATGTACCGGGCGGGATACGATCCGCAGGCGTTCATCACCTTCTTTGAAAAGATTCAGGCGCTGGAGAAGCGCAAACCGGGACTGGTCGCGAAGGCGTTCAGCGACCATCCACAGACTCCCGATCGCATCCTGCATACCCAGGAGGAGATTGCACGCATCCTTCCCGCCCGCGACGATTACCTTGTCACGACGTCGGAGTTCGATGACGTGAAGGCGCGGCTGGCGCGCATCGAGAACAAGCGCCGACTGATCGATAGCAAGGGTGTCACAAGGCCTTCGCTGCGCCGGGCGAGCACCGGGAATGACTCGGAAAATCCGAATGCGCAGGGTGAGTAATTCCGGGGACTCGAATGACGGCCCACCCACGCTGCACCGCCGCGACGACCAGAACTAAAAACAGGGATCAGGGGCGCGCCCTGGTTGGCTGGCAGGGCTTCTGGCGGAAGTGCAGGCGCCGCGCAGGGTTCGGCTTGGCTATACTTGACCTCACGGATGCTCGGGGCCAATGCGCGACGCATTGTCTCGGCTCCATGAGGCCTGAAGTCCGTGCCCGACGCAGTGAAAAAACATTCGCCCGATGTGAAGATGATTGCGATTGTGGCGGCGGTTTTTGTCTCCATCCTTCTGCTAACCAAGATCGCCAACCAGACGCCTCCTGAGCCGCCATCCGGGTACACCTTCTGGCTTTACGCGCAGCATGTGGTAGAGTGCGGCCCCACTGACATCACGCTGGTAGATACCCACGAGACAGAAACGCACCTTGAGAAAGACGCAAGCTGGCCCGAATGCGCGACATTCCAAAAGGATGACGTGCTGGACTTTCACCTGTCGCGCGGAGAGAAGACGAAGTTCTTAAGCGACGAGAAGACGGCGTGGTGGCGGAAGGAAATGTGAGGGGCAGGGAACAAACCACTCCAGCAAGGAAGGACCGCTTGCCGGGGATTCCGATTGTCGCTGGGCGCCCCGACAGGGACCAAGGTACCAAGGGAACGAGAAGGCAGGGGCATGTTGAGGCGGACCATCTGTTCCATGGGCGCAATCCGTTGCGCAGCGGGTGGGGATTGAGTACAAGAAGTTGTGGTTTTACCCGAGACTGCGTTGAGGGCGGTTAAGGCGAAAAGCCCTGAAATTCCGCTAACTTCCGGAAAATCCTTGAATTAACCGATCAAGTTGGATTAAATACAGGAGTACCGGCGGTATTTACCGGAAATCGACCTGATTGATCCCTTTTTTTCGGAAGGCAATTATGCGCAGCGCTGCAGCTCGTTCAAATCTTCTCGTTCCTGAGGTCCGCGAAGTCATGAATATTCGCCAGGCCTCGGACTACCTTGGAATCTCGTCCGACACACTGTACAAATACGCCTCGGAGGGGTTTGTGCCGGCGTTCAAGCTGGGCAACCGCTGGCGGTTCAAACGGTCGCGGCTGGACGAGTGGATGGACCGGCAAAGTGAGATGCAGGCAGGCGAAGTAGACGCGAGCAAGAAGAAGCCGGTGCAGCGAGAAGCAGCGAACAGCCTGTAGCTCGCAGCCGGTTGCTATCAGCGATTAGCCGCTGGCCCTTACCTCGTCGGCTTCCCGTGATAAAACTAACCGAGTGGATCATTTCCGCCGCATGGGCGCGCTGCGCCGCAAGCTGACTCGCGCCGGGCTTCCCGGGCTCCTCGTCACACATCTTCCCGACATTCGCTACCTTTGTGGCTTCACCGGATCGAGCGCCGCACTGGCGGTGACGCGCCGCTCAGCCCGAATGTTTACGGATGGACGTTACACCGCACAGGCGAACGAAGAGGTCGAGGCGGCGCAGGTGCAGATTGTTTCGGGTTCTCCCGCGGTGGCGGCCACACAGTGGCTGGCCGCACAGCAGGGCGTGGAAATGGCGGGGTTCGATGCGGCCAGGACCACGGTGGCGGAGCTGGCGCGATGGAAAACGGAGTTGCCCAGCCACCTGCGCAGAGGATTCTTTCAGGCCGTGCCGGCGCCTTTCGTCGAAATCCTCCGCTGCGTGAAGGATGAGGATGAGCTGACGGTGATGGCCGAGGCGGCGCTGACGGGATGCAGGCTGTTTGAGGGGATTCTGGGGTTCCTGCGGCCAGGGGTTGCGGAGATAGAAGTAGGTGGAGAGTTGGAATATCAGGCGCGAAAGCTGGGCGCCGAGGGAATGTCGTTTGAGACCATCGTTGCCTCGGGATTGCGCTCGGCCATGCCGCATGGACGCGCGACGGCCGCGCTGCTGCCGCGGCGAGGGTTCGTGACGCTGGACTTCGGTATAATCCACAAGGGTTACTGTTCAGATATGACGCGCACCGTCTTTCTGGGCAAGCCGAAGGCCGAGGAACGGAATGCCTACGAGGCGGTGCTGGAGGCCCAGGAGAACGCAGTGAGTGCCGTGTCCTCAGGCGTGAGTTGCGCGGAGGTGGACGAGGCTGCGCGCGGTGTGCTGCGCAGAGAGGGGCTGGCCGAGGCGTTTACGCACTCTACCGGCCACGGCGTTGGGCTGGAGATTCACGAGCCGCCGAGGATTGGCGCGGGACAGACGACCAGGCTGCTTGCCGGCATGGTGATCACCATCGAACCGGGCATTTACCTGGCAGGTAGGTTTGGCATTCGCATCGAGGATATGGTGGCGGTGACGCGCAGCGGGGGGCAGGTGCTGACTCCGGCACCGAAGGCACTGATTGAACTTTGAAGGCCGCTGGCAATGCGAGAGTTGACCCGGGCCAGCGGACAGTTAAGGAACAGAATGAAGAAACAAGATATTGAAGATCTGCGAGAGTTGATTGAGTTTTTGAAGGCGCATCAGGTGGCCGAGTTCGATGTGGACCGCGGCGACCTGAAGATCCGGCTGAAATTCAACCCGCCGGAGAGCGGGACAACTGGTCTGAGCGACTTGGCGCGGCTGCTTCGGGCGGCGCCGCAAGGCGCAGCGCAGGCTACGGCGACGCAGGCGGGATCGGGGCATGGATTGGATGCGGCGCCGGCAACGGCCGAGCCGGCGGTCAACGCGGAGAGCGCGCTGCACCTGGTGAAGTCGCCGATCGTGGGCACGTTCTATAGTTCACCGTCCCCCGGCGCCTCGCCGTTTGTAGGCCCTGGCGATCAGGTCGAGAAGGGTCAGGTAATCTGCGTTGTCGAGGCCATGAAGCTGATGAACGAAATCGAGTCCGATGTGTCTGGCGAGGTGGTCAAGTGCCTGGTGTCGAACGGACAGGCGATTGAGTTCGGCCAGCCGCTGTTCGCTGTTCGCCCGGTGTAGTTGTGCGGAGCGAGAACACGGATCAAAGTCGTACACTCCCTTCAAAGGTCGTGCATGTTTCGTAAAGTACTGGTTGCCAATCGCGGCGAAATTGCGTTGCGCGTGTTGAACGCGTGCCGTGAGATGGGTATTCGCACGGTCGCCGTGTACAGCGAGGCCGACCGCAACTCGCTGCATGTGCGTTTTGCCGACGAGGCGATCTGCATCGGGCCTCCGCGGGCTTCAGAGAGCTATTTGAATGTGCCGGCGGTGATTTCGGCCGCGGAGATCGCCGATGTGGAGGCAATTCACCCAGGATATGGGTTGCTGAGCGAAAACGCTAACTTCGCGGAAGTGTGCCGCGCTTCGAATATCAAGTTCATTGGGCCGCCGCCAGAGGTGACGCGGCTGATGGGCGAGAAAGAGAAAGCCCGGCAGGTGATGAAGAAGGCGAAGGTGCCAATTCTGCCGGGGTCGGACGGGATCTTGACGACCGCGGAAGAAGCCGCTGCATGGGCTGGAAAGGTGGGTTATCCGGTCATCCTGAAAGCTAAAGCTGGTGGCGGCGGGCGCGGCATGAGAATCGTACGCGATGCCGAGGGTCTGCCCAATCTGTTTCACGCAGCCTTCACCGAGGCGGCGAACGCGTTCGGTAACGGCGAGCTCTACATGGAGAAGTACATCGAAGCGCCGAGGCACATCGAGTTCCAGGTGCTGGCCGATGAGCACGGGAATGTGGCGTCCCTATTTGAACGCGAGTGCTCGATCCAACGGCGGCATCAGAAGCTGATTGAAGAGGCGCCGAGCATGCAGGTAACGCCGAAGATGCGCGAGGAGGTGGGCCGAACGTTGTGCCACTGCATGAAAGAGATCGGTTACCAGAACGCGGGGACGGTTGAGTTCCTGATGGACGCGAGCCACCAGCTCTACTTCATCGAGATGAATACGCGAATTCAGGTGGAGCATCCGGTCACCGAGGCAATCACGGGCGTGGACCTGGTGAAGGCGCAGTTGCGGATTGCGGCCGGCGAGCGGCTTGATGCGATTCTCCCGCCAAAGCTGGAGATTCGCGGCCACGCGATCGAGTGCCGCATCAATGCCGAACATCCGCAGAAGTTCACGCCGTCGGCTGGGCTGATCACGGCCTTCAATGTTCCCGGCGGCAACGGAATCCGTGTGGATACTGCGCAGTATGCCGAGGGAGTAGTTCCGCCCTATTATGACTCGCTGATTGCGAAGCTTATTGCGCACGGAGTGGACCGTGGGCAGGCGGTGGCAAAGATGGAGCGAGCGCTGAGCCAGTTCATTGTGCAAGGGATTGACACGTCGATTCCGCTGCATCAGGCGGTCTTTCAGGATGATGGCTTCAGGGCGGGCGAGTTCGACACCGGATTTATGGAACGGTTCCTGGCAAAGCAGGCGGAATAGGTCGGGTCTCCGAGGAAACCCTGTCAAGAGCCGACGGTCCGCACACCCATCTCCCCGGTAGCATAATCGTCACACCATCAATCATCTGCATTTCGCAAAAATCTTCGCCGACTTTACAGGTTATTCCTCGCAGGGGCGTACACAGGATACAAGGCAAGCAAAGGCAGCTGAGGCGCCGTCTCCGGTACGTACCGCCGGGTTACCCCCTTAAAAATTTACAGTCTTCCACAGCAAATTTGCAGATGATTTCGAAATCCGCGAAACAGCCCTTGCCGCCTGTTCTTTTCAATCTCAACCCCGGTGTGTGACAATCACTCCGTTCTTACAATCCCTCGGGATCTCCCGATCCTATGCTCATCCGATGTGCCATTCGTGCTGTGCCTTTATCTTGCTGCGCAGCCCTTCTCGGCTCCACTCTTTCCGCTCAAAATGTTGACTGGCGTGTCTACAACGGCGGTTCCGACGGTGACCACTACTCGCAATTGACACAAATCAACCGCACAAACGTGGGCAGGCTCGCACAGGCGTGGCGGTTCGACGCCGGCGAAAAGGGCATGATGGAGACCAATCCGCTGATTGTGGATGGAGTGCTCTATGCCTATACGCCGAGCCAAAAGGTGATTGCGCTCAATGCGGCCACCGGCAAACTCAAGTGGAAATTTGATTCCGGCATTCGCAGTACGCAGCCTGCGCGTGGAGTAGTGTACTGGAGCGACGGCAAGCAGGCGCGAATCCTAGCCGGGATCATGAACTACCTCTATTGCCTGGACGCTAAGACCGGTAAACCGATTGCGTCCTTTGGTGCTGGCGGGCGCATCGACCTGCGGAAGAACCTGCGCGGCGACTACAAGGTGCAGTCCACCGTGCTGACCTCGCCGGGGATCATCTATAGGGATCTCATCATCGTGGGTGGACGTGATCCGGAGACGCATCCGGCTCCGCCAGGCGACATTCGCGCCTACGACGTGCGTACCGGAAAGCTCCGCTGGCGCTTTCACACCATACCGAGACCGGGCGAGCCCGACTACAAAACATGGCCGTCAGGAGCGTGGAAGGCCGCGGGCGCTGCGAACAACTGGGCGGGCATGGCGATCGACACGGAACACGGAATTGTGTACGCGCCTACCGGGTCGGTGGTCTCCGACTTTTATGGGGCCGATCGCGTGGGCGATGACCTCTACGCCGACACGATCCTGGCCCTCGACGCCAACACCGGCAAACTGCTGTGGCACTTCCAGGGCGTGCACCACGACATCTGGGATCGCGACTTTCCGTCACCGCCAGCGCTCTTCACAGTGACACGCTATGGCAGGCAGATCCCGGCGCTGGCGCAAACGACCAAGCAGTGCTATCTCTATGTCTTCGACCGGTTGACGGGCAAGCCGCTGTTTCCCATTCACGAGCATCCATTCCCGGCCAGCACGGTGCCGGGCGAAGTCGCATCGCCTACGCAACCAGCACCGGACATGCCCGCTCCCTTTGGGCGCCAGCGGCTGACCGAGGAGATGCTGACCACGCGAACGTCTGAGGCGCACACCTGGGCCGTAAAGATGTTTCGTACCTTCCGGAGCGACGGGCAGTTTGTGCCGCTAGCCGTGGGAGAGCAGACGGTAGTATTTCCGGGCTTCGATGGCGGTGCGGAGTGGGGCGGACCGGCGATCGACCGGAAGACGGACGTGCTGTATGTGAATGCGACGGAGATGGCCTGGACTGGGGGCCTGGAACCCGCGTTGCGGGCGGGCAGCATGGGTGAGCAGGTGTATCGCAGCCAGTGCGCGATGTGCCACGGAGTGGATCGCGCGGGATCGCCACCTGCATTTCCGTCGCTGGTGGATGTGGAAAAACGGTTGAAGCGAGACAAGATTATTGACGCCATCCGGAATGGGGCCGGAAGAATGCCTTCGTTTCCGAATATCGATGCAGCGAAGCTGGCTGCGCTGCTCGAGTACCTGGGCACCTCGACCACGGCAGGGACTCCGAAGGAACTGGCGTCAGCACCCGCAACGAAAAAGGCCGCGCCCATGAAGGATGCGGCGGGAGAAGCAGCCTATCGCAACAAGTGTGCGATATGTCATGGGGAACATCTGGAGGGGGTGCCTCCGTTGTTTCCGGCGCTGGATGGGCTGGGCAACCGCCTTTCGGCGGCGCAGGTGGCGAAGATTATTCATACGGGAAAAGGGAACATGCCGGCGGCTCCTCAGGTGCAGGGAAAGGAGCTGGCGGTGCTGCTCAAGTACCTGGGGGTCCGCGAGCAAGTGGAATCTTCCGCCGAGGAGGACAGCACGGACCGGTACACCTTTACTGGGTATCGCAAGTTTCTTGATCCGGAGGGGTACCCAGCTATTACACCGCCGTGGGGAACGCTGAATGCGATCGACCTGAAGACGGGTCGGTACCTATGGAAAATTCCTCTGGGCGAGTACCCTGACCTGGCGAGGAAAGGGATGGGAGACACAGGATCGGAGAACTATGGGGGCCCAGTGGTCACTGCAGGCGGGGTGCTGTTCATCGGCGCCACGGTGTATGACCGCGAGTTTCGCGCTTTCGACAGCTCTACCGGCAAGTTATTGTGGGAAAATAAGTTGCCCTTCGCGGGTTTGGCAACGCCAGCTACATATATGGTGAACGGGCGACAATATGTGGTGATCGCGTCGAGCGGCGGACGGGATACGAGATCGCCGGTTGGGGGAGCGTATATCGCGTTTGCATTGCCACGATAAGAGCTGTGGAACGGAAAAATTTATCGCTTTTTCTTCGCTATTGAGTCCAGATCGGCTATGCTGTGTGGACAACGTGGAGGTTGTCTGCATGGACTTTCAAAAGGACTTGATCGCCGAATACGATCGCGAGACGGCGAAGACGCGAAAGATGCTCGATGCGATCCCGGCCGATGCCGATTTGAGTTATCAAGCCCCATCCCAAATCGATGAGCCTGGGCCGGTTGGCCGGGCATCTCACTGATTTTGCCGGCGACTGGGCGCTGACTACGCTGACCAAGGACAAGCTGGAGTTTGCGGCGGACCACAAGTGGGACCCCTACATGCCGGCGAACAAGGCGGAGGTACTCACGAAGTTTGACCGGGATCTGCCGGCGGTTCGCAAAGAGCTGGCCGCAATCTCGCCGGAGAAGTGGGACGAGCACTGGCAGTTTATCTACGGTGGGCAGAAATTCATTGACGACCCACGCCACCAGGTCTTCCGCGAGATGGTTCTGAGCCATATGATTCACCACCGTGCGCAGATGGGCGTGTATCTGCGGCTGCTGAATGCGAAGATTCCGGGAGCATATGGGCCGAGTGCGGACGAGATGTGAGTAAGGCAGGGAACAGAGATCAGGGAGCACAACACAGCTTCTAGCTGCCGGCTCCCGGCTTTTAGCTCGTTGAGATGAGTTTGCGGCCGTGTCCAAAGGCTGAAACGTGATCCCTGTCTCTGTTCTACTCTGGAAGCATGTCATTTTCTTTTCCGAAAATTTATCCGATTGTCGATAGCGCAGTGATTCCGCAACTGGGCCGCGCGGAGTTTCTGCGCAGACTCGGCAGTGAGCTGGCCGAGGCCGGCGTAACGCTGCTTGAGTACCGGAACAAGGCAGGCGCTGATGATGAGCTGCTGGCCGATGCGGCGATTCTGCGCCGGGGTATGCCTGCTGGAAAGGTGAAGCTGATTCTCGATGATCGTGCTGATCTTGTAGAGCGGGCGGGATTTGATGGCGTGCACGTCGATGCGGGTGATGCTTCGCCAGCCGAGGCGCGGCGGCTGGTGGGGCCGAGCCGGATATGTGGGCACATTTGGAGGAAGCGAAGCGCTCATGCCCGGGATTCTTCAGGCGCAGGCAGATTACCTGTCGGTAGGCCCGGTGTTTCCCACGACGACGAAGCAAACAACAAAACCAGCGATCGGCGTAAAGGGCGTGCGGAAGTTGCGCGAAGAGGCCGGACCCAATGCGATTTTAGTTGCCGTCGGCGGCATGACGCTGGAGACGGCTCGGGCGGTTCTGGCTGCGGGAGCGAGCGTGGTGGGCGTCTCCGCGGCAATCTTTCGCACAGGCGATCCGGCTCAAGAATTCCGACGGTGGGTGGCGGCTCTCAGGTAGAAGCGCTGCGAGAATATTGTCCGGAAACGAGACAGTTGCTGGTTAGATTCCAGGCACCTTTGTCCGGAATCGAGACAGTCACTATTTCAAAAGCAGGCAAATCAAATGAGTGGGACCGGAACCTGACGGCGCATGCCGTGAGCCGCGAGGAGCGTCGGCTCCTGTATCGTATGATTGCGTTACACGCTCAGGCAGGCAGGAAAAGCTAGGTACTGTTTCTGCTTGAACTTCCGGAGGCTTTTGTCGCGGCTGTGCTGTCTGTCCCATTCAATTTCGTCAGGGAGGAAGTTGCTGATTGAAATCGAGTCTGCTCCGCATTAAACCCATGTCGATGCTCTCGCACGAGGCGAGCGAAGAAGGCGAGCACACTTTGAAGCGCTCGCTGGGGGCCGTCAATCTGGTCACGCTGGGCATTGGGGCCGTGGTCGGCGCCGGAATTTTTGTGCTGACGGGCCAGGCAGCCGCGCTCTACGCGGGCCCGGCCGTGGCGCTGAGCTTTGTGCTGGCGGGAATCACATGCGCTTTTGCCGGGCTTTGCTATTCCGAGTTCGCATCGATTATTCCGATTGCCGGGTCGGCCTACACCTACGGCTACGCCACGCTGGGCGAGCTGGTGGCGTGGATCATCGGCTGGGACCTGGTGCTGGAGTACGCCTTCGGCGCATCGACGGTGGCCTCCGGATGGTCAGATTATTTCAACAGCCTGCTGCAGCAATTCGGGATCTACATCGCACCGCAACTGACGGCGTCGACGGGGACGCACCTGGTTTTCTACCAGCATCAGTGGATGCCGGTGATGTCGCTGCCGCCGGGAGTGAGCGCTGCCGGCTTGCCGCATGTGACCGCGGCGTTCAACTTGATTGCCATGGCGATTGTCATGGTGATCACGGTCATCCTGGTGATCGGAATCAAGGAATCGGCGAACTTCAATTCGGCGATCGTGTTCATCAAGCTGACTGTGGTGGCGATTTTTCTGGTGGTCGGCGGATATTTTCTGATTCGCCATCCCCAGGTGGCGAAGATGAACTGGCATCCGTTCATTCCGCCCAAGGACGCGAACGGAAACTTTGGCTGGGGCGGCATATCGAAAGGCGCGTCGCGGATTTTCTTTGCCTACATTGGATTCGACGCGGTGTCGACGGCGGCGCAGGAGGCGAAGAAGCCGCAGCGGGATATGCCCATCGGCATTCTCGGATCGCTGGCCATCTGCACTGTCTTGTACATTCTGGTTTCGCTGGTTTTGACCGGCCTGGTGAGCTATAAGACGCTGGACGTGGGCGCTCCGGTAGCAGTGGGAATCGACGCGACGGGCGTGAGCTGGGGCGCGCTGCTGGTGAAGATCGGCGCGATCTTCGGACTGGCCACGGTGATGCTGGTGATGCTGCTGGGCCAGACGCGCGTGTTCTACTCGATGTCGAAGGACGGCCTGCTGTGGAAGTGGGCCTCGGCTGTTCATCCGAAGTTCCGCACGCCGTGGATTACGACGATCGTGTTTGGAATTTTTGCGGCGGTTTTTCCCGCGTTTCTGCCCATCGGCAGGCTCGCCGATCTGGTGAACATCGGGACGCTGCTGGCGTTCACCATCGTGTGCGCCGGAGTCTGGGTGCTGCGCGTGCGGCATCCCGAGCTGCATCGGCCCTTCAAGACGCCGCTGGTGCCGCTGGTGCCGATACTGGGGATGGGGTCGGCGCTCTTTCTCATGTCGCGCCTGGCGGCAATCACGTGGGAAGTGATGATCGGCTGGCTGATCTTCGGGCTGATTATTTATTTCACCTATTCCGTGAAGCACAGCAAGGTGCAAAAGCTGGCGAAGGCGGCGGCTGCGGACTAATGGGTTGGTGCATCAGAGCGGAATTGGCGGCCTCCCTGAGCGGGAGGCCGTTTTGTGTGCAGGGACTTGGTTGAAGCGGCTTTACGCGGTGGTCTTGGCGCAGAACTCGTCGAATGCGCGCACGAGTTCGCTGGCGATGTCCTGCGCGGTGGATTGCTCGATAACGGAGCGCTGCATCAGGTAGACCAGCTTGCCGTCGCGCAGGATGGCGACCGAGGGCGAGCTGGGCGGATGGCCTTCGAAGTAGCTGCGGGCGCGCTCGGTGGCCTCGCGGTCCTGCCCGGCAAAAACGGTGATCTTGCGATCGGGCTGGTTGGCGGAACTGGCGAGGGCCAGGCGGATGCCGGGGCGGGCCTTGCCGGCGGCGCAGCCGCAGATGGAGTTGACGACAACGAGCGTTGTTCCCGGCTCGGCCAGTGCCGCGTCCACTTCTTCGGCGGTCCGGGTTTCCTTGATTCCGGCGCGCACCAGTTCCTCGCGCATGGGGATCACCATCAGTTCTGGGTACATGTTTGCCTCCGGCAGGGGAAGACTGCCTGCTAGCTGAGTTCTTATCGCGCGAAGCCGCTCTCGGTTTTGGCATTCGCTGCGAACGGCTCCGGCGCAGGGGAACTGCCTGTATATTCTATCGTTGCGGCTGCGGTGTAGCCTTGATCCGATGTTGATCAAAGAAAGACAACTCCTTGCTCCGTTTACTACTTTTGGCATCGGTGGGCCGGCGCGGTGGTTTGTGGACGCCACGAACGAGGAGCAAGTTGCCGAGGCGAGTGAATGGGTGCGTGCGCGGGGAGTGCCGTTGTTTGTACTGGGCGGCGGCAGTAATGTGCTGGTGGCCGATGCGGGCTTTGACGGGCTTGTGCTGCGGATTGGGTTGAAGGGAATCGAGCGGGATGGCGAGATTGTTCCGGGTTGCGGCCGGAGAGGACTGGGAGCACTGCGTGCAGCGGGCTCTTGGATCAGATTGTGCCGGATTGGAATGCCTGGCGGGGATTCCCGGAACGGCGGGTGGAACGCCGGTGCAGAATGTGGGCGCGTACGGGCAGGAGGTTGCATCGGTCATCGAGCGGGTGCGCGTGTTCGATCGGAGTACGGAAGAGTTTGTCGAGTTCGCGGCAGCGGAGTGCGGGTTCGCGTATCGACAGAGCCGGTTCAACACAGCGGATCGCGGGCGCTACATCGTGACGCGCGTGGACTACCGGCTGCGGGAGCATGGCGCGCCGCAGATTTCGTATCAGGATCTGAAGTGCCGCTTCGAAGGATGGGCGAAGACACCGACGCTTGCTGAGGTTGCGGCGACGGTGCGGGAGGTCAGGCGGGGCAAAGGGATGCTGCTGGTGGAAGGCGATCCAGATTGCCGCAGCGCGGGGAGTTTTTTCAAGAATCCAGCGGTCCGGCAGGAGGTGGCAGAGCGGGTACGGAAGATCGCAGCAGTTTCCGGAGCGGCGATGCGCGTTTTTCCCGCGGACAGGCGGGTTGGTGAAGATTCCCGCAGCCTGGCTGATTGAGCAGGCGGGATTCGCCAAGGGCTACGCACTGGGCGCGGCCGGGATCTCAACGCGGCATACGCTGGCGCTGACGAACCGCGGAGGCGCAAAGGCCAAAGAGATTCTGGCGCTGGCGGAGGAGATTGCGGCAGCGGTGGAGGCGAAGTTTGGGATCCGGCTGGAGCGGGAGCCGGAGATGGTGGGGTTTTGAGGGACTGAGGGACCAAGGGACTATGGGATAGGGACGAAACGGGGCGAGCGAGGACAGAACCGATCCACGGATTTCAATGAGGGAGAAATCAAGCGCTTCCCATGCGGTCCAGCAGACGCTTGCGCTCGGAGGCGAGAACTTCGGCGGCGGGGCCGAGAGCGGTGAGGCGGCCTTCGCGCAGGAGCACGACTTCAGCGCTGGTAGCGAGCGCGTCAGTGGCGTCATGGGTGGCCATGACGGCCTGGACGCTGTTTTCCTTCAGCCACTGTTGCAGGCGCACGAGTAGCTCATCGCTGGCGACGCCGTCGAGGGCGGAAAAGGGTTCATCGAGCAAAAGCAGACGCGGCACGGGCGCAAGCGCACGCGCCACAGCGACGCGCTGCGCCTGGCCGCCGGAAAGATCCTGCGGACGGCGAGAGGCCAGGCCGGTTGCGCCGACGAGAGCAAGCATCTCTTCGACACGAGATGCGCGGCGTTCGCGAGAAAGGCTCCGCAGGCCGTAGGCAACGTTGGCGGCCGCGCTGAGGTGAGGGAAGAGTGCGGACTGCTGCGTAACGAGCGAGGTTTGACGTTGGCCGGGCGGAATTTGGAGCCGAATCGCTGTATCGGTGAGAGCGCGTCCATCGAGGGCGACGCGGCCGAAGGCGATGCGGTTAAGAGTTGAGCGGTCGAGACCGGCAAGCAGGCGCAGCAACGTGCTTTTGCCGGCGCCGGAGGGGCCGAAGATCACGGTCCAATCGGAAGCGAGGGTACACTCCACTTGCAAATGGAAGCTGCCGCGGTGCGCGTCGAGGGAGAAGTTAAGCACGGTGCGCGCTCCCACGTTTTTGGCTTGTGGAGTAAATGACCGCGAGGGCCAGAGCGCTTAAGCCGAGAAGCAATATGGCGGTGCGGTCAGCGGCCGCATAGTCAAAGTTCTCCACCTGGTTGTAGAGGACGATGGAGAGCGTGCGAGTGGCGCCGGGGATGTCGCCGCCAAGCATGAGGACGACGCCGAACTCACCTACGGTATGAAGAAAGCTGAGCACGACGGCGGCGAGAATCGAGCGGCGAGCGAGCGGGACGAGAATGCTGAAAACAAGGCGTACAGGACCGGCACCGAGCAGGCGCGCGGCGTCAACGAGGGCCGAATCAACGGAGGCGAAGCCGGCAACGAGAGGCTGGACAGCGAAGGGAAGGCTGTAGATCGCCGATCCGACGACCAGGCCATCGAATGAAAAGGCGAGGGGATGGCCGAGGAGAGCAGCGACACCGCGGCCAAAGGCGGTACGGGGACCGAGCAGGACCAGAAGAAAGAAACCGAGCACGGTGGGGGGTAGAACCATAGGCAAAGTAGCGAGAGCTTCAATGGCGGCGAGCCAGCGGCCGCGGCCGAGCACGATGAGCGCGGAAAGAGGGATGGCGATGGCGAGAAGAATCGCCGTGGTGACGGCGGCAAGGCGAAGTGAGAGCGCGAATGCTTGCCAGTCCATTGCGTTCATTTAACCGGCGTCAGTCCGCCACGGGCAAGTTCGGCCTGGATCGCGGGCGAGAGGAGAAAGTCGAGGAATTTATGAACGGCGTCGCGCTGTTTGGTGCTGCTGACAATGACGGCGCCCTGCTGAATGGCGGGATAGAGATTGCGCGGGATAACGAAGTAAGAACCATCGGCGGAAAGGCGTGGCGTGAGCGCGGAGGTGAGCGAGATGAGGCCGGCGTCGGCGTTGGCGGTGTCGACAAATTGAGCCGCCTGAGCGATATTTTCGGCGGTGACGAGGCTCGGCTTGAGGGCGTCGTAGAGGTTAAGACTCTTAAGGGCGGCGACAGCGGCGCGGCCATAGGGCGCGCGGTCAGGATTGGCGATGGCGAGACGCTTAAGGCGCGGGTCACGCAGCAAGTCGAGTGAGGGTGGGGGCAGATGCGAGTTATTCCGCTCCCAAAGGACGAGCGTGCCCCTGGCGTAGGTGATGGGGGTGGTGGAGTCGGCGGAGCCGGCAGCGTCGGCGAGGCCGGCATCGATCAGGCGCTTGGGAAAACTCAGGTCCGCGGCCAGAAACAAGTCGAAGGGCGCGCCGTTCTCGATTTCCGTAGTCAGCATTGCGGAGGCCTGGTAGGTGGCTTCGGCATGGATACCGGTGGCGCGCTGAAATTCGATCGAGGATGGGCGGAAGAACGGGCTCGAGGTCGGCGGCGGCGGCCACGCGAAGGGGCGCTTGCGCCGAGAGCGGCGCGACCAGCACAAATGCAGCGAGGGCGAGAAAAGGTGTCTTCGGCACGCGCGTTGAACCCTCCTATCCACAGCGAAAGCCGCGGTACACTGGTAGGCTAACACTAGCAACGAAACCGCGTAATTCGATCATCGAAGCGGGCGCACGTAATGCGTCGCAGGTGAACATGCCGCTCGTCTCCGGTTTCTAAGCACGCGGTTTCGGGGATATATATGAACGACAATCTGCACCAGTTGCGCTGTTTTGGATGCGGAAGCCGAATCGCTGGCGCCGAAGCGCAGCCCGACTTTCGCTGCGCGGTTTGCGGGGACTTGTTCGAGGTTGAGTATCCGGGCTGGAGCCAACGCGGGGGGCCTGAGCGGCCGAATCCCGGCGCGCTGAAATGGCTGTGGAGAGAGCGGCGCTGCTCGCCGGAGGCTCTTGACCAGTCGGGCGTGTGGCGATTCCGCGAGTTGCTGCCGATTCTGGATAACTTTGGCAACGCGGTATCGCTGCGCGAAGGGAATGCACCGCTGTATCACCTGCACCGTTCTGCAAAGGCGCTGGGAATCGATCAGCTTTTCGCCAAGCACCAGGGCATGAATCCGTCGGGCTCGTTCAAAGACACGGGCATGACTGCGGCGCTGAGCGTGGCGCGCGAGCGGGGATTCAAGTGGGTGGCGTGCGCGTCGACGGGGAACACTTCGGCCTCGATGGCGGCTTACGCGGCGCGCGCCGGGTTGCGCAGCCTGGTGCTGATTCCCGAGGGCAAGATCGCGTGGGGCAAGCTGTCACAGGCGATGGATTACGGGGCGGTAACGTGCCAGGTGAAGGCCGACTTTGATGGATGCCTGCGTTTGCTGACCGAGATCGTAAAGCAGGCGCCGATCTATCTGCTGAATTCCGTGAATCCCTACCGGCTGGAGGGGCAAAAAACTCCGGCGTTCGAGATTGCGGAGGCGCTGGATTGGAATGTGCCCGACCACTTGATTGTCCCCGGCGGAAACCTGGGCAATAGTTCAGCCCTGGGCAAGGGATTTCGCGAATTGCGCGAATTGGGGCTGGTGGCGCGGCTACCGCGGATCAGCGTAATTCAGGCCGCAGGGGCAAATCCTCTTGTGAGGAGCCTTAAAGAGAATCACGGCGCGGTGTTGGAGCCGGTAGAGGCGCACACGAGGGCGACAGCGATTCGGATTGGGAATCCGGCATCGTGGCGCAAGTCGGCGCAGGTGATTCAGGAGAGCGGCGGGTGGTGCCTGGACGTGACCGAAGCGGAGATTGCGATTGCCAAGGCGGAAATTGGCTCGGAGGGCTTGGGCTGCGAGCCGGCATCGGCAGTCACGCTGGCGGGCCTGAAGAAGCTGCGTGCACAGGGCGCAATCCGTTCGGGCGAGACGGTGGTGCTGGTGCTCACGGGCCATACGCTGAAGGATGCTGACTACACCATCGAATTCCATCGCGGAACGCTGTTGAGCGACGAGGAAAAGAAGGGCCATGAGGCCGAGATTGACGCGCTGCGGCGCGACGCGGTTACCGTGGACGCCACACCGGCAGCGGTGCTGGAAGCGTTGAAGGGCGAAGTCGGATGAGCGGCACCTTGATCGGCAGGGAAAATCGACGCCCTGTTCAGCTTCGCCTGCCTGGAACCTCGGCGAATCTCGGTCCAGGATTCGATGCGGTCGCCGTGGCGCTCGACTTTTATCTCGAGATTCAGGCTGAAGCGGCGGCAGAGTTTTCGATTGCGGCGGCTGGGCGCGACGCCGAGCGCTGCGCGCAGCTCGAAGACAACCTAATTCTCGAAACCTACAAGGAGATCATGCGGGGTCACGACCGGGCGATTGTGCCGCTTGCGATCCGGATGGCAAACGGGATTCCGCTGGGGATGGGGTGCGGCTCATCGGCTGCCGCGCGTCTGGCTGCGATCGCGATGGCGGTGCACTTCGGGCAACTCAATTGGGACACGGATCGGGTTCTGGAAGAGGCTTACAAGCTCGAAGGACACCCAGACAATGTGGCCGCATGCTGGCTGGGCGGATTCGTGACGGCGGTGTGCGAGGGAACAAAGGTTCGCGTGGCTCGGGTTGATCCTCCCGAGGAGTGGCGGGCGATTGTCGCGTTGCCTGACGAGCCGCTCTCGACAACGAAAGCGCGCGCGGTGCTGCCAGCGTGTTATTCACTCGAAGACGTAGTGGCGAATCTGCAATCGGTGGCTGTTCTGGGGCTGGCATTTGCGCATGGACGGGCCGATCTTTTGCGGCTGGCCATGAGGGATAGGATTCATCAGCCGTATCGCACGCCGATATGCCCACTGCTGCCGATTCTGCTGCCGCTGGTAGGCGAAGACGGGATTTTGGGCGCGGCGCTGAGTGGAGCGGGCCCTGCAATGCTAGTGGTTGTGGACCGGGAAGAAAGCCTGGCCGCGGCGTCAAAGGCTATTCGAAAAGCCGTCGAGAATTGCGTGCAAGCAGAGTTGGTTATTTGCCGATTTTCCAGGGTTGGAGCCTGCCAAACTGTTGAAAAATAGGCAAGTTTTTGGAGATGCAGCGATTAGCGACGGACAAGCGTATGCGTTATCAGTGAGTTACGATGGTTGCCTAGGTGAGTAGTCATCAAAATCTGATTACCGCGGCTGTTACTCAAGTTTGCTTGCTATTTACAGATTGAATACCTACATTGACTGCGTGAGCAGTTCTGGGGGAGGGCTGCTCTAGCGCCCGAGGTCCTTATCGGATCCGGGCGCTTCTATTTGCGCCAAAGACCTATCGAATGACTGAGACCATTGCAGAATTTGCACGGGGTCACCTACCTTTTGCGTCAATGAGGCGGAGACGAAAAAGACGCGATCAGGCCGTGAAATGCGGCGCGAGGTCGTGCTGAGGTCTGCGACTTTCGATGTGTGTGCAGCATCTGATTGAGATACACGGCTTCCTGTACAATGATCGGGTGGGGGTCCGCTAGGAGGATCATGGCTGGATTGGGTGTTTTGGAAGTGAGCGATGCGAACTTTGACCAGGAAGTGCTGCAAAGCGAGCAGCCGGTTCTGGTAGATTTTTGGGCGGTTTGGTGCGGCCCATGCAAGGCGATTGCACCCATGGTAGACGGCGTGGCCACCACCTATTCGGGAAAGCTTAAGGTGGCCAAAGTGAACGTCGATCAGAACGGCGCCACACCGTCGCGGTACGGCATTCGTGGCATTCCTACGCTTTTGTTCTTCAAGGGCGGCAAGGTGGCCGATCAGATTGTGGGCTATGTGCCGCAGGAAGTGATTGAAGAGAAGATTAAGCGGCTGATCGCGTAAAACGAACTCACTTATCAGCAATGAAGGCCCGGACTCGTTCCGGGCTTTCGTGCGTTTGAGCGGCTTCAGACGCGCCCACGAAACTGAATGATTCGCCGGCGATCCCGCTTGGAGGGGCGGCGCGGAGGCAGGGAGACATAATTCTCAAAGGCTTTGCGTTCCTCAGCCAGGTGAAGGCGGGCCAGGCGGCTGGCGTCGGTCTCGCGGTAGAGAGTTTGCGCGACGGCTGCGGGTCCGCGAATGGCGCTGACCAGCAAGACTTCGACGTCGAAGGCGCCGGCTTCGTTCTCAATGCGCAGTTTGTCTCCCGGGCGCACCTCGCGGGCCGGTTTCGCGCGCAGGCCGTTGGATTGAATCCGGCCGATGTCGCAGGCGCGTGAGGCTATGGCGCGCGTCTTGAAGAAACGCGCGGCCCAGAGCCATTTGTCGATGCGTACGGCGTCCACTGGTGAGGGCTCTCGAAGTGACCGGGATTGTATCAGGAACTCCCGGTTACCTTCCAGATATAGAGATTACCGGAATCGCTCGACGTGGCCACGACGAGCTTCTTTTGCCGGGTGGCGCGGTTGAGAGCGGAGCGAATGTTCGCTTTCGTGTCGGGCAGCGCGTCTAAGGGAATCTTAAGCGCTTTGCCGGGCGGCAATTGATTGAGGCGATTTAAGAGAAGTGTGACAACGGGCTTGTGTTTTCCTGTTCGGCCTCTTGGCACCTCGGCTTGTTGAATTGCTTGAAACTGAAGCGAAGCGGAGTCCGGTATGTGGTCTCGTGCCACTTTTTTCACACCTCTAATGCAATGAGATGCAAGGGAGTGCTTTGGCGTACGTCTAATGCTGTGTTATGCGCGAGCTTATGGGGAGTTTGCCTAAGGTATCGAAGAACTATCGTTCCGGTAAAAAATAACCCGGCAGCGTAAAAAATTCACAGCTTTCATGGAGGGCAAGTTAATTTGCACAGGAATCGCTCTTGTTAGCGCAAATAACCCCTTAACATTTCAGGAGTTAAAAGAGTCAACCAGTTTGGAATTCCATTTGCAGTGGTGAAGATCGAGGTACCGAGGTGCAATGATGAACGGAACACGAAACTCCCCTGTCGTGTCGGCCGGCAAAGCGCCGTCGTTCCATGCAAGCGAACACCGCCCGAGGGTTTTGGTTGTCGATGACGAACCTATCATCGCGGATACGGTCGCCAAGGTCCTTTCTTTAAGCGGTTATACCGCGATTGCCGCGTACGATGCGGACAACGCTCTTGAAACTGCGTTGCTTACGCCCCCCGAGCTGCTCCTCACGGACGTTGTTTTACCTGGGATGAACGGCATCGACCTGGCAATTGCGATCAAACGTATCTATCCGGAGTGCAGGATATTACTGTTCTCAGGCCAGGCGTCGACGGTCGATTTGCTGGCGGCTGCCAATTGCGCAGGACACCAGTTTACTCTGCTCAACAAGCCAGTGCCGCCGAAGGATCTTCTGGCCATGGTGGCAGAAAATCTTAAGCCAGACGGCGCGGGACAATCCTTAGCCGTCGCATAGACGCCGGTTCTGACTGATGACGGATGGACGGCTACGTCACTCTTCTCGGCCAGCCATTCTTCCATCAGAGTTTGTTTGGCTGTGCAGACTTTGCTATGCCGTCGGCGACGGCGTATGCATTTTTCAATTCTATTGAACGGCACTCGCGGAGGCCGCTAGTTCTTGCCGGCGGCTGAGCCGCGCAAGAAGGCCTGGTAGTGCCGCGAGTACTCCGTCTTGTAGTCAGTGACGGCGCGGGCGTAACTCAGCTGCGGCGTGTTGGGCTTCACGGTCCAATGCAGCCGGACCTCGCGCGCGGTGGGTGGGATAGAAAGAGAGCCGCCGGTAGCGGGCTCGATGCTCGAGAACTTGATGGGCGCGCCATCCACGGTCGCGCTATCGAGACGTACAAACCACGGCAAATGGACTTCAATGCTTTTTGGAGCGCGATCAAAGTGGTTGTTGAGCTTGAGGATGGCTTCTGTCGCTGAAGGCTGCTCAAGCGTAAAGGCGACGAGACCGAAGTTCGTGGGCGCCTGGCGAACGGCGATGGTTTTGCCTCTGCCGATCCACGCTGGTGAGAGGACGGAGAGCAGATGGAGCTGGTTGCCGTCTTCGCGCAGCAGCATGGTGCGGAGCAGCGTGCGGTAATCGGCGGCAAACCAGCCGTGGGGAGCAAGATCGTCGCCAAAGTCGCGGTCGCCCCAGGGGCGAATCTTGAACTCAAACCCGGCGTTGGTTGAGCTGGTGTGGACGAGGATCGCGTAGAACTCTTTGATCGCCTGCTCCTGGTCGCCGCGAATCGTCTCCGTGAGCGTGTTCTTGATGATGAGATAGTGGTGCAGGAACTTGCCGTCGGCGTAGGTGGTGATGCCTTCGGCATATTTGGCTTGCGTGGCCTTGAGCGTCGCCGTCACGCGGGGGTCGTGCGGATCGAGCACGGGCTCGGGAACGACGGAGAGAAGATTGCCCCAGTCGAAGCCGCCGGCCTGGCCGTCGAGCGCGGGCGGGATGTAACCGTTGTGCGCGGCAGCCTGAGCATCGAGCACTTTGAAGAACGCCTGGTGAAAGTTGTCGTACTCGGCCTGCCATTTTTGCGCGAGATCGGCGTGGCCGGTTTCAGCGGCCATCGCAATCGCGAGCTGGAGGCCGTCGAGGGCGAGAAAGTTGTAGCCGGTGATGTGACCGGGGACGTACTCGTTGTCGAGGACGTCGCTGGCGGGGACGATGTGGAGCGGGTCGGCGGCTCGCGCCTGATGCAGCCAATCGACAGCACGGTCGATCTGCGGAAGAGCCCACTCGGCGAAGGCCTTGTCGTGCGTGATGCGATAGTGCTGGCCGTAGGCCCACACGGCCTCGCCCCATCCGTCGTACTCCTGCGGCTGCGACAGGAAATTGCCGTCGGGCTGCTGTCTCTTTGTAAAGAAATTGAGACACTCGCGCGCAATTTCTGGGTAGCCGGTGATGTCGTAACTATGAACGATGTCTGCGCCGTCCCGTAAATAGAACTCATGGTAGTTGAGCTTGTTGACGGTCTGGATGGTGTCGGAGCCAATGTGGTCGATGGCGATGAGGTCGTACACAAGGCTGGAGTAGAACGTGTCAACCGGCTTGGATTCAGGCAGTGTGACCTGCATACCCGAGGCGAGCAGGCTGTTCCAGTACGCAATGACCTGCGCTTTTGCGGCGTCGAAGCCGGCGTCGTCGATGGCGGCGACGACAGCAGGATCGGCAGTGGGGATGAGCGGCATCTTGAAGTCGAGGGTCCACGTCTCGCCCGGCTTAAGCAGGCGCGAGTAGCTGACGATGCCGACGGGGGTGGTCGGGGTCGCGTTCAAATCCGCCGGACGGAGAACATCGGCCGGCGTGATTTCGTTATCATGCGCGCGCAGCGTGAAGGTGCGGTCGGCGTAGCCGGCGGGGAAGATGTAGAGATCGCGGTTGTTGCGGTAGAAATTCGCGTCGTCGAAGGAGTTCATCCAGTTTGGATTAAATGCCTCGCCAATCTGGCGGTAGTTGCCGGGGAGGGCGCCCTTCGCGGGGCGCGTAAAGCGATTGTCGCCGTGCGGCTCGCCGGTGGTGTTAGGGCCGTCGTAGCGGACGCCGGAGGCAAAGACGGCGCGATTGGGCGCCTGGGTCTGGTTTATCAGCTCGACGCGAATGAAGTTGACTAGCGGCTCGACGATGCCGGTTTCAGTGTTGGCGCCAGATGGAAACGGAACCTTGGCGTGCTGCCGGGCGCGTAGGATGGCGTTCTTGTCGATTTTTCCCTCGAACATCGTGAAACGGTAGGTGATGCCGTCGCGCGTGAACTCATAGTGGACGATGGGCAGATGGCCCTGTTCGAGGGTGCGGATGCGTACGTTGGTAGGCTCGAAATCCGGGCCGGCGAAGAACATCAGTTCCTCGAAGCCGGTGCGCAGGTAACCTTCCGGCGTGATTTCCGTGGCGCCTTCCGCGCCCATCAGGCCGATCTCATCCGTGGGCTTGGAAAAATAGGAAAAGGGTTGATCGGGCAGGTCGATGGAGGGGGAGACCATCTGCGCGGTGAGCGGGCCGGCTGCGGCAAGAAGCAGAACCGCGAGCGCCAGAGGAGATCTGTACAAACTGCTGAGGGCAAAAGGGAGCATGTAGCGAGAGCCTCAAAACGCTTGAGTCGCGGCGAACGCCGTGGAATACACGCAGACGAAAAGACCTGTGCTGATTCCAAGAAGCATCATAAACCAGTGGCTGAGGGCGGCTTCCGGCAAACACAAGAGATTGATGTGAATCACGGGCAAGGTTGTTAGAGCGGGCCTGCACGTCACCGTTGTAGACGGCCTCGAGTCAGGAACGTTGGAAGCCAAGTCCGACTTGTCGAATGAATCGCTGGTAAGCGATCCGCAAAGCGGCATCCTGTGCCTGAGATTTCTTAAAGAATCAGTGAGCGGCGGATTCGTTTTCCAACTGAGTCTGGTGAAAGTGCTGCCAGATGGTCTTGGCGGTTTTGCGGGAGACTACGGCGACAAGCGATTCCACCGTGGCCTGCTGCACGTCGCGCAGGCTGCCGAAGTGGGTGAGGAGGCGCTGGCGGGTTTGAGAGCCTACGCCGGGGATTTCGAGCAGCTCGGAGTCGCGGTCGCGCATGGCCCTTCGCTGGCGGTGATAGCCGACGGCGAAGCGATGGCTCTCGTCGCGGATGAGTTGGACGAGATGAAGAACCGGGCTGCGGCGGTCGAGGACGATGGGTTCGTCTTCATTGCCATGCAGGTAAATGACTTCTTCTTTCTTCGCGATGGAGGCGAGCGGCTGGGATGTGAAGCCGAGAGATTCCAGAGCTTCGGCCGCGGCGTGAAGCTGGCCCAGGCCGCCATCGACTAGGACGAGTGACGGCATGGGCTGGGCATTTGGATTGGCCGCGGCGCTGTCCTTGAGACGGCGATAGCGGCGCTCGACGACCTCGCGCATAGAAGCGAAATCATCGACGCCGGCGACGGTTTTCATCTTGAATTTGCGATAGAGATGCTTGTTCATCTTGCCGTCTTCCCAGACGACCATGGAAGCGACCGTCTCCGCGCCTTGGATGTGCGAGATGTCAAAACACTCGATGCGGCGGGGAAGCTCGGCCAGCATGAGCGCGTCGGCGAGCGCTTGCTGGATAGCCTTGCGCGAGGGCTCAAGCACGCGGAAGCGCTGCGTGTAAGACTGGCGGGCGTTTTGGCCGGCGAGGTCGACGAGAGATTTCTTGTCGCCGCGCCGGGGGACGGCGATGTCGATTTTGTGGCCGGTGCGCTCGGTGAGCAGAGCGCCAAGGATCTCGCGGTCGTCGAAGTCGACGGGGACCAGGATCGAGCGCGGGACGTAGTGCTGATCGATGTAAAGCTGCTTGAGAAGGGCGGAGAAGACATGCCCGGCATTGAAGGCGGGCTCTCCGGGTTTCGTGCTATCCCAGGTTCCAGAATGGGACCTGGGCACCCGCGTTGAACGTGGATCGATCGGGTTCAGGAAAAGCAACCGCAGATCCTTCGACTCCCTTCGCTCCGCTCCGGTCGCTCAGGATGACAGAATCCGTACCGGGATCCAGGTTCTTCATCGAATGCCTCGATCAGACTCGGCAGGTCTTCCCAGAAGAACTCGCGGCGGTCGACAATTTTTCCGTTGCGCATGTGAAAGAGATTTACGGCCAGGCTGCCGTCCTCGAAGTGATAGCCGAAGACGTCGGCGTCATCGTCGAACTCGGTTGTGGCAATGCGTTGTTTTTCCTGGAGCTGATGCACGGTCGAGAGCTGATCGCGCAGGCGCGCGGCAGCCTCGAATTGCTCCACATCGGCAGCGGCCATCATGCGCGTGGTGAGTGTGCGCTCAAGCTCGGCGTGGCGGCCTTCGAGAAAGAGCTGCGCGTCTCGGACGGCGTCCTTGTAGGCTTCCGGCGTGGTGAGACCCTCCACGCAGGGGCCGAGGCACCGGTGTATGTAGTACTGCAGGCAGGCCCGGGGGTGGTAACGCGAGAGATCGACTTTGCAACTAGGCAAGAGAAAGCTGCGATGGATGAGCTCGACGACCCGATAGGCAAGGTTGCCGGGGAAGTAAGGGCCGTAATACGCGGAGCCGTCTTTGCGCAGGCGGCGGGTGACGAAGACCTTCGGAAAGCGGTCGGCAAGCGTGAGCTTGACGTAGGGATAGGTTTTGTCGTCGCGCAGCAGGATGTTGAATCGCGGCTTGCGCTGTTTGATGAGATTGTTTTCGAGGGCCAGCGCCTCGTGCTCGTTGGCGACGAGAATGTAGTCAAGATCGACAGCCTCGCGCATCAGCGAGCCGGTTTTGGCATTGGCCTGCGAGGCTTCAAGAAGATAGGAACGCACGCGGGAGCGGAGATTCTTGGCCTTGCCCACGTAGATGACTTCGCCTTCGGCATTTTTGTAGAGGTAGACGCCGGGCTGAGCTGGGCAGTGTGCGAATTTTTTCGTAAAGATCCATGGGAGAGCGCATCCGCTGGTGCCACTCCATAGGATAGCGGGAGTTGCGGCGATCAGGCCGCGTTGTGGGCAGCGGCGGGTTGGCGTGGCAATAGCTGTAGCGTGCCCCAGGCGGTGGTTCGACCCGCCCCGACAGGATGGCGGGTTCCTGTTGAAAAGTATTCCCAGGATTTCGATTCCGAAGCGGACTCCATCCTGGGCTATTTTCGCGTCCTCCCTCGGGGAGGGGGAGGCAGCTTTATCGCGCCGCGGCGAAGGGGTCGATGTTCAGCAACTGCAGGAGCGAGTTGTCGTAGAACGGCGTGGGCGTGAAGGTCAGCACGAAGAGAAGCAGCCCCAGGATGCCCAGGACGGCGCGGCCCGGAGACAGACCGGTCTCCAGCGGTACTTTGGGATGGCGAAGCGCGGGAATCAGAAGGAAGATGCCCCAGAAGATCCAGCCCACCCAGTAAATGGCTCCAGCCACGAATAAGAAAAAGGGCAGGAGGTTGGTGAGCACGCGGTGCAGGCGTGGCGAGAGCGCGTAGAGAATGTGCCCGCCGTCTAGCTGGCCACCGGGAATCAGGTTGAGCGCGGTGATGAAGAGGCCGATCCAGCCGGCGAGGAGCACCGGGTGCGGCGAGGCCTGATTGAAGGTGGGGATGGTGGGATCCCAGTGCGCGGCCAAGCGGCGCAACAACTGGATGGTGAGCGGATCGCCACCAAAGCGGACAAGAGACTCCGGTGCTCCTTCGGCGCGGGGCACACTCAAGACGAGCCCCACGGCGACCGCGACGGCCGAGGCGATGTAGCCGGCGAGTGGTCCGTAGATTCCCACGTCCATCAACGCGTCGCGGCTGGGAATGCGCGTGCGGATGCGGATGACCGCGCCGAATGTGCCGCTGAGGGTGGGAGCGGGGAGCACCCAAGGCAAGGTGGCGCGGATGCGGTGCGCGAGACACGCCGAGTAATGACCGAACTCGTGGAAGAGAAGAATACCGAGCAGGGTGAGGGAAAAGGCATAGCCGCTGGCGAATAGGCTGGGATTGTGGAAGAGCCAGACCCAGGGCCACAGATCGCTCTCTCGCGCGACCGGCGGCAAGCCCTCCATGAAGTTCTGCATGAACCGCGCACCATTTGCGGTGGTAGTGACGATGCTGGCGGCCAGAAGCAGCACCGGCAAGCCATATTCCCGAAAAAGTGAACGCAACCTGTACCTTTCCTGATCAGGGGGCACGAGAAACAATGGCCATGCAGAGATGCACGCGCGGGGACCGCGGGGCCAGGCAGTTCGCCTTGAATTGCTCCGGGGGAAATGCGTTGCTCGCTCTTGTTAGCTTGGCGGGACGCCTGCGTCCAGAGCGTGAAGATCCTTGCCTGGTTTGAAGCGCACCGCCTTGCCAGGAGCGATGTGGACCTCAGTCCCGGTACGGGGGTTACGGCCAATGCCTGTTTTCCGCGCACGGACACTGAAGACGCCAAAGCCGCGTAATTCGATGCGCTCTCCAGCTGCCAAAGCGTGTTTGAGGCCCTCGAAGACCGTGTCCACTGCCGCCTCGGCCTTGGTGCGCGGCAGACCCGTGCGCTCGACCACGTTGTGAACGATATCCTGTTTGATCAATGGAGTATCCTCGCTGGCTCGAACTGATGGCTCTCTAAATTTCGACCTACACCGCCCATAGTACAGATTTTGCTGCCATTAGGGAACCACGGATTGCACAGGCGGAGATTTTTCTGTGGCAAACGGGTGCATCGCGAGTCCCTGTAGGGCAACCTTGTCCCCTGCGGATGCCCAAAGATTGTCAATCGGTGCGGCCATTGCTTAAGATGGTACTTCGAGTGGCAGCCAAAGCCGGCAAAGATGTACGCCAACGAAGGGCTGTGCCAGATTCTTTTCTTCCGCTCGGATGAACCCTGCAAGACGAGCAATGCCGACGCAAAGGCAAATATCAAAAGCAGCAGGGGATCGCTCTGTCCAAGCTTTGAGAAGCGGCCAACGGTCAGCCTGTTTGGAGGATGCGCGTCGCGAGAGATGCAGGATTGACCGCCGGATATTTCGCATACGGCGATGGAGGATGCCACCTTAGCGTTAATCGAATAGCACCTATTTCTCGGAAGCCTGAATCTTCGTGGTATATCGGATTTGGTTCATGCCAACAATGATTCAAGTGGGGACGCTTTCAAAGCGATTTGGGGAAAAGGTCAACCGTTCGGGCTGGGTTCTCCGCAGGCGTTTTCGCCGCACCGGCCGGGACGAGACCGGCTGTGACTTGCGAAGGTGCTGCAAGATTGTCTGCGGCACGTCGAGTCAAAGCGAATTCGGTGCGAAGGCCAAACCCGTCAATTTTAATTCTTCGGCAACCAGAGGGGTGCTGACGTGTCTTCTTACCTGGATAGAACGCACTACGCTATGTTAGGCACTTTTTCAGCAGGCCTGAGTGAATTTGGCTGGGCGCAGACGGATGTGGGAATGACAACTTTCGACGCGCGATCCGGACACAATTCGCATCGGAGTGGCGGCAGATGAGCCGATTCGCGTCGCCGGCCTGGCCAGCATCTTCGATCAGCCTGGCGAGGAGGATCAGAGCCAACTGATTCCCGTAATTGGCAGCCTGCATGAGTTGTTGGCGCTCGGTGACATCGAGTACATCGTTATCGACCTTAATTCCGCGATTGGCGGCCTGGAATCTCTGGAGGTCGTTCGCCGCGAACGGCCAGACATCCGATCGATTGTGATCGGGCCGAATGGCGACGACGAACTGGTGTTGAGCGCGATCCTAGCCGGCGCCAGAGCTTACCTTGGGCAATCGGCGGGGCCCGATGTGGTTCGCAGGGCCATTGACGTAGTAACGTCAGGGATCAATCTGGGCTCCGCGGCGCCTGCTCTGCCGCGTGATCGACCGCCTGATGAAGGTTCCAAGCCAAATGGAGGCGAATCGTAGCCAACAGCTTACCAAGCGCGAAAAACAGGTTCTCGAGCTGATCTTGGGGGCGCGATCGACCCGCGAGATTGCCAGCCAACTGGGGATTGAGCAGCGCACCGTGAAGGCCTATGTTTGCCGCCTGATGCGCAAGACCGGCGCCGACAATCGGATCCAACTCTCCATGGCGGCGTTGAGTCGTTCGTTCTTGCCCGAAAGCCAGCGGGGCGGAACTGGACATGGTCCGCACAAAAACGGTGCAGAGTAAGCAATTTATGAGTTACTTTGGGTCATAGCCCCTAGGTACTCTTGTGCCGTTACCCACTTTTCCACAATCTAGTAACAGAAACAACGCAGATCTGGGGAAAGGAGTTCCCAGGCGGCATGTTTCCATGAAGCCTGGGAACTCCTCTTTTTTCGTTGCGCAGTCCTTCGAGCCAGAGCGCGTTGGTTCTTCAGCCCTCCCCCGACTCCATTCTTGCATCTCAACGATAGCGCTGCGGCCTGCCGCAGGCCAAGGCGCGGTTGTGCGTTTCCGCAGGATTGCAATGGAAGGAGCGCGGCGCCAGACTTTCCTTTGTTTTCATAGGCGGATAGCACGTTTTTTGCCTACGGATGCTGTAGGCTGTTCGAGGAGGATTCGATTCGGCGCCGCCTGCCCGCCGTCTGTTCCCTTGAATCCTTCGGCTGGACAGGTTAAGCGGCGGGATCAACCTCACCGACTCAGAGTCTCTCGTTTCCCAGGTGTACCGCCGGAGGAATGGAAAGGACATGAAGATGAAAAAGGCTCTTGTTTCGATCTGCCTCAGTATTCTGCTTCCATCCGCGGCCTTTGCCGCCTCCACCAGAGAGGATTTGCAGTCTCGCATCGATTCGGCGAAGGTCGTCCTCGATCAGATCCTGGGCGCCCAGGACAGGACGATTCCGAACAACATTCTTCGTCTGCCACCTGCGTAGCCGTGGTTCCCGGAATGGTGAAGGGTGCATTTGTTGTCGGCGCGCAGTACGGCCAGGGCGTGGTCACCTGCCGCACCGGACACGGTTGGAGCGCTCCGGTCTTTATCCGCATGGCCGGCGGATCGTTTGGTTTCCAGATTGGCGGCCAGGCCACGGACCTGGTTCTTGTTGCGGTGAATGACCGCGGCATGCAGGACCTGCTCAAGGATAAGTTCAAGATCGGCGGCGACGCTTCGGCTGCGGCTGGCCCCGTTGGCCGCGCGGGCCAGGCATCGACCGATTGGAAGATGAATGCGGAGCTGCTCAGCTATTCGCGCGCCAAGGGCCTCTTTGCCGGCATCGACCTCGATGGCACCAGCGTGAGCCAGAATCAGGCGGACACGGATTTGTACTACGGATCGCCGTATCACTTCGACGAGATTCTAAGGGGCGACGTCGCAGTGCCGCCTGGCGCGGTTCCGTTTGTCCGCGATGTTGCGCGCTCTTTCGTTGAGGCAAAGGCCAGCAGATAGGGTCAGCGTTACGGAATCAAACGCAAGAATCACGGTGCTTCGCGCCCATCCCTGCTGCCTACGCGTGCAAGGAGAATGAGGTGTGAGGCTCGCATACGCCAAACCCGCATCGAAGCCACATCGAACGTCTACACTGGTTCTTGCGATCAGCGATGTGGGAAAAGCTCGAGTATGGGCTTGTTGTAGCCGTTGCGCGCTGCCTGGGCCGCATGCCGAGGGGAGTTGCGCGCTGGTTCGCAAGCGGCATTGCGTTCGCCGTTTACTGGTACGTCGGCCGACTGCGCCGCGTGGGCGAGCGAAACCTTAGGCTGGCGCTGCCGGAACTCTCGTCCGAGACCAGGGAAAAAATTTTGCGTCAGGTTTACATCCACCTTGGCTGGCAGCTGGTCGAATTCTGCCGCATGACTCGCTACACCCCGCAGAACACCCGCGGCTGGATGCGCACCGAAGGACTGGAACACTACCTGGCCGCGCAGGCACGCGGCAAGGGCGTGCTGGTGCTCACCGGGCATCTGGGTGCATGGGAGCTCTCCAGCTTTTACCACTCGCTCATGGGCCATTCCATGGGTATGCTCATTCGCAGACTCGATAATCGCCTCCTGGATGAATACGTGAACCGCATCCGCTGCCTGCACGGCAACTTCGTCCTCTCAAAAGACGACTTCGGCCGCGGGCTGCTAACGGCCATGCGAGCCGGGCAGACGGTGGGCATTCTTATGGACACGAATATGACGCCGCCGCAGGGCGAATTCGTAAAGTTCTTCGGCATCGATGCCTGCACCGGGACGGGCCTGGCCCATATCGCGCGCAAGACCGGCGCGGCCGTACTGCCCGGCTTTATGCTCTGGGATGCGGAAGAGCGCCAGTATGTTCTGCGCTTCGGTCCCGAGGTCGAGATTTCCCACACCGAAGACGCGGCCGCGGATATTCTGGAAGGCACACGGCGGTGCACAGCTGTTCTGGAGGAGTGGATTCGGCGTTATCCTGACCAGTGGTTGTGGATTCACCGGCGCTGGAAGACACGGCCGGCGGGCGAGCCGAGCCTATATTAAGCTCACGCCGCAATCATGGGAGAGACGGATGACGCTAGGCGAACTGATCGAAAGGCTCGGCGGCGAGCTGGCGCAGGGCAGCGCGGAACAAGCGATCGCCGGCGTGAGCTCGCCGGATATCGCGCACTCGACTGACCTGGTCTTTGCTGAGAGCGAGGCTTCGGTAGCCGAGGCCCTTTCGAGTTCCGCGGCGGCCGTGGTTTTGAAACCCGCTGCGGCGAGCTCCTACACCTCGCACTCCGGCATCGCGGTTATCGAGTCCGATCAGCCGCGGCTTTGGTTTGCGCGCGCGGCCAAGCTGCTCAAGCCTGCGCTGCCGGCAACCGGCGTTCATCCGGCTGCAGTCATCGGTTCCGACGTTATGCTGGGCGCAGATGTAACCGTCGGCGCCTGCGCCGCAGTGGGCGATCGCGCCATGATCGGCGCAGGAACCCGCATTGAGGCTGGCGTGGTGATCGGCGAGGGCGTGCGTATCGGCGAGCGCTGCCGCATTTATCCGCGCGTGGTGATCTATCCCGGAACAACGATTGGCAATCGGGTGATGGTGCATGCGGGAGTGGTTCTCGGCGCAGATGGGTTCGGCTACGTGCGCGATGCCAAGACCGGCGCCCACACGCAGTTCCCGCAGCAGGGCACGCTGGCGATCGAGGACGACGTGGAGATCGGCGCCAACTGCACCATCGACCGCGGCGCGCTGGGAGAGACGCGCGTGCGCCGCGGCGCCAAATTCGACAACCTGGTGCACGTGGGCCACAACTGCGACATCGGCGAGGATGCGATCCTTGTCGCCCTGACCGGCATCTCCGGCTCGAGCACGATCGGCAAGGGCGCAATACTCGCCGGCCAGGTTGGCATCGGCGACCATGCGCACGTGGGGCCCGGTGTCATCCTCGGCGGGCAGGCCGGAGTCTTCAGCGGCAAGACGGTGACCAACGAAGGCCTCAAGCCGGGGACGGTTCACTGGGGCACGCCGGCGCGGCCGCTGCAGCAGGTGTTACGCGAGCAGGCGACGCTGGCGCGGCTGGCGAAAAGGCAGGGAACGAGGGACTGAGGGACTTCGGGGGCTAGGGGAGTGCCGAACTAGGGGGCCGATGGGGTGGCCATTATCGTTGTGGGTGGCGGAGGGCGCGGCGCGGGAAAGACGGCGCTGATCTGCGGCCTGGTGCGTGCGCTGCCCGAAGTCTCCTGGACGGCAATTAAAATCACCAGCCACGCGCACGACGAGTCAGCTCCGATTCCGGTACAGATCTTTGAAGAGACCACGGCAGGCAGCGAAACCGACACGGCGCGCTATCTGGCTGCCGGGGCGCGGCGCGCGCTGATGGTGACCGCGAGCGAGGGTACGCTGGACGCTATCGTGCAGCAGGTACTTGGGGAGTGCCCGCCGCAGTCGGGCGTGATCTTCGAGTCCAACAGCGTTCTTCGCTGCCTCCAACCCGATCTTTGTCTCGCCGCGGCCACGAACCCCAAAGGAGAGCACAAGCCGTCGTTCAAACTCGTGGAGGAGCGCATGGACGCGATCGTAGAACTTGCCGGACACGATCATTTAATCGAAAAGCCGAAACTCGCCTTCCGTCTCGCTTCGCTGGAGCGAATCTCGCCGGTGATGCTGGCATGGCTGCGGGAGAGGCTGGGTGTGCCAATCCTGCGTGACCGTCTGCCTTGACTTGTCCTGCGTATGCAGGTAATGTGAGCGATCATCCCTTTGAGCTGCGTTTGCGTTTTCTCAAACGAATGCAGGAGTGTGCGAATTTTGGACACTGTACCGATATTAGACAGTAACGCGGCCACAACAACTGCGCTCAAGCAAAGCGCCGAACCGATCCGCGTGGCGGAGCTGGATGAGGATCGCCTAGCGTGGCTGGCCCTGGCGCTGGCGCCAGGCCTGGGGCCCAAGCGGATTCTGGACGCGGTGCGGCAACTGGAGTCGGCGAGCCAGGTTTTTACGCTGCCGCTCACCGCGCTTGAAGGGCTCAAGTTTCCCGCCGAGGCGGCGCAGTTTCTCTTTGACGGCAAAGGGCGGCGTGCAGCTGAAGAAGAGTGGGCGCGCGTGGCAGCGCAGGGCGCAACCATCATCAGCTACTCGTGCCCGGAGTATCCCGAGCGGCTGCGCGAGATTTACGATCCGCCCCCGGTGCTGTGGGTGCGCGGAGATGCGAAGCTGCTGAGCCGCCCGGCGATTGCCGTGGTGGGGACGCGGCATCCCACCCCTTATGGAACAGGCGTGGCCGAGATGCTGTCGAGGGATCTGGCAGCGCGGAGGCTCTTGATCGTGAGCGGGATGGCGCGGGGCATCGACTCCTGTGCGCACAAGGGCGCTCTGGCGGCGCGCATGCCCACCGTGGCCGTGTGGGGCACGGGAATTGACGTGGTGTACCCAAAAGAGAACAAGAAGCTGGCCGAGGAGATTCTGACCTCGGGCGGGGCCATCGTCAGCGAGGTGCCGATGGGAACATTTCCCGCGCCGCAGAACTTTCCCCGGCGCAATCGCATCCTGAGCGGGATCAGCGTGGCCGTGCTGGTGGTGGAGGCGGGCGAGAACTCAGGCACGCGCGTGACTGCCCGGTGCGCAGCCGAGCAGAACCGTGACCTGTTCGCCGTGCCGGGCAATGTAACCAACAAAGGCTCCTGGACCCCTAACACGTTGATAAAACAGGGCGCTAAGCTGGTGGCTACCTGGGAGGACGTGTGGGAAGACCTGCCCTCGCAGGTTCGAGCGGAATTGGAAGCCGAAGCCCCGGCTGCATCCAAACCACAGACGGGTGCATCCTTATTGCCTGATCCAGTGCTGCGGCCCCAGGAGGCCATCGTACTTGAGGTGCTGCGCAGCGACGAGAGCCTGCAAATCGACGAAATTCTCGACCTGCTTGAGACACAACTAACTTCTTCTGAGGTATTTACGGCGCTTTTTGAACTGGAGATGGCGGGTCGGATACGGCAACTGCCGGGGAAGAACTACGTGCGGACGATGTGAAAACAGAGGTCACGGACCAGTGCTCAGCGATCAGCGGACCGCGGAGTACCGCTAGTAACTTTCCGGATACATTTGGCTTATTGGGTGCAAGGGGTGGCTTTGCGGTGGTTTGCGGGCCGCAATGGGGCACTACTGCACCCGAAATTCGGACTCCGGTCGAAGAAAAACCTGCTCTGCCGGTGGAAATGGAGGGGTATTCCGTGGTAGGGTGCAACACTTGCGGCTGATTTTTTTAGGAGTAGGCCAAACCAAGGCCGGATGCGCCAGCGAATCGGGCGCCATCGAGGTCGCTACCGAATGACAGTTGGCGAGTCAAAGAGGCCAGACGGGCAGCAGGATCGAGAGAGGGAACCGGGTTAAAGAATGGCAACAAGCAAATCATTGGTAATCGTCGAGTCGCCGGCGAAGGCGAAGACGATCGAGAAGTATCTGGGCAAGGGCTTCGATGTGAAGGCGTCGATCGGCCACATTATGGATCTGCCTAAAAATGAGCTTGGCGTGGAGCTGAAGAAAAGGACGTTTGAGCCAGAGCTAATTGTGTCTCCAGGCAAGGAGAAGGTTGTCGACCAGTTGAAGAGGGCTGCCGCGAAGGCCGACGAGATCTTTCTTGCGCCTGACCCCGATCGCGAGGGCGAGGCCATTGCATACCATCTGGCGCTGCAACTAGGAACCAACGCCAAAGAGAGAAAGAAGATTCGCCGCGTAACCTTCAACGAGATCACCAAGAAGGCCGTGCAGGAGGCCTTCGGACACGCACGCGACATCGATCAGAATCTTGTGGACGCGCAGCAGACGCGACGGGTGCTCGACCGCCTGGTGGGTTACCAGATTTCGCCGCTGCTTTGGGATAAGGTGCGGCGTGGGCTTTCTGCCGGGCGCGTGCAAACCGTGGCGCTGCGTCTGGTCGTGGAGCGCGAACGCGTGATTCGCGCGTTCCAGCCGCTGGAGTACTGGACGCTGGAAGCCCAGATTCATCCGGAGCGGCAGGCCGATCGGAAGTTCAAGGCGAAGTTCATCGGCATCGATGGCGAGCCGGCGCGCGTCGCCAACGGCAAGGACAATGACGGCAAAGAGCTTTTCATTTCCAGCGCCCTGCCCGACAAAAAGACGATGGACGAGGTGGTGGCCGCACTGGAAAAGGCCAGTTGGTCGATTACCAGCGTGCAGTCGCGCGAGCAGCAGCGCCGGCCGCTGGCGCCGTTCATCACCAGCCAGTTGCAGCGAGATGCGGCCAATAAGCTGGGCTTCAACGTGCGCCGCACTATGGGCGTAGCGCAGCGGCTCTATGAGGGCATAGACATTGGAGATGAGGGCACTACGGGACTCATCACTTATATGCGCACCGATTCACCGCGCGTGGCACCCGAGGCCGTGACAGCGGCTCGCGAATGGGTCGCAAAGCAGTTGGGCAAGGAGTATTTGCCGGATGCGCCCAATGTGTACAAGGGCAAGAAGGACGCGCAGGACGCGCACGAAGCCATCCGGCCCACCGATGCGGCGCGAACTCCGGAGTCGATCGCTCGCTTCCTGACGGACGAACAGCTCAAGCTCTACACGCTCATCTGGAGACGATTCGTAGCTTCGCAGATGCTTCCCGCGGTCTACGACGTAACCACGGCGACGATCGCCGCGGTTTCATCGAGGATCGGCAAGACCTACGATTTTCGCGCCAGCGGAACCGTGATGCGCTTCGATGGATTTATGAGGGTGTACGAGGTTTCGGAGGACAAGAAGGACGAGGACGACGAATCCGCGAACCGGCTTCCGGTACTGGACGGGGCCACGACGCTGGAATTGGATGCGCTCGCCCCCGAGGACCACTTTACGCAGCCGCCTCCGCGCTATAACGAAGCTTCGCTGGTGAAGGAGCTGGAAGAGCGCGGCATCGGGCGTCCATCGACTTACGCTTCGATCATCAATACCATTCAGGATCGCGAGTACGTAGTCAAACACGGAGGATCGCGCGGGCGGTTCTACCCGACCGAGATCGGCGTTGTGGTGTGCGACCTGCTGGTGAAGAATTTCCCATACATCTTTGACACGGCGTACACAGCCAAGCTGGAGACGGAGCTGGACGATATCGAAGAAGGCACGGAGAAGTGGACCGATCTGCTGAACGGCTTCTACGACCACTTCGAGGATGAGCTCAAAGACGCCGGCAAGAAGATGGAAAACATCAAGCGGATGGAGGTGAAGACCGGCGAGAAGTGCGAGCTGTGCGGCTCGCCTCTGGTGCTTAAATGGGGCAAGTTCGGCACCTTCTACGCCTGCTCGGCCTACAACAAGAAAGATCCGACAAGCTGTACCTTCACGAAGGAGAACATTGCCGCCAAGCCGGACCTGAACACGCCGGAAGCACAAGAGGCGGGCGATACCGAGGAGTACTGTGAGAACTGCGGCAAGGTGATGGTGATGCGGCGCGGACTGTTCGGGCCGTTTATGGCGTGTCCGGATTACAACGCCGATCCGCCGTGCAAGACCTTCCGCAAGCTGAGCCAGAAGCAGCAGCAGAAGCCTCCCGAGCCCACCGGGGAAGATTGCCCAGTGTGCGGCAAGCCGCTGGTGCTGCGCCAGGGCGCGTACGGCGAGTTCGTTTCCTGCTCCGGCTACCCCAAGTGCAAATACGTGAAGCAAAATCTGGTCGAGGGGATGAAGTGCCCCAAGTGCGGCGAGGGCGACCTTGCCGAGCGACGCGCGCGCAGGGGGAACGTCTTCTGGGGCTGCACAAATTATCCCAAGTGCGACTTCACGTCGAACCTTAAGCCGGTAGCCAAGAAGTGCCCCAAGTGCGGCAGCCCATACCTTCTCGAAAAGACACTCAAGTCCGGTGTCTATCTCATATGCCCGAATACGAAGAAGTCCGCCGAGGAAGAATCCGCGGCGAAGAAGCGCGGCAAGAAAGCCGCGCCTGCCGAAGCGAAGGAGAGTGCGGTGGTGTGTACGTATTCGAAGCGCATCGGCGACGCTCCCCCGCCGCCAACGGCTGAAACGCACGGGCCGGTTGTGGAAAAGAAGGACGAGAAGCGGGAGTTGCAGCCGGCGTAAGAAGCAGGGACCAAGGGAACAAGAAAGACGGGGTACAAGGATCTGCTGGGCTAGGGGACTGAGGGGCCGCGGGAAGAAGGAATAAGAAATGGAGGCGCGCTGAGATAGCGCGCCTTTCAGTTTTTTGCGGGATGGAAGCGGTGCATTCATCTCGCATGCGGTGCGGCTGATCCTGTAGTATGGGCTGCGGAGACGCACCTATGGAACGAATGCTGGCCACAGCGGCCGATGCCGAGATTATTCTCAAGCTCTATGAGCTGCGCACCGAGGCGGTGATGCGCCAGGCTCGCGCGTGGATCGGGGGCGAGTTCTGGCCAAGAACGGCGGACGACTTCTATGCTGTTTACGAAAATCCCTCCGATCCGCACAATCCCTGGCTCAGGCAGGTCATCACATACTGGGAGATGGCGGCGACGCTGGTTCTGCACGGTGCCGTCTCGGCGGAGCTTTTTGTGGACTGCAACGGCGAGGGATTCTTCCTTATGGCCAAGTTTGCGCACATACTCGAGGCGATCCGCGAGAAGTATCCTACATTTCTGAATAAGACCTCAGAACTCATCAACCGCTTTTCAGCGGCGGCACAGCGCTACGAGGTGACCCTCAAGCGTGTTGAGGCCACGCGCAGTGCCTGCGTGAGGAAATAGATTCATCGCTCTTCGGCAACTCGGGATTTGCAACAGGGTAGTGGATCAGTTTGCAAGGCGTATCCCTCAGGGGCCAAGCCCCTCGATGGCTGCAGGCCAGCTAGCGTACGGGCTGAAGCCCGTACGCTTCAAAGCCGATCCAAACTGGCCCACTACTTACAACCGCGCACCCTTGTGCAATTCCAGCCGGTAGAGCATTATGAGTACGGACGGTAGTTCATCATTTCCCCGGAGGTTACTATGAAGCGTACCTTTTCCTTACTGGCGGCCGTTTTTGCCATGTGCGTCCTGTTGGCGCAGGCTGCCGATTCCACGAAGAGCACGGGATGGATTTCTGACTCCATGTGTGGCGCCAAGCACATGGGCACCGGCGCCGAATGCGTGAAGAAGTGCATCCAGTCCGGGATGAAGCCGGTGTTCGTTGATACCAGCAAGCAAGTGTGGAGCATCGACAACCCCGATGCGGTGAAGACGGAGTTTTACGGCGCTCACGTGACCGTGACCGCAACTGAGGATACGGCGCACAAGAGCATGCATATCGAGTCCATCGCGGCGGCGAAGTAAATTCTTTCGGGCCCCGTGAACCTCATTGGTACTCGCCACGCCGTGCAAAGTCTGGTAGTGTCTAATCGGTTACTTTGGCCGTGCTTGGCCTCCAGGCTCGGCCGGAGGTAGAGTAACGGACTCGACTGAAAGCGACCGGACAGCCATGGCGCGAGCAACCTGGAACGGCAGAGTGATCGCGGAAAGCGATCGAATCGAGGAGATGGATGGGGATGTTTATTTTCCGGAATCCAGCCTCAAGCGCGAATATTTTCGGCCAAGCACGACCACATCAACTCATCCACAAAAGGGCCAGGCGCGGTATATGACCGTCGTGATCGACGGCCAGGACAACCAGGACGCAGCCTGGTACTATCCGGATCCTAAACCGGTGGCGCGCAAGATCAAGGGATATGTGGCGTTCTGGCGCGGCGTGGAAGTGGTGAAATAGAGAATTGCGCGGAGGTCGAATACGCTTGCGCTCCAGTCTTCTTTTCCTAGTCCTCTCCGCAATTTCTTTCGGGTCGGTGGCTGGTTGCGCGCATCCGCTGGCATCGGCGCCAACAGCTGCAGCACCCACGCTGGCAGGCGATGCGGCGCATCCCGGCCAGACTCGTGGATGGGTTGAAACGGAGCTCTACTTCGGTCTGGGACGGGCAGACCATCCTGAGCAGGGCGTCAGTGAATCGCAGTGGCAGGATTTCCTCGACAAAGAAGTGACGCCGCGCTTTCCCGCCGGCCTTAGCGTCATGAATGTCTATGGACAATGGGAGAGCAAGGGACATTCAACGCCGGAGCGCCTTCGTTCCAAGCTGCTGGTCATCGATTACCCCGACACCCAGGAGAACCGCGACAAAATCGAGGCCATCCGGGCAGCCTGGAAACAGCGTACAGGGGATCAGTCGGTGATGCGCGTGACCGAACCGGCAGATGTGTCGTTCTGAATGGCAGCTATCAGCTTTTTCATCGGTGGATCGAACTGAAGGGCTCACCTGCGTTGTGCGGGGCTGACAACTGGTAGCTGACACGGCCGACAACGGTTTTTCAGTATGCCTGTAACTGGTCCAGTGGCAGGCGGACGCGGAAGCAGGTTGAGCCGGGCTCCGACTTAACGCTCAAGTGGCCGCGATGCTTGCGGACGATGCGCATGGCGTTATCGAGGCCGAGCCCCAGCCCTTTGCCGGGCGCTTTAGTGGTGAAGAATGGCTCAAAGATCCTCTCCTGCAGTTCGGGAGGGATGCCAGGACCGGTGTCCCAAATCTCCACCAACAGCATGCCGCCTTCCAGCTTGCAGGCCACGCGCAAGCGGCTCTGATTTGCCACCCCAGCGACGGAGACCTGTCGCCGGGGGCCTGGATCGCCGAGGGCATCGAGCGCGTTTTCGATCAGCGCCGTCCATACCTGATTCAGTTCGCCTCCATAGGCGCTGATGCGCGGCAGGCCCGGCTGGTAATCGCGCTCGATTTCCACGTTCTGCATGCGCGAGCGGAGCATTTGCAGCGTGGCGTCAAGGCCGGCCGGCACATCCACCTCGAGAATCGGAGCGCGGTCCATGTTGGAGTAGTCCTTGACCGCGCCGATGAGGTCGAAAATGCGCGCCGTCGAGTTCACGATGGTCTCGGCCGCGCGCGAGGAGCGCAGGTAACGGGCGAAGAACGGAAGCGAAATGCAGATCTCGTCGGCGGTAAGAAAGCCGCGCAGTTCGTCAAGATCGGTCGTGGACATGCCTTGCTCGGCCAATTGCGCGGCGATCTCCCAGGCGCCGGTGCAGCCAATGTCAGTGACCCAGGCGCGGATCGATTCCTCGCGCCTAATGAAGCCCAGAGCGTCAGCTTCGGCAGCTGTGTCGAGCGATTCTCCCGTGCGGCGGAAGTTCTTCTCCTCCCATGCCTCGATGGTGGCGATCTGCTCCGGAGTGAGGTGAAGATTGACCAATTTGAATCGATTGCCGCGATTGGCGCGCAGAGCGGCCAGCAGGCTGGCGGCGGCGCGCTGGGCGGCGGAAGCAGGATTGTTGAGCTCGTGCGCCAGATTTCCGGCCAGTTGCCCCAAAGCCGCGAGCTTTTCCGCCTGCTGCTCGATGCGCGTCACCTCGCGAACGCGATCGAGCAACGTGGAGACCACGCGCTGCGCCATGGATGGGATGGCAGCCAGCATCTCAGGAAAGAGAGAGCGGTGAATCAGCAGCGTCCACACCGGGGAGACGGCGAATCCCTGACCGCCGTAGCTCTTCATGCGCGAGAAAGGTAACACGCCGGTCATCTGTCCGGAGCGGCCAATAAACAGCGCCATCGGCCCTCCGTGCTGGCGGCGCACATGGATCTCGCCCCTCAGGATCAGCACCATGTGCTCGGCGGGAGAACCTTCTTCAAACAGAATGTCGCCCGGGTTGGCTACGAACTCCTTTCCATGGCGGGCCAGCCATAGGCGATCTTCCAGTGGCAGGCCGTGCAGTGGCCCGATGTTTTCGATGGCGGCCGCGATCTCTTCCACGGGAGTGGGAGTGGCTGGGGTGGTGACGGTGGGGGAAAACATCCGTGAACCTCCGGGTACAAGGAAAGAATAGCCGATGGGTGAATGGACGCCGGTACAGCCGTCCCTTGATCGTGCAGTGCGGCGTCGGGACTCCTCTGTTCACGATTCAAAGGGCCGGATGGACATCCTCCGATTCGGTGCTCGCGTGGTCGCCGGATATTTGTTGCGGACTGGCGTCCAATCGCCCCGAAGGCGACGGCTCCAATCTCTCGTGAACATTCCAGGTGTCGGCAACGATATAGAGCGGCCTACCCTTGCTTTCCTCGAAGATCTTGGCAACATATTCACCGAGGATGCCCACGGTCATCAACAAGGCGGCATTGCTAATGCAGAGCACGATCATGAGCGATGTCCAGCCAGGCACGGTACTGCCGGAGAGATACGCAACCAAAGCCCGCACTGCTTCTTCGATGGCTAGCAGCGCCATCATTCCGGCGGCGATGAAACTCATCCGCAACGGCAGAGGCGAGAAGGAAACAGCAGCGGTCCAGGCCAGGCGGATCATCCGGCCCAGAGGATATTTTGTGGACCCCGCGGCCCTGGCCCGCCGCTCGTAGCGCACGCAGATTTGCGAGTAGCCCACCCAGGCCACCATGCCGCGCAGGAAGCGATGCAACTCGCGCATGGAGCGCAGGCTGTCGACACAGCGGCGCGACATCAGGCGAAAGTCGCCTACGTCGTGAGGAAGCGACTTGAGGAAGAAGAATTGCATCAGGCGGTAGAAGACCCACGCCGTGACCCGTTTGAAGAAATTCTCGCCCACGCGCACCGTGCGCTGGCCGCAGACCACATCGTAGCCATTGCGATATTGCGCCACCATCTCGTGAATCACATCGAGCGGGTCTTGCAGGTCAGCGTCGATCAGAACCACCGCATCGCCGACGGCGTAGTCCACTCCCGCGGTCGCCGCAAGCTGGTGGCCAAAGTTTCTTGAGAGGCTCAGCACCTTGATCCGCTTGTCCCGCGCGCTCCAGCCCGCCAACAACTCGATGCTGCCGTCTGTGCTGCCATCGTTCACCAGGACGACTTCGCAGGGATACGGGGAAGCGTCAATGAAGCGCGTCATCTCAGCAGCAAACAGCGGCAGGCTCGGCTCCTCGTTGTAGCAGGGCACAACGATCGAAAGAAGCGCCGGTGTGGGCCGGGTTTTCAGATAGCTGGAAGACATGGCTGGAACGATTCTCACCCGGTTCGGAGTTGAGGCCATTGATCATGATGGTACCGCCTCGGAGGGTTTCGAGGCCATGTAGAACGGCTACTTGGCTTGAGTCACGAGAGCCTCTCACTTTCGGCGAACTCGCCGGCCTTGACCCTCCGGAAGGCGAGGGCACCGGCAACCGCAAGAACGATTACGGCCGGCTCGATTGGCTGCCGGTAATCCATGAGGGGATGCGTGAGGTAGTAGGTGATAGGAAAGGCGCCGATCAGCAGCAGATATGGAATCGCCGCGGTGCGATTGGCGCGCCAAAGGCTGCGAATACCAATCAGCATAAAAAGCGTCACGCAGGAGACGTAAAAAACGGTCCCCGGAGTGTAGGGCTGATCGCGCAATTCTTCAGCCGAAAAGCTCCAATAGCCGGTCCAGTAGTAGACGATGCGGCGCAGGGTCTTAACTGCCAGGAACGCATAATGAGGATGATTCCTGAAGGTCATTGAGAGACATCGCGCGTTTTTCCGCAAGGTAAGGAATCTCGCCCATGGCGAGGTACTTCTTCATCTCGGCGGGGTTGCTTGCCGGGTATGGCCGATTGCCGGCCGTGGGAGGCGATGTGCGGTCGTGTGGCGCGTTGCCGAAGTTGTCGGCATACAACTCAAGCCATAAGTTGTCGCGCATGGGGACGATGACGCCCAGCACACGGTAGTTGCGGATGGTCCACGGGGTAAGGACGGCAAAGAACGCCAGCATGGTAAACACGCCCTTGAGCGCCCAGCGCTTGCCTTCCGCGCGCGCCTGATAAAGCGCAAAGCCGAGCAGAAACGGGAGGGTGGACATGGTGGCTGGATTGGAATACGCAGTGAGCCCGTAGAGCGCGCCAAAGCCGATCCACGCGAGCGGCCTGGCCGACCGATGAATGCGCTGCGCGATGCAAAAACAGGTGGTCAGGAGCAGCCCGGTGAGCGCGTACTCCCAAACCCGCGCGGCCGAGAAGTAAATCGCGAACGGATAAAGCGCCCACACCCAGGCAGATATTTTGGCGCCACGAAGACCAAGGGAGTATTTGGCGCTGAAATAGACAGGGATGCAGGTGAGCGCGGAGAGCAGGCTGTTGAGGGTGAGAACGACAAATGCTGAGGTGAGGGAATAGATGCCAAAGAGCCGGAAGACCAGGGAGAGCAGAAAGGGATAGAGCGGAGGCTGCAGCGCAGTCGGTCCGCTCCAGGGATAGTAAGGCGAGGAAAATCCGCGGCCGCTTGCGAGCGCGCGGGCCACCCAGCCCATCTCCCAGCCAAAGGCTTCGTAGTATTTGTCGGCATCGGGCAGGCCGCGATAGGTGAAGAGGACTACTACCATGCGGATGCCAAGCGCTGCGACCATTGCGGCGAGAAGAGGCTGCCAGGACGATGCTCTCCGCACTGCTCCGGTTGCCGACTGGGAGACCTCACCTGCCGGGGAATTCATTGAGTCATTATAATTGAGGTTCGCGACGCCGAATTGGGTGTTGGCGGCCCGATGCTTACTGTCGAATCTCACCATAGAGAGGATGAGGAGGAAGCGCCCCGTGGCGAAAGCAGAGTTCGATAGTTACGCCGATACCTACTACGAGGTTCATGAGCAGAACATCAAACTAACCGGAGAATCTCCGGAGTATTTTGCCGAGTACAAGATCGCGGACCTGGCGCAACATCTTTCCAAGGTGCAAACCGCGGCCAGCCGCATCACGGATTTTGGCAGCGGCATCGGTAGCTCGATCCCCTACTTCCGAAAGTATCTTCCCGGTGCTCGTTTGAGTTGCGTCGATGTATCGGCGCGCAGCGCTGAATTGGCGCAATCGAGATTTCCCGGCAATGAGACCTTCGTTTTGATTGAGGGGGATCGTATCCCCATTGAAGACTCGAGCCAGGACGTGGTGTTTTCCGCGTGCGTGTTTCATCACATTGAGCACAATCGGCACGAACTATGGCTCAGGGAGTTGCTGCGCATCGTCAGGCCCGGTGGGCTGCTTGCCATTTACGAGCACAATCCTCTGAATCCTCTGACCGTGCGCGCCGTCAACACGTGTCCCCTCGACCAGAATGCGCAACTGATCGCCAGCCGCAGGCTCCGGCACGTCTGTTCGCGGGCCGGATGGTCGAACGTCAGGATCGATTACCGCGTGTTCTTCCCCAGCGCGCTTTCCAGGCTACGCTGGCTGGAGCCAAAGATGGGCTGGCTATGCCTGGGCGCGCAATACCGCCTGATCGCCACGCGATGATTCAGGCTGTAGAGTGCATCTGAGTTTCAGGATGCACGAAAGGGGATCCGGTGGGGATGGTAAGCTGGACGCGCACCACCGGCGCCTTTCGCCGAGTGAGGATTTGTCCGGATGCAGATTGCTTTTGCTGCCTCAGAGTGTGCGCCGTTTGCCAAGACAGGCGGTTTGGCCGATGTGGTCGGCGCGCTGCCGCGTGAGCTGGTCAAGCTGGGGCACGAGGTGACGGTCTATCTGCCGTTTTATGCGCGCGTGCAGAGGCAGATCGAAGGAGAGCCAAAGAACGCGATTCGCTCGCTGACCATTCCATTCTCCTACTACAACCGATTCATTGGCGTGGTTGACGGGGGACAGCGTGACGGGGTTCAGTATTTCTTTATCGATTGCCCAGAACTCTTTGATCGAAAAGAGCTTTACGGTCCGAGCGGCAGCGAGTACGCCGACAACGCCGAGCGGTTCGGGCTGTTTTGCCGCGCGGTGATAGAGGCGTCGAAGCAGATCGGCGTGCCTCAGGTCTTCCACGTCCACGACTGGCAGGCCGCGCTCATTCCCGTCTACCTGCGTACGGTATACGCGGCCGACCCCGCGCTGAGCGGAACGGCGACTGTGCTCACCATCCATAACGCCGCGTACCAGGGCAGGTTTCCGCCCAATACCACCGAGCAACTCCTGTTTCCGTGGGACATTTTCACCATGGATAAGGTCGAGCACTACGATCACTTTAACTTCCTCAAAGGCGGCGTGGTTTTTTCCGACATGCTGACCACGGTGAGCAGGAAATACGCCGAGGAGATTCAGACGGTGGAGTTCGGCGAGAGCCTGGAGGGCGTGCTGCGGAAGCGCGCCGCCAACCTGCGCGGCATTCTGAACGGCGTGGACTATGCGATGTGGAATCCGGCTACGGATGGCAACCTGGCCGCGCACTACACGCCGGAGAGCCTGGCCGGCAAAGTCGCATGCCGCGCCGATCTGCTGCATGCCTTCGGGTTGGAAAACGTGGAGGAGACGGCGCCGGTCATTGGCATCGTGTCGCGCTTCGCCAAACAGAAGGGCTTCGACATCGTGGCGGAGATTGCCGAAGAGATCGCCGAACGCGATGTCGCAGTGGTGGCGTTAGGCACGCACGACCCCTACTACGAGAATCTCTTTCGCGACTGGGCCTTCCGCCATCCCGCAAAAGTGGCCGTGCAGATCCGCTACGACGAGGCGTTAGCGCACAAGATCGAGGCGGGTTCGGACATGTTCCTAATGCCGTCGCGCTACGAGCCTTCGGGCTTGAACCAAATGTACTCGCTCAAATACGGGACGGTTCCAATCGTGCGGGCAACGGGCGGGCTGGACGACACCATTGAAGAGTGGGACGCGAAGAAGGGAACCGGAACGGGGTTCAAATTTGCCGGCTTCAATCCCCAAGACCTGCTTGCGGAGATCGATCGCGCCATCGAAGCCTTCGCCGACAAAAAAGGCTGGACGCGGCTGATTCGCAATGGGATGGCGTGCGACTATAGCTGGGCCGGGCCGGCGAAGGAGTATGTGAAGGTGTACGAGGAGGCGGCGCGGAAGCGGGGAAACTCACGATGAGGATCCGAGGACAGGACGCATCGCACTCCCGTTTCAGCGTGCTGGTCCCCGTTTTCAATCACGCGGATTTCGTCCGGCAAGCGATTGATTCCGTCCTGTGCCAAACCTTTACAGATTTTGAGGTACTGGCGGTGGACGACGGGTCCACCGATAATTCGCTGGCCATCCTGGAATCCTACGGGTCACGAATCACTGTAATCCGCCAAACCAGTCAAGGCCAGGAAGTTGCCCGGAACAATGCAGCCAAGCTGGCCCGCGGCGAGTACTTTGTGATGCTAGACAGCGACGATCTGCTGCTGCCGCGTGCGCTTGCGGTCTACGATCGGATCATTCGCGAGTTCGACGCTCCGCCACTTATCATCGGCAGCCTGGCGCCCTTCAGGCAGGAACGAGAATTAGCTAATGCGGCGGGCGATGAATCTGGAATTCAGGTCTTGCAATATGCCGACTATTTTTCAAAGGACGTCATGGTGCTCAAAGCCGGCAGCTCGATCGTGATGAAAAGAGATGTCTTCGAGAGCGTGGGAGGGTACGGCATCGTGGGCACAAAGCCCGCTCCCGACGACATCGATATGATCCTCGCCGTGGGGACTTATAGTCCGTGCATCGTCGTGATGAAGCCGAGCACGGTTGCCTATCGGGACCACCCGGCGAGGGCCAGTCGAAGCGTGAAAGAGATGGCCAAGGGGATCCTTCGCCTGGTCAAGTTTGAGAGGCAAGGAAGATACCCCGGCGGGCGGAAGCGTAGAGCGGACCGATATGCCACGCTCGGCGGGTTTGCCGGTAACTATGCCTACCGGTATTGCTGGCTGGAGGGGCGGCGAACAACAGCGCTCAAAATTTTCTTCGGTGCGGCGCCCATCATCGTTTCGGCGTACAGGCAAAAACTGCTCAGGAAGTTCCGTCCGCCGACCTCGCCGATCGTCTTGCCGTCAGATTGACCGTCCGTCCCGCTGTCTAGCCCAAAAATTCATTACAGACTTTAACTATGCTTGCCCTTCCACTCCTCGTAGGGGCCCTGGAAGTCTTCGATACCGCCGTCGTGAAAGACCCAGAGGCGCGTGGCGACTTCGTCGATCAGGTCGTGGTCGTGAGTAACCAGCAGCACCGTTCCCTCATAGCGCTGCAGCGCGATGTTCAGCGCGTTGATGGCCTCGAGATCGAGGTGGTTGGTGGGCTCGTCGAAGATGAGGATGTTGGGCTTGGTGAGGATGAGTTTGCAGAACGCGAGCCGCGCCTGCTCGCCGCCCGAGAGAGCCTTGGTGGGTTTGGAGCCTTCCTCGCCGGAGAAGAGCATCTGGCCGAGGATGCCGCGGATGTCTTCGACGTGCGCTGCGGGGTTCCATTGGTGCAGCCAGTCGGCCACAGTCAGGCCGTGCTCGATGGTCGAGCCAATGTCCTGAGGAAAGTAGCCCACCTGCGCCTCATGGCCCCAGAAGACCGAACCGGAGTCGAGCGTGAAATCTTTCTCGGCGAGGCCCGGATAGTTGGCCAGAAGGCTCTTGATCAGGGTGGTTTTTCCAGCGCCGTTTCGGCCCATCAGGCAGATCTTTTCGCCGCGCAGAACGTTAGCAGTAAAGCCATCGATAACAGTTAGTTCACCGTAAACCTTTATCAGATGCTTGAATTCTAGAACATGCTTTCCGCTGGGGCGAACCTGGTCGAATTTGATGTAGGGGCGCTGGATGTTGGAGCGCGCCAGCTCGTTGGTTTGCAGGCGCTCGACCTCTTTGCGCCGGCTGGTGACCTGGCTGGAGCGCGTGCCGGCGGCGAAGCGGGCAATAAACTCGTTTAGCTGGGAAATCTTTTTCTCGCGCTGCGCGTTTTCCGATTCGAGCCGCGAGCGAATCTGCGTTTTGGCCATCACCATATCGTCGTAGCCGCCGGTGTAGGTGATGATCGTCTGATAATCGATGTCGGCGGTGTGCGTGGTGACGGAATTGAGGAAGTGCCGATCGTGCGAGATGGCGATCAGCGTGCCGTCGTAGCTCAGCAGGAAGTCCTGCAGCCAGTGGATGGAGTCGAGATCGAGGTAGTTGGTGGGCTCGTCGAGCAGCAGCGCCTGCGGCTTGCCGAAGAGCGCCTGCGCCAGCAGCACGCGTACCTTTTGCCCGCCTTGGAGCTCGCCCATTTTGCTCTCGTGCAGCGGCTCGCTGATATCGAGGCCGTCGAGCAGCACAGCGGCGTCGGCCTCGGCGGTGTAGCCGTCCTCGTCGCCGATCGTGCCCTCGAGCTCTCCCAGACGCATGCCGTCCTCGTCGGTCATTTCGGGCTTGGCATAAATGCGGTCGCGCTCTTCCAGCGCGGCCCAGAGCGGCTTGTTGCCCATGATGACGGTGTCGATGACGCGATAGGCATCGAAGGCGAACTGATCCTGGCGCAGCACGCCTAGCTTGCGCGGGCGCACAACCGTGCCTTTTTGCGCATCCAGCTCACCGGTCAAAATCTTCATAAAGGTGGATTTGCCGGAGCCGTTGGGCCCGGTGAGCCCGTAGCGGCGGCCCGGCGTGAACGTTGTGGATACGTCTTCGAAGAGAATCTTCGACCCGTAACGCATGGTTACATTGCTGA
>CAWGGA010000012.1:0-228163 GCA_963822015.1 uncultured Acidobacteriaceae bacterium
GGACGCATTCCCGGCGGTTTTATCAAGCGCGAAGGAAGGCCAAGCGAGAAAGAGATTCTTACCTGCCGTCAGATCGACCGGCCACTGCGCCCACTGTTCCCCGATGGATTCCGCAATGAAACGCAGCTGATTGCCCTAGTCCTCTCCGCAGATAAGGAGAACGATCCCGATGTGATTGGGATCAACGCGGCCGCCACGGCGGTGGCGCTGTCGGACATTCCCTTTGGCGCGACGGTGGGCGCGGTGCGCGTGGGCCGCGTGAACGGCGAGTTTGTGGTGAATCCCACATATGCCGAGCGCGCGGGGACGACGGTAAACATCATGGTGGTCGGGCACAAGGACGGCATCGTGATGATCGAGTCGGGAGCGAAGGAAGAAGCCGAAGAGGTGATCCTCGCCGCGATCGAGTTTGCGCACACCGAGATAAAGAAGATTGTGGCGGCGATTGAGCGAGTTGGTGGCGAAGGCCGGCAAGCAAAAGCGGGCGTTTACGGCGCCGGAGGTTGACGAGGCGTATTACGCGGAGCTGAAGGCGAAGATCGGCGACCGGCTGAAGGATGCGCTGGATACCAAGACGCACGGCAAAACGGAGAGCTATGCGTTGATCAAGCAGATCAAGGACGAATTGGCTGCTGGGCTTCCCGCTGAAGACGCGGACGCCAAGAAGAAGCTGGCGCACTATTACGAGCTTCTGCGCGAGCGGCTGTTCCGCGAGCAGGTGACGAAGGAACGCATCCGGCCCGACCGGCGCGCGTTCGACAAGATCCGGCCGATCACGATCGAGACGGGCGTGCTGCCTCGGACACACGGATCGGCGCTGTTCACGCGCGGCGAGACGCAGGCGCTGGTGACAGCGACACTGGGCACGGCGGACGATGGGCAAAGGCTGGAAAGCTACGAGGGCGAGCAGCGGAAGAACTTCATGCTGCACTATAACTTTCCGCCGTTCAGCGTTGGCGAGACGGGACGTATGACCGGCGTTGGCCGGCGCGAAGTGGGTCACGGAGCTTTGGCGGAACGCGCGATCAGCGCAGTTTTGCCCAGCGCCGATGAGTCGCCGTACTCGATCCGCATCGTGAGCGACATTCTGGAGTCGAACGGATCTTCGTCAATGGCTTCGGTATGCGGAGCGAGCCTGGCGCTGTTCGATTCAGGGATTGCGCTGAAAGGCGCGGTTGCCGGAGTGGCGATGGGACTGGTTAAGGAGGGCGACGATTACGCGATCCTGACCGACATTGCGGGCGCGGAAGACCACTACGGCGATATGGATTTTAAGGTAGCGGGAACACGCAAGGGCATCACCGCACTGCAGATGGACATCAAGATCGGCGGCCTGAGCCGGGAGATTCTGCAGCAGGCGATGGAGCAGGCGCGTCGCGGGCGGCTGTTCCTGCTGGACAAGATGGACGCGGAGCTGGATGGACCGCGCGTGGAGCGCTCGAAGTACGCGCCACGCATCGAGACGGTGATGATCCCGACGGATAAGATTCGCGACCTGATCGGCAAGGGCGGAGCGACGATCCGCAGCATCGTGGAGCAGACGGGCGCGAAGATCGACGTGGACGACACCGGCAAGGTGAGCGTGGCGTCGAGCGACGCCGAGGGCCTGCAGAAGGCGCTGGCGATCATCGGCAACCTGACGGCGGTTCCCGAAGTGGGCAAGACGTACCTGGGCAAGGTGGTGCGGCTGGCCGAATTCGGCGCGTTTGTGGAGCTGTTCCCCGGCACGGATGGGTTGCTGCATATCTCCGAGATCGCGGAGCATCGCGTGAAGGAAGTCAAGGACGAGCTGCGCGAGGGTGACCAGGTGATGGTGAAGGTGCTGGCCATCGAAGGCAACCGAATCAAACTGAGCCGCAAGGCGCTCATCAAGGAACAGAAGGCGAAGCTGGCGCAGCCGGCGCAAGCAGATCAGCGAAGAAGCGGGGTATGCGCCGCCGGCGCCGAGCCCAAGGAGCGCCGCGCCACGCAGCGAGTACGACGAGCGGCAGCCGAACTCGAACCAGAGCACGATTCTGATCGAGGGCGGTGAAGACTTCGACGAAGAGGGCAGCGTGGAGATCGACGAAGAAAACGAGCCTAACTTTAACCGCGTAGATGGGGCTCCGGTTCATGCGGGCACGCCACACACAGGCGGTGCAAGGCCTGCGGTGCAGGAACAACAACAACCGGCGGCGGCGCCGGCGCCGTACTGGACCGAGGCCCGGCGGCGGTCAGGGATGAAAGAACAGGCGTGAAATGAAAAGCCCCGGACGATTGTCCGGGGCTTTTTGTATGCTCTGTTCCGTTGGCGACTGGCTGCGTGAGACTAGAGCCTGTTATTAACTTTCGCACCGGTGGCGTTGCGTGCGAAAATCCGGCCAGGCGAGGCGGAGGCCGAAGGCTTTGGTGGCCCCAAGGTCGAGGCCGACAACGAAGTATGGCCGGATTTTCGCCGCAACCCGAAGGGCTGGGGCCAATTTTCCTCATTTCTTTGTCGCTCGTCGCTCGCAGACACCCGGTATCCACCCCATGAACTGAGTTCATGGAGGCCCCGGTATGCTTCGCTCCTCGCTTCTCGAATTGAGAAAAATTGGCTCCCAGCGCCACCCGCGGGAAAGTTAATAACAGGCTCTAGCGGGTCGGTTCGAGGATTATTCCGCAGTTTGAAGGCCCGTTGACCGCTTTACAGCACGAGCCGGTCTTGGCTTTTCCGGTTGGACGGGTTTTGGGCCTGTATTTTCCGCGTTCGCCTTGGAAGCATTCTTCCCTGCATACATGCGCAGGTCGGCCGCGATTTGGAGGGACTCAGCATCGGAGGCGTCGTCAGGAAAGACAGCGATACCCACACTGGCACCAATGCGCATTGTTTGGTCGCCGACGGTTAGGGGTTCATCGAGCAGCTGAGTGAGAATTTTGCCCACGCGAACGGCGTCGGCGCGAGTCATGGGCTCTTCGAGAATGACAGAAAACTCATCGCCGCCGGTGCGCGCCACAGTGTCAGAGCGGCGCACGCGGCCGGTGAAGAGATTGCCCACGTGTTTCAGCAGCTCATCGCCTGCGTGATGGCCCGCAGTATCGTTGACCATCTTGAAGTCATCGAGGTCAACCAAGAGCAGGGCTGCCTGGGAACCGGTGCGGCGGGCGCGCTCGATGGTGTTGAAAAGGCGGTCCTGAAAGAGACGCCGGTTGGGCAGGCCGGTGAGCTCGTCGTGCAGGGCCAGATACTTGTTGTGCTCGATCTGGTCCTCGAGAAGAAGCATGATCATGCCCACGGCCACGACGTACTTGGGCAGATTCCAGACTTCGTTCTCAAGATGGAGATTGGGAAAGAGGTGGGCAATACCCGGTCCGACTATAAAGACGCTTGCCCAGGCGAAGAAACCGGCGATCGTGATGAAAGCCCCAGCGGTAGCGCGCCTGTATGTATACCAGAAATGGATGGCGCAACCGAGGAAGACGGTGAAGAGCACGGCCCTGAAGGCAAACGTTGTGCCAATGCCGGGCCGGTACTGAAAGATCACGAGGAAGATTGAAAGGCCGAGGTTGAGGATGACGATGGCCCAGCGTAGAGGATGCACAAACTTTTTTACCGCAAGCAGGAGAATAGCGAGCGGCGCGGCTCCAATGAACACGGCCGCCGGCGCCAAAGCCCAGGATGCGATGGGATCAATAACAAGAAGGCCGAGGTAAAGAGAATAGCTTAGCAATAGCGCGGTGAGCATCCAGCGGCTGGACACTCGCTGGCGGTAGGGGACGGCGGCCCACATAAAGAGCACACCACCAGAAGCAAGGGATGCGAGGCCGATGAAAAGCGCGAGGCTGCCCCAATCGCCGGCAGCGGGCACGAACACGAAAGCGGCGAAATGAAGCGCGATGAGGAGCCAGCCGGTGAGCCAGACGGCTGAAACCGAGGTACGCCCATGGCGTGCAACCGAAGCGAAAGCTATCGTAAGCAGAGCTACCGCTGCTATATCGGGAAGTTTGCTCCAATCAACCAAGGCGCTCCTAACATGCGCGTGCATTGCGCCGCGCTTTTCTCTATTAACGACAGAATCGGTGATTTTTTGTTAAAGGGCGATAGCGCTTTTGTATGACTCTTATGGCATCAGAGTAAACTTTGGTAATATTACCGCAAAAATTGAAGGCGAACAAAAAGGGCTATGCCACGGAACCTGTGCAAAAGAACGCGCATTTTGGGATGGTTTTGCGACTGACGCCGTGGAGAAGATTGGAGTGATTTTTCGGTTCCTGTTGAGCGAGAGAGGCGGACTACGCCACTTTCAACAATAGGAGTGAAGAGCGTTGGCGGGCAAGGAAGGGCGCCGCTATCTGATTAATCGGCAGGGGGACTGAAGGATTGCGTGCAGCGAGCCGATAGAGAAGAAGGCAAGGTGTGCGGCCTGGAGCGCAGCACCGGCGCAGAGGGCGGAATGATCTCGTTGAAGAGGTATCTGGATTCGCCGCGGATGGATGCGAACGCAGCTGTGGGTGTGGCGGAGGGGGAGTTGCTGCCGGCGGTGATCGATGCGTACGGATCCGCATTGATGGAAATGGGCAACTGCAGTCTGGATGCCTGTCCCGGGATGGGAGATGAGCTGAAACGGAAGCTGGGTGAGCTGAAGGCGGGGTTGGCGGCGGAGATGAATTGCGAAGTGCTGGCAGCGACCGATGGAGGCGTGCGCGAGCAACTGCGCGGGTGGGGGCGCGGGACGGCGCGCCACTACCAGCAGAAGGCCTGCGAAGTGAAGGAAATGCTGCTGATGATGGCACGGACCGCGGAATCAGTGAGCGCGCGCGACCAGCGATGCGCGGGACAGATGATCGCGGTGACGGAGCGGCTGAAGGCGATCGCCAGCCTGGACGACCTGAGCGAGGTACGCGCCTCGATCGAGAAGAGCACGGTGGAGCTGAGGACATCGATCGATCGCATGACGGAGGAGGGCAAGGCGGTACTGGATCGACTGAAGGAACAGGTGGCGAGCTATCAAACCAAACTGGAAGAGGCGGAAGAGATCGCTTCGCGCGATGCACTGACGGGTTTGAGCAGCCGGCTGTACGTGGAGGGCCAGATCGAGAGACGGATCGGATCGGGAACGGCGTTTTGCGTGGCGCTGGTCGATATCGACCGCTTCAAGAAAGTCAACGACGATTATGGTCACCTGACCGGGGATGAGTTGTTGAAGCAGTTCGGCACGGAGCTGCGGTCGGCATGCCGGGCGACGGATGTGATCGGGCGGTGGGGCGGCGACGAATTCATTCTGCTGTTCGACTGCGGTCTCGAAGAGGCGGAGGCGCAGACGGAGCGGCTGCGCAAATGGGTCTGCGGCAACTACACCTTGGAGGGCAGGAAAGGACAGGGCAGGGCGGGAGCCTTGAGGCTGCGCGTGGATGCGTCAATCGGGCTGGCGGCTCATGGGCCGGGCGAGGAGATGAAGGAACTGCTGGCGCGGGCCGACGCGGCAATGTACGAGCAGAAAGCGGGCACGCGGGGCAAAGTGGAACGGGGAGCGGTAGAGTAAGGCCCGATCCGGGCAAATTTCGGTAGAGTTTGCCGGGGAAAATCCGTTTGTCTAATTTTTCTGTGTTGACCGTCACAGGCCAGCGTTCGTCTGCCTGCACACGAACTCCCTATCCAGCTAAATCCGTTTCTGGAATCGCCCTCCTCATTTTTTCTCTTCCAGCCTTGAGTTCCTCCTCTGCTCGCGGGAAGGTGAAGTTGTGCCTGCTTAAAAAGAACTAAAGCACGCACGAAGGTGGAACGAGCGGACGCCCGATTGAGAGCGTTCCGCGCAAGGAAGAAAGGCTCTCATGAGATTACTGATTGCCGAAGATGACAAGGCGCTGGGGCAGTTCCTGAGCCGAGGGCTGGAGGCCGATGGACACCGCGTTCAACTGGCTTGCGATGGCGGCGCAGCGGTAGAGGCGTTTCGCCAGGATATGCCGGACCTGACGATTCTCGACCTGAACATGCCGGTGAAGGACGGCGAGCAGGTACTCGAGGAGGTTCGTTCTCTCGACGCCGATCTGCCGGTGCTGGTGCTGACGGCGCGGCAGGAAGTGGATACGCGGGTGCGCTGCCTGGACCGGGGCGCCGACGACCTGATGACCAAACCTTTCAGCCTGCACGAGCTCCGCGCCCGCTGCCGGGCGCTATTGAGGCGCAAGCGGGAGACGCGGCTTGCCTTGCGCGCGGGCGATCTGGAGCTGGACCGGCTGGAACACACGGCGCGGCGCGGCGGACGGCAGATTGCTTTGACCAACAAGGAATTCGCGCTGCTGGAGCATCTGCTGCTGAACCGCGGCCAGTGCGTCTCGCGCGTGGAGCTGCTGGACTCGGTGTGGAACCTGGAGCCGGCGCAAACGACCAACATTGTCGACGTGTACGTGAACTACCTGCGCCGCAAGCTCGAAGATCCGCCGCCGGGCCACCTGATCCGGACGGTGCGGGGACGAGGCTACATGGTGCCTTCGGAGGCAGAGCTGGCGGCTGCGGCGGGGCAAGATCGTATACCGCCGCCGGGCGAGGCCGCGGCGGCTGGAGGGGCGGCCGGTGCCGAGTGACGGCGGTTGCGTGACGCCAACGTTGATCGATTTGCAGCTCAAAAAAAAGGAGACCTTCGATGCAAGCCTTTCCGGTTCCCATTCTTCCTTCGCAACCCCGCGTGCGGCCGCGCACGGCGCTGGTGGCGAGCGCCGATCGCAGCTTTCGCCAGCGGCTGGCGCACGAACTGAGCGGCCTGCGCTGGCAGGTTCGCGAAGCGGAGGGCGGCGCAGAAGCCTGGGCGGAGGCCGAAGCTGTCTTGCCCGAGGCGGTGATTGTGGACTCGTGGCTGCCGGACCTCGATTTGAGCGAGTTTCTGAGCGACTTCAGAGGGAGTTTTCCCGGTGTGGACCTGGTGACGGCTGCCGGCCCGTCCGCGGCGGAGGGCCCGCGACGGGCCTTATCGACAGGAGTTGCTCTACGCGTTGCGGCGTAGCCAGGAGAGTGACACGGCGGCCTGGAACGCGGCTCGGGCGCTGCAGGCCGAGAGGCAGGTGGAAGACTACGCGACGAAGATCTCGGAGGCTGCGGACGGAGCGGCGGCGGCGGGTGCGCGGGAAAGCGCGGCGGAGGCGACGCCGATCCTGACGAGGAACGACACTGCAGGAGCAGAGCCGGGGTTCCAGGAACGGCTGCCGGAACTGGTGGGCAACGCCGCATGCATGATGGAGATCAGCCGCCGCGTGCGCCTGGTGGCGCCGCGCACGACGCCGGTGCTGATCGAGGGACCGACGGGCACGGGCAAGGAACTGGTGGCCGAGGCGCTGCACCGGCTATCGTCACGCAGCCGCAAACCGTTTGTGACCATTAACTGCGCGGCGATTCCTGAAGCGCTGCTTGAAGCCGAGCTTTTCGGGCACACGCGGGGCGCGTTTACCGGCGCGGTGCAGGGACGCACGGGGCGCATCGAGGCCGCCGACGGGGGCACGCTGTTCCTGGACGAGATTGGCGAGATGCCGCTGGGGTTGCAGTCGAAGCTGCTCCGCTTTGTGGAGTGCGGAGAGCTGCAGCGGGTGGGTGATAACGAAACGGTCAAGGTGGATGCGCGGATCATCGCGGCTACGCACAGGCCACTGGCCCAACAGGCGCAGACCGGAGGCTTCCGCTCCGATCTTTACTACCGGTTGGCGGTGTTTCTGATCCGCACGCCGGCGCTGATGGAACATGCCGAGGACCTGCCGCTTCTGATGGCGCATTTTTTGAAGAAGATGGGGCGGGATGCGCCGGTAAAACGGGTGAACGAAGAGGCGCTGAGAAAACTGGCCGCGCACGGCTGGCCGGGAAACGTAAGGGAACTCGAGCACGTGCTCGAGCGGGGCGTGATTCTGGCCGGAGAAAGCCCGGTGCTGACGGCGCGGGAGATCGACTTCGGCTTGACGGTTAACTGAGAGCAAAGGGCGGAGCCAGGAAGGCGCGGATGAGGATGGAGATCGAGACGCGGCTGAGCGACCAGATCGCACGCTACCTGGATCTGGCCGCGGCCGAGGCCAAGCTGACGGCGGCGAACATGGCCAATGTGGACACGCCGGGCTACCGGACCGTGGGCATGGACTTCGAGGCCGAGATGCGCGAGGCCATGGACGATGTGAGCCGCGGACGGCGCCCGGCGAAGGTGCGCGTATCCGAGGTCGACGGGCTGATCGCGCGGCCCGACGGGAACAACGTCTCGATCGACCGCGAGAGCCTGAACCTGGCCGAAGCGCAACTGAAGTTCAAGACCGGCGTGGCGCTGCTGCACGAGGAGTATCAGCGCGTGATGGACGCGATCCATGCGGACAAGTAGGGCAGGCTGCGGGAGAGCGGGAATCGAGCGGGCGCGCGTTGAGCCGAATTGAAACCGGACCGTGCGTGAACGTTGAGGAGGGTCGCGGATGAATCTCTTTGGACTGATGGAAACTTCGGGCAGCGCCATGGAGGCGGAGCGGATGCGCGCCGAGGTGGTGGCGGCCAATATGGCCAATGCGGAGACGACGCGCACCTCCGAAGGCGGGCCGTACCGCCGGCAGGAGGTGGTTTTCGCCGCCGACCAAGGCGATCCGGAGTTCGCCGACTCGATGAATGCAGCGGCGGGAGCGGTGGATGCGGGAGCGGGGACGATGACGATGGGCGCTTCGGCTCTGCCCGCGCCAAGCTTGCCCGGTGCGCCGGAGGCGGCGCCGGGGGTGCGCATCGCGCAGGTAATCGAGGACCCGTCGCCTCCACTCAAGCGCTACGATCCCGGCCATCCCGATGCGGGACCGGATGGGTATGTCTCCTATCCCGACATTAATCCCCTTACAGAAATGGTGGACCTGATGGGGGCAACGCGTGCATATGGCCTGAATGGTTCTGCCGTGCAGGCCGAGAAGGGCATGATCACGTCGGCGCTGGAGATTGGGAAAAGCTAGGGGACAAGGGAAAGTCGCTAGGGGCCAAGGGAACAGGGGATAGGACATAGAGAGCCGATCGAGTGGGAAAGGAGGCGAAAGAAGATGCTGGCAGCAGTAAATTCCGTCGCTGCGGCTTCGGGCGCATTGGGCTCGAGCGCCGGTGCGTCGAGTCTGCTTTCGGCCAAGGGAGCGCAGGCCGTTAGTCCGGCGCCATTCGCGGATCTTATTACGGATGCCGTTGGGCAAGTGAATCAACTGGAAGGCCAGGCGCAGGCGGCGGTGACTGGCCTGATGACCGGCACAGGCGTGGACGTGCACCAGGCGATGATCGCGACTGAGAAGGCGGACATGGCCTTCGAACTGGCTCTGGCGGTGCGTAACAAGGCAGTGCAGGCCTACCAGAGCGTGATGGGAATGCAGTTCTAAAAGCACTGGCCGGGCAGAACCGCCGGAAGAAACGATCGCGATAAGGGAAACATGGCCACGGGAACACAGTTGGAAAAGAGCCCGCCCGCAATGCCCGGAAGAGTGCAGCCGGGCGGCAGGTGGGCCGGACTGTGGGGGATGGCGCGAGTCCGCTGGGCGGAGATGACTGCGGCCGGACGCGGCTGGGTGGTGGCGTGCGCGCTGCTGGTGGCGGCGCTCCTGGGAGGGCTGGCCTGGTACGCGATGAGCCCCGACTGGCGCACGCTGTACGTGAATCTGGAGCCGGACGACGCGCGCCAGATGACACAGATTCTGGCTCAGGCGCAGATTCCCTTTGAACCCACCCCGGATGGAGCGGGGATCCTTGTCCCTGCCGCGCAACTGGACAAAGCGCGATTGGCGACGGCGGCCAAGGGCGGGGTGAAGAGCGGAAGGCTGGGGTTCGAGATCTTCGACAAGCCGAACTGGGTGGGATCGGAGTTCGACGAGCAGGTGAACTACCAGCGCGCGCTCGAAGGCGAGCTCGAACACACGATCGGCACGCTCTCCGATATCGCGTCGGCGCGCGTGCACCTGGTGCTGCCCCACGACTCTCTGTTTCGTGACGAGGAGCGGCCGGCCAAAGCCTCGGTAGTCATTCAGCTGCGCCACCGCGATCTGGCCGATGGCGAGCCGGAGGCGATTCGCAATCTGGTGGCCTCGGCCGTCGACGGACTGACACCCGATCATGTGGTGCTGGTGGACGCTTCGGGCAACCTGCCGCTGGGCCCGAAGACCGCCGAGGCCATCGAACTCGGCGCCGAGCAGGGTTTGGAGGACAAGCTCGTGGCCACGCTCGAGCCCGTGACCGGGGCGGGCAATGTGCGCGCCTCGGTGGCGCTGGACTATGACTCGTCGGCCACCGACGAGACCGAGGAGAGCTACGATCCGGCCAAGACGGTAACGCTCCAAATGCAGCGGACGGAGCAGACGACGGGCGCGCAGCCGGTAGCCGCGGGAGTTCCCGGCACGGCATCGAACGCGCCCAACACGCAGGCGCTGCCCGTCTATCCGCGCCAGACCACGCAGCCGGAAACCGCGCAGAGCGAGTCCAGCACCTACGGCGTATCGAAGACCGTGCGGCACACGGTGGAGAGTCCGGGGCGGGTGCGGCGGCTGACCGCGGCCATCGTGGTAAACGACCGTCTGGTCGAACCCGCGAGCAAGAACCATGCGGCCGTGTGGCAGCCGCGCTCGGCCGATGAGCTGCGCAACCTGACCGCGCTGGCCGAGGCGGCGGTGGGCTTCGACGCGACACGCGGCGATCAAGTGACGGTCGAGGATCTGGCCTTCGACGGCAATCGCCCCGAGCCGCCCGCAGCAGTTCCCGAACAATTGCTGAACACGGCGGAGAACTCGCCGCTGCTGGTGAAGTATGCCGCGCTGCTGGTGGCCCTGCTGGTGGTGATGGCCTTCGCCGTGCGGCCGGCGATCCGCCATGCCGGCGCGGCCCTGGCGCTGCGCGGGCCGGCGAAGGGCGTGAACAGGGAACTGGCCGCGGCGGCAACCACGGTTCCCTTGAATCCCGCCGAACCGGCACAGCTCGATCCCGAGCGGCTGCGCACGCAGGAGATCTTCGACCAGGTGACCGGGCACTTGAAGCGCGAGCCCACGCAGAGCTCGCGGCTGCTACAGAGCTGGATTCACTCGGATTAGGGGTTGGTGGCTGGGGCAAAGAAGATCGAAGCAGAGGCGGCCCGCTGATCGGAGAGACGAACCGGGGTGGACGGAGCAAGCGGAATGGAGCAGGGGAACGACAGCGGGGCAACGCGGCGGCGGCTTTCGGCGGGGTTGTCCGGCGCGCGCAAGGCCGCGATTTTGCTCGTCGCCGTGGGCGAGGATCTGGCCAAGGAGGTTCTGCGCGCACTGCCCGAGCAGGACGTGCAGCAGATTACCGAGGAGCTGGCCGATCTGCGCGGCATCACGCCCGAACTCTCAGCCGAGGTGCTGGAGGAGTTCTGGCAGTTGCTGGACACGCAGAACTTCACGGTGCACGGCGGTCTGGACTATGCCAGCCGGGTGCTGGTGGAGGCCTTCGGCAAGCAGCGCGCCGACGACCTGATGACGCTGATGCGGCGCTCGCAGGAGGCGGCCCAGGGCAATCTGGCCAAGTTGCAGCGCACCGATCCGCAGCAACTGGGCAAGCTTCTCGACTCGGAACACCCGCAGACGATTGCGCTGGTGCTGGCGCACCTCGATCCACGAAGGGCCTCGATGGTGCTGGACAACCTGAGTGAAGACCACAAGGTAGTCTCAATCCAGCGGCTGGCCGAGATGCGGCAGTTTTCTCCGGAGATGGCACAGAAGGTGGCGCTGATTCTGCACCGGCGCCTGGAAAGCGTAGGCGACACGGTGCGCCGCAGCTACTCGGGGTTCAGGGCCGTGGCGGACCTGTTGAACCGGCTCAACGCCGAGGAGTCCAAAAAAATCCTCGAGGCCATCGAGGAGAACCAGCCCGAACTTGCGCTGAACATTCGCAATCTGATGTTCACCTTCGAAGATCTGATCACCGTGCCTCCGGCTACGATTCGCGAGATCGTTTCCGGCGTGGACAAGCGGCAACTGGCGCTGGCTTTGCGCGGCGCGAACGACGAATTGAGGGCGCAGATCTTCAAGGCTATGAGCTCGCGCGCCGTGGAGATGCTGAAGGAGGACATGGAGGTACTGGGGCCGGTGCGTTCGCGCGAGGTGGCGCAGGCGCAGCAGGAGATTCTGAACCTGGCACGGCGGCTGGAGGCCGAGGGCAAAGTGATTCTGAAGCTGGAGACCGGCGACGAGATGCTGGCGTAAGGTGGGCCGGGGCGGCGAGGCAGAGAATCGCGCACGAGACATTGCGGCAACCGAACGGCAACCAGGGACCGAGGGAACGAGGGAGCGAAGAAATGGAAGCAGCGAACAGGGACGGGACGAGGAACAGGGGCGAGGAAATTGGAACATGGCGGGACAGGGTAAGTTTGCGGGCGGCGAGATCGAGGCGCTTGAGTACCCGGCCTGTCCCGGCGACGCAGGAGAGCCGGAGTGGGACGGCTGGGTGGAGGCAGACGAGGAAGAAGCGGCCGAGCAGGCGCGGGGAAGGGCGAAAAACGTGCGAGCGGCGATGTCCGGCGGCGCAATGGACGAGGGGACGCTGGAGAATGAGCGGCGCTCGTTCGAAGCCGGCCGCGAGCGGGGCCGCGGCGAAGGCCGCGAGGCGCAGGCGCGGCGGTCGCAGCGGAAGCGGATCGATATAAGCGGCAGCTCGCGGCGCTGGTGGTGCGATTCGCCGAAGAGCGCGACCGCTATCTGAATGCGGTGGAGCAGGAAGTGGTGAAACTGGCGCTGGCCGTGGCGGCGCGCATTTTGCGGCGCGAGGCGCAAATGGACCCGCTGCTGCTGACCGGAGCAGTGCGGGTTGCGCTGGGGCAGTTGGCGGCATCGTCGGAGGTGCGGCTGCGCGTACCGGAGGCCGAACTGAAGTTATGGACCGAGGCGATAGCGCACCTGCCCAACCTGGCGTTAAAGCCGGCGGTCGAGCCGGGCGAGGGAATGCGGCTGGGCGACTGCGTGATCGAGAGCAAGGCGGGAACGGTGGAACTGGGCGTGCGCTCGCAGCTTGCGGAGATCGAGCGCGGGTTCTTCGATCGCGCCGGTGAAGGGCCGGAACCGGCCGCGGGCGCCGATCCAAAAATGGTTTACACCGCGCGGGAAGCGGCGGCAGGAGGGGGGCAGGCATGACAGCGCTGCTCGAACGCTATTTTGCTCGCCTCGATCGTAGACAGCCCTGGCGCTGGCGGGGCCAAGTGATTGAGTCGGTGGGCCAGACAATCGAGTCGGCAGGACCGCCGGCATCGGTAGGAGAGTGCTGCGAGGTTCGGGATCACGCGGGATCGACCCATGCGGCAGAGGTGGTTGGGTTTCGCGGGTCGAATGTCTTGTCGATGCCGGTAGAAGCGGCCGAAGGCATCCGCTTTGGCGACCCGGTGTGGTCGCTGGGCAGGTCGCCGGAGATCGAGGTGGGCCCGGCGCTGACGGGCCGCGTGCTGAACGCACACGGAGCGCCGATCGATGGAGGAGGCCCGCTCGCGACCGGGCGGGCGCTGAGGCTGGACGGAGTGGTGCGCTCGCCGCTGGAGCGGGTGCCGATACACGAACCCCTGGGAACCGGCATCCGCGCCATTGATACGCTACTGACGGTCGGCCGCGGGCAGAGGGTAGGTATTTTTGGCGGCTCGGGCGTGGGTAAGAGCACGCTGATCGGCATGATGACGCGAAGTACCGAGGCCGAGGTGACGGTGGTGGGCCTGGTGGGCGAGCGGGGGCGCGAGGTGGCCGAATTTCTGCGCGATTCGCTGGGCGCCGAAGGCCTGAAGCAAGCGGTGGTGGTGGTGTCGACCTCCGATGAATCGCCGCTGAAGAGAATGCGCGCGGCGCTGGCGGCAGCTACGGTAGCGGAGTACTTCGCCTCCGAGGGCAGCCATGTTCTGCTGGTGCTGGATTCGCTGACACGGTTCGCCATGGCGGCGCGCGAGATTGGGTTGGCGGCAGGAGAGCCGCCCACGGCCAAGGGATACACGCCGTCGGTGTTTGCGCGGCTGGCGCGGCTGGTGGAGCGGGCAGGACGCTTCCGCAGGGGCTCGATCACCGCTTTTTATACCGTGCTGATGGAGGGCGACGACCAGCAGGATCCTCTGGTGGACGCGGTGCGCGCGCTGCTGGACGGGCACGTGGTGTTGTCGCGGGCTCTGGCCTCGGAGGGTTGGTACCCGCCAATCGCGGTGCTGGACTCAATCAGCCGGCTGATGCCCGCCGTGGCCAGCGAGGCCCATCGCGAACAGGCAGCGCTGGTGCGCAAGCTGATGGCGGTCTACGCACGCTCGGAGGACCTGGTGCGTATTGGCGCGTATAAACCCGGCGCCGACCCGGAGCTGGATCGCGCACTGCGGGCGCGGGAGCCGATCCGCGCGTTTCTGATGCAGGAGGCACGCGAGCAGGTTCATTTTGCCGATGGGTTGCGACGCCTGGCCGCGCTGGCCGACGAGGTGTGAGCGATGAGCGCGCCGCGGAAGACGGCGGGGGATGGGGAGGCGTAAACGATGGCCGTGTCGCGCGCCATGCGCCGGCTGCTGCGGGTGCGGGAGATGGAAGAAGAGCTGAGCCGTGCGGCGCTCAAGAAGGCGCTGGACGAGTTGAGGCGGCTCGGGGAGGCGCTCAACCGGGCGCGGGAGCGCGAGCGGGGCGGCAGGCGGCTGGTTGCGGCGAGTACGGAAACGGGCGAGATAGTGGACCGGATCGCAGGGCTGGAAGAGACATGCGCGGCGGGGAGGCAGGTTGCGGCGTTGGCCCCGAGGATCGCGGACTCGGAGCTGGCCGTGAACGCGCGGCGCGGGGAGTTTCTGGCGAAGAGAATTGAGCGCCGGCAGGTCGAGACACTGATCCGGAAGGCGGAGGCGAACGAGGCCTCGGAGTCCGGCAGACGCGAGCAGCGGGAGGCCGACAACTGGTTCCTGAACAAGGCCGGGCGCAGCGGCGGGCACGACGCGGCTTAGGTTGTATCGACATATAGGGATATGTGGCGTTGCGTTGCGAAACCCCGCTCAGAAATACGAGGTGGAGAGCGGAGGACGACGGCTGTGGCGGGCCCACCGCCTAGGACGACAACGAAGTATGAGCGGGGTTTCGCCGCAACCCGCAGGGCTGGGCCCGATTTTCCCGGTTTCGTTGTCGTTCGTCGCTAGCAGACGCCCGGTATCCACCCCATGAACTGAGTTCATGGGGGCCCCGGTGTATGCGTCGCTCCTCTCTCCTGGAACCCGAAAAAATCGACCCCCAGCGCCGCACACCCCTATATGTCGATACAACCTAGGAAAACAGCGAAGGAGCCGGCGTTGAAGGAATCGGTGCGGCCGCGGGAGGAAAGAGCATGTAGGAAAAATGCGGGGTGTGGAAACAAAGGATTCCTGAAATGGGCGCACCTTCCCAGCTTTGACAATCTTCTAACCGTTTGCACTCTCCTTTGGCACGTTTTCTGCTCCACAGCCTTGCATGACGGTTGTCCCTGGCATGGGAGTTGGTGCAAGCGCGGCGGTTGGTGCGGAGCGGTAGGGTCGCCGGGGCCATCTCACATGTGGGAGCGGAGTCCGGGCCGGCGCAAGGAGCGGCAAACGGCTGCGAAGCCAGGGGGATGGTTGCGGGCGAAGAGAGCTTCCAATCGAACTGGCAGACGATGTTGCGGACGTGTGGGGTGGTGGCTAGCACGGGCGGCGGCACGGTGCAGGAAGGCTCGAGCGAACCGGCCGCTCTTGGCGTGGCGGATGGAGCCGGTGAGAGCGAGGGCGAGAAGAGTGTGCCGGCGCGGCTCGCATGGGCCGGCGCCGAGGCCGGTGGACGGCCGAGTGGTGCAAGAGGCGGCTGGAATGGGCCAATGGCTGGCGCACCCCTTCCTGGGCCGTACGAGAAGCAGAACGATATTACCGGCAGCTCAATACAAGCCTCTGAAAGGCGAGACCCTGGGAACGCGGCTGGTACGGGAGCGAGTGCGGAGGGGGCTGAAACAACTGCGCCGGCAGGCACAGCCAGTAACCAATCGAAAGCGAGCGGGAGCACTACGGACGCGGCTCGCAGCGCGAAGAGCGAGCGGCGGAGAAGCGCCGGCGAGGACGCAGGAGCCGGTCAGCAGGCGCCGGCGCCAGAGCGTTGGCTCTCCAGCGATGCCGGCCGGTGGAACCGCGATCGCGGGATTGGCTTCCGCGGGCGCGGCGCCGGTTGCAGTCCAAGTGCAAGCACCGTCAGCGGGTCCGCTGGCAAGACCGGAGCCGAACCTCGCGGCTCGCGCCGTGAGAGCGGAGGCAGAGACGGCAAGTACGACGGGCATGGCAGAAGGATTCGCGATGGCTGCGAAGAGCCAAAGCGGGGCCGGAATGAGGATCGACGCCGGGGGCAAACGAAGCACGGCAAATCGCAAACGTTTCCACAACCCGCCAAACCCCGGGAAGCCAGACATTCAGCGCAATGGGAAGCGCGAAAGACGGCTATTCACAAAACGCGGGCCTGAGAGAGACGGGAAACAATGCACGGAGTGAAACGCCAAACTTTGCGGGAGCCGGGTCGCGAAATGAAGCGCGGGATGAGGCGATGAGCGAAGTTGCAGCCTTGCCGCCCGGCGAACCGGAAGGAATTGCAGCATGGCCAAAGGTTGTAACGCAGATGGCGGGGCAGGTAACGGGTATGGCACCGGCGATCCCGGCGGCCGAGGAATCGCATACGGCAGGCATAAGCCGGCAAGGCGGGCTCAGGGCAACTGTTAGCGTGCCGGTGTCAGGCGCTCCGGGTGGGGAGAGCGTGGCGGAGCCCACGCAACCGGGGATGGCGCAGCCGTCGCATGAGGCCGCAGTCGGGAGGAGCAAGCCTATCCGCCGTTCCGATTGTTACGGCGCATGTACCGGCGGCGCAAACAACCGGCGCGGCAGAGGTGCCGGCGTTGGTGCGCGACCCGGCGGCCGGGCAGGGAACTGCGCACACTGCTGCAGGCGTCGAATCGAGTCCTGCCGGGGGTACGACTGGGAGTACGGCAGCGCCACAGGAGACCTTTGCCGCAATCGATTCAGGAACGGCCGTGGGCACGCCTGGTTGGATTCATGCCGGAGGCCAGCGTGCCGAGGCGGGGTTTGAGGATCCGGCGCTGGGCTGGGTGGGCGTGCGCGCGGATGTGAGCGGGGGAAGCGTACACGCGGCGGTGGTGCCGGGCTCGGCCGTGGCGGCGCAGGCTTTGAGCGGACATCTGGCGGGGCTGAACGCCTATTTGTCGGAGCAGCATACGCCGGTGGCGACTTTGACGATGGCAGCTCCGGACGCAGGCGGCATCAAGGCGGGCGTCGATCAGGGCATGCACGAGAGCGCGGGGCAGAACCAAAACGAGAATGCCGCGCAAGCGCCGCAGCCGGATGCGTATTCGGCCGCGAGCGCGAATGCGGCGGCTCAAGCGAGCGGGACGGCCGGGAACAGCGGATTCGACGAGATGACATTCCCGGGAGGAGCGCGCGGCGTGCACATTTCGGTGATGGCCTGAAGAGGGCAGTAAACGAGAGAACAAAGGGCCAAGCGGGCAGGGGAACAGGGGAGCAGGGAGCCAGGGGAACAGGGACCAGGGAGATCAGGAGCCGGGCTCGAAATATCAGGGGAGGGAAGATGGCGGCAGCGGCAGGAATCTTCAATCATGCGATGACGGCGGGGCAGGCGCTTACGGGAAAGACGGCATCGCCGATGGACAGCTCGACGACGGGGACCAGCAGCACGAGCAGTTCGGACGACTCGAGCAGCGACTCGGCGACGATCTCGGCGAACGACTTTCTGACCCTGCTGGTGACCGAGATGCAGAACCAGGATCCAACCGCGGACACAGACCCCAACGAGTATATCGATCAGCTTGTACAGGTAAACAGCCTGGAACAGCTGATTGACATCAACCAGACGCTGAGCGGAGATGTGGGCAGCACGAGCCAGGGCACCGGGAGCGACGCGACGGCGCAGTCTGCCGGAACCACGGCAGGCCTGACTGGCGCAGGCATCCCGAGCGCGGCCGCAAAGCTGCGAGGGGCAGCGCCGGCAGCGATAGCCGGAAGTGCGCCGGGCAATTTAAGCGCGCCACGCGCGAATCCCGCGGCGCAGCGCGTGGCACACGCATTGGATGGACGAACGCACGCACAGCCCCGAGCGGGTAGCGCGATTGCGGCGCAATAACCAGAGGTTCAACCGCCGGGCAGGGTGGCCCGCACAACCGAATTCAAGAGGAGAAGGAAGATGGCAAGTTTCTCAATTCCGCTTACCGGGCTGGAAGCTGATTCGACGGCCTTGAACACGATCGCGAACGATCTTTCGAACATGAGCACGACGGCCTTCAAGGCGCAGACGACCAACTTTTCCGACCTTTTTTACCAGCAGGTCGGCTCAACCGGGTCGGGAGACCCGATTGAGGTGGGCGAGGGCACGCAGGTGGCCTCTAACTCAACCGACTTCACGCAAGGGTCATACAACACGAGCGGCATGAGCGCCTCGGATATGGCCATCGATGGGAACGGCTTCTTTATTGTGAATGACGGCGGCACAAACCTTTATACGCGGGACGGCTCGTTCTCGCAGGACACAAACGGCAACCTGGTAACTTCCAATGGCCTTTCCGTAATGGGCTACCCGGCGGCGGACGGCGTCGTGAATACGAACGCGCCTCTGGCGGCGATCAATATTCCGCTGATGGGCCAGGTACAGCAGCCGACAGCTTCAACGACCTTCAACATGACAGCAAACCTGGATTCGGAGGCTACCAGCTCGTTTCCGGCGACGGTACCTGTGTTCGACTCATTGGGCGCGACCCATAATGCGACCATCACATTTACTCAAACGGGAGCGAATACCTGGACTTATTCGGCGGCGCTGCCGGCGGCAGACTTCGCCAACGGGGTTTCGACGCCGATCACCGGAACATTAACCTTCAGCCCCGAAGGCGTTCTGACGCAGGTGCAGCCGACGGGCGCGCCGGCTCCGGAAAATGTAGGAACGGCGGCGGGCGATGTCTCGTCGATTGGGCTCGATTTTGCCAATCCGCTGGCGGACGGGGCCAATGAACTGAACCTCCAGTGGAACCTGCTAGGCTCTGCCGGGCTGCCCACGATTAGCCAGACCGATGAAGCATCGGCCCTTTCGGGAGTGACCGCAAACGGTAACGCCGCCGGAACCTGCACGGGATTCACGATCGGTTCGGATGGGACTGTCACAGCGCAGTACACGAGCGGAACAGAGGTCGTAGGCCAGGTAGCGCTTGCCAACATGACGAATCTTCAGGGATTGCAGTTGCTGGGCGACGGCAATTATGCCACGACGCTGGCCAGCGGTACGGCCACGGTCGGCGTATCCGGAAGCGGCGGTCTGGGCACGATTCAGGATTCGGCCCTGGAAGCTTCGAACGTCAACATCTCGTCGGAGTTCTCCGATCTGATCGTCGCGCAGCGGGCTTTCGAGGCAAATGCCAAGTCCGTGACCACGTTCGACCAGGTAACGGAAGACACGATCAACATGGTGCATTGATCCACGGTTCACTGGCGGTTCATTGTCGAAGGGGGCGGTCTTCGAGCCGCCCTCAGCTTTTGGAGGGCGGAGTAACTTCGATGAAGAGTCCGTTGCCTTGGGCCAGGACTTTCTCTTGCTCATTCAGGATGCGGGCTTCGGCCCAGTGTTTGCGCTGCTCGTTGCGGACAACTCGGCCTTCGATGCGCAGGGGCGCTCCGCTGGGAACGGGGCGGAGGTAGTCGACTTCAATTTTGCGCGTCATGGACGTGGAGCCCTGAGCGCGCACGGCTTTGCTCATGGCCTCATCGAGCAGCGTGGCGATGATGCCGCCATGGAGGTAGCCGGGATGGCCGTCGAATGCCGCGGCGACGACGGGAAAGCTGACAACGGAGCCGTCGCCGGCGAGCAGGAATTCGAGGCGCAGGCCGGCGGGATTGGCCGGACCGCAGCCGAAGCAGCGGTTGCTGGCCGAATGGGCGAAGGGTGTAAGGTGTTCTTTCGAGGGCAGCGCCATGAGATGAGCATAATTGTCTGTTTTGGCGGGGCCGAGACTTGTGCGCGCAATTGTTGATTTGACCGCGCGTGCGGGAGCTTGACCGGAATTGGCGCGTCCGGTCAGACTGAGTGTGCGGATGCCGGCAGAATGTTCGCAATCCCCGGAGGAACTTTTCCCGTCAACAATTGAGAGTTGAGCTGCGCGTGGAGGAGTTCCCCAGTCGATCAGCAGGGTGGTTCGGAGCCGCAAGCTCGCAAAGAAGGCGTAAAGCGTGGAGATTCAGAAATCCCGAGGCGCGGCGGCAGTGCTGGCCGTTGCGGTTGCGGCGGGAGTTGCGGGTTGCCGGCCAGCGCCGAAGCTGACGCCGGAGCAGGCCGAGGGGAAACAGGTTTACAACGTTGGCTGCGCGCATTGCCACGAGCTGAATGATCTGCATCTAAAAAAGGTGCCGCCGAGTCTGCATGGTCTCTTCGACCGGAATACGCTGCCCGACGGTGAACCGGCCACGGATGCCGAAGTGGAGCGGGTATTGATGACGGGCAGGGGAATGATGCCGTCGTTTGCCTACCAGATGACGAGGGAGCAGATGGATGCGGTGGTGGCATATCTGCATACCGGACTGCGGGATCAGCATCGCGAATAGAGAGGAGAAACGAGGATGAAAGTCGGGATTCTGGGTTCGGGCGACGTGGCGAAGGCATTGGCTGCCGGGTTCATCAGGCACGGCCACCAGACGATGATGGGCACGCGCGACACGGCTAAGCTGGCAGAGTGGCAGCGCAGCAACCCCAAGGCGCAGGTGGGCAGCTTCAGCGAAGCGGCGGCGTTTGGCGAGGTGGTGGTGTTGGCGGTAAAGGGCTCGGTCGCGGCGGATGTGCTGCGCCTGGCAGGAAGCAAAAATTTGGATGGGAAGCTGGTGATCGACGCGTGCAATCCGATTGCGGATGCGCCGCCGACGAACGGAGTTTTGAAATTCTTTACGACGCTCGATGAGTCGCTGATGGAGCGGCTACAGAAGGCGTTTCCCAATGCGCATCTGGTGAAGGCGTTTAATTCGGTGGGAGCAGGGCAGATGGTGAATCCGCAGTACAAGAGCGGACGGCCGACGATGTTCATCTGCGGGAACGACGATGGCGCGAAGATGGTGACGGCGCAGATCCTGGAGCAGTTCGGCTGGGAGACGGCGGACATGGGCAAGGTAGAAGCGGCACGCGCGATTGAGCCGCTGTGCATGCTGTGGTGCACTCTGGGATTCACGAAGAACGAGTGGACGCACGCGTTCAAGCTGCTGCACCAGTGAAGGGTGGTGGAGGGTGTCTCTTTCCCGGGTCTCAGAATCGAGACTTGGGGCACCCGCGAGCGACATCACAACGTCACGATGCGGAAGCGGATTGACCGTATACTGAGGGAGAGATGGCGACCGAGAAAACATTTTATTTGGAGACGTTCGGCTGCCAGATGAATGCCCATGACTCCGAGAAGGTTATTGGCACACTGCGCCAGCAGGGGTACCGGCAGGTGGAGTCGGAGGAAGACGCCGGGCTGATCCTCTACAACACCTGCTCGATTCGCGACAAGGCGGAGCAGAAGGTCTTCAATCGCCTGAACGATTACAAGAAACTGCACAAGCAGGGGAAACGCTTCGGGGTGCTGGGCTGCGTGGCGCAGCAGGAGGGCGAAAAGATCTTCGAGCGCGCGCCGTATGTTTCGCTGGTATCGGGGTCGGCGAGCTACCGCAAGCTGCCGGAGATGTTGGTGCGGCTGGAGGCGGGCGAGAACCGGATCACGGGTCTCGACGACCGGCAGACGGACGAGACCTTCGAGACGGAGTTCACAGCGAGACAGAATCCGTATCGCGGGTACATCACGATCATCGAGGGATGCGACAAGTTCTGCTCGTATTGCGTGGTGCCATATACGCGGGGCAAGGAGCGCAGCCGGACGTCGTCGTCGGTGCTGGACGAGGCGCGTCGGATTGCGGAGCTGGGGTACACCGAGATTCAACTGCTGGGGCAGAACGTGAACAGCTACCGCGATCCGGAAGGGAAGTGCTCGTTCGCCGAGTTGCTGGCTGCGGTGGGCGAGGTGAATGGGATACGACGGGTGCGGTTCACGACCAGCCATCCCCGGGACTTTACACGGGATATTGTGGAGGCGATCGACCGGGTGCCGACGCTTTGCGACCATGTGCATCTTCCGGTGCAGTCGGGGTCGGCGCAGGTGCTGGAACGGATGGCGCGGGAGTACACACCGGAGTGGTATTTGGAGAGGATTGGGTGGATCAAGGCGGCGCGGCGGCCGATCTCGATTTCGACCGACATCATTGTGGGATTTCCTGGCGAGACTGCGGAGAATTTTATTGAAACCATGGACCTGCTGGCCGAGGTTGAGTACGATTGCGTCTTCGCGTTCAAGTATTCGGCGCGGCCGAATACGCCGGCGCTGACGATGACAGACACTGTGCCAGAGGAAGAGAAGGGGAAACGGCTTCAAGTGCTGCTTGAACGGCAGAGAGAGATTCAGAGGATCAATTATTCCAAGCAGATCGGTGAAGTTATTGAAGTGATGGTGGAGGGAGCGAACGCGGCGCGGGAGCAAATTGCGGGCCGCAGCAGCCAGAACAAGCCGGTGAATTTTGCCTGGGCGCAGCCCATCGCGCCGGCGCCGGGGAGTTACGTTCGAGTGAGGATTACGGGGGCGTATCCCAACAGTCTGGTTGGCGAGGCAGTCTAAAAACAGGAAGGGACCAAGGGAACAAAGGACCAAGAGGCAGGGAGCGAGAGAGGTGGGGGCCTGATCGCGGAGCGGAAGGCGCTGGAGCGAGGATCAGGAAAGAGGGAACCAATGGATATCGAGGTTCGGATTCGGGGGCTGATGATGGACCCCTCGACCAACATGCCGATCGTGGTACTGAAGGACGTGGGCTCGGATGCGGTAATGCCGATCTGGGTGGGCATCTTCGAGGCCAATGCCATTGCACTGGAGATCGAGAAGATGACAGCCGCGCGCCCGATGACGCACGATCTGGCGAGAAACCTCGTCCGTCACTTGAATGGTGAGCTGGAAAGAGTTGTTATTACAGAACTTAAAGACGATACATTTTATGCGGTTCTATGGCTGAAGCAGGGAGACGAGCCGGTGGCCGTGGATGCGCGCCCTTCCGATGCCATCGCACTGGCGCTGCGCGCAGACTGCCCGATTTATGTGGACGATAAGGTGATGGAAAGCGCCAAGCTGAACACCAGCGGCCCCCCTGAGGGCCCCACGGCGGAGCAATTGCGCGGGTGGCTGGAGGGTTTGAACGACGAAGACCTCGGCCGCTACAAGATGTAGTCGAGCCAAAGCCTCCAAAATTGAGATGCGGCGTTGAGGAGCGCGGGAGCGTGCAGGCGCGCGGCGGAGCGCAGATCCTGGACAGAAATGTCTTTCTTGCTGAGTTCGCAGGCGTGGCCGACGTACCAGCGCTCCAGGCCGATTTCGGTCACTTCGGGGTGAAACTGGAGGGCGAGAGCATAGTTCTCGATGGCGAAGGCCTGATTTTCGTAGAGCTGAGTGCGGACCAGGTGGAGAGCTCCGGCAGGGAGATCTAAGGTGTCGCCGTGCCAGTGGAAAAGATAGAGATCCCTGGCGAGGAGTGGCGCGAACCAAGCGGGAGCGGGTTGCGAACCTGCCAGAAGCGGGAACCAGCCGATTTCAGATCCGCGAGAGCCAGGATAGACGCGCGCGCCGAGAGCCGCAGACATGAGTTGAGCACCGAGGCAGATGCCGAGGGTGGGCCGGCGCGCGATGAGACGGCGGCGGATGGCTTCGATTTCATCGGTGAGAAACGGATAGTCGCCGGAATCGTAGACTCCAATGGGTCCGCCCATGACGACGAGGAGATCGCATTGCTGCGCTTGCGGCGAATGGGAAGTGCGCGGTCGTGAGGTCGATGGTGTGGATATCGAAACCGCGATGCAGAAGCTCAGGCTGGAGGGAACCGAGGTCCTCGAAGGGAAGATGAGAGAAGACGACAGCGTTTAGGGGTTTGGCCGGCATAAAGACAGGATAGGGTGGAAGCGCGCAGCTTTTAGTTTACAGAATATCTGTTATCAGACATAGCAAATATGCCGGAGATAGGCCCGGACCGTAATGCCCCAAGATAGACGGGAAAGCCGCCGCTTACAGCGGGCCGAAGGGCTTCATGGCGTTCCCATCGACCATCTTTACGGCCGAGCAGTTGGAAGGTTTTTGCAGGCGATATAGGACAGGACCCTCAATTGAACGAGGGGATGCGCTGTTTAGCAAGACCATCGGCTGCTGCGCGATTTCATCCGGCAGAGGCAGCGGATTTCCCGTTTCGTCACGAGGCCAGAGAAAAAATGTCGGCGCGGTGCATGCGGCAGCGTCGAGGGCGCGTTCCCGATACGCCTCGGTGTCTTCGCCTGCCGCCAAGCCGGGCGTAACATCGTTGTAGATGTTGAGATAGCGCGAGCCGCTTTGTTCCACAGGAAAGAAGTATCCTCCAACCGGCCCAAAGACGATTGAGCCGCGAGGGATAGTGCTGCTAATCTCGGCGAGGAGTATCCGCGGGGCCCTTCCCTTCCACAGTTTGATCGCTGTGTACATCCGGTGAACCTCGAAAGTTGCCGGCAGGAGCAGCTCCACGCAGACCAGAGCCGCAATCAACGAACGGAAGCCTCTGCTGCGGAGAGACTCCCAAGCGATCGACGAGAACGATGCCAGGACAAGAAACGGCAGCCAAAAAATGGCGGAGTCGAGGAAGCGAGAGAGCAAAACGAGACTTAGGGTGAGATTGGCCAGAGCCATGACCGCCAGAGCCTCCCTGAATGTTCTCGCTGCCCCGCCACGGCCCCGGCGTTGCGCCCAGGCGCAGAGAGAGCCGGAAACGAGCAGGAGTCCCAGGAGCAGAGCGAGAGCTTTATGTGAGTGGAATTCCACGTTCCACTGCCCACCGAGCAAAGGCGAGCTGTCCATTGGGTCGCCTAAGCTCGCGCTTCTGACAAACTGAAGCCAAGTCCATGGCGTGATCCCGAAGGGAGCCAGAAGTGCGGCATCCGTGGCCAACGCCAACAACGCGGCGATGGTGCCAGCGCTCAGGAGGCGAACTCTCCTGACGGCATCGACACAGGCTGCCGAGATCACCCCACAAGCCAGGGCGGCCAGCAGCGGTAGTGCGCGCGGAGTGGACCCAGTGGCAAGCCCGAAGAGAACCCCCGCGGCGCAGGCTAGCAATGCGAGTCTTGCCGCCGAGCCATTCACGGCATGCAGCAGGAAGAGAATCCCGGCGAAGATCAAGCCCACGGTGACCGGGTCCCAACGGCCGGGAAAGAGAATGCAGTACGCGGCCGAGACCAGGACCGCCGAAGTTCCCCCTAGCACGACCCAATGGCCGGCTCCAGCAAGGCGGAGAAGAAACGCCGACGAAACCGCGATGAGCGAGATGCCAAACAGAAAGCAGAGCATGCGCCATGGCAGCGCCTTGAGGCCAAACATCTCGATCAACGCCACCGCAGCACGAAAAGAAACCGGCCCGAAGAAGCGTACTAGCGGGATGTCGTGGGGAAACATGCCATCCACACTCAGATTGGCTGGGCGGCCATGCATGATCGACCAGGCTGTCGACAGCGGGTAGAGCTCGTCTCCCCAGGTTGGCTCGCGCCCTTCGACGATAACGAAAGTGGCGACGAGATAGAGCGCCAGCAAGCACCAGCCAAGAATCAGAAGCCAGGATGAGCGCGGAGAACGCGGGGCTTCGGCAGCGATTGTTGACGCCGACGGATCGAGAACGCCCTGCGAGCGATCGTCCTGCATCATGGTGGATTCTCCTAGATGGCTGGTTCCTGTTGTTCCGGGCCGCAGCGAACTGTCTGGTCCCGCGATCAGTTGCGTATTTCGGTCAGCAGACGCTCGACCTCAGTCTTTTCTTCCGCGGAGAGCGGGAGCAGAGGGGCGCGCGGATGACCTCCGTAGTAGCCATTGAAATCGCAGGCGTATTTGATTCCGGCGAGTCCGAGAGAGCCGACGACGCGCTTGCCGGCAGCGTCGATGCGCTGCTGTTTCTCTTCGGCGAGCGGCAGGTCATGGTCCTTCCACGCGAGATAGATTTCCTGGCAGGCCTGCGGCGCGAAATTGGCAAAGGCCACTATGGCGCCAGTGGCTCCGGCCTGAAGAGACGCGAGGATCGAGCGTTCGGAGCCGGTGAGAACTTGAAAACCGAGTTCCCTGCTGCGTGTCTTGATGGGCGTGGCGGGTGGGGGCGCGGCAACGGCGACGCCACCGGTCAGGTCGCCGGCAGAGACGAAGGCGGCTGAAATGTTGGGACGAGGCGCGCCGGGGTGGGGAGCGAGCATCCGGGCGGTGACTGCCTCAAAGACTTGTGTGACCGGGACCGTGCGCCGGGGAACATTCTGTGTGGCAGCAACGGTTTCACGGATGCGGTCGATGTTGCCGTTTGAATCCTTGATAGCGATGATGTTGGGGTGCTGGGCAAGCTCCGCGACGAGCTCGACAGGTATCTCGTATGGAACGAACTTGGGAATGTGGTAGAGGACGACGGGGATTGGTGAGCGGTCCGCGACGCTGCGGAAGTAGTGGAGGACGGAGGCGGACGAGAGTTGGCCGGCGTAGTAGCTGGGAGGGCGGATAAGCACGGCGTCGTATTGGAGGGCGCCCGCAAATTCGGCTAACGCGAGTGTGGCGCGAACACTTTCGCGGCCGACGCCGGCGATGAGAACCTTATCGTGCGCGGTGGCTTCGGCGGAGGCACGGAGGACGTCCCGGGTTTCGGCGTCGTCGAGCATCACCGCCTCGCCCGTGGAACCGAGAACCACCATCCCCGCCAGCAAGCTGCGCGAGTAGCGCGCCATGTTGGCCTCGATTTTGCGGAAATAGATGCGGCCGTCAGGGTAAAACGGCGTGGTAACCGGGGCGAAGATGCCTTCGAGCAGCATGATTCGATTGTAGAACCCGAAATGACAAGGACGCAGGGAGATATGGTGCAGCGGGTCTCGCCGAACGCAAGGAACGAAGTTAGCCGCAACGGAGCGCGGCGGTGTATGGTGGGAGTGAAATGGCGCAACAATCGCGCGAGGGCGGCGCGACGCGGACCCGCGACGGGGGAGCCTGGACGATGAACAGCTTGCTGGACAGTGAAGCGCAGCAGGAGCAGACACCAACTCTTGCGCGGCAGGCGTTGTCGTTCTTTCTTCATTCGCTCGTGGCGCTGGCCACATGGGTTGCGCTGATGGCCCTGGGATATGCAGTGAATCCGGTGGGCGTTCCGCAATGGGTAATTCTTTTGCTGTCAGTCACGGCGCCGCTGGCGGTTGGCTGGGTCGTGACCAAAATTCGCCCCAACGAGATTGCGACCGCAGTGTGGCTGGCGGGCCTGATCTGGTTGATGATCGCGGGGCTTTACGTTCTGGATTTGCCAACCGGGCCCGGCCAATGCCCGGAATGCAGCGCGCCTGAGAAACTGTTGCGCACGTTCTTCAGCTTGCCTGGTCCGAGCGGACTGATGGACAACGATGGCCCGTTCCTGGCCACGTGGCCGGCGGCGGCACTGGTTGGGTACTCGATTGGTGCGTGGCTGGGACGGCGGAGACAAGACTAGCGACCGTTCGCTGAGTGCAAATTTTGTAAGGCGAAGACCGTTACGCGGTGTTTTTGCATGGCGGCGATTCCATCCGCGGCTGCCTGGGCGGCTGCGAGCGTGGTGATGGTAGGAACGCGCGCCAGGACGGCGGCGCGGCGGATTGCCTTCTCGTCGAAGATCGCATCCTGGCCACGGGGCGTGTTGACGACGAGCTGAATGCGTCCCTCTTTGATCAGGTCAACGGCATTGGGGCGGCCTTCACCCACTTTGAAAATCCGCTCGACGATCAAGCCTGCGCCCTCGAGTACATTCGCCGTGCCTTCGGTGGCGACAATCTTGAATCCGAGATCGACATAGCGGCGGGCCAGCGGGATTACGGGCTGCTTGTCGTGGTCATTGACGGTGAAGAAAACCGTGCCGCCGGCGGGCAGCAATTGTCCGGCCGAGAGCTGCGCCTTGGCGAAGGCCTCGCCGAAGGTGCTTGCCACGCCCATTACCTCGCCGGTGGACTTCATCTCCGGGCCGAGAACGGTATCGACGCCGGAAAACTTTGACCACGGGAAGACGGGCGATTTGACGTAGTAGTGCGAGCCCGTGCCGAGATCCTTGCCGGAAGCGAGTTCATTTGGCAGCAGCTCGCACAGCTTGCGGCCAGTCATGAGGCGCGAGGCAATCTTGGCGAGAGGCACGCCGGTGGCCTTGGAGACGTAAGGCACGGTGCGCGAGGCGCGGGGATTCACTTCAATGACGTAGACATGGTCGTTGCCCTGCTCGTCGTGCTGGATGGCGAACTGCAGATTGACGAGGCCGACGACTTTGAGAGCAAGGGCCAACTTGCGCGTGTAGGCGCGGAGGGTTTCGAGCGTGGACTCACTGATGCCGACGGCGGGCAGCACGCAGGAGGAGTCGCCGGAGTGGATGCCGGCCTCCTCGATGTGCTGCATGATGCCGGCGATGAGGACGTCTTTCGAATCACAGAGCGCGTCGACGTCGACCTCGATCGCGTTCTCGAGGAAGTGGTCGATGAGTACGGGCCGCTCCTGCGAGTATTCGACCGCCTGGCGCATGTAGCGGGTGACTGCATCGGCGTCGTAAGCGATGACCATGGCCCGTCCGCCAAGCACGTAGCTGGGGCGGACAAGGACGGGATAGCCGATTTGCTCAGCGACGGCGAGCGCCTGTTCGACGCTGGTGGCTGTGCCGCCGCGCGGTTGCGGAATCTTCAGGTCCTCAAGCAGTTTGCCGAAAAGCCTGCGATCTTCAGCCAGGTCAATGGATTCGGGCGAGGTGCCGATGATGGGCACGCCGGCGGCGCGCAGGCGTTGCGCGAGATTGAGCGGAGTTTGGCCGCCAAACTGGACGATCATGCCGATTTTTGCGCCGGATTGAGCCTCATGGTGGTAGATGGCCAGCACATCTTCGAGCACCAGCGGCTCAAAGTAGAGGCGGTCGCTGGTGTCGTAGTCGGTGGAGACGGTTTCAGGGTTGCAGTTGACCATTATGGTCTCGTAACCGTCGTCTTTGAGCGCGAATGCCGCGTGGCAGCAGCAGTAGTCGAACTCAATGCCCTGGCCGATGCGGTTGGGGCCGGAGCCGAGAATGATGATCTTGGGCTTGGAGGTGGGCGGCGCTTCGTCCTCTTCCTCGTAGGTGGAGTAGAGGTAAGGCGTCATGGATTCAAATTCGGCGGCGCAGGTATCTACGAGCTTGAAAACGGGGCGAATGCCCAGCCCTTCGCGCAGTTCCCTCACCTGCTTGACGCCGTCGTGGCCCTCGAGTTTCCACTCCGTGGCGATGCGCTCGTCGCTGAGGCCGAGGCGCTTGAGCTGCATCATGTGCTCCGCAGTTATATCTTTTGGAGTCGTGTGTGCAATGGCTACCTGCGCCAGCGTGATCTCGCGCAACTGGTGCAGGAACCAGGGGTCCATTTTGGTGAGGCGCGCGACATCGCGCACGCTCAGGCCGCGCTCGAATGCGTAGCGAATGTAGCCGAGGCGCTCGGGCTTGGGCGTGACCAGCATTTGCGTGAGGCGGCGCGGCTCGAGAATCTCGGCTCCGGTCTTCTTGCCGGTCTCAAGCGAGCGCCAGGCCTTCATCAGCGATTCCTTGAAGGTGCGGCCGATGGCCATCACCTCGCCCACCGACTTCATCTGCGGGCCCAGCGTGTCGTCGGCGCCAGGAAACTTCTCGAACTGCCACTTGGGAATTTTGACGACGACGTAATCGATAGTCGGCTCAAAGCAGGCGGGCGTTTTGCGCGTAATGTCGTTGGGGATTTCGTCGAGCGTGTAGCCGACGGCGAGCTTGGCGGCGATTTTGGCGATGGGAAAGCCGGTAGCTTTGGATGCGAGCGCCGAGGAGCGCGAGACGCGCGGGTTCATCTCGATGATGGTCATACGGCCGTCTTGCGGATTGACGGCAAACTGCACGTTGGAGCCGCCGGTTTCGACGCCGATCTCGCGCATGACAGGCGATGGCCGCGTCGCGCATCCTCTGGTACTCGCGGTCAGTTAGGGTTTGCGCCGGCGCCACGGTGATGGAGTCGCCGGTGTGCACGCCCATGGGGTCAAAGTTTTCAATGGAGCAGATGATGATGACGTTGTCGGCGAGGTCGCGCATGACCTCGAGCTCGAATTCTTTCCAGCCGAGCACGCTTTCTTCAACGAGGCACTCGTGCACGGGCGAGAGGTCGAGGCCGCGGGCGAGGATCTCCATCATCTCTTCGCGGTTGTAGGCGATGCCGCCGCCGGTGCCGCCAAGGGTGAAGCTGGGACGGATGAGAATCGGAAAGCCGAGCTTGCTGGAGAAGTCGAGACCGTCGCGCAGGTTGTTTACGAGCGCGGAACGCGGAACCTCAAGGCCGATGCGGACCATTGCGTCTTTGAAGAGCAGGCGGTCTTCGGCTTTTTTGATGGCTTCGAGCTTGGCGCCAATGAGCTCGACGTTGTAGCGCTCGAGAACGCCGGTGTCGGCCAGATCGACGGCAAGATTGAGAGCGGTTTGGCCGCCGACGGTGGGAAGGAGAGCGAACTTGCCATGGCCCGGGTTGGCCGTGAGCATCTCGGATTCGATGCGAATGATCTCTTCGACGTAGTCGTGGGTGAGCGGCTCGATGTAGGTGCGGTCGGCCAACTCGGGATCGGTCATGATGGTGGCCGGGTTCGAGTTGACGAGCACGACTTCGTAGCCCTCCTGCTTGAGGGCCTTGCAGGCCTGCGTGCCGGAGTAGTCGAACTCGGCCGACTGGCCGATGACGATGGGGCCGGAGCCGATCACGAGGATTTTCTGAATGTCATTTCTGCGTGGCATGGGTTAGCTTGACTTGTGGCTTTGTGTTCAAACAGCTGAGCCAAGATGCCCTGTCGAAGCATCAAATGTGCCCGCCAATAGGCCCGCACCGACAGCCCACGACTTGCGGTGGTTCCGGCCATGCGCATCGGGGTACGCATAGCGCAGATCGTAAGCGTCATAGAGCCGCTGAAAGAACCTCGAATAATGTACCGGGCTATCCGAAGCGGGGAAGCTCGGCCAGATTTCAACCTTGCTTGCGAGACATCGGTAAACCAACAGTCCGATCGACTCGTATCTCATAGCAGGATCAGTGATTGTTATCCTGCCAGCCAGAGCACAAAGGGCGTTGTGATAGCGAACGATGCTCTCCAAGGGGTGGTCATCTGCATCGAAGGAAGCATCGTTAGCGCTTAGGCCGTCTTCCACACGACCGAACTTGATTAAGTGGAGGAATCCAAAGACAAATCCCGGGTACATCATGTGGATATTTACACAGTCGCCCGGTGCCTCCTCCATCCTATTAGTGAGATTTCGAAAGGCGTTCCCGGTGCTTTTGACCGAGATGCCGAGGGCGGGGCCTATGCCGGGCGGCAAGACTGCAACGTCAAGATTCTTGTACTTCATGCCTCCTAAGACGCTTTGTTCGGCACTGCTTTTGGCCTCTTCCGAATACGCCAAACCGTAATTATTGTTCGGCCCGGGCGTGCTCACTAACGGGGGGCACGGATGAATCCATTCTGGCGGGAACCCTCCCTCTACAACCAACCGGTTTGAGCAATGGGCATGCACGAGTTTGATGTGCTGGCCGGATTGGGTCTTTGCGTCGCCGCACAGAGCACTCAGCGAGCGCTCCAAGGTGGCAACTTGAATTTGCATCATTGGTGTTTTCGCCATTGTTCCATCCTCATTGCAGCCTCGCGCAAAGAGAGACACTCGGCTTCTGTTAGGCCTAGCTCTTTTCTCAAGAGATGGCGATCAAACAGGTCGAGACCCCGGCGGCCTGAGTCTATCTGGCGGCTGTCATAGGAGCTAAGAAGCATTTGCGCGTGAGAGGTGCTCGGACCAACCACGAGAATGCGCTCGGCCTCCGATGGTTCGATTTTGAAGAGTCCGCCGCCTAGCGCATGCCCCTCCATTTCACAACTCAGTTTTGTCAAAGAATTACGCCATGCAATCGCATAAGAATTCGGATCACGCCCCTTCATGAACTGAACAAGATGAACTGTGTTTGGAGCAACCAGATTTGCCGTGTTCGTAACAAGCTTAGGCATTTCGCCCGACATGTAAGACAGAAATGCATCGGCAACCCGCACATGGGGCACAACGTACCAGAACGTCCTCGTTCTGCACTTGTAGCGATCAGCCACGCCATTGATCTCGCCCAGGCGCAAGTAGCGCTGGATGGGGATGGGCAAAGACTCTTTGGCGACTGCCGGGAGCGCAAGAAGATGGACCTTTTCGCCGTCCTCTCGTCTAGCGGCCCACTGGCCTAGGCTGAAGTCCACGCCTTCCACACCCCGAAGGTTCAACGCAGCAGGCCGGAGGAATTTGTCCCTGATCTTCCATTTTCGGCGCTCGTCATCTGATAGATGGAAAAAATTGTTTGCACCTGTCACGTACCCAATACCGACATCGGCAACGTCGCCAAGCCTTTGCACGCGGGGATGATTAGCAAGAGCATCGTAGAGCGAGAGAATCGCATCCGACAAGAGGTAGTGGCTCAACCGAAACTTTCCGTCTTCGACCGCCCGAAGATCGACCTTTCTTTTCTTGCCCGCGTCGCTTGAGAGCCTGTCGGCAGATGTGACGTTGAACGACTTGCAGCTCTCCCCGTAACCGTCACATAACAGCAATATGGTGCTCTGACCTAGCCCGCCGAAGAGCTTATCTTTGAACATCTCTATTTCGACGGTCCTGAAATGCCTCAGAAAATGTTTCTGTGCGTCGCGGGCATACATAGCGTGGCCCAACTCCGAAGGGACTACCATGGCCAAGCGGCCGCCACGACGAAGGAACCGAGTCGCATGCACGAGGAATGGCGCCCATGAGGAAGCAAGACGAGGCAGTCGGACCCCGGCTTCCATCGCTCGTTCGTGTGCTTTTGAGGTCGAGTCGCCGTTGAAAGTCTGGTAGCGAATGTATGGTGGGTTTCCGACAACGCAGTCGAACGCGGGCAGTGATCGTGGAGCAATTTGAAAGAAATCACTTAAAATCAATCTCGCGTTTCGTACGCGCCGACGCGATTGTCGTAGCGCGTCCGCGGAGACATCGACACCGTGTAACCGGAACGAAAAGGAACCGAGTCTTGTCAAGCGGTCAGCGGCAGCCACCAAGAAGGCACCGTCTCCGCAACTCGGATCAAGGACGGCCTCCTTGGAACCACGAATCGCCCACCCTACGAGACGATCCACAACGGACTCATCCGTATAGAACGCCCCCAGTGCCTTTGGTTCAGGTCGCTCCTTCCTCACTGCGAGTCCACTCATGATTTCCACTCCTCCATCATTTTGCGGAAGTCGCGGAACAAATAGTGCGAGTCGTGGGGGCCGGGAGCGGCTTCGGGGTGGTACTGCACGCTGAAGAGCGGCAGCGTCTTGTGGCGCAGGCCTTCGAGCGTCTGGTCGTTCAGGTCGACGTGGGTCAGCTCGACCTCGTTGGCATTGATGGAGTCGGGATCGACGGCGAAGTTGTGGTTGTGGGCGGTGATCTCGACTTTGCCTGTTGCGTTGTTGCGGACGGGATGGTTGCCGCCGTGATGGCCGAATTTGAGCTTGTAGGTGCGGCCGCCGAGGGCCAGGCCGGTGAGCTGGTGACCCAAACAAATGCCGAAGATCGGCACGCGACCCAGCATGTTGCGAATGGCACGGACCGCGTAATCGACCGGCTCGGGGTCACCGGGGCCGTTCGAGAGGAAGACGCCGTCGGGCTTAAGGGCTAGAACGTCATCGGCAGTGGTTTCGGCCGGGACCACTGTGACCCGGCATCCGTCGCGCGTTAACATGCGCAAAATGTTCTGCTTAATGCCGAAATCATAAGCCACTACATTCAGGCGCTCGCGCGCTTTTTCGTTTTGGACGAGAGCAGTGGGAAGAAACGGGTCGCCCATCTGGTTGCGCGGGTCAGACTCATCAAATTGGTAGCTGGTCTTGGTAGAAACGACGCGAGCGAGGTCGGTTCCCTCCATCTTCCTGATATTTTTGGCCCTTTGGACGAGAGCCTTAGGATCGGCGACGTTTGTTGAGATCACGCCGCGCATCACGCCGCGGTCACGCAGGTGGCGAACCAGGGCGCGGGTGTCTATGTCGGCAAGAACCGGGACCGAGTAGCGCTCCATGTACTCGTCGGTGACCTGTTCGGAGCGCCAGTTGGAGCTGATTGCGGAGAATTCACGGACGATCAGCCCCTCAATATAGGGGTGTGCGGCCTCATTATCGGCGCGATTGGTGCCGTAGTTGCCGATTTGGGGGTTGGTGAGGACGACAATCTGGCCGGCGTAGGAAGGGTCGGTGGAAATTTCCTGGTAGCCGGTGAGAGAGGTATTAAAAACGACCTCGCCCTGGCATTCGCCCTGGTGTCCATGGCCGTGGCCGCGGAAGATGCGCCCGTCTTCGAGCGCGAGAATGGCCTGCATCGCCTCTCCGAGGAGTGGATTCAATCGATTTTAGCAGGTTTTACGGACAAGTTTTGTCCGGTTTTCCACGGATCAGTGAACGACACCCACATCGTGGGCGGGCCAGTAAACGAACTCGGCCTTGCCGTAAATAAGGGAGCGGTCGACGGGGCCGAAATCGCGGCTATCAGAGGAGATGGAGCGGTGGTCGCCCATGACGTAGTAGTAGTCAGGGGGAATGATCATCTCGGCCACGGAGCGATCGTCACGGTATTGAGGCGGGACGTAGGGCTCGCGGAGGAGCTTTCCGTTTACGAAGACGCGGCCGCTGTCGATGCGGAGGTTGTCACCAGGCAAGGCGATGACACGCTTGATGTAGCTTTTTTCGGGGTCGCGCGGGTAGTGAAAGACCACGACGTCGCCGCGATGGATGGCTTCGATGTGGTAGACGAACTTGTTGATAAAGAGGCGGTCGCGGTCCTCAAGGCGCGGCAGCATGCTGGTGCCTTCCACGCGGACTGGCTGATAGAGAAAGGTGATGATGAGGACCGAAGCGATGGCGGAGATGGCCAGATCGCGGACCCAAAGGAATACCCCCGTGGACTTTTTCTCGAAAGAAGGCGGCGTGGGAGCGGGGTTCAGGGCCGACTGCGCGGGAACAGCCTGAGTATTGGCGCCTGTAGGAGGGATTTGGGAGTCGTTGGGACCGGTGATCATCTGCTTCTTTATCTAGGTTACTAGCAATCCCGGCCGGTTGCACCTGGCCGGCTGTGCACAACCGGAAAGGGGTGCACGGTCTTTGAACCCGTGCAACTCGACCAGCCCGTGAATTGGCGGGGAGACGGAGGTGCTCTCCCGCGGCGCGTGCGGCCAAGGGTGAGTTTTCTGGGATGTACCAAGAAAGTAATACCCCGTTAGTTCCCCTTTTGGTGGATTGTTCCGTTACCCGAACTTCCGTTAGTAATGGGATGTAACCAAATCCCGCTGAAGAAAATTGGCGATCAATGCCGACGGAGGGCCATGGGTACCTACGCTGAATTCCCTCAACCTGCTATGGAACATGGATATCGGCAGTCCTACGGTTCACAAACCGGGCTACCTCGTTTTGCTCTGCCCCTGCTTTACGCGGCAATGGGCTTATCGATTGGAACCGTTTTGGGAATCACTGCGGGAGTCTTAACCACGCCCGTCAGCGCCTCGGTGGCATCGGACGATTCGAGCCCGGCCAGTGCGGCTGGGACCGAATTCGCGGCCAGCCCGAGTGTGAGCCCGGATCCGAAGGCAAATCTCCAATCGGCTGCCGTGGTTCCGGTGGCAACCGAAACCAGCAAACCCGCGAGCAATCCCATCCAGACAACAGTGAACCAGACCCCGGCAAGCGCTACACCAGCGATCCCGGCAGTGAAGGCGGGGCACTCTGCCGCGGCACAGACCACGCCGGACCCAGCACCCGCAACCGAAAAGAGTCCGGCACATCAGCTTACTCCCCCGGCGGAACAGCACCGAGCGAAGCGCTTCGGATATCCGATTACCCATTCGGTGCGCCCTTCAGTGGCGAGTGCTCTGGAAGGGCCGCAGACGCTTGCGGATGATGAGCCGATGGATCTTGGGGACGATGTGAAGGCCCCCATGCTCTATACCGAAGGAGACTTTACCGTTGCGGACTACAACGCCCAGTCGGGGACGATTGAGACCAGTGATGGCAGAACCATCGCCATCGGCTCGACGGTAAGCGCCAGCGGCGCAACGTCGTGGGACGACTACCGCTCCGATGTGCACTACCGGTGCGGGCAGGATGGCAGTTGCACGCTCACTCGATCGGGAGTGATCGCGCTGAACGCAAGGATCGTATAGATCAGGAATCCCCTGAAAGTTGACGCGTGCGCCAGAGGGTTCGCGGCGCATCTACTTGTTCACAAGCGAGTTATTCGCAGCCAAGACCCCCTGGAGGGCAGAGGATCCGGGGACGGTGATTCGTGATTGGTTTCGGCTGGTCGGCGGCGGGAACCAAAGCGGGCGCGGTTCCGGGGCCGGAGACGCCTGCCAAATTCTCCTCCTCGAGCAGCAAGGGACGCTGCAGAACCATCTCGACCTGGGTGCCGCGGGGAATATCGACGTCGGCATTGCGGGTAAAGAGCGAAACGATGCCTACGGTGGCAAGGCCTGCGCCGAGGCCGGCGAGCCCACCCTCAATGGGATGGCCTGAGGCAGCTCCTCCGATGGTGCCTACGCCGGCACCGGTGGGAAGGGCGATTTCGGCGGTCTGGCCGGCATTGCGGCCCTTGCCGCCGTTCTGCTCGATGGTGCCCTTCCCCGTTGTCTTTCACGGTCTGATTTTTCGAACCGGGCACGCTGTCGACAACGCCGGGAATTTCAACCACGCTGCCATTGGGGAAGATGATGGAGGTAAAGTGCATGTCGAGCTGTGCCCTGCCCTTGATCCGCCCGCCGCGCTGGACGCGATCTACCATGCCCTGGACATAGACTCCAGTGGGAATCATGACTCGGTTGCCGACGACGACGGGGAACGTCGACGAAAGATAGACGCCGTCTCCGGGACGGGCGGATTTGGTGTTGATGGCGCTGCGCAATTCCAACAGAACCTTGGTGCCGGCGGGTACGGTGTAGGTTTTCTTTGCGGGGGCGATGTTGGCAAGGCCGACCGGGTCAGAAGATGGCTGCGCCTGGGGGCCTGCGGAAGGCGGGGTTGCGGGCTGGGCCGCCGCCGGCGCGGTCTGGCCTGGCTGCGGTTGAGCCGGCGTCTGGGCCTGGCACTGGGTAATGGCAGCGATGGCCAAGCCGAGGAAAAACGCAGCCGACAACCGCTTCGGCGGCAGAGACATACGATCCTCCGATCCCTGAATGGATAGACGGAACTCCCGCAGACAAGGATAGCTCGACTTCGATTCGGCCGGGTGTGAAAAGTGGGAAACGACGGCTTGGGAAGGCTGCGCGCGTTACCATGCGAGGAAGCGATGCGAACGCAGGATCAATCGAAGCCAATTGGTTCCGGTAGCACGTCTCGGCGGTTTGACGCCGCCTATCGCGTGCTGGAAGACGCAATCGAGGCGCGCGCCTTCCCGGGGTGCGCATTTGGCGTGCTGGCGGGTGGCGAAGTGGCGCTGAAGGACGCCCTGGGGCGGTTTACGTACGACGAAGGTTCGGCGGCAGTGACCGCGGAGACGGTATTCGATTTGGCCAGCCTGACCAAAGTGGTAGCCACAACAGCCGCGGCGATGCTGCTCGTGCAGCGAGGAGAGATTGACGTCGATGAGCCGGTGGGAGAGTTGCTGCCGGGATTTGTGACGGGGCGCGGTCCCGCCGACCCCGCGCACCGAGTGACCCTGCGTAATCTGCTGGCGCACAATTCAGGCCTACCGGGGTATGTGGAGCTTTTTCGCACCGCGGCCACGCCGGAGGCGCTGATTCGCGCTTGCCTGGAGATGCCGCTCAAGAGCGAGCCGGGATCGCGCGTTGAGTACTCCGACCCTGGATTCATTCTGCTGGGCAAGGCGTTGGAACGAAAGATGCGCGAGCCCCTGGCGACGTGGCTGAGGCGTGAGATTTTTGCGCCGCTGGGGATGAAAGCCACGGAATTCTGCCCGGAAGCCGCGGCGCGGAGCTCGATTCCGCCTACGGAAGAAGACACTTCATTTCGCCATCGCCGAATACAGGGCGAGGTACAGGACGAGAATGCCTGGGTGCTGAAAGGAGTGGCCGGACACGCAGGCCTCTTCTCCGATGTTGGGGACCTTCTGCGCTTTGCCGGCGCGATTCTGAGCGCGGGAGCGGACAACCGACGGGAAGACACAGCGCACCTGCTGGATGGCGGGGTCTTGAAACAATTTACCGAGCGACAAGGGCCGGAGGGGAGCTCGCGCGCGCTGGGGTGGGATACGCCTTCAGCGAACTCGTCGTCGGGCAAGTACTTTTCGGCTCATTCGATTGGGCACCTGGGATACAGCGGTTGTTCGCTCTGGATCGACATGGAGGCAGGAATTGCGGTTGTGCTGCTCACCAATCGCACCTGGCCGGATCGAAAGAGCCAGGGGATCCGGGAAGTTCGGCCGATGTTTCACGACGCGATTCGCGAGGCGCTCCAAAAGTAAACTTTGGCATGGTGCGTTTCAAAAGATGTCCGCGTGCCTGTTTGACGACGCCGCTCAGGGTTAAAACCCCGTTTTTCTGACGTCTATTCCCGGCAAGGAGCCCGGCCCAAAGGGCGCCCCGGAGCCTCGCTATGCCCTTTCAAATAGGATTATGCGTTTTTTGGAAGTCGCCGTATTAACGAAGGCGGGTCGGGAATGAATAAATTTGTGTAGGGCCTTGCGCTGTTTTATAGATACAATCAAAAATGGGGGCCGATGCGATGTTACCGAGCACCACGCTGCAGGAACCGGCCGGCACGCGCACAAGCGATAACAATAACGACCAGGCCATCCTGCTTCAGCAACTGACCACAGAGAGCCCGAACGAGGCATCTCAAGGACTTGACACCAAGTCCGCGCTGGATATCGCACGCATCATCAACCACGAAGATGCGAAGGTCGCCGCGGCGGTGAAGAAGGCCATCCCGGAGATCGCCGCGGTGATCGACGAGGTGGCGCGATGCTTGCGCGACGGCGGACGGCTGATCTACGTTGGCGCCGGCTCAAGCGGGCGGATTGCGGCGCTGGATGCTTCGGAGTGCCCTCCCACGTATTCGACAGCTTCTGGACAAGTGCAATACATCATGGCGGGCGGGCCCAAGGCGCTGGCGTCCGCGGTCGAGGTGAACGAAGACTCAGAGGAACTGGGCCAGCGGGACATTGCGCGCCGACGCCCCACGCGCAAGGACGTGGTTATGGGCGTGTCAGCGTCGGGACGCACGCCCTATGTGGTGGCGGCGGTAGCCTATGCCCGGGCCCGCGGAGCGCATACCGCAGCGGTGACGTGTAATCAGGGCTCTCCACTGGCCGATGCCGCCGACACCACCATCGTGGCCGATGTAGGCCCCGAAGTGATTTCAGGATCGACGCGCATGAAGGCCGGCAGCGCGCAGAAGATGATTCTGAACATGATTACGACGGGCGCGATGACGCGGCTGGGCTACGTGTACGAGAACCTGATGGTGAACGTGCACATGCAGAACTCCAAGCTGGTGGAGCGCGGCATTCGCATTCTGATGAGCGCGTGCAATATCGACCGCGCAACAGCCGTGGAGATGATCAAAAGCGCCGGGCGCAGCGTGCCTGTGGCTCTGGTGATGCTGAAGGCTAAAGTGGACAAGCCGGAGGCAGTGCGGCGTCTGGCCAAGTCCGACGGCAATGTGCGGCTGGCGATTGAAGATACCGTGCTGGAGCTATAAGAGCGAACGAATTGCCTAGCCGGGGCATCTCAGGCCAGGGCGCGAAGACGCAATTCCCTTCTGACAATCAACTTTTTCTACATGCGCAAGTTCCGCGTTGATCTACGCGCCGAAGCATTGCGGCCATCTGGATTTGAGCAGCGCCGAGCCCTAGGTTGTATCGACATATAGAAGCAGGCGGCGACGGGAGCCGATTTTTTCGAGTTTTAGGAGCGAGGAGAGACGCATACCAGGTGTCTGCTAACGACGAGCGACACCAAAATCGGGAAAATCGGCCCCGTCCCTGCGGGTTGCGGCGCAAATCGGGCCATACTTCGTTGTCGTCCTAGGCGGTGGGCCCGCCACAGCCGTCGTCCTCCGCCTCGTCTGACCCGATTTTCGCCAGCAACGACACCTGTTCCTATATGTCGATACAACCTAGGGCAGCACGCGCTGAATGTGCAGGAACAGGATCAGATTGAGGAGAAAGCCGACCGCCAAAATTCCGATGGCGACAAAAGCAACCGCCTTCACTTTGTTGCTGAAGGTCTTGAGATCTTCGAGGAGCTCTTGCTGCTCAAGGGTGTTGCGATCGGTGGCTTCGCGAACCATCTCCAACTGATCCTCGACGCGCTTGAGTGAGTTGTTCTGCTCGATCACCTGATCGCGCAGGCCGCGATGCTGCGCCCGGAGCTCGGCGAGGCCGTCCTCGATTGGCGCGAGATCGACCTTGGGCGCCGGCGGCTGAACCTGCGGGCGCGGATGCGGAGCGAGGAGATTGGCGACGGCAGTGGCGACGTTGCCGTCAATCAGAGGCAGGAGACGCTGCACGAAAGGCAGAACCATGCGAAAGGCGTTGACAGCTCGACCCAGTCCGGAGGAATCATCCTGAGTGGCGCCGGGCAGAGCGCGGCCGGGAGGGACGCGGCCAGGATTCGCCGCCGCGGGAGCAGCCGCAGGCTGCCTGCCTTCGCCAGTGGGCAAGGGCGATCCGATGGCGCGCGGGTGCGTCGCGGCTGATCTGGGAGAAAAGGGGGACCTGTCAATCGATTCAATGCTCTCTGGTTCGCTCATATATTGATCCTTATGCTTTCCCATGAAGTAATTTCCATATATAGCTCATTTTGCGCTCGTTGGAAACTCTTTTTCTTCTACGGCGGGGGCCATTCCGCGCGAATAGAGCGCCAGCGTATGCTCGTAGCTATGTTCGTCAGTGGGAGAGGCACTTGAAAGCTCATCTTAACCGCACACTGCGCAGCGTGCAGAGAAATATCCTGGCGGGGATCATTACCATCGGTCCGCTTTTTGTTACCTACCTGATCTTCAGCTTCCTGCTGGGCGAGCTGGCAAAGGCGGGGTTGCCGGCGGTGCATCTGCTGGCGGAGTACTTCCCTCAGGGCTGGCTCAGCTCACCGTGGCTGCAGCCGGTGCTGGCGATTGTGCTTACGCTGGTGGTGCTGTACGTGGTGGGCCGGGTGACGTCGCTGGTGGTGGGAAGGCAGGCGTTCGGGCTGTTCGAGTCGCTATTGGAGCGGCTGCCGTTTGTGGCCAAGGTGTACACATCGGTGCGGCAACTGCTGGACTCCATGATGACCAAGAAAGGCGCGAACCAGCGGGTGGTGCTGGTGGACTTCCCCATCGCGGGTCAGAAAAGCATCGGATTTTTGACGCGTACGATGAGCGATGCCGAAACGGGGCGGCCGCTGGCGGCGGTGCTGGTGCCCAATGCGATCAATCCCACGTCGGCCTTTCTGCAAATTCTGCCCATGGAGCGTGTGATCGAGACGGATTTGACCATGGAACAAGCGATGAGCATGGTGATGACCGGCGGCGCGGTGGGGCCGGAGACGATTCCCTATTCGAAGGCGGAAGAGGCGCGTGGGGACACGATCGCGCCGCTACGCGGCCCGCGGATTTAGAGTCTGTTATTAATTACCCACGGGTGGCGCTGGGAGCCAATTTTCTCAGTTCGAGGAGCGAAAATATCAGGCCGCCTGCGCCCTTGGCTTGATTCTGGCCGTCAATCATGGCGCGAGGGTTTCATCGGCGGGTTCGGCGGCAGCCAGATCCTCCTCGGCGTGCTCGCTTTCGACCGTGACCTTGCGCAAACTGACGTGCTCGAAGTGGGCCCAAATCAATCCCACCGGCACGACGCTAAGAAACGTGGCAAGCAGCAGCGTGGTGGCGCAGGCAGTCGCGGCTTCGGCATTGGCATGAAAGATGCCGGTGATAGCCACGGCAACAAGGCCGATTTGAGAGAACCACCCGATGACCGGAAGCTGGATGATGCTGGCGGTTCCGCTGGCCACCATGAGCAAAACACATTTTGGCGCGGTGACCGAGGCCAGCTCGGGGCTGGCCACAAAGGCGCTGCAGGTCTCAAAGTACGCGACCGTGATGATGAACCACATGGTGACGGATAGCGCGGCCACCGACGCAAAGTCGGACCAGGAGCGCATGGTGTCAAGGCCGGAGTGGAACATCCGGACCTTGTTCGCGACGGCCCGGCCGAGGTTTTTCGAGATCAGTCCGAGGCTACGCTCGAAGAATGTGGCCACGGCGCCGCCGGCCAGAGCGCACGGCGAAAAGAAACAGCGTGCCAAGCAGGGTGAGGACCAATCCTCCGTAGCGAGCCACAAACAGGGCCAGGAAGCGATGGTGCGGGGCGAGATGGGCCAGAGTGCCGCTTCGCGCGGTCACGTTGAGGATCTGGTCGCCGGGGACCCAGATCATGGCGATGGAAAAGATCAAAGCCATCGAGCCGGCGTCCAGCAGGCGCTCGACGATGTAGACGGCGATCTGCGAGCTCAGGGGTTCGCCGGTCTTTTTGGCAACCAGGTAGGGGCGAACGGGGTCGGCGACACGGCCGATGAGCGCTACGGCGGTAAAGCCGATGAGCTGGGTTCCTAAAAGCGAGAAGAGCGGAACTTTCTTGCTGTGCCGCATCAGCAGGGCCCAGCGCACCGCGCGGAAGGCAAAGGCTACGTAGATGCAGGCAGCCGCGGCGGCGATTTTGCGCCAGTCAGCGAGGGCAACCTGAGCGGCGAAGACGTGAAAATCGAAGTGAACCCGGGAGCGAGCCCATAAGGCCAGGGCGACCAGTGCCAGCAAAACAAGCAGACCCAGAATCCATTGGCTCTTCTTCACGCGCTCTCCGTTGAGCAAACTGTAATGACGGCCTACTGGTATGTTCTCACGCGTGCATCAGAGGGCGTGCGCGGAACATCGAAGCGCGTTCATGCGAAGTCAACGGCGGAAGTGGGGTGCGAAGAGCGGAAAATGCAACGAGCGCTCGTGAAAGTCTACGGCAATTCCAGGGCTGTTACGCCCACTTCGGATTCGTGCAAGGCCGCTGCTCCCTGTTGGTCGCATCGACTTGAACGCATCGGTTCCGGAGTTCAGCCACTCCGGAGCTGTTTTAGCGCGAAGGCATTGACTGCGCCGCTGCTGCGGCTGCAGCCGAATTGGCGCGCAGAGCCTGCGCCTCGCGGGCCAGAACGCGGCGATTGAATTCGTGGATGACGCGAGCCACGTACGCATGCGTTTCGCGGTAGGGCGGAATGCCGTGATATTTGTCGACCGCCTCGGGGCCGGCGTTGTAGGCGGCCAGCGCCAGAGCCAGATTGTCATGATAGCGGGTGAGCAGCGCATCGAGGTAGGTCGAGCCGCCGCGCACATTTTGATCGGGTTGAAAGCTATCGTGCACGCCGAGGCCGGCAGCGGTTGAGGGCATAAGCTGCATGAGGCCCTGCGCACCGGCGCGGCTTACGGCGCGAGCGTTCCCGTCGCTCTCGGCCTTGACGACACTGGCCAGCAGGTCAACATCGAGGTTATGTTCGGCTCCGGCGCGAGTGAGCATTTCGCGGAGATCGGCTGGAGTGAGGTTTGTCTGGATTGTGGGATTGGCGGCGGGCGCGGGCGTGACGGGTACAGGCGGATCGGGAATCTGCTCGAAGGCTGCAATTTCGTTCGGCGCGAACTCGATGTAGTTATCTTCCCCGGCGCTCAAGTAAACACGAACGCGGCCGCCGACCTGGGCATGATGATCGCAGCGCAGCGAGAACCCGTTGCTGAGGGTGACCTGCTCGGCAGCGCGCGACTGCGCAGGCAAGCAAGCGAGGGCCGCGACGGACGCTATCGCGAGCAAGGCAAGTCTGCACAGGTTTGGCCGGCGATTGAATCCGATGCTCATGCTTTTGCGGCTGCCAATTTGGCGAGCGCTGCCTCCAGAACGACGGCTACGCCGTCATTGTCGTTTGACGGCGCCTGCTTCCAGCCACGCGTCTTTGCCAGTGCGCGCAGCTCCGGGGCAGCGTTGGCCATGACAATTCCCTGCCCCGCCCACTCCAGCATACCTGCGTCGTTCCAGTTGTCGCCGATGGCCATCGTCTCTTTGCGATCAACTCCAAGGCGCGCGGCAAGGCGCTCGAGCGCCCATCCCTTCGAAATGCCTGGCGGCAGCAGATCGAGGATGCATATGTCGCGCGCGGGATACTCGGTGCGAACGCAGTCGCAGGAGCTCCGCCACTGGCTGGCCTTCAGCGCTTTTTCAGCTTGCTTCATCTGGTCCATGCTTCCGGCTACCAAGCCCTGAATGGGATCGTCGCCGTCGACCAATGCCGACTCCAGCGGCTTGACGACCTCGATCGCGTTGCGGTTCGCCTCAACCCACATAGCGATGCGGCCGTGCGCCTGATAGAGATCCTCAAGGACCAGTTCGCCGCGTCCGGGCCGGTCGAAGGTGAAGATGACCGATCCGAAGGGGCGGAGCAAGCCGCAAAGGCCCCGTGCGACACCCGCGTTTATATGGGAGCGGCTGATGGTTTCACCGTCCAGCGTGCAGAGCACTGCACCATTGGACGTGATAAGCGGCGTATCCGCTCGCAGGCCCAGGCCTTGAAGCAAAGGCACGGTATAAGCCGCGCGCCGCCCCGTCGCAATGGCCACTGTGACTCCCGCCTCCTGCGCCGCGCATAGCGCCCGCGCATTGCGCTTGCTAATCAATTGCGACGACGTCGGCAGCAGCGTGCCATCCATGTCGATGGCCACCAGGCGAAGGGGAGGGTGCATAAAGACAGTGTACGAAAAGCAGGGAACGAGGACGAGCGGCAGGAATCAGGGGTCAGAGAAATAGAAGCCTCTACACTTGCGGTAAGCTTGGCGATATGGAACGGATTTGCAGCCAATGTCATGCGGTGCTGGCCGCTGAGACGAAGGCGGACTGGTGCCCCGCGTGTGGGGGCGCGCTAGTGGAGCGAGCGGAGTTGCCGGATTCGAGCGAATCGAAAGGCTTGCCCGCGGAAGTGGATCATCGCGGCATTGTTCTGCCGCGGCGGCACGCGATGGGCGGGATTATTACGCCGCAGTAGTAACCATCATTCGTAGCGCAATGCCTCGGCCGGCAGGATGCGCGCGGCCGACGAGGATGGGTAGAGCGTGGCCAGGAGTGAGATTCCGATGGAGACCGCGGAGACGATGACGCCATCGATCAGGCGCGGCGCAAAGGGCAGCGTGTCGATGGAGTAGACGTCGGGAGAAAGCGGAATGTGGTAGTAGCTGCCGGCCCAGGAAGCGAAGTATCCGAGGGCGAGACCGAGCATGGTGCCGACAATGCTGATGAGAAATCCCTGCAACAGGAAGATGCGGCGAACCTGGCCGGGGTCGACGCCGTAGCTCATCATGACGGCGATGTCGCGGGTCTTTTCCATCACCATCATGGTTAGCGCGATGAGAATGTTGAGCGCCGCTACGATCACAATGAGCGCAATAACGATGAACGTGACCACCTGTTCGAGTTTGAGGGCGCGAAAGAGCTCGCGGTTTTGGTCGGTCCAGTTGGTGGTCATGTAGCCCTTGCCGGCGGCCTGCTCGATGGCATGCGCGATCTCGGGCGCGCGATTGAGATTGTCGACTTTGAAGCTGATGACGGAGAGCAGGTCGGGCTCATCGAAGAGGCGCTGCGCGTCGGCGAGGCGCAGAAAGCCCATCTGGGCGTCGTACTGATAAAAGCCGGAGTGAAAAGTGCCGGCGAGACGGAAGCGTACGTACTTGGGAATCACGCCGAAGGGCGTCATCTCACCTTGCGGGCTGATGATCATTACGGAATCGCCGGTGGCGGCGCCGATGGTTTCGGCGAGGTCGCTGCCGAGAACGATGGGCGGCAGTTCGGCGTTTTGCGCGGAGGCGGATTCGGGTTCGGGCTCAAGAGCCTGCACCGCGCCGGGCGTGGCCGTGGAAAGCAGGTCGCTGACGGTTCGCTCGTAGTCGGGCAGGATGCCTTCGAGCAGCGCGCCGCCATCGCGGGCGCCGCGAGCCACGAGGACCTGCTCGTATAAGCCGGGCGAGGCCGCGACCACGTGGGGGACGTTGCGCAAACGTGCCAGGAGCGGCCGCCAGTCGGGGATGCCGCGACCGTCAACCTGCATCAACTGTACGTGGGCGCTGGAGCCCAGCAACTTGTCTTGCAGGTCGCGGCGCATGCCGTTGGTGATGGCGAGGGCAATGATGAGCGCGGCCACGCCAGCAGCGACTCCAATGATGGAAATGGCGGTGACAACGCCGACGACGGCTTGCCGCCGCTTGGCTTTCAGGTATCGCGCCGCGACATAGAATTCAAATCGCATCGGTAGCAACCAGTTTTTCCAGGGTCTGTTTTCCCTGGGCTGCCTTCTCAGGGCCTATTGTTCCTGGGCCGGAATGATCGTCTTGGCCACGCCCACGTTGTCGAAGCGGTCGTAGGCGCGGACGGTGATGAGGTGCTCGCCGATTTTGCCGCTCTCCACATCCAGCGAGATGTGAAATTCATAGTGCTCCCGCTTGGAGTCAGAGATCATGCCAACCGGATCGATGTATTGCCACGGTCCGGCGTCGACTGAGTACTGAGCGCGAGTGATGGGCGAGTACGAATCCACGGCATCGAAGGAGATGAGAAACGGTTTGGGGCAGTTGAGGCTTGAGCAGGTAACCGGCTGCCCGGCGGCCTTGAGATTCGCGATCGCCGGCGGCGTAGTGTCGATCTCGAAGCGGTCGCTGATCTTTTCGCCAGTGAGCGCTTCGCCGGGGGAGTGCGAGGGCGCGTCAGAGGCAACTACTTTGATGCGATAGCCGCCGTCAGGAATTATTGTGGCATCAAAGCTATACGCCTGATCCTTAATCTTTTTCTTTAAAGGCCACCAGGCGGCGTCTCCGTCGCCCTGCAGGTAGAGCGAATAGACGAGCGCGTCGCCATCGTCGTCGTGCGCCGCCCAGCGGACGGTGACGGCGGTGCGGTCCTTGGTGGCCTGGAGCGGAGAACTCGAACTGGTGTCGTAGGTGACGGTCGAGCCGTCGTTGGACGACGGGAGGGAGATGTTGATGGTTTGGTTTGAGGAAGCGGGAGTTTGGGGATTGAGCCGCGCGCCGGGGACCACAACGAGTTCGTCGACCACAGGCGCGGAGTTGACGGGGAGATAGTTGACACCCACGCTGCCCAGGACGCCGCCCGCTTGCAATACCGCCTTCCACTGCAGAAAGCGGCCCGGCGGCGAGACTACCGAGCCGTCCTGAAGGGGCTGCCAGTCGCTCCAGCCGCGCACGGGCTGCTCCACGTTTCCGGTGCGAGTGAGGATTTGGTAGGCAGATGAATCCGGCTCGATCTCGACGCGCCCAAAGCGGGCGAAGGCTCCGGCATCGAGCACGTCGCTGGCGTATTCGTGCGTATCGGATGGGCCCAGCATGTAGACTTTGCCGGTGTTGCCCGTACCGATGAGGAGACTGCCAGCGCCGGATCCGGCAGGCGCCGCGGCCATGGTAAGCCCCTGCTGCGCCTGCAGAGTGAGCGATGTCGGCGTAGCTGCCGTCATCCTGAATGCGGAAGACCTGGCCGCGATTGCCGCTGAGCGCCAGGAGACCATCGGAACGGGCCGCCAGCGCATAGACGATCTCGTCCTTACCGGACCAGAGCAGGCGCGGCGCCTGGCCCTCGCTGAGAGCGTAGATTTCTGTTCCTTCAGGCACGGAAGAGCTGGAGTTGGCTGCCTGCAGCGATTGGGGCTGGACGACAGTGATGGTGACGGATGCGGCTCCCTGCACGGGCAGCGGAGGCAAGGGATTGCGGCTCTTGTCGCCCACGCAGGCCGCGTAGATGGTTCCGTTGGCGCCAATGGCGATGGATGTTATTTCACGGCGCGGAGCCTCGAAGAGCACGTAGCCCTTGCCCTCGGGATTGATGCGGTAGACCAGTCCGGAACCGTCGGAGCCGGCGATCAGATTGTCTTTGCCGTCCCAGGCCAGAGTGCGGATGTGTGCCTCGTCGCTTTTGAAAAACAGCTCGGGCGCTGCGCCGGGTTTGGCGGGATCGACGCGGTAGACAGCGCCGGGATTGCCAGTGGCGATGTAGAGCCGCCCGGCAGAATCAAAGGTTAAATCCCAGATGTAGTGCGATTGCGCACCTGGCGCGGAAGAGGGGATATTGTTGTCTCCGGTGGCGGATGCACCCACTTTGGCGACATCAAAGACGACCGGTGCGCTGGCTTCGTCGAGCTTGGCTGTCGCGCCGGGGTTGAGTTTGTACACTCTGCCGGAGGGCATTGTGGCGGCATAGAGGGAGCCATCCGGGCCTATAGCGATGGCCTGCACGCTGAGATCTCTGCTTTCGAACAGGACGAAAGGCTTTTCGCCGGGTTGCCGGCCGAGGCGAAGCACGGACGCAGGCGTGCCGGTTCCGGCGAAGATACTGCCGTTTTTATCCACCGCCAGAGACCAAACGAAGGCGGAGGGGGTGGTGACGAGGTCAGTGAGCCCGGGCCCCTGGCGCAAGTGGCCGTCGCTCTCGATGGAAACACCCTCTGGCGTGCCCTTCTCAAAGTCTTCCATCTGCGATTGGGTCCAGAGATGGGTGCCCTGAGCGGCTGAGGGAGAGGCAGTGAAAGCGGCTCCAGCAATCAGCGCGGCCAGAAGCGCGGGAAGAACCAAAGCGAGAGGGCGGTGGTGAAAGAAGCGGGAAAAAGCAAACATTCTGCCGTTGAGTCTACTAGACTTCACTGGCCTGCACCGATGCGGTGGGAATGCTGCTGCGTAGAGGGGTGAAACGGCGGAGTAAGCTCGGCCTGTGTGGAAAACCAGTACTCGATGAAGCCAGCCCGAGTTGGGGTGGCTGTGCGGTTGCATCGGAGGGACTGATGGATGGAGCCTACTAGGCACCATTTCGGGCCTTTATATCGTTTCAGCAGACAAATTCGATCAAATCAAAATGGATTTCTGTTTTATCAATGCGACTTTTGCACAAGGTAGTGAGAGAGGCTAACTTTTTCGAGCGAGGTGTTGCCAGTCGTATTTTCAGAAGACTAGTATTCCGGTAGTTTTGTTAGGCCGCGACCACGGTCCCGCCTCGGTTCCACTATGAATGCAGTTGTTCCCAAGTTCACAGAGCTTCATCAACCAGCGACGCCTGACTGTTGTGGCGCGCGCGGACGGAGTGTCTCGTCATGGCATGGTATGCCTACTGCATCGGTGAAAAACAAGCATTTCCGGCAATAGCACGTCATCGTAAACCGGTTCCGATGGAATCGGTCTTTGGAGTCAGTGGCAATCAGGTTTTCCTTTATCCAGCAAGCGATCTAGCGGTGATCGTGAGCGAACATAACCCACAGGAGAGCCTCAACCAGCGGTCAGGCGTGGACCACGCGCGCGTGATTGCGGATTGTTTCCAACACTCCACGGTTCTTCCCTTCCGATTCGGCACCGTCTTCAACGACGATGAGTCATTGCGCCGGTCCATCCGCTCCAATCAGCGGCAGTTTCTGGGCAATATCGACAAGCTGCGCGGCAAGACGGAGATGCACCTGAAGATCTTCGTGGACGATTGCTGCGGGCGAGAGATTGAGAAGCATCTGGCCGCGGAGGGGGTGGGCCGCGAATACCTGAGCAATCTGCGGGAGAACGCCTCGCGGGCGCGGGAACGACAGACGCGCGCGCGCGCGGTGAGCTTCCAGATGCACAGGCTGTTCCAGCCGCTGGACGAGGAAGTGAGCTGCCGGTTGCTGGATAACGGAAAGATGATGCTGGATATCGCCCATCTGATTGATCGGAAGTGCGTGGAGCGGTACCATAACAAATTTGTGACCACCAGCGCCCTGCTGCGGGAGTGCCAGATGCAGATTTCGGGCCCGTGGCCGCCATATCACTTTGTTCACCGGCTGACGCGGACGTCTCATACGCCGTCGCAACCGGCCGCAGTGCCAGCGCCGGTCTCGGTCGAAGCGCCGGCCATTCCGATACTTGAGCCGTCGCCCGTACTCGCGTAAGAAAGCGGCATCAAAGCCACGAAAAGCTCCAGCTCAGGCTGGAGCTTTTTGCTGAGGGGGACATTCGAGCGCGGCAAGGGCCGTAATGGCCTAATCTAGGAACATGAGCGAGCAGCCATTGGGTGCTGTGCAGGATTCGGTCTTCGATCTGCTTGTAGTGGGCGCCGGGCCGACGGGGCTGGCCTGCGCTATTGAGGCGCAAAAGGCGGGCTTCCGCGCCGTGCTGGTGGATAAGGGCTGCGTCTGCAATTCGATTTTTCACTATCCCGCACACATGACCTTCTTCACCACCTCGGAGCGCCTCGAGATCGGCGGAATCCCTTTTCCCAGTCCAAATGCAAAGCCCACGCGCGGCGAAGCGCTCGAATACTACCGCCAGGTGGCAGCCTACTACCGGCTCGACATGCGACAGTATCACCGTGTTGAAACCGTAACCGGGTCTGATGGCGCCTTCACCGCGCAAACCGTGGACCGTTTCGGCCGGCCGGGAGCAATCGAAGCTCGCAAACTGGCCATCTCCACCGGCTACTATGACCTGCCCAATTGGATGGGCATTCCCGGCGAGACTTTGAGCAAGGTTCATCACTATTATCACGACCCGCACCCGTTTTACGGCATGGACGTGATGGTCATTGGCGGCAAGAACTCCGCTGCCATCGCGGCCCTCGAACTGTGGCGAAGCGGCGCGCGCGTCACGCTCGTCTACCGCGGACCGGAGATTCAGCCGCACGTGAAGTACTGGATCAAGCCGGACATCGAAAACCGAATCAAAGACGGCGAAATCAAGGCCTACTTTTCGACGCAGGTTGTGGAGATCACGCCGGACGCGGTCGTAGTGGATACTCCCACGAGCCGCGAGACGCTGCGCAACGATTTTGTGTTTGCCATGACCGGATACCATCCTGATTTTGTATTTCTGGAGAGGCTGGGGGTGCGGTTTGAGGGCCAGGACCGGTTGCCTGTCTGCGATCCCGAGACGCTGGAAAGCAACGTACCGGGAATTTATCTGGCTGGCGTGATTGTTGCCGGCTCGCGCACGAGCGAGATCTTCATTGAGAACGGACGGTTTCACGGACGGCAGATCGCCGCGTCGCTGGTGGCCAGGATCAAGCGGAGCGACGAGGCTCAAGACGCTGTGACTGCGGGCAGTCCGGTAGACTAAGCTACTGAACTCCCCGGAGGTGCATCCTTGCGCATGCGCTGGTGGCCTCGATCGATTCGCTGGCAGATGCTGGCGGGACTTTTATTGCTGGAAGCGCTGTCGATCAGCCTTTTTGCGGTGCTGTTGACACGCCAGCAGAATCGCCGGACCAATGAACGCGCACGGTATTGGCTCCAGTATGAGTCGACCGCGCTGGCGAACCAGACTGCCGAGGCGCTTGAGCAACAACGGCCGCGCTGGGTGGATCTGGCCGTGCGGACGATTGTCGATTCGCCGATTATCGAGTCGGCGAAGATAGTAAGCCCCTCGGGAGACGTGCTTTTTGTAAGAAGCATAAGACCGGAGCCACCGGGGATCAGTGCCGGCGAGCGCCTGCAGATTCCTCTCGCCACCCAGGGGAAGTCGACCATTTTTTCGACTCAGAGCGGAGGGTTGGAGGCCATCCGGCCGATCTACACGCGAGATGATTTGCGCGGTTATGCTTTTGTGGCCTTCGACCGCAGCGCGGCTCGCCAGCAACTGGATGCTCTGCTGGGAGACACGGCGATCTTCGGCATCATTTGGCTTGTGGCGTCGACGCTGTTGGTATTGACGATGGGCCGCGCCATTACGCGCCCGCTGGCGCTGCTGCACCACGGCACAACAGCGCTGATGACCTCGCCGGAAGACGTGAGCCGCTTCCCGCTGCCGGTCACCGTTCACAATGAGATTGGGGATTTGATCGAGACCTTCAACCGCATGGTGGCGTCGCTGGCCGAGCAGCGCGCCGGCCTGAACGACACGCTCTCGCTGCTTGACTCGATGCTGGCGAATGCACCGATTGGATTAGCCTTCGTAGACCACAATGGACGTTTCGTGCGCGTGAACCGAATCTTCGCCTCCATGAGCGGAACCACAATCAGCCGTCATTTGGGGCGCACGCTGCCGGATTTGCTGGAGCGGGCCGCTGCGCGGGAGATCGAAGACGCAGTGCAGCGCGTTTTCGCCTGTGAAGAGCCCGTGCGAAACCTTGAGCTGAACATGGAGAGCAGCAAATCGAGATTGCTTTCGACCTGGCTGATCAGCGCCTACCCGGTGCGAACCACTCCGAACCAGGTGCGCTGGGTTGGAATCATTGCACTGGACGCAAGCGATCGCAAACGCAGCGAAGAGGCCCTGCGGCGCAGCGAAAAGCTCGCGGTGACAGGGAGGCTGGCGGCGTCGATCGCGCACGAGATCAACAATCCGCTGGAAGCGATTACCAACCTGCTTTTTCTTTTGCGCAACAGTACCGATCTTCCGGAGACGGCGCAACAATACGCGGCCATGGCTGAATACGAGGCGAAGCGGATCACGGAGATCACGCAGCAGACCCTGCGCTTTTACCGCCAGCCGACGCAGCCGGGGCGCGTGACGCTGGGAGAGCTGCTGGACTCTGTACTCAGCCTGTACCAGAGCCGCATCAATGCGCTCGATCTTCAAATAGTGCGAGATTATGACTCCAAAATGACGCTCTTTTGTTTTGCCGGTGAGATCCGCCAGGTATTCGCGAACTTGGTAGGAAATTCGATCGACGCGAGCAGCAATGGGGGAAGGCTCACGATACGGGCGCGCCGCGGCCATGACTGGAAGGTTCCGGCGCAAGGCGGAATCCGCTTTGCCGTGGCGGATACGGGAGTGGGAATGGAGCCGGAGGTTCGCGAGCATATCTTTGAAGCTTTTTTCACCACCAAGGAAGTGACGGGGACTGGGCTGGGGCTTTGGGTGAGCCATGAGATCGTTCTCAAGCACCATGGATCGGTGCGCGTGCGCAGCCGCGTGGCTCCAGCTGCGGATACACCAAAGCAGTATAGTTCCGGCACGGTCTTCGAAGTGTTTATCCCCGACGGCCCTGGACTGACCGGCGCAACGGGTGCAGCGACAGGCGGACGTGCTTCGGCTGTAAACGCAAAATGACACCGCAACGATGCGATTGAACCGGTAGAACGCACTAGTAAGCTGCGGCTTAGAACAGATTCAGACTTGGCAATCTGCGTCGATTCAGGAGGTCGATCCCCTTGTTTTGGCGAGTTGCCGGATGTGCCATGCAATGGCTCTGTCGCCTGACGGACCCGGTGAGATAGGACCGCGTGACGTGGAAGCGGTCCATGATGATGTAGCGCGTGCGCAGGCCATCGATGGTGGCTGGAAGCGTGGAAGGAACCTGCCCGCGGTCAACGTAGATGACCAGCGCGGCTTCTTTAGGATTGTCGTAACTCTGGCCCACGCCCACGCCAAAGAAGGCAGGATTTTGCGCCATCAGGCTTTGCGCAATCTGCTGCTTGGCAGCGATGGCCTGATTCAGGACGGAAGAGCCCAACGGCGGAAGAACGCTGGACTGCGTGGGATATTGTGGCGCCGTGCCCGCAGCTACTGCCTGCGTCGTGGTGGGAATCACTTCGGTACGAACACCGTCGACAAGCTGCGGCGCGGCTACGTTCATGTTCCGGTCAACGTAGAGAATCACGGCCGCTTCGCCGGCATGGTCGCTGCTCTTGCCTACGGCCGCGCCGAGAACGCCGGCTGAAGGATTGACCAGCATGCGCGCCTGCGTGAGCGCCTCCTGGGCGAGTGCGCTCTGGGCTCCCGCTAGGGTACTGGCCTGCGCAGGGGTGACCGTGCCGGCGCCGTAGTCCAGACAACTAACAGGATGGTCTGTGGTGCCGACGAAGGTGTAGGTGGTTGGAGTTCCCTGCTGCGTGCTCAATGTATTCAACTCGGTCAGCACGTCCGGCGCGGGGTTGGCTACGCCCTCGCTCATTTCCTGCCCGCCCACGTTGGTGACTCCGCCGGCGAAGAAAAGGCCGACGGGTTCGGCGTTACTCGCATCGACCACAAGTGATCCGGAATCGCCCGCATCGCTGAATTCATTTCCTTCGATAGCGATCTGGTTGGTATAGGTCTTGGTCAGGTAAGGCTCGGTTTCACCGCAATCCTTGTAGTAGCTGACATCCACGTCGAGGTCGATTGCGGAGATGTTGGCGCAGGTGAGCCCGGTGGTGCGTCCGCTTTTGGCCACTGTCATCCCCACCGACCCGTTCTCGCCTTTGCCACCGGTCGACGAAGTTCCCGGAGGCGCTGCAGCCAGCGTGCCGTTGCCCTGCAATGTGCCCAATTCCATGATTGCGCCAGTCAAACTCACAGCGCCTGAGTTCACCGCTGCGATGGCGGCGTCGGCGTTGGTGGAGTTGGAGCTGAGCGGGAGCCAGGTCGTGAGAACGCCCACCAGTGATTCGGTTCCGGCGGGGTCGCCGTTGGTGGGTTCACAATCGTCGTCGATGAGGCCGGGTTGAATGATCGTTTCGTTCACGCTGGCCTGATCGCTGCGCGCAAGAACATGGTTGCAGCTCAACAGGTACTGCGTTCCGCTGCTGTTCTGGATCAGAGAGCCGAGGGTACCGCCGCAACAATCCGTGATAAAGGTCTGTCCGCCCTGAACGGTTGTGTCGTAATCGTTATCGTTGCCGCCAGAGCTGCCCAGAAGAATCGGCGTGGGTAATTGCACTTGATGCGTGGCAGGATCGCTGGAGATTCCAGCGGTGTTGAGCAATACCTGGGTGGCGGTTTTGGAAGAGGATGTGCCGATGGTGGCCACCACGTAAGTAGAGCTGCTGGACGATACCGTGCCTGGAGCGGTGTAGGTGACGGTGCAGTAAGTGAACGCGTTGCTGCTACGCGTGCAGTTTGTGTTCGCCAAAGTGCCCTGCCCGCCGTTTGAACCGGTAGAAGAGTTGGAAACGGCGTAGTTGATGCCAGTGGTGCCGCCGGCTTCGTCGATGTAACCGGTAATGGTCACCGACCCGCCGCTGCCCAGGCTCACGTTCTCAGGCGTGAGCGGAGAACGGAATCCCGGCGTGACGGTCACTGCCGCGGTTACCGCAGATCCGGAACCGGAAGTGAGCGTGGCCGTCACCGTGACCTGAACGCTGTCGGCGGTGAGGTAGGGCGGAGGCGTGTATTGTCCGTTGCTGGTGATGGTTCCAGGGCCGGCGTTCGCGTCTCCACCGGAGACGGACCAGTTGACGCTTGCGGCACCGCCGCTGCTCAGCGTGGCTATGAATTGCTCATAGGGTTGGCCCGTTGAGCTGTTCGTGTTATTGCAGCCGGTGCAATTGGTGTCGATGGTTGCTGTGCCGGGCGAGATGGAGAATGTGCCGTTGGAGCTGCCAGACACCGACCCGCCGCAACCGGCCAGCAAAAGAAAGGCCGGGACCGCGGCGAATGCCGATGCCCGCGCCAGCCGATGCAAACTGGATGGAAAGCGCCGACCCGCGGCACGCGAGGGGCGCTTGCGCCATTCCGTCGTCGCTGCCGTCGTCTGACTCAATTCGTCCGGCGCCTTTCTGGCCGTTTTAGCTACTGAATGCCCGTTAGACGCCACCGTTCACTCTGTCGTAAGCGCCGGAGCCTACGGAAGGAGCCCGAAAATCAGATCCCTACCCAAGCATCGCAATTTTAGATTCTCGCCCTGGGGCAGAGGTTGTCTACCGAGGTACGTACAGGCTCAATCGAAACACTTCAGGCTGCTTGCGTGCAACGCACGAAAGTACTCTGTCGCCAAAGAACCACGGGGCTTTGACGATTTATAGTAAGACGCCCGACAGCGGCAAAGATTCAGAGCGCGCCAGCGCCAAACAATCCGTACACAACCAGCGCGGCGCACTACACTCTAGAAGCAGTCTCACAGATGCCTCAGCATGATTAACATGCAACCAAGCTGGACCATGCCGAGGAAGTTGTCTGCGTGGCGCTCCCAACGGCAGCAAATTCGCCTGAAGTTCTTCAGCCAGGCAAACAGCCGTTCGATCTTCCAGCGGTGTCGATAGCGGCGGAGCGGTCTTCCATCCTGGGTTTTGCAGCGTTTGCGCCGGTTTGGGGCAATCATCTCGATGCCTCGTGCCTGCAGGCGCTCGTCCAGCGGATCGCTGTCGTAAGCTTTGTCGCCGATCATGCGCTTGGGCAAAGGGCCGACGTGGCGCTGGTCGAGCGTGGACTCGACAAGCGTGGATTCATTCGGCGAAGCGCTCGTAACCCCGACGGCGATAGGAACACCGCCGCCGTCTGCGATTGCCATGATCTTGCTCCCTTTGCCGCAGCGCGTTGGACCAATGCGATCGCCCCCCTTTTTGCCCCGCTGAACGAGGCGTCGACCAGGCTCTGGCTCAGGTCCAATTTCCCGCGCGCCATCAGGCCCTCGCACAGGGCCCACAAAATGCCGTCCAGCACCCCAGAGCGCTGCCATTGCTGAAAGCGGCGATGGCAGGTTTGATAGGCCCCGTAACGGCGCGGAAGATCCTTCCACGGCGCACCCGTGCGCAGTATCCAAAGCACATCGTTCAACACTTGCCGAGCCTCGCTCCAACGCCCGCCACGGCCATCCGGCCGCTGCCGCCGCTGCTGATCCCACTCCACAAAGTCCCGCACGCTTTCCCATTGAAAATCACTCAAATCAGCCATGCTTCTGGTTTGCCGCAACTACCCCCCGAACGCAAGAGTTTATTCTTCAGATACATTAGCGAGACTGGGTCTAGAGCCTGTTATTCACTTTCCCGCGGGTGGCGCTGGGAGCCAATTTTTCTCAGTTCGAGAAGCGAGGAGTGAAGCATACCGGGTGTCTGCGAGCGACGAGCGACAAAGAAACGAGGAAAATCGGCCCCAGCCCTTCGGGTTCCACCCCAGCACGCAGAGGCCGCGTGCCTTGGGTTGCGGCGCAAATCCGGCCATACTTCGTTGTCGGCCTCGACCTTGGGGCCACCAAAGCCTTCGGCCTCCGCCTCGTCTCCACCCCACGGACGAAGACCTGTCCGTGGGGGCCCCGATTATGGCCGGATTTTCGCTCGCAACGCCACCTGTGCGAAAGTAAATAACAGGCTCTAACCAGGAGCAACCATGGACTACGTCAATCTTGGCCGCACCGGACTGAAAGTTTCGCGGATTTGCCTTGGATGCATGACCTACGGTAGCCCGGCGGCGGGAAACTTCTGCCAGGCCGCCAGCCCTGGGCGCTGAACGAGGCCGAAAGCCTCCCGTTTCTGCGCCAGGCTCTCGACCTGGGGATCAATTTCTTCGATACCGCCAACGTGTATTCGGGCGGCGAGAGCGAGGTTGTGGTGGGTCGCTTCCTGAAGGCCAACATGCGGCGCGAGGCGGTGGTGATTGCGACCAAGGTGCAGGGCGTGATGCGCGAAGAGCCGAATGGACAAGGCCTGTCACGCAAGGCAATTTTCTTTGAGCTCGACCAGAGCCTGAAGCGCCTTGAGACCGATTACGTGGACCTCTACCAGATTCATCGCTGGGACTACGAGACTCCCATCGAAGAGACGCTGGAAGCGCTGCACGATGTGGTGAAGGCGGGAAAGGTGCGATATATCGGCGCCTCGTCGATGCATGCGTGGCAGTTCGCGAAGGCGCTGTATCTCGCCGACCGGCACGGATGGACGCGCTTCGTCTCCATGCAGAATCACTACAACCTGCTCTATCGCGAGGAAGAGCGCGAGATGATGGGGTTGTGCCGGGCTGAAGGCGTAGCCGTAATTCCCTGGAGCCCGCTGGCGCGCGGCCGGCTGGCGCGAGCATGGAAGGCTGAGACGACGCTTCGCTCGGAGAGCGACAGATTTGCCAACGTCCTCTACTCAAACACAGAGGAGGCCGACCGCAAGGTGGTGGACCGGGTTGGGGAAATTGCCGAAAAACGCGGGATTCCCCGCGCACAGGTTGCGCTGGCGTGGCTCTTGGCCAAGCCTGGCGTGACCGCGCCGATTGTGGGCGCGACCAAGCCGCATCATCTAGAGGATGCCGTGGCTGCGCTTGCTGTGCAGTTGACGGCGGAGGAAATGACTGCGCTCGAGGAACTGTACGTCCCGCACCGGGTGGTGGAGTTTAGCTGAGACGCGCGAGTTGGAGTGGGGCAGAATGCTATCGCATGAGCGCACCTAGACCAAATTAGTTAATAGCGTATCCGTCTGACCCATGGTAGGTTTGAGTTGGCGATTGTCCCAACTGGGATGGCGAAACCTCATTCAGACGATCTTCGGCGCAGGATTCTGGGAGCCTGGGAGCGAGGCGAAGGAAGCGAGCCGGAGCTGGCGGTGCGTTTTCTAGTCAGCTATGGCTACGTGAAGAAGATCCGGCGCCAGCAGTTGCGCACCGGAACCATGACGCGGGTGCCGCACCGGCCCGGACGCAAACCCAAGTTCACCGCGCCGATTCGCGAGCGGCTCCGGACCTGGCTTCGGCAACAGCCTGACTTGACGCTGTCGGAGTTGCAGGACAAGCTTCGCGGGCAGGCACAGTTGAGCGTGAGCCGACCCTCGCTGTGGCTGGTGCTGAGGAAGATGGGAATGCGTCTTAAAAAAAGTCGCTCCACGCCCGCGAGCGGGACACAAACGAGAACCGGCAACGGCGGGAAGAGTTCCTCGCCGTCATCGCCACGATCCCGCCGGAAAAGCTGAAGTTTCTCGATGAGAGCGGAGTGACCACCTCGATGACGCGGCTCTGGGGAAGGGCAGCGAAGGGCGAGCGCATCGCCGAGGCCACTCCTCAGGGACGCTGGAAGGTGCTGACCACGCTGGGAACGATGAGCCTGCGCGGAATTGAAGCCGTGATGACCATCGAGGCAGCCACCGACGGAGAGATCTTCACCGCCTACGTGGAACGGGTGTTGTGCCCGAAACTGGAGCCCGGCGATGTGGTTGTGCTGGACAATCTGAGCGCTCACAAAGTGGCCGGCATAAGCGAGAAGGTCGAGGCCTGCGGTGCAAGGTTGCTCTACCTGCCGCCCTATTCCCCGGACCTGAATCCCATCGAGAAGGCGTGGTTCAAGTTCAAACAGTTCCTGCGCTCGGCCAAAGCACGCACTGCCGAAGCCCTCGACCAGGCCATCACTGAAGCGCTCCAGACCATTACCGCAGACAATGCACAAGCCTGGTTCCGCCACTGCGGATATCGGACACAGTATTAACTAAAATGCTCTAGATGAGCTTCATCGCGTCGGGATCCCAGCCGACAATTGCGCCGCGATCGTAGCTCAAATTGCTCAGCAGCGCGGCGCCTGCTGCACGGAATCCGAAAACCGCATCTTCAACCGGCTGTTGGTGCATGCGCACAGAGTTGAAGAAGTTCTTGAAGTGGTCGTAGCTGTCGCTGTAGCCGGCGGGCGCGACGTACCTTTCGAAGCCGGCTGCCGGCTCGCCCTCAGGATGCGTACGCGGATACTTACGCGCATAGTCCTCAAGAATGGCTTTCTGCGTTGCTTCGGCGAAGCTGCCGATCTGGAGGCCCGGCTCCTTTTCGCGCGGTACACGATTGACGCTGACCGTGTTGCCGGCAATTTCCATCGTGCCCTCAGAACCGGTAAAGACGAGACCTTCGCTCTCCTCGCCGCCATCGACGAAGTTGACGCGCACATTCAGATTGAAGCCCTCGCGATAATCGAAGAGACCGAGCATCACGTCGGGCACGTTGCGGCCATCTTTCCAGAAGCGTAAACCGCCCGTCGCCATGCCGCGCGTGGGGCCGTTGGAGCCGGTGATGAAGTGCGTTCCGCTGAACAGGTGTACGAAAAGGTCGCCGGCCACGCCGCTACCGTAGGCCTTCCATTTGCGCCATTGAAAAAATTGCTCGGAGTTAAAGGGGATTTTAGGCGCTGTGCCGAGAAACCGCGGCCAGTCGCAGGTTTCGGGCGAGGCATCGGGTGGAATGGTGTAGTCCCACGCGCCGATCGCGGAGTTGCGATCCCAGTGCGCGGTGACCATATTGAGTTGGCCGATGGCGCCGGCGGCCAGCAGTTCCTTGGCCTTGGCATAGATGATTGAACTGACGCGCTGGCTCCCAATCTGCAGGACCCGGCCTGTAGCCTTCGCGGTTTCGATCATCTCAGGCCCATCGGCGTACAGGTGGATCATGGGCTTTTCGCAGTAGACATCTTTGCCGGCTTTCATGGCGTCGACAGCGGCCTGTTTGTGCCAGTGGTCGGGCGTGGCGACGATAACGGCGTCAATATCGTTGCGGGCGAGGATCTCGTTGTAGTCGCGGGTCGTGAAGATGTCGCTGCCCCAGATCTCTTTTGCGTGTTCGAGGCGGCCGTTGTAGCAGTCCGCGACGGCAACGAGCTTGACGCCGGGAACCTGAACGGCCGTGCGCGTGTCGCCCTGGCCCTGACTGCCGGCGCCGATGAGCGCAATCTGGATATTGTCGTTGGCGGCGACGGACCGGGCGGGCGCGGCTTGCGCGGCAGCCAAAGCGTGGACGCGCGGGCCGAGAAGGGTGGTCGCCGAAACGGCGCCGGCCGCCTTCAAAAATGATCTGCGATTGAATTCGTGCATTGAGTGCCTCCCCGAGGGAAATTTGTCGCCTACCACCATACACGCCCCTACCCGGCACTGAATAGCCATGCACTGCGCCGCGTTTGTCGCCGTGCAGACACGCCATGTAGCATTCCGATTGTGCCTGCCCTCGATACTCCGGTGAAATATGTGCGCGGCGTGGGACCGCACGTAGCGGAGATGCTCGCCGAAAAAGGCATACAGACAGCCGAGGATCTTCTCTATCACCTTCCCTTTCGGTACGAGGACCGGCAGAACCCGCGCAGTCTTGACGAATTGAAGCCGGGCGAAGTGGCCAGCGTGATCGGCGAGGTGCGGGGAGCGATTCTGCTGCGCACGCGCCGGATGCCGCTATTCGAAGTGACCGTGGGACAGGGACGGCACGCGCTCAAGTGCCTCTGGTTCAACTCGCCGTATCTGGACGGCAAATTTCACGCCGGGCAAACAGTCGCCGTATACGGCAAGGTCGAGCCGTCGCGCTCGACAAGCAACTTCAAGATGATCCAGCCGCAGTTCGAGATTCTGCCGGACGCGACAGACGATGCGGAGACACTGCTGCTGGAAGTCGGGCGCATTACGCCGGTGTATGAATCGCTGGGCGGAAGCCGGCTGGCGTCAAGATGGCAGCGGAAGGTGATCTTCAATCTTCTGGAAAGTATGCGCGGCGCGGTGCCGGAATGTCTGCCGCGCGCGATGCTGGAGCGGCTGCAATTACCGGATCGCGAGACGGCGCTGCGCGAGGTTCATTTCCCGCCGGAGGGGACGCTCTTCGAGCAACTGCAAAGCGCGTCAACTGCAGCGCACCGGCGGTTGATCTTCGAGGAGCTGTTTTTTCTGGAACTTGGGCTGGAGCTGAAGCGGCGGCGCATGAAGGAGCGCAAGGGCATCGGGTTTGCGGCCAACGACAAGGTGCGAGAGGCGATCCGCGAGGTGCTTCCCTTTCATCCTACGGCGGCGCAGAAGCGGGCGCTGGGCGAGATTGTGGCCGACATGCGCGACCCCGAATCCCATGCGGCGACTGCTGCAGGGCGATGTGGGCTCGGGCAAGACGATTGTCGCGTTCCAGGCCATGCTGGTGGCGATGGAAAACGGCTACCAGGCAGCGTTGATGGCGCCGACGGAGATTCTGGCGACGCAGCATTATCTGGCGGCGCGCAAGCTGCTGGAAAGATCGTCGCGCAAGCCGCGCATTGTGCTGCTGACCGGATCGCTCGACGAGGATCGCAAGCGAACCAACCGTGGGCTGATCAACCGTGGCGAGGCGAACCTGGTCATCGGAACTCATGCGCTGATCGAAGAGAAGGTGGAGTTCGACCGGCTGGGGCTGGTTGTGGTGGACGAGCAGCATCGATTCGGCGTTCTGCAGCGCTTCAAGCTGATGAAGAAACCGAATCAGCCCGAACCCGATGTGCTGGTGATGACGGCCACGCCGATTCCCCGCACCCTGGCGCTTTCACTCTACGGCGACCTGGACTGCAGCGTGCTGGATGAGATGCCGCCGGGGCGCGTTCCCATTGTGACGCGGCGCGTGCCTGGCGAACGAGCGGATGAGGTGTGGGACTTTGTGCGCAAGCAAGTGGCGCTGGGCAGGCAGGCTTATATTGTGTATCCGGTGATCGAGGGGACGAAGGACGATCGGCCGGAGCTGGATTTTTCGCAGGATGAAGCTCAGGCCGAGATGGCTGCCTCGCAAACGGTTCGCACAGAAAGCTCCAAAAGCTAAGACAACGGCGTTGTTTCCGGCATCGGCGCAGGAAGCGAGTACGAGTGCCAAATCAGGGCTTAGGTCTGCGGTCGAGATGTATGAAAAGCTGCGCAAAGGGCCATTCGCGGAACTTCGCGTTGGGCTGCTGCACGGGCGGTTGGACGCCGATGAGAAAGAGGTGATCATGCGCCGTTTCCAGCGCGGCGAGATCGACGTGCTGGTGTCGACGACGGTGATCGAAGTGGGCGTAGACGTTGCCAACGCCACGGTGATGGTGGTGGAACATGCGGAGCGATTCGGACTGGCGCAGTTGCATCAGTTGCGCGGGCGCGTAGGGCGCGGCGCGGCCAAGAGCTACTGCATTTTGATGACCGGCGAGCGGGTCACCGAACTGGGCGAAGAACGGCTGAACGCGATGGTGCGAACGCAGGACGGATTTGAACTGGCTGAACTCGACCTTTCGCAACGCGGCCCAGGAGAGTTTTTTGGCACGCGGCAGGCGGGTCTGCCGGAGTTTCGTGTGGCGAATCTTCTGCGCGACCGGCAGTTGCTGGAGCTGGCCAAGCAGGAAGCGGCGCAATTTGCCACTCGGCCCGATGAGGCAGTAACTGAAGCCGAGCGGACGCGCGTGTGGGCGCGGCTGAAGGATGCCTGGCAGCGGCGGTATGGATTGGTCGAGGCGGGTTGATGTGGCTGATGCCACGAACTCTGATCTGGGGGGTCTTACGAAGGGCGGTATTTTGCGAGTCGCTATTTTTGTTGCTTCTTCCATTGCCCTGCTACCGCTCTCGTGGCGATCATTCCGGGACGCCCGGACGCACGGATTCTATCGCTTCTTCGCATTCGAGTTTCTGGTCGCGCTCATTCTCTTGAACGCGCCAACTTGGTTTCGCGACCCGTTGTCGGCGCGTCAGTGGGCAGCATGGTGCCTGGGTGCGGCGTCTATTGGTCTAGCCATTGAAAGCTTCCGATTACTGCGTTTGATCGGCAGGCCGAAGCTGGATACCGCGGCGCGCACGAATCTGCCGTTTGAAAATACGACCCGGCTGGTGACGGTAGGCGCGTATCGCTGGATCAGGCATCCGCTGTACGCATCGCTGCTGGCGCTGGCATGGTGCGCATATCTTAAAAATCCGTTTGGGGCATGGTCCATCACGTTGATAGTAGGCGCCAGCAGTTTTCTTTTTGCAACGGCGATTGCCGAAGAGCGAGAGAATGCACGCCGCTTTGGCGAGCCTTATGTCCGCTACATGAGATCGACGAAACGATTTATCCCGTTCGTCTTTTAGCGGTAAATGCGCGCGCCGGAACGGAAGGACGTTGACGCCCTCCGTGGAGCCGGGTTATACGGGGCCTGACGATTGCACGACATCGGCAATCTCGGGGGGAAAGGTCTGAACCTCGAGATCGACGCTGGCGATTTCCGTGCCGCAATCCCTTTGCCGGCTGCGCGTGCACTGGCAAAGCTCTGTGAAGCGAATGTGCCCGGTTTGGCTCAACTCGACGCCGGCCGCGATGAGCAGGGTGTAGATGTCGACGCAGGCCTGGCGCTCGAACTCGAAGAGCATGTTCACCCTGCCGGTGTCGTTTGCGCCGCGGCACAGAACCCAGCCCCCGCAACCGAGAATAGCGCCGGTAAGGGACCGGACCAACCGCGAAGGTTCCTCGGTGGAGACGCCTCTCATCTGCATCGCCCAGGGAATGGTGACGGCCGGCCTCGGAATTGGGTTGGGGACAGTTCGCTTCACGTGGTCTTTATCGGAGTCAGGCGAGAGTGAATGAAGGCTGTTGCGGAGTCGAACGGCACGTGACTGCCTTTGACACAACTTTGGACTGACAGGACTGTGGAAAATCGGGCGCCGATAATTGGGGTTGGCTCAGCAAACACGGCACATGGAGGCGAGTATTCCGCCTGGGGGGCAAAGCGCGGAAAGGCAGAAATGTTATAGCTTGAAGGACAAGATGATCGCGGGATCCGGAATCGATGTAATCGAAATTGGACGCATCCAACACGCCATGGACCGGTATGGCAACCGCTTTCTCGACCGCGTGTTTCTTCAGGCGGAGCAGGCATACTGCATGCGGAAGCGCAAATCGGCGGAGAGTTTCGCGGCCCGTTTCGCCGCCAAGGAAGCAGCAGCCAAGGCGCTGGGCACCGGCATCAGCTTCGGCGTGAACTGGCTGGAGATTGAGGTGGCGCGGGAGCCAAGCGGCAAGCCAAATCTGCGATTTCATGGCCGCGCCGCGCAAATTGCCGGCCGGTTGGGCGTTGTCCGCTCCGCGCTTTCGCTCACGCATTCCGCTGAGATTGCCGTGGCCAGCGTGGTGCTTGAAGACGGGCGGTAAACGCGCCTGTTCTGCTATCCTCAAGGCGTCGACCCACTCTGTTCCCTAAGAGGAGTGAAGTGCCAAGCCGCAAAGAGATTCAGTGGTCGCAACTGAAGGTGGGGGCGCTGGTTCTGGCCGCCCTCGCCCTGCTCATCGCGCTCATGTTTCTTATGACTGCCTCATCGGGCGGTCTGTTCTCCCACAGGGTTGTTTTCCGATCGTACTTTCCCAATGCGGGCGGGCTGAAGGATGGCGCGCCGGTGACGCTGGACGGCGTCACTATCGGGAACGTGATACACATGCGCGTGGTTCCCGACCGGAACCCAACTCCGGTGGAAGTGACCATGCAGGTGGGAGAGAGATATTGGCGCGACCTGCACACCGACTCGGCAACCTCGATTACCGCGGCCGGCGTCCTGGGCGACAGCTTTGTGGATATCGATTCCACTCATGCCACTGGCCCGCGGCCGGCCGATAACGCCGAGTTGCCATCGTCGGGCGCGCCGACGATTCAGTCGGTCATCAACACCAGCCAGGTCTCTATAGAAGAAATCAATCGTCTGATCCACAAGATTGAGACCCTGGTTGATACCCTCAACAACAGGCGCGGCACGGTGGGCGAGCTCATCAACGATCCGATGCTGGCCAAAAAGATGGTATCGATCGCCGGCAATCTCGAAACGGTAACCAGCGCTATCGCCAACGGGAAAGGCACGCTGGGCGAACTGGTGAACGACAACACGCTGTACACCAAGCTGAACTCCGCCGCGGACCATTTGAATTCGATCACTGCCGATCTGGATGCCGGCAAAGGCACCGCAGGCAAGTTGCTGAAGGATGAGACGCTCTACAACAGTCTGAACGCAGCCGCAGAGAATACGAACCAACTGGTGGCCCAAATCAACTCCGGCAAGGGCTCGCTGGGCAAGCTGGTAAAGGATCCGGACTTCGCGAAGAAGCTGGACGATTCGGTGACCAACCTGGACAACATTCTGAAGAGCATCAATGCGGGCCAGGGCACGGCGGGCCAGTTGGTCGAGAACCGCGCACTCTACGATCATCTGAACCAGACCGCCGACCAGGCGCAGCAGCTCATCAAGAGCATTCGCGAAGATCCGAAGAAATATCTGGTGATCCGGATGAAGTTGTTCTAACGCCTGGCGCCAGGTGAGGATCCGGCGCACGCGGTTCGCTGGATTGCCGAGCTATCAGGTTGCAGATGCGCGAACCGCCGGTCCCCGAAAGACACTCCAAAACTCAAGGAACGCCCTCAAACGCACCACCTGGCAGTAGTCGTTGGCGACCAGATAGATGACGGTAGCAGCGGCCAACGCCGCGCGCAACACGCCGGTCCCCAACTCGTCGCTGAACGGAACCGGCGCCGCAGTGAAGACCAAAGCAAGCACAAGCAGCGCGAGCTTTACGATGCCGAGGACGAGGTTGATCTCAGCAAGCTTGCCGGTGAAGGGCTTGCCAAGGCGCAGGCTCCGGCCGAGAGCGGAGAGCGTCGAACGCCGTTCCAGTAGGGCCACGAGCGGCGCGATGGTGAATACCCAGCTGACCAGCGCGAACGCAGTGAAGAATCCCAGTGCAAGAAAGATTGCCCAAATGCAGTAACCGACGAGGTTTGGCTCGCTGCCCGCGGTGATGTAAGTGGCCGAAGCCCACTGCATACAGCCGAGCCAGCAACAGAGCGTGACGCCCAGCAGCACCAACCTCGCGGCCTGCATCGCGATCATAGGGATGGGGCGAAACGGCGTGCGGGGCTCCATGCGGATGAGGAGGAGGTTGCGGCCCAGACCGGAGACGATGACCCAGGCCAACGCGGCTGCAGGCAGCATCCAGCGCAGCAATGCGAGCAGATGCGGCTGGTAAAACGAGCACACCTTGGCAAACTCTACGGCGCCAATCCATGGGTTCTGGGTGTTGATTGAGCTGACACCGGAGGATTCCATAGGGAATTCGGCGAGAAGCTGTTGGCCCTGCTTCCAGCAGACGAGAAGAAACGGAACTCCGAAGAGCCAGCGCCAAGTGATCTCGATGGCGAGCAGCGAGGGTCGCCGGAACGCGGCGCTCATGTGCCCGACCAGCAACTGCGTGCCGCGCACCGGCGTGTTGGGAAGAAGATCGGCCATGACGCCCGACCTCATTTCACGACCAGGTTGACGGCGCGGCCCGGCACCACAATTACCTTGGCGACGGTCTTGCCTGCGGTGCGGGTGCGCACTTTTTCGTTGGCAAGCGCGGCCGCTTCCATCGTTTTGGCGTCGGTCCCAACTGCGACTCGAACGACAGCCGCAAGCTTGCCGTTAATCTGGACAGGAATTTCGATCTCGTCTTCTCGGGCCATCTCGGGATTGCTCATGGGCCAGGGCGCGCGCAGGATTGCTCCTTCTTCGCCCAACTGTTCCCAAAGCTCGGCGGAGAGGAACGGAGCGAAGGGTGCGAGCAGAAGAACAAGCGCGCGCAGCAGCTCGCGCACGACCTGGAGCGGGAATTTCGCCTGCGTCTATTTGCGCATCGGCGTCCTGCAACTCGTTTACGAGCTCCATGATGGCCGCCACGCAGGTGTTGAAGTGCCAGCGGCCTTCGAAGTCGAGCGTAATCCTGGCGATGGTCTGGTGCAGCTTGCGCTCGAGCCTTTGTGCAAGGGCGCCGGCGCTCCGCACTTCGGCGTTTTGGAGGGGAGTAGATGCACTGCGAGGGGCGGCGGAACGCGCTATCGGCGCATACTTCGTGACCAGCCGCCAGACGCGCGCCAGAAAACGGCTGACGCCGGCGACTCCGTCTTCCTGCCAGTCCAGGTCGCGGTCGGGCGGCGCAGCAAAGAGCGCGTACATGCGGGTGGCGTCGGCGCCATAGCGGGCCACCATGTCGTCGGGCGAGACCACGTTGCCCTTGGACTTGGACATCTTCGCGCCATCTTTAATCACCATGCCCTGCGTAAACAGGCGGCGAGCCGGCTCGTCGTTCTTCACCAGCCCGAGGTCGCGCATCACCTTGGTCCAAAAGCGCGAATAAATCAGGTGCAGAATGGCGTGCTCAACGCCGCCGATGTATTGGTCGATGGGAAACCAGTACTGCGCCTTGGCCGGTTCGAATGGCGCATTTGTGTTGTGCGCGTCGGTGTAACGGTAGAAGTACCAGCTCGAGTCGACGAAGGTGTCCATCGTGTCGGTTTCGCGGCGCGCCGGCCCGCCGCATTTAGGACACGCGGTGTTCACGAACTCGGGCACACGCGCCAGGGGCGAACCTCCCTGCTGGGTTATCTCGACCTGCTCGGGCAAGATGACGGGAAGCTGCGAGTCCGGCACGGGAACCAGGCCATCGCGCTCGCAGTAGATCATGGGAATCGGCGTACCCCAATAGCGCTGGCGGCTTACACCCCAATCTTTCAAACGATAGATGATCTTTGCTTCTCCAAAGGCGCCGCGCGCGGCAGCCTTTTGGAGCAGTTTTTGAGCTTCGCAGCAGGTCAAGCCGTTGTACTCGCCGGAGTTCACGAGCACGCCATCTTCGGAGACGAACGGGAGGAGCTTCGCTCCGTCCTCGTCTTGGACTGGTTGAATTACCTGGCGGATTTCGATGCCGTACTTGGTAGCGAATTCAAAGTCGCGCTCGTCGTGCGCGGGCACGCTCATGATGGCGCCGGTGCCGTAGTCCATAAGGATGTAGTTGGCCACCCAGATGGGCACGCGCTCGCCGTTATACGGATTGATCGCGAAGCGGCCGGTGGGCGCGCCGTGCTTCTCGATTGCGCCCACGTCACCGGCTTCCCTGGCCTTCTTCTGCTCGCCAAGTAACTCCGTTACCTTGACCTTCAGGTTTGGATCGGCGGCCGAAAAGGACGCGACAAGCGGATGCTCGGGCGCGAGCTGGACGCTGGTAGCGCCAAAGATGGTGTCGACGCGCGTGGTGAAGACGCGAATCTTCTCGTGGCCACCTTCGAGCCCGAAATCAACCTCAGTTCCTTCGCTGCGGCCGATCCAGTTACGCTGCATCGTGCGCACTTTTTCAGGCCAGCCATCGAGCTTGTCGAGGCCGTCGAGCAGCTCCTGCGCATAGGCTGTGGTGCGCAGGAACCACTGCTCCAGGTCGCGCTGCTCGACCTTGGTGTCTTCGTGCCGCCAGCAGCAGCCGTCGATGACCTGCTCGTTGGCGAGAACTGTAGCGCACTCCGGACACCAGTTCACTTTGCTCTTCTTGCGGTAGGCCAGCCCCTTCTCGTACATGCGCAGGAAGAACCACTGGTTCCAGCGGTAGTACTCGGGCAAGCAGGTAGTAATTTCGGTGGCCCAGTCGTAGGCGTAGCCAAGGCGCTGCATCTGCCGCTTCATGGCGGCGATGTTGTCCAGGGTCCACTCGCGCGGCGGGGTGTTGTTTTTGAGCGCGGCGTTCTCGGCGGGAAGTCCGAATGCGTCCCAGCCCATGGGGTGCAAGACGTTGTAACCGCGCATCCACATCTGGCGGGCCAGCGCATCGCCGATGGCGTAATTGCGCACGTGGCCCATGTGGAGCTGGCCGCTGGGATAGGGCAGCATCTCCAGCACGTAGTACTTGGGCATGTTGCTTGTAGCCGGTTCAGCGGCGTAAATCTTGGGGTCGGCGGCCCAGCGTTGCTGCCATTTTTGCTCGATCGCCGCCGGATCGTAACGATTTTCTTTCTCTTCGGCCATCACTTTTCAGTGTAAACGGGGCGAGCGCGTCATATTCCCGGCCGTTTCACCAGACTCTTGAGCACGCGCACATTACGCTCCTCGTCGCCTTCCTCGTCTACGGGAGTTTCGGCGATGAAGGCGCTGTGGTCGAAACGAGGATCGTTCAAGAGGCGGCGGAAAGGCTCAAGGCCCATGGTTCCCTGCCCGATATGTTCATGGCGGTCGAGCTTCGACCCACGAGCAGCCTTGGCGTCGTTGCAGTGCCAGACGCGAACGGCATCGAATGTGACCGTTGCTCCGGCCTGCTTCATTGTCTCGTCGTAGCCCTCGGCGGTGACGAGGTCGTATCCGGCGACGTGCGTGTGGCACGTGTCGAGACAGACGGCGACTGGCGCATGACTCTTGAGACGCGCAACAAGCTCGGCGACTTGCTCGAAGCTGCCACCCAGCGAAAACTCCGCGCCGGCCGTGTTCTCAATGAGGATGTGGAATGGAGTGCTTTGCCACGGCAAGCCGTCGATGGCGCGCTGGATGGAGTCGGCCGCCAGTTTCAGGCCTTCCTCGCGCGTGAGACCCTTCCACGAGCCGGGATGCAGGACGAGATATTCGGCGCCAAGGGCAAGGGCGCGCTCTATCTCGCCGCGGAAGGCAGCGATGCTCTTTTCGCGAATTTCGGCGGATTGGCTGCAAACGTTGACCAGATAGCTGGTGTGGATGACCAGAGGGCCGACGTCGAGTTTGGCGCGCAGCTCGCGCATACGGGCGGCTTGCGCGGGATCGACTTTGGGCGCGCGCCACATACGCGGGCTCGAAGAGAAGATCTGGAAGGTGTTGGCGCCGATCTCGTGGGCGCGCTCGACGGCATTCGAAGCCCCGCCCGCCGTCCCCAGATGCACGCCGATGCGCTTGGTCATGGGAACAGTTTATCGGGTGTTCGGGACGATCAGAGGGGCGCGGCAGCAAGGCATTCGCCGAGGTTTTCCGCACAGAGCGATGCCGGAGCGGCCACGTGTTTCCGTTTCGATCATCCCCCCTCCCCCTTCCCCTCTCCTACTTTTGGCGCAAAATCCTCGTGGCAAAGAGTTTCGGGGCGAGGGCCCCGGCAACTTCTTCATTCTCAAAAGACTTGGCTTCAAAATCCTCGAATCATTCGGGTTACGCCGCATCCAGGCCGCGTTTCCTGCGGGTCCTTCCTCCGGCCCCGCACGCTGATCCATTTCAAGATCAGTATGCGCCGAAAGGGGGAAATTGCATGCAAACTTCGCGGAAGAATTTCACGAGCGGAATCAGTGGGTTGCGGGAAAAAATTGAGCGATATGGATTGACAAAGAGAAAAGCCAGCAGCCGGAAGCAGCGGCGGGGGCGCTTCTTACTCTCATTGCCGCCGACCCGCAATTCGTGATGCGCACGCTGGCCAAGAGCGCGTGAATCTGTGACCAGGCGAACTCGATCCTCGGCGTCTATGGTTCCCGGGCCTCAAGGGCGAGGGACGTGGGCGCCCGGCGATTCCTAGGTCTCTAAGGAGACGTGGAGTACGCGGCATCGATCAGCTCTTCAGCTTCTCGAGCTCCGTTGGCTCGAAGACAAACGTTCCCATCTCCGTCATCGTCAATTACGTCAGCCAAGCGCGTGACGGCCATACGCGCGTTGACCAGCGTAATTTTTCGCTTCTGCCGTCGGATTGCTTCGACGAGATCCTCGCGCGAGATTCGCACGGCACCCCTGTACCAAAGGATCAAGAGTCCCAGATCGCGAGCGCTTTTCGCTGACTTGAGGTCAATATAGGCTCGGCCGCCGATTTCCTCAACGAAGGGATAGCGACGCTTCATCACGCTGTCAACCGCAGTCTTTGCGGAATCGGGATCCCCGAGTTTCTGCGAGTATCGGATCATTTCCGCGAGCACCCAGGCACAAGTATTAAGGACTGCGGTGGCGTCCATCTCATTGGGATCGATTGCGTCGGGATCGTGACGTCCACCCCGACTGCTTGTGATGTCATAGATAAACCTGCAGGCGCGAGGAATCGTAAGTCGAATTGAATCGTCAACAGACCCATTGGGAGCATTTCCGAGGGTATTGATCGCGTTATCTACTTTGAACTGGCGGCCAGTCTGCGGTGGCAAACTTGCTTCTGCCAAGAGCGCTTTCAGCACAGCTTCAAGGAACTTGGCGTACTTGGCTAAGGCGTTTTCCCATTTGCCTTGATGATAGTCGGCCGCTCCACGCTGAAAATGGCTCACTAGGGCGTCCACGTTCCGGGTCGCTTTGAACCTATCGTTCAGCAGTTCGCCAATCGGTCGGCTAGCCATTCCTGGTCACCTTATTCCAGCCAGGAAGCAGACTGTAAATGCCGAACTTTGGCGAGTCCACCCAGCCGTCGTCTTTGGCGCGCGTCGTAAAGGCTGCATTAAATGCTCCCAAAATGCCTTTCATTTTGCCCCATTGTTTTTGGACATCCGAAATTGGCACCTCGGCTGAGAGATCGCCTCCGGCAATGCGCGCTACTAAGAGAGCAAATTTTCGAGATCCAGAAGCGCCGCGTGCGTATCGCTTCATGAAGGGTCGCAGGGGAAGGCCGAGATCAATCTCCGACTCCTTTTGCGGAGCCTCGGCTGGGGATCCTGAAGCTCCCGAGGCACGATTAGGGGCAGACTTCTTCGGCGCTCGCTTTAGTGTCTTCGAAAATGGCGAACCCGGGCCCTTATCAGCACTCTTACGGAGCGGCAGCTCGTATTCCCATTTATTCCCGGAATCATCTGTAACAATAATCGAAGCCTTCATGTGCACCTTTCTCACTGAGCGTATACATACTTACTATCTTGCTTGAAGCGGCGGAGTTTTCGATCCTTCACATAGCGTTGAAGCGGTCCCGACAGAGATGTAAGAGGATAATGGTGTCCAAGATTAGCCAATTGCATCCGGATCTCGCCTAGTCCCTTGGGTTTCTTAAAGAACTTCTCTTCGGTTAACTCATCAAGCAAATCGCTGACGGTTGTGCGCGACCTCTTTTTTCCCCTGCTGCTGTTGGCCATCTTCCCCGAAGCAGCGGCGGGCGAGGCTTGGACCTTGAGCTCCTTCAATAGTGCAACAATCTCTGATGGTGTTCCTTCTAAATTCACGGTACTGCCATCTGCGGTTACGAAATGAGCCTTTGCCATTTGGCCTCCAGTTATTGGAAATGCTACGCGTAATAATAGCTCATTTCACATTCTGGGAATCCGGGTAAGAAGTGGAAAACCTGGAGCAAATACGCGTTTATACCGCCTCTGCTCTTTCATTCCATTGAGGGTTCGTCTGTGGAGTTCCAAGTCAGACGGCATTCGCCGTGTATTCGCCTCTCAGGTATAATCCCTGAATGGACTTCCAGCTCGTAACCAGCTACAAGCCCAAGGGCGATCAACCGCGGGCCATCGACCAGCTTATGGAAGGGCTGGCGGCGGGCGAGAAGCACCAGGTGCTGCTGGGCGTGACGGGATCGGGCAAGACGTTCACCATGGCCAAGGTGATTGAGCTGTCGAACCGGCCTGCGCTGATTCTGGCGCACAACAAGACGCTGGCAGCGCAGCTCTACCACGAGTTCAAGCAGTTCTTCCCCTCGAATGCGGTCGAATACTTCGTGAGCTACTACGACTACTACCAGCCGGAGGCTTACATTCCCGCCGGCGACCTCTACATCGAGAAGGAAGCAACGATCAACGAGGAGCTGGACAAGCTGCGGCTCTCGGCCACGCGAAGCCTGTTCGAGCGGCGCGACGCAATCATCGTAAGCTCGGTGAGCTGCATCTATGGCCTGGGCTCGCCGGAGGCTTACTACGGCATGCTGCTGCTGCTCGAGAAGGGGCAACACATCAGCCGCAAGGACATTACGCGGCGGCTGGTCGAGATTCTGTATGAGCGCAACGACCACGACTTTCGCCGCGGGACGTTCCGCGTGCGCGGCGACACGATCGAGGTCTTCCCTACTTACGATGAGAACGCGTACCGGATTGAGTTATTCGGCGACGAGATCGAGTCACTCATGCAGATTGACCCTTTGTTCGGAACAGTCAAGCAAAAATACTCGCGGCTGCCGATCTATCCCAAAAGCCATTACGTGGTGCAACCGGAGCGCAAAGCGGAGGCCATCGATTCTATCGTTTCCGAATTGAACGAGTGGGTGGCGCATCTGGAGCAGGAGGGGCGCATGGTGGAGGCGCAGCGGGTGCACCAGCGCACGCGCTTCGATCTGGAGATGATCAAGTCGATGGGCTACTGCCACGGGATCGAGAATTACTCGCGGCACTTCAGCGGGCGGCTGCCGGGCGAAGCTCCGCCGACGCTACTCGACTATTTTCCGCGCGATTATCTGCTGTTTGTGGACGAGAGCCACGCTACGATTCCGCAGGTGCACGGGATGTGGCACGGCGACCGCAGCCGCAAACAAACGCTTGTCGATTACGGGTTCCGTCTGCCGCGCGCGATGGACAACCGGCCGCTGAAGTTCGACGAGTTCGAAAACCGCGTACACCAGGCGGTTTACGTGTCGGCCACTCCGGGGCCTTATGAGCTGACGCGGTCGAGCGGGGTGGTGATCGAGCAAGTGATCCGGCCGACGGGGCTGGTCGACCCCGAGGTGGAGATCCGGCCGGTGAAGGGGCAAATCGACGATCTGCTGGCAGAGATTCGCGACCGCGCCAAACGCAATGAGCGCGTGCTGGTGACCACTCTGACCAAACGGATGGCCGAAGACCTGGCCGGCTACTACACCGAAGTGGGCGTGCGCTGCCGCTACATGCACTCCGAGATTGAGACGTTGGAGCGGGTGAAGCTGCTGGCGGGGCTGCGCAAGGGCGAGTTCGACGTGCTGATCGGCATCAACCTGCTGCGCGAAGGGCTGGATCTGCCGGAGGTTTCGCTGGTGGCCATTCTCGACGCGGACAAGGAGGGTTTTCTGCGCTCGGCCGGGTCGCTGATCCAGACCATGGGCCGCGCGGCGCGGCACCTTGAGGGCAAGGCGATTCTCTACGCGGATAAGATGACGGATTCGATGCGTCGGGCCATCGACGAGACCGACCGGCGGCGCGCCATCCAACGCGCCTACAACGAGGAGAACGGCATTACGCCGCAGTCCATCATCAGCCAGGTGGAGATGGGCCTGGCGCACATCCTGAAGGCCGAATACGGCGAAGTGGCCGAGGAAGAAACGGCCGGATTGCCGGAGTTCAAGACGCAGGAGGAGCTCGACGCCTACATTGCGAAGCTCGAGACGGACATGCGCGAGGCGGCGAAGAAGTTCGAGTTCGAGAAGGCGGCCCGGCTGCGCGACAGCATCAAGGAACTGCGCGATAAGGAATTTCTCTTCGGGTAGCTGTCAAAACCGGTCCGCAAGCAACCGCAGGGTCACGGTCACCATCTTAGTTATCGAGATAGTACATATTTCACTGGCGGTTTCAGGTGGGGTCGAACGCGCCGCTCGGGGCCAATGACAACCATTCTCATCGTGGACGACGATCCCCTTCAGGCATCCTTGATGATGTCGCTGCTGGGGCGGCAATTCGGCAACGTGTGCCGTGTGAACGACGCCGCCGAGGCCCTTTGCCTGGTTGAACAGCGAGAGTTCGCGGACAAACTCAGCCTGGTCATCTCCGGGCACCACACGCCCGGAATTGGCGGGCCGGCGTTTGTGGCGGAATTACATTCGCGCAAGCCGGAACTGCCAGTGCTGGTGTTGGGGGCAGAGGGCGCCGCACCCTCCGACTACAAAGATGAGCACGTCGTTTTCCTTCCCCGGTCAGCTGCCGGGGAGAAGATGCTGGCCGTGACCGGGAAGATGCTTGCACAGTCCACAGGAACGCGGTCACTTAAGTGACAAATCCAATGAATGCGGCCGATCGGTCTTCCTAGTGTGAGCCAAATCACACGAAAACTCCTATGATGGGTGGAGAATAACCCTGTCCGCAGGGAGGTCACCTGCCTCAGAGCCTGCGTGCGACAATCATTCTGGAGTTCTAATGGCCACTTTCGGCAGTTTTTGCCTTCTTATCGCATTAGCTTTGGCCGCATACAATCTTTTGGCCGGAACGGTGGCTTTGCGGTTAATCGCCACCGGGCAGCCGGCGCGGATTTCTCCGGAACGGCTGGCCGACACGGCGCGGCGGGCCGGCATTGCCGGATTCATCGCCGTGAGCGGCGCCGCTTTTGCCCTCGTCTGGGCAGCCTTTACCAACGATTTTTCTATTACTTACATCCTGGAGCACTCGAACCGGGCGCTGCCGATCCCGTACAAATTCGCGGCGCTTGTGGAGCGGCCAGGAGGGATCGCTGCTGCTGTGGGCGTGGCTGCTGGGAACGTATGGCTTCGTGCTCAGGCTGCGGCACAAGACCGATGTGAAGCTCTATGCCTACGCGGGCGCGATTCTGGCCGGAATTCAGGTTTTCTTCCTGGCGGTGCTGAATTTTGCCGCGCCCCCGTTTTCACTGCTCAAGGGACGCGATCCCCGACGACGGCAACGGACTCAATCCCCTGCTCCAGTATCCCGAGATGGTGATTCATCCGCCAATGCTATACCTCGGCTACGTGGGGTTCTCAGTACCATTTGCCTTTGCGCTGGGCGCGCTGATGATGCGCTATCCCGGCGAAAAGTGGATCCGGATCACGCGCACCTGGACGATGGTGACCTGGCTGTTCCTGACCTGCGGCATCTTTCTGGGCATGCACTGGGCCTACGCAGTGCTGGGCTGGGGCGGCTATTGGGGCTGGGACCCGGTTGAGAATGCGAGCTTCATGCCCTGGCTGACCGGGACCGCCTTTCTGCACTCGGTGATGATGCAGGAGCGGAAAGGCATGATGAAGAGCTGGAACGTCTGGCTGATCTTCTCCACGTTTCTGCTTACGATGCTGGGCACTTTGCTGACGCGCGCCGGGCTGGTGAGCTCGGTGCACGCGTTTGCGCAGTCGTCCATTGGGACGTGGTTCATTGTCTTCATGGGCATCGTGCTGGCGGTATGCATCTTTACCTACATTCTGCAGCGCGGACATTTGAAAACGGAACATCACATGGAATCGCTGGTGAGCCGCGAATCGAGCTTTCTGTTTAACAATCTGGTGCTGCTGACGGCTTGCTTTGTAATTTTGTGGGGCACGTTGTTCCCGATCATTTCAGAGTATGTGCAGGGCACCAAGGTGACGGTGGGCGCGCCGTTCTATAACCGCGTTGCGGTGCCAATCGGGCTCTTTCTGGTGTTTTTGACCGGTGTGGGACCGCTTTTGCCATGGCGCGCAACGTCGTTCAAGGCGATCAAGCGTAACTTTGTGCTGCCAGTGATCGCGCTGTGGGCGACGGTGATTGTTTGCCTGGCCGCAGGCGTGAGGCCATGGAAGGATGGCGCGCTCGACCAGGGCAGCTTCTACGCGATTGTCGCGTTTTCGATTTCAGCAGCGGTGTTGACGGCTATCGTGAGCGAGTTTCTGCGCGGCGCCGCGGTGATTTCGCGCCAGACCAACCGCAATCTGTTCGCGGCGACCTGGCTGCTGACGCGCCGCAACACGAGGCGATATGGCGGGTACATCATCCACATCGGAGTGGTGGTGGTTGTGGTGGGACTGGCCGGGTCGGCGTTTAACCGCAGCGTGGAAAGCGAGATGGCGCTGAACAGCACGATCCAGATCGGGCCTTACACGCTGAAGCAGGTGGGCGCGACTCAGGATTCAAACCTGAACTACAACTCCGAGTACGCGATGCTGGACGTATATCAGGGCGGCAAGAAGCAATTTCAGATCACGCCGGAGAAGCGCTTCTACCTGGCCAGCGGCCAGCCGCAGACCATGGTGGCGATTCACTCGATTCCCGAGTGGGATCTTTACGTGGTGTATGAGGGCACGAACCCCGACACCGGCCAACCCATCATCAAGGCGTTCCTGAATCCGCTGGTGGGCTGGATCTGGTTTGGCCTGGTGATCATCGTCGGCGGAACTTTCATCGCGCTGGTTCCCAGCCTGACGCCCGCGACCGCCGCTTTGCGCGTTCCTGCGGCGCAGGCAGAGCCGATGACCCCGGCGCTGAAGGGAGGCGACTAATGGCGTTCCACGCCTTTAGGTTTTGGACCAGAGCTGTGGAAGTCACAGCGCTTGCCGTAGCCATTTGCTTTTCTCTTGGCGCGACGAGTCCCACTGGTCGAATGAACGACTTGAGCCACCGCATGATGTGCATGTGCGGATGCAATCAATTGCTAGGCGAATGCGATCACGTGGGGTGCCCGGACCGGGACAAAGAGCTGTCGCAACTGAGTACGGACATAGCGGCGGGCATGACCGATCAGGAGATCTTCGATTCGTTTGTAGCCAAGTACGGCGCAACTGTGCTGGCTGCACCCACGACAAAGGGATTCGATCTGGTGGCGTGGATAGCTCCCTTCGCGGTTTTCGGTGCAGCGCTGCTGGGAACGATTCTGCTCATTCGGCGATGGGGAGGGTTGGGCGGCAAGGCGCAGGTGGCTGCACCAGCCGGGGCAGAGAGTCTGGATCCTGCGGAGCGGGAACGGCTGGAGCGCATTCGCAGAGAAACCGACATTGACGCTGGCAGCCAGGGAGGTTTTTAAGCGATGACGGAAACCGAAGGCCTGATTGCCGGGATGCTTCTGCTGTTCGCGCTGGTGCTCTACACTTTTTGGCCGGAGAACGGTTTTGCCAGCCAGAAGGAGAAAACGCGGCTGGACTATCTGCTGGAGCGCAAGGAGCAACTCTACGAGAATCTGCGCGATTTGAATTTCGAATATCGCGCCGGCAAATATCCTGAGGAAGACTTTCAGGCGCAGCGCGCGCTGCTGGAACACGAAACGGCGCAATTGCTGGCCGAAATCGATTATTTGCAGCAGGCGTGAGAACAGAGATCAGGGATCAGGGAACGGATTGTTTGAGTGATTGAAGGACAACGACACGAAATGAAATTAATACGCTTTTTTGCAAGCACGTTTGCAGTGAGCTTTTTGTTTGCAGGCGCGCTGGCGCAGGCCGCAAGTGTGACCGGCACAGTGACCGACAAAACCACCGGTAAACCCGCCGTGGGCGATGCTGTAGTGCTGGTCGAGCCCATGTCGGGCATGAGCGAAGTAGGGCGCGCGACGACCAACGCGCAGGGCCGCTACACGCCTGGATTTGCCTGGCAGCAACTCCGTACTTGGTTCGCGTTACCCATCAGGGCGCGGAGTATTTTATTGCCGCGCCGCAAGGCGGCGGAAACGGCGACATCTCGGTGTACGACGTGGCGGCAAAGGTGGAAGGCATCACGATCGCCGAGCACGTGACGGGAATTGAGACCGATAACGGGCAGCTTCGCGTAGTGGAGCGCTACGACGTCCACAACGAAAGCACGCCGCCGCGCACGCAATGGAGCAAGAAGTCGTTTGAGGTGATTCTGCCTACCGACGCGGTGCTGGGCGATGCTTCGGCGCAGCGGCCGGGCGCGGGTAGCCTGCCGACCAGCGTGACGCTCGATCCCGACGGGCCCAAGGGACATTACTCGTTCAACTTTCCCATCCAGCCGGATGAGGGCGGCAAAGGAACGCTCTTCCAGGTCCAATATCAATTACCGTACAGCAGCGGGAAGTACAGCTTTCACTCTCTGGTCACGCTGCCGGTCGACACCGTTTGGGTGGTGATGCCGAAATCGATGACTTTCACGGGGGGGAGCGGCGCGGGATTTAAATCGTCGCCGCAGGACCCGAGCGTGCAGACGTTTATGGCGCGTAACGTGGTCCCGGGCAAGACGGTTGAATTTTCGGTCTCCGGGACGGGCTCGTTTGCGCGCGACGAGCAGAATGGACAAGGCGATAACGGCGGAGCAGACGCCGGCGGACAAACCGGCGCGACGACAAGCGGGCCGGGCGGCGGCATCGGCGAGCCCATCAATACTCCCGATCCGCTGTCAAAGTACAAATGGTGGATTCTGGGCGGACTGGCTTTGCTGCTGGCAGCCTCGGCGGCGTTTCTGCTGCGCCGGCCAGCGATGGCAGGTGTGGCAATGCAGGCGGGCGCGTTCGCTCCTCCCGTTTCGGCTGCGCCGGGAGTTGCAATGGGCTACGCCGCGCCGTCAGCGCCCGCCGCAAAGAATGCGGCGCTGCTGAACGCGCTCAAAGAAGAGCTGTTTGCTCTGGAGAGCGAGAAGATTGCAGGCACGCTCGCGCCGGACGAGTATGCCGAGCAAAAGGCGGCGCTGGAGACGGTGCTGAAGAGAGCGCTGAAGAAAAGCTAGTGAATCGTGGACCGTTTCGTGGATCGTGTGCCGTGCATTGTTAATTCCTGCTGGTTGGCGAAGGTTCCGCCGACGGACGGGAAAGCGGCATTTCATCCCAAATCGCGTCCTGGCGGCTCGGGTAAACTGAACACGGTTCACGATCCACGGACCACGACCTATGAAGACTCTTTTTCGCGCGCTGCTTTCTTTGTCTCTCATCGTCTGGTTGGGCGCTGAAGTCTTTTTTCCCATCGTCGCCGCGGTCACTTTCAATACACTGCAGCCGGACACGCACACAGCGGGAACGATTGTGGGCCAGTTGATCCGCATCCTGCACGGGATGGGGCTGATATCGGGGATGGTGGCTCTGGCGGTTATGGCGCTGGCGCCGGCGTGGGGCATCTACAAGCCGCGCACAGTGCTTGCGCCCATGGTGCTGGTTGTGCTGATGATGGCCTTCACGGTCTACTCGCAATATGGCATTATTCCCGCCATGGAGCGCGACCGCATCGCCGCTGGAGGCGCAATCGAGACAGCCGATGCCTCCAACGCCATTACGGCGCACTTCAACAAGCTGCACAACCGGAGCGAACTCGTGGAGGAAGCGGTGTTGCTGCTGGGGCTGGCGACTGTGGTACTTGTGGCATGGGCGGAAACTGCGCAGCCTTGAGCAGCCGCGGCCTGAACCGGGGCGGTTCGTGCGAGCGCTTCTTGTATCATCGTAGAGGCTCGAACGCATGAGTTACTGCTCTGTGCGAGAAATTCGACGGAACGATTATGAAGACCGGCATTATCGGCCTGCCGCAGGTGGGCAAAACTTCACTGTTTAAGATTCTTACCAAAGCCAGGATCGATGAGCACGGACGTTCGAATCCGCGCGAGGCGCACATTGGCGTGGCGCGCGTACCCGACGAGCGGCTGGAGAAACTATCGGCGCTCTATTCGCCGAAGAAGACCACCTTTGCCTCGATGGAATTTGTGGATGTGGCGGCCATTGGGCAGGAGGCGCTGAAAGAAACGGCGTTCCTGACCAACCTCCGCAATGTTGATGCGCTGATGCACGTGTTGCGGACATTCGAGGACGATGCCGTTCCGCACGAAGGGCCGATCGATCCCCTGCGCGACGCCAAAAACGTGGAATTCGATCTGATGCTGAGCGATCTGGGCCAGGTGGAAAAGCGACTGGAGCGCGTAGAAAAGGATATGAAGAAAGGGCGGACCGGCGAGCTGGAACGGGAGCAGGCGCTGCTGTTGCGGTCAAAGGAGTCGCTGGAGAAGGAAATTCCGCTGCGCGAGATGGTGATGACGACGGAAGAGAAGAAGCTTATTAAGGGCTTTATGTTTTTATCGCAAAGGCCTATTTTATATGTTCTTAATGTGAGCGAAAGCTCGACGCTCGGCTCGGATCTGGAAGCCGCTATGGCTCGCTACAAGCTGGATGCGATTGCGCAGAAGCCCAACGCAGGCGCGACGGCCATCTGCGGAAAAGTTGAGGCGGAGCTGGCGGAGATGGACGATGCCGAAGCCGCGGACTTCCTGGATAGCTACGGCCTGCACGAGAGCGGACTGGTGCGGCTGATCCGCAAGAGCTATGAGCTGCAAGGGCTAATCAGTTTCTTCACCGCCGGCGAGGACGAGTGCCGAGCATGGACGGTGCCCCTGGGCGCAAAGGCGCCGGAGGCGGCCGGGGTGATCCACACCGATCTGGAGCATCACTTCATTCGCGCGGAGACGATTCGCTGGGACAATCTGCTGGAGGCGGGCTCGGAAGCCGCGGCGCGCGACCAAGGGCACATTGCGCCTGGAGGGTAAGGAATACGTGGTGCAGGACGGTGATGTGCTGCATATCCGGCACAGCGGATAAAGGCAGCTATCAGCTCGGTTAGCTCTCGCTTCAGGCAACCGTATCCAGGCACCGATTTTAGTGGCGCCTTCTTTCTTGAAATTGTTCGACTGAACGATGCTCACGACTTCTCTCATTCTCGGAACAATTGCGGCGCTGGCCGACGTGGCCGGCGGATGGGTGCTGGTGCGCGCGCGTGGCGTGGAACGCTATCTGCGCTACTTTGTGGCACTGGGCGCGGGATTTCTGATGTCCACGGCGTTGCTGGAGATGACGCCGGAGAGCCTCAAGCTGAATGCCACGCTGGCGCCAGCGCTCATCATGGCCGGCTATTGCGCCCTTCATCTGCTGGAGCACACCATCAACGCGCACTTCCATTTTGGCGAGGAGACGCATCACGGTGAGTTTGTCTCGCGGCACACAGGCTATTCGGTGCTGGGCGGGCTGAGCGTTCATGCGCTGTTCGATGGCGTGGCGATCGGCTCTGGATTTGCGTTTCAAATTGGCTCGGATGGCTGATTTTTCTCGCCATTCTGCTGCACAAGGCGCCGGAGGGATTCACCATGGCCTCCGTGATGATGGCCAGCGGACGAAGCCGCGCGGCGGCGTTCTGGTCGGCCGTGGCGCTGGCGTGCGCCACGCTCGCCGGCGTGCTCGTGATCCAGCTTGTGCCGCGCTGGGTGCCGTTTGGACTGCCGATCGCGGCCGGCGTGGCGCTTTACGTGGCCGCGACAGACCTCGTCCCCGAGGTCAACCGCGAGCCGGGCATTCGCATGGCTCTGGTATTTTTCGCTGGCGTGGCGATGTTTCTGCTGCTGCGCACGCTGCTGCCGTCAGTCTAAGAGGTTAGGCGCATCGCAAACCCAGCGGCGAACGATATGCTATCCCATGTGGCGTATTGCGTTGCACCAGTTCTGGATGAGGCCAAAGTCTCCCGTTTAAGGCGCAAGCGCTTCCCTTTTGAGGTTCACTCGGGATCCTGCTCTTTACCGTGCTGGGGTTTTTGACCATGGGCTACCACCCCGGCCTGGAAGACGACGGCATCTATTTAGCCGCGGTCAAGGCGGACCTGAACCCTCACCTTTTCCCATACAACGCGAATTTCTTCCGGCTGCAGACGGAGGCGACGCTCTTCGACGGAGGAATGGCGCATTTTGTCCGCTGGACGCGGATGCCACTCGAGTGGGCGGAGCTGTTCTGGCAACTGGCCGCTCTGTTTTTGATTCTTTGGGCGGTGAAGAAGATTGCCAACCGGCTCTTTGCCGAGGAGGCAGCGCGATGGGGCGGCGTAGCGATGGTGGCGGCCATGTTTACGCTGCCGGTGGCGGGAACCGCGCTGTACCTGGCGGACCAGCACTTACATCCGCGCACGTTGGCGACGGCGGCGATTCTTTTGGCTGTATGGCGAATTCTGGATGCAAAGCGCTGGCAGGCTGCGCCGTTGCTGCTGGCCGCCTTTCTGCTGCATCCGCTGATGGCGGCGATGGGGATTTCGTTTTGTTTCTTCCTTACCTTGGTCTTAACGGATTCGGTGCGGGAGCGGGTTCGCGCGTGGCGGAGTTCCATGGCGGCGGCTGTGCCGCTGGGCTGGATCTTCGAGCCGGCAGACCCTGGGTGGCGCAAGGCGCTGGACACGCGAACCTACTACTACCTGTTCAAGTGGACCTGGTACGAATGGCTGGGCGCGCTGGCGCCGCTGTTTCTCTTCTGGTTGCTGTGGCTGGTGGCGCGCAAGCGCGGAGAAACACTGCTGGCGAAGTTTGCCGCAGCCGTGTTCGTCTACGGCGTCTTTCAGCAGGCGCTGGCAATGGCTATGCTCTGGTCGCCATCGCTGGTGAGGCTGACGCCATTGCAGCCCATGCGCTACCTTCACCTGTTGTACTTCCTTATGGCTTTGATTGCCGGATGCCTGCTGGGGAAATTCGCATTGAGACGCGATGTATGGCGATGGGCGGCATTTCTCCTTGTGGCAAATGGTTGCATGTTTCTGTGGCAGCGAGTGGAGTTTGCGGGCAGCCCGCACCTGGAGCTGCCTGGGCAACAGCCATCGAATCCGTGGCTGCAGGCCTTCGCTTGGATCCGCACAAATACACCGGAGGACGCGTACTTCGCGCTAGATCCGCATTACATGGAGGCGCCCGGCGAGGATTACCACAGTTTTCGCGCGCTGGCCGAACGCAGCCAACTGGCCGATGCGGTGAAAGACGCGGCCGTGGTGACGCAGGTGCCGGAACTGGGGCCGGTTTGGGTGCGGCAGGTGACAGCGGAGAACGGCTGGCGCAAATTTCAACTTGGTGACTTCGAGCGGCTGAAGACGACCTTCGGCGTTGACTGGGTGCTGGTAGATGGCAGGCAGGCGGGCGGCCTGGATTGCAAGTGGCATAACGAGCTGCTGACTGTTTGCCGGATTCCGTAAAGACAGATTGAATTGCCGCCGGACTTTGCAGGTTACGGCGGCATCCGCGAGAATGGGAGAGTCACCATTCTCCGACCCGGGCGCGCATGATGCTTAACCTGACCCAGCGATTAATTCTCGGCTGTGTGCTTCTGGCCTGCCTGACCGTGGGGCTGGTCGCCGTGACCCATCGAGGCGCTGGCGGCAGCCGGGCAAAGCCACCTGGCCTACGCGGTGGCTATCGCCGCTTCGCTGATTGCCGCGGCGACCATCTATTTTGTGCTGCGGCCCATCGACACTGTGGCGCACGACGCGTAATCGCATTGCACAGGGCAACCTGGAACACCAGGTAGACGTGGAGCAGCCGCGACAGCTTTGGCGTGATCGCCGGCGAGTTGAGCCGGATGGCGGTGCGGCTGCGCGAGGTGCGCGATACCGAGGCCGGCCGGCGACAGATGGAGTTTCAACTCTCCGACGCGGTGCTGCAGTCAATCTTCGAGCCCATTATTGTTACCGACGGCAAGGGACACGTGCTGAAGGTGAACCAGGCGGCGTCCGAGGTGCTGGGCGAAGCCGCGGGAGACCGCATGGCGCTGGCAAATACGCCGGGCGGCGAAAAGATTCTGAGCGCCATCCGGGACGCCGTATCGATGCAGAAGGCGGTGGCCGCCGAAGGCGAAGCGTCGATGCTGCCGATGCGCATCGGCCAGCAGGAACGCAGCTACCGCCTGCGCACGATGCCGATGCGCGACGCGGAGGGCAGACTGCTGGGAGCGGTGACGACGCTGGAAGACGTAACCAGCCTGCAGGACATCGACCGCTTCAAGACGCAGTTCATTGCCGTGGCCAGCCGCAAGCTGCGCGATCCGCTGTTGCAGTTGCGGCGCGGCCTGTACGCGCTGGCGCAGGGCTTCAGCGGGGAGATGACGCGCTGCAAACAGAGCTGGTGGCTTCAGCCAGCAAAGAGGCTGAGACACTAGACGACCTGATGGCCGACCTGATCGAAGTGGCGGAGCTGGACACGGGCAAGCGCGAGCTGAAGCTGGAGAGGATCAAGCCCCTGCAGGCTTTGAACGAGGCGCGCGATCGCGCCTGCGACGAGGCCGCGAAGAAAGCACATTCGCATGGATGTGAGCGCCTACGCCGATTTATCCGCTGTGGAGGCCGATCGGCGGGCGCTCCGCTCGATTCTGGATAACCTGCTGTCTAACGCGCTGCGCTTTACGCCGGAGGAGGGCGAGATTCTACTCGCCGCCGAGGAGATCAAGAACTTTGTGCAATTCAGCGTACGCGACACGGGCCGCGGCATCGAAGCGGAGCGGCTGAGTTCGATCTTCGATCGCTTCACTGCGTTTTCAGAGCACGGCACGGGGCTGGGATTGGCGCTGGTGCGCCGGCTGGTGGAATCGCTGGGTGGCCAAATTGCTGTGGAAAGCCGGCTGGGCCACGGTTCGACGTTCCGTTTCACGCTCCCCGTAGCTGTGGCGCAAGAAGTTCATCATCCAGTCGAGGTGGGCTGAGCAATGGCCGAGATCATGCTCGAAGAAAAGCCTGGAGCCGGCCAAACTGCGCATCTACATTGGCGCGGCGCCGGGTGTGGGTAAGACCTACCACATGCTCAGCGACGCCTACAACATGAAGCACCAGCAGGGCATCGACGTGGTGATCGGGCTTGTTGAGTCGCACGGGCGTGCGGAAACCGAGGCCCGCATCCGGGATCTCGAGATAGTGCCGCTGAAGGTGATTCCCTATCGCGGCGTGAACCTGAAAGAGATGGACGTGGACGCGATTATCGCGCGGCATCCACACACCGTGATCGTCGACGAGCTGGCCCACACGAACGTTCCCGGCAGCAAGAACCGCAAGCGGTACGAGGATGTGCAGGATCTGCTGGACGCGGGCATCAACGTGATGACGGCTGTGAACATTCAGCATCTGGAGACGCTGAACGACGCAGTCAACCGTTCCGCGAACACGACCATCCGCGAAACTGTGCCGGATAGTTTCGTGAAGCGCGCCGACGAGGTGGTGAACGTAGACCTTACGGTGGAGGAGCTGCGCAACCGGCTGCGGCAGGGCAAGATTTACGCACCGGAGAAGGTGGAGCAGTCGCTGGCCAACTTCTTCCGCAAGGGCAACCTGAATATGTTGCGCGAGCTTTCGCTGCGCACCACGGCGGAACAGGTAAGCAGCCGCGCCGCGGAGTACCGGCGCACGCAAGGGCTGGAACAAGCACCCATCCCGGAGAAGGTGATGGTTTGCCTGAGCACTCGGCCGGGAACGGAGCGGCTATTGCGCGTGGGCGCGCGCATCGCCGGCCGGCTGGCGACGAACTGGTACGCGGTCTACGTGAGCCGGCCCGATGACAAGGGCCACAGCGATCCCGAGGCCTACCACCGGCTGGAAGAGTACTTGCGGATGGCACGCGACCTGGGCGCCAAGGTGGTATCGCTCACCGACCGCAACGTGTCGGACGCGCTGATCCGCTTTGCGCAGCAGGAGAACATTTCGCACGTGGTCTTCGGCCAGTCGGCGCGGTCGCGCTGGGACATTCTCTGCGCGGCTCGGTGCTCAACCGCTTTCTGAGTGAAGTGCGCGACGTGTCGGTGCAGGTGGTTCCGATGCAGAAGCCGCTGCGGCGGACGTAAAAGGCAGAGGCCAGCGACCAGAAAAACAAGGCAACAAAGTAAGTGTGTCTTGCTCCCTGCATTACTCGCAGAAGACGCGCACCTTGGCGCCGTTTCCTTCCTTGCCTTCGACATCGACGGTCAGATCTTCGAGGTGATCGATCAGCTCCTCGATATTCTCCGGCCTGATTTGCGAGACGGTGAGAGGAACGCCGTGGCGGCTGAGCGCTTCGTCGAGCTGCTCCTGGGCCTGGACCGGGATGAGGCTGGCAAGGCGAACGCCGGCGCGGAGCAGTTGCATGGGCACGCGGACGTTGACCGACATGGGGCCTTTCATGCCGGTCATCGATTCGTCGGCTTCAACCAGGACGCGCAGGTATTTCGCATGGGTTCGGACGGGCGTGTCTTCTTGGTTATCGGGCCAGCCGCGAGAGCCGGCGATGTTGCCGGTGAACCCGCCAGCGGTTGTGGACGGCTCGGGCTCAAGCGCGGCCAGCAAGCGCTCGGCTTCGTCGGGGGTGATCTTGCCAGCGGCCAACATTTCCAGAATTTGATGGCGATGCTCGTTCATGGAATTCTCCAAACCTTGATGTAGTTAAAGGATGCGAACCTGAATCTTTGCGCCGTCGGCAACAACGCGGACGTGCGTGCCGGGCAAGGCTGCACACAAGATTCCAGAGCACGGCGATGGCGCGCCAGGGGCTGATCCTGCCAGCCATCGAGAGGCCGAAGATGACAAGCAGGATCAGCGGCGAAAACAGAATTACGGGAATCCACAAAAGGAACAGCGGAATCCAGAGCGGGATCGAGCGCCAGTGCGGGGTCTGGATGTGAACGATGGCGAAATTCGGCGTCATTTCAGCGCCTCCAATGCGTGAATGGCTTCTGCGGCGGAGATCTCGCCGGTATTCAGGCGATCCAGCACTTCCGCAGGTGACGCAGAGGGATTGGTTTCGACAAAATGCAGTTGGCCAGAGATGCGATTGAGGCGCGCCTTGATGGTCGGATAGCTTACGCCGAAGGTCTGCTCCATTTCCTTGATGGTGCCGTGGGAGCGAAGGAAAGCGATGACGAAGACCTGATCTTCAAGGCTGAGCCGCGCCAGCTCGGGCAGCGCGAAACGGCCTTCAATGGAGATTTGCCGTTCCGGGATGCGAACACGCTCAATAACCAGCGGCGAGCCCTGGGCGATGCGGAGCAGGTCCTGCCAGTCGGAAACGGGTTTAGGGTCTTTTGGCATAGCTTGAATCGTTTTTTATTAAGTACAAGACCAACAATAATCATATTTATTAATAATTTCAATACTAATTATTAAGTATGTTTATTTTCTCTGGGAAATAAGGCGAAAAATCAATTCCAAAGGAGGCATAGCCTTGGGGGGACAGATTACTTGAATTTCGGGATTGTGGGACTACGAGACTGCGGGACTTCGGGCTTACGGCACGGTGAAGGGGCGCGGACCGTCGGCCGGGAAAAGACCCGTGGGAGCCGCGGCGGCGGAGGGCTGCTCGCGGAACAGGAAGCGCACAAAGAATCCGACCGATGTAAAGGTGTAGTTGCGCGTATTGTTGGCGGCCAGATACGCGCCGGCGAACCAGTGCGAACCGATCTGATAAGCCGCCTGGCTATGAAAATCGTAATTGGGGCTGACGCTGGTGACACTGGGCAGCATGGGATTGTTCTGGCTGGTTTCAAGAGGCTTGTCGCCGGCCAGAGGCCAGAGCGGCGTCGAATCTTCCTGAAACGCCTGGACGCCCAGCGCGCCCATGATGTCGTAGTGCCAGCGCGTCTGTAGTGGCCGATCCAACTGAATGGAACGTTGCCCAGGAAGTAGGCCTGGGGGCTGAAATAGCCGCCCATGCCGTGAGTGAAGGCGTTCTGGTTGTTGGCGTAGTGCATGGCGAAGAAGTTTGCGCCGATGGTGAGGTTGCCGTATTCGGGCGAGGCGAAGGTGCGCCAGTAAGCGCCGCCGGTGCCGTCTTCGCGGTTGTTTTTCTCAACGTTGTAGCCGGTGAGGTATTGGCCGCCGGCAGCGAAGTAGAAGCCGGATTCGGCATCGCCGCGCGCGAACTGAACCAGGCCCTGATTGGCGACGACTCCGCCCCAGATTTGCCCAGGGTAACTGAGAGAAGCCTGACCGGGATCGCGCAGGCCTGCGTAAGAGAGCTGTGAGTCTTTCTCAGAGTCGCGCACGAAACTCAAGGTGACGGGGCCGCCGCCGGGCTGCCACTGAAAGCGGCCTGTAAATGTGGAGACAAGGAAGTTGAAAGGCGTGTAGCCGCCAGCGAGAGAGAGATGCGGAAAGGTAAGTTGCAGTTCTCCGCCGAGGCCGAAGGCGTTTTGCTGCGCGGGAGGTGTGAGCGCGCCCAGCGAGGGTGAAGTGCAGGGCGTGAAATTCTGCGAGGCCGCATCGGTGCCGATCGGCTCCGGAATGGTGACCAGGCAGGAAGCGCCAGACTCAAACTCCTGGACCGAAATGTTCGCAGTTCCGTTGGCCTGGCCGGAGTCGAGAAAGACGGGCTTGGCGATGGCGGTGATGCGCGCGTGGTAGCCGAGGGGAGCCGAGGCCTCAAAGGGCGACTCAATGGCGGCCAACTGGGAGTAGCCGGGAGAGCCGCTGCGATAGTTGACCAGCGAAGTGCCGCCAAGCCAGCCGCTGTAGCCGCTCTCGATGGCTTGCAACTGCTCTTCCGCCAGCTCGCGCGGGCTGGGGGGATTGGCCTGGCGCTGAATACGAATCCATGGGCCGCGCAGCGGGGGCAGATTGCGCTGCTCGAGCTCCTGATCACTGAGGCCCGTGCCGGTGGTGGTCACGGAAGGATTTTGCTCTGGAGCTTCGGCTGGCTCCTGCGACCCGGGCGGGGTGGATTGGCCTTCGATCGCTGTGCTTTCCGGTGCGGCGCCGGCGATGGGAGCATTGCCGAGGGTTGGCACGGGAGGTTGATTTGCGTGCTGCACAGGCCTGCGGCGTCGCCGGCGTCTGGCTGCAGTTGAGCCGGCCGAAGGTTTGGCAGACGGCTTTGCGGATGGGCATGCCGGTATGCCGGCGGGCGCACATGCGGGCGGCGCAGTTGGCGATTGCCGCGGCGCGGAGAATGCGCCGGAGGCCGCATCCTGCGCGGATGGCGTGTATTGCGCCGTGTCGTATGTGCCCTGGCCGGGAAGCGCCGGCTTAACGGTGGGAGCCGACGCAACGGGAGCGTTGGGCAGGGTATGAATGAGGGATGCGGAGCCTTGAGTAAGCTGGCTGTCAGTCTGCTGAGCGAGGCGCGCTTCGGCCTGGGCGGCGAGGGCGTTCATGGGCTCGGAGCTGATGCGGAGATTCGCAGGCGGCGCGGAGTTTTGCTCGGTGCTCGAGGGCTGAGGAAGCGCGGGTATCTCTGCTTCGTCAGGGCCGGTGGATTCGATGTTCTCTTCGGAAGGTGGAAGGCGGACGCGACCTGTCAGCTCTGGAGGCGGCGCGGCGTTTGGCACGGGGGACGCCGCGGTTGGAGGAACAAAAACCGGAGCGGAAGGATTGGCCCTCGGGCCCGCGTTCTCAGGAACAAACACCGGCGGGCTGGGCGGCATAGTTCCCTGCTCTTCCGATCCGTAGCCGGAGTTGGTTGGTTCGAACGGAAGCGGCAGCGGATTGGCGGATGGCGCCGTCGCTTGCGTGGAAGCCGACGACGGGAATGGCTCCGCAGCCGAAGGCTCTGCAGAAGACTCCGGTTTATAGGAGGGCAAGGGTGCGATCTGTTCGGGAGAAGGTTGGGCGTCGAGGCGCGGATCGAGGAGGCGCTTGATATCGCCCGGGCCTGGCGCACGCGAGGAACCGACAGGATAGGCGAGCCCGCTATCAAGATTGGAGCCTGAAGGACTGGCGGCCAAAGCGGCACGCCAGAATTCACTGGCGCGCTTGTTGTTGCCGCGAGCCTGCTCAAAGCGCGCGGCGAGGCCGAGGATGTTCGGGTCGCGAGGAAAGCGGTTGAGCGCAACGCGAAGCCATACCTCGGCCTGGGCCATGTCTTTGGACGCCGATCGCGGACCAGATGGCACCCTGATAGTCGCCCGTACCCGCTTTCTCCATGGGGAGGGATTTGTAGAGAGCGAGCGCGTCCATCGGACGGCCGATGCGGGCGTAAGCCCCGGCGACGGCGAAACGAATGTCAGAGGTTGGCGGGATAGTCCTGCTCGGCGGCCTCAAGAATCTGGACACCGCTCTGAGAGTCTGGCCGTTAGCCGATGTCTTCGTTGGCGCGGCGCACGGCCCAATCGGCCCACATCGTTTGGACCTGCCGGCGTTGGTCGGCGGTCAGGTCCTGGCGCGCGTCGAGTCGCGTGAGCACGGGATAAAGCGCGGCATTGTCCTTGATTGTGTAAAGCAGCCAGGCGTGCTGGAGTTCGAGGCCGGCGGGCGCCTGCGCGCGGTGGAGCAGGTAGTAGTTTTCTACGCGCTTGACGTAATAGCTGGCGTCGGGAGCGTCACCGACGGCAACGTAGAGACTGGCAATGCCCTGCACCCACTCGATGTCGGACTCGAGAAGTCGGCGCGTGGCGATGGGAATTTTGTTGATCTCCTCGAGAGCTTCGGCGTTGCGATTGGCGGCCATAAGCGAGAAGACGAGGCCTTTCCATGCGTCGGAGGCGAGCGAGTGAGGCGGGTTGGCGGTGAGCTCTTGCTGGGTGTAGGACTGGGAGGACGCTTGCATGGCTGCGGGCTGGCCGATGCCGAAGTGGAATGCGGCCTGTCGCGCGCCCCAGGCAGAGCGCGTGAAGGTGAATGAGGCCAGGACCAGATGCGCGGGACCGGCAGACAGGCTTGGCGCAGGGCCGGGTTCGATCGAGGACTGCGGAACGGGCGGCGGAGGAAGATCGTGCACGTCGGGCTGGGCGTTTACGGGAGAAGGAGTTGGCGAAGCCGGCTGCGACTGCGGCAGCACAACGGGTGTGTTGCCTTGATAGGGATCGGGGCCATACGCGGGTAAAGGCGGAAGCTTGGTGGTCTTTTCGAACGGCTGGTAGTCGGGGTCGAGCAGGTGCTGCAGGTCGGCCGCGGTCACCGCGCGATGAGTCTTGAGATCCTGTTCGGGATAGACCAGCTCGTGGGCGAGGCGATCAACAGGAGTGACAGGCGGCATGGCGGCGATGGAGGCGCGGTAGTAGTCGGCGGCGCGCTCATTGTCGCCGCGGGCCTGCTCATAACGCGCGGCAAGCGAGAGGACGGCGGGATCGCGGGGAAAGCGATCGAGGGCCTGGCGCAGCCACAGTTCCGCCTGATTCTTGTCGTTGGCGGCGAGCGCCGCGCCGATGGCGCCTTCAAAATCGCCGGCAGAGGCGTCCTGCATGGGTACCGTCTTGTAGATGGCCAGCGCCTCTTTGGCGCGGCCCACGCGCGCGTAGCCGCCGGCAACGGCCTTGCGCACGGTGAGATTGTTGGGGAAGGCCTGCGAAGCGGCGTCGAGGATGTCGACGGCGTGCTGCGCGTTGCCATTGTCCATAGCCGCAGCCGCGCGTCGCACGCTCCAGTTGGCCCAGATGTTCTGGACCGTCTCGCGCTGGGCGACGGTCATGTCGGCACGGCCGCCGATACGCATGAGCGCGGCATAGAGTGCGCGATCGTTGCCAGTGTTGTAGAGCAGCCATGCGTTCTGAATATCGATATTGGGCGGCAGTTGCTGCTTCAGTTTCGCGTAGTAAGCCTCAACGCGGTCCATATACCCGAGGGCGGTGCTGGTATCGCCGGTCGCCGCGTAGAGGCTGGCTTCGGTTTGGATGAAATCGATGTCGGATTCGAGCCGGCTGCGCACCGGCGCGGGAATCTGCGCGAGTTCCTCCAGTGCCTGTGCATCGCGATTGGTGGCGGCCAAAGTTGAGATGAACCCCTCCCAGGCAATTGCGTTGTCAGGATGGGCGGCGAGCACCTGCTGGTAGATGGCGAAGGCCTGGCCGGATTCGTTGCGCACGAGATAGATGGCAGCCAACTGAAGTTCAAGCGCGGCGGCGGGTTGATGGCCGGCGGCGGTTTCGAGCTTTACCGCGCGCTCCAGCATGCCCTGAGCAACGTCATATTGATTGGCCTGCTGGTAAATGGCTCCGAGCTCGGCGAGAAAATCCGGATCGTTCAGCGCAGTCTCGTAGGCGGCCGAGGGGATTCTTTGCACATCGTCGATGGCCTGCGAGTCCTGGCCCAGCTCGTGATGCGCGCTGACAAGGCCCATCCAAGCAGAGACGTTCGCGGGATCGCTCGACGCAACCTGCGAGTAGAGCGCGGCGGCCTGTGGAAAATGTTTCGCCTCCATCAGAATGCCGGCGTATTGCATCTTGGTGTCTTCTTTGAGGGTGCTGCCATTATCGGGAAACGGCAGCGCAAGCGCGAGAGCGAGGACACGCTCTGCATCCGCCGTGCGATCCTCGGCCTGGTAGATGGCGGCAAGGGCGCGCAGAACTTCGAGGATCTTTATTGGCTGCGGCACGGACGCTCGTGGGAAAACGTCCGGCGATGGTGAGGGCCTGGTCGCTTTGGCCAGCCTCGGCGTGGGCGAGAAATAAACCGCGCCAGCCGTCGAAGGACGCGGGCTGCAGCCGGATGAGCTGCTCGTAGATCGCGGCGGCGATGATGTACTGCTTCTGCTTGACGTAGACGCCTGCAAGCCCGTTGAGCGCCTCAGTGCTGCGCGGATTCATATCGAGCGCGGCGCGGAATTTGGCCGCGGCGACGTCGAGCTGATTCTGGCTGAAGGCCTGCGTGGCCTCGCCCATGGTGAGCCAGAAGCGCGACGAAGCGAGCGCGTCTTCGACAATCTTCACCTTGTATCCATGCTGCTCGGCCTCGGTGAGATAGGTAATGGCGGATCCAAAGTCCTGCTGGCGCATGCGCAGAAAGCCCATGCCGGCAAGGACGCGGCCGTTGTCCGGCTCCTGTTCGAGGAGCTCGCTGAAGCGGCGGCTTGCTTCATCGAGGCGGCGTGTATTGAGCGCCGCAAAGGCCGCGCGCTCGGCGGGGGTGCGGGCGATGCCGGAGTTCATCTGCGCGAGCTTCGCTTCGTTTTCCTTGAGATGCGCTGCTGAGTTCGGTGTCTTGCGGATGGGATTTGAGATACTCGCGAAGCAGCGGCGGCGGAAGCGGGATTGGCGGAGTCCCAGATGAGCGCCTGGCGCAGCGCGGATTGCGCGCCGGGATCGGAAGGATGCGCCTGAAGAATGCGAATGCCTTCGGCGCGGGTGCGCTGGTCGTAGGTCAGCATCGTGCCAAGCGCGACGGAATAGCGCGGGTCGCCGGGATTGCGATCAACAAGTGCGCGCAGGCCAGCAATAGCGGCCGGCTTGCCCGTGGATGTGCCGTAGAGGGTCTGGTAGTAGGCCAGAGCGATGTCGCCATTGGGGGGCTGGTCGCCGTAAAGCTGGCGATAGATGCGCATGGCTTCGTCGTTGCGGCCCTGGCGCGTGAGTTCGCCGGCCTGGCGAAGCTGCTCGCTCTGCTGGCTGGTGCTCGACATGGCTTCAATACGCGCAATATTGGGATCGCGGGGGTTGATCCTGCGCAAGCGATCGAGGGCTTGTTCGGCAAGATCGTTGGAGCCGATCAGCTTGTAATCCCTGGCAAGGCCGGCGAGAGCCTCGGTGTTTTCCGGCGCGGAGAGCAGAATCTGCTGCCAGAGCTGGATGGCCATGTCGGGCCGGCCACGAGCCTCGAGGGCCCGGGCCTTGTCGGCCAGGACGGCGCGGTCGGCTTCAGCGGAGCTGGCGACGGAGGAGTTTTGAGCGCGAACTGCGGGAGCGCCAGCACCAGGCAGCCCGCAATGATTAAACTCGCTTTACAAGCTCCCCAGCCCACCCTCATCAGCGCTTCCATTCTACGTTTAGTTCACCGCCCGGGCCAAACCGGAATCTGGCTTCAAGAAAACCTGTAGAAAACAGGGCAAGACACTGATCGTAATATGCTTTGTCTTTACCATACAATCCCGAACTTCGATCTTTCTGTGCATGAATGCGTATCAATTGCCAGGCACTCGCCCGGGAGAAACCGTGAAAGGCTCGCAGGTAGGGCAGGACGGCGGCGGAGAAGCCGACTGGTCCGTCATTGCCCATCGGAATTCCCTCTTCGTTGACCTTTTCCGGAGGCGCATTGTGACGGACGAGCCATGCGCTCATGGCTGGAACCGCGTTGAGGACGGCAGTGCGCTCCGGATCGCTGGGTGAGATCATTCCGGCCCAGAGGTAAACGCGAATGGCATCGTAGCTGCCGACCGCGACATCGCTGCCAGTACCGGGTGAGGCTGCCGATCCGGGCGCAGGAGCCGGATAAAAACCATCTCCCGGAACGTACTCCACCCAATCCATGGCGTAACCGTGGCGCGAACTCTGCTGTAGAAAGCGTGGAATGTTGAGCGCGATCTCGTGCCAGGGGCCGGAGGGATCGTAAGCGGCAAGTCGCTCGAAGAGAAACAACGGAAGATAGCTGGGATTCAGCGTCCAATTGTCGCCATGTTGAAAGCCAGTCGGACCGGGGATCAGCATGAGCCCGAACCCGGGCAGATTTACGACTTCATTCTTGGCGATTAAAGCCATCAATGCGTGGCCGAGACGGCTGTCGTTGGGCTCGTTCCACAGACGGCCAGCCTCTAGGAGCGTATAAGCGAGCCAGACGTCGGCGTCGGAGGCCGAGTTGGGATCGAGTACCTTCCACGTGCCGTCCTGGCTTTTTCCCCATAGCCACGCGGGCAGATGAGCGGAAAGATCGCCCCCGGCCAGATTGGTTTGGGTCCAGGTGAGGTCCTGGTCGAAGGTGTCCTGATCGCCGGCAACCAGAGCGAAAAACAGAGCGTAGGCCTGTCCTTCAGAAGTGGTGCGCTGGTCTCCGCCGGGGTCAGACACGTCGCCGCTTAGGACTCTACCGCTTCGCGGGTCGATAAAGTGCGACGAATAGGACTGCCAAAGCTGCCAGGGGGCCTGCTTGCAGCCGCAGGTGAACGAAAGGATGCAGAAAGCCGCGATCAGGGAAAAACGCTTCCCTGGCTTGGAGTTCGGATGGCCCATTGACCCTATTCTCTACCAGGGGGTGGGCGTTTGTGCTTTCCTAGGTCTCAGAATCTAGACCCTTCGGCAAGCTCAAGGCAGGCTCTGGGGCACCCCTTTCGGTGGCGAGTCTGCTTCGCTGAGAACCGGGCAACCGCCCATGTCGGTCTGAGTCCAGCCCTTTGCCTTCCTCAGAGCGCGAACGCGTCCCCCAATAGTAACCAAAAGAGCATGATTCTGGCTGGACACCTCACCATAGCGGCGCTAGCATCGACCTGTATGTGTCTGGTATTCCAGACATTACGGGAACCGCTGGCTGGTGGTGCTTTGGCCGAGAAGAGGAGACTTGCATGTCTGTTTCGGAAATTCAAAGGAGGATCGGCGTAGCTGAGACGGCGTTGAAAGACGCCGGGCCAGACCAAGCAATAAACGCTATCATTGACGCTCTGAAGGAAATTGCGAGGACGCTGGGCGATCAGAAAAATCCATCTAAAAACCGATCGACCGAAAATACTTCCCCTAGGACACCGCCAGTTTCCATGGCGTCTGAGGACCGTGGGAGGAGGTTTAATTTTGAGAAGGATTAACTCTGATTGATCAATTCCCAAAATTGACAATTCCGCGAAATAAGGGACGGCAGAGAACGATGAACAAAGCGATTAGGATAATGAAAGTTCCGAGTATCATCATGTTGATTTTTTCTGTGTGCCCTTTGTGGGCGCAGCAAGCGAAAAACCTAAAACAGCAAGAACCTTCATTAGCCGAAACAGAGGAGTGGATCACCCAGACTTTTAGCGAGCCGAAGGATAGCGGCAATACGAATACAGGCAGGACAAGTTGTGTCGAGATTAACGCGTCTGCCCCTGCTTCGGAATTCAAACCAGATGTGAGGTGCTTCTTTGAGAACTACGCAATCGAGTTTGATCAATGCGAAGTGAAGCTTTATACAATTCATTCGCACGCATTCGTCGATGATTTAGGGCAGAGTAATGTTGAATCGGTTGCACAAGACGACGAAGACCGGCGAGCGGATTATCTCATTTCATTTACACTGTCCGATATAGACCCTACGACCATCAGCGTGATTGACCTGAAGGTAGGTTCTTTCGGACCTTTGGATAAGAAAACGCTCCACGAAAATATCCCCTATGTTGGGGTAAATTTTCGGACTACGAACGATAAGAATAGTATGGTCGTGTCGAAACCGGACGGAACAGGCAAGATAGCTGTATATGACTGCTGTAGCTTTGGAAAGGGTATCGGGATGAACCCAAATTACGCTCCGAGATTCGTTTTCGCTCTGCGTCATGCGGTCGAACTCTGCGGGGGAAAACCATCCGCGTTTTGAGGGCGGTTAGATCGGTCAGCGTACAAGATACGTTCACATGATGCTTTTACGGTCTGGTACCACAGGTTCTAATATGCTCTGGTGTAGAATGTCAGCGTCTTTGTTGGCTGAAACGCCATCGGCCGGGTTGGCGGGTGGCTCGGTTCTAGGGATGCCGACCACGCCACTGGGGTGGGTAACGAATCGAACGGCCGGAGATCTGAGGAGCCTCTGAATAAGTCAGTGAAGCGCATTAGAAACCCATCCCTCAGGGGCTAAAGCCCGCAATTTTATTGGCCTTTTTCGGCACGACTGAACTGCTTGCTGAAAAAGTCCGGAGATTGCTAGAAACAGATGGGACAAGGGTGCAGGGGCTAAAGCCCTCATTGATTTTGCGTAGGTTATGGCCCGAGTAAACTCGTGCCCTTGTTACAAAACTTTCTCTCGCCGAGTTTTTCAGCAAGCTGTGAAGTCGTGCCCTTTCAAAACATGGACTTATTCAGAGGTTTCCTAATCTTCAAACAACGTCAGGCGCGCTCTGGCCCGCGCGCGCAACCATTGCCGGGTCCAGATGGCCAGCAGAAACGCCAGAAGGACAATCACCACCGCGATCAGCCAGGGATACTCGGCGGCCCACATCTGTACCTGCGTCCACCAAGGCAACACTCCCACATAATAGACCTGCGCACCGATGCGGAAAGATTGAAACTGCGTTCCGTGAAGCACGGAAACAGAGCCGGAGACGTCGCTCGACTGCTGGACATCGAGAAAAGTGCTCATGAAAGGCTCTAAGGCGGAAGCGTCCTTGAGGTGAATGGCGACGATACTGCGCGAGCCGGCGATGTCGTATGGTGATTCAATGCCTTCAATCACGGCATCTGGAGTGCCCCCTGCGGTGAGGCTGCCGGACTCGGTGTGGTCGTTGGAGCGAAGCTTCCACCAGGCGTTGTGGAGAAGGCCGACGAAGAAGCCCTGCGTATCGTGAACCTGAATCTGGCCGCTGCCAAGCGAGACAGGCAGATGGCTCGGCGAGCTTTTCGAAAGCGGGTTGATCGTCGCCGGCGCCGATGATAAGGAAGTCGGTAGCGGCGCCATCGTGCAGCGCGTCAGGACCGGCGACCGTGACACGCAGGCCGGGAAATCCTGTCTGGCGGCCGAAGTGGCCCATGAGAGTAACGAAGGTCTCGATCTCCTGTTCCGTGGGGGCTGGGCGGCAGAATGACCGTGGTTCCACTCAAGTCGGCGAGCCGCGTGAAGGGAAAGCCGGCATTCGAGAAGAGCTCAAGATTGGGCATCGGCGTCCAGTGTGGATAACCGCGCAGGTCGAGATAGGAGTCGCGCAGGATAGCGCCTTCGAGGTTGATCGGAGTCGTGTCCTGGCAGTTCTGCTGCTTGTGCAACTGGAAGGTGAAGTCAAACGACAGCGTGTTCGAAAAGGGGCGCAGGTTGACTACGGGAACTGGGACGTCGGTTTGCGTAGTGCGGGAGGCATCCTGCCCGGGAACGAGCGGCGTGGAACCGAGGAACGCGTTGTTGAGACGCACCTGCAGGCTCGAAATGGGGCCGATAGGAATGGAGTTGTAGCGATAAGCAAGGTGAAGCTTCGTGTTGGGGCTACCCGCGTCGTAATAAAGGTCGGGAGGAATGCGGAAGTAGACATTGAGCGGCGCAGTTCCATCGCCCTGTAACTGGTCGGCGGTCGAATAATCCCACAAGGGGATGGTCTGGTCAGTGCGCGCCCAGCGCGGCGCGGCGTCGGGCGCCTGCCTGTCAGGCAACTGGAGGTTATCGATGCTGGTCTGCGCGCCGCTGAGCATGTCACTGTGCAGCGCGACAGCCTGAGCCGCAATCACCGTGTCGTCGGCGTTGGCGCCGGTAATAATGAGGAGTTTGCCGTAGGGGTCGTTGGGGTTGGTGCGTATGGCCACGGTTGGCCCGCTGACCGCGGAGAGATTCAGACCGGCGGGAATGCCGGCGGGATTTTCTGCGACGACGATGACGTTGCCCTGCGGAATGGCCCCGATACGAGCCGGGAAGCGCACGGGGCGGTTCTCAGAGACGAGACCGAAGTAGCCGGCAACAATGCCGGCCGCCTGAATGGCTTTATACGAGGGCGGTGCGGGAAATACGACGGGCAAGCTGACGGGCTGAATGACCGCCGGATCGACGAAGGGCACGGGCAGTTGCTTGAGATCGTCGGCGATCGGCAGCAGGTCGCCGCGAATGTCGAGCCAGGTGTTGCGATGAACGCGCGCCCACAGCGAAGTGTTGGCGGGGTCCTCGCAGGACATGGTGTAGTGGCCGATAAATTCGATGGTCAGCGCGTTGTTGTGAACCAGCAGTTCGGGAGGGATGTTGAAATCGGCCTCGGCGTCGCGGCCGTCGGAGCCGCCGAACTGTCCCGCGGTGGGCTGAATAGTGGCGAAGAGCGTTCCGTTCAGGATGAGCTTGATCTGGCTGAGCTGCGGAATGAGCGCGGGAGAAAAAGCGTAGTAGACATGAATCGTGGCCGTGCGCACGACATGAGTCTGGGGCAGCGTGAAGTAAATATTGTGCCGGCGGTCGATCGAGTGCAGCTCGATCTGCGGCGATCCCGCATCGGCGAGGGTGAAGGTATCGTGAAATTGGCCGGGTGAGAACGGGTGCATTTTCAGAGGCAGCGGAGTTTGCGGGGCTGGCGGAGCCGACCGCCGATTGCGGCGCGGCGGCAGTGTCCTGCGTCTGAGCGTGCGTCCCTGGGCAGGCAGTGGCGAGCAATCCCGCCACGAGCAGAATCATTCCCGATTGCGCGATGGACAGCGGGTTCGATTTTTGGCCGGCCTTCTTTTCTTCGCCGAACAGGCTGAGGAACGTCGCTTTCAAGCCGCGCATGGAGATCTGAAAGATGCGGGCCAGGCTGCGCAGCACATTATCGCTTTCGCGGCCTTCGCCCCAGCCCAGCCAGGAATCGGCGCGGGAGTAAAGCGCGATGGTCAGAACTTCCTGCTCAGCGATCGACAAATCGCTAAAATGCACGCGCAGCACCGATTCCTCCAAGGAAACCACAGTAGCATGCAGGTCCACGGCTCCAGGCGGATGCGGAAACTGGAGGTACACAAGCGAATCGGGCTTGATATCCAGGGCCTTGCTGAGGCGGATGCCGGCGCCGCCGTTCGACATGTCGGTGGTCTCGCCGGCAATGGATCTCCCGTCAGGCAGCCTGACGGCGAGCGGAGTGGCCACGTTGATGCGCACGGCATTGCGGCGCTGCACCAATTCGCGCGCCACGGCCGTGCAGACGCCGAGAATCACCACGTTGAAGCAGCACCACATGACGTTCATCAGCACCGTGCCCCGCCGCGTCGTGTCCCAGATGAAAAATCGCGGAATGGCAACGATGAGCCCGGCGATATTGAACAAAAGCATGACGAGAAAAGGTTGAGCGATGCGGGAGTCGAAGAAGGTGCGCTTGACCACGCCGCCTTTGGCGGTGACGTTGAACCTGCCCATTCTGGGGCTGATGAGCGCCATCATGGTGGGCAGCAAAATGTAGGGCGCAAGGACAGTTTCGTAAATCTCGTTCCAAAATGAATGGCGGTGCTCGCCCTGGATGCGCGAGTTGGTGACGTTGGAGAGCGTGAGGTGGGGTAACGCATAGGCCAGAATGGCCGCCCAGTAACCGGGAATGTTGGTGTGGTTCAGGAGCAGATAGATCAACGGCGCGGTCAGAAATATGAGGCGAGGCACGGCATACAGAAAATGGCCCACGGCGTTGAAGTAGCAAAGGCGCTGTGGAAACTTGAGGCCGGGAGCAAAGAGCGGGTTCTCCAGGCGCAGAACCTGGATCATTCCACGCGCCCAGCGGATGCGCTGGCCGACGTGAGCCGAGAGGCGTTCGGTAGCCAGCCCCGCAGCCTGGGGAATGTTGATGTAAGCCGTGTTCCAGCCGGCCATCTGCATGCGCAGAGAGGTGTGCGCGTCTTCGGTCACGGTCTCCTTGGCGATGCCGCCGATCTGGTCGAGCGCGGCACGGCGCAGAACAGCGCAGGAGCCGCAGAAGAAAGCTGCGTTCCAGAAGTCATTGCCGTCCTGGACCACTCCGTAGAAGAGCTCGCCTTCGTTGGGGATCAGGTGGAACTGCTGGAGATTGCGTTCGAAGGGGTCGGGCGAATAAAAGTGGTGCGGCGTTTGCATCACCGCCAGCTTGGGGTCACGCAGGAACCAGCCTACGGTCATCTGCAGAAAGCTGCGCGTGGGGACGTGATCGGAATCGAAGACGGCCACCAGCGGCGATGACATGGTTTCAAGCGCGGTGTTGATGTTGCCCGCCTTGTGGTATGTGTTGTCAGGCCGGGTTCGGTAACCGATGCCGGCCTCGAAGGCGAATTGCTCGAACTCCTTGCGGCGGCCATCGTCGAGGATGTAGACGTGCAGCTTGTCGACCGGCCAATCCATATTGAGTGCGCCGAGCGCGGTGTAGCGCACTACGTCGAGGGGCTCGTTAAACGTGGGGATGAGCACGTCGATGTCGGGCCAATCGGCGGGATTTTCCGGCAGCGCCACCGGAGCCCGGCGCAGCGGCCAGATGGTTTGAAAGTACCCAAGAAAGAGAATGATGAAGGCGTAGGCCTCGGCAAGCAGCAGACACAGAATGAAAAAGACGTCCAGCGCACCCCAGTGGTTGGCGGGGTCGTGAAAAAAACGTGCGACCTGCGTGACGCGCCAGTATCCGTAACGGAAGGTACAGAACATGGAGAGCATCATGAGGGAAATTGTGACCAGGTAGGAGTCGGAACTGCGCGCCATGGCCAGAGCCACTACAAGGCTCACAAGGCCCAACACCGACTGCTGCTCCCAGGTGAGCGGCACGATTGCGAGGAAGCAGAGAACGACCGCGGCCAGAATGAGAAATAGAAGCCGCAGAAGCCGGGTGGCGAGATTCTCTCCTGCGCCGATGTCCTGCCAGATTCCAGCTGCTGTCATCGCTCGCTCCAACGTACGCCGCGAAAGCTGGTGGTGGCGGCTGCGGAAAGGCTCTTTACCCATCCTGCCAACCCGGCAAAATCCTCGGCGACGGTGGAGTTGGGCGCGTAATCCATCACGGTCATACCCTCGGCGAGAGCTTCGCTGACGGCCGGAGTGCGGCGCAGCACAAAAGGAAGCAGCCGGTCGCCGAGTTGTTCGCGCAGCACCTCACGCACATCGAGATGCAGCGGCAGCGAGGAATCGAACTGGTTGAGAATGTAGTGGGGCAGCGCCGGCCTCGCGGATGCGTTTCCGTTGTGGTCGAAGAATGCGTCGATGGAGCTGACGCTGACCACGGAGTTCATGTCGGGAATGAGCGGCACGAGGATTTGCGGCGACAGGCGCATGATGCGGCGTGTGGTGGCGCCGGAGGCGGTTGCGAGATCGATGATGACGCGGGCTACGCCGCGCGCATGTTTCAGGATTTCGGCAGCGAGAGCCTCCTGCGGATCGTTTTCCGGGCCGAAGACGTCGGGATCGAGCGTAATCATTTGAATCGGTGCATCGCCGCTCGAAGCCGGAGGGCTGAAGGTTCGCAACTGACCGGGGCGCTGATCGCTGGCGCCGAAGAAAAACGGCAGAAGCCCATATGCCGCGGTGTCAACGAGCAGAACTCGCTCGCCGCGAGCGGAAAGTGCGCGGCCCAGCGTAGCCACAAGGCTGGTCTTTCCCACGCCGCCGGCAAGCGAGAAAACCGCCATCGCCGGAGCGCGCGCGACCGCAGGCGCGGGTGCAGCTTGCGCCGGAGGCACGCTGCTCTCAAAAACGCCGCGCAGCGCGAACCAGCGCGTGGCCAGACGATCGCGAGATCCCTGAAGAGTATCTTCGGGCGCCGGCGGAAGACCGGAAGGGCTGGGTGCTTCTACGCGCTCCGGCACGAGCCACGCGGGACGGCCTGAGTTTTCGGGCGCATCGGTGGCAGACCAGGAGGCGCGGGGCGGCGCGTAGTTCTCTTCCCGCATAGGGGGATGCGACACCGGGCTCGCCTGCCGGTACGACGGAGGCACGCCTAAGCCGCGCAAAGCGGAAGCAAGATCATCACGGGCTGGAAATTCCGCGTGCGGCCGATCCGAAGGTGGCGGGGAAGGTTGCGTGACGCGCGGCGATTGTGCGGAGGGCGGTTGAACGGGTGGCCGCGGCGTGAACTCGTCTTTGCGCGTGTCGCCGTTGCCGCGCTTCGGCTCGGCGCTCTGTTGTCCCCGCTGCCGTTCTTCTTCCATGGCTTGCTCAACGCGCTGCCGGGCATTCTCGCGAGTTTGCGCCCGTGACGCGGAAAAATCGCGGTACTTTGCGCCGTGGAGATTCGCCCAGGAGTAAAGCGAGGCCACATCTTCAGGGGTCTCGTTCTGGTCGAACTGCCCTTTGGGTTCGGTCATAATTTAGCCCAAATCTATCTTTGCAGCTTCCGCCATGCTCGATTTCCCTTCATTCCTGAGCCGCAAAGCAACTGTTGCAATACGGAAGACCGGGAAATCGCACCCCGGATGGCAGATGAATCCTTATCGGTAATCCTAGTGTCGCCGCGGTTGCCAGAACAATAACACTTGCAAGGCCACGGAGCTAACACTTTTCCGTCATCAAAATTGCTCGAAATCCCTCATTTTGATGACGATGCGGGCTATTCTCCCTCGTATGTAATCGCTTTCGAGCGCCCCACGGGTACCATCGTACCAGCGATTTTGATTACTTCCTGGAAAGTGTTTTCCGGATGGGGATCGCAGCGCAGGAGTGACGCGATCTCCGGCAAAGTGTAGAAGCCCGATAGGACGCCAGGATTCGTGGATTCTCTGCCCTGCGGCAACGAAACTGCACGACTCACCTTGTGGTAGTTTTGAGAGAGCGGCCTTAAGCGAGCTCGTAGCTCAGTTGGTAGAGCAACGCCCTTTTAAGGCGTGGGTCCTGGGTTCGATTCCCAGCGAGCTCACCATCCCTGGCCGCAGCCCCCTGCTCCAAGTGAATCGTTCTACCATAGACGCTGCGGCCATGAGCGCCGTATTCTGCGAAGGACAGCGAAGCATGCTTTCGGCAACTGAGATTGTTGCGCTGCAGGACGAACTGACGCTGACCTGGCACGTGAAGCCGGACGCAGGAGTGGATCGACTGTCGCCTGCTCCGGTGGATGGAAGCGCCCAGAGCAACGCAGGCAGCGAATGGCTGGGCCGCGTGGCTCGCCAGCATCGCGCGAACTTCGATTTGTGGCACATCGAGGACGAAGCGCGCGCTCCGGGCGCAAGCGATGCGGAGATTGCCGCCGTAAAGCGCCGAGTGGACAAAACCAACCAGTTGCGCAACGACCTGGTGGAAGAACTGGACCGGACGATGCTTGGCTGGATGGATGCGCGAGGTTTGCCCAACTCTGCTGCGCCGCTTAACTCGGAGGCGCCGGGAATGATGATCGACCGGCTCTCGATCCTGGCGCTGAAGATTTATCACACGCGCGAGGAGGCGGAACGGCGGGATGCGCCGCCGGGCCACGCAGAACGCAATCGGGAGCGGCTGGCGATCCTCATGGAGCAGCGCGCCGACCTGGCTGGATGCCTGGATGCGCTGTGGCAGCAAACGCTCAACGGCTCGCGGCGCTTCAAACTTTACCGGCAGTTGAAGATGTACAATGACCCGACGCTGAACCCGGTAATCTACGGCAAGCGAACCGAAGCAAGGGGCCGCTGACGGCAAGCTTGAAGGATCCCCATTGACGGAACGATGGGTTCTGCGTATAAACATGGCCTAAGCAGCTTTGTTTTCCCAACAGTGGTTCCCGCAAGCAATCGTTCGCTGAGTTTGGGGAAGGAAATGCGCATCTGGTAAGCCAATGACGCAAGAAGCTCGATCCGCGGCGTCGAGCCGCAAGAAAACCGCATCGCCGGCCGGCAAGCGGGATGGTCATGCCCGCACGGGGACGGACCATGCCTTCCAGCACTATCAGTCCGCCGTTCAATTGCTGCAGCAAGGCAAGTACGACAAGGCGCTAGGCATTCTTGAGAAGCTGCTCCCCGAAGCGCCGGCAGAGATTCAGGACCGATGCCGGATGTACATCACCACTTGTCGCCGGCAAATCGAAAAGGGCAAGCTCACGTTCGTGACGCCCGAGGAACATTACGACTACGCCATCTCGCAGCTGAACACCGGCTACTATGAGGAGGCGCGGGAACAATTTAACCATATTCTGACCGCGCATCCCGATGCCGACTTCGCATTTTATGGGCTGGCGGTGCTGGAATCGATCACCGGCCACGCGCAGGATTGCTTGACCAGTCTGGCGCGGGCTATTGAACTGAATTCCAAAAACCGGCAGCAGGCACGCGTCGACAACGACTTCCAGAACATGGTGGACGATCCGCGCTTTACCGAATTGCTATATCCTGAAATTCCGTAGGGCGTGCATTGACCTCTTCCATAGCAAACGGCCAGCGTACACGGGCGCGGAGACCTGGGCGCGCCGCAACTTCCGCTATCGACTCGCTGCGTGTAGTCGCCATCGGCGGGGGGACGGGCCTATCGACGCTGCTCCGCGGGCTGCGCCATCAAGTTCCTGCTCCCGGCAAAAGCCCCGATGCCAAGAGGGCCATTGCCGACTTGGCCGCGGTGGTCACAGTGACCGACGACGGCGGGTCGTCGGGCCGGCTACGCCAGGACTTCAACATGCTGCCGCCGGGCGATCTGCGCAACTGCATGGTGGCGCTGAGCGAAGAAGAGGATCTTTTATCGCGGCTGTTCACACATCGCTTTCGCGGCGGCAATGGGCTCAAGGGACATAACTTCGGCAATCTTTTCGTAGCCGCACTGACGGAGATCACGGGCGACTTTGCGCAAGCCGTGCAACTGGCCTCGAAGATTCTGGCCACGCGCGGGCGAATCTATCCGGCGACGACAGCCAACGCTACGCTGGTGGCCAAGATGGACGACGGCTCCCTGGTGCGTGGCGAAACCAACATCACCGCAAGCCGGCGACGCATTGTGGAGCTGACGCTCGATCCACCCCATCCGGCTCCGCTGCCGGAGACTCTGGAGGCGATTGAGCGGGCCGACCTGATCACGGTGGGGCCGGGCTCGCTGTATACGTCGCTGATCACCAACCTCCTGGTGGAGGGAATCCCGACGGCGCTGGGAACGGCGCGCGGAGTGCGCGTCTACATCTCGAATCTGATGACGCAGGCCAACGAAAGCCTGAACCTGACCGCCTCAGAGCACATCGAGCGAATCTACGACCACACGCGGACGCAAATCTTCGACTACGCCATTGTGAACACGGGCAAGTTTTCGCCCGCAACAGTGGCGCGGTACGCGGCCGAGGGCGCGACGCCGATCGTGGCCGATGTGGAGCGGATTGAGGCGCTGGGCGTGCGCTGCATCGCCGGCGATTTTGCCAGCGAGGAAAATGTCGTTCGCCATGACGCGGACCGCGTGACAGCAGCGCTGTTGAAGCTGGGCGCTCGTCCCGCCGAAACCAGCCGGGCTCATCGACTCGCCCAGCGCGCGTGGTGCATGATAACGTTTTAGCAGGTTGCTTGCCTGGAATCCGCTACCCCCGAAATGGAGATTCATCTTGAAAACGAAGCAGATGTTGCCATTGTTTTGCCTGGCCTGGGCCATAGCGCCATGCTTTGCGCAAGGCACGCCAGCTACGGCTGCAAGACGTCACCCGCGCCACGCTTTCCAATGGAATGCGCGTCGTCATCGTTCCCAATCAGCTTGCCCCTGTGGTGACTGTCGAAGCCAATTTTCTAGTAGGCGGAAACGACACCCCGGCAGGTTTTCCCGGCATGGCTCACGCTCAGGAGCACATGGCTTTTCGGGGGTGCGCCGGCATGTCGGCCGACCAGACCTCAGCCATCTATGCGCTTCTCGGCGGCGAAAACAATGCGGACACGCAACAGAACATTACGCAATACTTCGCAATGGTTCCCTCGGCTAACGTGGACGTCGCCCTTGAAGCGCAGGCTGCGTGCCTGCGTGGAATCGACGACACACAGGCGCAATGGAATCTGGAGCGCGGAGCCATTGAGCAGGAAGTGCAGCGCGACCTGTCGAATCCCACCTACAAATTTATCGACCGGCTGAACGGCTTGATGTTTGCCGGCACGCCCTATGCTCACGATCCGCTGGGTACGAAGAGTTCGTTCGACGCGACAACCGGCGCGATGCTGAAGTCGTTTTACGAGAAATGGTACTCGCCATCGAACGTGATTCTCATCGTGGTGGGCGATGTGGACCCGGGAAAGACCATGGCGGAGATCAAGCGGCTTTATGCCGACATTCCCAGCCACCCGGTTCCGCCGCACCCGCAGATTCATTTGCAGCCGTTCCAGTCGCAGACATTCACCATCGACAGCAACTTGCCCTATATTCTCGGCTTCATCGCATATCGGCTACCGGGCACCGACTCGCCCGACTACGCGGCCGCACAAATCCTCGCCGACGTGCTAGCCAGCCAGCGCGCGGATTTGTACGGAATGGTTCCGGCGGGCAAGGCGCTGGCCGCGGAATTCGGATTCGCAGAGACGTACCGGAAGGCCAGCGTCGGTTACGGCGTGATTGCCCAGCCGGCCGGCGTTGATGCCACAAGCGCCATTGCAGAGATGCGCCAGATTCTTGAGCGCTACGCGGCGAACGGCGTGCCGGCAGATCTGGTGGACGCGGCCAAGCGCAGCGAGATTGCGCAAGATGAGTTTCAGCGCAACTCCATCCCCGGCCTTGCCGAGGCATGGTCCCAGGCGCTTGCCTCGGAAGGCCGCACTTCGCCGGAAGCGGACATCGACGCCATCCGCAAAGTTACGCTGGCCGACGTGAATCGCGTCGCCAAAGAGTATTTGCTGAACACCAGCACTGTTACGGCGATCCTGAAGCCCGCGCCCAATGGCCAGCCAGTCGCGGCTAAGGGGTTCGGCGGCGCAGAAGAGGTGACCGCGGCGCCAACCAAGCCGGTGGAGTTGCCGGAGTGGGCCAAGGGACCGCTGGAGGAGATCAAGGCGCCCGCCAATACCATTTCTGTCTCCGATACGACGCTGCCCAACGGCATCCGGCTCATCGTGCGCACCGACAAGACCAGCCCTACCGTTACTGTAGACGGTGAAGTAGAGCATAACTCCGACCTGCAAACGCCCGCAGGCGAAGATGGCTTGGCCGGAGTTCTCGATTACCTCTACTCCTTCGGCACTGAGAATCTGGACCGGCTCGCGTTCCAGAAGGCGCTCGACGATATTGCGGCGAACGAAAGCGCCGGCTTTCATTTCTCGCTCAGTGTCCTGAAGGAGTATTTTTCGCGCGGCGTTGAATTGCTGGCTGACAATGAGCTGCATCCGGCGCTTCCGGAGCATGCTTTTCAGATTGCCCAAGGCCAGATGGCGCAGTATGTCGCCGGCAATTTGAAGAGCCCCGGCTATCGCACCTCGCGCGCGCTGGATTTAGCCCTTGTTCCGGCCGGCGACCCGACTCTGCGCCAGACTACGCCGGAGACCATCTCCAAGCTGACGCTTGACGAGGTGAAGCAGTATCACGCCGCAACCGTTCGGCCCGACCTGACCACGATTGTGGTGATCGGCGACGTGACTCCGGAGGAAGCCCGCACAGTGATCGAGAAGTGGTTTGGAAGCTGGAAGGCATCGGGTCCCAAGCCCAACACCACGCTGCCGCCCGTCCCTGAGAACAAGCCTTCGGCGGTAAATGTTCCCGATCAGGAGCGTGTGCAGGATACCGTGACGCTGGCCGAACAGCTCAACCTCAACCGATTCGATCCCGCGTACTACCCGCTCGAACTGGGCGATCATGTGCTGGGTGGCGGCTTCTACGCCACGCGGCTCTATCACGATCTGCGCCAGGTGAACGGTTATGTCTACACCGTGGACGTGAGCCTGAATGCGTCGAAGACCAGGGCAACATATTCGGTGGAGTATGGCTGCGACCCTGAGAATGTGTCGAAGGCCCGCGCAATCATTATTCGGGATCTGGAGCAGATGCGCACCGAGGATGTGTCGCCGAACGAGTTGCACCAGGCCAAGGCGCTGCTGCTGCGTCAGATTCCGCTCAGCGCTTCAAGCGAAGACGCGCTGGCCGGGGAGTTGCTGCGGCGCGCCGTGATTGGCTTGCCGCTGGACGAGCCGGTGCTGGCGGCGAAGAAGTACATGGACCTGACCGCGGATGATATCAAGAGCGCGTTTGCAAAGGAGATCGACACGGGCAAGCTGGTGCAGGTGGTTCGCGGCCCGGCGCCCAAGTGAGCGGTTGCAGCTGAAGCGCGGTGGCGATCGGGCACCGACGCCGGCGCAGAAACGCGCCGGACGATCCACAAGAATTCAATAAAAACGCTCTTTCCAGCCCAAGAAGACTTGGGTTAGAGTCGATGCACGCGCTTCCCCCACCCGCGCGCCGAGGAGGATGTATGAGCAAGACTCTGATGTGGGCCACGCTGGGCTGCTGTTTCGTGGGTCTGGCGGCGCAAGCGCAGGCACAGGGGACCCGAAAACCAGGACTTTATGAGGTATCCACCAGCATGAACATGGCCGGGATGCCAAACATGCCGCAGGCGGGATCACACACCATGCAGGTTTGCGTAACGCAGGCCATGATCGACAAATATGGATCTCCCTACAGCAACCCGCAGACCGGGAATTGCCAGACGACCAACATGGTGGTGACTCCGACCGGCATGTCGGCAAACGTGGCGTGCTCGGGAAAGATGCAGATGACCGGGAAGGTGCAGGCGACCTTTGTGGATGCAAATACGACAAAGACAACGGTCAATATGACGATGACCATGGGCAACCAAACCATGACCATGACGACGGAGTCTACTTACTCGTACAAGGGGCCTGATTGCGGAAGCGTAAAGCCGATGCCGGTGCCGGCGAACCAGTAGACTTAGGCATTCTCAAGCGGACTCCGATGGTCGCGGGGAGTTTCCAATGCAATCGCCCACCGATTGGCCCCACGCGGCGGGTGATTTGACAGTGCTCGCTCTCCGAGCAAATGCATATTTCCGTAAGAATGGTATCTTTTATGATACCATCGTTCCGTGATCGAGGTCCGGCAGTACGTTGACCGGTTGGGCCGCACTCCATTTCTGAAATGGCTCGATGCTTTGAGCGATGAAGCACAGGCGCGCGTGGCAATTGCGCTTGAGCGCCTGGAGCACGGCAATCTCTCATCCGTCAAGAGCGTTGGGGCGGGCGTTCAGGAGTTGCGGATCGATTTCGGGCCCGGATATCGCATTTATTTCGGATGGGACGGGCTGAAGCTTGTCATCTTGCTTGCCGGTGGCAGCAAGAAACGCCAACAAGGCGATATCGAGAGGGCTAAGGAACTGTGGCAAGAGTGCAAGGCGCGCGAGCGGGAGGGGGCATGGCACTAACGACGAGCTTTAATGAAACGCTACGGAAAAAACTGCAGGAGAGTGCTGGATTCCGGCGGGCTTTACTGAAGGAGGCCGTCGGCTGCATGATTGCCGGTGATGTGGAGACCGGAAAATCCGCGCTGCGCAAATATATCAACGGGACCATCGGCTTCGTGAAGCTGGGTGAGGCGCTGGGCCATTCGCCAAAGGTACTGATGCGCATGTTCAGCGGATCAGGCAACCCGCAGGCGAAGAATCTCTTCGAGATTGTCGCGTATCTGCAAAAAATTGAGGGAACTGTGCTGAGGGTTGTGGATCGGGCGGCTGCGTAGGACCGAATCCCAGGTCCCGCAATCAGAAGCTGCAGGTTTTGATCCGAACTATTTGTTTCTCCTGAATCTAGGCGACCCACCGTCCGTCTACTCGTCCATCAAATCTTGATGACGTTCGAGGTAGCCAATGAGCCGTGGATTCAATACAAACCTTCCATCTCGTATGTCTTGGCCAATTGCTGTTACGACAAGCGAAACGGCAGCGTGGAAGCATTGGATTCCGTCGCCCGGAAGCCGATCATGATCGTTGGACCAAAGGTGAAGGTAGCGCCTTCTGACGTTGCGAATCTTGTCGAAATTTGACCTTGTGTCTTCGTTAACGATCCCGTATGCGGAAAGAACCGAAATTCTTCTCTCCTGCCCAAGCCTTTCGAACTCAGAGCCGAAGAGAAGCTTCTCGTCCTCCTTCGTCATGGTTCGACCGTTGATCTGCGAATCGGAAATCCCCCATAAGAGCATCGCCACCATCTCAGCCACCATTCCCGAAAGCGAAATTGTTGCGAGATAGTTGCCTACCATGAAGGAGGACTTTGCATTTCGCAGCGGCCAAATTAGTTTGTCGAGAATCCGCTGCTCAACTGGTGCCACGAACAGGCGCACCGGCTCGGTGCTGATCTGTCGATACCTTTCGAGAAGCTTCTCAATATCGAAATCGAGCCGCTCCTCTGCCGGACATAGGAAACACAACACTGCTTCTAACGTTGGCTTCTCTTGTGTCGATGAAGCCCACGGCTCATCAGCATCGAGAAATGCCAGTGGGTTGATTTGGCATAAAATCATCTTTTCATCTGCCATTGCTTCTCCTGATCGGAAAACATATTGTCCTAGCTTCCTTGGACATCACCCCTCTACCGTGTGCTTGAGCTGGCCGCAGGCGGCGAAGATGTCGCGGCCGCGCGGCTGGCGGATGAAGGCGGGAATGCCCTCGTCGATGAGAACTCTTTGAAATGCAGCGACTGCGCCGGGCTCGGGCATAGCATAGGCGATGCCGGGGCCGGGATTCCAGGCAATCAGATTTACCTTCGCGGGCAGGCCGGTGCGGCGGACAAGTCGCGCAACCTCGCGCGCGTGCTCCGGGCGGTCGGTGACACCGCCGAGCAACACATATTCGAAGGTGATGCGCTCGCGGGGACGGAGCGGAACGCGGCGGGCTGCGTCGATTACTTCTGCAATCGGCCACTTCCGATTGATCGGCATGAGTTCGGCGCGGATCGCGTCATTGGGTGCGTTGAGGCTGATGGCCAACTTGGGGCGCAGATCGGGGGGCTCATTGGCAAATTGTTCTATTCCGGGAACGATGCCGGAGGTTGACACGGTCATGCGCTGCGGGCTCAAGCCCACCTCGCGTACGAGCAACCGGACGGCGGCCATGAAATTCTGATAATTCAGGAACGGCTCACCCATGCCCATGAAGACCAGGTTCACGCGTTCGCGACCGACGCGCACGGCGTGGCGATCGAGAACGGCAACGACCTGGCCGGCAATTTCGCCTGCGGTGAGGTTGCGCTGCAAGCCGAGTTTGGCGGTGAGGCAGAACTGGCAGTTGACGGCGCAGCCGACCTGACTGGAGACGCATATCGTCGCGCGGCGGATTCCCACTGTTTCCGCAGAATGCCGCGGCAGCGGTGAGGCGCCCACAGCTTCTGAATCTTCGCTGTCGTCTCCGGCTTCACCTCCGTCTCCCTCGGGCATCCAAACCGTTTCCACGGTAGTGGGGTCGCCGGGTTGGCACTGCACCAGATAACGCTCCGTGCCATCGACGGATTGGAAGACCTTTTCGATCATAGGACGGCCGATTTGCCAGCCCTGACCAACCAACCGCCGGCGCAAATCCATCGGCAAAGTTGTGATTGAATAAATATCAGTAACCCACTGACGATAAATAGCTTCAGCGACTTGTTTGCCTCGGAATTCCGGCTCTCCAACCGCCGCCATGCAGGCCACCAGAGCTTCCTCGTCGAGCCCGAAAAGGGGCCTGTTGCATCCCCTGGGGGGGCCAGAGGCGTCTAATGGAGGGAGCTGGATTGGATTTTCAGACATCGTGGACCCCAGTTTAAGCTGTCTATGAGCGGTTCCATGATTCATGTGACCTACTTTGGAGCGGGAAAAGGTGACATTTTTCCCACCCACGGATGAAGGCCTGTTCGCGGGGACCACGATTAAGGGAGAATCTCAGTCGGCCGGAGCGATTCCTGGGTACAGCAATTCTGGAACTGCTGTAGCCGCTGGCGTGGCCCTGGCAGCAGGGTGTGGCCTGATTGCTTGAACTCCGGGAGTACGCGCCTGGGCGTCGAGCAGCCTAAATTGACCTACAACTTACTTTCGACGGAATGCCAATGAACTCTGAGCGAAACCTTCGCCGCACCGAGTTGCCGAACGGTCTGGTGGTCCTGACCGAGCGCATGGAATATCTGCGCTCAGTAGCCATGGGCGTGTGGATCAAATCGGGGTCGCGGTGCGAGACACCGGAGATCAACGGCATCTCACACTTTGTGGAGCACATGCTGTTTAAGGGCACCCGTTCGCGCTCGGCGCAGAGGATTGCCCGCGAGATGGACTCGATAGGCGGCAACCTGGACGCCTTCACCAGCAAGGAGACCATTTGCTTCAACGTTAAGTCGCTCTCGGACCATGTGCCCATCGCGCTGGACGTTCTGACCGACATGGTGCTGAATCCCACTTTTGCTCCGCCCGACATCGAACGGGAGCGCGGCGTGATTCTGGAAGAGATCAAGATCGACGAGGACAATCCGGACGTGCTGGTGCACGAGCTTTTCATGCAGAGCTTCTGGAAGGGGCATCCGCTGGGCAAGCCGATCCTGGGCACCACGGAGACAGTGGGCCGGCTGGGCCAGCGGCAGCTTTTTGACTATCACGGCGGCCGGTTCCACGGCGGAAACATGGTGTTCTCCGCGGCCGGGAATCTGGACCACGACCAATTTGTGGACGCCGTGGCGAAAAAGTTCTCCGCTCTCGCCGGCGGGAAGACACTGCAGGAGCTTTCCGCTCCTGAGCCCAGCGCACGCATTGTTCTGCGCAACAAAAAGGCGCTGGAGCAGGTGCAGATCTGCCTCGGCGTTCCCGCGCCGCCAGTGACGGACGAAAGCCGTTACGCCACGTCGATTCTGAACACGGTGCTGGGCGGCGGCATGAGCTCGCGGCTTTTTCAAACCATCCGCGAGGAGCGCGGCCTGGCATATTCCGTTTACTCCGACCTGAGCCCATATCGCGACACGGGAAACCTTTGCGTCTACGCCGGGACATCAACGGGCAAGACGCTGCAGGTAGTGGACCTGATCCTGGCAGAGTTCCGAAACCTGAAACAGACTCCGATTGACGCGGAGGAATTAACACGCGCCAAGGACCAACTGAAGGGCAGCATCCTGTTGGGACTGGAAAGCTCAAATTCGCGCATGGCCAACCTGGCGCGCCAGGAGATGTACTTCCACCACTTCTTCTCCGCCGACGAGATCATCGCACGCATTGATGAAGTGAATGCGGAGCAGGTGCAGACGATGGCCCGGCACCTCTTTCAGCCGGAGCGGATTGCCGTTACGCTGCTGGGGCGGCTGGATGGCGTAAAGCTGAGCCGTGCGGCGCTGGCGTGCTGAACGAGTAGCCTTTAGCTATTAGCTTTCAAATCTTAGCCGCGCCCGCTCCGGATACCGTACCTACCTGACGGCCACTTGCGATCGTCATCATCGGGGGGCGTGTCGAGGCCGCTTTTCCCCAACGATGGGCGAAAGGCTAATAGCCAGCGGCTAAAGGCTGTCTTTCCGAGCGGTCGGTTTCCCTTTCGCGTCTTTAAGTTGTAGGATCGTGTGAGATGGCCGGTGAAAGCCGGCCTGTTTTACGAGGCTTGGGGAATTCCATGAATTGCGAGTCTTTGCGCTCCCGCCGCGCGCGCGCGTACCGCTCCATTGCGCCCAATGGCTTTACCTTGATGGAACTGCTGATTGTAATGGCCATCATCGCGATCCTGTCTCTACTGGCCATCGCCAGCATCGGCGTCTATACAAAGCGAGCGAATGCAACTGTCTGCCGTGAATTCCGTGCAGAAGATTGTGCAGGCTCAGATGCTCTATGAGGAGTCATTCCCCGCGCAAGGGTATGCATGCACGCTCGAGGCGCTGGGAGGAGATCCGCACTCTGGGCCACCTACCGCGACCAGCGCCCAACTGCTGCCGCCGGATCTGGCAACGGGTTTCAAACAAGGTTACGAGTTCGGTGTGGCGTGCGGGGACAAGGTGACGAATAACAACGTGGACCGGTTCAACAGTTTCACAGTGACTGCACATCCCCAGACAGTAGGCAAGACCGGGGACCGCGGATATTGCAGCGATGAGACCGGGCAGATCAAATTCGACCCTGCGGGTGGTGTGAACTGCACGCAATCGCTTGGGCAATGACGAGGCGGAGGATTCTGCGGAACGGCGGCTTTCTGATGGCCGCCGTTTTGCTTGGGGCGGCTATTCTGCCCGCACAAGACAACACTTCTTCAGCGCATGAACTGGCGCAGCAGGTCGACCGCCATTACGATCAATTGCAGTCTCTGAAGGCCGGGTTTACCGAAAATTATTCGGGGCTGGGGATGACGCGGAGCGAGAGCGGCACGCTGTTTCTGCGCAAACCGGGCCGCATGATGTGGCAGTACAGCTCACCGCCCGGCAAGATATTCCTGCTCGACGGGAAGTTTGCGTGGTTCTACACCAAAGGCGACGCGCAGGTACAACGGATTCCGGCGAGCTGAACTGGACGATCTGCGTTCGCCGCTGCGATTCCTGCTGGGGCACACCCAACTTGAAAAAGAAATGACGGGGCTGACCATGGCCAAAGCCGCGAACGGTTGCTTTACGCTCAGCGGCCAACCCAAAGGGCAGGAAAAGCGCTTGACGAGGCTGGTGCTGACGGTGACGCCCACGGGCGCAATTACGGCGATTGAAATCGAAGAGGCCGATGGTGCGATCACCCGGTTTCTATTCACCGGTGAACAGCCCAATGCGGAGATTCCGGCCGCCACCTTTCACTTCAGCCCGCCGCCAGGCGTGCCAGTAGTGGATGCCATGCCCCCGGTGTAGTGATGCTGGGATCAGTAAATCCTAAGCATTGCTGAGATCAATTTCTTCCCTTTCAGCCGCCAAATACTTTCACGATTTATCACGTTGGCACGTGATTGGGCGCACTGACGCCCCCAATCAGACGGCTATCCTTCCCTTGATTCAACCGGGTCACCGATTCAGTTCCTCGCGTGCCGGGGTGCACGCCTGAAGAAGGAGCGCCATCCCATGAAAAAAGCAAGTTGCTTCGTCACGGAGCCAATGGTCCTTGTCCTGGCCTGTTGTGCCCTGTTGCTTATCTGCGGCGCCTCTATCGCAGTTGCGCAGGATCAACAAGCCGCGCCAGCCGTCCAGGATCAGCAGCAAGCCACTCCGCCCGCCAAGGAAATGCCGCCCATGCCGCCAATACCTTCCGAGGGCAAAGCGATTATCTGCATTTACCGGCCTGGGGGAGCCATCGGCTCCGCCGCTCATGACCATCTTTATGTCAACGGCGCCTATCTGGCCACGTTGCTCAACGGCGAATATGCCTGGACTGAAGTAGACCCGGGCACGGTCATCGTTAACGGGATGGCAAAGATGTATTACGGACCCAGCATCATCATGTCCAGCGCCGCGGCGGTGAACCAGACAAGGGGACAGGCCGAGAGAATACGAATCCAGGCCGTGGAGGGACGAATTTATTACATGAAGTGGTCCTCCGGAATGTTCGCCTCGGGCATCAAGGTGATATTGGTCGATCCGGGGACCGGCGCCAAGGAGGTGCACAAGCTGCATCCTTCCAAGCCTGCGAATACGGGAGAACCAGCCCCGCAGAGCGAGCAGACCCCACAGAAGTGATTACGAGGCTGACGGCCACCGTGGAGGGATCCGCGGTTGAGGCCGCCGAATCAAGCAGACGCAACGGAGGCAGAAGGAGGCGCGCATGAGTTCCGTGGGAGCCTTGTGCGTGGCGGCCTGCCTGATAGGCGGAACCTCGGCGTCAGCGGCAGCCGGTGGACAGATTTCCCCGATTCAGAACCAGCTCACAGTGTATGAACAGAAGCTTGCTGACGCACGTACGTCGGGGCGCGCCCAGGACCAGGGGCTCGATCTGATCATCCTCGGATACCTATACCGGCAGGCCGGGGGGATGCAAAAGGCGCTCGCCGACCTGAACGAGGCCCTGCCCATCGAACAAGCCACAAACAACCGGGGCGCACAGGCGTTAGCCATGAGCACCCTGGGCCGGATTTACTCCGACACGGGCGAGGAAAACAAGGCGCTGAGCCTGTTCAAGCAGTCGTGGGCGATCTGGGACGAACTGGGGATCAAACCGGGCGTAGCCATGGTGTTGAACAGCATTGCCAAGGTCTACTTCAACCTTGGCCAGCACGACGAGGCGATCGCATATCTGAACGAAGCACTGCAATACTGGAACAGCCTCGATGACCAGGGAGAAGGCAAAGAGACCACGCGGGTGCTCGGGGCCCGGCAGCGCATGCATGACATTGGGCAGTGGAGAGCGTTGAAGGAGTTGAATGACGCACTGCCGCCCGGAGTAAAGGAGCAGCTAGGGCGCGATGGAGAAGCGAGCACATTGGACATGATGGGGCAGGTCTACACTGCGATGGGCAACGGCGCCGAAGCGATTGAATCCTTCAGTCGCGCGCTCCCGCTATGGGAGGAGGCGGGACAACTGGGCGGCGAGGCACTGACGCTGAACAACGAGGGCCGAACGTATGCCGATCTTGGCCAGAAACAAAACGCTCTCGCAGCACTGAATCATGCACTGCAAATATGGCGAACCCTCGGCAATCGCCAGGGCGAGGCGCTCACACTCGACAATATCGGCCGGCTCTACCGCGACCTTGGCCTGCAACAGACCGCACTGGACTACTACAACCAGGCGCTGCCTGCCTTTCGCGAGACCAGTACGATATCGGGCGAAGGGTTGGCGCTGAACGATATTGGCCGGGCGTATGCGGACATGGGGCAGCCGCAAAAGGCACTCGAGTATTCCAAACAGGCGCTCCAATTCTGGAGCGAGAGCAGCAATCTGCGCGGCCAAGCCATGACGCTGAACAATATGGGCCGCGACTACTTCGATCTCAGCGATGCACAGAAGTCGCTCGATGCCGATACACAGGCGCTTGCAATCTGGCGAAAAGTGAAAGATCGGCGCGGGGAAGCGCTCGCGCTGATGACTGTCGGCTGGGCTCAGTATGCACTCAAAGAGTGGGACCAGGCGTTGCTGAGCGAACTGCTCGCATTGGCATTGGCACACGAGGCGGAAGATCCCGATATCGAGGGCGGAATCGAAACCGCCCTCATGATCGGCTTGCGCGATCAGCACCATCCAGAGGAGGCCATCTTCTTCGGTCTCGAGGCAGTAAGCGCGTACCAGACAATCCGCAAAAACATATCGGAGATGGATAAAGACCTGCAGACGGGATTCGCGCAGTCGAAGTCGATGACGTATCGCCTCCTGGCGGAGCTTTTGATTGAGGAGGGGCGGCTGGGCGAGGCCGAGCGGATTCTCGACCTTTTGAAAGAGCAGGAGTTGAATGATGTTGTGCGCGGAACCGCTCCCGATGCGGGAGAGAGATTTGCGCCACCCAGCTTCACCGCTGCGCAACAGAAAGCCGCGAGCCAGATAGAAGCGCTGCAAAAGCCGGTGCTGGCGCTGGAACAGCTCAACGTGGAGCGAGCTGGCATCGAGGAAAAAAACGGACGCACAGCGGAAGAGGATGCGCGGCTCAAGGAACTTACCGCGAGCATTGATCAGAAAACCAATTCGCTTCGGACTACCTTCGTCAGCTCTGTTCTTCCTACGCTCGATCAGCCGCCGGCCGCAAATCCGGCAAACGGCGTGACTGAGGCACAGGGCCCCCTGCAGAGCGCTCTAGCAGACCTCGGGCCGAGCGTGATTGGCATTCGGCTGCTTCTGGGAGAAGATCACGTTTACGAAATCGTAGACACTGCAAGCACGCGAACGAAATTTGAACTGAGCACAACGCCGACCGGATTGCGCAATATGGCGCTGCAGGCGCTGAAGGTTCTTTCAATGCGCAGCGTCGACCCGCGGCCGCAGCTCGCCGAACTCTACGCGACAATGGTGGCTCCTCTAGAAGGCGAGCTGAAAGCCCTCGAAAGAGCGGGCGGCGCACAGAATGGCACCCCGACGCTACTCTGGTCGCTCGATGATGCGCTGCGTTATCTGCCGATGGCCGCGCTCTATGACGGCCACCAATATATGCTCGAACGATTCAACAATGTTCTTTTTACTCCGGAGAGTTATGGGCATTTGACGGAGCCTCCGCCGGCGAACGGAAGCGCACCGAGCGCGCTGGCGATGGGATTGACAAAGAGCTACGGCGGTTTGCCGGCGCTGCCGGGCGTGATGCCCGAACTGGAGTCCGTGGTACACGATCCGGCAGTGCCTGCGTCCCATGGGCCGATGACCGGCAAACTGCTACCCGACGATCAATTCACACTAGCTGCGTTGAATACGGAGCTTGGCGCGAGCAAGGGCTTTCCGGTGGTGCATATTGCAAGCCATTTTGTCGAAGAGGCGGGCGCAGAGCCCTACCTGATGCTCGGCGGAGAAAATGCCGGGACGGAACAGGGATTCGAGTGGCTGCTTTCGGACATGGAACGCTCCCCGATTACATTCCATGGCACACGGCTGCTGACAATCTCCGCATGCAGCACGGCAAGAAATTACACCTCACGCAACGGCGTTGAGATGGATAGCCTAGGGATGGTCGCACAGCAAAAGGGCGCTGAAGCCGTGCTGGCGACGTTATGGGACGTGAACGACGCAAGCACAAGCAAGTTGATGAGCGACTTTTATTCGAGGTGGCTCAAAGATCCTGCCACCGGCAAAGGCGAGGCACTGCGCCAGGCCCAGCTTGCACTGCTCCACAGTGAGACCGGAGCAACGGACGAGCACAGCCAGCGCGGATTTGCGGTGGAATCAGAGAATCAGGCAGCTCAGGGGCCAACAAATTACAGCCACCCTTACTATTGGGCTCCCTTTGTCTTGATCGGCAACTTCAAATAGCGGCCTGGCTCACTTGCCCGGCTTGGCGGGGGAACTCACCGGCGCAGAGTGGCTGCCTTCCAGCACCGAGTGCGAGGTTGTGGAGCGTTCAAAGAGAACCACAAGGCCGATCGACGTGCACATGAAGATGACCGCCGACCACGTGGTAAGGCGGGTGAGCACGTTGGCCGCGGCGCGGGGACCGAATGCGGTCTGAGAACCCTGGCCACCAAAGGCGCCGGCAAGATCGGCAGAGCGGCCCTGCTGAATGAGCACCACGCCGATCAGGAAAAAGCACACAATCACGTGCACGACGATCACGAAGTAAAAGAGAATTTGCATTGTCTAAGCTGCTTTCCAAAACTGGTTCGTAAGCCGGCGCTCAATCGCAATTGCCCCGGACGCGAAGCTCTTTGGTGCGGAAGAGGGGACTTGAACCCCTATGCCTTTTGGGCGCCACCCCCTCAAGATGGTGTGTCTGCCAATTTCACCACTTCCGCACGTTTCCCGTGTAAGTATACCAAATGCTGAATTGGGCGAGGTGGGTGCGAGGAGCGGCTGAGACCGATTGCGCTTGTATCCGCTAAGGCTTGCCGGGAGGGCCAACGATAAGCTGCTGGAGAACGCCGGAAACCAAGGTCGGAGCCGGCCAGGCGCTCCATCCAGCGGGCAAGGGATTGCTCATCAGGCGATCCGGCGGATTGGGCGGCGTAAACATTGCGCCGCTCTTCGGCGGTCCGATTCTGGCTAAGTTTGAACTTGCCCTCAATACGCGCGATGAGGATTCGAAACCCCATAATGCCAGTCAGCATGGTGCGGCGAAAGCCGTCAGGAAGTGCGCGCCATTGCTCGAGGTAGGCGGGCTCATGAACGGCAATCAGACCTTTCAGCAGGGCTTCTTTGGCGGGCTCGTCCTCGACGAGTTCAAGCGTGCCATAGGCGTGAATGGCGATGTAGTTCCACGTGGGCACAGAGAGAGGATCCGTGTAGAGAGTTGGGGAGACATAGCTGTGCGGACCGGCAAATACAACGAGCGTTTCATGCCCGGCGAGTGTCTGCCAATGAGCGATTGGCCTTGGCAAAGTGGCCCTCGATCAGGCCGTGTTCGCCTTCGTCTTTGACGACAAGCGGCAGATGCGTGGCCACAGCGCTGCCGCCTGGCGCCTCAACATGAGCAGGCCCAAAGAGCGTTGCAAACGAAAACGCGCGCATCGCTTCCAGCAAAATGCCGCGGTCGCTGACTTGGTTGAATTTGGGGCTATACATGCCGTGTGACCGAGTGGTCCCCCAAAAGTGCTTCGTAAGTCCCGGTGGCTAAAGAGAATGCAACCCACATCACTGGTGAATCGCCAAAATGGTATACCCACCTGCTGGGTACATTTTGGTGTAAGGATACCAAATCGCGCATTGATCAGGTCGCGAAGGTCACCGTACTGGATCGGGCCGGCCTGGAGTCAGATCTCGACTACTGCGGCATCGCCTTCACCTCGCGGAACACCCTTGGCAGGTTGCCACCCGGAATCTTCGGGCAATCCCCGGCCGAGTAGCCTCACGCCATCAGCGCCGCGATGATAGGTTCTATACTTACCCTTTACGCGATTTCCTTCCTGGAGACTCCTCAATGAATACATCGTTCCGGCGCATTGCTGCTTTGTTTGTGGCGGCGTGCTTGGCGGTTTCTGTTGCGGTCCGCGCGCAGGACGACAAGACGCCCGCGAAGACGCAGCCGACGAAAAGCGCTGAGGCTGCCCAACCTGCCGATTCGACGACGCAGGGATCCGTCGACGTGGGCGGGCAGCATATCGCGTATACCGCCATCGCCGGGACCATTACAGTGGGCTCGACCGATGCGCAGGATGCGCAGCTCGGGCCGGACGGAAAGCCGCAGCCGGGAAGCCAGCTTGCCCTGAATGCGCCCAAAGATCCGAAAGATGAAACTCCCGTGGCGCGCATGTTCTACGTGGCGTATTTCAAGAAGGACGCTACGGCAGAGGAGCGGCCCATCACGTTCTTTTACAACGGCGGGCCGGGCAGCTCGACGGTGTGGCTGCATATGGGATCGCTGGGGCCAAAGCACGTAATGACGGCCGGCGACACGCATTTGCCCGCGGCGCCATACACCATGGTCGACAATCCGAATTCGCTGCTCGATGTGAGCGACCTGGTCTTTGTTGACGCGCCCGGCACGGGCTTTGGCGAACTGATTGGAAAAGACGCGGATAAAGCATTCTGGGGCGTCGATGGCGACGCTAATGCGTATGCGCGGTTTATCCAACGATTTATTTCGAAGTACGGGCGCTGGAACTCTCCCAAGTTTATCTTTGGCGAAAGCTATGGCACTACGCGGTCCGCGGTGCTGGCCAATTTGCTCGAAAACAACCTGAATATCGACCTGAATGGAGTAATTTTACTGTCGCAAATTTTCAACTTCACCACCGACATCGATCAGCCAGCCACCAATCCGGGTGTGGACCTGCCCTACGTATTGGCGTTGCCGACCTATGCCGCCACGGCCTGGTACCACAAGAAGCTTTCGCCTGAGCCCCCGGCGCTTGAGCCGTTCCTGAAGGAAGTGGAGGACTTCGCGATGGGGCCGTACTCTCATGCCCTGGCGCTGGGCACCGACGTAAGCGCCCAGGAGAAGCAGGCCACGGCGGAAAAACTGCACGACTATACCGGCTTGCCCGTCGATTACCTGCTCAAAGCCGATCTCCGCGTCAGCGGCCCGGAGTTTGAGAAGTCGCTGCAGGATGCGAATGATTTGACGACCGGGCGGCTGGACACGCGATTCTCTGGCCCGAACCTCGATCCACTCAGCGAGAATGCCGAGTATGACCCGCAATCTTCAGCGATCTCCTCGGCCTATGTCGCGCTCTTCAACCAGTACGTGCGCCATGACCTGAAGTACGGCGAAGGGCAAACTTATCAGGCTGTGCTTCAGAATGCGGAGCCACAGTGGAATTGGGACCACAACAGCAGCGAAGGCATGGGGGTGAACGTAAGCACGGATCTGGCAGAGGCAATGAAGACCAATCCGCGACTGAAGGTGCTGGTGAATGGCGGCTACTACGATCTGGCCACTCCATTCTTTGCCGCGATGTACGAAGACAAGCACCTGCCGATTCCGCAGTCGCTGGCTAAGAACATTAGCTACGCCTGGTACGAGTCAGGACACATGGTTTATGTGCGCGATGAATGTGTGAAGCAGTTGCACGACCACGTGGCGGCGTTCATCAAGAGCGCAACAGGCGGCGCGCAATAGGAGGACTCCGCAGTCCGCGGTTCGACCGAAGCGGTAGTTGCTGACCAGGGAAACCGGCAAAAGATAGACTTTTTCACTCAGTTCAGGCATCCTTTCCTGAGAAACAGGCATCTACCCCAGCAAAAGGGCCCTTACTCGGTAAAAATCAGGCGCCTAGTCCTGAGAATCAGGCGACTTTCCCTGTTGCACGATGCAGTCTTGGTCAAAAACCCCGATCTGCCGGGCTTTCTCCCAGCGCGGCAGGCAAGTTCAAGTTGGATTACGTACTTTCGCGCTCGAGGCAGCCGATATCTTGCTTCGAGGTGAACCTATGAGTTTGGCACGTGAGGCGGAGCGCCGCCTCCCTTGGACATGGGCTGCTCTTCTGAGCACCTACCGATATTGGGGCCTGTTCCTGGCCTTTGTATTCAGCGCAGCGGCCGCCGAGCTATACAGCAACTTTGCGTATATTCGCTACCAGGAGCTGGGTCTAGACAGCTTTGGCCACATCGAAACATTAGCGCAAATCAGTTGGATTCTGCTCGCACCCCTGGTAGCCTGGATTGCCGTTCGTACCCAGCCGATCCGCGTGCTGGCGATCATTGTCGGATTGGCTGCAGCCGCCTCCGTGACTGCCATGATTCCGGCGATGAATGTCGATGTTTCTATCATCCTCCCACCACTTTTTATTTCCCTGGCTAGGAGTGTGTCGGAGATAGATTCCCGCGGCGGTTAAATTCAGCGAAGAAGGTGTCGGCTCATTTTAGGATGTTCTCTATGGGCAAGAGCTTTCTTCCTGACGATGTAAATCAGTCGCTTCTATTTCCACCGTCTTTGCACGACTGGCTTCCGGAAGGTCATCTGGCGCGATTCCTGGTGGACGTGGTTTCTGCGCTTGATCTGAGCGCGATCTTTTCCTCGTATGAGGCGAAGGATGGGCGCGGCATGTCGGCCTACGCCCCGGCGATGATGGTGCGGGTTCTGCTGTATGGGTACGCAACGGGCGTATACAGTTCGCGCAAAATGGAGGCCAAGACCTACGACGACGTGGCGTTTCGCTACTTGTCGGCGGACTCGCATCCGGATCACGATACGTTGGCGGAGTTTCGCAAGCGTCATCTGGAGGCGTTGGCGGGTTTGTTCACGCAGGCCTTGCTGCTGTGCGCGAAGGCGGGCTTGGTGAAGCTGGGCCATGTGTCGATCGACGGAAGCAAGATCAAGGCGAACGCCAGCAAGCATAAGGCGATGAGCTATGCGCGAATGGGCGAGACCGAGCAGCGGCTGAAGGCGGAGATCGAAGCGCTGCTGCAGCAAGCCGAGGACGTGGATGCGGCCGAGGATGCCAAGTACGGTAAGGGCAAGCGCGGCGACGAGTTGCCGGAAGAGTTGGCGCGGCGCGAGAGCCGTTTGAAGAAGATCGCGCAGGCCAAGGCGGAGTTGGAGCAGGAGGCGCGGGAGAAGGCTGAGCGGGAGCGCGCCGAAGCGGAAGCCAAGCTGGCCGAGCGGCGCGAGCGGCAAGAGCGGACAGGCAAGAAGAAGCGGGGGCGCGAGCCTCAGGTTCCGGACCCGGAGCAGGCTCAACCTGACCCCAAGGCGCAGCGCAACTTCACCGATCCCGAGAGCCGGATCATGCCGGACGGGGCCAACAAGGGCAGCTTCGTGCAGGGCTACAACGCGCAGGCGGCAGTAGACTCGACGGCCCAGGTAATCGTGGCCGCGGAGGTCACGCAAGAGACAACCGATAACCGGCAACTGCTGCCGATGTTAGGCCAGGTGCAGCAGAACATGGGCCGCAAACCAGAGGCGGCCAGCGCCGACGCGGGCTACTGGAGCGAGGCCAATGCGACGGATGAAAGCGTTGCCGGCATCGACCTGCATATCGCTACGGGGCGCGAAAAACACCAACAAGCTCTCGAGATAACAGGCCAGCCACCGCCGCTTCAGGCCACGGCGAAAGAAGCAATGCGGCACAAACTGCGTACCCAGGCCGGGCGATCCATTTACAAGATGCGCAAAGCGATCATCGAGCCGGTCTTCGGCCAGATCAAGGAGCGACGAGGCTTCCGACGCTTCAGCCTGCGCGGCCTGGACAATGTTCGCCGTGAGTGGAAACTGGTGTGCCTGGCGTCCAATCTGCTTAAGCTGTTCAGATCCGGATGGACCCTGAAAGCCGCCTGAACCGCGGGCGAGAAACCCTTTCCACTGCTCCTCGCCGGAACATGGCCGGAAAACCCTTCAAAAACCAAGTCGAGGCGAATCGCCCACTGAACAATCACCCATGCCTGCCCGTCGAAGCCTAAGGAAACCTCCGCCCGTCAAACCGCTATCCCCGACGGACTCCTAGCGCAAGCCTCTTAATTGGGCTCCCTGCGCTGCTGGCCGACGCGAGAGGCGGGTCCCAACTGGTGTTGGTTGGCTTCGGCGTCGCCTGGACCTGTGGAATGCTGCTTGGCATGGGCCTTACCGTGCTGACGGAGCCACTGGCCCTGAGGTTCGGATCGCGTTTCTTGAGTCTGGAAATCCTGGCTCTATTGATTCTGGCTTTGAGTGCGCTCTTACCCATCGTGGGGGAGCAATTCACAGTGGATTTCCCACTGCCAGACCGCTTGTTGCTTCCCGGCACCTATCGCTACTGGGGTCTTTTTTTGGCGTTTGCTTTTAGCGCGGCGGCCACCCAGCTTTATAAAAGCTTTGTGCGCCTGCGCTTCCAGGGGGTTGGTTTTGAGAATATCGAGCGCATCGAAAACTCCACCGGATTCTGTTGGATTCTGCTCGCGGCTTTGGTAGTCTGGATAGCCCTCCGCACTCAGCCGGTCCGCGTCCTGGCGATTACCGCCGCGTTGGCTGCTGCCGCATCGGCGGCAAGCCTGATTCCGGCGATCGATGCCAATGTTTCCGTTGCCTTGGCGGGGATTTTTATCCCCTTGCTGAGCGCAACCCTCTTAATTGGGCTCCCTGTGTTGCTGGCCAGAGCGCGTGGCGGAAGCCAGCCCAGTGCTGGTCGGCTTCGGCGTTGCCTGGCTGTGTGGAAACCTGTTTGCCGTGGGTCTGACCGCGCTGACAGAGTCAATTGTCCCCAGGTACGGGCTGCCCTTCCTGAGTTTGGAGATAACGATTCTGCCGCTACTGGCTTTCATTTCGCTTCTGCCCATTCGGCGGAGACCGTTCTCGGTGGAGTTGCCGAGGAGGGAGCGCTGGTTTGGGTCAGTGAGCCGCGACCCTGTTATGGCGGCTCTGCTTTCCTGCTTTGTGCCGTTCTACGTTGTGTACTGGTCCTACCGGGTTCACGGCGAAGAGGCATACGTCAAACCGTCGCCGCGGCTTCTGCCGCCCAGAGCAGCAGCGTGGCTTACGGCGATTCCGGTGTTGAGCGCTGTGCTGTTCCCCATCATGATGTCGACACTGGCGGAGCACCACAATGAAGTGTCGGCCGAGTCAGAGAGCGGGTACGTACAGCGGCCCTGGGTAGTATTCCTCTGGTGCCTTCTGTGTTGGCCGGTAGCCGTGGGACTGGTGCAAGCAAGGCTGAACCTGCTTATGGCGAACTCGGCACGATCCGCGGAGCAATGGCTGGATGACGCTATGCGGCCCGCAGATCAGAAGGCGATTTACGAAGTCAAACCGCTTGACGCGGAATTCATTCCGGATGAGCGGGAACGAGCCGCTTCGAGTAGATGAGCGCGGCGCGATGGCGCGCGTAGTAGTGCTCTTCCCTGCCCTGCCGCTCATAGCTGCGCCGCTCGTAGAGGCGGATGGCGGCGGAGTTCTCCGCATCAACGTGCAGCCAGATGGCGGTTGCGCCGGCGGCACGCGCGGAATCTTCAACGCGGAGCAGCAGCCCGGCGCCGATGCCGCGCCTGCGCCACTCAGGATGCACCTCGATCGTTTCAATGTACGCTGCCGATTCGCCCGGTTCCTCAGACCAATCGACGATGGAAAAGCCGGCCAATTGCGCGGCCTCTTCCGCAATCCAGGTTGCCGAGCTGGGGCTCTCGATCAACTGGCGCATGTATGTGCGGCTGAATCGGAAGGGTGGTCCAAAGCAGAGTTCTTCGACCGCATAGAGAGCGGCAAAGTCGCCGGGTTGATAGAGGCGGCATTGCATCATGAGTTCCGTCAAGTGAGTGAAACAAAAGCCACCCCACTGAAGCGGGATGGCTTTCTATGGGCAGCCGTGCGGTGGGGCCTAAACCTTGGCTTCAAGGTCCGTTATCACATCGAAAAAGCGCTGATCGAGACGGCGATTGGTGGCGATGGCTTCCTTGATGGTGATGTCGGTGATATCGATGCCGCGCAGGACGGCAATGCGGCCCCACTTCTGCTGGTGCACCATGTCGATTGCGTGCAAGCCGTAGCGCTGGCCGAGAAGCCGGTCGTAGGCCGTGGGAACGCCGCCGCGCTGCGTGTGTCCCAGGTTGACGGAGCGGGTTTCGTAGCCGGTCTTCTTCTCAATGAGCTCGGCGAGCGATTCGCCGATGCCGGAGAGGCGCACGTGGCCGAAGGAGTCCACTTGCGAGGAGCCGATGACCTGGCCAACTTCCGGCAGATGGCAGCCCTCGGCGACCACCACCACGCCGTAATGCTTGCCGTGATCGTAGTTGTACTTGAGCAAAGCACAGACGTGGTCGATGTCGATTTCCTTTTCGGGTACAAGAACGACATGCGCTCCGCCGGCGATGCCCGAAGCGTAAGCGATCCAGCCGGCGTCGCGGCCCATCACCTCAACCACGACCACGCGGTTGTGCGAGTCGGCGGTGGTGTGGATGCGGTCCACGGCCTCGGTAGCGATGGAAACCGCGGTATCGTAGCCGAACGTGGCGTCGGTGCCGCTGATGTCGTTGTCGATGGTCTTGGGAACGCCCACTCCCTTCACACCGTTCTCGCAAAGGAAGAGCGTGACTGACTGCGTGTCGTCGCCCCCGAGAGCGATCAGTGCGTCGATCTTGTTGAACTTGAGAACCTCCTGTACCTTATCGATGCCGCCGGGAATCTTCTTCACGTTGGTGCGCGAAGAGTGCAGGATAGTACCGCCCTTCAACTGGATGCCGTCGGTGTTTTCGAGCGTGAGCGGAATAAAGTTGTTGTCGAGCACGCCGCGCCAGCCGTTCAAGAAGCCGACGAATTCATCGCCGTAGTGGTTAATGCCTTTTCTGACCGCCGCATAAATCACAGCATTAAGCCCGGGGCAATCGCCGCCGCCGGTCAATAAAGCAACTCGCATCGTGAAGTCTCCTCATAGGATTTCATCGGCTCATGGAGCCTGACGATCAATCGGGGCGTGAATTGGGTTCCGGGGGCGGGGAGGATCACCGGCCTTAACGCCTTGTCCAGTGTATCGCGCCGCTGTTCGTGCCCTTCGTGATCGCGCTCACGAATACCGGAGCGAAGGGGCGAAAGGCTGGGATCAGAGGCCAAGGATAAGCGCTGAATGACCGGAGTTCGCGGTAAGTTCTGTGGTTTTTCCGGAATGAATGACGCCGCGGAGTGTTTCAATAAGGTATGCCCGAAAGCGGCGCTGGATTTCTGCTTCTTTTCGTGGGTCTCGTGGTTGTCGTGCTGCTGGTACTGCTGCAGTTGACGCGGCTGGGCTACCTGATCCGCGCCACGATTCCCGACCGGCCCCGGCAGCGCATGTTCATTGCTTCGCTTGCTTTTTTAGTCACCTTTGCCGGAGTGCGGATCCTGGTTTACCGGATCTCGAATCACGAGGGGCATCTGCAGTGGGTGGTGGTGCACGGAACACACATTCATCATCTTGTGTGGGGCATTCTGATTCTGCTTCTGGTTGGCTACGGCTGGCTGCTCGATCTGGGGTGGTCGCAATCGCCGATGTCGATCTTTCTAGGCCGGTTGATGGCGGTGAGCTACGGAGTGGGCGCGGCGCTGACGCTGGATGAGTTTGCCTTGTGGCTGAGCCTGGAGCCAGACGCCTACTGGACGCGCCAGGGGCGACTGAGCATTGATGCCGTGGTGATTTTTGGAGCGGCGTTGTCAGTAGGCGCGTGGGGTGCGCCGTTTTTCAGCGCGCTCAAGCACCTGTGGCACAAACAAGGTCCGGTGCGCCGAGGCATCGGCCGGCTCAGCTCGCCGATTCGCCACGCGCGGTTGCCTCGTCGGCGTAAAGTTCGGCGATCACCGCCGCATATCGCGCAGTAAGAATGCGCCGCTTGATCTTCATGGAAGGCGTAAGTTCCCCGGTCTCCTGTGTCCACTCGTCCGCGACGATGCGAAAGCGCTTAAGGGATTCGAAGTTGGCCAGTGTTCCGTTCACTTCGCGCACCAGCTCGCCGTAAAGTGCTACGACGCGCGCGTCAGCCACAAGCCCGGCGCGCGACTCGGCCGGAATGTCATGATCGCGCGCCCACTCCTCCAGCGCGGCGAAGTTGGGCGAGATGAGCGCGCAGATGAACTTGTGGCGATCGCCCACCAGCGCCGCGTGCGCGACGAACACGCTATTCTTCAGCTTGCATTCGATCGGCTGCGGCGCCACCAGTTTGCCGCCCGAGGTTTTGAGCAGTTCCTTCTTGCGATCAGTAATGTAAAGAAAACCATCGGCATCGATGTGGGCAATGTCGCCGGTGCGGAACCATCCCTGACTGTCGAAGCACTCGGCGTTGGCGGCGGGCTTGTGCCAGTAACCGGCAAAGATTGATGGCCCTCGGACGAGCAGCTCCCCATCCTCGGCGAGCTTGAGTTCGACGTTGGATAAGGGCATGCCAGCCGATCCCATGCGATGACGAAGGGGCGTGTTGAGCGCGATCACGGGCGAAGTTTCGGTGAGACCGTAGCCCTCCCAAAGCGCGATGCCCGCCGCGGCGAACCATTTTGCGGTGTCGATACCCAGGGGCGCGCCGCCGGAAACAAATATCCTCACACGCCCGCCGAAGGCCTCGCGGACCTTGGAATAAACGAGCTTGTTGGCCAGCTTCCATAAAGGCGAGTTCGGCTTGCGGCCATCGTAAACCGTGCCGGCGAAGTGCGCGCCGAGATGGATGGCATAGGCCAGCAGACGCTTTTTGATGGGCGACTGCGCGGCCTTTTGCTCGACCGCCTGGCGGATCTTTTCAAAAACGCGAGGCACGCCAACAATGACCGTGGGCCGGACCTCGCGCATCGCCTGCGGCAGCTTGTCGAACTGCGAACAGTAGGCTACCTGAGCGCCGGAGTTGTACATAACGTAATCGAGAGCGCGGGCGGTGACGTGCGAGAGCGGCAGGAAGGAGATGCAGGCATCGCTGGAATTGAATCCGAAGTCCAAAGCGGTGACGTTCTGATTGGCGGCGATGTTGCCGTGAGTGAGAGCAACGCCTTTGGGTTCGCCGGTGGTGCCGGAGGTGTATATGAGCGTGGCAAGGTCGGACGGCTCGACCGAATGCGCGAGCGCGTCGAAGACCGGGTCGCGCTCGGCGCCGAGCGAATCCGCATCGCCGATCAGTTCACTCAGGGCGATCGCGTCACTCAGGGCGATCGCACCTTCTGGAGCTGGCGCATCCATCATGACGATGCGCTCCAACTGTGTTTGCGCGCGAACCGAGTTGAGCTTGTCGAACTGCTGGCGCGTAGAGACAACCGCGATGCGGCAGCCGGCGTCGCGTATCAGTTCCGCGACCTGTTCGCTGGTGAGCGTGGGGTAGATGGGCACATCGGCGGCGCCGATCGCCAGCGCTGCAAAGTCGGCGACCGCCCACTCCCAGCGGTTCTCGCTGACGAGAGCAATACGGTCGCCTTTTTTTGCGCCAAAACCGAGAAAACACCCTGGCCAGCGCCCGGACGCGTTGATACATCTGATCGGAAGAGATCGGGTGCCAGTGACCTGCCTCGTCCTGCCACAGGACGGCGCGCGGATTGGCGGCCGCGGCAATGCGAAAGAAAAGGTCATTGACCGTTGAGATCGCTGGAATGGAGGTCATTTTGCTTTGATTGGAACGGGCACCATGCTAACACCCGGGACGTGGAGAGTGTACCAAAGCAGAGCCACGGCGTGCGCATAGCAGATAGGACGAAAGAGAGGGACTGCCGGATGCACAGCAATCGGTGAGCAGTTTTTAGAAGTGAAAGGTACGAGGGGCCCGTCGGCCGGCGGACCCCTCGCGGTGTATTACGGCAGGGAGTAGATGGTTTGGAGCACCTTCGCCTGCAAGCTTGCTAGGAAGCGGCGCGTAGGAGAGAGAGGAGACTTCGCTCTCGCCCGACTTGATGCACCAGCTGAATAAGTCCTTCATGATCTTTTCATTCGCCATATTCTTCGGCTGCGTGGGGATGAGCAGATAAGTAAAGCTGGAGACGGGATAGGCATCCGCGCCGGGAGCGTTGGTAATGGAAACGCGGTAGTCGGCGGGTATCTTGGCCGTGGCCGCGGCAGCCGTCACGCCATCGATCGAAGCCTTGAGGAATTTTCCGTCCGCGTTCTGCACCAAGCCGAAGTCAATGTGGTTTTGCAGAGCATAAATCAGCTCGATGTAGCCGATGGCGCCGGGCAATTGGCGTACAGGCCGGCCACGCCCTCATTGCCTTTGCCGCCCACGCCTGTCGGCCAGTTAATGGATGTGCCCTTGCCCGGACCGCTGGCCCACTCTTTGCTGATCTTGCTCAGGAAGTCGGTCCAGATGAAGGTCGTGCCGCTGCCATCGGAGCGATGAACGACGATGATCTTCTGGTCGGGCAGATGAACGCCGGGGTTGTCTTTGGCGATGCGCGGATCGTTCCAGTTCGTGATCTTGCCCAAGAAGATGTCCGGCGATTACAGATTGGCTGAATTTGAGTTCAGTGGTGACGCCGGGCACATTGTAGGCCGGCACGTCCGCGCCCAGCACGGTGGGAATGTGAATCAGCTTCACCCCGCACGAAGCGAGCAACTGGTCGGTCATGGGCATATCGGATGCGCCGAAGTCGACGGTCCCCGAGCAGACCTGCTTGATGCCGCCACCGGAGCCGATGGATTGATAGTTGATCTGGACGCCGGGATGCGCGGCGCTGTATTCGCTGAACCACTTGGAATAAATGGGGTACGGAAACGTGGCGCCAGCAGCTGTGATTTTCTGGGCCTGAGCCGTGCTCAGCGCCCATGCGAACAACGCAATGAAAACCAAAGATTTTTTCACGGTATGCTCCCTTTTTTAGTGTTCTAGCCGCAATCCATTGTTCACTTGGAATGTTACGGGGAGTTGAAAAGAGGCGGGAATTCGAGAACGGAGTTGAGGGACCCGATTGCGGCGATGCTTCCAGAATCACCAGGGATGAACGCGGCGGCACCTCAGACGGTGGCGGCGGAGGTTGGCTGCGACGCAGGCTCGGAAGCTCTTTGCGCAGCGGGGGCCAGCGGCAACGTGAAGTGGAACGAAGCGCCGTTGCCCAGTTCGCTTTCACACCAGATGCGTCCGCCATGCGCCTGCACGATATGCTTGACGATGGCGAGGCCGAGCCCGGTGCCTCCGGATTCGCGCGAACGGGCCTTGTCGACGCGGTAGAAGCGCTCGAAGATGCGTTCAAGATGCTCCGAAGCGATGCCGGGACCAAAGTCCTGTATGGTGAACTGCACCTCTGAGCCGGCGAGACGCGCGCCGGCGCGAATGCGTTTGCCGGACTTGGCGTACTTGAGCGAGTTCTCCATCAGGTTGCCGAAGACCTGATGCATGGCGTCGGGGTCGGCCATAACCAGAGCGTCGGGCGCGCCCGCGGACTGCAGCTTGACGCCGGAGTCTACCACCAGGCCGCCGATGGAGTCGATGGCGTCCTGCAGGAGCACATCGGCGCGGACCGGCTGCAAGGTGACCTTGTAGTCGGGGCTCTCCACACTGGCGAGGGCGAGCAGGTCCTCAGTCAGGCGGTTCATGCGGCTGGCGTTTTTCAGGATGACGCCGAGAAATTCGAGTGTGGTTTCGGGGCTGGGATTGGGATCCTCGATGAGCGTTTCAACGTAGCCCTGGATGGATGTGAGCGGCGTACGCAGCTCGTGGCTGACGTTGGCGACAAACTCGCGGCGGGACTTTTGCGCGGCATCAATGCTGGTGACGTCGTGGAGAACGATGAGCGCACCACCCGAGGGCAAAGGAGCGGCATTGATTTCGAAGACACGGCCCGGAGCCAGCAGGCTGGCGCGGCCCACGCACAGCTCGCGGCGCTCCAGCGCACCGCGCAGGCAGGCCAGCAGCTCAGGGTCGCGTACCGAGTGAACAAGCGGGCGGCCGGGTAATAGCTGCGATGCGGCGATGCTCTGCATGGCGGCGTTGCACCAGCGGACGAATCCGGCGGACGTTACGGCGACAACTGCCTCCTGCATGGAGTCGAGCATGACGGCCAGCTCGTCGCGTCCTCTTTCGAGTTCGGTAAAGTCCTTGCCTAGCCGCGCCGCGGTTTGGTTAAGAGCGGCTTCCATGGCGGAGATCTCGTCACTTCCGTTCGAGTCTATGCGGGCGGTCAGGTCGCCATCGGCCACGCGGTGGGCGAAGGTGACAATGCGGCGAAAACGGGCGGAGATGCGGCTGGCAACGAAGGCGGCCAAAGGGATTGCCACAGCCAGCGCGATGAGACCGGCCCCAAAAAGCTTCGCGGCCAATTGCGTGCAAGGTTCCTTCCTGGGTGTGCTCCACAAAGCCGTGAAAGACAAACTCCATCACCAACGTCTGGACGACGAGCAGGACCACGAAAAGGCCAAGCAGCTTGGTGAAGACTCTCGAGGTCATGGAAAAATCAGCTTTCAGTTATCAGCCGTCAGCTTTCAGCGAGTGAGGTTCAACTGCGAACACCTGGTCATTCTCTGTTCCTGTTTTCAGCGCTCCGCCAACTCAGCCTGTAGGCAGAGTTTCTGAAAAGAGAAGCGAAAGCTGAAGGCTAACAGCTGAAAGCTTGCTGTTATTCCCCTTTTGGCAACTCAAAGCGATAGCCGGCGCCGCGCACGGTCTTCAGGTAGCGCGGATTTTCCGGGTCGATCTCGATTTTCTCACGAATGCGGCGCACGTAGACATCGACCGACCGCGGCGTAACAAAGCGGGCGTCGCCCCAGACCGCGTCGAGGAGGTGATCGCGGCTGAAGACGCGGCCCGGATGGCGCGCGAGGTAGTCGAGAAGGCGAAACTCCGTTGCGGTGGTAGTGGTCAGCTCGCCGCGAACCTTTAACTGCATGGCGCTGGCGTCGATGATGACCTCTTCGAAACTGATGATGGAGGGCGAGGTCGGCCGCTCGAAACGGCGCAGCACGGCTTTGACGCGGGCCACGAGCTCGCGGGTGGAAAACGGCTTGGTGATGTAGTCGTCGGCACCCAGATCGAGACCAAGCACGCGGTCGTTTTCTCCGGCGCGCGCGGTGAGAAAGATGATGGGGATGGTGGAGAGCCCGGCGTGATTGCGCAGACGCCGGCAAACGTCGAGGCCGTCTCCGCCGGGGACCATGATGTCGAGCAGAAAAAGCGCGGGAGGCTTGCGCTCGGCGTCGGGAATAAGATTGGTGGGCGTGTGAAAGAGGCGTGCGTCAAAACCAGCCGCTTCAAGATGATGCTGCACCAGCCGTGCTATATCGGCGTCATCTTCCAGCACAAATACAGATTGGCTCAAAACCGTCGTCCTCTTCCCGCGGCCGGTTGGGTTGCTCGGGCTAAGTTGACCGCTGGGAACCAAGAACAGAGTAAAACAATCAGGCAAAGAAATTGCAAACGTTCGATGAATTTGGGGCCGGGCGATGAAGGTGGGATGAATTGGCAGCAAACTGCATGGGCTGGCCAGGCTGGAGGACCTGGTTAGCGCCTTTTAGCTTTCTTGGGAGCAGACTTTTTCGCGGCAGGCTTTGCGGACTTTGCCGGAGCCCTTTTAGCTGGCTTGGTGGCCGGCTTTGCCTTGAGCCGTGCGGTCTTTACAGGGACCGGCTTTTTCGCCGGCGCTTTGGCGGCAGCTTTTTTCGGCTTCTTAGCTGACGCCTTGGGCGGGGCTGGCGCTTTCGAGGCAGCCGCGGCAGTCTTCGCCGCCTTCGCTGGAAGTGGGGCTGGCTGAGGCTTCTTTGCCGCCTCGGCTGGCTGGCTCTTTGCCTGCTTTCCCACAGCAGCGGGCGGCTTGGCGGCGACTTGCTTTCCAACTGGCGCTGGCCTTTGCGCCTTCTTTCCTGCCTTTCCTTTGGCGACCGGCGCTTCAGCTTCCTCGGCGTCGGCATCTTCTTCGTCTTCGTCCTTCTCTTCATCCTCGACGCCCAGAGCCAGTGCGCCTTTGGGCAGAACGCCCAAATTGAGTTCTTCCTCGTCGGCGTCGATCGGCACAAGACCGTCTTCTGATTCCACGTCTTCGTCGGCCTCCTCGTCCTCTTCGAAAGCAGGCTCTTTGAGCCGAGCTTCAGCGCGGCGCGCTCGGGAGCGCTTGATTGTGACTTGCGGAGGCGGCAATGGCGGCGAGTGCGGCTCGAGATAGGCACGCATCGCTTCCGGGGTGGTCAGGCGGCCGTCAATCAGCTCCAGAAATATCTTTTCGACGAGCTCGTTGTAGATTGGCAGTTCGGGTGTAATCCGCAACTCCTGCATGAGCAGGTGCGGGATGCGCTGGCGGGCTTCGGGCCAAACTTTCAGGAATTGGTTAAAGCGCTCCTGAACGCCCTTATCTTTGCTTATAAATCCAAGCCAAAGAATCGCTTCTGGGTCATAGCTCGTGAAAAGCTTGAAGCTTGCCGAAGGTTTGGAATTTTGCTTGGAAAGCAGGACTTTAGCGAACCCTGAAGCCAGTGAGTCCAGCTTGTTCCACTCCGCGACAAAGCCCGGGCGAAGCAGAGACTTCTTCAACGACGAGAGATCTCGCGACGGCAACTTTGCAGTGAGCAATTGCATTTGGGCAGCGGACATATCGGGATGGACTCCCTGTAACTGAAGCTGCACCGCCAGATCGTGCAGCGCCCTTAGCTTGGCCTCGTCGGCCTTGGCTGAGGTCCAAGCTGGAAACAGAAAATCCATCCAGCCCTCCGCCTCGAGGGCGCGGAGTACCTTCAGGCCCTCCTCCTCATGACCAATCTGCTCCAATTCCTGCTTGCGGGCCTGGGAGGAAAGAAACTCGATGACGCCCTCGCTTTTGGCATTGTCGTACCGGGCCTGGGTTCTCAGGTCCATCTCCCAGCCCAGGCGGGCGCGGTATCGAACAACCCGGACGAGCAATGAAGGGGCTTCCAGAAACCCGTAATTTGAAACCAGACGCAGGACTCTGGCTTCAATGTCGGCAACGCCGTTCAAGGGATCCATCAGGAGCCCGAAGGAGCCCTCGTTGAGGGAGATGGCCATAGAGTTGACTGTAAAGTCGCGGCGGCGCAGGTCCTCCTGGATAGAGGCGGGGTGATAGACGGCCTTGCCTAGCTTGGGATATTCGACGCGGTGAGTACTGATGACATCGACTCGGACGGTCCCAGGAAAACAGAGGTAGAGGCTGCGCGAGGCTTCATCTTCGCCCCACAGCTTTCCGCCGAGTTTCTCTAATGGTTTCTTGAGTTTAAGCGCGTTTCCGTGAACGGCGACTTCGAGCTCGTGGACGGCGTGGCCGCTGGTCAGGTCGCGGACTGCGTCTCCGGTGAGGAAGAGAATCATACCGGCATCGCGGGCTGCGCTGCGCAATTGATCGAGTGCGTGGCGCTGGTCCGCCGAGAGCCGGTTCTCCAGGAGGTAAATGTAATCGGGCATGCCTTAACCTGATACCGTCGTCTGGACCGCAGCCCAAGTGCCTGATGTTGTTGCCCTTATGGTGCGATTCGTGGAAGGTGCCAAACAGAAACATTAACACAAGTTGCGGTGGAAGACTAGCTCGGATGCACCATAACTGCAACTTTTCCGGCACGTAAATCGTGGCCGCTCAAGGACGGAGGGGTACGAGGAGTTGCCAGAGAGCGCAATAGGAACGGTCAACCCGGCGAGGCTCTTCCGTGCGACAATCCAGAGCGATGGCCTCGGCACGCAAACCTGTCATTGTGCGCAAGTTCTCCCGTGACTGGTTCGCCGGTTATGCGGCTGCAGAGTTTGGGCAGGCGAAGCCGGAGCTGGAGATTCTAGACTTGACCGGCAAAGTGGTGCGCGTGGGATGGGAGCAGGTGAAGTGGGTGTGCTACGTACGGGATTTGCCCGCCGGACCGACGGACCAGGCAAACCCGGAGCGTCTGGTACGCAAGCGCTTTTCGTTGCGCCCGCGCACTGCTGGTTTGTGGTTGCGGCTCTCGCTCACCGACGGGGACGAATTGGAGGGGCTGGCGGCTAACGATCGGACTCTCGTTGAAGGCGCAGGGCTGCTGCTGACCCCACCCGACACCCGGTCAAACACTCAGCGCATTTACGTGCCACGGCAGGCGATCCAGACACTGGAAGTTCTTAGCCTGATTGGCGCGGCTCGCCGCAAGCGTGCCGAGGCGCAAAAGCCGAGCGGTGTGCAGCCCGACCTGTTTGGGGGCGAGGGCAACCTGAGCTGAACCGGAACAGAGACGGAACGCGGCTCAAAGGCTGCCGACGCACCGATGAACGCTAAAGACAATCGTTGGGGCGATCTTGGAACGGCAATCAGCGAAGAATCTCAGGCGCTCTGAAGCTGCCCGACCTGCCCGCGCGATTCCAGCAGGCTGCGGTAGTAGTTCGCGGTGAGAGACAAAACGCGGTCCTCAGAATAATGCTCGACGACCCAGGTGCGTGCCGCGCGGCCCATGTGGAAGCGGCGCTCCGGATCGCGGAGGAGTTTGACCACCGACTCGTAGATAGCCTCGGGATAGCCCGGCGGAATAAGCAGGCCGGTCACTTCGGCGACTACGGCATCGCGCGCGCCGGTCGATTCGGTCGTCACCACGGGAATCCCTGTGGCCGCAGCCTCCAGAACTGCATTGGGAAAACCTTCGCGCCAGGTGGGAAGAACCATCACATCCATGGCGCGGTAGCAGGGCGCCGTGTCGCTGATGAATCCGGTGCAGCGGATGCGCGGATGGCCGAGGATGCGAGCGCGTAACTCCGCGTCCAACGCGTCCTCTGCGGCGTCGAACCAGCCGACCAGCAGCAGAAACGCCGCAGGCTCGGCGAGGAGAATCCAATTGAATGCCTGGATCAGCTCGGGCAGACCCTTGTCGCGCGTGAGCCGGCCGACAAAGCCCACCACTGGCGCCTCGCTCGGAATGGCGAACCTGTCGCGCACATCGCTTGGTCCGGGCGAGAATCGCTCCACATCCACTCCGATGGTGCTTCCCTCACCCAGCACGAGCATCTTGCCTGCCGGCGCGATCCGAAGCGCCAGCGCTTCAGCGCGCAGGCTTGCGCTGTTGCAGAGTACAACGTGCGCGCAGGCGCAGGCCGCGCGCTCGGCGGCGATAAGAATGGCGCGTTTGAGGCCGCTGGACCTTTCCAGTCTGAGCCCGCGCAGCAGGTAAACGCGCCTGGGCACGCTACGCAGCTTGGCGGCGAGAGTGCCCAGAAGGCCGGCTTTCGGCGTGCTGAACTCCACGAGATCAGGCCTGCGGCGACCGAGGAGCCACCAGAGCCGGATGAGTGCACGAAGATCGGCCAGAGGCGCGATCGAGCGGCGCATGGGAATAAGAATTCGCTCCACGCCCGCGCATTGGGCGCTCTGGCCCACCAGTTCACCGGGGCTTGAAATCAGGAGGACCCTGAAACCTGCCCGGCTCAGGGCCTGCAAGCGTGCTCCCCAGGCGCGGCATGTCTCCTGAGTCGTCACACCGACGACCATGGTGGGGGGTGGGCTGATACGTGACGAAACGCTGAAAGAAATGGCTCCGGAATCTGCCATGAAGCGCCTGCGCTCTCTGAAATTCCCCGTGGTGGGGAATCTATGAGCAGACTCTGGAAAGGAAAAACAGCAAATGTTCCAATTTAAGACCCAAGATTAAAGCGATCGAATGCACAGTCAGTGATAGTGAGCACACATCAAGGTTGGTTCTGTAGGCGACAATGGTTCTCCTTTCAGGAAAGTCATGACGCCACGGACGAAAATCCTCCTTCTAATGTCCCACGTGGGCGGGGGCGGAGCCGAGCATGTGATGGCTCTTCTGGCACGAGGCCTGTCGCGGGAAAAGTACGAGATTCATCTGGGTCTCGTGGGGCAGGCCGATGTGGCCGGTGAGTCTCTTCCGGCCTGGGTCACGGTTCACGCGCTGGGCGCGGGTCGAGCACGCGCCGGAGCCTTCCCGCTGCTGCGCCTTGTGTGGCGGCTGCGGCCCACGGTCGTTCTTTCGGGAGCCTCCGAGGTCAGCTTCCTTGTCCTGCTGCTGCGTCCGCTTTTTCCGCCGAATGTGTCGGTGCTTGTACGGCAGAACTCCACTGCCTCATTCACGCTGGCTTATGGCAACGTGCCACGATACACGCGACTCCTCTACCGCCTGCTCTATCGGCACTCCGATCGTGTGATCTGCCAGTCTCAGGCCATGGCGAAGGACCTGGCGCAGACCGCGGGCATCGCGGAAGATCAAATCACCGTGCTGCCCAATCCGGTGGACTTCCTGGGGATTCGCGCGGCTGCGCGCGCTCCGACGGCGCAGCAAGGCGTAGGCCCGCACCTGTTGGCCGTGGGACGGCTCTCGCGGGAGAAAGGCTTTGACCTGCTGATTGAGGCGCTCGTCGCGGTGCGCGAGAGGTTTCCTGATGCGCATTTGACGCTGGCCGGCGCTGGACAGGAAGAGGCGGCTCTCAAGTCGCTCTGCCGCTCGCTTGGGCTGAAGAGCGCCGTCTACTTTGCCGGCCACGTTGACCAGCCTTATATCTTTTTCCCGGGAGCCACGCTCTTTGTGCTTTCCTCTCGCTACGAAGGCATGCCCAATGCTCTGTTGGAAGCTGCTGCGGCAGGCTTGCCGATTGTGGCCACGCCGGCGTCGGGAGGCGTTATGGACCTGCTGCGTGACCGGACGGGCTCTTGGCTGGCACCAGAAATCTCCGCCGAAGGCCTCGCAGCGACCATCATCGTTGCGGTTGAGTCGATCCGGCCCGGCGACCGATTTCCTCAGCCGTTCTCTTCTTCGAGTTCGGACAAGTTGAAGAAGACCGCCGATTCGGGCAAGTAACTTTCGGACATAGAGGCGAATGTCCCTTTGGCTCTTTAGAAATAAACTATCGAGTTTTCCAATTTGAGACTTCCCTCTTGACAATCTTTCTGAAAAGTTGTCTCCTTTCGATACAGTTTCAGTACCAGTTTTCCACATCCCTTGATGCGCTTGTTACGAGGGTCACTCTAGCGTTGTCGAGGGAGACTCGCTCAGACGAACAACGATCGTGCGTGCCGGGCTACGTATTTAAGGCTTTGATTTCTTAGAGCATCGCCCCGCTTCGTCGAGGAGTTTCCCGCCCAAGCAATTGAAGAGTTGTCGTGCCGTTTTCTGCGCAAGATGAAGCCGCATCCATTGTGGCTCGCACAGTTCCATTTGCGTAGATTCGGGTGCATGCGTCAAAAAATGCTTGAATTGTCTCCGGCTTCGGCCCGAGACGTTGCAGTTGTGTTGCTGGAGGGGTTCCATGCTCCGTCCTTGGTTGGGTCTTTTTCTCACAGGTATCCTGTGTGCTCTCTCACTTCCGTTCTTTGTTATCTCCATTTCGATTGCCGCGCTCTGCGCCGTGCCGGCTGCGCTCGGAGCACCGTTCCACAGGCCGCCTAGCGATTCCAGCATTAGAAAAACCTGGCGCTCAAATGAGTTTGCCTTCGAGCGCGCCATTGAGGCATACGAAGAGCTGATCGACGCCCATGCGTGGAGGCAGCCATGAGCCACGTGGCGATTGCAGTCCCCGGCCTCGACCGAATTGGCGGCGCCGAACGGCAGGCAACAATGCTGGCCAAGGGGCTGCGCAGGCGCGGTTGGCGTGTCAGCGTAGTGGCGCTTTCCGGGCAGGGAGGCGCAGAGGCCGCGGAGCTCGAAGATTGCGGAATCAGGTTCACCAGCCTGGAGATGCGCAAAGGTCTTGCCGACCTGCGCGGATGGATTCGCTTTCATCACTGGCTCAAAGTCGAGCAACCGGAGGTGCTCCATGCGCACCTTCCGCATGCGGCGTGGCTTTGCCGGTGGTCGCGCCTGGCCGCGCCGGTACCGGTGGTGATCGACACGCTGCACAGTTCGTTTACGGGCAAACGAGGCCGGCACATCGGCTACGCATGCAGCCGCTGGATGCCCGACCACGTGACGGCCGTGAGTCAGGCGACAGCTTCGTCTCATCTGGCTGCGGGCATGGTGCTTGCGGACCGTCTTTCAGTTGTGGGCAATGGAATTAAAGTTGAGGTCTGGCAGCGGAATGAGCAGGCGCGGATTGCGGTGCGGCAAGAGCTTGGGTTGACGGACGAGTTTCTCTGGCTGGCTGTGGGTCGGCTGGAGCCGGTAAAGGATTATCCGATGCTGCTCAAGGCGCTAACTGGCGTGCCGGAAACGGCGCGCCTGGTCGTTCTGGGCAGCGGCCCGCTCGACGCCGAACTCGTGCGGCTCGCCGCGGGGCTTGGCCTAAAACGGCGCGTGCGCTTCATGGGCTTCCAGCCCAGCGTCGAGCGCTGGATGCAAGCCGCGGATGGTTTCGTTCTTGCGTCGCGCTACGAAGGACTGCCCATGGTGTTGCTTGAGGCGGGAGCTTACGGACTGCCTGCCGTGGCCACCGATGTTCCAGGCACGCGCGAAGTGATTGTGGACGGCTTCAACGGATGGCTCGCTCGCGCTGGCGACGCGAGGGACCTGACCGGCGCTATGACGCGCCTGATGCGCATGCCGATAGAGGCGCGGCAGGCAATGGGCGAGCGTGCGCGGCAGTTCGTGACCAGACGATTCAGCATGGACTCCGTGCTTGACCGGTGGGAGAGACTTTATGCCCGGTTACTCGAGAGCGAGGCCGCGAGGCGGCGAATGCGCCTGACGGCGCGGGATGTTTTGAACCGGCAGAGCGCCGCTTCAGCCTGAAGGCGCTCGGCGAGGGTCAAGGTGGCGGGCTGAAAACGGAAGAGAACACCGTCGACGGAGGTGAATTGATCTGGCGTGGGTAGCTAAAAAGTAACGGAGGTCAGCGATCTCAGCATCGGACGCAGTATTGGGGTGCACGCAGATCGTCCAGACGCCATTTGACTTCTCTAACGGGCCCCAAAGTTGCTGCGGAAGCCAGGTTAGCCCCCCACGCGTGAACGGCACGCGCGCAAAGCCATCCGATAACAAAGTGACTCCCTCGGCCCGGAGGGCGTCCAGCGTGTTTCTATCGAATCCGTGTCGAGGCGCGACAAAGATTCTTGGGTTGAGCCCGTGGCCGCGCAAAATCAGCAACCCTTCGTGGATCCATGCGCGTTGTGTCTCCGCCGGGACGCCTGCAAACTCTGAAGCGCGAGCCAGACCGAGCAGGCTTCGGCCGCGGCTTTGGCAAAGATGGCGGTAGCCATGCATGCCGATCGTCGCTCCCGCAGCTTCAAGCGTCCGCATACACTGCCAGAAACCGGGGTCCGGTGGCGAAACATCGAGATCGGGGTCGCGATTATCGGGCACGAGAGCGAGGATTGGCTGCAGGTGAAACTCTTCGATCAGGGATTCGAAGAGCGGCCAGCGCCCGGCCGATATGGCCGGACAGAGATCGTCGCAGCGGAGCAAAAACATGGCCGGCGCGGGAATCATGCGGCCGCCTCCGCTGCAACGGCGCGCGCGAGCAGTTTCCGGCTCCAGTACCAGAGATAGAAGAAAGTGCTTACGGTCCAGAGCGAGGTCGCCAGCGCGATGCCAGCGACGCCGAACCAGCGCATGAGCAGGAGGTTGAGAACGATGTCGAGACCGAGGTTGAGGATGCCGCAGTAGAGAATCAGGTCAGTGCGGCGCATGGCGACGATAAAGCGGTAGTAGACGCGGCTGACAACGAAGAACGGGATCTGGATAGCGTACATTGCGAGCACAGGGGCAACGGCGGCGGTGTCGCGCGGGCCGAAATGGCCGTGTTGAAGAGCAACGCGAACCAATGGGCGCGCGCAGGCAATGAGCAGTGCGGCAGTGGGCACGGAGACGAGCGCCGTGAGCCGAACCCACGTGCGCAGCGTGTCGCGGCATCCCACCCAATCGCGGTAGGCGATCATGCGCGAGAAGTAGGGCACAATGGACGTGGAGACTGCGCCAGCGAGCAGTGTAAGCACTACGCTGACGAAGCGATTGGCGTAAATCAGCGCGGAGACGCTGCCCGCAACGAGCATTGCGGCCATGGACTGATCGACAAGTAAACCGCCCGAGGACACAACACTAGAGAGCAGTACCGGACCGTATTGCCCTGCCACCTCACGCGTGGCCTCGTTCATTCCGTGCCATCGCAGACGGAAGCGATAGCCGCGCGACTCCATCATCCAGGCCACGATGACGGCATGCAGCAGCGAACCGGCGAGCGTGGAATAGACTATGGCCCAGATGCCATACCGGCCGCCGAGAAGCAGTGCGCCGGAGATTATGGAGACGGAAATTACAGCCGGCGCGAGAGCCGGCACAGCGAAGCGATCGAGCGTGTTGAGAACCGCGGTGCAGTTGGTGGCGATGCCGGTGATGACTACCATAGGCAGCAGCGCATAGAACAGCCGCACCGCGAGCGCGAGCTTGGAGGGCGCGAAGTGCGAGGCGATAAGCGGGAAAAAACCGCGCGCCGCGAGCGCCATAACGGCGCAGGCCGCACCCAGGAGCAGGCACATCCAGAGCATGGAGCTCGATAGGAGCTGCTGAGCGCGTGCTCGGCCCTCCTGTTCCCTCACCCGCACCAGCGTAGGCACCAGTGCCTGGTTCATCGACTCGGAGATGAGATTGACGAGCAAATTGGGGATAAGCGCGGCTGCGAGGAATGCGTCCATGTCGTCGGAGCGACCATAGACAGAGGCAACCGTGACCTCCTTGAGCGTGGCGACGAGCTTGACGACGATGCCCGCGGCCCCGACCGACACGGCGGCCAAAAAGATGCTGCGATTGATGTTGAACTTTCGTGCCGGCACGGCAGTAGGCGAGGTTATCGACATGAAAACAGACCCTAGCTTTCCGGCTGAACAGTAAGCGCAGGCGCGGGAGCTGAAAGCAGCGGACGCGTAGAGAAACATTTCGCGAGCCCGTTAGTATCTTCTGTTGCCAGACGCCCTGCAACAGCGACCATGGCCAGAAGCAGCCACGTGGTGCGGTTCTCTTCCACTGTGGCGGCGAGCGAAGTAACGGCCCAGACGATGAGGGACGTGATCAGCGCCAGACGCAAAGGGCCATGAGTCTGGAGCGCGTAGCGCACGGCAAGCGTGAGAAGAATCGCTGCCAGGAACAAAGCGCATAGCCCGCCGCCAACGGCGATCGAAAGCGCGGTGTTGTGCGCCGTGTCGATGGGCGCAAGGTGCGCGGCGCTGACAAATGAGCCTGCACCGGAGCCGAGCACCGGGGCCTGGACAAAGGCTCGCCAGCCGGCGGACCAGATGCTGATGCGCTGGTTCAGGTCGCCGCTGCGCAGTTGTTCGGGGATGGTGGCGAGGCGAGCCAGCGTCGCCGTGGGAACGATGAACCAGAGCGCGGCAATAAATGGCGGCAGCGCGAAGGCCGCGGCTGCGACGCGCCGCGCGCGTCCCCGCGTAAGCAGAAACGCCGACCCAATCGCCGCGACGACAGCAGCCAGAAAACCTTCCCGTGAGGCGGTGAGCAAAACGGCGACAATTCCCAGCGGTATAAAGCCAAGCGCCATCAGGCGTACCGGCCAGCGTCGTTCGCAATTCACCAGCAGCGCCGCCAGGGGGAAACCGAGATCGAGAAAGCGGGCGACTTCATTCGGATCCTGGCCGTAAGCGGCGAAGCGAATCTGCCCCGCGGCGATCGCTTCAGGCGAGCGAAAAGCGGCCAGGGTGAGTAGCGCCAGAATCCACGAGCCGGCGATGGTCGCTCGCAGCAGCGCGCGCAGATCGGCGGGAGTGTCGGCGAACTCCCACACAAGCCAGACGATCATCATCTCCTGGAAGTAGCCGCGAATCTTTTCGAGCGTTGCGGCAGGATCGACGGTCCAGAAATAAGAACAGCAGAACCAGAGGAACAGCGCAAGGGTGAGCCACCAGAACGCACCCGGCGTGCGCATGCGTCCGGCCTGAAGCACGGCAGGAACCGCGGCAAGAAGCACCAGCAGGCCGGCGATGCGCGCCGCATTGCCCAGCAACCCTCCGAGATCCAGAGAGTACTCCCAGGGAATGGAAAACGCGAAAAGCAGGAGCAGGAACCACGCAACCTGGCGCATCGCTCAATACCTTTGCGAATAAACGAGCGCGGAGTAGATGGAGACACCAATGGCCGATTGAATGGCCGACTCCATGGTGCGATTCATAAGATTTTTCGCTACCGAATCGGGCACGTAGAGGATGTCGCGATCCCGCACGGGCTGGTCAGGGTCCTGTCCATGCAGCATACGCTTCAGGTTCAGGGCGATCATGGTTCGTCCGCCCTTCTGTTCGCGGATCAGCACGGCCCTGCCGACAGCGGCATTCTGTGACGGCCCCCACGCCAGCGAGAGCGCCTGCACTACCGTTAGCCCCTGCACAGGATCGACCGGAAAACCGCCGGGCCGAATCACATCGCCCACCACGTAGACCAGACCGGCGCGGCTCACCTGAATGGTGTCGCCAGGGTTCAGTTCCGGATTGTGATCGGTCGCAGTGTCGGTTCCGCTGGGGTCGAGCACAACGGGATGCGGCGTCTTGGGATCGTTTTGATGAAAGACGTTAACCAGACGGCCGGCATTCGGCGAAAGACCGGATGCGGCGGAGATGAGGTCGAGCAGACGGTGATGGACGGTATACGGATAGATGCCGGGGCGCGTTACTTCACCCAGAACGCTGACGTCCTGTCCGGAATACGCGGTGACCAGCACGGAGACAAGCGGATGCAGCAACATGCCTTTGGCCACAAGCGCCGATTCAATGGCGCGCGCGGCGTCCTGCTCATCCAGGCCGGCCAGCTTCACCTCTCCGATCAAAGGCAGCGTGACGGTACCCGTGGCTGAGACGCGCACCGTGGAGTGGAACTCCGGTGTGTGGTATTCGCTGATGTCGAGAGAGTCTCCGGAGCCGATGGGCGCGGGCATGGGTGCGGTAAACTGCGCGCCCGCAAGCTGTGACTGTCCAGACGTTGCTTGAGCGGCGCCCGCGTTGTCCCAAATTGCTGGAGCTTCTTTGGGATTGGGCAGGCTCCTGTTCTCCTGCGTCTGCGGGAAACTGGCGACGCCTGCCGGCAACCCCGATGTGCTCGGCGTGGGCGCTTGCCCGCGCAGCGATGCACCGCCTGCAAGAAATGCGATAAGCGCCACGACCGCGCGGATCGACGAGGAACCGAGCGATTCCCGCAACAGCGCTGCCCCAACCGCAATCCAGAGACCCACGAAAAACGCGATGGCAAGATAAAGCGGCGGATCGGGGGCGACGGGTTTCACCGGCTGGCGTGCGTAATCAACCACGGAGATGTTCGAGGGCCGCACGCCGGCAGCCAGACCTGCTTCCTCAGCTTTTTCTTCGACGCGCAGGTACAAATCGTGGCTCGCGTCCGCCTCCTGGCGCATAACGGCGTATTGCGTGGCTGCCTCGTTCAGTTTCATGCCCTCCTCGGTGGCCTGCGCCAGGCTCTTGCTCACAAGCTGCTCGCGATCGAGCGCGGTCTGCCAGTTGCTGCGAAAGCGCTCGACCAATTTGGCGTCCTCGGCCTGTTTCTGACGGTCGAGATCCTGCAACTGACGGCTGATTTCGACAACGCGAGGAAAGCTGGGACCGTGTTCCGCGCTGAGCTGGGCCTGCTCCTGCTCCAGATCGCTGCGGCGGGCGTGTATCTGCTGCAAGAGCGCGGTGGCGAAGTTGGCGGGATCGGCCTGCAGCCGCGGATCGGAGGCAATGACCATCTCCGGATCGCCCTGTGAGGCGGCGCGATACTCGGCCTCGGCGAGAATGCGATCCGTTGTGGCTGCAACCATCTGGCGGCTAAGCTCGTCGATCTCGAGCAGCGCGGAACTGTGTTCCGTTTCTCCAGGCTGGCCATTCGAAAAAATCTCGGGCGAGCTCACAATGCCGTGTTGATCTTCGAACTCCGCCAGGCGCTGCTGATCCTGGTCTACATGAGTCTTCAGGCCGGCGAGCTGCGCGCCGAGCCAATCCGAGGCCTGCGCCGTGGCCTGAACTTGCGATTCTGTCTCCTCGTCGCTGTAGGCGCGAATGAGCGCATTCACCACGGCGGCCGATAGCGCGGCGTCGCGGCAGCGAAAGCGAACCTCCACCAGCAGGGTGCGCGGCATGGATTCGACGTGCAAGCCCCGCGAGAACCGTTCCAGGAGCCAGGCCTGAGCTGCGGGTGAGGGCTGGCTGGGATTGAAACCGGGAAAGCGGCCGGCAAAGCCCGCGCGAAAGCCCGGAGCCTGGTAGAGCTTGAGCGAGGTGATCACGCGCCACGCCAGCCGGTCGCTGCGCAGCACGCTGGCCAAGGTCTCAAGCGCAATGGGCGCAGAGAGAACGGAGGGTGCTACCTGCGTCTCAACGCCATCGAGGCTGAGCGAGGAAACCGGCGCGGTGCGCAGCTCGACGCGCGCGGCCGCTTCATATTGATTGGGAGCAATGAGGCAATAGAGAACACACGCGAGCAGCAGCGCCCCCTCGATAGCCGCGACGAAGCGCCGCCGCCGCCAAACCACTTGCCAAAGGTCACGCAACGAGGTAGACCCAGGCCGGGCCGCACTCGCCTCGGCTTGAGGCGCAGAAGTGTGCAACGATACTTCGTGGATCGAAAGAGAGTTCCCCAACGGTAGATAACCTCGATCGCAAGAACCCGCGCACAGAGAGGCAGCACACTTCGGTTCCTGCTCAATTCCCGGCAAGGAACACGATGCACTACCGCGGCAGGCCACAGCGACAACTCGCCATGGGCCTCTCCTTCGCCCCGCGCTATTGGGGCAAAAGCGATGACCCTGGCTGTTCAGAACGAACAGCAATGCTGGGGAAAATCCCTGACAGTTTCGTTCATCGCACGCAAATCGTCAATGGCGCGCATCACACCACGGTGATTGCCATCACAAAATGAGGGCTGAGGGCCAGTGCAAGCGCGGAAAAACACGAACTGTGAAAGGGGCTCTCCGCGAACTCGATGGCCAAAAGGACTTCGAGCGGCTAGGCCGTCGTCTGCGATGTCCTGTACCACTCCACTGTGCGCCGAATCCCCTCGCGGAAATTGACCTGCGGCTCATATCCAAGCAGCTCACGCGCACGGCGAATGTCAGCCAGAGAGTGGCGGATGTCGCCGGACCGCGGCTCCGCATAGGCTGGTTTGCCAGCGTAGCCCGTCAGCCCGCAGAGAATTTCAAACACCTGGTTGAGCGTGACTGCCGCTCCTGTTGCCAGGTTCATCATTTTGCCGGAGACTCTTTCGTCCGGCGCCGCCGCGGCCAGAAGATTGGCATGGACAACATTCTCGATATAGGTGAAGTCGCGGCTCTGTTCCCCGTCGCCGTAGATGACCGGCTGCTCACCGGCCAGCAGCTTCCGGCAAAAAATAGCCAGCACGCCGGAGTAGTGCGACGTAGGGTCCTGATAGGGGCCAAACACGTTGAAGTAGCGCAGGGTGACGGTCTCAAGCCCATAGACGCGCGTGAACGCGCGTAGATAGTGTTCGCCCGCCAGCTTGGCCACAGCGTATGGGCTGATCGGGTTGGGCAGCATCTCCTCATGCTTGGGCAGCGTGGGCGTATCACCGTAGACCGACGAGGAACCGGCATAGATGACGCGGCGCACGCCGGCGGCGCGGGCGGCGATGAGCACGTTGAGCGTGGCTTCAACGCAGTTGCGGTTGGTGGCCGCGGGATCGGCCACGGAACGCGGAACCGAAGCCAGCGCAGCTTCGTGAAAGACAATCTCCACGCCTGCGCATGCTCTGGCGCAGATTGCAGGATCGGCCAGGTCGCCCTCGATGAACTCCATGGCCTCAAGACCCACCAGGTTGGCGCGCTTTCCGGTAATGAAGCTGTCGACCCCGCGAACAGATTCGCCGCGCTTGAGTAGCGCCGCGGCAATCGACCGCCCAATGAATCCGGCGGCTCCGGTGACCAGATACTTAGCCAAGTTCGTGCTCCTGGCGATCGAATTTGCGCAACCCTGCCAAGGGACTGTACAGGCTAGGATACTATCGGGGGATCGTAGCGTAGTTCGATGACGAGTGTTCTTTTGCCAACTCTAGCTGGGCCGCAGCATTTCTTTCTCGCCGAGAAGCTCGTCTTCTGCGCGCTCGCGGCCGCGTCGGCTTGGGCGTTCTGGCGGCGCTTCAGACATATTCTTGGCAAGATTCTGCAGTCGAAGAAAGACCCCGGCTTTCATCTCTCCCCGATCGGACGGCGCATTGGTGATTTTGCCTGGGAGGTGCTGTGCCAGGCTAAGGTCATTCGCGAGCGGCCGCTGGCCGGGGTGGCGCACGCATTGGTCTTCTGGGCTTTCTGCGCCTTCGCGCTGGTCACGCTGAATCACTGCGCGACAATCTTTGGGATTGGCTTCATCGATCCGGCAAGCGTCGTGGGGCGGTTTTACTTTTACTTTGCGGCCGTCTTTGCGATGGCCTGCGCTGCGGGGATCATCGGGCTTTCCGTACGGCGATTTGTAGTACGGCCCAGGTGGTTGGGCGAGGTCTCATGGGGCTCCGGCGTCGTCGCGCTGCTCATCTTCCTGCTGATGGTAACGTATCTCGCTGCCTTCTTTGTGCCGGAGTCAAGCGCCGCGGCACGAGTGCTCTGGTGGGCACACACCATCACGCTGCTGGCGTTCCTGCCTGTGATTCCGCACACCAAGCACTTGCATCTGCTGCTGAGCCCGTTTACGGTGTTCCTCTCGCGTGGCGGGTTCGCCGAAATTCCGCCGCTTGTCGGCGACGAAGACTTCGGCCTGGTGGCGGGAAAGGATCTGACGCAGCTCGTCAGCCTGCAAGCGTACTCGTGCGTCGAGTGCGGGCGCTGCATGGAACACTGCCCCGCTAATAGCACAGGGAAGCTGCTCAACCCGAAAGAAATCGTACTCGGCCTCCGCGGATATTTGAACGAATTTGGTCCACGCTCGGAGGAGCCGCTGCTGGGTAAGTACAACGCGCAGGAGGCCGCATTTGAGTGCACTACCTGCGGCGCGTGTGAGTTTCAGTGCCCGGTGGGGATTGAGCATGTGCCGATTATCGTGGGATTGCGGCGCGGCGCCGTGAACACGGGAGCATGGCAGGACGATCATGGTTTTTTATTGGTCTTGGAAAAGGGCAGCAACGCATTTGGCTTGAGCACGACCGAACGCGACAAGTTCATCGAGAAGAACGCCCTGCCCCTCTTTGACGGGACGCAGGAATATTGTTTGTGGCTTGGATGCATGGGCGCATTCGACCCACGCGGGCGCGATATTATTCTGGCTTTGGTCAGGATTTTGCGTTACCTCGAAGTAAGCTTCGGCGTGCTGCGCAAGGAGCGCTGCACAGGCGATCCGGTGCGGCGGCTGGGCAACGATTTGCTCTTTCAGCAACTGGCCGAGGCGAACCTCGAGGCGCTCAAGCAGAATCGAGTGAAGAAAATCGTCTCGATTTGCCCGCATTGCGTGCGCACGATTGAGGAAGACTGGAAGGCGTACGGAACGCCACCCGAGGTCGAGCATCATAGCGAGTTTCTGGCTCGGTATGTTCATCAGCTACCGCCTATCCAAAACCAGGAAAAGATTGTGTTCCACGATCCGTGCTATCTGGGGCGGTATCGTGGCGTCTACGACGAACCGCGTCGCGTGGCTGCGCTGGCCGGCGATTTGGTGGAAGCGCCGCGCTCGCGGGAACGAAGTTTCTGCTGCGGCGCGGGGGGAGGGTTGGCATTCCTTGGTGAAGAGAAGGGCGATGCGCGTGAGCCATGTGCGCGCAGCAGAGCTGGCCGCGACCGGCGCACAGGCCATCGCCGCGGCCTGCCCATTCTGCAATACGATGTTCAAGGACGCTCTCGCCGCACAAGGCGACAGCGCGCCGGAGCTGATGGATATTGCGCAGATTGCGGCGCGCGGGCTGCCGGAGCGGCATCTAAAATGATCGAGGGCTCCGAGAGATGAAGATCATCGTCGCCATCAAGCAAGTGCCGGAACGCGATGCGCCTATCCGAATCGCCGCAAACGCGAAAGAGATCGAAGAGCGCGAGCTCCAGTTTGCGATGAACGAGCCGGACGCCTATGCGCTGGAAGAGGCGCTGCAACTCAAGGAAAAGCACGGCGGCGAAGTGATCGTGATCAGCGCCGGGCCGGAGCGCGTGGGCGCTACGATCCGCGAGGCTCTGGCCAAGGGCGCCGACCGCGCCATTCATATTGTTTGCGAGGACCTGGGTGATCGCGATGCGCTGGGCGTGGCGCGACTGCTGGCCGCGGCGATCAAGCCAGAGCATCCCGACCTCGTGCTCACCGGCCTACAGTCCGAAGACCTGGGATTGGGCCAAACCGGCGTCATTCTTGCCGAATTGCTCGGACTCCCGCACGCCTCGCTGATCCTCCATGTGGAAAAAACCGGCTCCGGGCTCAAGGTGAAGCGTGAGCTGGAGGAGGGATGGTTCCAGTTCATTGAGTTGCCAACGCCCGCGGTGCTCACGATGCAGTCCGGCGGAAACAAGCTGCGCTACGCCACGCTGATGGGCATCAAGCGCGCCAAAACCAAAGAGCTCAGCATTGTGACCGCGGCGGAACTCGGAGCGAATGCGACGCCAGTATTGGTGCTGGAACAAATCGCGGCGCCAAAGAAGCAAAAATCCACGCAGATCTTGCCCGGCACAGCGAAGGAAGCCGCGGGGGCGCTCGTAGAAAAGCTCAAGACGGAGGCGCGGGTGCTATGAGTGTTTTGCTGGTTTTGGAGGAACGCGGTGGGAAAATCAGCAAGGCAAGTTGGGAGGCGCTTGCGGCTGCGCACCGTCTAGGACCAGCGCAGAGTATCACAGCACTGGTCATCGGCGCGAACACCGAGGCGCTGGCACAAGAAGCCGCCTCAAAGCCGGTTGGGAAGGTGGTACGTGTAGAGCACCCGCTGCTGGCGCAGTACACTGCAGACGGATTTTCTCTTACTTTGCAGCAGCTCATCCAAAGCGAGCACCCCACGCATGTGGTTTTCCCGCATACCTACCAGGTACGCGACTACGCGCCTGCACTGGCCGCGCGCTTGGAGCAGGTGCTGATCGGCGATGTGGTAGCAATCGAGGACGGCCCCGTTTTCATCCGGCAGCTTTTGCAGGGAAGGCTCGACGGAACTTACCGGCACGGCGGAGGCGGACCGTGTTTCGTCTCCGTGCAGGCCGGAGCGTTTCGAGCCGATGCGCTGGACGCGCTGCCAGACACGGCTCTCGCGCCGATCGCGCTGTTCACGCCAACCATAGACCCCGCTCAGATTCGCACTCGCCCCGGCGAGCCGTTTCGCGAGTCGGCGCAAACCGTGGACCTGGGCTCGGCGCAGCGAATCGTGAGCGTGGGCCGCGGCATCAAGGACGCTGAGCACATTCCGCTGGTGCAGGAATTGGCCACAGCGCTGGGTGCGGAGATGGCTGCCTCGCGGCCTATCTGCGACAAGGGCTGGCTGCCCATGGAAAGGCAGGTGGGCAGTTCGGGCCAAACAGTCGCGCCGCGGCTTTATCTTGCCGTCGGCATCTCCGGAGCGATCCAGCACCTGGTAGGCATGAAGGGTTCACACTGCATCGTGGCCATCAACAAAGACCCCGACGCACCTATCTTCGAAGTGGCCGACTACGGCATCGTCGGCGACCTGTTCGAGGTGGTTCCCGCACTCATTGAAGCGTTGAAGGCAGCGAAATAAACGGCGCGGCCGCGATTCGAAGGAGAAAGTCTCGATGCTCGTTCCAGAGACGTACCTGGCCGCGCTGCTACTCACCATCCTCACCATGCTGTGCTGGGGATCGTGGGCCAACACGCTAAAGTTTTGTCCAGATTACCGTTTTCAACTCTTCTACTGGGACTACGTCATCGGCATGGCGGCGGGCGCGGTCTTCTGGGGACTGACGGCCGGAAGCATGGGCCACGCAGGACTTCCCTTCCTCGCGGACCTGCGCCAGACAGCGGCCACGCCGATGCTTTACGCCATCGCGAGCGGAGCGATTTTCAATGTGGCGAATCTTCTTCTTGTGGCCGCCATCGACGTCGCGGGAATGGCTGTAGCCTTTCCTGTCGGCATCGGATTAGCCCTTGTCATCGGCGCCGTGTCGAATTTCGTGATCAAGCCGGTGGGCAATCCGCTGCTGTTGTTCAGCGGAGTGGCGCTGGTGGTGGTGGCGATCGTGCTCGATGCCGCGGCCTATCGCAAGCGCGAATCGACGGCCAAAGCAACTACCGCGCGCGGCATTTGGATCAGCCTGGCCTGCGGCGTGTTGATGGGCTGCTTCTATCCCTTTGTAGCGCGGGCGCTGAACGGCGAGCCGGGCCAACCAGCTCCCGGGCCGTATGCCGTGACGCTTTACTTCATGATCGGCGTGATCGTCTCCTCGATTCCTGCCAACTGGCTGCTGATGAAAAAACCTCTCGATGGCAAACCGCCGGTGGAAGGTGCTGGCTACAGGCGCGCGCCGTTCGGCTGGCATCTGGCCGGCGTGCTAGGCGGAGCGATCTGGTGCACAGGTGGACTGTCCAACTTTCTCGCGTCGGACGCGCACCTGGTGGGGCCGGCGGTCTCGTATAGCATTGGCCAGGGAGCGACCATGGTCTCGGCATGCTGGGGCGTTTTTGTGTGGCGCGAGTTTGCCGGCGCGTCGCGCGCTGCCACGGTGCTGCTGGTGCTGATGTTTCTGTGTTTCCTCGTGGGGCTGGGATCGGTAGCCGTGGCTCCGCTGTATTGAGGTCTCATTCATGACAGAGCGCGCAAACCGATCGTCGTGGTCGGCAGCATCACGATGGACCTGGTCACGCGCACGCCGCGCATTCCCGCCATCGGCCAGACACTGGTCGGCACCGGGTTTTTCATCAATCAGGGCGGCAAGGGCGCGAACCAGGCCGTGGCCGCGGCGCGCCTCGGCTATCCGGCTGCAATGGTAGCCAAAGTCGGCGACGATGCCTACGGCCCCGTGCTCATTAGCAGCCTGAATCAGCGCGGGCGTCGACACGCGCGCCATGGCGCTGGTCTCAGGCTCTTCGGGCCTCGCACCGATGTTCGTTGCCGATGACGGCCTGAACGCAATCGTCGTCGTTCCCGGCGCAAATCACAAAATGGATCGCGCCACAGTCGACAAACACGCCGATTTGATCCGCTGCGCTGGCATGGTCCTCTGCCAGCTCGAGATTCCCATCGACACGCTGAACTACACGCTCGATTTTTGTGCGCTGGCCGGCGTGCCTGTGATGCTCGATCCCGCACCGGCCGCGGATCTTCCCGAGACGGTCTGGCGCCAGGTCGCCTGGTTCACACCCAACGAAACGGAGGCCGCGCACTTTGTGGGCGAAGGAATGAGCGCTGAACGGACCGCTGAGCTCCTTCTCGCAAAAGGCCTGCGCGGCGTGGCGCTGAAGCGCGGCGCCGAAGGTGCGTATGTGGCCGTCGCCAAAGGAAAAGCCGAGTGGGTCAAGCCGTTCAAGGTCGACGCCATTGACACCGTTGCCGCGGGCGACTGCTTCAACGGCGCGTTCGCCGTGGCGCTACTTGAAGGCCGCGACCCCTGGACAGCAGCGCGCTTCGCCAACGCGGCTTCGGCCATCTCAGTCACGCGCAAGGGCGCCGCGGCCTCAATGCCGTCGCGCGCCGAAGTCGACGCGCTTTTGACAAGCCTCACATAATCCGGGCATCGTAGAGATACGACTGCAGCGCAAGGTCGCCGCCTTGCGATGAACCAAGAACAAGAAATAATCAAACGGCTCACGGGCGAATTCGTAGGGGGCTTCTCGGTCTTCCTTACCGAGTTAATCTTTTTGTTGTAATACGTGCAATCTGCACTCTCGCACAACTGCACGGCGCGAATCCGTCCCCTCAACGCTTTCGCTTGCTGCCTGGATTTCCGCTATAGCCATGATTGACAGGCGTCTCTGGCTGCGCACGGAAGGCAGCGGAGAGGAGTTCCTTTCAGCCGATGCTGAATTTTCCCCGCCCAGCTCAAATTAGGCTGCTCATCTCGGTTCTTGCCGCGTTCTTCAGCGTGTCCTTCGCCGTGCAGGCTCAAGACAACTACGAGATCCAGGTCTACCCTTCTGAGACCATGGCGCCCGGCGTGCTTTTGACCGAACTGCACAGCAATTACACTGTTGAGGGCAGCACAACGACTCAGTACGGAATGCTGCCTACGCAAGGTCAGGAACATGAAACCGTCGAGTTTACGCAGGGCATCAACGGTTGGTCGGAGGTCGGGTTTTACATTTTCACAGAGGAGAAGAATGGAAGCGGCATTCAGTGGGTGGGCGACCACATTCGCCCTCGCGTCCGCATTCCGCCGTCGTGGCATTGGCCGGTCGGCGTCAGCCTGTCGAACGAGATCGGCTATGCGCGCCCCGCGTATGCGAATCCCACATGGTCGTGGCAAATCATGCCCATCGTCGACCAGACGGTCGGCAAATGGTACTGGTCAGTGAACACCACGATGAACTGGGGCATCCATCCTACAGGTCTGCCGCCGGGAGCCACAACTGCGGAGAAGCAATACTACTACCGCGATGTGTCGCCACGCGGCGTGACTTTCGGTCCCGCAGCAACGATCACTTATCAACCCGTGAAAACCTTTAACTTTGGGGTTGAGTATTACGGCTACTGGGGCGAATTCGGCCACTTCGTGAATCTTCACAACCAGCAGCACCAGATCTTTCCGGTTGTGAATTTGTTTGCCTCGCCTAAGTGGGAGATCAACATAGGCGCGGGCTGGGGCGCCACCGCGTCAACCGATCATCTGATCGTGAAAGGCATTCTGGGCTACTACTTCAACTGGGGCAAGCGAAAGAAGTAGTCAAGCTTGGCGCCGGAGCGTCGATGCCCCGGCACAAGTTCAGCGCTACCAGACATGGCACGCATTGTCCGGCATCATGGGCTGGCCCACTTTGCAGCCGAAGGCCTTGCCGAATTCCGGCAGGTTCTGCACCACGCCATCCACGCGGATGGGATCCGGTGAATGGCCATCGGTCTGCACAATCAACCGTGTCAATTGGGGTCGCCAGCCGCCGCACCAATCCTGCCCATAGGCCAGGAAAAAGTGCTGGATCGGCGTATAGCCGTAGTCGTCCTTCGCGTTCAAGTCGATGCCCTTGCGTTTCGCGTCGGCGAGGAAGGCCATCAAGGCTAGCCGCAACCCGCCATTATCAGCCGTGTTTTCGCCCAGCGTCAGCTTTCCGTTCACCTTCACGTCGTCCACCGCAACAAAATTCCCGTACTCATGCACCTCGCAGTCGGTCATCGCGTCAAATTTCTTGCGATCGTCCGGGGTCCACCAGTCGGAAAGATTTCCGTTGCCGTCGAATTGGCTGCCCTGGTCGTCGAAGCCGTGCGTCAGCTCATGTCCCACAAAAAACCCCAGGTGCCCGTAGTTTTCAGCGTCCGTTGCATGGGGATCGTACACCGGAGCCTGCAGAAATCCCGCCGGGAAGTTAATGTCGTTCATCGACGGGTCGTAAAAGGCGTTCACTGTGGCAGGGCTCGTAAACCACTCGCCGCGGTCCACCGGTTTGCCGATCTTGGCTAACTCCCGCTTGTTCTCAAACTCTGCGGCCCGGAAGGCGTTGCCCATGGCATCGCCCCGAACGATGGTCAGTTTCGAGTAATCGCGCCAATGATTGGGGTACCCGATCTTGTTGGCGACCATGTGCAGCTTGGCCTTGGCCTTTTCGCGGGTCTCGGCGCTCATCCAAGCCTGCGTATCAAGTTCGCGGTCCATGGCATCTTCGATGTCGTGAACCATCTGCAGCGTGAACGCTTTTTGCGCCGCGGAAAACTGCGAAGCTACGTAGACCTGGCCCACCGCCTCGCCCATCGCGCCGTCGGTGGCCGCCACGCACCGCTGCCAGCGCGGCCTCTGCTCCGGCTGTCCGGAGAGCTTGCGGCCATAGAAATCGAAATTCTCGTCATCCATTGCTTCCGGCAGTGCATAGTGCGGAGCGCTGTTCACCAGTTGCCAGCGCAGATAGGCCTTGATCGTTTCAAGATCGGTGGATTCGAGAATAGCCTGCAGGCCCTTGAAGAAGTCGGGATTCGCGACGTTCAAATCGGTAATTTTGGGCGCGTCGGTGCGCGCAAAAAGCTGCGGCCAGTCAATGTCCGGCGCGAGTGCGGCCAATTCCGGCTCGGACATCATGTGATACACCTTGTGCGGATCGCGCCGGTCGGTCACGTCCATCGACACTTTGGCCAGCGCCGTTTCGAGCGTCATGATTTTTTCCGCGTCGGCGGCCGATTTGTCGGCAGGCTCGCCCATCAGTTCGAGCATTTTTGCCAAATGAGCCACATAATTCTTGCGCGTTTTTTCAGCCGCATCGCCGGTGCGGAAGTAATAATCCCGCTCCGGCAGGCCGAGGCCGGCCTGATCAACAAACGCAATCTGCTGACTTGCATCCTTGAAGTCCTGTTGCTCGCCAAAGTTAAAAAACGCGTTGACGCCGATTATCTGGTCATGCGCCAGAAGATCGGTCAATTGCATTTTGTCGTGAAGCGCGGCGATGCGGTCGAGCTCGGGCTGCAACGGCTTCAGGCCGTCGGCGTGAATGGCATCGGCGTCCATGCAAGTCGCGTAGAAGTCGCCGATCTTTTGCTCATTCGCTGTGTGCTGCGCGCTTTTCGGGGCGACCTGGTCGAGCAGTTGATGCAGTGCGTCCTGCGTGTGGTCGTAAACGAGGAACAAGGGGTCATAGCCGGGCTTGTCGGCGGGAATCGGATAGAGTTTGCTGAAGTTTCCGCACGCGTATTGCACAAAGTTGACGCAGGCATCGGCCGACGTGTCCATCAGCTCCTTATCGAAGCCGGGTAGCAGCTTGATGGGTTGTTCGGCAGCTACTGGCGATGCGCTTGCTGACTGCGCACAAACCGGCCCCGCTTGCGCTGCAAGCGTAAGAACGCTCAGGAGCACAGGTGCTCCCCACCGACTGATTCGAATCATTGCCATCGTCTCCATGGAAACCTGAGGGATTTTGAGGCTGCCGGAAAGGCCCGGTTGAAACAGAATACGCCGTCCGCGCCAAAAGGTTCCTGGGATAGGGATAAAGGGCCGTGTGGGCGCGATGGATGGCGGGATTCGGGCATGGCAGGACGGCGGCGGCAGCCTCGGCGCCCCGCGAAGCCGGCGGAGCTACGCCACCAGCGCCATCTCGCGGATGGTCTCTTTGCGCGCGGTAAGTTTCTCCACCAGATCCGTGCGCACCTCGTAGCCGCGGCCAGGCGTATCGGGAATCGCGATCTCGCCCTCGTGAGAGACGGTGACTGCAGGCTCAATGATGTCCTCGGCAAAGTAGCGCGCCGAAGCGGAGATATCACCGGGCAGTGTGAATCCTTCGAGAGTGGAAAGTGCGATATTGTGCGCGCGTCCTATGCCGGACTCCAGCATGCCGCCACACCAGACCGGAACGCCGCGTTCCATCGCCGCGTTATGCACCGCAATGGCTTCGGAGAACCCGCCTACGCGGCCGAGCTTGAGGTTGATGATCTTGCATGACTCCATCTCGATGGCGGCCAGCGCATCGCGCCGGTTGCGAATGGATTCGTCGAGGCAGATGGGCGTGCTGAGCCGCCTTTGCAGCACGGAGTGGAAGTAGAAGTCGTCATGCCACAGGGGCTGCTCGATCATGAGCAGATCGAAGGCGTCAAACGAGACCAGATGATCTTCGTCGCGCAGACGGTAGGACGAGTTGGCGTCGCAACTGAGCAGGATGCCGGGCCAGCGGCTGCGAACCCGCTCAAAAACTTCCAAATCCCAGCCTGGCTTGCACTTGAGCTTAATGCGCTGATAGCCGGCCGCCAATTCGTGCTCAATGACGGAAAGCAGTTCGGGAATCGAGGACTGAATGCCGATGGAGACGCCACAGGAAATGCTTTCACGCACGCCGCCCAGCAAACTGGAAAGCGACACGCCTTCGCGCTGCGCTTCAAGGTCCCAAATAGCGTTCTCGAGCGTAGCTTTGGCCATTGGGTTGCCACGCACCGCCCGGAAGATGCCCGGGCACTCGCCGCCATGCTCTGGGATTTCGGCGGCCAGCATTGGCGCCAGTTCCTGAACCATCACCTGCCAGGCCGAATCCGTTGACTCGCCGGAGAAGAACGGGCGCTCGCCGGCCGTACATTCGCCCCAGCCGCTTAGCCCTTCCGACTGGACCTCAGCGAGCAAGACTCGCCGGTTACGGGTGACACCAAAGCTGGTCTCAAACGGACGCACCAGCGGCATATGCAGTTCACGCAGAACGATCGCATCAATTCTCATAAAGTTTTGTTTCCCTTAAAAAAGCCACTGTCAAGACTCGAGCGCGCCTGGGTTGGGGAACCCAGTTCGAAGATTCCATTGCCTTCCGCATCGCGAGAGAAACCAAGCACAGCCAAACCCACCGCAAATGCCTCTTGAAACCTCTGCCGATTCTCTAGCTGGACAGCGAGAGCCTGCTCGCGGCTTGATTCGCTGGCCTTCCACTGGTCAATGGGGGCAGGGACCAGTATCACTTTTTCAATCTTAAGTGCGGCTGCCGGACATCGAGCAAGAATTCCTTCAACCCTGGGGGAATCCAACTCCCACTCCGCTAAGAGACGGTCGGTCGGGAGCCCACCCTGCAGTCGAGATGAGGATACACCATAGAAATCCACACGGTACTCGCGAGCGATGGCGCCCAGCCTGTGGATATTGAGAAAGGCGTTGGTTATCGCCAATGGGTCGAAGGTCCACTCCATGTGCCGGATGCCGCGGGAAAGAGCCTCATGCCGCTGCTCCCATTTGAGTTGCGCGCCAAGGCCTCGCTTGCGGTGCGACTCGCGGACGGCCAGCATGTGTGAGTGAAGGTAAGGCTGCGGGCCGTTTTCGGTTGATTTAATTCCCGGCAAAGACATGGCGAAGCCGACGAGTCCCTTGGCCTGTGCCCCGGGCGGACCGCACGCCAGTTCGCTGTCGAACGCGCCCAGCACCTGGCCTCCGATCTTTTGCGCAAGCAGAAACGTTTTGCGGGGAACAATGTCGTTCTCGTCGTAGCCCCAGGTACCGATCTGGAGCCGGACACACGCCTCAAACTCATCAAAGCCCTCGCAAGCTCGAATCTCGATCATGGCCGCGCCTGCGAAGCAATTTGCGCAGGGGCGTTATGCCCGGGCGCCTCGCCACCTGCGAGTTTCTTCTTTGCCTGCTCCCAGAGCGCTTCCAGCTCCGGCGGCAGCAGTTCCTCAAGCGGACGCGGCGCGGCGTGCTCCATCTCACTGAAGCGACGCCGGAAGCGCAGATTGCAATTGCGCAAAGCCATCTCGGCATCCACGCCCAGATGACGGCCCAGATTGACGATGGTGAAGAGCAGGTCGCCCAGCTCTGCTTCCACCGCCGACATGCGCGACGGATCGTCCGATTCGGCTTCGGCCTGCAACTCGGCCGTCTCCTCGGCCACCTTAGGCATCAGCTCGCGCCAACTGGGCCAGTCGAAGCCGGATTTTTGCGCCTTGGCGCCGAGTTTGGCGGCCTCAGCCAAAGCAGGCATCGCGCGAAGAACACTATCAAGCCGTGATGCCGCGTCGTTCCCTGCTCTGCCGGCTGCCGAAGCGCTGCCACCCGATGCGCCCACCGGTTTCTCCGCGGCTTTAATCTCTTCCCAGTTGCGCAGCACGGCTGCGGACGATCCCCCGACTTCAGCGTCCACCTCGGCATTGTTCCCCGCCGCGCGCGAAGCCTCGTCGCCAAAAACGTGAGGATGGCGGCGGATCAGCTTCCGGTTCAGATGGCCTAGCACGTCCGCAATTGTAAAGTGGCCCTCGTTCGCCGCCATTTCGGCATAAAAAAGGACCTGGAGGAGCAGATCGCCTAGCTCTTCAGATAAATGCGCGAAGTCGCGGCGCTCGATGGCGTCGAAGACTTCGTAGGCCTCTTCGAGCGTGTATTTGCGAATCGAATCGAAAGTTTGCTCGCGATCCCAGGGGCAGCCGCCGGGAGCGCGCAGACGAGCCATGATGGCTACGGACTGCTCAAACAACGCCGCCGCCCCCGCCGGATCGGTTGTGGTTTGCGGCGTGGAACCCTCGCGGTGGAGACTCTCAGGCGGCAGATCCATCTGTCTCCAGTTTACCTTGGGCCCGGCAATGCTCCCATCCCCCACACTACCCCTGGAACCCGATTCAAGGTCACATGATGAGACCCTGTGTCGAAAGGTTATACTCTCTCTGCAATGATTCTCCTCCTGGAAACTCTGTTAGTGGGACTCTTAGGGTTGGCCCTCGGTAGTTTCTTAAACGCGTGTGCGAGCCGTTGGCCCGAAGACGAAAAGGTAACCAGTCCGCGGTCGCACTGCCGGAGCTGCGGGCGAACCTTGTCCTGGTGGGAAAATGTGCCGCTGGTCAGCTGGCTGGCGCTGCGTGGCCGTTGCCGAACCTGCAAAGCATCCATTGGCTGGCGTTACCCGCTGGTCGAGCTGGCCGTCGGGGCTCTCTGGGCATACTCCGCCTGGCAAATCTTCACTGCTGCTCCCGAACTGAATTCCGGGATCTTCGACTACGGTGCCTGGATGGCGCTGGTGGGCGGAATCGCAAACATGATTTTCTTGTGGCTCCTCGTAGCCCTTGCCGTCCTTGATGCCGAGAATCTTTGGTTGCCCGATCGCCTAACGGTGCCTGGCATTTTTTTAGGTTTCGTGCTGTCTATGACACGCGCCTCATTGACGACGTTTATGCATCTTGGCGGCGGCCTTGGGCTCTGGAAACACTTCGCTCTCCCAGAGGTGATCAGTTTCTGGTTTCTCGGCGCCGTGCTTCCAGCTGGAGGACTTCTGGTCATCCGCTGGCTTTATCAGATGCTTCGCGGCCAGGAAGGTCTTGGACTAGGAGATATCAAGCTGCTGGCCCTGATTGGCGGCTGGGTTGGCATGAAGGGCGCGGTGCTTACATTTGGAATTGCCGTCGGTATCGGCGTATTGATTTCGATGCTCTTGTACTTCGTTCCCGCGACGCGCAACAAGAATACTAAATGGAGCCTGATGAAACTGCCTTTTGGAACTTTCTTATGTGCAGGCGGCATCATCACCGGCCTTTGGGGAGCAGCCATCATAGATCTGTATTCGCGCCTTTCCGGCATGTAAGCGAGCTCTTCTGCGGCGGGATAAACTAACAACACGTTCCGCCACTCACGCCAGCTTTGATTTGGTCCGAGCGTACCCGAAACGTGAAGTCAGCCGCCAGATTCCGGTGACTCGAACTCAGCGCCACTACTGGGATGGAGTTGCAGTGGGCGCGGAAGGCTTGGCGTTCGCGATTTCAGGATCCTCCAGGGCCTTACGCGCCTCCTTGGCGTGGCGGCTGCCTGGGTCGTACTCCGTCACCTTGATATAGTTGGCGCGCGCATCGGCAAAGTCACCCACGTGGCGCTCAGATTCGGCCAGGCCCCAATACACATCCGGATTGTAGGGATCCAGAACCAATGCGGATTGAAAGCGCGACAATGCACCCTTCCAATCCTTGTTGTCGAGATAGTAACTGCCGACGTTTTCGTCTTCCTTCGCGGTCTCCCGATGCTCAGGTTCGGTCTGCTGGTCCAGCCGGCCGTGCTTTCTCGTTTGCGTGCTGTCGTCAGGCCCCGACAGCAGATTGCCCAAGCCGGCCAGGCTCGAACTCGAGTCCTTTTCGTTTGACTCTGCGACTGCATCTTCCGGACTGCGCACCGGGTCAATATCTTCAGAAGGCATTGGGCTGCGCTCGTTGCCCGATTCGTCGCCCGCTCCCGGCGGCAGTTCGGGAGCGTTTGCCGTGGGAACCAGGGGAACCGAGCTCGTGTCCTCAGGAAATGGATTGGAGTTCGTTTGTGTGCTCACGCGGGAAGGCTGCAGCGCCGGCGCGTTGCCTTGCGAATTGGCTGCCGGTTTGCTTTGGCCGGAGCTCGAAGACGGCCCCGATGCTCCGTTATCCGGGGATTGCGCGAAAGCCCACGGCGCCACCGACAGGCAAACGAAAGCCAGCGCAATGCTCAACACCGGTTTCATAATCGGGCCCTCTGCTGCCCCAACCCCCTTGCTTCTTAAACGCAATTTGGCCTGCGCCGCAACCCGCTCCATCGCCACCCTTGGGCGAATTGCACCCAGAGAAAGCATCGCACATCCGCAGCCTGGATTTCACCCTCGCCAGCACGAGCGGACCGCAAACTCCGCCTGTTTCCTTGGACTCGCCAGCGATCCGATGGTCATGGCCGGCATCGGTTTACGGCAGGCACTTGCATTGAATTTAGGGCGGCGCTTTTCCACCCCGCGGCTCACTGCCCCCGAACGGTAGAATCACTCCAGGCGGTTTCCATCCCGCGCCATTCATGGAGAGTCGTTCGCATGGGCTACCAGGTTCTGGCCAGAAAATATCGTCCGCAACGCTTTGCCGACGTGGCCGGCCAGGACCATGTAACGCGCACGCTGTTGAATGCGCTCGCGCAGAACCGCATCGCGCACGGGTATATCTTCTCCGGCCATCGCGGCATCGGCAAGACCAGCATCGCGCGCATTCTGGCCATGGCGCTGAATTGCCGCAACGAGCCCGGCTCGGTCGAGCGGCCGACCCCTGAACCTTGCGGCACGTGCGACGCTTGCATGGAAATTCGCCAGGGCAACGCGGTGGACGTGATCGAGATCGACGCGGCGACCAACCGCGGCATCGACGAGATTCGCGAGCTGCGGGACGCTGCGCGCTACTCCCCAGCCCGCGACCGCTACAAAATTTACATCCTCGACGAGGCGCACCAGATCACCGAGGCCGCCTTTAACGCGCTGCTCAAAACGCTGGAAGAGCCGCCGGCTCACGTCATCTTTATGATGGCGACCACCGAGCCCGAAAACATTCCCCAGACCATCCGCTCCCGCTGCCAGCACTTCAGCTTTCACGCTGTGAAATACGACGACATTCTGGCGCAGTTGAAGATGATCGCGGCCAAAGAGGAAATTCGAGCTCAGGATGGCGCGCTGGCGCTACTGGCTGAGGCCGGCGACGGATCGATGCGCGACGCGCTCTCCATCATGGACCAGGCGATTGCTTCGGCGCCGCTCGAGGCGGGCCGGCCCGCGCTCTCGGCCGAGCAGATTCGCGAGCTGATGGGATCAGTGCCCAACACGGTCTTCGAACGCCTCATGGAGGCCGTAGCCGCGGGCCAAAGCGCCGAACTGATGCAGGAGGCCAACACGCTGGTGAATGACGGGCACAGCCCTGTCTCGCTGGCGCGGCAGATGGTTCGCTACCTGCGCAATGCGCTTATGGCCAAGCTGGGCGGTGAGCAGACTGAGTTGCTTCAAATTTCAGCCGACGAGCGCGCCCGCGCCGCGCGCACCGCATTGCTATTCACCGAGGAAGAGCTGACGCGCAACCTGCAGATCGCACTGCGCACCTTCGACGATTTGAACTATCGCCAGGAGCAGCGGTTCCACCTGGAGCTGGGCCTGCTCAAGTTGATTCATGCTCAGCGCCTGCTGCCCATCGAGGAACTGCTGAGCGGCGTGGCTGGTGGAGCGGTGCGTGGCATGGTTGCCGCTGGTACGCCACACACGAGCGGGAGCACTTCCAGGCCCGCTGCGGTCGCTGCGCCGACAGCCGGTACTCCAGCACGCGAGAGAGGCGCCTGGAGCGGTGGGCAAGAAGCTCAGTCGAGCGCTAGCTTGAAAGTCGAAGCAAAAATTGAGGAATCCCTTTCAATCGACTCATTCGCAGAGGAAAACGACCTGGGACAGCGCGGTGCTGCGCCTTTCCCTGTTGTCGCCAGCCAGGCTCCTGGATTTGCCGCGGCGGCTACCCTCACCGAGGGAGCACTGGCCAAAGCTCCGGAGTCGGCGCCAGCTACGTCGAATGGATTGGGCGTGGCGCAGGCGCGCGAAGCAATCGTAGCAGCGCTGGCGAAAGCCGGGCATAGCTCGGCTGCGCAACTACTTGGCGCGGGCGAGTGGGCAATGGATAACGCCGCCGTGCGCGTGGCCGTTCCGGGAATGGGCAAGAAGATGCTCAGCCTGACGATCAATGCGGCGGCCGAAAAAATCGTCCGCCAGGAACTGCAACGGCTGGGTGCTCCTGCGCGATTTCTCGTTTCGGCCGGAGCGGGAGCGGCGTCAGTGACATTCGCAGCGCCGGTCGCGGCTGCAGGCAGCGTGCAGGAAGCGGCGCTCGCGCATCCACTAGTAAAGCGGGCGCAGGAGATCTTCAAGGCCGAGGTCCGCAGCGTTGTGGATCTCAGGCAGAAGTGAACCGCACGCGAAGAGGAGGGTGGGATGATCAATCCGCTGAAAATCTCGGAGATGCTTTCGCAAGCCAATCAGATGCAGGAAGAGGTACAGCGCAAGCTCGGCGAGACCGTGGTGGAAGCTTCGAGCGGCGGCGGCGCGGTGACCGTGACGATGAACGGGAAGAAAGAAGTGATCAAGATGCATATCGACCCTTCGGCCGTGATCAGCCTCACCGGAGGCCAGCCGGATGTGGAGATGCTCGAAGACCTGATTGCGGGCGCAGTGAATGAAGCCGGACGCAGGGCGGATGACGCCATAAAGTCGAGCGTGCAGGGAATGTTGGGCGGGCTCAAGATTCCGGGATTAGGCGCGTAAAGATTCAAGGTTGAGCCCGAAATGAGCGCCGGGCAAATCGGTACCAAGCGAGAGCACAGGGAGGCGGGAAAATTGTCACGCTATGCCGAGCCGATGGCCCGGCTCATTGACGAACTGAAGAAGCTGCCCGGCGTGGGCACAAAAAGCGCGCAGCGCTTCGCCTTCCATATTCTGCGCTCGAGCGGCGAAGATGCCGAAGCGCTGGCCGAGGCCGTGCGTGGCCTGAAAGCCAGCCTGCGCCTCTGCTCCATCTGCAATAACGTCACTGACGTAGATCCCTGCGCCTATTGCGCCAGCCCTACGCGCAACCAGCGCCTTGTTTGCGTGGTGGAAGAACCAACCAACATCGAAACGGTGGAGCGGACGCAAGCCTACGGAGGCGTCTACCACGTGCTGCATGGCACGCTCTCGCCGCTGCACGGCGTGGGGCCGGACCAGTTGCGCGCGGAGACGCTGCTTCACCGCGTGGAGCGTGGCGAAGTGGACGAGGTGATTCTGGCGACGAGCCCCACTCTTGAGGGCGAGGCTACGGCCGATTGGCTTGCAACTGCGTTGCGCGGATCTGCAGTGAAGATCACGCGAATCGCGACGGGCGTTCCCGCCGGCAGCGACATCGAATACGCCGATGAGGTTACGATGGCCCGCGCGATTGAAGGGCGCAGAGCGATCTAGTGCCGTCTCCGCAGGGCTCGCGGCGCAATCAATCCCTCGCACAGTTTCACAGCCTCACAGTTTCACAAAACAGGGGGGAGGGGGGGTACTCGCTGGAGGTTGCACGTTGAGTACCCCCCCCCTCCCCCTCCCCATGCTTTTGAGACAAAATCCTCGTGGCAAAAGGGATAGAAGTCTTGATTCCGGCAAGTTCGTTGTTTTAGAAACACGTGCCCGCAAAATCTTCCTTTCATTCGAGTTCCGCGCGCGGGAACGGACGGCGCGATTCGCGGTTCGTGCGGCGCTGCTCCGGTTGCATCATGATTGGATTATGCGCCAGGAACGTAAAATTATTTTGAAATTTAAGTCGTTTGGATGAGGTGGGTTAGAAGGATTTTGGTCTTGACAAGCCGGAAAGCGATGGGAGGGCGAACCACGAACGCTGAAGGGATGCGGAGTGATGGTTCGGCAACCCCGGCTGAATGGTGATGCGGATCACGATTGCCCGAAAAAATCCTGCCATGCGAAGAGATATTTGACTATTTCTGCCGTAGAATGATCCCGCAAGCCAACAGTAGATCCTAACTGTCTCAGGCGCAGCCCGAGTGGCCGATGCGCGTGCGATCCGAGATTGAGTGTGCGGCAACCGGGCATCCAGGCCTGGACGCCGGACCAAGAAATTTATTGCTAGAGAGAGGCTCTCATGTCCTGTCCTTCTGTTTGGTTTCGTTGCCATTTTGTATCTGAGGTTCGCATCTGAGGTTCGGCGCCGGGCGATCCTGCACTTTGCCGTGCTGGCGCTGCTGGCGGCGTTCGCAGCCATAGCCGCGCAGGCGCAAACCTCCTGCACCGTAAGCCTCGCCACCGACAGCGGCTCCGGCACGAACGGCACCGGCCCGGGCTACCCCGGCGATCTGCGCTATTGCATCAACTATGTCGATAGCAATGGCGGCAGCGGCAGCAGCAGCATCAACTTCGACACAACGGTCTTCAGGTCCTCCAACACCGTTTCGCAAAATACCATCCCGCTGAGTGGCTCGTTGCCAGCCATCACGGCCAATGTAACGATCACCGGCCCGACCGGCGGTAGCGGTAGCACACTTCAAGTGGTGACAGTCGGGGGCACATTATGGAGACGGGATATTACCGTGAACAGCGGCGCGACCCTGACCATCGACAACCTGAACATGATGATAGCCGGAGGGAGTAGCATGCCGGCGGCGGAGGCGCGATCTGGAACAACGGGAGGGCGCGTTAACGGTTACTAACAGCTATTTCAGCAATAGCTTGGTGTCGATGGGCGCCAAAACGGCGGCGCGATCTTGAACAGCGGGGGCGGCGCGCTGACGGTGACCAATTGCACGTTTATCGGAAACCAGGCGGAATACGGCGCCGCGATCTACAACGGCGCGGCGGCACGCTGACGGTGACCGGCAGCACCTTCTTTGCAAACTGGGCGGAAAACGGCGGCGTGCGATCGGGAACAACGGCGGTACGGTGACGGTGACCAACAGCACCTTCTCCGCAAACTCGGCTGCAGAACGGCGGCGCGATCTGGAACAACAGCGGCACGCTGACGGCGACCAACAACACCTTCTCCGGAAACGGGGCACAGACCGGTGGCGCGATTTATAACTCCGGCGCCCTGACGGCGGTCAACAACATCTGTACTTTTCACAGACGTCGAGCGGCGGGTGGGCTATCGGGAACGGCGGCACCATCACCGAAGAAAGCAATAACGTGTATTCCAACAATTCCGGCGGGGATGTTTCCGGCTTTAGCCCATCGGCGAGCGATGTAACGGGTAAAGATGCTCGACTGGCGCCGACGGCCAGGTATGGCGGTCCAGCCAGCATCAGGACCATGATCTTACTGCCAGGCTCGGCCGCTATCTGCGCCGGCTCGGCCAGTGCGGCATCGAGCGCTGGCGTGGCCGTTGACGAGCGCGGCTTTGCGCTCGATCCGGCGTGCCCCTCCGGCGCAGTAGATGCCGGCGCCATCCAGACCAACCAGTACATGGTGACCACGACCAACGACGCGAGCGACGCAAGCCCTAATTGCGTCAGCGGGACCGGAAGCGCCTGCTCTTTGCGCGACGCACTCGCCCTCAACAACGTAACCGCGGGCGACATCACCTTCGCCCCGAGTCTACTCGTCAAAGGGGACCATTCCGCTGGGCAATGGCTCGGCCGGAGATAATCCGCTGCCGCAAATCACGGGTAGGTTGAACCTGCTTGGGCCGGGCGCGAATCAGTCACCATCTCGGGCAACCACGACGCGAACGTGGGCAGCATATTCACCGTCAACAGCAGCGGCGCACGCTTTCTTCTACGGGGTGATCATAGCGAACGGAAACCGGTCCCGGCGACGGCGGTGCAATCTAGAACGAGCGAAGGCACGTTGACGGTAACCGACAGCACCTTCTCTGAAAACCAGGCGCTGAGCGGCAGAGGGCGGTGCGATCGGGAAACCGGCTTGCGGGTGGTGAATGGAAGCACCTTCTACACTAACTCAGCACTGTATGGCGGCGCGATCTGGAGCAGCACCCTCGCCGGAGGTGACCAACAGCACCTTTTCCGGAAACTTGGCGACATTTGCGAGGGCGCGGAGGGCGGCGCGATCTTCAGCTACTTGTCCGGCGGCAATGCGCTGATGGTGGCTGACAGCACCTTCTACGGAAACCAGGCGGAGGGAGCCAACGGCGAGGGTGGCGCAATATCGAGCGACTTGGGCGGCGCGATGGCGACTAACAACATCTTCTCCGGAAACTCGGCGTCGAGCGGTGGCGCGATCAATTTCGAGCGGAGAATTCTATGGGTAGGCATCACCGAAAGCTATAACGACTATGACAGCAGCGGCGGCTACGACAGCGTCTCCGGTTTCACGATGTCGGGCACCGATCAGACCGGCCCCGCCAATCTCTCCTCGCTGGGCTGGTACGGTGGCCTGACGCAGACGATGATTCCGCTCTCGGGTTCGTCGGCACTCTGCGCGGGTTTGGCGAGCGATGAATACTACACGATCGACCAGCGCGGCGCGCCCTTGGCTACGTGCTCCAATTCCAGCTATATCGACATAGGCTCGGTGCAGGTAAGCGGAAACCCTCCGCTGATTGCGGTTAGCCCGATCTCCGGTCCCGTCGCCGGCGGCACCACTGTCGCTATCACCGGCTCGGGCCTCGATTCAGCCACCGCAGTCAACTTCGGCAGTACGCCGGCTGCCAGCTTCTTGGTTACGGCCGCGAGCGGCACAACGCCAGCCTACGTTACGGCAGTCTCGCCTGCGGAAAGTCTCGGCACGGTGGATGTGACCGTAACCAACTCATCGGGCGCGAGCACGATCAATCCGACGGACGAGTTTACCTACGAACAGGCACCGGCCGTCACCGCCTGGCCGACAGCTTCCCCGATTACCTACGGCGAGACGCTGGCTTCGTCCACCTTGAGCGGCGGAACGGCCTCTGTGCCGGGCAGCTTTGCCTGGACGACTCCGAGCACTACGCCACCCGTAGGCACAACCAGCTACAGCGTAACCTTCACGCCCGACGACACAACCGATTACACCACCGTAACCGGCTCGGTGAGCGTCGCGGTGAAGGCGTTGCCGACGGTTTCGACCTGGCCGACGGCTTCCCCGATTACCGATGGCGAGACACTGGCTTCGTCCACCTTGAGCGGCGGCACGGCATCCGTGACGGGCAGCTTTGCCTGGACGACTCCGAGCACCACGCCTGCTGTGGGCACGGCCAGCTACAGCGTCACCTTCACGCCCAACGACACCACCGACTACGCCACCGTAACCGGCTCGGTGAGCATAACCGTAACGGCCGCAGCAACGAGCATCACGATCGGCTTCAGCGGCTCATCCGCGCAGACGGTGGCCGCGGGCGGCAGCGCCAGCTACAGCTTTGCGGTAACCCCGGCCCCGGCCGGCAGCACCTTCCTGAATGCGGTCACCTTCAGCGTAAGCGGCCTGCCCACGGGCGCAACGGCAACTTTCTCGCCAAGTTCAATTGCGGCAGGCAGCGGAGCCACCAACGTCAAACTGACCATCCAGACGGCCAGCACCTCAGCGCAGGGCGGGCAGCAGAGGCTTTTTGGCAAAGCCGCGCCGCTGGCTTTGGCGTTGCTGCTGCTGCCGCTATGGAGAGCGCGCAGAAGGGCGCGGCGGTGGCTGGCGCTGGGGATCGTGCTGGGCGTGCTGACGGCCACAGCCGCGCTGACCGGATGCGGCGGGTCGAGCGGTGGATCGAGCGGCGGGTCAAGCAGCCAAAACTACTCGATCACCATTACCGCAACCAGCGGCGGCGTCACGCAGAGCTCCGTCGTCTCACTTATCGTGGAGTAGTTCAGCGATAAGAGAGTGACGATGAAGAAGACGGCGAAGGCGCCTGAAGTGGAAGCTTGGATAAGGCGCTTGCGGCTTTGTTCAAATGGTCTTGCTGTAATTAAAACCCGTCCGCTATCCAGCATAGGGGCGGGTTGCCGGGCTGGTGGCGCTTATTGACGTTGCCAAAAGAAAAGCGGGCCAGACTGGTTAGCCTGTCCCGCCAAGTCATGGCAGGTTTTGGGGAGCCGCGTGCAGAAAACTATTTCGACATGTTGTCGAGGGCGAGATTCAAGTCCAAAACGTTGACGCGCTGCTCGCCAAGGAAGCCGAGCTGCCGGCGCTCAATGTGCTCCGCGATCAGCTGGTCAATTTTCTCCACAGTCGTGCCGCGAGCCTTCGCGATGCGAGGCGTCTGAAAATACGCGTTGTCCGGAGTGATGTCTGGGTCGAGGCCTGAGCCGGAGGTCGTTACCGCATCAATGGGAACGGGCTGGCCGGGGTTTTCGGCGGCCAACTTGTCGATGTCGGCCTGCTCGCGCTGGGCGAGCTTGGCGTTCGACTGCGCCAGATTCGAGCCTCCGGAAGAGGTCGCGTCATAGCCATTGCCTGCATCCGAGGGCCGCGGATGAAAGTACTTGTCGGAGGTGAAGCTTTGCGCGATCAGCTCGGAGCCGATCACCTGCCCATTCTGGACAATGAGGCTTCCGGCTGCCTGACGCGGGAACATGAGGTGAGCCAGCCCCGTCATCAGCAACGGATAGCCCAGGCCAAACAGAACCGCGGTGACCAGCGTGAACAATATTGATGTCTTCCAGACCGAATGAACAACCAAAGCATCCTGAACATGCGATGCGAGCGGCAGTACGTGAGCTCCCTGATCTTCCTGAATCGTCGATACCGAATGCACGTTCAATCTCCTTTGCTTGAGCCGGAGTACGCCTACGCCAAATGCATCGCCACCAGGCACAAGTCAATGGCCTTGATGCCGATGAACGGAATGATGATGCCGCCGACGCCGTAGATCAGCAGGTTGTTGCGCAGCAGCACATCGGCCGCCTTGGGCTCGTACTTTACACCCTTCAGCGCCAGCGGAATCAGCGCCACAATGATCACCGCGTTAAAAATGACAGCGGAAAGAATGGCGGAGTGGGGCGAGTGCAGCTTCATAACGTTCAGCGCCTCCAGCACCGGGAAGACGCCGGCAAACATCGCCGGAATGATGGCGAAGTATTTCGCCACGTCGTTGGCGATGGAGAACGTGGTGAGCGCGCCGCGCGTCATCAGCAACTGCTTGCCGATCTCGACAATTTCGATCAGCTTGGTCGGATTCGAATCGAGATCGACCATGTTGCCTGCTTCCTTTGCCGCCTGCGTCCCCGAGTTCATGGCCACGCCAACATCGGCCTGAGCCAGCGCGGGCGCATCGTTGGTGCCGTCGCCGGTCATCGCCACCAGCTTGCCCTTGCCCTGCTCGCGCTTGATCAGGTCCATTTTGTCTTTTGGCTTGGCCTCGGCCAGGAAGTCATCCACGCCGGCCTCGCGCGCAATCACGGCTGCGGTCAGCGGGTTGTCGCCGGTAATCATGATAGAGCGAATACCCATGGCGCGCAGCCGCGCCAGCCGCTCCTTCAGCCCGCCTTTCACAATGTCCTTTAGATAAATGACACCAAGCGCCGATGAATTCTCGGCCACCACCAGCGGCGTGCCGCCGGCGCGAGCGATTTCCTCGACGTGGTCGCGGACTTTCTGCGGGAGGCTGGAGCCTTGCTCTTCAAGAAAACGCGCGATCGCGTCCACCGAACCTTTGCGGATTCGAGTGCCGGGCAAGTTAACGCCGCTCATGCGCGTTTGCGCGGTAAACGGCACGAATTCCGCGTGAATACCGGCCAGGTCGCGTCCGCGCAGGCCATACTTTTCCTTGGCCAGCACGACGATCGAACGGCCTTCCGGTGTTTCATCGGAGAGTGACGCGAGCTGCGCAGCGTTGGCCAGCCGCTCGTGGCTCACGTCCGGCGCGGGCATGAATTCGGTTGCCTGCCGGTTGCCGAGCGTGATGGTGCCGGTCTTGTCAAGGAGCAGTGTGTTCACGTCGCCTGCGGCTTCCACGGCGCGGCCGCTCATGGCCAGCACGTTGTACTGCACCAGCCGGTCCATTCCGGCGATGCCGATGGCAGAGAGCAGCCCGCCGATGGTCGTGGGGATGAGGCAGACCAGCAGTGACACCAGCACGAAAACCGTTTGCGGCGCACTCGAGTAAATGGCAAAAGGCTGCAGCGTGACCACAGCCAGAAGAAAAATAATTGTTAGTCCTGAGAGCAGAATGCTGAGGGCGATCTCGTTCGGCGTCTTCTGGCGCGTAGCGCCCTCAACCAGCGCGATCATGCGGTCAAGGAACGTCTCGCCGGGATTCGAAGTGATCCGTACCTTGATCCAATCCGAAAGCACCTTGGTGCCGCCGGTCACGGCCGAGCGGTCGCCGCCGGCCTCGCGGATCACGGGAGCCGACTCGCCGGTGATGGCCGACTCGTCGACCGAGGCCACGCCCTCGATCACTTCGCCGTCGCCGGCAATGTAGTGGCCCGCCTCGACGTAAATCGTGTCTCCCGCGCGCAGCGCTCCACTGATGATCTCTTCGAAGCTGCCATCCGCGGTGTAGCGCTTGGCGATGGTCTCGCCCTTGGCTTTGCGCAGCGTGTCGGCCTGCGCCTTGCCGCGGCCCTCGGCCATGGCCTCGGCAAAATTGGCGAAGAGTACCGTGAACCACAGCCACAGAGTGATCTGCAAGTTGAAGCCGAAGGCCTCGCGGTGATGGCGGAAGTTCTCGACGAGCAGCGCCGAAGTGAGCACGCTGCCCACCTCCACCACAAACATCACCGGGTTCTTGACCATCCAGCGCGGATCGAGCTTGCGAACACTGTCAATGATCGCCTGGCCCATGATCTGCGTATTCCATAGACTCGTTTTCTCAGCCATACCGTTCTTCGCTCTCCGTTCGTTCCTTGCTACTCCCCGTTCCCTGTCTTTAGAACAGCTTTCCTGTCTGCAATAGCAAGTGTTCCAGGATCGGTCCCAGGCTTAAGGCGGGAAAAAATGTGAGCGCGCCGACGATCAAAACTGTGCCGACCAGCAGCACGGCAAACAGTGGTGTGTTTACCGGGAAGGTACCCGGAGACGGCGGCACGCTTTTCTTTTGCGCCAGATTGCCGGCCAGGGCCAACACGGGAATCATCATGAGGAAACGGCCGATGAGCATGTCCCAGCCCATCGCGACGTTGTACCACCAGTTCGTTCCCAGGCCAGCAAAAGCTGACCCGTTGTTACCCGCGCCGGAGGTAAACGAGTAAAGAATCTCCGAGAATCCGTGCGGACCGGGATTGTTGGTCACCGAAAGTCCCGCAGGAATGAGCACGAATATCGCCGCGAACGTAAGAATGATGAGCGGGAAGATCAGCGCGTAAAGCATCGCCATCTTCACGTCGTATGCCTCGATCTTCTTGCCCAGGTACTCGGGTGTGCGGCCAACCATCAGACCGGCGATAAAAACGGCTAGCACGACAAAGATCAATATGCCGTACATCCCCGCGCCCACGCCGCCGAACACCACCTCACCGAGCATGATGTTCGAGAGCGGAACCATGCCGCCCAGCGGGGTATAGCTGTCGTGCATGCCATTGACGGCGCCGCAACTGGCGTCGGTGGTGATGGTGGCGAAAAGCGCGCTCTCGGCGATGCCATTGCGCACCTCCTTGCCCTCCATGTTGCCGCCGGGCGCGGTCGCGGTGCGTGCCTGCTCGGCGCCGTGAATTGCGTTGTATGGATGCGCCTCAGCCCAGTAGCAAACCGTGAAACCGGCCGCGAACAGCACATACATAGCGGCGAATACCGCCCATCCGTGGCCCGGCGAGCCGGTCATGCGGCCCAGCGTATACGTCAGGCCTGCGCCGATCAGGAAGATGGAGATGATCTGGATGAAGTTCGAGAGCGGGGTCGGATTCTCATAGGGATGTGAGCTGTTGGCGTTGAAGAAACCGCCGCCGTTGGTGCCCAGCATCTTGATGGCTTCCTGCGAAGCTACCGGCCCCTGGCCGATGGTCTGCGTTTGGCCGCTCGATAGGGTGCGCCTGCGTGTAGGCGTTCAGGTTCTGCGGTACGCCCTGCCAAACCAGAAGCAGCGCGTAGACGATACAAGCCGGCGTGAGGATGTAGAGCAGCGTCCGCGTCATATCGACCCAGAAGTTGCCTATGGTGGCCGACGTCGTCCGCTTGATGCCGCGAATCAGCGCGATGGCCACCACGATACCCACCGCGGCGGACCAGAAGTTGTGTGTCGCCAGGCCCGCCATCTCGGTGAAGTAACTCATCGTTGATTCGGGCGTATAAAACTGCCAGTTGGTATTGGTGGTGAAGCTGGCGGCCGTGTTCCAAGCCAGGTCCGTCGCCACGCTGGCCAGATGGAACGGATTGAACGGCAGGAGTGCTTGCAACCGTTCAATGGTGTAGGTGAGCACCAGCGTAGCCGCCGAGAAGCCGAGCATGGCGAAGGCGTACTCGCGCCAGTTCATCTCTTTGTCGGCGTTCACGCCGCAGAGCTTGTAGATGAGCCGCTCGAAGGGCGCAGCACGGGATCAAGCCAGGTACGCTCCCCTTCCATCACGCGCGTCAGGTAGATGCCTACTGGGCGGACAGTGGCGAGCAGAATGAGAGAGTAGATGGCGAATTGCAGCCAGCCGTTTGCGGACATGTCAGAACTTCTCCGGGAAAAGCAGTGCGATGGTGAGATAGATCAGCAGAAGAATCGAGAGAACGAGCCCGGTCGCCGAAATCCAATCGTTATGCATGGGCTACCTCAGCTTCTCGCACGCCTTGACGTAGAGAAACGCCAGGGCGAAGAAGATTGCGGTGTAAAGCAGCATCAAAAAATCCTGCATTCAAGCACTCCCCGTTGCCTCCGGACCAGTGCCGGTCCGGCTTGACAAACAAACCGAATTGTACTTCCACAGCATCTTTCCCCGCGCCGTGCCTGACGCATCGAGCACAACACTCCGCCCATGGCCAAAGCAACGGACCTGGATGAAATCGATTCTGTTCTTCGTCTGCTTTGAGAATCGAAAAGAAACCCTAAAGATTTTGTAAGGATCACTGCCGAGGTGGAGGAAATCCTTTCAAATCATCAAATCGCAACCGCGTGGCGCTCGCATTGCGGTATGCGATTGGCCTATTCAGCGTTTCCTCTCCAGCCCTCGGGAACAAACCGGTAACCGACCCAAGGCTCGGTTTGGATGTATTGGCGGCTGGTCTCGTTTTCCAGCTTTTTGCGCAACTGGCCAATAAAGACGCGCAGGTATTCCGGCTGATGCGCCGATTGCGCGCCCCATACCGCGGTCAGGAGGGCGCGATGGGTCATTACCTTGCCGGCATTGCGCGCCAGATGCAGCAGCAGATCGAATTCCTTGGGCGTGAGGTGCACGAGCTTACCCTGGACGGTAACTGTATGGGCCTGTGCATCGACGACAAAGTCGCCGGCTTCCAGGGCGGCCGTGGTGCGTTCCGGCGCGCGCCGCAGATGAGCCCGAACGCGGGCCAGCAGCTCCTGAATGCTGAACGGCTTGGTCACGTAGTCGTCGGCGCCCGCATCGAGCGCTTCCACCTTCGACCGCTCGTGCTCGCGCACCGAAAGGACGAGCACCGGCGTCGTGGCTCGCGAACGGACGATCCGGCAAACTTCAACCCCGCTCATGACGGGCATCATCAGGTCCGTAATCAGCAGGTCCGGCGGCCAGTCGCGAAAGAGCCGCAGGCCCTCCTCGGGATCGTTGGCGGTGCGCACATCGTACCCCTGCGCGGAGAGCGCGGCGCGCAGCACCCGTGTAATCTGCGATTCGTCGTCGATTACCAGAATTCTTCCGGGCATTCCGTTCTTCTTTCAATCGAAGCTTACATCATTGCGGCGCGGCATTTCAGAAATCGCAGCGGGCGCGTATCATTCTCCGGAGGGAAGTCGATGAGCGCGTACCGCCCATGCAAAGCAGGCTCTTCGTTGGCTCGCAGCCACGGCAGCGGCGGCGCTCACCACGCTTTTGCTTGCCTGGCTTGGCGCCAACTCCACCACCGCGGGCATGGTGTTTCTGGTGCTGGTGGTGTGGTGGGCCACACAGGCCGGAATTGTCCTTTCCATTTACACCGCGGTTCTTTGCGCCCTATGCTTCGACTATTACTTTCTGCCTCCCGTGCACACCTTGAGAATTGAGGGGCCCAGGCATGGGTGGCGATGGTTTCGTTTGCGCTCAGTTGCGTGGTGGTAAGCCGTCTGGCGGAGCGTGCGCGGCAAAAAACGGTGCAAGCCGAGCAGCGCCAGGCCGACGTGGGACGTCTTTATAGCCTCAGCCAGGAAATGATGCTCTTCGAGGATGCCGATCAGCTACTTCACGATCTGCCCAGCGCCATCGACCGCATCTTCGTTCTTCAGGGAGTCGTTCTCTACGTTTGCGACCAGCAGCGGTTTTACTCTTCGACGGGCGACGCTCCGGCCAGCGTAAAGGCGCACATGCAGGCCGTGACCCAGGGCCTTAGCCCAACCGAAACGTCATTCGGGGGCTACTTCACCACTGCTCTGATGATGGGATTGAGGCCGTTGGGAGCTTTGGCGTGGCAGCCCGACACGCTTTCGCACGAGGTTGCCGCAGCCGTTAGTGCGCAGGTTGCTATTGCCGTAGCGCGCTCTATCGCCATCGCCGCCTCAACGCGCATCGAGGCTGCCCGCGAAGCCGACCGCCTGCGCACCGCGCTGATCGACTCTCTGACACACGAGCTGCGCACTCCGCTTACCTCCATCCGCGCCGCGGCCACCACGCTTTTGGAATCGGAGGGCCTCGACGAAGCCGGGCGGCTCGACATGGCGCGAATCATCGACGAGGAGGCAGCGCGGTTGGATGTGCTGGTGGGCGAGGCCGTAGAGATGGCCGAGATCGACGCCAATGTGGTGCAAGTGAAGCTGTCGCCGCTGAATCCCCGCTCGTTGCTCGACCAGGCCGTTGAGGAATCGCGCAAGATTCTGGCCGCGCACAAAGTCGAAGTCGTCGTCGAGAGCGCTAACGAACCCGGCCAGGACAAGACGGCATGGTTCGATCCGCATCTGCTGGGCAGGGTTCTGCGCCATCTGCTGGAGAATGCGGTGGCACACACTCCGCCCGGCAGCCGCGTCACGCTCAGCAGCAGGTGCGACGACGGCCGGTTGGAGTTCTGCGTCGAGGATAACGGTCCCGGCATTGACTCCCGCGACCTGCCGCTGATCTTTGAGAAGTTCTATCGAGGTAAGCAGGGAACGACCGCGCACAAGGGCTCGGGCATGGGCCTCGCGATTACCCGCGCCATTCTGAAGGCGCACGGTGGAGGTATTGAGGCTTCCAGCGTCTCCGCCAGCGGCGCGCGTTTTCGCTTTTGGGTGCCGCTCATCGAGAAAGAGCCGAGCAGGCAGTAGCCAGCCGGGATGCCCGCCGTCATTTCGGCTCATCACTCCAATCGCAGACGATCTCGCGGCGATGTCTTGAGCTTTCCACGGCCAATTCCAGCAGCCGCGCCACGCGCCAGCCGTCCACGCCGGTCACCGGCGCCGGGGCCTTCCCCAGAAGCGCATCGCGAATGCCAGCGTAGTAGAGCCGGTAGTCTCCAGCCAGCGCCGGCACTGGCCGGCTCACCGATCCGCCTTCGATGCCCACGTGCAGCACGCCCCATTTTGCCGCCGGCTCCTGGCCCCATGCCGGATCGTCAATACGCGTGACATTGTTCAGCGCGGCTTCCTGCGGATCGACGCCGAATTTCCAGTAGCCGCCATTGGCGCCGCGTAGTTGATAGCGCGGCCCTGCAGGCAGCGACAAGCTGTTTGCGCCCAACGTAACCGCTACGCCCGGATAGCGTAGCCGGATCGTAATGGCGTCGTCTACACCGGGACCTTCTTTTTCGCGGATAACTTCCGCGCTTACCGCCTCCGGCTTGCCGAAGAGTACCAGCGCCTGGTCAGCGAGGTGCGGTCCCAAATTCAGCAGTGTCCCGCCGCCGGTCTTGGCATCTTCCTTCCACGGCTTTTCCGGATCCGCAGTTGGCCGCCAGCGGTCGAAACGGGACTCAAACGCTACGAGCCGGCCCAGAAAACCCTCATCCAATAGTTTCTGAACCGTCAGAAAGTCGCTGTCCCATCTACGGTTATGAAATGGCGAGAGGAGCACTTTGTGCTTCATGGCCAGACCGATCAGTTCGGCAGCCTCAAGCGAGGTCATGGTCATCGGCTTGTCGATGACGACATTCTTCCCTGCCTTCAGGATCTCTCTGGCGAAAGCAAAATGGGTACCGTTCGGAGTGGCTACCACAAGCAATCCGAGCGAATCATCGGCCAGCATGGCTTCGAGCGATCGATGAATGGTAACGCCGGGGTAGCGCTCCGCGGCCTTGTTCGTCGTGCGCTCAAAGACCGCGGCCAGTTCCAAACCCTCCACTGAAGAGATCAGCGGGGCATGAAAGACGCGGCCCCCCAGACCGAATCCCAGCAAACCGACGCGAATCATAAGATAACTTCCTTTAACGGATGCCCTGGCCTAACCGGCTTAGCCTTCCAGTTTAAACCGCGTTTCGGCCAGGCGGTAAAGCCGACGCCAAACCAGCCGATTCATCGTGACCACCATCAGCGAGATAAGAATCGTCGCCAGCAGCAGCATGGCGAAGCGGCCGTCGTCGGTGGCAGCGTCAATCTGCGCGCCCAGGCCGATAGTTTGCAGCGTCACGCCCTTTACATGCGAATACTCCGCCATCACCGATGCGTTCCACGCCCCGCCAGACGCAGTCACCATTCCCGTGATGAGGTAAGGAAAGATGCCCGGAAGAATCAGCTTTGTCCACCTCTGCCAGCGGGTGAAGCGGTAAAGCGACGCGACTTCGCGCAGATCCGAAGGGATCGACATCGCCCCCGCGATCACATTGAACAGGATGTACCATTGCGTACCCAGAAGCATCAGCGCGATTGAACCGATGCCCAGTCCGCCGCCAATCCTGACCAGCCCGATGAGCAGAATCGGAAAGAAAGCCGTGGCCGGGACAGAAGCCATGATCTGCGCCAACGGCTGCACAACGCGCGCGAGCCGCGGATTGAAGCCGATGGCTACCCCAACAGGAATTGTCCACGCGGCGGAGATAATGAGCGAGGCGTCGACGCGCAGGAATGTCGCTGCCGCGCCCTCGAGTAGCAGGCGCAGGTCGGGCCACGTTATGGTGCTGAGCATAAACATGGCCTGTGCCGCTGCCCAGCAGACAGCCACGGCAGCCGCCAGCGCCAGCGCCCACAGTGCCGGGGGCGTTTTTCCTGACTGCTTCTCGTCGAGCGGTTTCACTACCTGGCACTCCTTGGTATGCGCCATGTGCCGGTAGACAGGTTCCTCAATACGATCCCACACGCGGCCGGGAAGGGTTGCAAGGATCCTCGACCGCCGAAGGAGTTCAAGAACCGGCGAAGTGACCTGCTCGACCGACTCCACCTGCTCGAACTTGAACTTGTCGCTCCAGGCTATCAGCGGCCGCCACACCAACTGGTCCGTTGCCACCACGATCAGAATCACCGCCGCGATGCCCGCCAACAAGGCGTGAACGTCGCCTGCGTTGGTAGCGGTTTGTATGTAGCTGCCCAAGCCCGGGCAGCTGGAAGTTGCGATTGCCCATGGTGAAGGTCTCGCAGAAGATCAGTGCGAACCAGCCGCCGGCCACGGAAACAATCGAGTTCCACACCAGCCCGATCGCCGAGAATGGCATCTCCAGTTGCCAAAACTTCTGCCAGCCGGAGTAGCGATAGATGCGCGACGCCTCCTGCATCTCCCGGGGGATGGTCTTGAGCGACGAATAAAAGCTGAAGGCAAGATTCCACACCTGCCCGGTGAAGATGAGCAGAATGACGCCCATCTCAATGCCCAGCTGATGGCCGGGAATGAGCGAAACCATCGCCAGCACAACCGGCGGCAAAAAACTCAGCACGGGAATCGACTGCAAAATATCGAGGACCGCGACCATCCACGGCTCAAGGCGCGGATTGTAAGCGGCAATGTAGCCGTAACCGATGGCGAAACCCAGGCTGAGCGCGTAGGCGATGGCCATGCGCACGATCGAGTAAAATGCGTACACCGGCAGCGCACCGATGGAGCTTGAGATCGGCACCATCGGAATCGGTTTTTGGAACCAGTAGACGCCGGTGCTGACCACAGCGAAAAATAAAGCCAGCGCGCAGGCCGCCACGCCCAGGTCAATGAGGAATGGCCAGGTCCGAACGGTAACGAGCGATCGCGCCAGAGGGTGTTGGATCTTCACTTGCCGTCCTCGCTTGCGGCGGTCTCTTCTTCCAGGGCATCGGGCAGCACGAAGCGGCGGCGCGCGGCGTCGTAGTCGAACAGTTCGGCGTAGCGCCCCCATGTCACAGCGGTCTCAATCTGGCGCTGGCTCTCCTCCTCGCTGAATTGCTCGCCGAGCATATCCAGGAAGAAGTCCTCAGGCACGGTATGATCGCTCTTGGCGTCCAACGCGCGGCGAATCTGCCGCAGCAGCAGCACGTTGCCAACGGTCGCGTTGCGAAACAGTTCCTTCTGGCGCAGAATCTCGGAGTTTGCGAACTCTTCGCCGCTGGGCGTAATCGCCGCGTCGCCCTCTTCGACTTTCAGGAACCCAAGTAACTGCGCCGCGTCCACAATGGGCAGCAGGTCGTCGATCTCGAAGGCCAGGTCGTCGGCGAGGTGATAGATGTCGTCGCGTCCGCCCTTATCGATCAGCAGCTCGAGCAGACCGGCGATGCCTCCGGGGCGGGCGTGCGGCAGCATCTGGTAGTGCATCTGGCGCTGGTCGCGGACGCGGGGCTCCGCCGGTTGCCCGGGCGCTGCGGCCGGAGCTGTATCGGGCCGCGTGAGCACCTTGTAGATGTAGTCCACCAACTGCGTGAATGATTCTGACTTGCGGTCGCGCGGCTGCGGCAGTTCGCACCGGAAAGTCAGTGCGGATATGTCCGGGATTGCGTCCCAGAACGATAATCCGGTCGGCCAGCAGCACAGCTTCCTCAATGTTGTGCGTCACCAGAAAAACTGCCTTTGTGGGCATGGTTTTCTTGGTCCACAACTCCAGCAGTTCGCTGCGCAGGTTCTCGGCCGTCAGCACATCGAGTGCTGAAAACGGCTCATCCATGAACAGAACCTCGGGCTCGACCACCAACGCGCGGGCAAATCCGACGCGCTGCCGCATCCCGCCCGAGAGCTCCTTGGGGTAGGCGGCCTCGAACCCATCCAGCCCGACCATGTCCAGCATCTTCATGCTGCGCTCGTGGCGCTCGGCCGGCGGCATGCCGCGCGCCTGCAGCGGCGCTGCCACATTCTCCAGCACCGTGAGCCAGGGAAAGAGCGCGAAACTCTGAAAGACGATCGAAACATTGATCTCCGCCTGGGCGATGGGCTTGCCGTGCCAATAGACCTGCCCCGCGGTCGGCGTGGAGAGCCCGGTCAACATGCGCAGCATGGTCGATTTGCCAGAGCCCGACGGGCCCAGCAAAGCCAGAATCTCGCCCGGCACGATACTCAGATCGGTTGCCGAGATCACCTGAATGCGGTTCTGGCTTGGCTGCGCGTAGTACTTTTCGATTCCTTCGGCGCGAATGATCACGTCCGTAGCCGGCTGCGCGCCGAGTTCGGGGTTAGGGGTAGCCGTTTCCTGCATTCCGGTTCTCCGGTGTGGGGAGTCAGTGAGGCGGTCCTTCGTTGGCGCCAGTATAAATTCGAGGGATTGAATGCCGATGAATCGCCGCGCCGATGGGTTGGATCGGCCCCGTACGTTTTGACTCTCTCGGTTTCTCGGTCCCCTCGGCAGCACTGGCCACGAAAGGAGCGTTATGCATTACACTGGTAAAGCGTAGCATTCGTGCCGAATGTAAGCGGACGCACTGAATTGGCGGCCTTCGAGCGCGCCGGTTCGGTTTGAAAGTGGCGGTTCCCAAATGAGTTGCCTGCCCTGAATGCTCAGGAGCGTATGTCCGACACGAAAAGACCCAAGGTTCTGGTAGCCGATGACGAGCGAGTCATCGCCGACACGCTGGCCATGATCCTGAACCAGAGCGGTTTTGAGGCTCGCGCAGTCTACACGGGCGAGAAGGCCCTCGAGCTCGCCGAATCGTTTCGGCCGGACATGCTCATCTCCGACGTAATTATGGCGGACCTCAACGGAATCGATGCGGCCATCCGCATTCGCGCCCTGCTTCCCGCAATCAAGATCCTGCTCTTCTCCGGCCAGGCGGCCACTGCCGATCTGCTGGAAAAAGCCCGCACCGACGGCTACGAATTCGATATTCTCGCCAAGCCCGTGCATCCCCAGGATCTGCTGAACAAGCTGCGCGGATAAGGCCGCCTGCGCGCCGGGCGGTGCGCAACTCGCAGCCGGCTCGGTCCAGCGAGCTCAGGGCGCCACGCCTGTTTCTGATTCCGTCACTTGCTCTCACCCTCCCCGGCCAGCGAAAGTATTTACACGATGGCAAAGGCACTTCGTTCCACGCGCGTCTTGCTTCCCGATGGTCTCGCACCCGCGACAGTGATCGTGGAAGGAGGACGGATCTCCGCCGTGCGCGGCTGGAACGATCTTCCGCCGGGCGCGGAGTTGATCGACTTCGGTGACTCAGTGCTTCTTCCTGGCCTTGTCGACACGCATGTCCACATCAATGAGCCCGGCCGCACGGAGTGGGAAGGTTTTGAAACCGCAACGCGAGCTGCGGCCGCCGGGGGCGTGACAACGCTGGTCGACATGCCGCTGAATTGCGTACCGGAGACCATCGACGTAGGCGCGCTGGAGGCAAAACGCAGCGCGGCCAAAGGAAGAGCGTGGGTCGATTGGGCCGCGTGGGGAGGAGTGGTTCGAGGCAATGCCGAAGCGCTCCTGCCGCTGGCCCGAGCCGGCGTCCCCGGCTTCAAGTGCTTCCTGATTCACTCCGGCATCGATGGCTTCGCGTGGGTCGACGAAGCCGATTTGCGCGAGGCCCTCGAAAAACTGCGCGGCACTGGGCTCCCGCTGCTGGCCCACGCTGAAGTTACAGGGCCTGTCAACTCAGCGACAACAAAGCTGAACACAGAGGGCGCGGACTGGCGCAAGTACTCGACCTATCTGGCGTCACGCCCAGGATGCGGCAGAGGTTGAGGCCATCGAGCTGCTCATCTGTCTTGCCGAAGAGTTCAACACGCCCATCCACATCGTGCATTTGTCCAGCGCACAGGCGTTGCCCATGCTCGCCAAAGCCCGCGATCGCGGCGTTCCCATCACTGTCGAAACCTGTGCCCACTATCTTTGGTTCGCTGCGGAAGAGATCCCCGACGCAGCGACGGAATTCAAATGCGCGCCGCCGATCCGCCACGCAGAAAATCGTGAAAGACTGTGGAAAGCGCTCGAAGATGGCCTCATCGATATGGTGACGACCGACCACTCCCCTTGCCCGCCGGCGATGAAAGCGCGCGAAACTGGCCGCTGGGATCAGGCGTGGGGCGGAATCGCAAGTCTTGGCCTGGCGCTTCCCGTGGTATGGACCTGTATGAAGCAGCGCGGTCTTAACCTTGAACGGATCGGCAAGTGGATGGCCTCTGCGCCGGCGCGCCTGGCCGGACTGACCGGGCACAAAGGCACACTGGTTCCCGGCGCTGACGCTGATTTTGCTGTCTTCGATCCCGGCGTCGCATGGACCGTCACGCCCAGCCGACCTTCATTTCCGCCACAAACTCTCACCTTACCTCGGCGCCACGTTGCGTGGGCGCGTGCTGGAAACCTGGCTCCGCGGCGAGCCGGTGTTCCGCGGAGGCGAATTCATCGGGCAGCCGCGCGGCCAGAGAGCAGGTGCGCGCATGAAAGAAGTGCCGAACGCGCCATTGCCGCATGCCGGCGCATCGCCACAATGAGCGAGGAGCCGGATCGCATCACGCGCCGATTCCTCACTCCTCCGGTGCACGACGTGCATGCGCTTTTGCGCAGCCGCATGGAAGCTCTCGGTATGGCCGTACATACGGATGCAGCCGGAAATCTGCGCGGTCTTTGGCTGCCGCCGGGCGCGCACGGCAAGCGCCTCATCCTCGGCTCGCATATCGACACCGTCCCCAATGCTGGCGCCTATCGACGGCGTTCTGGGCGTCGCCCTCGCCCTCGAGTTGGTCGAGCTTGCGCTGGAACTCAAGCTGCCTCTGCCCATCGAGGTCATCGCCTTTTCTGAGGAAGAGGGCGTGCGATTCGGCGTTCCTTTTATTGGCAGCCGCGCTGTCGCCGGGCGCTTCGACCCGGCGCTGCTGAAACTCACAGATGCCGGCGGCGTCACAATGGAAGAAGCGGTTCGCGCCTTCGGACTCGACCCCGGCCAAATCAGCAACGCCGCCCTCGATCCCGGCACACTCGGCTTCCTCGAAATACACATCGAACAGGGCCCGATCCTGGAAGCGGAGGGCCTGCACATTGCGGCCGTGACGGCAATTGTTGGCCAGTCGCGCCTTACGCTTGAGTTTTCGGGCCAGGCCAATCATTCCGGCACAACTCCCATGCACCTGCGCCGCGATGCGTTGGCGGGCGCGGCGGAATGGATCTCTGCGGTGGAGTTTCTGGCGCAGCACACCGAAGGCCTGATCGCCACTGTCGGTAAAATCGACGTGGAACCGAACGCGGCGAATGTGATCGCAGGGGTCGCGCGTCTGAGCCTCGACGTACGCCACGCCGCCGACACCGCGCGCAAGGCCGCCGTGGAATCTCTCCTGGCGAAAGCACAGGCCATCGCCGCCCAGCGCGGCCTATCGCTCAAATGCGCGCGCCAGATGGATCAGCCGGCGGTGCCCATGGATGAGCGGCTTACAGCTTATCTGGCCGAGGCGATTGAAGCGGCGGGGCTACCCGGAAAGCGCATGGCGAGCGGCGCAGGTCACGACGCAATGGTCATGGCCGCCCGCGTGCCTACGGCGATGCTCTTCCTGCGCAGTCCAGGAGGCATCAGCCATCATCCCGACGAGTCCGTGTTGGTGGAAGATGTGGAAGCCGCGCTTCAAGCAGGCTGCAAATTTCTGGAGCGGCTGGCCGCCGGCGGTCCGGATAGAATCGAGCATCGGAATTTTTCCCGAAGGCTCTTTTCGGATTTTCCTGGAACGAGGTCGCACGTGCACCATCTTGGATCGACGCGCAGCAGTCTCAAGCCCGACCATCTACTGCAAACGCCCGACACTTTCGTCCGCTCGCCCCTGCCTGGCGCCGACGGCGTGGAGTTCATCATTCACACCGCGCCGCAACTGGGAGCGCGATTCACGCAAATGACAGCGGAATTCGTCGCCGGCGGCGCGCTTTCGCCCGCTTTTACTCAGCGCTTTCTTTATGTCCTCGATGGCAAGCTCGAAGTCAGGGCGGCAGGGAAAAAGCATGTTCTCAAGCCGGGCGGCTTCGCCTATCTCCCGCAGGGCACGCCGCACGCGGTACGCGCGCCGGGAATCGCGCGCGCCACGATGATCGAAAAACTTTACGAACCGCAAGATGGTGCAGCCGCTCCTGAAATCGTCGTTGGCGACGAGGCCTCCGTCACAGCCACACCGCTTATGGGGGATGCATCGCTGCGCGTGCGGGCGCTAATGCCTGACGGCCCGCCCTACGACTTTGCCGTGAACACGATGACCTACGATCCCGGCGCGTCACTCAGCATGGTCGAGATTCACGCGATGGAACACGGCCTGCTGATGCTCGAGGGCGGCGGCATCTATCGCCTCGGCGACTCGTGGTACCCGGTCTACGCAGGCGACTTTATCTGGATGCGCGCCTACTGCCCGCAATGGTTCGGCGCGCTGGGCAAGCGTCCGGCAAAGTACCTCATCTATAAGGATTGGCGCCGGCATCCCCTGGGAGAGTGATGGACATGGCCGCGTCTCACCCACAGTTCGCCGTCGACGATCTGATCGCGGAGTTGATGGCTCTCGCGCAAATCTCCGAGGCCGAGCCTCCTATCGTCACGCGCGTAGTCTTCGGCGAGGCGGACCTGCGCGCCCGCGCATACGTCAAAGGCCTCTGCGCAGCCGCAGGACTGACCCTTCACGTAGACGCAATCGGCAACACCTTTGCGCGCTGGGAAGGCAGCGATCCGGCGCTTGCGCCCATCGGCACCGGCTCCCACATCGACGCGATTCCCAACGCCGGTCTCTATGACGGCTGTGTGGGCGTGCTCGGCGGTCTTGAAGCCATTCGCGTTCTGCAAAAGCTGGGGTTCAAGCCGCGCCGTTCCGTCGAGCTTGTCATTTTCACCGCCGAAGAACCAACGCGCTTTGGAATCGGCTGCATCGGGAGCCGCATGATGGCCGGCGTGCTCACTCCCGAGAAGGCGCTCACTCTCCGCGACAAGGATGGCCGCGGCCTGGAAGAGTGGCGCGCGCAGGCCGGCTTCACCGGCGCGCTGAACTCCGTTCATTTACCTCTTGGACGATTTCATCAGTTCATTGAGTTGCACATCGAGCAGGGTCCGTTTCTTGAGCAGGAAGGAATCGACGTCGGCCTCGTCACGCACATCGCCGCGCCCGCCAGCCAACGCATCGTCATCGAAGGCGAAGGCGGCCACGCCGGCGGCAAGCTGATGCCGGGCCGAAAAGATGCGCTCGCCGCAGCAGCAGAATTAATTTTGGCGTTGGAATCGGCAGCCAAATCAACTGGCGCAATCGACACCGTCGGCACGGTGGGAATTTGCGACGTTTTTCCCGGCGCGGTCAACAGTGTTCCCTCGCGCGTGTTGATTACCACCGATGTGCGCGACACAGATCGCGCTCGCCGCGACGGTGTGCTGGCTGCGCTCGCCGCCGCCGCGCAGGGCGTGAGCGCCCGCCGCGGAGTAAAGATTACTACGGAATTGTTGAACGCCGATCCGCCTACCACCTGCGATCCGGCGATTTTGGCCGCGCTTGAGGCCTCTGCCATCGCCGCCGGTAAAACCTACAAGAAGATGGTGGCGCGCGCCTATCACGACTCGTCTTTTGTCTCATGCATCGCACCCGTGGCCATGCTGTTCATTCCCTGCCGCGGCGGAGTAAGCCACCGGCCCGACGAGTACGCATCGCCTGAGTGGATCGGCAACGGCGTGCACGTGCTCTCGCGCGCGCTGGCGCAGTTGGCGGAGTAGCGAACAGCGGCAAGCAATCGCAGTCAGGGACGAGCCGTCACGATCAACCTCGGTTCCCGTTCTCTGTTCTCTGATCTCTGTTCTGTTGTATGCTATGCCTCAACCCGCTCGGCGGTGCTGGCCCCAGGCAACCATGAGCAACCATGCTACAACCCGCATCGTTGGCACGTCCGTTCCTCGCAAGGAAGGCGTGGACAAGCTGCTGGGCCGCGCGTGCTACATCGATGACATGAAGCGCGAAGGAATGTGGTATGGCGCCACTGTGCGCAGCTCCATTCCTCGCGGGCTCATCCGCTCCATCGCGTTCGACCGCCGTATCGACTGGAGCGAATTCTCAATTGTCACTGCCAGGGATATTCCCGGCGAGAATTGCATCCAGCTGATCGTCGCCGATCAGCCCTGCCTGGCCGACGGCAAAGTGAATCACTGCGAAGAGCCGATCCTGCTCCTTGCCCACCCTGACAGGCACAGACTGCGCGAAGCCGCAGGCGCAGTGCGAATCGAGTACGATCCCCTGCCCGCGATTTTCTCCATTGAAGAAAGCGAGCGCCAGGATGTAATCGTGTGGGGCGCGGATAACCTGCTCAAGAGCTTTCTGCTTGAAAAAGGCGATGTGGACTCAGCGTGGGCCAGCGCCGCCCACATTATCGAAGGCGAGTACCGCACGGGCGCGCAGGAACATCTTTACATTGAAAACCAGGGCATGATTGCCGAGTACAGTTCCACAGGCGGCGTCACTGTTTGGGGCTCGCTGCAGTGTCCCTTCTACGTCGTCAAAGCACTGCGCGGGGTTTTCGATTTACCCGAGGAGAAAGTCCGCGTCATCCAGACTGAAACCGGCGGTGCGTTTGGCGGCAAAGAAGATTACCCCTCCACGATTGCTTGCCACGCGGCTTTGCTGGCAATGAAGAGCGGTCATCCCATAAAGATGGTTTACGACCGCATGGAAGATCTTGCCGCGACTACTAAGCGCCATCCGTCGCGTGTCCGGCATCGCACGGCCCTCGACAACAATGGCAAACTGCTGGCCATGGATATCGATCTTGCGACCGATGGCGGCGCTTATGCCACGCTTTCATCCACCGTCCTTTCGCGCGCTACTCTTCATGCAGCCGGCCCCTATCTTTGTCCTAACATCCGCATCCACGCGCGGTCCTGGGCCACCAACCTGGTACCCTACGGAGCATTTCGCGGCTTCGGCGCGCCTCAGGCCATCTTCGCCACCGAGCGCCACATGGATGAGATCGCCGCGGCCCTCGGCATGGACCCCGTGGACTTACGGCGCAGAAACTTTCTGCACGAGGGCGACACCAATTCGACCGAACAACGAATGCGCGAGCCGGTGATTCTGGATCAATTGCTCGATCGCGCGCTCACTGAGAGCGATTTCTACGCCAAGCGTGCGCAGTTCGCCCGCGAGAATCCGACAAGCGCCGTCAAGCGCGGCCTGGGGCTCGCCGCTTTTTATCATGGCTCTGGATTTACCGGCTCGGGCGAAGTGTATCTGAACTCGCTTGCCGGCATTGACGTCACGCCCGCTCGCAAAGTGCGCGTGCTGGTCTCGAACACCGAGTTCGGCCAGGGCACGAATACCGTTCTCACGCAGGTCGCCGCCGAGGCGCTCGGTCTTGACTACAGCGACGTCATCATGGCCGCGCCCGATACTGGAATCGTTCCCAATAGCGGGCCCACCGTCGCCTCGCGCACCTCGATGGTCGTCGGACGCCTTATTGAGCGCGCCAGCCTGCAACTTCTTGCTCTATTGCGCGATCATGCGGCGCTTGGCGCAAGCTACACCGGCGAGGAGTTTTTCGCCGCCTGCGATGCGCTATCGCTCAAAGCACGGCGAAGTTGTGTCGCATTGCCGCTATGAGGCGCCACCCGGCGTCCATTGGGACGATCAGAAATATCAAGGGGAAGCTTACGGCGCGTACGCATGGGCGGTTTACGTGGCGCAGGTCGCTGTCGACACCGTGACTTATTCGGCTGAAGTCGAGGACTTCTGGGCCGTGCAGGAAGCAGGCCGTGTGATCCACCCGGTACTCGCCACGGGACAGGTCGAGGGAGGCATTGCACAGGGCGTCGGCTACGCGCTATACGAAAAAGTCGTCTGGCAGGATGGCCGCATGGCCAACAATCAGATGACCAACTACATCATGCCCACTGCGGAGGATGTGCCGCCGATTCATGTGTACTTCGAGCAGATTCCGTTCCGCTACGGAGGATTCGGCGCCAAAGGCATCGGCGAGTTGCCGCAGGACGGTCCCGCGCCCGCGATTCTGAATGCCATCCGCGACGCTACTGGAGTTTCGTTCAACGCGATCCCGCTGTTACCCGAGGATATCTATGCAGGGCTCTCTGCAAGCCAGCCGCTCGAGGAGCCGGCCGTGCGATGAGCGCCGCTCGCGTCGCAAATGAAGATCTCGGCGCAGGCGTGCGTCAATCGGCAATCCGCTTTACCATAAATGGCGAAGCCCGCGCCGTTACAGTGCCTCCAATGAAGCGCCTGCTCGATGCGCTGCGCGAGGATCTTCATCTGACCGGAACCAAGGAAGGATGCGGTGAAGGCGAGTGCGGCTCCTGCTCGGTGCGCATGAACGGCGAGCTCGTGAACAGTTGCCTGGTGCCCGCGATGCAGGCTGAAGATGCCGACATTCAGACCGTCGAAGGTCTTGCACACGATGGAGAGCTGCATCCGTTACAGCAGGCATTTCTAGAGCAAGGCGGCGCGCAATGCGGTATTTGTACACCGGGGATGTTGATGGCTGCCGCGCAGCTTTTCTGCCGAAATCCTCACCCATCGACAGCAGAGATTCGCGAGGCGCTGGCCGGCAATCTATGCCGCTGCACGGGCTTCATGCGCATCTTTGAGTCGGTTGTAGCCGCGGCCGGCGCAGGGAGCACGACGCCCACCGCGAAATCAGCTCTGGAGCAGATGCGCCATGCGCGGTAATGCTGCAGCGCACGAGCTGGTCGCGCCCGGCAACCTGGATGCGGTGCTCACTTTGCTTGCCGCGCAGCCCGGCATGTGGACGCCGATCGCGGGAGGCACAGAACTCATGGTTGCGTTTGCCGCCGGCCGGCTCAATGCGCCGCGGCTCGTCAGCTTATGGGGCATCCCGGTTCTGTGCGCCATAGAAGTCACGCCGCAGAGCGTCGTCATCGGCGCCGCGGCCACCTTTCTCGATCTGCGCCGGCACGCCGTCATTTCCGCGGAGCTGCCGCTGCTCGCCAAAGCCGCAAGCTGGATCGGGTCCATCGCCAATCAGGGCCGCGCCACCCTCGGCGGCAATCTTGTCAACGGTTCGCCTGCCGCCGATTCCTCGCCTGCCCTGCTGGCCTACGATGCGGAGATCGAACTGATCTCTACGCGCAGCCGCCGGCGCGTTCCCTACGCTGAATTTCACACCGGCTACAAACGCAATGTCCTGGCTGCCGACGAGCTGCTTTACGCGATTCACGTGCCCCGCCGCTTCGAGCGCCACCGGCAATACCTGCGCAAGGTGGGAACACGCCGCGCCATGGCCATCGCGAAGGTCGCGCTCGGCGCAACCGCTTTGCTGGACAACGGCGCAATCCGCGAGATTCGCCTTGGGGCAGCAAGCCTTGCACCGTATCCTACTCGGCTTTTCAAAACTGAATCGGCTTTGCTTGGCCAACCCATCACGCGCGACACCGTGCAAGCCGCGCACCGCGCATTGCTTGGCGAAGTCAAGCCGATCGACGACATTCGATCCACAGCCGAGTTTCGGCGCCGCGTGGCCGTCAACCTCCTCGACGAGTTCCTGCTTGAGCTGCGCAAGGAGGGCCCGCAGCCATGAATTCCACGCTTGCAGCCTGGAATGCGGCCAGCGAGTCCGCGGCCCTCGAAGCCATGCTCGCCTGTTGCGGATCGAAACGGTGGGCTTTGGCGATGGTGGCTCTTCGCCCCATCCGCAATGTGGAAGAATTGAGCGAAGCAGCCGACCGCGTGTGGCGCACAATGCAGGAGCCCGATTGGCTCGAGGCATTCGCCTGCCACCCGCGCATCGGCCAGCGCAACGCGGAGTGCACTCCGGCGCATGCAGGCGCGCAGTCGGCTGCCTGGTCGCGCCAGGAGCAATCGTCGGCCAGTACCGCAAATAAATCCGTGCTGGCGGAGTTGGCCGAAGGCAATCTTCTTTATGAGCAGCGTTTCGGCTTTACCTATATCGTCTGCGCAACGGGCAAGACCACGGAAGAAATGTTCGCAATACTGAAACGCCGGCTCGCGAGCAATCGAGGCGCCGAATTGCGCGAAGCTGCCGAACAGCAGCGCCAGATCCTGCAGATTCGTCTGGGAAAGTGGTTAATCGAATGAGCGCCATATCAACTCATGTATTGGACACAGCGCTGGGAAAACCGGCAGCGGGAATCACTGTGCGCCTCGAGAAATTCGAAGGCGGCGGTTGGGTCGAGGCTTCCACCGATGGCCAGGATGCCGAACGCGCGCAGGACGCGCCGGGCGACTGGATTGAAGTTGCCCGCGGCATGACTGACGCCGACGGCCGATGCCGCGACCTGGCGCGCGACGCAGCGGGGGGCGAGTATCGGCTTACCTTCGATATTGGCCCGTATCTCAAGCGCCTGAACCGCACCAGTATCTACCCTGAGATTGTCGTCGCTTTCACCTGCGACGGCAGCGCGCACTACCACCTGCCTCTCCTGTTGAGCGGCAACAGCTACACAACCTACCGAGGAAGCTGATCAATGGCCAAACTGGGTGAGAATCGTTACGGAAAATCGCGCGTGCGCCTTTCGCGCATCACGCGCCTCAACGATCGCCATGTATTCAACGAGTGGACTGTGCACGTCATGCTCGAAGGCGATTTTTCCGCCAGCTATACAGGCGCCGACAACAGCAAAGTTCTGCCCACCGACACCATGAAGAACACCGTGTATTGCGTGGCGCGAGGTTCGAAGGCGTCGACCATCGAAGAGTTTGCCTGCGAGTACGGCAATTATCTGCTCGATAATCAGGCGCAGGTCGCAAAGGTCAGCGTCGAGGTGGAAGAAAAGAATTGGGAGCGTATGGTCGTCGATGGCGTACCCGACGCCACAACCTTCAAGATGGGCGGATCCGAGCTTCAGACCGTTCATGCCGTGCGCCAACGCGGCGGTGAGTGGGCCGTGACTTCCGGCATCGACGGGCTAACCATTTTGAAAACCACCAAGTCCGCGTTCACCGGTTACATCGTTGACAAGCTCACCACGCTCAAGCCGGCCACCGATCGGATCCTGGGAACGTGCGCATCGATCCGCTGGGATTACGCTGTTCCCGCGCCGGACTACGCGCAGTCGCGCGCGCGCATTGCTGCCGCGCTGCTCAGGGAATTTGCCGCGCACAACAGCGCCAGCGTGCAGCACACGCTCTTCGACATGGGCAAGGCCGCACTCGACGCCGCGCCGGAGATCGCCCGCATCCATCTCTCCATGCCCAACCTGCATCACCTGCTTGCCGATTTGAGCCGCTTCGGCCAGGACAATCCCAACCACATCTTCGTGCCCATCGACGAACCGCATGGTACGATCGAGGCCACCGTCGAGAGATGATCCAGGGCCTCTTCCGAGACCCTCACCGCACAAATACTGAAAGGCAGATCCGTGACCGGCACGGCGACCACAAACGGGAAAGTGTATGCGCAGGACGGCGCAACCGGCGGCTACGGCCTGCGCGAGGGCGTGCTCGGCCCCGTTGAAACGCTGGCCCAGTCGGTCTCCTCTATGGCGCCCAGCACCTCCGCTTCGCTCACCATTCCGCTGGTCTTCGCGCTCGCCGGCAACGCCACATGGTTCGTCTATCTTCTTGCCACGGGCTCCATGCTGCTGGTCGGCTTTTGCGTCAGCCGTTTCGCACGCCTCTCCGCTTCACCCGGATCACTATATAGCTACACGGCAAACACGCTTCCGCCGGTCTTCGGCGTCACCGCAGCATGGGGATTGCTTCTCGCCTACCTCGCTACCGGCGCCTCGGTGGCCGGTGGATCTCTCTACTACGCCACTGTGCTCTCGCAGCAGTTCTTCCACTGGCCGCCGCCGGCCATTCCTGTTCTGGGTGTCATCTGCGCCGTCGCCGGCTACATCGCCTACCGCGACGTAAAACTTTCGGCTCAAGTGATGCTGTGGATTGAGGCCGTCTCGGTCAGCTTGATCCTGATCGTGCTGATTCTTTTGCCGGTCCATATCGGTCTCCATCTCGACACGAACCAATTTCGGTTGCAAGCCTCGTCTTTCAGCTCGCTGGGGCCTGCGCTGGTCCTTTCCATCTTCAGCTTTGTGGGCTTTGAGAGCGCCACCACTCTGGGCGGCGAAGTCCGCGAGCCGTTGCGCACCATTCCTCGCGCCGTGCTGCAGTGCGCGCTGTTCGCCGGCGTCTTCTTCATGCTCTGCGCGTACTCTGAGGTGTTCGGCTTCCGCGGCCAATCCGGCGCGCTGAGCAGCCTCCACAAGCCCCTTCCACCTGCTGGCCGCCAAGGCCGGCGTCTCACCGCTCGGCGTCGCCATCGACTGCGGAGCTTTCATCAGCATGTTTGCCTGCGTGCTGGCCTGCGCCACAGCTGCCGCGCGCGTACTGCTGCGCATGGCGCACGACGGCCTGTTGCCAACCCGGCTGCAACTTACCAATCGTCGCCACGGAACCCCGGGAGCGGCCGTCGCGCTGTCAATTGCTCTTATGTTCGCCGCAGTCGCCTGCATGGCGCTCGGCGGCAGCACAGGTTCCACGATGTACGACCTGTTCGGCTCGCTCTCGGTCTTCGGCTTTCTCACCGCGTATGCGCTGGTCGCTCTCGCGCTTCCCTTCGCGCGGCGCGCGCTCGGCCAGCACTCCCATCTGCTCGCCGCCGTCAGTATCTTCACCGTTGGGGTCATCCTGACAATTGCGGTCTTCGACCTCAGCTCCGCTGCCGATCAGGTTCACGCACGCATCCCTTACCTTTATCTCGGCTACATTGCCGCGGGGCTCGCGTGGTACGGTTTTCGGCGAAGAAAAGCCTAAACCCTGTGATATGTTGTGGAAATCCTGTCCCCTCAGGGCCGCGAATCCCCTAAATCTTTACTTGAATTTTATGCGCCAGCCATTACTATTTCACTAACCCGCAGCGCGAGCAGGATCAAGCCGTTCTTCGAACGCAGGTCGCGTGAGTCATAATCTTCTCCTGCGCGGCAGTTCAACGCTCCTGAACACGAGTTCTCAAATTCAACAGAGCGGCATTTACCCCCAGTTTTCCAGGGGGAAATCTCCATTTTTGAGGTCAGGCCTTTGAAACATTCCATGCGTGTATTCTCCCTTTCCACCTCACGCGCTGGCCATCGCGGCAGCTCTTGTGTTGTGTAGCGGCGGTTTTCTGGCGGCACAGCAGACGCTTGGCGGAATCACCGGCGAGGTGACGGATGCCTCGGGCGGCGTGATTCCCAATGCCAAGGTCACCGTCATCGACGAACAGACGTCTTTGACGCGCACCACCCAGACCAGCGCTATGGGCGCCTACTCGTTTGTAAATCTGCCCATCGGCACTTACACCATCAACTACTCCGCCGCCGGATACGAGGTGCAGAAGACTCCGCACATCACGGTCGAGGCCGATCGCACGGCCACGTTGAACGCCTCTCTCAAGGTTGGCCGAGCCAGCACAACCGTCGAAGTTGAGGCCGCGCCGCTGATGAACGCCGTGGACACCACCAACGGCTACGTAATGGAAGCCCAGCAGATCGACAATGTGCCTTTGCCCACGGGCAGCTTCACCGGGCTGGCCATTCTCTCGCCCGGCGTCGACGCGGAGTTGCCGGGAGGCACCGGCGCCAACTCCGGCCTCGGCAATGCGCCCATCTGGGCCAACGGCCAGCGCGATACTTCCAATGCCTTCCTTCTCAACGGCGTCGATGCCAGCAATCTCTTCAACGGCAAGAGCACGAGCCAGGTGGACTCTTTCCGCGTCGTGAACAACACGGGCCAGGCGAACAATGCCGCCGGAGGCGTGATTCCCAGCGCCGCTTCGCCATATCTCGCCATTGGCAACGCCATTCCGACGCCGGCGCCTGAGTCCATCTCCGAAGTCCGCGTAAACGCTTCGATGTACGACGCCGAGCAAGGCTCCGACAGCGGCGCGCACATCGACATGAGCACCAAGTCCGGAACCAATCAATTGCACGGCTCGCTCTATGGTCACCGCGGCACCAACTGGCTCAACGCCGCGCCCTTCTTCTTCAAGAAGGACGACAACATCCCTGCCGCCTACAAGAATCCGGAGTTGCACCGCTACACGGCCGGCGGCACCCTCGGCGGACCGCTCATCAAAGACAAGCTCTTTGGCTTTGTCAGCTATCAGCACCTGCATATCTCTGACCAGGAAACCGGCGACGAGCTGCTCGTCGTTCCGCCCGGATTGAGCGATACCAACCGCAATGCGGCAGGCCTGACGGCGATTGCGAATAACAACTGGACCACCAACGAAACTACATCCTCAAACCAGTACCCCGAGAATGTCGCGGCTGCGAGTGTGACCAGCGCCGATTGGATGAGCAATCCCGTCGGCCTCGACCTCTTCAACTATCCATCCCTGCCCGGCGAGCCGGGAAAATGGCTCATCCCCAACCAGAACGCGCCCGGCAGCCCCAATGTCTATTCACCCTACAACGCGTTCCTGCCCGGCACGGCCAGGTTTACCTCCGATCAGGCCGTAGCCGACCTTGATTGGAACGTCGGCCCCAAGGATGTTCTGGCGGCCAAATACTACTACCAGCACGACCCCAGCGTCTCGCCCTACGCTTACTCCAACGTCCCGGGATTCGATGCCCACATGGACACTGGCTCGCAGGTGGGTTCCCTGAACAACGTGCAGACCATCGGCACAACACTCAGCATCTCCGAGACCATCGGCATTCTCCGCGAGAAGGTTTACGCCACCAACGATCAGCCCTTTTCTCCCACTGACGTCGGCATGTCGGGGGCTTTCGGCAGTTACTTCCCCGGCATCACCATCAACGATGCTATCGGCGATCAGTACGACTCGCCTGCGGGCCCGCTGTACGGCCTTGTTTTTCCATCGCTGGCCATCGGTCCCGATGCCGAGTATCAGGGAACCAACACGGGTGCATTTCAGAATCGCATCATGCCCTCCGGCATGGCTATCTGGGCCAAAGGACGCCACTCCGTCAGCTTCGGCGGCAGTTACTCCTACACCCAGTTGAATACGCGCGATCATCGTACCGGCACGGGCAACGTCGACACGCCGGATTTGGTCACGTTCGCCAATAACTGGGTCACGCCTTACACCACGCAACTTTTTACGGCAACCTCATACCTTCAGGGCAACGCCGACCGCTACTATCGCTCCAATGAAGTCGGGCTCTTTGTTCAGGACAAATTCCAGGCGACTCCAACTCTGAGCATCACGGCAGGTCTGCGCTACGACTGGGATGGCGGACTGACGGAGAAGTACGGCAACCTATTCAACTTCGATCCTGCGCTCTACGATTATCAGGTCGCGACCGATTCCTTTGACACCAGCGCCAATTCCACCGCCGGCACCGGCTTCATCATTGCCGGCAACAACGCACACGGCACGCCGGGCGTGAGCAAGACCACGCTCACCGGCCGCCAGTGGGGCATCGCCCCGCGCCTGGGTCTTGCCTGGCAGCCGTCTATCTTTCACTCGAAGTTTGTCGTCCGTGCGGGCGGCGGCTTCTATTACGATCGCGGCGAACTCTTCACCTATCTCTCGCCCGGTTATGCCGCAGGCGAGATCGACGGTGGCCCCTTTGGGTCCTCGCAAACAGAACCGTTTGTCACGCAGCAGCACTGCTCCTACAGCTCCTCCTACAACGCAGCCAATCCAACCTATCTCTATCTTTATTACGTCCCGATCTGCGGCGGAAATGGGATCACAAACAGCGTCGACAACTCCACATATAACCTGTCCACACCCTGGGGCGGCACGCCCTCGACGCCGCCATCCAACCCCACCGCAGCTGACATCTTCAACTATCTTCCCAACGCGGCAGCCATCATTGACGGCACGGTCGGCACGAACAACAGCGGCCAGCCGTATACGCTGGGCGTCTACAATCGCGCTAACAAGCTGCCCTACAGCATGAACTTCACGCTGAATATCCAGTACCAGCCGCGCAACGATCTCATGATCGAGATCGGCTACGTAGGAAATCTTGGCCGCCACCAGGTCATTCCCGTGCCCTTTAACCAGGCCCAGATTGCCACGCCCGGCAATCCGACTCATCCTGGTGGCCCGGCCACGCAGTACTACAGCTACGGCTATACCGTGCTGGACCCGAACACATTTCTTCCCGAGTGCGTCAACGACCCGACCGAAACAAATTGCAGTTACGGCACGATGCTGAATAACTACGAGGGCGGCAACGTCGATCTCCGCGTGCCCTACATCGGTTACTCATCCGAGTCCGAGGCTTACACCGCGGCCGGCATCGCCGAATATAACGCACTGGAGTCGCACCTTGAGAAGCGGCTTAGCCATGGCGTTACGGCCGGAGTCTCTTACACCTATTCTCATGCAACCGATGAGCAGAGCGGCATGGGACTGTTCTACAACGGCAATAATCCTGACAATCTGCGCAGCGGCTACGGCTCGGCCGATTTCGACCGTACCCATGTTCTTAACTTCACTTACGGGTACACACTGCCCACTTTCTATAGCGCGGACACATTTGCAGGCAGGCTGGCCGACGGTTGGGCGATTCACGGCATTGCGGTCATCCAGAGCGGCCAGCCGTACAGCATGATCGACTACTCGGGCGCTGTCGGCAGCATCTTTTACAGCACCTTCAACGGCATCACCAATCCTATCGTCCCGCTGGCTCCCGGATGTACCAGGAAAAACGCGCTCACAGGCCAGAACGGCGCGTTCTATAACGTCAATACCGGTCAGGGCGCGGCGCTCAAAGCCAACTGCTTCGATATTCCAATCCTCCAGGCCGGCACTCCCTCCACTGCCAGCCCCATGGGCGTTCCCTATGGCGACAACTTCGAAACCAACTTCATCAACGGCGAGCGCAACATCTTCCGCCAGTCCTGGCAGCGGCGCGCCGACGCCTCTCTCGACAAGGACCTGATGATTCACGAGCCGTACACCCTGCACTACACCTTCGACGTCTACAACCTCACCAATACGTCGAGCTTCGACATTCCCCAGAACAACGTGAATCAGAACGCAGGCTTCAATAACGTTCCCACTTATGTGAGCTCGACAGCCGCTGCCCTGCCGACAGGATGCGGCACGACCAATCCCTTGCCCGGCGGCCTCTACAACTGCCCCTCCGGCCTCGGCATCACCAGGCACACTATCGGCAGCGCGCGCCAGATTCAAATGTCCTTGCACCTGGACTTCTGATCTGCGTTTCGTTTCTCGTAGGGCGGCTCCAATCGAGCCGCCCTTCGTTTTGCGCGTTTCTCCTGGACCAGATGCTGCTCACTCGAGGGTTAGCCTCTAAACTTTCCTCATGGCTTCCGACTCATGGACCATCCGCCATCTTCGCCGCGCGCTCGGGGATGGAACCGTCCGGCCAACGGTACTGGCGGAGACAGCGCTCGCGCACTCCAATCAGAACGCCGGCCGCAACACCTATCTTTGGCAAGACGCAGCCTGGACACGCGCTGAAGCCGCCCGCGCCGAAGCAATGCCGCGAGGCAAAGGCGGCCCGCTCGGCGATGGCCGCTCCACACTTTGGGGCCTGCCCATCTCCGTAAAGGATTGCTTCGATCTCGCCGGCTCGCCCACTACCTGCGGCATCCATTTGTATCGCGACCTGAACGGCAATGCCGCGCGAGACTCCTGGCTCGTCGAGCAACTGCGGGCATCAGGCGCCGTCATCGTCGGCAAGACGCACCTGCATCCGCTAGCTTATGGAATTACCGGCGAAAACCCCGAGTACGGAGACTGCGTGCAACCTCGAGATCCTGCCGCGCTCACCGGCGGTTCATCCAGCGGCGCGGCAGCCAGCGTGCAGGAGGGTTCGGCAGTGGCCGCCATCGGCACAGATACCGGCGGCTCCGTCCGCGCTCCGGCGGCGCTCTGCGGGCTTGCCGGGTACCGCGCCACTCTCGGCCGCGGCGACTGGCGCGGCGGCGCGCATCTTGCAGAGTCTTTCGACACCATGGGCTGGCTCTTCCGCGATCTTGAAGACGCTCCGCTGCTGTCCGCGCCGTTCGCGCCCGCGGCGAACGCTCAAGTAAGACAATTCACACGCTTTGGCTTCGTCGCCGATACGTTTCTGCACGATTGCGAGCCGGAGGTCGTCGCAAGTTTCCGCTCCGTCGTCCGCGCTCTGCAGGCGTTGGGGCTTGAGCCGAACCGATCGACACGAGCTGGTGGGCCGATGCCGTCGACATCTTCGCGCCAATTCAGGCGTCAGAAGCCGCGCGGTTGCACGCCGGCAACTTCGATCGCTTTGAACCGGCGATCCGTGATCGCCTCAAATGGGGCGCTGGCCTGACGCCTGACGAAATCGCCGCACTGCGGAAGCGCCATGCGGGGTTCCGCTCGCGCATGGACGATCTTTTCGCCAAAGACGGGCTGCTCCTGCTTCCCTCGATTCCCGTTGCGCGCCTGGCGGCCGGCGCCGATCACAGCCAGACGCGGGCCCGTCTGTTGCGCTACACGGCGCCCTTCAGTCTGGCTGGCGTGCCCACTGTTGCCATTCCCTGCGCGCACGGCGGCATGCAGCTCGCCGCAGCCCGTGGCTCGGATGAGCCCCTGCTCGCGCTTGCCGCGCAACTTGGCGCGCACAGACGAGCCTCAAAGTCCGATTGATTGTTTCTTGAGAACAAAAGGTTGGAGTTAGAGAGGCTTTTCCGTCAGAAACGGCTCCGGCTTCACCGATCCGTCGCGCTGCTTTACCAGCATCTCCACTTTGCCTTCGGCCGCGTCCAGTTCCTGCTTGCAGGCCGCCGACAATCCCACGCCCTCTTCGAAGAGCTTGAGCGAATCCTCCAGCGCCAGATCGCCTTTCTCCAGTTGCTCGACAATCGATTCCAGCTTCTTCAGCGATTCTTCAAACGACGGCATGGCTTTTACTCCTTTCCGCGTTTTCCCGGCTTCAGCGCGCTGGCGATGACCTCCGCCGCGGCCTCGTAGTTCCCGAACGGCGCGCTCACCTGCACACCCTGCACATACGGCCGAACCGCCTCCAGCATCTCCTGCGCGATCAGGATCCCCTCCGCCAGCGCGGCCTCCGGCGTCGACGCCTGAGCCATGCGCAGCATAATCTCTTCGGGCATTGCGACGCGCAGATCGTTCTTCATATACTCCGCATTGCGCAGGCTCGTGAGCGGCCAGATGCCCGCGATCACCGGGATGTGGTGGTCCCCGATTCGATCTTTGGCTCGCTCCAGAAACTCTTCAAGCAGCCGCAGGTCGAAGACCGCCTGCGTGATGACATACTCGGCGCCTGCCTCCACCTTGTAGGCAAACCGCCGCAGCTCGTTTTCGAGATCGGGCACGCCGGGGTTGGCCGCCACGCCGATGGTAAAGTTCGTGCTGGCGCCGATGGAATTCGATCCGATGTCGAGACCATGATTCAGCCGCCGCGCAATGTTTACCAAACCGATGGAATCCACGTCAAATACGGCAGACGCATCAGGATAGTTTCCCTGCTTGGGCGGTTCGCCGGTGACGCAAAGGATATTGCGCAGCCCGATCGACGATGCGCCCAGCAAATCCGACTGAATCGACAGAATATTGCGATCCCGGCAGGTGTAATGAAGAATCGTCTCCATCCCCGTGTGCTGCTGGATCTGGATGCAGAGGCTCTGCCCGCTCATTCGCGCCGAGGCCTGCGCAGCATCGTAAACATCCACGGCGTCCACGCCCAGCCGGGCCATCAACGCCGCGCCCTCAATCTCCTTCGCGCAATCGATGCCTCGCGGCGGCACGAACTCCACCATGGTAACGAACTTGCCCTGCGCAAGCATCGAGCCCAGACGCGAACGTTGCGCCAGCGGAGCCGGAGGCGTCTCCGTGCTCACAGCCGGCGCGGCGCCCTTCCCGGCCACGCGCTCCTGCTCATCGAGCGCCCGAATCGCCTGACGCATGGCGCGGATGTGATTCGGCGTAGTGCCGCAGCAGCCGCCCACCATCTGCACTCCTGCCGCGATAGCCTTGCGCGCAAAGCTGGCCATGTATTCGGGGGAGCACAGGTAGATGTTCCGTCCCTCGACCGCCCGCGGCAGGCCCGCGTTGGGCATGGCTGCCAAAGGCAGAGTCGTCGCCGCGCGCATCTGCTCTATCGCCGTCAGCACCGTGGCCGGACCGGTCGAACAGTTCACTCCCACCGCCCCGGCGCCCCACTCGGTCAGCAAGGCCGCCGCTTGCGCCGCCGAGGATCCATCCAGGCACTCGCTCTCATCGTCCACCGTCACCATCACCAGCACCGGAAGCTCCGGAGCCACTGCCTTGGCGGCTTCCAGAGCCTCGCGCGCCTCATTCAGCGCCGGCATGGTCTCCACAATCAGCAGGTCTACTCCGGCTTTCACCAGAACGCCGATCTGCTCGGCAAAGGCCGCGCGCGCTTCATCCAGGCCGGTTTTGCCCAAAGGCTCCAGCCGAACGCCCAGCGGCCCCACTGCGCCGGCCACCCACACCTCGCCGTCCGCCGCGGCAGACTTCTCCTTCAATCGCTCCGCAGCCTGCCGCGCCAGGCGAACGCCCGCCTCGTTGATCTCTTCCAGCTTTCCACTCAACCCATGCCGCGCCAGGCGAAAACGATTGGCGCCGAAGGTATTGGTTTCAAGAACCTCCGCTCCCGCTTGCAAATACTCCTCGTGCACGGAAAGGATCAGATTCGGGTCCGACAGGTTCAGCTCGTCGTAGCAGCGGTTGATGTACACGCCACGCGCGTTCAGCAGCGTGCCCATGGCGCCATCGGCGAGCACGGGGCGGTCGGCAAGAATCTCGGCAAATCTGGTCATTCTGCTGTCATGCTATCGCATCGCCGGCAAAGTTGTATCCCCGCGTTTGCGCCTTGCGGCCGGCATTTTCCCGGGCGTTGGGGACTGCGCAGAAACTCTTCTCGCGCAAGCCCCCAGTTGTGCTCACGCTGTCATCGCAAATGCCGTTTTCGACACCCCTGCGGCGCGCATGTGGCTCTCTCGGCTGGCTGGGTCGCTTTGTTATACTTCGAAGGTTATAGCCTGCGTGGAAACCGGTTCAGCCCGCACATTCTTTTGCGGCTCTCCGTGTGTCAATAACGCCATGGTTCGTCATCGTTGCGGAACGTTCCGCGCGATCAACCGAGGGTTGGAATTTTGAAGAACAGAAGTCTTTGGATCAGCGCCAGCGCAGCTTTGGTGGCAGCCGCCGCGCTGGCTGGTTGTGGCACCACCTATTACTTTGGCGGCCGTGTTTTGCCGCCCAGCGGCCTGCAAAATCGCGTCATGATCGCCGTTCAGACTCCCGGAGGCCTGACCAGGAGCGGGCTGGTGATCGTCGACGCTTTTTACGACACGCGCAGCGGCTACAACGGTACGCCAGCCTCCTTTTATATCTCCGGCTATGGCGGCGCGTTGCCCATCTCCATCCAGAACATGCCCGAGGAACAGTTCGGAGCAGTCTACGGGTCCGGGGACGCAAGCTTCGACTTGGTCAACTATGCGGCTGAAAAATCTGCCGGCGCCGTCACCGGACTGAATGGCCTCTCGTCCAGCATCTTTATTACCCACAATCAAAGTTACGTCTTTGCCGCCAGCCAGGTTTTGCACGTGTTGACCGTCGTCAACCAGACAAACGGCTCGTCATTCCCCCTTGACCTTCCCGGTGTCTACCGCGTCAGCGTAAATCCGGGAGGGTCCGTCGCGCTGGCCTTTGTCCAGAACTCCAACTACGTTTACTATCCCCGGCAGCTCTCGGCGGCGCAGAGCACCTCCTACTCCGGAGGACCCACCACCTGGCCCAAGGCTGCCGTCGATTGCGAGCCGCAGAATGCGCCTTCGTGGTGTCTTTTCCAGATGCAGAGCCCCGACAACATCGATGCCACCGGCAACTATTACGGCGCTCCGCTTACCTTCGATCGCCCCGTCAAGGCTGTCTTCTCCGCCGACGGCAGCACCGCCTATATTCTCAGTTGCGGGCCAGAGTGCGGGGGCTCCACGGCGTCTGTGTCTGTGGTGCCGATCGCGCCGATCGTCTTCCTTCAGGGCCAGCAGTCCGGCCTGCTTCCGTGCAATCTTCCATCGGTTGGGCCTTGCCCCGACGCGAACGACGCGCCCATGGTGAATATCCCCATTCCCGGAGGCGCCAGCAATGCCCTGGTCAATTCTTCCACAATGTACGTGGTGGGACAGCAGCCGCAGGTGATTCAGGGACAAACGCTTTTTGCCGGCAACCTCACCGTGGTCAATTTGAGTAACAACACCGCAGGCAATCCGGTTTCCATCAGCGATGGCCAGCCCGGCGCGACCAGCCGTATGCTTGAGGCCGACGACAATACACTTTGGATCGCCATGACCGGTTGCACCCTTGGCGTCCGCTACGCCACCAATCCCACGGCCGGCTACGGCTGCCTGACTATGTACAACACTTCCACCAACAAGGTCACTTTGATCGAGCCATACCTCGGCAATGCCACCGGCATTGCCGCCGTCACGGGTTTGCACAAGATCTACACGGCCGAGGGCGGGCAGGTCTATATCTACTCCACCATCGACGGATCTGCAATCGACAACCAATTTGTGACCGTGACCGGCACGGCCTACGACGTCGCTTACATGGACGCCATCAGCGACTCGGACAACACTGTTTACTGATCCCATGTGCGCCGAGGGAGTCGATTTCCGAGCCGACGTCCTTGCCATCGCGGCTCACCGCGACGATGTGGAACAAACCTGCGGCGGGACACTGTTGCGCATGGCGGCGCGCGGCCTGCGCACTGCGATTCTCGATTTGACCTTGGGTGAAGCCGGAACTCGCGGCACCGCCGATGAACGCGCCCGCGAGGCCGATGAAGCCGCACGCATCCTGGGCGTAGGCTGGCGTCAGGCGCTCAACTTCACCGATGGCGCCATCGCCAACAGCCTAGAGAATCGCACGGCCATTGTGCGCGTTCTGCGCTTGCTTCGCCCACGTGTCGTCATCCTTCCCTACTGGCAGGCTCGCCACCCCGACCACGCTATCGTTGCCACGCTCGGCTACGAAGCCTGCTTCCTCTCCGGCCTGAAGAAAATCGATACCGGAGCCCCCATGGACAGGTCTTCGTCCGCGGGGTGGGATACCGGCGCTGAACCGCATCGCCCCTTTAAGATCGTCTACGCCAGCCTCTACGCCGACGTCCGTCCCAGCTTCATCGTTGACATCACGCCATTCATCGAACAGCGCCATCTGGCTCTCATGGCCTACCGCTCGCAGTACGCCAACCAATCCGCCGGCAGCGGCCTTTTCGTTCCTGAAGAGGAGATTCGCGAGCGCACCTTCGCCGAGGCTCGCCATTACGGCCTGCTCGCCGGGCGTTCGCTATGGCGAGCCCTTCGTGCAAAAAGAGGTCGGCTTGGTTGACGATCTCACTCTCCTGCCCGTGCAGTCGATGTAGAACCAATTCTCAAATGGCTGGCCCGCGGGTCTACACTGTCTCTCGATGGCTACAGACCAGCCGCCGCCGATTCCTCGCAACCGCCGCGCTTTCTCTCGCTGCAGCCCGGCTTCGCGCCGGCACTGGGGCCCCAACTCCGGTTTCCCTCGCCATTCCCGCGCAGGCCAAGGGCCCCCACATGCCGGCCGACTTCATTGGCCTCTCCTACGAAGTTGAGCAGCTTGAAGACCCGGCCTTTTTCTCGGCAGCAAACGCGGGATTGGTTCGCGCCTTCAAAACGATTTCACCACGAGGTGTTCTGCGCCTTGGCGGCAACACCAGCGAATTCGCATGGTGGAAACCGGCGCCCGATTCTCCCGAGCCCGGCCACCCGCACACTCGCGAAGTTGTGGGCGAGCCCAAAACCCACTACTACCCCGTAACTCCCGAAGCCGTGCGCAATCTCGCGTCCTTCCTTGAAGAAACCGGCTGGACCTGCCTCTACGGCATCAACATGGGAACGAACACTCCCGCCCGCGCCGCACAGGAGGCCGAATTCGTTGCCAAAACCCTCGGGGCGCATTTGCAATACTTCCAGGTTGGCAACGAGGTTGACTTGTTCAGCCCGCGTTTGCGCGATCCGCAAACCTGGTCCGCCAAAACCTACCTCTCAGAGTGGCTCGCCCTCGCTCGCGCCATCGCGGCCCGCGTGCCTGCGGCCAAGGTTGGGATGCCGGATATAGCCGGCCACATGTCCTGGCTGACCGAGATTGCGGATATGTGGAGTGGCATCGGAGATCCGCCGCGCGTCACAACCCTTACGCACCACTATTACTTCGGAGGGCCGGCAACGAATCCTGACGTCAACATCCCCAACCTGCTCGGCCCCGCTGCTACCGCCAAGGTACAGAGCATGGCCGATACAGCGGCCGCTGCCGCGGCAAAGATGGGCGTCCGTCACCGCTTGACCGAGGGAAACACCTGCTACCGCGGAGGCAAACCCGGCGTCTCCGATGTGTTTGCGGCCGCTCTTTGGGCCGCCGACTATTCGCTTCTTCTCGCCAGTAACAACTATTCCGGGATCAATCTCCATGGAGGCAGCGGAGGGTCTGTTGCGAGTTCCGTTGGCGGCTTTTTCCCCGGCGATCAGATTCTCAAGGACCAGGGCGCAACCCCAGAGCAGATTGCCGCTCACCCGCATCCGTTTTACACGCCTATAGCATCCTTCGGCTCGGCCTACGTCCTGGAACCGGTTGCCTACGGCCTCAAGTTCGCTGGTTCGCTCTGCGGAGGCACATTCATTCAGGCCGATCTCACCGCGAAGCTCCAAGCCTCTGGAGTCAATGCCGCTGCCCATGCCGCAAGATTCGCAGATGGCCGTATTTCTGTCATTGTCTTAAACAAAGACTTGAATAACGATCTAGCCCTCGACCTGGATTTTGGCGCTGTCCAAAATGGCGCTGTGGAGATTGAGACTCTGCACGCTCCGGCGGTCGAAAGCCGTCTTGCGCACATCTCGTCATCGGCCAAAACCGCTCGGCTCAAAGATGGCCGGCTCACTGTCCTCGTTCCCCATGCATCCGGTCTGCGCGTCACTGTCGCTTGATTCGCGCCATGGCCCGGTGTGCAACACTGGATTCGGAAAGTCGATGCCGCAAACCTGGGACCCCGAAACCTACAGACGCGATGGCGCCTTTGTCTCTGAACTGGCAGACGGCGTGCTCGAGTGGCTGGCCGCCCAGCCCGGCGAGTGCATCCTCGACCTCGGCTGCGGTGACGGGAAATTGACTCAGCGAATCTCTGCAACCGGAGCGAAAGTCACCGGAATCGACGCGTCGCCGGAGATGGTGGCCGCGGCGCGTGCGCGCGGAGTGAAAGCAGACCATGGTCCTGCCGAGAAACTTCCCTATCCCAATCATGTTTTCGATGCTGTATTCTCCAATGCCGTGCTGCACTGGGTCCGTGAGCAGGACGATATGCTCTCGCAAGTCAAGCGCGTTCTTCGTCGCGGTGGTCGCTTCGTGGCCGAATTCGGCGGTCACGGCAACATCGCCGCCATCCGCGTCGCCTTCGCCGCGGTGCTCGGGCGCAATGGCTTTGCCTCGGCAGGCGATCGCGGCAACTACTATCCTTCGGCAGAGGCCTACGCCCGCCGCTTGGAGCGGCACGGATTCACCGTCCAGAAGATCATTCTCTTCCCTCGCCCCACGCTTCTTCCCAAAAGCGGCATGGCCGGCTGGCTGAACACCTTCTGCCGTGGCGCGCTCGATGCATTGCCTGTGGAGCTGCGTGAAAGTGTCGTGAAGGAAACCGTAGCTCTGCTCGCCCCGGTTTTGCGCGACCACGATCACCACTGGACTGCCGATTACGTGCGCCTGCGCTTCATCGCCACTCTATAACGTTAATTCTTCAGCATGGAATGGGTACTTAGTCCTCCAGGCCGTCAACGTACCTGCCTTCGTTTGTTCCCTCGGGAAACCGGTATGAGTTAGGTTTGTACCTTGCCATTTGGCGCCGTGAAAAGCGATTCGGCGTTAGCAAGGAAGGTTTATGTCTAACTCGGAACTTACAAAGCTGTTGCACAGGTGGTGATGAAATGAGCTACTTCCTGCCACGAAGCGCAGGGTCGATGAAGCCCCTGAGGATGAAGCGTGCACGATACTACTAGCTGATGCAGGCGAAAAGCAATTTGACGTTGCGCCTGTTCGAAACCTTGCTACACGGGTAGGGGCCTTGCTCTGGCACCCGGATAGAAGCGGCAAGGATGGCGAAACCGGGCTGGACAACGGAAAAGGCGGAGGAAGAAGAATCCGAGAAATTGCTTCGAAATGACGCCAATCACAGCTTTAGGGGCCTGTAGCGGACCGGCCTGCACGCTCCAACTCTGGCCTTGGACTAAATGCAAAAATGATGGCGAGCTGGGCGTTCGGGGTATATTCTCTTGTGGCCGGGAAAGCAAAATGGAAATCCCGGGAGAATTTTGAATGCGACCGGGCGGGGCTGAGCGCTTCCGCCGAGAAAGTTCAAGGAGAGAGTGTGCAGAATTCCCGCTTGTCGCCAATCCGTGGAAAAACGATGCACCTAGTTGTTCAGGCTTTGGCCTTTCTGCTCTTCGCAGGGGGTGTCAATGTAGCTTATTGCGCTGACTCATCCCGAACGCAATTTCCCCTCCATGTCAGCGCTAATAAGCGCTACTTGGTCGATAAGGCCGGGAAACCGTTTTTCCTTAACGGCGATAGTGCATGGGAAATCGATTGGCAACTCAATCGGCAAGAGACCGAAACGCACCTTGAAAAGCGGCGTCAACAAGGTTTCAACGCCATCGCGGTCGATGCCATTCCGTATTCGGAGTGGAGCGACCACGTCGCCGAAAAGGATCGCGAAGGGAATCCTCCGTTTTTGAAGCCAGGCGATTTCTCAACTCCGAATGTTGCGTATTTCAACCGCTTGGGTTGGCTGATAGAACAGGCACAAGAAAAAGACATGCTGGTTCTAGTAATCGCCGCCGATCTGGGTTACGCGGGCCTGAATAAACCTCAATTTAATGCCCACGACGGAATGTGGCACGCGCAGTACAAGACAAACGGTCCGGAGAAATGCTACGAGTACGGACGCTTCTTAGGGCAGCACTTCGGGAAATTCAAAAATATTCTCTGGCTTCTGGGAGGCGACCGTGATCCGGGAGATGTGAGACCGGAGGTGTTGGCAATGGCCCGCGGTCTGGAAGAAACCGCGCCGGATCAGTTGAAGACTTATCATGCCGGCTCGAAATCCAGCGGCGTGTTCTTTCAAGCCGCGCCCTGGCTCGATGTCAATATGTCGTACGGGTACCGCGATACGTACCTTATTCTTGCCGAGGACTACAACCGCACGCCCACTAAACCCGCTTTTCTTGGCGAAAGCGGCTACGAAGGAGAAAGTAACGATCAACGTGGCGGAACTCCGTTACGAGTCCGCCGCGAGGCTTACTGGGGGGTACTGTCTGGCGCTTTCGGCAATATGTACGGATCTTGCGCATGGACGTTTAACACCGGGTGGCGTGATTGGGTCGATTCGCCTGGCGCCAACCAGATGAAATATTTCAGGAGCTTCTTCACCTCGCATAAGTGGTATGAATTAAAGCCGGATTTCGACCATAAGATTTTGATTGGGGGCTATGAAGAAGGGACTGAAATGGCCACCGCGGCAGCGACACCTGACGGCGATTTTGCGGTCGTCTATATGCCATCGGCGCGCACAGTCACGTTGGACTTATCCAAACTGCGGCACGATCTGAAAATCGAATGGTTTGATCCGGTAAACGGTGAGACCCTTCCGACCGAGAAGTCTTTAGCAAAAAACTATGGTTCGGACGAGTTTTACGCCTCCTGAAAATGACCTTCGGATCTGACAGCGACTGGGTTTTGTTTCTAGCCTCTTCTCCACAATGATTCCAAAGTTGCTCCTGGCAGGAGACTCCTATGAGGTGACTGGGGATATCTTGCGTATAATTGACAGACTGGCAAGACTCGGCGCGACATAAGACGCGTCATTCTTTGTAATGTATTGGTTTCATTTGTACTGTAGCTTAAAAGGTGGCTGAATATTGGGAGGATATCAGGGAGAGGTCTGAGCCATGTCGAGAATGACTGTCGCACAGGTTACGACCGGCTCATCGTCATTACTGACGAGCAGTCGCAGTACAGCGTTCCCGGCCCGCACGGCAGGGGCTACGTGATCAACGTGGCTTTGAACCGCAACGGAGTAGGCTATGGCTCAGGGACGCACACCGACGGCGGGGGTGAAGCAGTGGTTGAATACATTGCCGAGATCGAAGCCCCCGGCGCGCGCCAGCAGAGTGATCGACCAGCTCGTTCATCAACCAACGTGTACAACCCAGGGGAGCAGCCCGCTGAACGCCGCTCCCCGATTCCTTCAAGCGCAACCGCTGTTCAGTCCGCTGCCAGCAGCTTCGTCCGGAACAGCAGTCCCGCCACAATGCCGCCCACGCTGGGAAACACAAGAAACAGCCAGAGCTGCTTTATCGCCGTGCCGCCAACAAACAGCGCCGGCCCCAGGCTGCGAGCCGGATTTACGCTGACTCCCGTGATGCTGATGCCGAAGATGTGAATCGCCAGCAGCGTGATCCCGATAGCCAGCCCGGCAAACCCCGCCGGCGCGCTCTTCTGCGTCGCCCCCAGGACCACGATCACAAAGATCAGAGTAGCCACAAACTCAAACAGGATGGCCGATTGAATGTTGTACCCGCCCTGATAGCCAAGCCCCCATCCATCCTGGCCCAGTCCATTTGTGGCAAGGTTGTAGGCGCCGGAGCCGACGGCAATCACCAGCAATACCCACGCTGCCAGGATCGCCCCCGCAAATTGCCCTACCCAATACCCGACCATGTCCTTGAGCGACATACGCCCCGCAACCCAAACGCCCAGGCTCACCGCTGGGTTGACGTGGCCGCCCGAGACAGGGCCGATCCCGTAGATTGCCGCGACCTGTGCCAGTCCGAAGGCGAACGCAATGCCCAGAATGCCGACCCTGCTGCCGGCAACCACCGCCGTCCCCACTCCAAAAAGCACCAGAATGAAGGTGCCCACGAGTTCCGCCAGGTATTTCTTCATGCTTCCTCCTTGGTGATCTTAAAAAGCCGGGGAATCGCCATCCTCATCGTCGTAAATTGCACTCCGCGCAAGCCGCCGCTCAGCGCACCAGGTGCTGCGTCACCGGCTCGATGAGGAGTAAAGAGAAAATCGCGGACGCCGGATTCGCCAGCGCAGTCTTGCAGATCAATGACGGCACAGTCAAGAGGAAACCGGATCGAGCGTGCGTAACTTGGCGTGGTGGCTCAGCTTGAAGCCGTTTCGCAAGGCCTTCACAACTCATTCATGGTTCATTCGTGCCTGAGTGTTGTGCTAACGTTCAAGCGTGAGCGTTGGCAGGCCAGCCAAAACTGAATCAAGCAAGGCAAAGCCGCGTCTCTTGCCGGGTCTTGCAGTAAAGGATGGGCTCATCCGCCATCCCTTCGACCTCGAGTTTGGCGTGCGCACCAGCGGGCTGGTTGCGGGCCGTCATCTCGGCGCTGGGCACCCGCATGGCCGGCACATCACCGCTTACTACGCCATCGCGCCTTCCGTCTTTCAAGGCATTCTCGTGCGCTGGCGGCGATGCCGGCCCCTCGCACCCATTGATGCCTACACTTTCGTGGATCTCGGCGCCGGAATGGGGCGCGCCATGTTGCTGGCTGCGGCGTATCCTTTTCGCGCGGTTGTGGGAGTTGAGTTGCACCCTACGCTGGCGCGCATCGCCCGCAGAAATCTCGCCCTGTGGCGCTGCGCCGGGCGCGCACGCGTGCCTATGCGCATGCATTGCCGCGACGCCGCGGAGTTCCCACTGCCGCAGAGCCCGTGTGTGGTCTTCCTTTTCAATCCCTTCGGCGCGCCGGTGATGCGCCGCCTTCTGCGCGCCTGGGGCCGGACTCTTGCCCAGCGTCAGCAGGAACGAGATCTGGCCCAGCTGGATATCCTTTATGTCAACAACGAGCAGGAGAGCGTGTTCAAACACGCACCTGGGTTTGCGCGGCTCTTTTGCGGCCAAATCCGACGCTCGCATGACGATGCCGTCGCCGACCGCACCATTCTCAAGCGTCAGCCCGGCGCAGAATATGCCGCGCCAGGATGGGAAGATTGCTCGATCTACCGCTGGGTGGGAATTGAGACATGAGCGAACCGCATCTCATCCTCGGTATTGGCGAGCTGCTGTGGGATCTCTTGCCCGGCGGCCCGAGACTCGGCGGCGCGCCGGCCAACTTCGCCGTCATGGCTGGCCGCCTGGGCGATCGCGCAGCCATCCTCAGCCGCATCGGCCGCGACAAACTGGGTAGCCAGGCAATTGCCCGCCTCGATTCCATGCCTGTCGAAACCAGGTTCCTCGAAGTTGACCCGACCCACGAAACCGGCCGCGTGACAGTCGCCTTTGAGGGCCACGAGCCGCACTACACCATCCATGAGCCAGCGGCATGGGACTTCTTCGAGCTGACAGATGAGTGGGTACAACTGGTCCAGCGTGCCGACGTCATTTGCTTCGGCACGCTCGCACAACGTAATTCGCAGTCGTGCCAAACCATCCAGGCATTGGCTGCCGAAACTTCGGCCTCGTGCATTCGCATCTTCGACGTAAATCTCCGTGCGCCGTTCTACTCCGCTGAGGTGCTCGATGAATCTCTGGAGCTCGCCACGGTGGTCAAGATGAACGACGTAGAAGCGCGGCTCTTGCTCGATCTGCTCAACTTGACTCGAAGCGAGCAACCCACAAACGCCGAGCCTCCGATGACCACAGCGCAATTGTGCTCGGTCGCGGGATGTCTCCTTGCGGAATTTCCCACTCTTCAGATGGTCGCGATCACGCGCGGCGCGCGCGGCAGTCTGCTCTCGACGCGCGATGAGTGGGACGAGCACCCCGGATTTCCAGTGAAGGTGGCCGACGCCATCGGCGCTGGAGATGCGTTTACAGCGGCCATCGCGCACTACATGCTTCGCGGCGCGGATCTCGCCACGCTGAACCATGCCGGCAACCGCTGGGGCGGCTGGATGGCCTCGCAGTCCGGCGCTATGCCTGCCCTTCCCGATTCCGCCCGCGACGCTATCGCCCTCGCAATCGAGCAAGCGGCCGGCTAGAGCTGTCGTGGCCCTCGCTTCCCGTCCCCGCGCAACTCAGTTAAAGTAGGGTCATCGTGATTATCGATCTTGCCAGGCGTGCGCACGACCATAACTGGGAGATGGATCCCATTACGCGTTCCCTGCTTGACATCGATTTTTACAAGCTCCTCATGCTCCAGTTCATCTGGAAGCACTTTCCGCAAACTCACGCCACTTTCACTTTCATCAATCGCACTTCGTCGGTTCGCCTGGGTGAAATCGTCGCCATCGATGAGTTGCGCGAGCAGCTTGACGCAACACGCCAGCTCCGTTTCCGCAAATCCGAATTGGTCTGGCTCGCCGGCAACACCTTCTACGGCCGCCGCGGCATCTTCGAGCCCGCATTCCTCGATTGGCTGGAACACGATTTCCGTCTCTCCGATTACGATCTCTCGATCCGCGACGGCCAGCTCCACCTTCGCTTCGAAGGGCTCTGGTCCGGCGCCTCGATGTGGGAGATATACGCGCTCGCCCAGATCGGCGAGCTCAAGACTCGCGCCGCGCTCAAACATCTAAGCGAACTCGAGCTTGACCTCCTTTATGCGCGCGCCAAAACCCGCCTCTGGGAGAAGATGGAGCGCCTGCGCGGAGTCCCTGACTTGAGCATCAGCGACTTCGGTACCCGCCGCAGGCACAGTTTTCTGTGGCACGAATACGTCGTCAATGCCATGACCGCTACGCTGGGAGAAGCCTTCACTGGCACATCCAACGCCTATCTTGCTTACAAGCACGATCTCGAGGCCATTGGCACCAACGGCCACGAGCTGCCCATGGCCATGGCCGCCCTCGCCCGTGACGATGAGGAGCTACGCACGGCACAGTACCGCCTTTTGGAGCTCTGGCAGCAGAGTTATCAGGGCGAGCTGCTCATTCTTCTGCCTGACACCTTCGGCTCCACGCAGTTCCTGCGCGGCGCACCCGGCTGGGTAGCCAACTGGACTGGCCAGCGCATCGACAGCAAAGACGCTTACGCGGCCGGTGACGAATATATTGCATGGTTGGAGCGCCACGGCCGCGACCCGCGTCAGAAGCGCCTCATCGCCAGCGATGCTCTCGATGTAGAGCAAATCCTCAGCCTTCACGCTTATTTTTCCGGAACGATACTCAACGGCGCATCGCCCGACAGCTTTCGTTCGGCCGAAGACTTTCACGACCCGGCTCGCTGGTTTCCCGGCCGCCGCATCCGTTTTAGCGTCGGCTGGGGAACCCTGCTGACCAATGATTTCCGCGGATGCAATCCTCAGGGCAACGATGGCTTGAACCCCGTCGGACTGGTCTGCAAGCTCACTGACGTCCAGGGCCGGCCCGCCGTCAAGCTCTCTGACAATTATTCCAAAGCCCTGGGTGATCCCAAGGAAGCCGAGCGCTACCGCCGCGTCTTCGGTGTTGCCGGCGTCGCCGACGCGCCCGTGCTCACCTAGAGCCTGTTATTCACTTCGGTTCGTAGCGGTCCTGACCTTTTTGCTCGGGATGCGCTTTGAAGTAGGCCTCCTGGTCGGAGACTAACTGTTTGGCTTGGGCGGCGAGGTCGCCGGCGCTGTCGAGCGCATCCTTGAGCGACAACGCGAAGCCGGGTTCGCTGGGCAGGGCGTGTAGGATACCTTGCCATCGCGCGACGCCTTCGTTGAGACCTTTGAGCGATTTGCGAATGTCGGCTTTCCGGTCGGAGTACATATCGAGGTTGTCGCCGAGTTCATCCATAAGAGCGGCGAAATCCTGAAGCTCATTGTTAAGGCGATGGCTGCGGGCGGGGGAGTGGACGCGTTTGATCAACCCCTGAATGGTGTCCGATCGCTCGTTGAGAAATTTAACGTAGAGATCGACTCGGGTCACGGGATCGATGCTGGCCTCGGCGATCTGGTCCCGTTGGTCCTGAGTCAGCGGCTCGGGTTTTTCCATTTGCGCGGCGAGCGGCGCGGCGATGAGCAAGGAGAAGAGGGCGGCTGCGAGGGAGCGAATCAAGGGAAAGCCTCCGGCGGTTCTATTCGAGCATAAATAAACATTAAAAGTGAAGGTGAAAGGTGAAGGAGTGAACGGCGAACGGTAGCCAGACGCACCTACCCATCCCCGCATAAAACAGCGGGCGGAGACGATCGCTATTTGTTAAAGACCTGCATCATGGCCGCATTTTTCGCGTCGGTGACCTGCGCCAGAGTTTGCTCCACCAGCGGGCGGTCTTCAACGTTGCTGGATTGAGCCATTTCACTAAGGCGGAAGGCGGTGCGATCAAGCAGCAGCTCGGCGTTCTTAAGGCGCTTATCGTTGTCGGCCACCGAGCGATGGATCTTTTGCGCGAACTTTTGGATCTGCCTGAGCAGGCCAGTGGCCTTATTGACATCGCCGGCCTGGTATTGACGGATGCTGAGCTCGGTCATCTGCTGCACGATCTGTGCATAGAGGAAACACTGCTCGCGCGGCTGCGCCTGGCTGGCCCGGAGCTCAAGAGCTTCGATGGTTTGCTGATCGGGCGTGGAACTGTCGGAAGCAAGAGCGCACACGGGACCGATATTCAGGCTCAGTGCAAGGAACGCGGCGATCGGAACCACAGTCCGCATAGGGGAGCTCCTCTGGCGCGGCTCTGCCCCCAAATTGTGACTATAGTAGTCGCATTTCTCAAAAAACCGCAACAAATAAGATGCAGGAATTTGATGGGACGAATACCGCGGGCAGCGTGAAACGGAACGGCCCGAAATGGGAAGGCTGGACTTCGCGAGGAGCTGCAAGACTGCGCAAGCTATCTCTCGAGGCCCCGAAGACGCTGGCGGGCCTGCCACTCCTGATCGGGAAACTGGCCGGCGGAAGCCGAGAGAAAACGGCGGTAGTAGGCAGCGGCCTGCTGTTTCTGGTTCAGGGAGTCGTAAGCCGTGGCCCAGAGGAAGAGGATGAAAGCGTTGTCAGGCAAGTATCTCGCGCGCATGTTGAGGGCGTGCAGGGTGACATCGGGGCGGCCGGTCTTCGAAGCGGCAAAGGCCAGGCCGCTCCAGGCGTTGGCATTGGCGGGGTCAATTTGAGTTGCCTTGTCGAAGGCAGCGTAGGCCTGGGCAAAGTGGGTCAGGTTGAGAAGATTCTGGCCATGGGCGTCCAGCAGTTCGGGGTCGCCGGGAGTGGCGGCCAGGAGCTGAAGGTAAAGCTCGTCGGAGCCGGCAGGGTCGCCGGCCTCGGCCAGCACCGTGGCCAACATGCGCGTGATGGTGGAGTCGGAGGGGTGGGCGGCGTGGAGCTTCTGCAAGAGTGGCAGGGCCTCGGCCTTGTCCTGGTCGGCGAGCACGGTTGCAAGCTGGGCAGTGAGGATAAGGTCCCCGGGGGTTTTGGCGAGCGCGGCGCGAAGGAGGGTCTCGGCCTCGGGATAACGCTTGCTTCGGATGAGCAGATGGGCGAGTCCAGCGCTGGCTTGGGCAGACTGAGGATCTTCGTTTAGTGCGCGGCGATAGGCGGCTGCAGCGGCGTCGTATTGGCCGGTTTTTTCGGCCAGCTCGGCAGCGAGGAGAGTGTCCGCAGGTGTCTCCGGAGTGAGCTTAAGGGCTTCGAGGAGATCGTTGGAGGAGGCGGCGGGATCAGAGCTGCTGTCGATGCGGGCCAGGGCACGCCAGGCGCGAGCCTTGAGCGTCGGATCGGCCAGGCCCGGATTGAGAGTGGTGGCAGTGAGGAGCTCGGGACGCGCCTCGGCCGGCTTGCTTTGACGAGCCAAAAGCAGGCCTAGCGAGATGTGGGCCTCAAACGATTTGGGATTGGCGGCGATGGCGCGGCGGTAGAGGGCGACGGCATCGTCGAGACGGTTTTGCGCATCGGCCACATAGCCGGCGTCGAACAGAGCGCGCGCATCGGAGGGGTGGGCGGCGAGATATGCGTCGAGTCTGGACTCGGCGGAATTCCAGTCGGAGGCGGCGATGGCCGCTTCGGCAGATGCGAGCTGGTCCGGGATAGGCTGCGGGGTTGCCGTGGGAGCGGGCTGGGCGGGAGATCTCGAGGGTGGCGCGGCGGCAGGCGAAGTTTCCTGAGCAAAGCCACAGACAGGCCCGGTAAGCGAAGCCAAAAACAGGACGCGAACAGTGAAACGAAGCACGAAATCCCTCAATGAACAGTGTAACGGGGCAGGGACGGGCGGGGCCTACTCCCACTACGCGAGATGGCGCGGCAAAGCGAAGGCGAGGCAGGCAACAAACCAATTTGCTTGCCGGGCACTCCGCAATGCCGGGCCGATCTGGACCGCTTCGCCTCCCCTATCTGGCTGCAAGCAACAACACCCAGTCCTCATCGCCGTCGTGATTTTTTCCGGGGGGCGTGAACTCCCGCGTGCCATTGTTTGCAAAGGGTCCACCGGAGATAACGGTATAGGCTCCGTTTGAGGGGTCAAACCACTTGGCAATCGCCGGCGCCTTCAGGCTCGCCATGTTCACTGTGATCGTCCTCTCGGTGGGTATGTAGGCAACCACGAATGAGCCGTCGGGCGTCTTGGATGCAGTGCAATAGTCGCTTGTGCTGACACGGGTCTGCAGATCTCCGAACGTGCCAAACCCCGCCGTGACTACCGTATGCGCCTGATCCGGAACCAGGTTCTGCCATGGCATCGACTCGAAAAAATGCTTCCAGATCATAAATTGCGTTACCCCTTCGGTGTCGAGATAGTACTTCCACCCGGGCATGAAGGTCCAAATAAACGCGTTGCCGTACAGTTGACCCTTCCCCCCGCTCAGCATTGCCCAATACTGCTGGCGCCTGAGTACCAGGGGATTTCCGTAATCCCACGGATCGCCCACCTTTTCCAATTCGTAATGGGCCTCAAGCAGATAGGTCGGCGCAATGGGCGTCTGATTATAGCTATGCAGCATCTGAATATAGGTTGCCGCGTATGCATAGGTGCCGTTGATTTGAATGAGCGGCACCCAGGTCGGGTCATCGAAAGAAGAGCTATTCTGATAGTTCAACTCGACAGTTTGCGGGCTGTCGGGGTCGGCAGACCGGATGCCCTTTGCCACCGCCTCGACCAAGGCATCATCGGCAGGATTTTCCCAGGTTTCAAAATCGTTACCGCTCAGCCAGAGTATGTTGCGAAGGTGCTTATAGCGGTTTCCCAGATACCGGCCGTAAGCTTCAGCGCGCGGCAGGCCATTGTTGCGCAGTGTTGGAACCCACTGCCCTGTCTCGATAGGATCCAAGAAGACCAATATGTGATGAGTTGCCGCTCGCGCCAGCATCTGGTCGACGCGGGCAAAGTATGCCTCGTTAGGCTTTGTAAGGTCGTAATGCGCTGTATCCTGACCGCCTGCAACGTAGCCGGTAAAGGGGAGAATACCGTCATACGTGGCTCCGTCCTTCGGACTATACGGCCGATACGGGCCGGCAACAAGCACATCCATCCACGCTGCATTGAATCCGTGAGCCTCGCGATCGGCGAAATAGTGCTCGGCATCTTTCACGGTGATCATCGTAACCAGGGCATGCGGATTATCGCCGGCAATCAGGAAGGGGGTATTGTTCTGATCGACCAGATAGCGCCCATTCGCACTTACTTTGACTGGATAGGCGGGAAAACTGGCGTCGGAAGCCTTGTGCGGCGCCGCCATTATTTGCGCCTCGCACGCACCTGTACCCAGCAATGTGAGCGCCAGGATTAAGCCTTTGATTTTCCTGCTCAGATGATTCGTGAAAGCAACTGTTTTCATCTTGCTCTTCCCCTCCCTTGATATGAATCAAATTTCATGTGGAGCGTAACTCGGCGGTATAATCCGGGGCACTTCGCGCTGATTTCACCGGCTCGCTTCCACTCCCGGTTTATCCTGGGCAATTCTACTCGCCTGATCTCCCGCCTGGCATTCGCTGACCGGAAGCGGCAACGGCGCGAGAGAAACGAGCAGGTGATTCTCTCCGGCGTCGATGGGAAGTGATACAGCGTGCGAACGCCTATAATAGATAATGGCTGGTTGCGCCCTGAGCCTCGCGGAGGGGACAGTGGCGCGGCCGGACAAGTTTACGCCGGTGCCTTCCCTTTGAACGATGCCATCATCATCCGCAATGCGCGGACACACAACCTGAAAAATCTCTCGTGCGAGATTCCCCACGGAAAGCTGACGGTGATCAGCGGCGTGTCGGGATCGGGCAAGAGTTCACTGGCCTTCGACACGATCTATGCCGAGGGGCAGCGGCGGTATGTGGAGTCGCTTTCAGCGTACGCGCGGCAGTTTCTGGAGCGGATCGAGAAGCCGGACGCGGACGAGATCGACGGGCTCGCGCCGGCTATCGCGATCAAGCAGAAGAACACGACGCGCAATCCGCGGTCGACGGTGGCGACGGCGACTGAGATCTACGACTACATGCGGCTGCTTGTGGGCGCGCTGCGGCCAGGTGCACTGTATTTACTGCGACGGGCTGGTGAAGCGCGATTCGGTTGACGAAGCGGCCGAAGCCATTTTGGCTCTGGGCGAGGGAACGCGGCTGAATGTGCTGTTCCCGGCGATGAGCGCGGCGGCCGCGCCGGTGCCCGAAACGAAGGCGGAGAAGGCCGTGGGGCGAGCCGCGAAACCGGCGGCTAAAACCAAATCGGCAGGAAAGGCGAGCGAGTCGCCGCGCCGGGATGCGCCGCAGTTGGAGACGCTGAAGGCGCGGCTGGCTGAGTTGCGGGCCAGCGGCTTCAACCGGCTTTGGCAGCAGGGAAGAATCTTCGAGTTCTCAACGCCGGAGTCGCTGCTCGATCTGGATTTTTCAGCTCCGCTATTTGTCCTTTTGGACAGAATCGTCGTAAGCCTCGAAAACCGCGCGCGCATCGTGGATGCTGTGGAGACTGCGTATCGCGAGGCAGGCGAGGCGATTTTTGAAGAGCAGCCCGTCACCCCACGGACGAAGACCTGTCCCCCGCCCCAACAACCGAAGAACGCTTGCTGGGGGCCCCGGTGTCCGCGGGGACCCCGAAGCCCCGCGAAGAGACGGCGGAGCGCAGGCGGCTGCGGTTTTCCGGCGCGTATGAATGTACCAACTGCCATCGGCCGGGGCGCGAGCCGGAGCCGCGGCTGTTCAGCTTCAACAATCCCTTTGGCGCGTGCCCACGCTGCCAGGGGTTCGGCAACACGGTGGACTACGACCTGGGCCTGGTGATTCCCGAACCTGGACTGACGTTGCTTGAGGGCGCGATCGATCCGTGGAACCGGCCGAAGTACCGGCCGTGGTTCAGCGAACTGCGCAAGCGCGCGGCGGAGCTGGGCGTGCCGCTGGACGTGCCGTGGCGGGATTTGCCGGAGACGGCGCGGGAAACCGTTCTGCGCGGCAAGGATGGATTCGCCGGCGTGATGGGGTTTTTTGCGCAGATGGAGCGCAAGAAGTACAAGCTGCACGTGCGCGTGATGCTGAGCAAGTATCGCGGCTACGCGGAGTGCCCGGACTGCCGCGGGCAGCGGCTGCGGGCCGAGGCGCGGGCGGTGCGCATTGGAACGACGGGACAAAAACATTTGCCAGGCAGCGGCGATGACGATTGCGCAGGCAAAGGAGTTTTTCGACGAGCTCGCGCTTTCGCCGGTGCAGGAGGAAATTGCGGGGCCGATTCTGACCGAGGTGCGGCAGCGGCTCGGCTTTATGGTGGCTGTGGGGCTGGAATATCTGACATTGGACCGGCTGGCGTCCACGCTGTCGGGGGGCGAGGCGCAGCGGATTCAACTGGCGGCTTCGCTGGGATCGCGGCTGGTGGGCGCACTGTATGTGCTGGATGAGCCCTCGATCGGACTGCACACGCGCGACACGACGAGGCTGATCCATATCCTTGAGGAACTGCGCGACCTGGGAAACACGATCCTGGTGGTGGAGCACGACGCGGAAATTCTGCGCGCGGCGGATCATCTGCTGGATTTGGGGCCGGGCGCAGGCGAGTTTGGCGGAAAGCTGCTGGCCGAGGGCGTGCTGGCAGAGATCGAGGCCAATCCGGCGTCGCTCACGGGACGGTATTTGAGCGGGAAAATTGCGATTCCCGTGCCCACGCGGCGTCGCGCGCCGGGCCGGGAGAAGTTGGTGTTGCGCGGAGCGAGGGCGAACAACCTGCACGGGCTGGACGTGGAGATTCCTCTGGGAATGCTGGTAGCGGTGACGGGCGTTTCGGGGTCGGGCAAGTCCACCCTGGTGCACCAGGTGCTGTATCGCGCGGTGGCGCGAGCGCTGGGGCAGACGGATGGCGGCGATCCGTCGGGCGTGTTCGGTTCGCTGAGCGGGGCGGAACGGCTGAACGACGTGGTGCTGGTGGATCAGACGCCGATCGGGCGCACACCGCGATCGAATCCCATCACGTATATCAAGGGCTTCGATCTGGTGCGCGAGCTGTTTGCCGCGCAGCCTGAAGCCAAGCGGCGCTCGCTCACGCCGGGACATTTTTCGTTCAACGTGCCCGGCGGGCGATGCAATACCTGCGAGGGCGACGGAACGGTGACGGTGGAGATGCAGTTTCTTGCCGATATCGAGTTGCCCTGCGAGGACTGCAACGGCACGCGCTACCAGGCGAAGATTCTGGAGATCGAGTACAAAGGAAAGAATATTCACGACGTGCTGCAAATGACGGTGAAGGAAGCACTGCGCTTCTTTGCCGGGCAGACCAGGCTGGTGGATAAACTGGCGGTGCTGGACGAGATTGGCCTTGGATATCTGCGGCTGGGGCAGTCGGCGACGACGCTCTCAGGCGGCGAGGCGCAACGCGTAAAGCTGGCGGCGCACCTGGCGGCGGTGAGGGCGGTAAACGCGGCGGCGAAGCCATCCCAGGCGAGCCGTGTGCTGTACATTCTCGATGAGCCGACGACGGGACTGCACTTCGACGATGTGTCAAAGCTGCTGACCGCGTTTCGCAAGCTGATCGATGGCGGCGGTTCGCTGATCGTGATCGAGCACAATCTGGATGTGATTAAGAGCGCCGACTGGGTGATCGATCTGGGGCCGGAAGGCGGCGAAGGCGGCGGACGAATTGTGGCGCAGGGCCCACCGGAGGAGATCGCAAGCAATCTGCACTCGCACACGGGCAAGTGGCTGGCGCGGGTGCTGTGAGTGCGTCAGGCGGACGCCGGGAGCGGTGCGGGTTCGGGGACCGCTGCGTGGCGCGAGAAGCACCAGCCATTGCCGTGCAGCCAGCAGGAGTCGTCTTCTCTCGTGCGCGATCGCAGCGCAAAGAGCGCACGCTTGAGCCCTCATCGCGCTTGAGCGCCTGGGCCAGCTCGTTGCTTGCAGCCGGGTCGCGAGCTCCCTCAAAATCGACAAAGAAGACCGAGCCGCAGAGCGTGGCGGCGAAGAGATCCGCGTTTTTGCGCGTCAGGTAGGCCATGGCGCCTGGGCCGCGCGTGGAGGTGAGCGGAAAGAGGAGCTTGCCTTCAGGCTTGAGGGCCGCAAGCCACGCGGGTAGCGGATGCGTGGCGCCGGCGCTGACAACGATGATGTCAGCGAGATCAAAAGAACCCTTTGCGCCGTCGGCGTGAATCACGGTGACCTGCGGCCAGGGCTCCAGCGCAATTGCCGCGCGGGCTGCGAGGCCCTCGTCGATTTCGATGGCGGTGACTTTGCCTTGCGGGCCGATCAGCTCAGCGAGGATGGCGGTGTAGTACCCCGTGCCGCAGCCGAGATGGAGCACGGAATCGCCGGGGCGAAGATCGAGCAGACTCAGATGATAGGCCCACAGGCTGGGCTGGCCGTTGTTCAGGCGCTTGGCGGGGTCGAGCACGATGAGGGCATCGCGATAGACGTGGCGCGGATCGTCGCTCTCAGTGAACCAATCCGTGCCGGAGCTCTGAATCATCCACGGGCCGGGGCCGACGAAGCGCTCGCGGGGCACCGTGGCGAATGCGGCAAGGATGGCGGGCGCGGCGATGCGGTTGATGCGGCACACCTCATCGGCGTAAAAGCGCCGTGCGGATTCGATCGAGCCGGTGTCAATTTGTGGCATCGTGCTGACCGGCGCCGTGGTTTCTTGAATGACCTGCGGGCCAGCGCCGCCTTAAGCACGGATTATAGGCGCGCGGAGTACACGCGGGCGGGATGAGGCGATCGGGGTGGATTTACTGGCATGCGATTTGCCAGCACAACGACTGATCCGATAGAAATGTGAAAGCCTTTACAAAGGAAGCGGCGGCGTGTCGAGTGATGCAGCGCTGGACAGAGGGTGTCGGTACCATTTGCGTTCCGAGGCTGAACGCGTTCCGTGAGGAAGGATTCAACTTGAGAATTTCTGTTGGGCCAATCGGACAGGAAAACACAGCGTTCGCAACAATCGACGATAGTTAAAGATCCGTCTGGTTCCCGCCGGACGGATGTTGCCATTCGTTCTGGTTACGGCGCTGTTTTTTCTGTGGGGAGTCCCCAATAACCTGAACGACATCCTGATCAGCCAGTTCATGAAGTCGTTTAAGATTAACCGGCTGCAAGCAGGGCTGGTGCAATTTGCTTTCTATTTGGGATATTTTTCCCTGGCCATGCCTGCCGCGCAGCTTATGCGGCGCGCTGGTTACAAGGCCGGCATTATGGTGGGGCTGGTCCTCTACGGCACGGGATGCATTTTCTTCTAGCCGGCCGCGATGACACGGAGTATTGGTGCTTTCTGTTAGCGCAGTTTGTCATCGCCAGCGGCTTGTCGTTTCTTGAGACGGGATCGAGCCCGTTCATTATTCAATTGGCGACGGCGGGATCAGCAGAGAGGCGGATCAATTTGTCGCAGGCATTCAATCCGCTGGGCAGCATCTGCGCCGGGCTGATCGGCAGCCGGTTCATTTTTTCCGGCGTGAGTTGAGCGGCGCAGGTTGCGGCAATGCGAGCCGCCGGAACTTATCACGCGTATCTGCACTCGGAGACGCTGCGCGTGGTCACTCCGTACCTGGTGCTTGGCGGCATCGTATTGTTCTGGGCAGTGCTGATCGTGTTAACGCCGTTTCCGCATGCTGGCCTGGAGTTCTCGCGGGAGAGCAGAACGCACGACACGTCCAAGCCGCTCTGAAGCGACAGCATTTTGTTTTTGCTGTGCTGGCGCAGTTTCTTTACGTGGGCGCGCAGATCGGCACGTGGAGCTTACTTCATCAGTTACGCCGAGAAATCGGCGAGGCGTGAGCAGATGCGGCTCCGGATACATGCTGACCGGCGCGCTTGCGGCGTTTACCGTGGGGCGATTCGTTCGGCATGGCTCATGCGTGCGTTTCCGCGCTCGATGCTCCTCGGCACGTATGCGGTTATCAATGTGGATCTGTGCCTCGTTCGCCTGGTGCACCCGGGCTGGCTGGGCGTCGGCTGCCTGCTGACGACGAGTTTGTTCATGTCGATCATGTTCCCGACGATTTTTGCGTTGGGGCTGAAGGGGATGGGCGAGCGACCAAGACCGTGGGTATCGTTCATCGTGATGTCGATCTGGGTGGAGCCGTGCTGACGATGCTGATGGGCGTGCTCCGGCTGCGCGCGGCATACCTTGTGCCGTTGGCATGTTACGTCGGCGTGGCGCTGTACGCGTGGTTATTCGCAGAGGTGAAGGCGAACGAGGCGGCAGGAAATAAGAGGAAGAGGGCCGGTAAGCCTGAGCTGACCGGCCCTTTCATAGTTGCCTCGCCGATGCCGCTGCCTCGCGGCTTAAGCCATGAATTCCGAGCCGCGGAGTTCGTCGATCGCGATGCGGCTGCGGTCGATGTAGTGCCGGAGCTCCTCCAGGCCATACTCATGGGCCAATGCCCTGGCGCTCACGCCGGGCCGCGCGGCTTTGAGCACAAACCATTGCTCATCCTTCATCCACTGTTCCTGGATTACATCATTCGGATGTTCACTGAGCAGCTTGTCGCGCTTGGCGAGGTTGAAGTTTTCGTGAAAGATCACCCGGTCCAAATCCAGAGAAACCCGGCTCACATCGATTTCTTTCGACCGCGAGGTATAAATCCTCTTCCCGTTAATGTCGTACACCATGCAAACAGCCGCCTGCGTGCAGCTAACCACGTAGTAGTGATTGTTGATGGCGTGCGACTGGAGCGACGAGCCGGCAACATAGGCGCTGGGCCACACCACCAGCTCGGCTCCCATGTCGGCAATGCGCTTCCAGACCGAGGGAAAGTTGGCATCGAAGCAGGTTGCAAAGCCCACTTTGCCAAAATCGGCCTGATAGACACGAGCCTCGTCGCCGGGGCTGACGGCAGGATGCACATCGTATTCCGACCAATACGGGAAAATCTTGTTATAGAGTGAAACCACCTTGCCGGAGCGGTCCAGAAGCACCACGGTGTTGTAACGCCGATCGCCGTCTCGACGATCAATCGGAACCGCGATATAGGTTTTGTGCTTGGCTGCCAATGCGGCCATCGCGGTCACTGTCGGCCCGTCCAGGGACTCCTCGCTGGTGCCGTCCTGTCCCCGGCATGTCTCAGGCAAAAGAATGATATCGGGCTGTCGCGACCCTTCCTCATCAACATGGCGCGTTACTTCGTCCCATACCGGCTTATCGGGGGAAAAACTGATACTCACAACTTTCACCGGGCGCCCGATCCCAGGTTTCGCGTCCGCATCTGGTGTCATCTCGACCCCTAACGCCTCAGTGTTTGCTGGCTGTTCCGCGCTCAAACCTTTCAAACCTGCTCCGGCGACAGCCGCTATCCCGGCTGCAGTGTTTACCAAAAATGTCCGCCTTCTCATCTCCGCATCTCCTTATGGGTTATGGGAAAAGAACCGCCTGGACGGTTCTTCCTAATTCCGTGCGCCGGCGCCGTTCTCAAAGGCGCTCCAGCGAGTCTCAATGTTACCACCTTCGTGCCTTGGCCAGCACCTTTAAAAAAGTCCTGGCGGTTCCGGTAATGGTTTCCGCGTGGCCGGAATCGAAGGCAGCCAGGCTCACGAGGCCGCTGCCCACGCCGAGGGCCCTGGCGCCGGCCTTGGCATGCGAGACCGCGGGAGGAGGGATCGATTAGGCTATGAGTTGCTTGAGTTTGCGCGTCGGCAGACAGGCTTGGATGGCGGGCATCTCCACGGGGAAGAAATGTGATGGAAAACCAACGGAAGTTGCGCATGGGCATGGTGGGCGGAGGTCCGGGCGCCTTCATCGGCCCGATACACCGCATCGCGGCTGAGCTGGACGGAAAGATCGAGCTGGTTGCGGGGGCATTTTCGCACTCGGCGGAGCGCTCGCGCGAGGCGGGCGCGAAGTTCCACATCGATCCCGCGCGCGCATATGCTGACTACCGCCAGATGATCGAAGCGGAGCGCGAAAGAGCGGACAAAATCGACTTCGTGGCGATCGTGACGCCGAACCATTTGCACTTGCCCATCGCAATGGCCGCGCTCGAAGCAGGTTTTCCGGTGATGAGCGACAAGCCGGCGACGGCGACCTATGAGGAGGCGCTGAAGCTGGAGGCCGCGATCGAGAAGGCGGGCCTGCCGTACGCGCTGACGCACACCTACGCGGGATACCAGATGGTGCGCGAGGCGCGGGCGTTGTGCGCGGCGGGCAAGCTGGGCAGGATTCGCAAAGTGGCCGTTGAATATCTTCAGGGGTGGCTGAGCAGCCCGATTGAATCGACGGGGCACAAACAAGCCGCGTGGCGCACCGACCCTGCGCGAAGCGGTCCCGGCGGAGCGATTGGCGACATCGGCACGCATGCTTTTCACCTGCTGGAATACGTGAGCGGCCTGCGGGTAACGTCGATCAACGCCACGCTGCGAAGCGTGGTGCCGGGGCGCAAGGTGGACGACGATTGCAATGCGTTTTTGCGGATGAACGAAGTCGCGGAGGGGACGCTGGCCTGCTCGCAGGTGGCCACGGGCGAGAGGAATGAAGTGCGCCTGCGCATCTACGGCGAATTTGGCTCGCTCGACTGGCGGCAACAGGATCCGAACCAGCTGGTGGTGAAGTGGCCGGACAGGCCCGAGGAGATTCACTATGCCGGCATGGGTTATCTCGATAGCGATGTGCGGGTCGTGGCGAGGATGCCGGCCGGGCATCCCGAAGGGTTTCTGGAGGCGTTCGCTGTGCTGTACAGCGAATTCGCCGACGCGTTGATTGCGTGGAAGCAGGGAAACAAGAATCCGCTTCCGGCCACATTGCCCGGAATTCAGGCGGGCGTGCGGGGCATGCAGTTTGTCGAGCGGGTGATTGAGAGCAATCGCAAGGAAGGCTGGGTAGAATTCTAACTTCAGCTGGTCGCTATTAATTCCTGGACGCTGACTCATCCAGGCCTGTTCGCAGTTCCAATTTCGCCTGGCGTGGCTTTTGGCATAGAGAATGACGAAAGCTCTCGCAGTTTCGGGGAGAAAGATCATGAAAACGATCAAGGGACCGGGGATTCTTCTGGCGCAGTTTGCCGGCGATCAGGCGCCATACAACACGCTCGAGGGGATGGCGAAGTGGGCCGCGGGCCTCGGCTACGCGGGGATTCAGATTCCAAGCTGGGACCGGAGGCTCTTCGACCTGGAGCGCGCCGCGGAGAGCCAGGCCTATTGTGACGAGGTGAGGGGAATTGCTGAGCGGGCAGGCCTCGCGATAACGGAGCTTTCGACGCACCTGCAGGGACAGTTGGTGGCGAGCCACCCTGCATTCGACACGCTGCTCGACGGTTTTGCGCCTGCGGAGCTTAGGGGGAACGCAAAGGCGCGGACGGCATGGGGCATGGAGCAACTATGGTGGGCTGCGAAGGCGAGCCAGAACCTGGGGCTGACTGCACATGCGACGTTTTCCGGCGCGCTGGCATGGCCATTCTTTTATCCTTGGCCGCAACGGCCGGCAGGGACTGATCGACGAGGCATTCACGGAGCTGGCGCGGCGCTGGCTGCCGATCCTGAACGCGTTTGACGAAGCGGGCGTGGATGTGTGCTTTGAGCTGCATCCCGGCGAAGATCTGCACGACGGCGTCACGTTCGAGCGATTTCTGGATTCTGTTGGAGGCCATCCGCGCGCCAATATTCTTTACGATCCGAGCCACATGCTGCTGCAGCAGATGGATTATCTGGCTTTCCTCGACCTTTATCACGAGCGAGTGCGGGCGTTTCATGTAAAGGACGCCGAGTTCCGGCCGAGCGGACGCGCAGGCGTCTACGGCGGCTATCAGGATTGGATCGACCGGCCGGGGCGATTCCGCTCGCTGGGCGACGGGCAGATCGATTTCGGTCAGGTCTTCAGCAAGATGGCGCAGTATGACTACCCGGGGTGGGCCGTGGTGGAGTGGGAGTGCTGCATCAAGCATCCTGAAGCAGGCGCGGCGGAGGGCGTGAAGTTCGTGCGCGACCACATAATTTGCGTCACCGATCGGGCATTCGACGATTTTGCGGGCAGCGGCGCGGATGCCGGGAGCAACCGGAAGATTCTGGGGTTGTAGAGCAGCGCGGCGTCGTCAATCGGCGATTTCAACGCCCTCGCCAATCGGAGTGGCCGTCTTTCCCGGGGCCACGATTCCATATTTCAGATCGAGGAACTCCTTGAGCGCATCGGGAAGAAGAGCAGCCAGCTCCTGCCAGGTGAGGGCCTTCAGATGGATGCGCAGATCGGCGCTCCTGACCGCGGCCATCACCTGGAACCACTCCTCGCGCAGATCAGGACGGCGCTCGTCGTGAATGACGCAGAAGCTCGAATCGGCGGCGTAGGCGGCCAGCACATTGCGGATCAGTTGATAGCTTGCGTAGCCGGGTTCTCC